>NZ_PQVJ01000012.1 GCF_002921135.1 Avibacterium gallinarum | reverse complement strand
ACTAAAACGACAAGGAAAGGTATTTACTGTTGTGGTTGAAAACACCAAGAGTGAAACATTACTCCCTGTTATTAAAAGAAAAATCAAGCCTGATAGCTGGGTTTATACGGACACTTATCGCAGTTATGATGCTCTTGATGTGAGTGAATTTCACCACGAACGAATCAATCATTCCGAGCTATTTGCGGTGAAACAAAATCATATTAATGGCATTGAAAATTTTTGGAATCAGGCGAAGCGGATACTGCGAAAATATAATGGAATTAACCGAAAAAACTTTCCTTTATTCTTGAAGGAATGTGAATTTCGGTTTAACTTTGGGACACCAAAAGAGCAGTTAAAAATATTGCGAAAATGGTGTGAAATTTAGGGCTAATCTACTACAGCCCC
>NZ_PQVJ01000011.1 GCF_002921135.1 Avibacterium gallinarum | reverse complement strand
TTTTAAATGAAAGAAGAACGCCATTGAGGGAACTTGATGGCGTTTTTTTATTTGCTTTATTTTATATCTCCTATTTTGGGTTTTATTTTGGGGCGTCTTTTTTCGCTTAATTTAATCTTGGCTATCTTAATTTATCTTCTCTTTCGTTTTTTTGTTGGTTGAATAATGATGTCAGTGAATTTTACCATTTATGCTGTAAGCAAGAATAAAATTAAATAAGACAGAAAACATATAAAAACTTAGTAAAATTACACCGCACTTTGGTTTTATGCTTTTTAAGAGAGAGCCTTAGTAAGCGATAAATAAGAATGAAGCATTTTCACTCTTATTTATATTTTTGCATTATTGTAAGCGCGGTATTTTTTCTAATTATTTATTCGCCAAAATCACTGCTCTTTTTGGTGCAGGATAGCCTTCAATGGTTTTGCTATGATCGTTTGGATCAAGAAAATCAATTAAGCTTTCATTTTCTAGCCATTCGGTTTTACGCTGTTCTTCAAGGCTGGTTACTGCTACATCTACACAGCGCACATTGTGGAATCCGCTTTTTTCTAGCCATAAAATCAAGGCCTTGACCGAAGGGATAAAATACACGTTTTTCATTTTGGCGTAGCGATCTTGTGGCACAAGCACGGTGTTTTCATCACCATCAATAACTAAGGTTTCAAGCACCAATTCACCGCCTGCTCTTAACTGATTTTTCAATTGCGCAAAATGTTCAAAAGGCGATTTTCGATGATACAGCACGCCCATTGAAAACACGGTATCAAACACGCCTAAAGGCTGCATTTGCTCAATGCCAAGGGGAATTAAATTGGCGCGTCGGTCATTATTTAGTAATTTACGCACCGCTTCAAACTGGCATAGAAATAATTCAGTAGGATCGATGCCCACCACCATTTTTGCGCCTTCGCCCACCATTCGCCACATATGATAACCACTGCCGCAGCCCACATCTAAGATTACGCGATCTTTGAGTGGGGCAAGGTGTGGTAGCACGCGATCCCATTTGAAATCAGAACGCCATTCGCAATCAATATGAATGCCATAAAGATGATAAGGCCCTTTGCGCCAAGGCATTAATTGCTTGAGATGATAAATAATGCGCTGACGCTCGCCTGCGCTGAGTTCAAAATCGCCCTCAGATTGCACCGCACTTTTTAAATTAATCTGATTGGCGTGCAAATCAGGCAGAAAATCCACAATTTTTGCCCATTTGGCGTAATCGCCGTGGGTTTGCTTTTCCCACTGTTTAAGTTGAGCGGGTAGTGTTTCGAGCCAAGCAGAAAGCGGGCTAGTTGCAATTTGTTGATAAAAAGGACGAAAATCGATCATAATTTATAAACTGAACATTCCAAAAGAAATGGTTAAAATTTGAGAAAGGTCATATTTTACCTGATTTGGTACTGTTATTCTATTTCCCTTTTCGCTAGACTAGCCAGCAGAAAAATAAGCAAATAAGATTAATATGGAAACCGTAGAATTATTAGTTAATGTAACGCCAAGTGAAACCCGCATTGCCCTTGTGGATACGGGGATTTTGAAAGAAGTGCATATCGAACGCCAAGCCAAACGTGGCATTGTTGGTAATATTTATAAAGGGCGAGTAACGCGCGTGCTGCCCGGAATGCAATCGGCTTTTGTGGATATTGGCTTGGAAAAAGCGGCCTTTTTGCACGCTTCTGACATTGTTTCGCATACAGAATGTGTAGATGAAAACGAGAAAAAACAGTTCATCGTCAAAGACATTGCGGAGCTTGTGCGTGAAGGGCAAGATATTGTGGTGCAAGTGGTGAAAGATCCTCTTGGCACGAAAGGTGCAAGGCTGACCACGGACATTACGCTGCCTTCTCGCTATCTCGTGTTTATGCCAGAAAACAGCCACGTTGGCGTGTCTCAACGGATTGAAAGCGAAGAAGAACGTGCGCGCTTAAAAGATCTGGTATTGCCATTTTGCGATGAATTAGGCGGCTTTATTATTCGTACTGCGGCGGAAGGGGCGCGAGAAGAAGATCTGCTGCAAGATGCCGAATTTTTAAAACGCTTATGGCGCAAGGTAATGGAGCGCCGCGCAAAATATCCAACACGTTCAATGCTTTATGGAGAACTTGCACTTCCGCAGCGTATTTTGCGCGATTTTATTGGGGTCGATTTAGAAAAAATCCGCATTGATTCCCATCTTTGCTTTGATGAAGTGAAGCAATTCACCGAAGAATTTATCCCAAGTTTGACGGACAAGTTAATGTTGCATTCAGGCAAGCAACCTCTGTTTGATGTCTATGGGGTGGAAAATGCTATTCATACCGCATTAGACAAGCGTGTTAATCTTAAATCGGGCGGCTACCTCATCATAGAACAAACGGAAGCAATGACCACCATTGACATCAATACTGGCGCATTCGTGGGGCATCGTAACCTTGAAGAAACTATTTTCAATACCAATATTGAAGCCACCAAAGCCATTGCGCAACAGCTTCAGCTACGCAATCTCGGCGGCATTATCATCATTGATTTTATTGATATGCAAAAAGAAGAGCATCAAACCCGCGTGCTGGAATCCTTACAAGAAGCGCTCGCGAAAGATCGCGTAAAAACTAGCGTGAATGGCTTTACTCAGCTCGGTTTGGTGGAAATGACGCGCAAACGCACCCGCGAAAGTTTAGAACATATTCTATGTGATGAATGCCCTGAATGTAGCGGACGTGGACGGGTGAAAACCGTAGAAACCATTTGCTACGAAATTATGCGTGAAATTATCCGCGTACACCACCTTTTCGACAGCGAAAAATTTGTGGTGTATGCTTCAAGAGCCGTAGCGGATTATTTGATCAACGAAGAAAGCCACGGACTTGTGGCAGAATTAGAAGTGTTTGTCGGCAAACAAATTCAAATAAAAACTGAAGTGTATTACCACCAAGAACAGTTTGATGTGGTAGTAATGTAAAACTTCACCAAAAAACACCGCACTTTGTTTGAGAGTAGATTAAGGCAGATCAAAGTGCGGTCGAAATTTTAGAGATTTTTTAACTAGGGCGAGCAGTCTTGTTCGCCCCTTAATTATTTATAGAGAAAACAATGCTAAATAAAGTAACCCAATCCCTACTTGCGCCGAGTCAGTTGGCAACGCAAGATTTAATGAATGTGTTTAACCTAATGGATCACCGCAATATTGATTATGCGGACTTATATTTCCAGCTTAGCCAAGATGAAAGTTGGGTGTTAGAAGACGGTATTATTAAAGAAGGTGGTTTTCATATTGATCGCGGTGTGGGCGTGCGTGCGGTGAGTGGTGAGAAAACAGGTTTTGCTTATGCGGATCAAATCAACTTGGCGAGCTTGCAGCAATGTGCCAATGCAGTGAAAGGCATTGCGCAGCCTACGCAACAAAGTTTTATTTTGCCACAGCCGTTCACGCCAGTTTCTGCGGTGCAACGCTATGCGGCGATTAATCCACTGGAAAGCCTTAGTAAAGAAAAGAAAATTGAATTATTGCATTTGGTGGATCGTACCGCGCGTTCGGCTGATCCGCGTGTTACCAAGGTTTCTGCTAGTTTAAGCGCAATTTATGAAGAAGTGTTGATTGCTGCCACTGATGGCACATTAGCTGCGGATATTCGCCCTTTAGTACGTTTGTCTATTTCTGTTTTGGTGGAAGAAGATGGTAAGCGTGAGCGTGGTGGCGCAGGCTGTGGCGGACGCTTTGGATTAGATTGGTTCTTTGAGATAGACAATGGCGAAATGCGCGCAGTGGCGTTTGCAAAAGAAGCGGTGCGACAAGCTTTGGTGAATCTTAATGCGATCCCAGCACCTGCTGGATTAATGCCTGTTGTGCTTGGTGCGGGCTGGCCGGGCGTGCTATTGCACGAAGCGGTCGGACACGGTTTAGAAGGGGATTTCAATCGTAAAGAAAGTTCCTTATTTACGGGCAAAGTGGGGGAGCTGGTAACTTCACCGCTTTGCACCATTGTTGATGACGGCACATTGCCAAATCGCCGTGGCTCGCTCACCATTGATGATGAAGGCGTGCCAAGCCAATGTAACGTATTGATTAAAGACGGCATTTTGCAAGGCTATATGCAAGACAAAATGAATGCGCGCTTGATGGGCGTTGCACCTACGGGCAATGGCCGCCGTGAAAGTTATGCCCATTTGCCAATGCCAAGAATGACTAATACTTATATGCTTGCAGGAAAAAGTAAATTTGACGATTTAATTGCTTCCGTAGATCGTGGCATTTTTGCACCGCACTTTGGGGGCGGGCAAGTGGACATCACTTCAGGCAAATTTGTGTTCTCAACCTCTGAGGCCTATTTAATCGAAAACGGCAAAATCACCAAACCAGTCAAAGGCGCAACCCTTATCGGCAGCGGCATTGACGTGATGCAAAATATCTCAATGGTGGCCGACAGCGTAGAAATCGACCACGGCATCGGCGTATGCGGCAAAGAAGGCCAAAGCGTCCCCGTTGGCGTTGGGCAGCCCGCATTAAAAATTGAAGAAATTACAGTGGGTGGGACGAGTTAGTTTACTTTTGTAAAAAACCTAGCACTATCGCTAGGTTTTTTATTAATTATTTATTAACGTTAAACGCCTCTAAAGCTCTTAATGAATAAGTATAGGCAGCGCCAGCGTTGAGGGCAATTGCCGTAGCTAATGCTGCGGCAACTTCTTCTTCCGTTGCGCCTGCTTTGACAGCTTCATCTGCGTGTACTGCAATGCAGCTTTCGCAGCGTGTGGTTACGGCAACGGCAAGAGCAATGAGCTCACGGGTTTTGGCATCGAGTGCGGAGGCTTCCATTGCACTTGATAATGCGCCATATGCCTGTAGCATTTTCGGGTATTTTTTGCCAAGTTCACCGAACGATTGTTTAACGTGGGCCTTTTCTTGTTTCCAGTCTTTAAACATTGTTTACTCCTATTTAATCAACAAATCATAGCTGTTTAACTTGTGTTATTATGAGATGATTTGTTAGAGTTATCTTGCAAAATCATCTCAAGTTTTGGTTAAAAAAGTCTAACAAAATACGTTATGATGCTGGTTTAGCATAAGGAGAAAGCATTGGATATTTTGGATCATTTAATTGAACTGGCTCAAATTGAAGGGGAAATTCACACCCATTGTTTGTTTCAGGGGGATTGGCAGTCGCTACAACCAAGTGCGGGGCAAAATATGGGCGTTTTTCATATTATTGTGCGCGGTGAGTGTGAAGTTATTGTCAATAAAGAAAAAATTTTGCTGAAAGCGGGAGATATTTTCTTTTTACCTGAGGGGGATTTGCACTATATTCAAAGCCGAAAATTTGCGGAAAATACACAAACCTTAATTGATAAGCGTCAAAATGGACTATTTCAAGTGGCGAGCAATAGTGTAGAAAAAAGTGATTTTGAAATGTTCTGTGGGGCGTTTTATTACGATAAGCAGTCTATTTTATTCAAAATTCTGCCGCATATTTTGCATTTTTCGATGTATCAAACGCCGATTGAGCAACTTGTTGCATTATTCCGTATTGAAGCTGAAGGGAAAGCGCAATTTGCAGGCAGATCTATTATTAATGCCCTTTCATCGGTGCTATTTTCCTACATTTTACGGCATTATATTGAAAAGCACGAAAGCAAAATGGGGCTGCTTGCGGTGCTACAGGACAAGCGTTTAGCGGTAGCGGTGCGAGCAATTTTGCAGAATCCAGAGAAAAATTGGAATATGGAAACCTTGGCAGAAATAGCGAATATGTCGCGTGCCAATTTTATTCGAGTTTTCCAAAAGAAAATGGATACGACACCCGGGAAATTTCTTTCCCAAGTTCGTATGCAGCAGGCATCAATGCTATTAAAAACAACGCAGAAAAACATTCTTACCATTGCTTTGGATATTGGCTATCAGTCAGAGGCTTATTTTAGCCGCGTCTTTAAGCAATATTACGGCATTTCGCCAAATCAATATCGTAAACAAGGAGAAACAGATGGCTGATCCACATATTCAATCACCGATGGATTGGTGTGATTATTTTACTGTCATCATTTATCGTTTAGGTTTTGTCTTAGCGGCAATAATGACAGCGCTTTTGCCTTATTATCCAGAGGTGGCTTATTTAGGATTACTCAGTGCGGCGTTATGTTGTGCTTCATCATTACATATTTATTTGAAAAATATCCGTTTTCTACTGCAATTTGGCACTTGGGCGGCATTGTTATGCCATTTATATGGAATGCCGCAACTGGCTATGGGCGGCGCTTTGCTGACACTTGGCGGTTTGGCATTTAAAGAATATTTTTGTTTTCGCATTTGGGGATTAAATTGGCAACCTGTTTTTCTTGCTTTATTGTGGTTTGCAAAAGTGCTGAATTATTCCTTATTTCTCAATGGATTATCAGTGATTTCTGGATTACTTTTTGCCGTGCTTGCGATCCAAAAATGGCGAATGCCGTTACATTTTGATATTGGCGATAAGCGTAAATATCAAATTTAATTGCCAGCAAAATCAAATGCAGGGAAAAATTTTATTTACAAAGAGATTATTGTCTTGGCTGATTTCGCATTATAGAATTCAGCAGTTTCATTCCTGCTTTTATCAACGTAGGACTTTATTGATATTTTTTAAGAATAGGATAAACCCGTGATTTCACCTGAAAGCCAAGTGCTAGAACGCCATCTTTCTTTATTTGAAAATCGAAATGTATTATTTGCTGGTGCGTTGAATGATGATTTTCCACAGCAATTACGCAACAAAGCGCAATCAGTCCATTGCTGGACTTGGTATTTTGACTATGCTGAAAACAAAAGTGCGGTGGATTTTTGCGTAGATTTTGTGCCAAAGGCAGATTTAATCGTTTATTATTGGACGAAAAATAAACAAGAAAATCAGTTGCAATTAATGCAGCTTTTATCACAATGCGCGCCTGAGCAAGAAGTACTGATTATTGGTGAAAATCGCAGCGGCGTACGTTCAGCGGAAAGAATCCTTTCTCCGTTTGGTGAGATTGGCAAAATTGATAGTGCAAGACGTTGTGGGCTTTATCATTTTTGTTTGAAAAATCCACCGCACTTTGATTTAGCCAAATATTGGAAATCTTATCAGCACGCGCAACTTGGTGATTTGACGATTTTCAGCTTGCCGGGAGTATTCAGCGCAGCGGAATTAGATGTGGGAACGGCATTATTGCTTTCAACATTAGATCGTCCGATCAAAGGTCGTGTGCTAGATATGGGCTGCGGTGCAGGTGTGATTGGAAGCTATATTAAACAGCATAATCCAAGTGTGAATCTTGTGATGACGGATATTCACGCTTTAGCTATTGCTTCAGCAGAGCGTACTTTGATAGAAAATCAACTTGAAGCAGATGTGTTAGCAAGTAATGTATTTTCACAAATAGAGGGCAAGTTTGACTTGATTATTTCTAATCCGCCTTTTCACGATGGCGTAGATACTGCGTTTCGCGCAGTGTCTGAGCTTATTCAGCAAGCCAAATGGCATTTAAATGAAGGGGGTGAGTTACGCATTGTTGCTAATGCTTTCTTACCTTATGCGGATTTGTTGGATCAGCATTTTGGCTCGCACCAAGTGTTGGTCAAAACCAATAAATTTAAAGTGTACTCAGTGCATTATTAAGATAAATAAAGTGCGGTGGTTTTTTGCTAAATTTTAACAGATTTTCCACCGCACTTTTTTAATCGGCTGTTGTAAGCCATTGCAACGAAATGCACTATTCTTTTTTCAGCAAGAACACGCCATAGTCAGCAAAATGCACATAGGCTTGTTTGATAGAAGGATCAAAACTATCAGGTTGGCAGTTGATGAGTAGCGGTTTGCCGCCCCATTGCGCTACAATTTCCCAGTGATTGCCCATATACACCGCGCTTTGAATTTCACAGCGTTGAGCCGCATCGCCTTGCGCTGAAAGGCGTACCGCTTCAGGGCGAATGCCGACTAAACATTCTCCGTCTTGCAAACCGAAGGATTGCACATTTGGCAAGGTGAACGCATATTGATTAACTGTTATCGTGCCGTTTTCAAGTTTGCCGTCAAAGATGCTACTTTCCCCCATAAAATTCGCTAAAAACAACGAGTTAGGGTGCTGATAAAGTTCTTTTGCAGAAGCCTTTTGCATAATTTTACCTTTGTGCATTACGATCACTTCATCAGACACGGCGAATGCTTCGCTTTGATCGTGGGTAACATAAAGGGAAGTGATGCCAAGGCGTTGTTGCAGCTCGCGGATTTTCTCACGCATACTACGGCGTAAATTCGCGTCAAGGTTGCTCAGTGGTTCGTCAAACAATAGTACTTTAGGTTTTAGCACCAGCGCACGCGCCAAAGCGACACGTTGTTGCTGACCACCTGAGATTTGATCCACATAGCGATCTTCAAAACCCGCCAAATCCACCAATTCCAAGGCTTCTTTAACTCGCTGTTTGCGCTCTGCTGATCCCACGCCCTGCATACGCAAACCGTAGCCCACATTATCTCCAATCGACATATGCGGAAACAGCGCATAAGACTGAAACACGATGCAAATATCACGATTTTGAATGGAGGATTTAGTGACATCTTCTCCATCAATAAAAATCTGCCCAGAAGTAGGGCTTTCTAGCCCTGCTACAAGGCGTAGCACGGTGGTTTTTCCGCAACCAGAAGGCCCGAGCAGGGTAACCATTGAGCCTTGTTTAATGGAAAGATTCAGATCATCGATCACCACCGCTTTACCAAAGGATTTGGTCACATTTTTTAACACTAAAAAATCATTATTCTTCATTTTTACAACCTATTAATTCATTTTTTTCGCTTTAGAACGAGCAATTCGCGTGTCGCCCACCAACCAGTCAAATAGCAAAATAATTGCCATCATTACCACGATTAAAATTGAGCCATAAGCAATGGCAACGCCGTATTCGCCGTCTTCTACGCGGTTTAGAATATAAGAAGTGGCAACCCTTGTATCTGCAGTAACTAAGAAGACAATGGCGCTGACTGTGGTCATTGCGCGCACAAAACTGGTTACCAACGCGGAGAGCAACGCGGGCTTAAGCAGTGGGAAGACAATATACCAAATGGTTTTTAACGAGCTGCCTTTGAGTGAAAGCGAGGCTTCATCAAGGGATTTATCAAGCTGCCCTAAACCCGCCACCGCAGCACGCATACCCACAGGCATATTACGCATTACCATTGAAAGCACGATGATGATGCTTGTCCCCGTGATATAAATTGGCGCATTGTTAAAGGCGAGAATATAGGAAACCCCTGCCACCGTTCCCGGTACGGCAAAGCAAAGCAAGGTTAAAAATTCAAGGGTTTTCTTGCCTTTAAAATCACGGCGCACGGTGATGTAGGCAATCAATAAGCCAAAAATCGCTGTAATCGGGGCTGCAGTAGCGGCAAAAATCACCGTATGAATCAGCGATGGCCAAGCGCCGTCACTAAAGCCTTGCCCGAATAAGGTGAGATAATGTTTAAAGGTGAAAGTGTAATCCACGCCCCAGTTCATTGTAAAGCTACCGTAGAAAATACTGCCGTATAGCACCGCATTAAACAGCACCCAGAAACCAAGGGTAAAAATAATGAAAAATTTCATCGCACTTGGCAAATCTTGCACATCACCGCGATAAGATTTGCCTGAAACGGTAACATAAGAGCGATTGCCGATCCATAAATATTGGATCACAAAAATCGCCAAAGAGAAGATCAGCAAAATACTGCCTAAGGTGCTGGCCGAAGCGTAATCTAACTGCGAGCCTGCAATGTAGAAATAAATTTGCGAAGAAATCACATCAAAGCTACCACCTAGCACAAGTGGGGTACTAAAATCGGCTAAAGATTGGATTGCCACCACTAAAAAGGCATTGGCAAGCGCTGGTTTGAGCAAGGGGAAAATAATATTGAAAAAGGCTTGATAGCGGTTTGAGCGTAGCGTATATGCCGCTTCTTCAATAGATGGATGAATGGATTTTAACGCCCCTTCTAAAATCATAAAAGCCATTGGCGTTAGCGCAAGCGTGTGGGCGATGATAATCCCAGTAAAACCATATAACCAGTTGCTGCTAAAGCCAAAATATTGCACTAAAAACTCCGTAACATAACCTGAACGCCCAAGCATTAAGGTTACCCCTAACCCTACCACAAAAGGCGGAGTTACAATCGGCAAAATGGAGAACATTTTTCCGATCACCGCGGTGCGTTTAGCAATGCGTGTGGTGTAAAGAGCAAAAATCAAACCAAATAATGTAGCTAAAATGCCCACCGTAATTGCTACACTAAGGGAATTACCGATAATCCGAATGATGTAAGGTTTTTCGACAATGCTGATTACTTGGCTTGGCACAAATTCCCCGTTGTCATAAAACATCGAGATAAAAATCGCCAAGGTGGGATACACAATGAAAAAGAAAATCAGCAAGACAATGCTAATGAGCGAGGCGATGATGAATTTATCCCCTTGCATCACCTTCATTTTTGCCAAGCCTTGAGTGGCAAGGGCAATCAGGCTCAACATTAGGACAAAAACGGAATAGCCGAGATTGAATTTTTCTATTGTGGCAGAAATAAACACAAATAGGAAAATCGCCAACACCGCCAGAAATTCTGCCAGACCTTGCTGCCGTTCCCCTTTCCCTTTGAAAACAGCAGACAAAATTGGCACAAAGGCTAATGCAGCAAACCAAAACCAACTTAAATTAAAGCTCGCCCAGCCCATTGCTTCATAAATTTCATCAGGCGTGGATTCCGCCAAACCATAATACAACGCCATAGAAGGCAAACAGATAAAGCCCAACAACGCGAGCAAAATCCAAAATAGGCGACTATTAAACATCTGTGACAGCTTTTTCATAACATCTCCGTGAAACACCGATTATTTCGCCAATTTTACTTCATTCACCCATCTGTCAATAAGATGACGGCGTGTTTCGTTTGAACCAAATTTATCAAAATTATAATCGATCAAATTCAAATCAGCAGGTTTGAGTGCGTAAGGTGAAGGCTCGGCATTAATGTTTGTGGCAACGTGATGAGATTGCGCTTCTTTCCACGACAATTCTTGCGCCTCTTTTGACATTACCCAATCAGCAAATAATTGTGCATTTTTTAAGTTACGCTCATTTTTAATAACGCTTACGCCACCAAGCTCATAACCTGTGCCTTCGCAAGGTACGACAAGTTCAATGGGCGCACCTTGTTGTTTTTCAAAAGAATAATTTTGTAAAAAACCGATACCAATCGCAGTTTCGCCCCTTGCTGTGTTGCGTGATGGGGCTGTTCCTGCTTTTGGATATTGTGAAATATTTTGATGGATTTGTTTTAGGTAATCAAAGGCTTTATCTTCTCCCCAAAGTTGCGTGAAAGTGGCAATGGCGGTGTAAGCCGTGCCAGAACTTTGTGGATCCGCAATTTGCACTTCATTTTTTAAGCGAGGATCTAATAGATCTTTCCAGCATTTTGGTGTTTCTGTAATACCCAGTTTTTTCAAACGTTCTGTATTAACGCCAAAACCTAAAACGCCCATATAAATAATAGAACTTTTTCCATTGCCAAGTTTTTGGAATTGTGTCATCACTTCATTGCGTTTCGGGAAATCATAAGACGCAATTAAGCCTAACTCGCCTGCTTGGAGGTGGGTATCAAAAGGGCCGCCAACCCAAACATCTGCTTGAGGATTATTTTTCTCAGCTTCCATTTTGGCAAGGGTACTGCCAGAACTATTACGAATAAAGGAAGTTTTTACATTGTATTTTTTCGCAAATCCTTGCACTGCCTTTTCGCATACAATATTCTGCGCGCTACAATAAACCACCAATCGCCCTTCAGCGAAAGCCATATTAGAAAGACTTAATCCTGCTAATAATAGACTAGATAAAATTAGATTGGACGTTACTTTTTTCATTACCCACCTCACTATGACAAAACTATTTACTGCGCCAATTTCACTTCATTAACCCATTTGTTAATCAAGCGTTTGCGTTCTTCTGATGCACCGTATTTCTCAAAATCATAATTGATGAGATTAAGTTTGGTTGGATCAAACGCAGTGGGTGATTGTTCGGCTGTGGTGTTGGTTAGTGTTTGGAAAGCGCGGCCTTTTTTCCACGCTAATTCTTGGCCTTCTTTTGATAATGCCCAATCCACGAATAATTTGGCGTTGTCTAAGTTGCGTGCGCCTTTTAAGATGCTCACACCACCGAGTTCATAGCCTGTTCCTTCGCAAGGCACGACTAATTCAATTGGCGCGCCCTGTTGTTTTTCAAGGGCGTAATCGTGTAGGAAGCCAATTCCTACTGTGGTTTCACCTCTGGCTGTGTTGCGTGAAGGGGTGATGCCCGATTTAGTATATTGAGAAATGTTCGGGTGAAGTTGTTTGAAGAAATCAAAGGTTTGATCTTCGCCCCATAATTGCACAAAGGTAGCAATGGCGGTGTACGCGGTGCCTGAACTTTGTGGATCAGCCACTTGAATTTCGCCTTTTAAGCGTGGATCGGTTAAGTCTTTCCAGCATTTTGGCACCTCTGTGATGCCTAATTTTTTCAAGCGTTCCGTATTTACCCCAAAACCTAGAATCCCCATATAAATGGCAGATGTGTAGTTGCCTTTAACTTTGGCAGGATCTTGGAATCTTGGCATAATTTGATCGACATTTGGCGAGCGGTAGGCTTCTAACAAGCCAAGTTCGCCAGCTTGAGATTGTGGATCGAGCGTGCCGCCATACCATACGTCAGCTTGCGGATTTTTCTTTTCTGCTTCAATTTTCGCAAAGGTACTGCCTGAACCATTACGGATAAAAGACGTTTTTACATCATATTTTTTGCCGAAAGCTTGGGTTTCAGCTTCACACATTTCATTTGTGGCGCTGCAATATACCACCAAGCGTCCTTTGGCTTGTGCTTGCACACTGAAGATTAAGGCAGAAGTGGCAAGTGCGGTGGAAATTGCGAGAGAAATTGCTTTACATTTCATTGTGGTACTCCTTATGGTTTGGCGGAAAATCGCCTAGATCATTGATTAATCTCAATTAAATGAGCCTAATCCTATCCGAATGGAGTAAAAAATGCTGTGAACCACTTCACAAAATGGAAGATTTCTTTCGTTTTATTTCATTAAAAGGGGGGAATTATTAGAGGCTGTTGATAACTCAAATGTCAAATGAATTATCAACAGCCCCTATAAAAAACAAAATTTTTCTTTATAATCCTACAATCACTGTAACTCGTCTAGTTGAGCCATATTATGTCAGATCAAGATTGCATTATTATCGCTATCGCAGGGGCTTCCGCCTCAGGAAAAAGCCTTATTGCCTCCACCATTCATAAAGAACTTCGTGATGAGCTAAGTTGCGAAGACATTGGCATTATTTCCGAAGATAGCTACTACAAAGATCAAACCCACCTTGCTTTTGAAGAGCGCATTAAAACCAATTATGACCACCCAAATTCAATGGATCGCGATTTGTTGTTACAACATTTGCGCGCCTTAAAAGCAGGGCAGGCGGTGGATATTCCCGTTTATAGTTATGTGGAACATACACGTACGGGTGAAACCACCCATTTTAAACCGAAAAAAGTGATTATTTTAGAAGGCATTTTGTTGCTCACGGACGAACGCATTCGCCAAGAAGCGAGTATTTCTGTATTTGTGGATACGCCGTTAGATATTTGTTTTATCCGCCGTTTAAAACGTGATATGGAAGAGCGTGGGCGTTCTTTGCAATCGGTAGTGGATCAATACCGTGCCACCGTGCGTCCAATGTTCTTACAATTTATTGAGCCGTCTAAACAATATGCCGATATTGTTGTTCCACGCGGTGGGAAAAACCGTATTGCAATCAATATGTTAAAAGCACAAATTAGACACCTGCTGAAAAGCAAATAGGGGGAAAAATGAGATTGTGTGATACCGACATTGAACGTTATTTAGATGAAGGCATTATCAGCTTAACGCCGCGCCCAGATAACGACAAAATCAATGGTGCGACCGTTGATGTGCGCTTGGGCAATTCTTTCCGCGTGTTTCGTGAGCATACCGCGCCTTACATTGATTTAAGCGGCAAAAAAGAAGAAGTTTCCGCTCAACTTGAAGCGGTGATGAGCGATGAAATTCTCATTGATGATGGCGAAGCCTTTTTTCTCCACCCTGGTGAACTAGCGCTTGCCACCACCTTTGAAGCGGTATCCTTGCCTGCCAATATTATCGGTTGGCTAGATGGACGTTCTTCCCTTGCTCGCTTAGGATTAATGGTACACGTTACGGCACACCGTATCGATCCGGGTTGGAATGGGCGTATTGTGCTGGAATTTTACAATTCAGGTAAGCTGCCTTTGGCATTGCGTCCGAAAATGGTGATTGGTGCGTTGAGTTTTGAAGTGCTAAGTGGTGAGGCAGCGCGTCCTTATAATCGCCGTCAAGATGCTAAATATAAAGATCAGCAAAATGCGGTGGCCAGCCGTATTGATAAGGATAAATAAACAATGAAAAAGAAAGCAATATGGCTAATCGCACTGTTGTGCGTGGGGCTGTGCTTTCTTTTTTGGCAGAAATCCCGTTTAACGGCGCAGCTTTCTGAGCGCCTTGCGCAGCAGCATATCCAAGTGGCACAAGTGGAAAGCCAGCTTTTCCCCACTCAATTATCCTTACATAATGTTAAGTTTCAACAAAAAGCGCGGTGGTTTTTCTTTGAAAAAATCGTGCTTGAACTCAATTCTACCGCGTTGCTTAGCGGTGAACTTAAGCTGAATGAAATTCAACTACACAACGGCAATATTGCTAACGCCCAATGGCAAAGGCTAAATTTTAGCCTAAAACCCACCGCACTTTCTTGGCAGGACATTGCCCATTTACTCAATGCCTTACCACAAAATGCCCCATTGAATTTACAGAAACCAGTGCAAATGGCGTTCAGCGCGCAGGCAACACGCGTAGCAAGCCAGATCCAGTTGCAAGGCAATGTGCAACTTTCTCATAATGGCTTAGTGTTTGAACAACTTACAGGGCAATGGCAGTTTGAACGCCCCCTTTATGGTGATGTGAAAACAATGGCGCTGCAGTTAAAACAAGGGTATTTACGCAGTGAAATGCAAGGCGAAACGAACCGCTATCAGCTTGATTTCACGGATTTGAGCATTAACCAAGTTCCCTTTTCGCAAGGCAAAATTTTGCTTGAATTTCAACCGCACTTTATTGATGGCAAACTTGCCTTGGCACCGCAAGGAAATGTGGATTTCCAATTTTATCAACAACCCGAGCGTATGCAGTTTTCCGCGCAAAATATCGCCATAGAACAATGGCTTGCCTTGTTTAAGTTGCCTGTGCTAGCAACGGGACAGGCGCAATTAAAAGGGGAAGTGGCATTTGTTGATCAACAAATTGAGCAAGGGCAGGCAAGCCTACAAATCGCCAATGGTAAGGTGAAAAATGTGAATTTGTTAGCCATTGTGGCACAACGTTTGCCGATTAATTATGATTCAGCGCGTTTGCAAAATATGGATTCACCCTTTGAAAGCCTTACCGCCCAGCTAATTTGGGATCAGCAAAAAATGCAATGGCAGAATTTGCAATTACGCGATCCTTACTTTCAGCTCGTAGGCGAAGGCACAGTGGATCAAGTGAGCCAACAATGTGATTTTCTCGTTAATCTCAATTTGCGTGAGAAAAAATATCAAAACTTCCGCTTGCCGTTGCATTTCTTCGGTGATTGCCATTCGCCGCAATATAAAATTGAGTCCACCCAAGGCTTAAAAAAACAGCTCAAAGATTTATTCAAACAACGCCTTTCTCGTTGAGCAAAATCTAAACTTCTGTGCTAGAATAGCCCACTTTTTTGCTAACCCTAATTTAAAATGTTATCTCCCAAAATTGTTCGCCGTGTAAAATTATGGCGTGTTATTTGTATGGCGTTTTCCGCCTTTATTTTCAACACGACTGAATTTATCCCTGTGGCGTTGCTTTCCGATATTGCCGAAAGTTTCCAAATGCCAGTCAGCCAAACAGGGCTGATGATCACCATTTATGCGTGGATTGTTTCTTTGCTTTCCTTGCCCTTTATGCTGCTCACCGCCAAGCTAGAGCGGCGTAGTTTGCTGATTAAGCTTTTTATTCTCTTTATTGTGAGTCATATTTTGTCTTGCGTGGCGTGGAATTTCCAAGTTCTTCTGATTTCTCGTATTGGCATTGCCATTTCTCATTCTGTATTTTGGGCGATCACTGCTTCGCTCACCGTTCGCCTCGCGCCAAAAGATAAAAAAGCACAAGCGCTCGGCTTGTTAGCAATGGGCAGCGCCTTGGCAATGGTGTTAGGCTTGCCGTTAGGGCGTATTATCGGGCAATGGCTTGGCTGGCGCACCACCTTTGGCGTGATTGGTGTGGTGGCGTTTATCGTACTGATTTTTCTGTATAAATTATTACCGCACTTAGTGAGCAAAAACGCCGGCACATTAAAAAGTGTTCCGCTATTATTCAAACGTCCGTTGTTGGTGGGGTTATTTGTTCTCACCGCCACTGTTATTTCTGCCCATTTCACCGCATACAGTTATGTTGAACCTTTTATGATTCAAGAAGTGAGCATCGCACCAACGGAAACCACCTTGATTTTATTGCTATTTGGCTGCGCAGGAATGATCGCCAGTATGCTATTTAGCCGTTTTCACCGCTTTGGGCCAGCAAAATTTCTACTGATTGCAATGAGCAGTCTAGCTCTTTCGCTCTTTGCTTTAGTGCTATTAAAAGGCCATTCCGCCTTTACTTATCCGTTGGTGCTATTGTGGGGCATTGGCATTGCAGGCATTGGTTTGAGCTTGCAAATTCGCATTTTACAACTCGCACCAGATGCCACGGATGTAGCAATGGCGATTTTCTCAGGCATTTATAATATCGGCATTGGCGGCGGCGCATTGCTCGGCAATCAAGTAATGCAACATTTGGGGTTGTCTTATATTGGAATGGTGGGCGGTATTTTTGCCTTGGTTAGCATTATGCTGTTTTTGGCGATTCATCTACGCTATCGGCATTTACCGCTACAAGCCGTGCAATAATGAAGTGCGGTGGAAAAATAGAAAGTTTTTGTGTGGGTAATAAAAAAGGCGATATTAAATCGCCTTTATTTTTATTTTTTAGATTTCTTAATAAATTTCATCAAACGTTTACGCTTACGCAGCTGATTTGGCGTGAGTTTATTGCGTTTGCCCGAGAATGGATTGCTGCCTTCTTGGAACATCAAACGAATTGGCGAGCCAATAATTTTCAGGCTGCGGCGATAATAGTTTGATAAATAACGTTTATAGCTATCTGGCAAGCGGTTAATTTGGTTGCCGTGTACCACAATAATTGGCGGATTATAGCCACCAGGGTGAGCGTATTTCAATTTAATACGGCGACCGCTAACCATTGGCGGTTGATGTTCGTCCGTTGCCATTTGCAGAATGCGTGTGAGCATTGAAGTCGTCATTTTTTGCGTAGCGCAAGCATAGGCTTCTTTAATAGAATCAAACAGATTGCCCACGCCACTGCCGTGCAAGGCAGAAATAAAATGGACGCGAGCAAAATCAATGAAGTCTAAACGGCGATCTAATTCTGATTTCACGCGATCTTTTACTTCTTGATCTAAGCCGTCCCACTTGTTCACCACGATTACTAAAGAACGCCCTGCATTTAGGATAAAGCCGAGCAAGGAAAGATCTTGATCGGAAATGCCTTCACGCGCATCAATGGTGAGTAGCACCACATTGGCTTCTTGAATGGCTTGTAAGGTTTTGATCACAGAGAATTTTTCCACCGTCAAATGCACCTTACCGCGTTTACGCACGCCCGCCGTGTCGATAATGGTGTATTGCTGACCATCACGTTCCATTGGAATGGAAATACTATCGCGCGTTGTGCCGGGGAGATCGTAAACCACCACGCGATCTTCGCCTAAAATGCGGTTAGTGAGGGTGGATTTCCCTACGTTAGGACGGCCTACAATGGCGATTTTGATGTTTTGCTCTTGCTCGCTTTCTTCTTCCGCAAGGGCTTCATCTAATAGCTGGCCATCTTCTTCGTTATTAAAATCAAATTCGTGATCCCATTCATCTTCTTGATTTTCTTCGTTATTTTGTACCGCACTTTGGTTTTGCTCGGCCTCTTTTTCAGCATTTTGTTCAGCAAGTGGCGCAAGCACTTGTTCCATTAAGGCGTTCACACCACGGCCCTGTGAGGCGGCGATTTGTACCACTTCGCCTAAACCAAGCTGATAAAATTCCGCACAATGGGAATCTGCATCAATACCGTCTGTTTTATTGGCAACCAGCACGGTGGTTTTATTTTGGCGTTGGCGTAAATATTGGGCGATGCCAATGTCGGCGGAAGTCAGCCCTGCGCGTGCGTCCACCAGAAATAACACGATGTCAGCTTCTTCAATGGCAAGCAAGGATTGCTCTGCCATTTTTTCTTCTACGCCTTCTTCTGTGCCATCAATACCGCCAGTGTCAATTACGATAAAATCATAGCCAGCGATATTGGCTTGGCCATATTTGCGATCGCGAGTTAAGCCGGGGAAATCGGCTACAAGGGCATCACGGGTGCGCGTTAGGCGATTAAATAAGGTGGATTTTCCCACATTTGGGCGACCCACAAGGGCAACTACGGGAGTTGTCATAAAAACCTCTATATTCGTTAGGGCAAATTTTCACAGCAAAAACAAAGTGCGGTGAAAAAATAATAAGTTTTTTGCAAAATTGGCTAATTATAGCGGATTTTGCCCTTAATGAGAAATGGCTTATCAGATTAACGCGGGGATAACTATAAGGAAGTATTTTTAGCAAAATGTTAAAAATTTTTGTGATCACCGTCATAATTTCTTAACAAATGTTTTACTAAAACGTTTAAATCAGCATAGAATGGCGCTCTCATTTAAGTCATAACATTAATTATTGATGGAGTAGTTTGTATGGCTCTTTTTCTTAGTATTTTTCCGATTGTTTTATTAATTTATTTAATGGTAAAACGCAATGCGTTGCCATCTTATGTGGCATTGCCGTGGATTGCGGTAGTGGTATTAATTATTCAATTTATTTTCTTTGGCACAGATATTTCTATTGTGAGTGCCAATGTAACAGCCGCATTGGTGGCGGTTCAAACGCCAATTACGGTAATTTTTGGTGCGATTTTATTTAACCGTTTTTCTGAAATCTCAGGTGCAACGAATACCTTGCGTAAGTGGTTAGGTAATATTAATCCAAACCCTGTTGCACAAATTATGATTATCGGTTGGGCATTTGCCTTTATGATTGAAGGGGCGAGTGGCTTCGGGACGCCAGCAGCGATCGCTGCGCCGATCTTAGTGGGCTTAGGCTTCCCGCCATTAAAAGTGGCAATGCTTGCCTTAATTATGAACTCTGTACCGGTTTCCTTTGGAGCAGTAGGGACGCCAACTTGGTTTGGTTTCGGCCCATTAAATTTAACGGATAACCAAATTCTTGAAATTGGTTCAATGTCAGCGCTTATTCACTCTTTTGCCGCATTAATTATTCCATTAATGGCGTTACGTTTAATCGTAGGTTGGAGTGAAATTCGTAAAAACCTTGTGTTTATTTATATCAGCATTTTCGCTTGTGTTGTGCCTTATTTCTTATTGGCCCAAGTGAACTATGAGTTCCCATCATTAGTGGGTGGTGCAATTGGTTTATTGGTGTCTGTGTTTGTCGCAAATAAAGGCATTGGTTTAGCCAAAGTAGAAAATAACCTTGACGATAACGCAGTAAGCACAGGGCAAGTAGTGAAAGCCTTATTGCCAACAGGGTTATTAATTGCGATTTTAATCGTAACACGTTTACAACAGTTACCATTCAAAGCAATGATGAACGATGCGACAACTTGGTTTAGCGTACAATTAGGCTCGTTAGGTTTATTTGAAATTAGCCACGGTTTAATTTTCAGCTTAAAACAAATTTTTGGTACACCGGTGAATGCAAGCTATAAATTGCTTTATGTGCCAGCATTAATTCCATTTGTGGTAACGGTATTAATTTCAATCCCATTATTCGCATTATCAGCAAGTAAAACCAAAGATATTTTTATGGGCAGCTTAAGACAAACTCGCACCCCATTCTTAGCCCTTGTTGGTGCGTTAATTATGGTGAACTTGATGCTTGTGGGTGGCGATAATTCAATGGTGAAAATTATCGGTAGAAGTTTTGCGGAAGCCACAGGCGAATATTGGACATTATTTGCGTCTTACTTAGGGGCGGTGGGTGCGTTCTTCTCTGGTTCAAACACCGTTTCTAACTTAACCTTTGGTAGCGTTCAGCTTTCCACTGCGGAAATTACTGGTCTTTCCGCGACCCTTGTACTTGCCCTGCAATCTGTTGGCGGCGCAATGGGGAATATGGTGTGTATCAACAACATCGTTGCGGTAAGTTCGGTATTAAATATTGATAAACAAGAAGGCACAATCATTAAGAAAACCATCGTTCCAATGATCGTTTATGGTATTATTGCCGCACTTGTTGCACTCTTTATTATTCCACTTTTCTTTAACGTTTAGTGTGAATTATTACAAATCAGGCGGAGGCAACTTTGCCTGATTTCTCATTTCTATTTGATTATGTTGGAGTAATTTATGAACGTAAATTTTTACGTTACTTGTATCGCTGATGTGGTAAAAGCAGGCGTTGCAAAAAACACCGTATTATTACTAGAAAAGCTCGGCTGTAATATTGTATTCCTTGAAAAGCAAGGTTGCTGCGGTCAGCCTTCCCTGAATAGTGGTTATACCAAACAAGCCCTAGCTGGAATGAAAAACTTGGTAGAAACCTTTGAAGTCAATGATTATCCGATCGTTGCCCCTGCGGGTTCTTGTGTTTATGCGATTAAAACCTATCCTGAATATTTTAACCGTTTTGATGAGCCTGAATGGGCAGAACGCGCGCAGAAAGTGGCTGATCGTTTTTATGATTTAACGGATTTTATCGTCAATAAATTAGGCGTAACCAATGTAGGCGCGACTTTAACAGGAAAAGCGGTATATCATCCATCTTGTAGCTTAAGCCGTAAATTAGGCATTGTGAACGAGCCTTTAACCTTATTACAAAATGTGAAAGGGCTAGAATTATTGCCAATTCACAACCAAACAACTTGTTGCGGTTTTGGTGGAACATTCTCGGTGAAAATGGCGGAAATTTCTGGTGAAATGGTAACGGAAAAAGTGGAACATATCACGGAAGTTCACCCTGATTATTTAATCGGAGCTGATGTCAGCTGTTTGCTCAATATTGGTGGACGTTTAAGTCGTGAAGGCAAAAAAGTGAAAGTGATGCACATTGCCGAAGTATTAATGCAGGAGGGAAAATAAGATGTCATTAAAAACCAGCAATCTTGCATTTAAAAAACGTGTGGATAATGAAATTCACAACGACATTATGCGTAAAGCCATTGTAATGGCACAAGAACGCATCGGCACAAATCGCCAAAAAATGGTGGACGAACTTGGTCATTGGGAAGAATGGCGTGATGAGGCAAAGCATATTCGTAACCACGTTTTAGCTAATCTTGATGCTTACTTATATCAATTAAGCGAAAAAGTGACTGAAAATGGCGGGAAAGTGTATTTTGCTGAAACCGCTGAAGATGCCACCAATTATATTCGCCAAGTTGCCCTTGAGAAAAATGCCAAAAAAATCGTGAAATCCAAATCAATGGTAACCGAAGAAATTGGTATGAACGAAGTGCTGGAAGCCGAAGGTATCAAGGTGATTGAAACGGATTTAGGGGAATATATCCTACAAATTGCCGGGGATCGTCCTTCTCATATCGTTGTGCCAGCCATTCATAAAGATCGCCATCAAATTCGTAAAGATTTACACGAAAAATTAGGCTATGACGGCCCAGAAACGCCAGAAGCAATGACCTTGTTCATTCGTGAAAAAATCCGTCAAGATTTCTTGGAAGCAGACATCGGTGTGAGTGGGTGTAACTTTGCGGTGCCAGAAACAGGCAGCCTTTGCTTGGTTACCAACGAAGGAAACTTACGTCTTGCTACCACTGTGCCAAAAACGCACATTGCAGTAATGGGAATGGAGCGTATTGCACCCACTTTTGAAGAAGTGGACGTGTTAATCACAATGCTTGCCAGAAGTGCCGTTGGGGCAAAATTAACTGGTTATAACACTTGGCTCACAGGCCCACGTCTTGCAGGCGAAACGGACGGTCCTGAAGAATTTCATTTGGTTATCGTGGATAACGGACGTTCTAAAATTCTCGAAAGCGAATTTAAAGAAGTATTGCGTTGTATCCGTTGTGGTGCGTGCTTAAATACTTGCCCAGCCTATCGCCAAATTGGTGGACACGGCTATGGATCAATTTATCCCGGTCCAATCGGCTCGGTGATTTCACCCTTATTAGGCGGTTATGAAGACTTCAAAGAATTGCCGTATGCCTGCTCGTTATGTACTGCCTGTAACTCTGTTTGCCCAGTGAAAATTCCATTGGCACAGCTCATCTTAAAACACCGTGAGCATATTGCCCAAAGTGGTATGACACCAACCGCAGAGCGTTTATCTATCTTTGGTTTCAACTTTGCCAACTCTCACCCAACCTTATGGAAAGTGGGCGTGAATGTAGGTGCGAAAGTGGCAAGCAAATTCATCAAAAATGGTAAAGCACCGCTTGAATTTGGCGCATTGGCCGAATGGACAAAAGCGCGCGATCTGCCAAGTGCTGATGGCGAAAGTTTCCGTGAATGGTTTAACAAAAGAGAGGCAAAATAATGGACGCACAAAATAGAGAAAACTTCCTAAACAAACTTGCGGAACGCATGGGGCGTCCACGCCAGCTTGTGCCAGAGCCAATGCCTGCGCCGCTAAATGATTACGCCACAACGCGTTTAACCGATCTTGATCCGCAAGCCTTATGCCAAACTTTTATTGAATCGGCAAAAGCGATGATGGTTGATGTGATCGAAACCAACGAAGCGGAAGCAAAAAGTGCGGTGCTTTCTGCCTGCGAAAAATATGGCGGTGGGTCAATTATTCTTACTGGCGATGAACGCTTAGAGCAACTTGGCATTACACAAGATGTACAAGCCAATTATGATGCGGATATTTGGTTACCACAGAATGGCGAAGAAAACTTAAAACACGCAGAACAAGCCAATATCGGCATTAACTATGCAGAATATGGCTTGGCTGAATCAGGTGGTGTCGTGCTATTTTCGGGCAAAGACAAAGGTCGTTCAGTGAGCTTATTGCCAGAAAAATCCATTGTTGTGGTGCGTAAAAGCCTTGTTTTACCGCGTGTGGCACAGCTTGCCAAAATTCTTCACGACAAAGCCGTGTTAGGGGAAAGAATGCCATCTTGCGTAAACATCATCTCAGGCCCAAGTTCCACCGCGGATATTGAGCTAGTTAAAGTAGTAGGTGTGCACGGCCCGACAACGAAAGTGTATGTAGTGATTGACGATCTTGCTTAATCGCGACTGAACGATGATAACAAGCCGAATGGATTTCCGTTCGGCTTTTTTGTTTAACCTGAGTTTGAGGTTTAGTAAAGATTGCTTTAGAAAAAATGGGGAAGAATAGCAGAGTTTGTAATAAGAAAAGAGCGGTGGGAATTTGCTAAAAATTCAGCAAAAAACCACCGCACTTTTTATTAGTAATAATCAGAATTAATGGGTGCTTGTGCTAGTTGTTGTACGGTTAGCACGTTTGCGTTCCATTTCAGTGAGTAATTTCTTACGAATACGCACTGATGTTGGGGTAACTTCTACTAATTCGTCATCATCAATAAATTCAATGGCTTGCTCAAGAGAGAAGCGCACAGGCGTGGTTAGCGCGATAGCATCGTCTTTTCCTGAAGCACGCATATTGGTGAGTTTTTTCCCTTGTAAGCAGTTTACCGTCAAATCGTTTGAACGGCTGTGAATACCGATGATTTGTCCTTCATACACTTCCACACCGTGATCGATCATCAGCTTACCACGTTCTTGTAAGCCCCATAGCGCATAAGCGAGGGCTTTGCCCGTACCGTTAGAAATCAACACGCCGTTTTTGCGCTGACCGATTTCACCTGGTTTTACATCGTCATAATGGCTGAATGTGGAGTAGAGTAAGCCTGTTCCTGACGTCATTGTCATAAATTCATTACGGAAACCGATTAAACCGCGGCTTGGGATAATATATTCTAAACGGGTGCGTCCTTTGCCGTCTGGAATCATATCTTTCACTTCACCTTTGCGGATACCCAAGGCTTCCATTACCGCACCTTGATGTTGCTCTTCAATATCAATGGTTACTTGCTCGAATGGCTCTTGTTTGCGACCGTCTTCTTCTTTAAAGATAACTTTCGGACGCGATACCGCAAGCTCATAGCCCTCACGGCGCATATTTTCGATTAATACAGAAAGGTGCAATTCACCACGTCCTGAAACACGGAATTCATCTGGGTTTTGGGTTTCTTCCACACGCAATGCCACATTATGCACAAGCTCTTTGTTTAAGCGCTCTAAAATTTGGCGTGAAGTGACGAATTTCCCTTCTTTACCGCAGAATGGGGACGTATTTACGCAGAAGAACATCGTTACCGTTGGTTCATCAACGCTCAAGGCTGGTAAGGCTTCTACATTGTTTACATCACAAATGGTGTCAGAAATATTGAGTTCGCCTAAACCGGTGATCGCCACAATATCCCCCGCTTGCGCAAGATCTTCTTCATAGCGTTGTAAACCTAAATGACCTAACACTTGGCCGATTTTGCCGTTGCGTGTTTTGCCTTCGCTATCAATAATAGTTACCGCTTGGTTTGGTTTTACCGTACCACGTTTGATACGACCAATCCCGATTACGCCCACATAGTTGCTGTAATCAAGCTGGGAAATTTGCATTTGGAATGGTGCATCGAGTTCTACTTTTGGCGGCTCAACGTGTTGTACAATGGCTTCAAATAATGGCGTCATATCTTGTGCCATATCTTCGTGTTCTAAGCCTGCCACGCCATTTAGCGCAGAAGCGTAAATAATAGGGAAGTCGAGTTGTTCGTCTGTTGCGCCAAGATTCACGAATAAATCGAACACTTGATCCACCACCCAATCAGGGCGTGCGCCTGGTCTATCCACTTTGTTAATCACCACGATAGGTTTTAAGCCGTGAGCGAAAGCTTTTTGCGTTACGAAACGGGTTTGTGGCATTGGGCCGTCAAAGGCGTCCACCACTAACAATACGCTATCCACCATAGAAAGCACGCGCTCTACTTCACCACCAAAATCGGCGTGTCCTGGGGTATCTACAATATTTATACGGTAATCGTTCCAGTTAATTGCGGTATTTTTTGCAAGAATGGTAATGCCACGTTCTTTCTCAAGATCATTGGAATCCATCACGCGTTCGTCCGCGTCTGCACGGCTTGCTTCAAGCGTGCCTGACTGCTGTAATAATTTATCAACAAGCGTGGTTTTTCCGTGGTCAACGTGAGCAATAATTGCGATGTTACGCAATTTGTTAATATCAATGGTATCTGTCATTTGAAAAGTCTTTTGTTATCAATAATGATGTTTGAATAATGTGCAATGTTGTTAGCAAGATTGCACGAAAAGGTTGCAGATTATACAACGTTTTGCCACATTGAGCTATGAATAATTGGAAATAAGTGGATTTCTATCTTTTGGAGAGAATTTCACAAAGTGCGGTGTAAAAATTCATGATTTTTTTACCGCACTTGAGTGAAATTAAAATCACGCTCGCCCCTTGAATTTTGCAGGTGATGTGATATTTTAGCCAGCGTGCATCAAGCACACAGCATCTCAACTCTAGCAATCATATTTATGAGGATTATCACTATGTCAAATGAAGCGGCCGTTGCCAATGTGTTTAAGTTAATCGAAGAAAATGACATTAAGTTTGTTCTTCTTCGCTTTACCGATATTAAAGGAAAAGAGCACGGCGTATCCTTACCTGTTAACCTAATTGATGAAGATTTATTTGAAGACGGTAAAATGTTTGACGGTTCATCGGTGGAAGGTTGGAAAGCCATTAATAAAGCAGATATGTTATTAATGCCAATCGCTGAAACCGCCGTAGTAGATCCTTTCGCACAAATCCCAACCTTATCCCTTCGTTGCAGTATTTATGAACCAACCACAATGCAAAGCTATGATCGCGATCCGCGTTCTATTGCGATCCGAGCAGAAAATTATATGCGCTCAACAGGCATTGCAGACGATGTGTTTTTCGGCCCAGAACCTGAGTTTTTCTTATTTGATGATGTTCGTTTTGGCTCGGCAATGAATGGCAATTCTTATGTGGTCGATGATATTGAAGGCGCGTGGAATACCAACAAAATTTATGAAGGCGGCAACAATGGTTATCGTCCACTCACCAAAGGCGGTTATTGTGCGGTTGCGCCAAATGATACCGCGCACGATATTCGTTCAGAAATGTGCTTATTGCTAGAAGAAATGGGCTTGGTGATTGAAGCTCACCACCACGAAGTGGCCACCGCAGGACAAAATGAAATTGCCACCAAATTTAACTCGCTCACCTTAAAAGCGGACGAAACGCAAATTTATAAATATGTGGTGCAAAATGTGGCGGCAGAACACGGCAAAACCGCCTGCTTTATGCCAAAACCAATCACAGGCGATAACGGCTCAGGAATGCACTGTAATATGTCCTTAAGCAAAGACGGCAAAAATATTTTCCAAGGGGATAAATACGCAGGGCTGTCTGAAACCGCACTTTACTACATCGGCGGGATCATCAAACACGCCAAAGCCTTGAATGCCTTTACTAACCCTTCAACCAACTCATACAAACGCTTAGTACCGGGCTTTGAAGCGCCTGTATTATTAGCTTACTCAGCAAGTAACCGTTCGGCGTCAATCCGTATCCCAGCGGTAACTAGCCCGAAAGCGATTCGTATTGAAGCGCGTTTCCCTGATCCAATGGCAAACCCATATTTAGCTTTCTCGGCATTATTAATGGCTGGCTTAGATGGTATTGTGAACAAAATTCACCCAGGCGATGCAATGGATAAAAACCTGTATGATTTACCACCAGAAGAATTAAAAGAAATTCCAGCCGTAGCAGGATCATTGGAAGAAGCATTAAACGCATTGGAGAAAGATTGCGAATTCTTAACCCAAGGCGGTGTGTTCAGCAAAGATTTCGTTGATGCCTTTATTGCGATTAAACGCAAAGAAGTGGAACGCTTAAATATGACGCCACACCCAGTGGAATTTGAAATGTATTATGCGTAAAAGCAAATAGTGCTTAACAGTAAATAAAAAAGAGCGGTTGAAAAATCGCTCTTTTTTTAGTTATCAATCAGATTAAGCTTTCACCCCTAAATTCCCAATTTTTACGCCTAAGAATCCTAGCGCCACAGGGTCAAGGTATTCGCCTAAAAATTTGAATAATTCGGTTAAATCAGTAAAAGTGCGGTTGATTTTTACTTGATCTTCCACTTTGCGGGTGAATTCATAGGTGATCTTTTCCCCGTCAATATGGGCATCAAGCGTGATATAAATTTTCTCAAAAAAATGACTGTGCGCGCCTTCCTCACCAGGATCGCTAATTCGTACGTTCCATTCGTTGCTAAATAAACATTCTGTTCTGATTGACATAATGACTTCCTCTATTTGCTATTTTTGTTAAGAAAAACCCGATTATAAAATCTCTGTTGCCAAAAACTTGATAATCGGGCTTTTCAAAATATTTCCCTTGATGTTTCGCTTTTCGCTGATAACTGCCTTTACCTTTTCGTTTCTTTTCAATGCGTTGGCGAAATAATTTGTCGGATAATAATGCCTGAATGGCGTTATCTCGGATTGTCCCTTTATTATGCTGATAGGTGGTGCAACCTTGCACATCAGCAACGGGCGCAAAAGATTTTTTCTTTTTCATCATTGCCTCTCAATAAATAAAATGGGGAAAAATAATGCCCGCTCAATGATTATGGCGGAGCGGGCGTTATTATAGCGAAGAAATTATAAAATTGCTAAAACACTTTCTGGCGGGCGGCCAATTTTGGCTTTTTCGCCATTCACCACAATAGGGCGCTCAAGCAAGGCAGAATGCTGTGAAATAGCTTTGAGCAACTGTTCTTCGGTGAGTTCAGGATTATCAAGCTGCAAAGTGCGGTATAAATCGTCCTTAGTTCTCATCATTTCTCGCACGCTGTTAAGCTGCAACTTTTGCGCAAGCTGTTGCAAGAACTCAACGGAATATTGCTTTTCTAAATAAAGCTCGATTTCAGGCTCAATCCTCTGCTGTTGTAATAAGGCAAGGGTTTCGCGGCTTTTGGAACAACGTGGGTTGTGATAAATTTTAACAGTCATAGAAAATTCCTTGTATTAAATCAGCTTCATTTTACCTTATAATCAGCACAAATTCTCGCCGAAAGGAGCTTTTATGTTAGAAATGTTGAAAAATTGGTATAAGCGCCGATTTAGTGATCCGCAGGCAATGGCATTACTCGCCATTTTGCTGTTTGGCTTTATCGCCATTTATTTTTTTAGTGATTTACTTGCGCCGTTATTGGTGGCCATCGTACTGGCTTATTTGCTGGAAATGCCAATCCGCGTGTTAAATGAAAAACTCAAATTCCCCCGCTTACTAGCCACCATTTTAGTGCTTGGCGGCTTTATTAGTATTGTGCTGATTATCGCGTTGGTACTCATTCCGACACTGGTTAACCAAACCATTAATTTATTCAGTGAATTGCCACATATGTTTAATTCGCTCAATGACTGGCTACTTTCCTTGCCTGAGCATTATCCTGAAGTGGTGGATTACCAAATGATTGACAGCTTCTTCACCAGTGTGAAAAGCAAAATTTTAGGCTTTGGTGAATCAGCGCTCAAACTCTCAATTTCGTCTATTATCAGCCTTGTGAGCCTAGGCATTTACGCTTTCCTTGTGCCATTAATGGTATTTTTCTTATTGAAAGATAAACAAGAATTACTCACTTACATCAGCGGATTTCTGCCACGCAACCGCAAACTGGCCGATAAAGTTTGGCAAGAAATGCAAAAACAAATCGCCAATTATATTCGCGGCAAAATTATTGAAATTCTAGTGGTTGGGGTGATTACTTATGCAATCTTCCTCTTTTTCGATCTTCGCTATGCCTTGTTGCTCGCTGTTGCCGTGGGGTTATCCGTGCTAGTGCCTTATGTGGGGGCGGTGTTAGTCAGCATTCCCGTGGCGTTAGTGGCAATGTCGCAATTCGGCATTACACCGACTTTCTGGTCATTAATCGCCGCATATGTGATAAGTCAAATTTTAGACGGAAACTTGCTTGTGCCATTTTTATTCTCTGAAGCGGTAAACCTTAATCCGCTGACCATTATTGTCGCCGTGCTGATCTTCGGTGGATTATGGGGCTTCTGGGGCGTGTTCTTTGCGATCCCGCTTGCTACCTTAGTCAAAGCCGTAGTGCATTCTTGGCCTTCCGATGAAAGTGCGGGGCAAAATTAAGGGATTTTTATCTCAAAAACGCCCATACAAAAGTGCGGTGAAAATTTTTATATATCTTATGAGAGTTATCGCACTTTATTACTTTGCTACAATATGGATAAGCAGCAATACAGAATACTGCCCCTCAAATAAAAGGCTATTAGTTTTTATCCATTTGATTTCATATAAGATCTTCTTTATCCTACTAACTCTCGAAATAGTTTATCACACGTCATAAGGAATCAATAATATATGCATAAAATCCGTACTTTCTTAGATCTTTGTTCGGGTATTGGTGGAGGTCGCTTAGGTTTGGAGCTAGCTGGACTAAAAAGCATTGGTTATTCGGATACAAGTAAACTTGCTGTTCGTACTTATAAATTAATGCACGATACAACGAATGAACCTTACTACTATAATTTAAAAAGAATCAATACCGAGAAATTACCACTTTATGATTTATTAATTGCTGGATTCCCATGTCAAACATTCTCTGTTATAGGTAGAAAAGAGGGATTCTCAGATAATAGGGGACAAATCATATTCCATATAGTAAGAATACTCGAAAATACACAACCAAAATGTTTTCTTTTAGAAAATGTTAAAGGTTTAGTTACCCATGACAAAGGAAATACAATAAAGATAATTATCGATGAATTAAACAGGGTTGGATACGATGTAGTCTATAAGGTTCTTACAAGTCTTGAGTATGGGGTCCCTCAAATGCGTCAAAGAGTTTATTTTATTGGTGTAAGAAAAGATTTAGGAAAAGATATATCAGACTTCAAATGGCCTGAGCCAATTGAAAAGCCACCTTTATCTAATTTCTTAATTGATAATAATATAGCAACTTCAGAAAGACTGGAAATTCTCTCTTACTATTTAAAGAATCCTGTAAATAACGGAAGATATACCGTAAATGATATTAAGAATATGGAGGGGAAAATAATTGATACTCGAATGAATGATCTTAGGATTTATTGCGATCGTTGTCCCACATTAAGAGCACAACGAGATGGTGTTCTATATGTGAAGGAACACACTATATATCAACTAACAGGTTATGAAGCATTACTTTTGCAAGGGTTTCCAAAAGAGTACGCAGATAAAGTAAAAAATGAAGTTTCTGATCGACATCTTTTGATGCAAGCCGGAAATGCCATGACCGTAAATGTAATTCACATGCTTGGTAACTCAATAAGAAGTTTTTTTCAAGATACAACAGAGGACTAAACAATGACAACCTGGGAAAAATTTGAAGAACAATGTACAAATTTTCTTAATAAAGAATTTGGGGCTTATGCAAAGTTTACTCGTAGAGGAGGTACAGACTCAACCATTCCTGATATTTTAACTAAAACAAATTCGGGAAATTTATTTTATATTGAAGCAAAACACTCACCAGCTCAATGTGGACAGTTTGTTTTAATACCAGATTTCAAAAATAAAATATTTGAATATAGTCAACGTAATATAAATCCTATAAATGAATATTCTAAAATGATAGTGAATTATATGAATGTTCATTTTGAGAAATTTAGTAAAGCAGGTACAGCAGGCCAGGATATTAATATACCGAATGGTTCTGATATATTTTCAAACTGGATCATTCATACGTACAAAAAGAAAAATGTTAGATTTTTTATTACAAATAACTATACTATTTTTCCTATTGATTGTTTGAAAGAGCACTTTGAAGTAACAGCTAAATATCGCATAAAGAGAAGTGGCTCAACAAATGTAGGAAAACTTTATATAAATGATGTAATGAAGTATGTAATCCATAACTATAAAATAACGAATCACCGTACTGAAAACGGTAAGCTATTCGTTATTTCTTCACAAGATTTAGACAAATGTAAATTTAAAATTTTTGAAACAGAATATATGTTTTCTCCTCGAGGAAGTGAATATGAAATTCGTAAGTTATCTAACACTAATAACGCAAATGTTATTTTTTCAGTTACACAAAAAGCATCTATAAAAGGCATGCCTAAAGCTTTATTTATAGATTCTTTGAAGTAACATCATCTAAAAATTGAATATACTGTTTGAGGGCTAAACGATATGTACTCATGTAATATTTCCCAATTGGAAATTGGGCATTTGGGTACATTTTCATTTCATTATTATTCCCCATATTCAAGAATAATTTTAGTAGGTGATCACATTTATCAATGCGATATTGTTCATCAATATCGCAGTTTTTAATTTCACGCTCAACTCTTTTTAATCTTGAAATAGTATCTCCTACAACCTTCAACTTTACATTTTTCTTGGTAAGCCAATTCCTAAATTCAACCTCATTCATTTTTCTTGTCCTCTAAAACTGTTCCTATTTCGATAGAAATATATTGTAATACATCAATTACTACTGAGTTTCCAAATTGCTTATAGGCTTGATTTGCATTATTACAAATTTTATAAGAATCTGGATACCCCATAATTCTAGCACATTCGCGAGGATGTAATTTTCTTGTTTTTCCATTAATTAAGTAACCGCCTGTCTTAGCAAAAACACCTCCGCCATAAGCTGATAATGTAATTGCAATTCCTTTGGTACTATATATTCTCTCACCTTGCCCACCTTTATTTACAATTCCTAAACGGATTGATTTATTACTATATTGAGTATCTTCAACACCATTATAATAAGTATCTACCCTATCCACATATAAATCCCTAACCATACTCTCATCATCAAGTAAGAAATCTTCAACATGGCGAGTTAATTCGAAAGGCTTAGGATATTTAAAATTATCAATTTTTAAATCATTTCTAAAACAGACCATGTAAATTCTTTCTCGTTTTTGAGGGACTCCATAGTTAACAGAATTTAGTACTTTTTGGTAAAAGGTATACCCTAACTCTTCCATAGTTCCTTTTACAACCTCTAAGGTTTTACCCCCATCATGTGTAGCAAAATTCTTTACATTTTCCATAAAAACAACTTTTGGTCTTTTTGCTTTTACGATTCTTGCAACATCAAAAAATAAAGTTCCTCTACTATCTTCAAATCCCCGTTGTTTTCCACTAATAGAAAAAGCTTGACAAGGAAATCCTGCACAAAGAATATCATGGCTAGGAATTGTATTTTCATTGATTTGAGTAATATCACCTTCAGGAATATCCCCAAAATTCTCCTCGTATACTTTTTGGACTGGAACATCCCACTCACTAGAGTATATGCACTTCGCTCCTAAAGATTCTAATGCTAATCTGAATCCACCTAAACCTGCAAATAAATCAATAAATGTATAATTAGTTAGTAATTTTTTTTCTATTGGGATCATCTTTAATAACTCCATTGCTCATCACTTACAACACAAATTATAGCGCACAGCGCTAAAAGATCAAGATAAAAAGTAAGCGATTTTATTCTAAACCAAAGTGCGGTGAAAATTTTTTGACTTTTTATTTGCATAGTTATGCAAAAAACATTAATATTATTTCAACTTTAAATTTAGAGCTAACAACCAAAATGACCATTAGTGTAAAAAATCTCAATTTTTTCTACGGTTCATCGCAAGCCCTGTTTGACATTAATTTAACAGCGGAAGATAGCGATACCGTGGTTTTATTAGGGCCAAGTGGTGCAGGGAAAAGTACGCTGATTCGTACCTTAAACTTATTAGAAGTGCCAAAGTCTGGTGAGTTGGTGATTGCCAACAATAAATTTGATCTTTCTGCGGCAACGGCAAATCCAAAACAAATGCGTCAATTACGCCAAGATGTGGGAATGGTATTCCAGCAATACAATCTATGGCCGCATTTAACAGTTATTGAAAATTTAATCGAAGCACCAGTAAAAGTGCTTGGATTAGATAAAGAAACGGCGAAAAAACAAGCCCTTGAATTACTTGCCCGTTTACGTTTAGAAGAATTTGCTGATCGCTTTCCATTGCATCTTTCTGGTGGACAGCAGCAGCGTGTGGCAATTGCCCGAGCATTAATGATGAAACCGCAAGTTTTATTATTTGATGAACCAACCGCCGCGCTCGATCCTGAAATTACGGCGCAAGTGGTGTCCATTATTCAGGAATTACAAGAAACAGGCATTACCCAAGTGATTGTTACCCACGAAGTTTCTGTAGCACAGAAAGTGGCGACCAAAGTGGTGTATATGGAAAAAGGCCATATCATCGAAATGGGCGATGCAAGCTGTTTTATGCAGCCTAAAACAGAACAATTTAAACAATATTTATCTCATTCACATTAAGGAATTACACAATGAAAAAATTACTTTTAGCAACCCTTTTAGCAAGTTCAGCGGCAATGGCGCAAGCACAAGATATTACTTTTGCAATGGAGCCAAGCTATCCGCCATTTGAATTAACCAATGAAAAAGGTGAAATCGTTGGTTTTGATGTGGATATTGCCAACGCAATTTGTAAAGAAATCGAAGCCACTTGTCATTTCAAAAGCCAAGCTTTTGACGCGTTAATTCCAAGCTTAATTAAAGGCCGTGGGTTTGATGCTGCAATTTCTGCTATTGATATTACCGAAGCGCGCGCAAAACAAGTGGCATTCAGTCAACCTTACTACGAAAGTTCAGCAAGTTTCATCGCAGTCAAAGGCAAAGCAGATTTAGCTACGGCGAAAACCGTGGGCGTGCAAAATGGGACAACTTACCAACAATATGCTAACGCAGAAGCCAAACAATACACGGCAAAATCTTACGCAAGCTTGCAAGATGCCATTCTTGACTTAAAAAATGGGCGTATCGATTTGATTTTCGGTGATACTGACGTATTGCGTGATATGTTCGAGAAAAACCCTGAATTAACTTTCGTGGGCGAGCGTGTTACGGATAAACGTTACTTCAACAACGGTTTAGGCATCGCGGTAAATAAATCTAACACTGCGTTAGTAGAAAGCCTAAACAAAGGTATCGAAGCCATTAAAGCAAACGGCGAATACCAAAAAATTTACGACAAATGGATGACTAAATAATCGCTATGTTTGTGGATTATCTTCCTTTAATGTACACCGCAACCCTAATGACCTTAGGGTTAGCGGTGTGTTCCTTATTATTAGGGCTCGTTTTATCGCTCATTTTTGTTAGCCTAGAAATGAGCAAATGGCAATGCGTGCGTAAACCGAGCGCCGTTGTCATCACCCTTTTACGTGGCTTGCCTGAAATTTTGGTGGTTTTCTTAATTTATTTCGGCATTCCTGAAGTGTTGGAATTAATCACTGGAAAATATTTGGAACTTAGCCCATTCTTTTGTGGGGTGTTGGCGTTATCCATTATTTTTGCCGCCTATGCTTCGCAATCCTTGCGTGGCGCCATTCAAGCCATTCCCCTTGGGCAATGGGAATCAGGCGCGGCCCTTGGTTTAAGCCGTAGCTACACCTTTTTGCATATCATTATGCCGCAAGTTTGGCGACACGCCTTACCGGGTTTGAGCAATCAATGGTTAGTGTTATTAAAAGATACCGCCCTCGTTTCATTGATTGGGGTACACGATTTAATGCGTCAAGCAGAATTAATTAATACCAGAACCCACGAACCTTTCACTTGGTATGGCTTTGCCGCATTGATGTATTTAGTGATTACGCTTATCAGCCAAGTGCTAATCCGTAAGCTCGAATGGCGTTTTACCCGCTTTGAAAGAGGAGTGGAATAATGATTCACGATTATTTCATCACCATCGCACAGGGGATTCCAACAAGCCTATTGCTTACGGTTTCTGCGCTCTTTTTTGCGTTTATTTTGGCCATTGCTTTAACCTTTATTCTTGCGATGGAAAATAAACTGCTAAAAAGTGCGGTGAATATTTTCCTAACTTTATTCACTGGCACACCACTATTAGTGCAATTTTTCTTAATTTATTACGGCCCAGGACAATTCCAATGGATCGTAGAAAGCCCCACGTGGGCGCTATTGTCTAATGCGTGGTTTTGCGCAATGCTCACCCTTGCGCTAAACAGTGCAGCTTATTCCACACAATTATTTTACGGCGCAGTGAAAGCGATCTCAAAAGGACAATGGGAAAGTTGCGCCGCGCTTGGTTTAAGCCGTTGGCAAACGCTGAAAATCTTAATTCCTTATGCCTTAAAACGCGCCCTGCCGTCTTACAGCAATGAAATCATTTTGGTATTTAAAGGCACATCGCTTGCTTCAACTATTACCATTTTAGATATTATGGGCTACGCAAGACAGCTTTACGGCACAGAATATGACGCACTCACCATTTACGGCATCGCAGGTGTCATCTACCTTGCCATTACAGGCATCGCCACATTATTACTACGCAAACTAGAAAATAGAGTGTTGGTGTTTGAAAGATTGGAAGTGGAGCGTTCTTAGTATTTAAATAGTAAGGATAAGATATTTTTTATCCCTTAAATTTTGTTGAGAATTACCTGAAAACAATATGATTGCATAAAAAAATCGCCCGATAGCTAAGGGCGATTTTTTTATAGTCTAAACTACTAATTGGAGAAATTATAAACTTTCAGTGAAAGTACGAGTGATTACATCACGTTGTTGTTCTGGAGTTAATGAGTTAAAACGTACTGCATAACCAGAAACACGGATAGTTAATTGTGGATATTTTTCAGGGTTTTTCACCGCATCTTCTAAGGTTTCACGGCGTAAAACGTTTACGTTTAAGTGCTGACCACCTTCTACTTTTACTGTAGGGGCAACATCAACTGGTAATTCACGATATTCGATTTGACCTAATTCGCTTACTGCTACGATTTGATCTTCTGTGAAATCACCTTTTGCACATAAGCAACGTGCTTCACCTTTTTCACTGTCTAATAACCAAAATGAATTTAATAAGTTGTCATTTGCAGCTTGAGTGATTTGGATACCTTTAATCATAAGAACTCCTAAATTTGTTTGTTAATTAATCATAAGTTGGTAGGGATTTTATCAAAAAATTTGACCAATTCAATTATTTTGATATGGATCAGATTGAATTTATCAAACAAAAATAGCGAAATTGATACATATCAAAAATAAAACAAATTCATTATTTCAAGTTTAACAATTTATTAACATCTTTATAAAGATTAATTAAACATTAAATTGGAATAGAGGCTGTTAATTTGAGGTGAGGTTCTTTATAATCTTAGCCTAGGTTTAACGCTGAGGAAAACAAAATGAAAACATGGAAAGATGTGATTGGTGGCGAGAAAAGCCAGCCCTATTTTCAGCAAATCTTACAGCAAGTCCAGCGTGAAAAAGCGGCGGGCAAAATTGTCTATCCGCCGAGCAATGAGATTTTCAATGCCTTCAAATTAACCGAGTTTGATCAAGTGAAAGTGGTGATTTTAGGGCAAGATCCTTACCACGGGCCAAACCAAGCGCACGGTTTATCTTTTTCGGTGAAACCCGGTATTGCGCCACCACCCTCGTTAGTCAATATTTATAAAGAATTAGCCAATGATGTGGGCTTTCAAATTCCTCAGCACGGTTATTTAGTGAGCTGGGCAGAACAAGGCGTGCTGCTGTTAAATACGGTTCTAACCGTGGAACAAGGCAAAGCCCATTCCCATTCAAACTTTGGTTGGGAAACTTTTACCGATCGGGTGATTTCCGCCTTGAATGAACAACGCGAAAATATTGTTTTTCTATTATGGGGCAGCCACGCGCAGAAAAAAGGGCAATTTATTGATAGACAAAAACATTGCGTGCTAACTGCGCCGCACCCTTCGCCCTTATCGGCACATCGCGGATTTCTCGGTTGTAAGCATTTTTCGCAAACGAACGCTTATTTACAACAGCATCAATTAGCGCCGATAGAATGGCAACTGCCCTTAACGCTTTAAAGAATTTATAAGGATTTCATTATGTTAGCAATTATCTCTCCCGCCAAAACCCTTGATTTTGAAAGTGCGGTGGAAAAATTTGATGTTTCTCAGCCTGATTTAACGGAATATAGCGAACAGCTGATTGAGATTTGTCGTCAGCTTGCGCCGCAAGATGTTGCCTCTCTAATGTCCATTAGCGATAAATTAGCGGCATTAAATGTGGCGCGTTTTGCTGAGTGGAATAAGGCTCACAATGAACAAAACTCGCGCCCTGCGATTTTTGCATTCAAAGGTGATGTTTATACGGGGCTAGATGCCGCACATTTATCGCGTGATGATATTTTATTCGCGCAGCAGCACTTGAGAATGTTGTCGGGCTTATATGGTTTGCTACGTCCTTTGGATTTAATGCAGCCTTATCGTTTAGAAATGGGAACAAAATTAGCCAACCCGAAAGGCAAGGATTTGTATCATTTTTGGGGCAATATTATCACCGCGGCGGTGCAACAAGCCTTGGATCAGCAAGGGGATAATGTGTTAGTCAATCTTGCCTCCGATGAATACTATAAATCCGTTAAGGAAAGTGAGTTGAAGGCGCATATTGTAAAACCAGTCTTTTTAGATAATAAAAATGGCAAATATAAAGTGATCAGCTTTTATGCGAAAAAAGCACGCGGTTTAATGTGTCGCTACATCATTCAACATCGACTCACTCAAGTGGAACAATTAAAAGATTTCGATCTCGGTGGCTACTGGTTTGATGCCACTTCATCAACAGACAAGGAATTCGTGTTTAAACGCGATTTAAGTGAATAAAATGAAACAATGGATTGAAAGAAACCAAAGTGCGGTGCAAAAAATTGCCGTTTTTCTCACCGCACTTATTTTGACGGCTTGTAGCACTTCACCGCAATTAGCGGTGTCTGAGGTAATTAACCACAGTGGGCAAAGCTATTATCTTGCTTCGCAACAAGATTTAGGCACTATTGCTCGTTACGTTTATGTACCAAAAGGCGAAACTGCCGAACAGTGGCATAGCGCGATTGAACTGTTGCAAGATAGAAATTGGCAGCAGCGAACCTTGGAGGAGCGCATTGCCTTGCGCAAACGGGTTTATCGTAATACCGGCGTAGAGCATTTTGATATTTATAGCAAAAAAAATGAGCTGTTTGCGTTTGTGATTTACGATCCGACCGAACAAAATCCCGATTGGCAGGTGAACGTGGCGCGGGGTAAAGACATTCCATTTTGCGGTTTTGTGCAATATCAATATTCTGTGAAAATTGCCAAAGATCGCAAATTAATGAATATGAAACATAACCGAGTAATTCGTTATTTGAAGAAATATGTGGTGGATAAAGAAATGCAAAAATTAAACAATGGGCATTTCACTTGGAGCTGTAATCCCTAATGCAAGAAGTCTATTCTAAACAGGTGAAACGGGCGGCGAATTGTGCCATTTTCACCGCCTTGCTGTTGATTTTAATCAAAGGCTTTGCGTGGTGGAAAACGGACTCCGTCAGTATGCTAGCGTCCATTACGGATTCTACGCTGGATTTATTAGCCTCTTTTATGAATATGCTGATCTTGCGTTTTGCCCTAATGCCAGCGGATCACAACCATTCTTTTGGACACGGCAAAGCGGAATCACTTGCTTCACTTATTCAAAGTGCGTTTATTTCTGGTAGTGCGATCTTCCTTTTATTACAAGGGATTTACCGTTTAACTTCACCGCAGCCGTTAAATCAAACCTATCTTGGCATTATGGTTACGCTATTTTCCATTGTGGCAACTTTGCTGCTAGTGCTGTATCAAAGCCATATCATCAAGCAAACAGATAGCCCTGCGATTAAGGCGGATCGCTTGCACTATCAAACGGATTTGCTGATGAATATTGCCATTTTATGTTCCTTAGGCTTGAGTTTATGGGGGGCGCTGTGGGCTGATGCGATTTTTGCTATTTTGATTGCTTTATATATTTTATGTAATGCGGCAAAAATGTTTTACGATGCTATTCAGTTATTGCTCGACCAAGCCTTGCCGCCAGAAGAAATTGCGCAAATTGAACAGGTGATTCAATCGCAGCCGAATATTTTAGGCTTTCACGATTTGCGTACACGCCGTTCAGGGGCAATTCGCTTCATTCAATTTCATTTAGAACTCGATGATCATCTCTCTTTTGTCGAAGCGCATCAAATTACCGATCATCTTGAACAGCGTTTACGCCAATGTTTTCCCCGCGTGGATATAGTAATTCATCACGAACCAACCAGCGTGGTGCAGATTGAACAAGCTCAAGCTGATAGCTTACAGCCAAATACTTAACCTAAATCAAAATGTGATAGAATTCACGAAATTTTTCTAGAGCGGATTTGGCGAATAGTGTAAGCTACGCACAGTTTTTATATTATTAACTTTGAATAAAGGTATTAACGATTATGATTAAAAAAATTGCCGTATTAACAAGTGGTGGGGACGCCCCTGGAATGAATGCTGCGATCCGTGGCGTGGTTCGTTCAGCATTAGGTGAAGGCTTAGAAGTTTATGGGATCTATGATGGCTACCATGGACTTTATAACAATAAAATTAAGCAATTAACACGTTATAGCGTATCAGATATTATTAACCGCGGCGGAACATTCCTTGGTTCAGCACGTTTCCCAGAATTTAAAAACCCAGAAGTGCGGGCGAAATGTGCGGAAATTTTACGTTCCCACGGTATTGATGCGCTCGTTGTTATCGGCGGAGACGGTTCTTATATGGGGGCAAAATTGCTTACCGAAGAACACGGCTTCCCTTGCGTGGGTATCCCCGGCACTATTGATAACGATGTAGCAGGAACAGACTACACCATCGGCTATCAAACCGCATTAGAAACGGCGGTAACGGCCATTGACCGCTTGCGTGATACCTCAAGTTCGCACCAACGTATTTCAATCGTGGAATTAATGGGCAGACATTGTAGCGACTTAACCATTTCAGCGGGGATTGCAGGTGGCTGTGAATACATTGTAGCGTCAGAAGTAGAATTTGACCGCGAAGCCTTAATTCAACAAATCGAACGTAGTATTTTGAGAGGTAAACGCCACGCAATCATTGCAATGACAGAGCATATTTGTGATGTGAATGAGTTAGCCAAAGAAATTGAAGCCCGTGTAAAACACGAAACTCGCGCAACCATTTTAGGGCATATCCAACGTGGTGGTACACCTTGCGCCTTTGACCGTATTTTAGCTTCACGTATGGGTGTTTATGCAGTAGATCTGCTTTTACAAGGCAAAGGTGGTTACTGCGTGGGCATTCAAAACGAACAACTTGTTCATCACGATATTATTGACGCAATCAATAATATGCGCCGTGAATTTAAAGCTGACTGGCTCAAAATGGCAGCCCGTTTGGATTAATTTTCTATTTTTTATGCTTATAAAAAAGAGCCAATTTTTATTGGCTCTTTTGCTTTAAAAAAGCACGAAATTACTCTGCTCTTGGGCAAATTTCTTCGCCAGCAAAGAAATAAGCAATTTCACGGGCAGCACTTTCTGGGCTATCAGAGCCGTGAACACAGTTTTGTGTTTTGCTTAAAGCAAATTCTTTGCGCAATGTGCCTTCATCGGCTTCTTCAGGGTTAGTTTTGCCCATTAAAGTGCGGTAGTTTTTTATCGCATTTTCTTTTTCTAGCACAGAAACCACCACTGGTGCGGAAGTCATATATTTCACCAAATCATCAAAAAATGGCTTTCCTTGATGTTCCGCATAGAACCCTTCTGCTTGTGTTTGCGTTAAATGCACCATTTTCATTGCGATGATGTGAAACCCTTCACTTTCTAAGCGGCTGAGAATTTTGCCAATTAAATTACGCTCTACCGCATCAGGTTTAATAATGGATAATGTCCGTTCCACGCGTTCCTCCTATGAATTTGCTTGGTTGAGTAAAAGATGCGCCAAGGTCTGCACGCCAATGCCTGTTGCGCCTGTTGCCCATAAATCACTGGCTGATTTGCGATAAGTTGCAGAGCAATCAATGTGCAGCCAATGGCGTTGGTAATTTTTCACAAAGTAAGATAAAAATGCTGTTGCGGTACTTGCGCCCGCGCCCACTGGCACGGTGCCGATATTGGCGATTTGGGCAAATTGAGAGCTGATCTGTGCGCGGTGAAATTCTTCAAAAGGCAAACGCCAGAAAGGCTCGTTAGCCATTTGTGCAGCGTTAAATAGGCTTGCAACGAGTTCGTTATCCATTGAAAGCACGCTGTGATAATCATTGCCCACCGCCATTTTTGCTGCGCCCGTTAAGGTTGCACAATCAATAATAAATGTTGGATTTTGCTTATCCGCTTCAATTAAGCCATCAGCCAGCACTAAACGCCCTTCTGCATCGGTATTCAACACTTCCGCGGTTACGCCATTACGATAAGTGATAATATCGCCCAACTTCATTGCTTCGGCGCTTACCATATTTTCCGCGCAGCAAAGATAAAGCTTCACTCGCTGGTTTAAACCGCCTGCAATGGCCATACCTAATGCACCGGTAACTAAGGCTGCGCCCCCCATATCAGTGCGCATTGTGGACATTGAATCACTTGGCTTTAAGCTATAACCACCACTGTCAAAGGTGATCCCTTTACCTACTAAACAAGCTAAAACAGGGGCGTTTGGATCTTGGCTTGGATTGAAGTCTAATTGCAACATTGCTGGCTTATGGTTGGAGGCTTTGCCCACATTCCAAATGCCTTGATAATTTTTCTCTAATAAGGCTTCGCCAGAAATAATCTCAAAATTCACCGCACTTTCATTGGCGTATTCTGCCGCAAGCTCCGCAATAAATTGCGCCGCGCGTTCAGCTAATTTTTGTGGTGTGATAACATCGGAAGGTAAATTAATGATTTCTCTAACAAAATCACCGCACTGAATACGGGCAAATAGCTCTGCTTGCGGTTCGTCATCTAAATGAGGAAACTCAATGGCATAATCCTGTTTTGCAGAATAAAAACCTTGATAAAACGCCCAACAGTTTTCTAAATCCCAATTTTCGCCCACTAATTCCACCTCTTTAATGCCTTGATTACGCAATTTACGCGCGGCTTTTTGAATTAAAGTGCGGTCGGAATTTGTGGAATTTTGTTTAAGGTGAACCGTGCCTTCGTCATTTGCAAAACTCAATAATGCATTTTCGCCCCAAACTGGGCTGGCAGGTTGTGTTGAAAGGTGAATTAACATAATGCTCTTCCTTATTTAGATTAGGTTTAGTTATCCTAATACAAGAGTGAGAAAAATCAAAATGTTAAATCTCCCCTAGCCCATTTTTTCAGCTAGGGGAAAGATCAATGAAACTTAACCAATTGGCTTCGTTTTATAGAATGAGATCATTGCAATTGGTGCAATCACGGTGAACCAAATTGACCATTGCAACGGCATACCTAAATACACGCAGAGTACGCCAAGGAAAGTCGCTGCAATAGCAAGCACAAAACCGATCACGCTGTAATTGGTGTCTTTGTCTAAGTACCAACGCAAGAATGCTAAGGCAATGAGGTAAACCGCCGAGCAAATGCTTAACACGGTCATTGCAAATAAAGGCGAAACAGAATGTGCATTTGAACTTACGTGTTCCACCACTTCCGCCATTGTGCCAAATTCTTTCACGGAGTCCGCTAATAATTCTAAGCCTGAACCTAACGCAGTGAGCGCGATGAAAATCAATAAATGCCCGTAACCATAGACTAAGGCATTATTTAACGTGCGATCGCTGTGTAAAAATTCGCCCCACGGCATTTTGAAATAAAGCCACCAAAGAGAGAACATTAATGCTGAAATCCCTAAGCCTAATGGGAATGCTTCGGTGAGCATTGCTTCATTGCTGTGGAATAATGGGGTGATGGCGTTAGTTGCACCCAAAATGCCTTCGCCCAAAACGATAATCACTAATAAGCCGTAACGCTCAGAAATGTGATGTGGGTGCCAAGGGGTTTTGTTGGCGCTTTCCGCCCAGGCCGGCACAGAAAGCTCAAGCAAGGCTAAGAATGGGAATAAGGTGTTGAATAAATAAGGGAATTTTAATGCCACAATAGTCCAACAAATTTGTGCGAAAATAATTCCGAAGGCATAACGTAAGCAGGTGGTGCGGCGCTCTGGATCACCTTTTGCAGCACGAAACCATTGATATGCCATTGCCACACGCATTACGATGTAGCCGATCAAAATCATCACATAATCGTTGTGCTCAAATACATTATTAATGCCGATAGCTAAAATAATCGCGCCGAACATTTGCACCATTGTTACGATACGATAAGTAAAATCATCATTATCGTAAGCAGAGGCAAACCAAGTAAAGTTCATCCACGCCCACCACACGCAGAAAAATGAAGTGGCAAAATGGATTAAGCCTTCACTGAAATGATGCGCCGCAAGGGCGTGATGCAAACCGCTTGCAGTCGCTGCAATGGCGATCACGAAAACTAAATCAAAATAAAGCTCTAATGTGGTGGCAACACGATGGACTTCGTGGTGATCACGAGCTTTCATTAATTTATGAATCATTCAATACTCCGAATTAAAAAGAAGAATTAGGCTGGTTTAAAAATTCGATTTCTTCCGCGGTTGATGTGCGATTTAAAATTGCATTACGATGCGGATAACGATTAAATTTATCAATAATCGCTTTATGGCGCAGTTCAAAATCTAAGGTGTAATCATCATTGAGCGCGGTAAATAATTCCACCGCTTGCTGATGAATCAAGGCAGATTCACTGTGCATATAAGGCATAATCATAAATTTACGCCATACGGTCGGTAAGTTAGCAAAATTTGGCTGTTTAATGGCTTCCTGAGCCAGCACTAACGCCATTGAATCCTGTGCAAAAGCAGCTGGGGTGTTGCGATATAAATTGCGCGAGAATTGATCTAACACGATGATTTCCGCCAAGCGTCCTTCAATAGTTTCACGCCAGTTGGCGCATTCACCTTGCGCAGCGGCTTTTAAAGTGCGGTCAAATTTTTCGCGAATTTTGTCATCAAATTCATCGCTTTTCACAAACCAGAACGGCTGATTTTCTTCGCTAAACCAAAAATCTAGCACCGCTTGTGGGGTGGCAATATTCATAAATGTGTCCTTAATTGAAGATAAAAAATGAAGTGAATTTTACGGCGGCGGATTTTACCACAATTTATCAAAACTTGTGCATTAGACTAAATTTCTAGAAAAAACTTGGTGAATGCGATTGATAAGAGTATAATTCGCCCGTTTTTTGACTTATTTATTAACTAATATTAGAGGAATTAATGGCTAAAGAAGATTGCATTGAAATGCAAGGCACGATTTTAGAAACCTTGCCAAACACGATGTTCCGTGTGGAATTGGAAAATGGACACGTTGTAACCGCACATATTTCAGGGAAAATGCGTAAAAACTATATTCGTATTTTAACTGGCGATAAAGTAACCGTGGAAATGACTCCTTACGATTTAAGTAAAGGACGCATTATTTTCCGTAGCCGTTAATTATCGCATCATTTTTCTTCTTACCTATTCAAATTTTGCCCTAGCGTTGTCTAGGGCAAATTTTTATCTCTTTTTTTATGCGTTGTTGTTATCATAACGCCATTGTCTATTTGGCTAAATCAAGGTTGTAAAATGAGAAATATCAAACACTTCGCACAACGTTATGTGGATTGGGTGATTCGTCTTGGACGAGTTAAATTTTCCTTACTCGGCGTTTTAGTGCTTGCAATACTCGCCCTTTGTACCCAAATGCTGTTGAGCTTTATAGTGGTGGGAACGGTTTATTGGACGGACGTGGTGCGTTCCGTGGTGTTTGGCTTGATTTCCGCCCCCTTTGTAATCTATTTCTTCACTCTTTTGGTGGAAAAACTGGAAAAATCTCGCCTTGAATTAGCCAAATTAGTGGAAAATTTACGCCGTGAAGTATCGGAAAGAATGGTGGCAGAAAAAAAACTTTCTGTGGCATTAAATGATTTAGAGCAAAACAGCCGTAACAAAACCGCCTTGATGACCACCATTAGCCACGAATTACGCACGCCACTGAACGGCATTATTGGCTTAAGCCGTATTTTACTTGATGGCAAATTAAACCAAGAACAACGCAATTATCTGAAAACCATTAATATGAGCGCGGTGTCTTTAGGGCATATTTTTAGCGATATTATTGATTTGGAAAAAATTGATGCGCACAAAATTGAGTTAAACCGCAAAGAAACGGATTTTTATGCCTTTCTTAATGATATTGCCAATTTTGCCACCTTAATGGCGGAGCAAAATCAGCTAAAATTTGAACTGGAATACGAACCCGATTTACCGCAATGGCTGATGCTAGATAGTGCCAGATTAAGCCAAATTTTATGGAACTTAATTAATAATGCGGTGAAATTCACCCCAAAAGGCGTGATCAAGCTGAAAGTTAGCCGAACTGGCGAACAGCAATTTGCTTTCGCCATTTCCGATACGGGTATTGGCATTGCAGAAAGCGAGCTGGCGAATATTTTCGCAATGTATTACCGCGTGCAATCCAATCAATATCAGCACGCCGGCAGTGGCATTGGCTTGGCGGTTTCCAAGACTATTGCCAATTTAATGGGCGGTGATCTCTGTGTGGAAAGTGCGGTGGGAAAGGGCTCCGTTTTTACCTTAACTATTCAAGCCGAGTCTGTGAGCAAGCCGTTAGCCTATCATCAACATCTGCCAAGCCAACTGCGTATTTTGCTGATTGAAGATATTGAAGTAAATGTGATCGTGGCGAAATCCGTGCTGGAAAAATTAGGTTATGAAGTAGATGTAGCAATGACGGGACAACAAGCCATTGAAAAATTTGAACAAAATAGCTATGACTTGCTGCTCATTGACATTCAGCTGCCCGATATGTCGGGCTTTCAAATCGCCCAGTATTTACGCAAAAAATACGAAAATGATGAATATGATTATCTGCCACCACTCATTGCGCTCACTGCCAATGTAATGCACGATAAGCAAGCGTATTTACAGCAAGGAATGGACGATATTCTGCGTAAACCCCTTTCTTTAGAGGCACTGACGCAATGTCTTTATCAATATTTTACTGATGAGATTGCGCTACCACCAACGGAGCGTTCTTCCAAAGAAATGACAGAAGAAACAATAGCGCAAGATGACGCACTAGATTTCGCTACACTCAATGAATTTGTCGCTTTATTGGGAGTAAAAACAGTAAAAAATAACACCGCACTTTTCCAACAGCTAATGCCTGATTATATGGCGGAATTAATGGCGGCTTATCAAATTTATCAAACTCAACCCGCGCACAGAACTGAAGTCGGCAACATTGCCCATAAAATCAAAGGTGCGGCAGGTTCGGTGGGGTTAAAACGTATCCAACAAATCGCCGAACAAGCCCAGCATAGTGAAAACCCAAATTGGGAAAGTGAAATCCCCCATTATTTGGAACAGCTATCGCAAAATTGGCAGAAAGATTTGGATAAATTAATACACTGGCTAAATTCAGTTGATCATTAGCAAAGTTTTTGCACATTACACTAGCCACGCTTAAAGGTTTTAGCTAGAATCTGTGCAATTTTAATTCAACATCAACAAGAGGAGAAAACCGATGAATTTTCCAAATGTTGCCAAGCAGGTGATTGATAAACTGGGCGGCAAAGACAACATCAGCGCGCTTGCACATTGCGCAACTCGCTTACGCATTGTGGTGAAAGACGAAGGCAAAATTGACAAAGAGGCTATCGAAAATATTGATGGCGTAAAAGGTCAATTTGCAGTTTCTGGCCAGTATCAAATTATTTTTGGTTCAGGTACCGTAAATAAAGTACACGATGAAATGGCAAAACAGCTGAACATCGGCGATATGACCAAAAATGAAGTGGCAAAACAAGCTTCAGAAAATAACCAAGGGCTAATTATGCGCTTGGTGAAAGGCTTGGCGGATATTTTCGTGCCAATTATCCCTGCTATCGTGGCGGGCGGTTTGTTAATGGGTATCCACAGTATGCTTACCGCACAAGGTTTCTTCTGGGACGTACCACAAGCCTTGCGCGATTCTGGTCAGCCAATTACAGGTTATTCCGTAGTCGATCGTTTTAGCAATCTTTCCGATCTTGTTGATTTTATTAATACTATTGCCAACGCGCCATTCGTGTTCTTGCCGGTGTTGCTTGGTTTTTCTGCTACCCGTAAATTCGGCGGAAATCCGTTCTTAGGGGCTGCACTGGGAATGTTGTTGGTTCACCCTGCATTAGCAGACGGTTGGAACTATGCCCTTACCGCTGCGCAAGGCAAAATCACACACTGGAATGTGTTCGGTTTAGAAATCGAAAAAGTGGGCTACCAAGGCACAGTAGTTCCAACGTTAATTTCTGCTTGGGTACTAGCTACATTAGAAAAAACGTTCCGTAAATTTGTTCCATCTTACCTCGACAACTTGATCACCCCAATGTTCTCGCTCTTTATCGCGGGTTTACTTGCGTTCACCGTGATTGGGCCAATCGGACGTGAAGCAGGGGATTTGATCACTATCGGTTTAACTTGGTTATATGACAAACTCGGCTTTATCGGTGGCGGTATTTTCGGGACATTCTATGCACCAATCGTTATCACCGGTATGCACCAAACCTTTATCGCCGTAGAAACACAGCTGCTTTCTAATATGTCATTATCGGGCGGTACGTTCATCTTCCCAATCGCGGCAATGTCAAATATCGCACAGGGTGCGGCTTGTTTAGGCGTGGCATTTGCATTGAAAGATCCAAAAGTACGCGGTTTAGCCGTTCCTTCAGGTATTTCTGCTTTATTAGGGATCACTGAGCCTGCAATGTTCGGGGTGAACTTACGCTATCGCCAAGCTTTCTTAGCAGCAATGATCGGTTCAGGTTTATCCAGTGCCTTTATCGCATTCTTCAATGTGAAAGCGCAAGCACTTGGCGCAGCAGGGTTCTTAGGTATTCCGTCTATTAAACCAGACAGCCTTGCAATGTACAGCGTGGGTATGGTGATTTCTTTCGCCGTTGCGTTTACTCTTTCTGTTATTTTAGTAAAACGCGCGCAAGCTAAAGCGTAATTTTTATAAAATTTGCAAAAAAAGCACCGCACTTTGATCTGCACCTTAAACAGGAATACAATATTCTGCGTTTAAGGTGCAGATTTTTATTTTCAGCGAGGCAAAAAAATGAAAACGCAAATCGACAAGCTAGCTTGGCTATACATTAAAGATAAACAAGTATTAATGGCGCGCTCTAAAGGCAAAGAGAAATTTTATCTCCCTGGCGGAAAAAGAGAGCAAGGCGAAAATGATCAACAAGCCCTAACGCGCGAAATTAAAGAAGAATTGGGTATCGACTTAATTGAAAATAGCCTTCAACGAATCGGTGCATTTTCCGCTCAAGCAGACGGAAAAAATATGGATTGCGTTGTAACGCTCACCTGCTACAAAGGGGATTTCATCGGCGATTATCGCCCTGAAAGTGAAATTGCTGAATTGGCTTGGATTGGTTATCAAGACAAAGAAAAATGTTCCCACGCCACACAAAAAGTCTTGGAATATTTAAAACAGCAAGGGGAGCTGGAATAAAAGAACTAGAATAAACACAAAAAAACCGCACTTTTAAAGTGCGGTTTTATTTTTACCGTTTTTTATGATTAATTAGCGTTTGAACATATTGCCAAGACTACCTAGGCCGCTCATTCCCCCCATCATTCCTTTCATTCCGCGCATCATTTTTGCCATACCGCCTTTGCGCATTTTTTTCATCATACGTTGCATTTCGTCAAATTGCTTGAGCAATTTATTCACGTCTTGCACCTGTGTGCCTGAGCCAAGCGCAATGCGGCGGCGGCGTGAACCTTTGATAATCTCAGGTTTGGCGCGCTCTTTTAGGGTCATTGAATTGATGATAGCTTCCATTTTGATGAACATTTTGTCATCAACTTGGTTTTTAATATGCTCAGGCAGATTTTTTGCGCCCGGTAATTTTTCAAGCATTGTCATCATTCCGCCCATTTTTTTCATTTCAACGAGCTGATAACGGAAATCTTCCAAGGTGAAGTCATCGCCTTTTTGGAATTTTTTCGCCATTTTTTCCGCTTTTTCTTGATCCACAGAACGTTGTAGATCTTCGATGAGCGAAAGCACATCCCCCATTCCTAAAATGCGTGAAGCCACACGATCAGGGTGGAAAGGCTCAAGGGCGTCTGTTTTTTCCCCAACCCCTAGGAATTTAATCGGCTTGCCGGTGATTTGGCGAATAGAAAGTGCCGCACCGCCGCGCGCATCACCGTCCACTTTGGTCAGAATCACCCCAGTAAGCGGTAGCGCTTCATTAAAGGCTTTTGCAGTGTTGGCGGCGTCTTGACCCGTCATTGCGTCCACGGTAAAAAGAGTTTCCACAGGATTAAGTGCGGTGTGAATTTTTTGGATTTCTTCCATCATTTCGCCATCAACGTGCAAGCGACCAGCGGTATCCACAATCAATACATCATAGAATTTGAGCTTAGCTTCTGCTAGGGCAGCTTGCACAATCTCTACTGGATTTTGCTGACTGTTAGACGGGAAAAAATCCGCCCCAACGGCTTGCGCAAGGGTTTCAAGCTGTTTGATCGCTGCAGGGCGATACACGTCCGCCGACACCACCATCACTTTTTTCTTCTGACGTTCACGCAAGAATTTAGCTAATTTTCCCACACTGGTGGTTTTACCCGCCCCTTGCAAACCCGCCATTAGGATCACCGCAGGCGGCTGAGTGGCAAGATTTAGGCTTTCATTTGCTTCACCCATCGCTTTTTCAAGCTCGGATTGCACTATTTTGAGAAATTCTTGCCCCGGTGTTAAGCTGCGATTTACTTCTTCGCCGATAGCACGTTCTTTCACTTTATTGATAAATTCACGCACCACAGGCAGCGCAACGTCTGCTTCAAGCAATGCCATACGCACTTCGCGCAGGGTATCTTTAATATTATCTTCGGTTAAACGCCCTTTCCCTGTTATGTTACGCAGGGTTTTCGAGAGCCGATCAGAAAGGTTTTCAAACATCGTTTTTCCTAAATTTGAGTGGAATGAAATGAAATAAATTGTGCCAATTATACTGAAATCCCACAGATTTTCATCATTTGAAAGAAATTTATAGCGATTTTAGTGCGGCAAGGCTAGAATAAGAATAGTTCTTAATTTGGCATTAAAGCGAATAAAAAGGTGAATAAAAATGTGGTTTGCCGTTGTTTCAATTTTTTTATATTTAATTAGCATTCTTCTCATTACCCCGATGTTGTTGAAAGCCCATTCGGGCGAACAAACCAAAAAACCGAATAAAACATTGTTTTTTTGCACCGCACTTTTGGCGATTATTACCCACGGCATTAGCCTTGCGCCGTTGTTTTCCCATTGGGCGAATGAGCAAACTTTCACCTTAATGGACATCAGTTCTTTGCTAAGTGTGATCGTGGCAGCTTTAGCAACTTTTGCCATTGGTTTTCGGGTGAATACGCTATGGTTTTTGTTGCCGATCGTCTATTGCCTCGCCATTATCAATTTGATTTTACAAACATTTTTACCTTTTTCTATCGTGCAGCATTTGATCCACAATGTGGGTTTATTCTTGCATATTGGCTTGGCGCTGTTGGCTTATGCTGTCTGTTTTATTGCCACTTTATATGCTGTGCAGTTGTGGTGGATTGACCGCAATCTTAAAAGCAAAAAACTGGCTTTATCGCCAATTATTCCGCCATTAATGACCGTGGAACGCCATTTTTTCCGCTTAATGTTAAGTGGCGAAGTGTTGCTGACCTTAACGCTAATTTCTGGTGCGATTTATTTGCCTGATTTCTTCGGCGTACAAAATGTACAAAAAGCCATCTTTTCTTTCCTTGCGTGGCTGGTGCTAGGTGTCGCGTTAATCGGGCATTGGAAATGGCATTGGCGTGGAAAAAAGGTGATTATTTATAGCATTTCAGGTATGATTTTGCTTTCGATTGCCTATTTTGGCAGCCGAGTTGCATTTGGGCTAGGGCTTTAATTTTACCGCCCAAGAACGATGGCTTTATAAAAGGACTTGATTTTGGATAGTATTCCCCTTAGTACGTTATTTATCACTTTAATTATTTTACTTATTTTATCCGCCTATTTTTCCAGTTCAGAAACAGGCTTGCTTTCCGCCAACCGCTATCGTATGCGCTTTTTAGCCGAAAAAGGGCATAAAGGGGCGAAAAAAGCAGAAAAACTTTTGAAAAAAACAGATATTTTACTTAGTCTGATTCTTATCTGTAATAACCTTGTGAATATTTCTGCCTCTGCTATTGCTACTATTATTGGTATGCGTTTATATGGCGATATGGGCGTGGCGATTGCCACAGGAGCATTAACCTTCGCAATGTTGATCTTTGCGGAAATTTTCCCGAAAACCATTGCCGCACTTTATCCTGAAAAGGTAGCGTTTTTATCAAGCCATATTCTCACCCCATTGCTGAAAATTTTTAGCCCCATTGTGTTCTTAATGAACCTGATTATTCGTGGCTTGATGAAATTATTCCGAGTGAAAAACGAGCAAAAAACCAGTTCCTTAAGCACAGAAGAATTACGCGCCATTGTGAATCAATCGGGGCATTTCATTCCTTCTGCTCACCAAGAAATGTTGCTTTCTATTTTGGATTTAGAAAAAGTTACTGTGGACGACATTATGGTGCCGCGCAACGATATTGGCGGAATCGACATTGACGATGATTGGAAAGCCATTATGCGTCAGCTCAACCATTCGGCGCACAGTAAAGTGGTGCTGTACAAAGAGAGTATGGACGAAAATGTGCTAGGCATTTTGCGTGTGCGCGAAGCCTATCGCTTAATGCTAGATAAAAATGAATTCAGCAAAGAAACTTTGATCCGTGCGGTGGACGAAGCCTATTTTATCCCTGAAGGCACGCCACTTAATGCGCAATTATTGAATTTCCGCAGCAAAAAAGAGCGTATTGGCTTGGTGGTGGACGAATATGGCGATATCAAAGGCTTGGTCACCTTGGAAGATATTTTGGAAGAAATCGTGGGCGAATTTACCACCTCAACCGCCCCGTCCATTGATGAAGAAGTTACCCAGCAATCTGACGGCTCAATGATTATTGAAGGCTCTGCCAATATTCGTGATCTGAACAAATTGTTTGACTGGCATTTAGACACAGACGAAGCGCGCACTTTCAACGGATTGATTTTAGAGCATTTGGAAGAAATCCCCGAAGAAGGCACGGAATGTGAAATCAACGGTTTAAAAATCACCATTTTAGAAGTGGCGGATAATATGGTGAAACAAGCAAAAGTAGAAAAAATTTCACCAACAAAACAGCCAGAATAAAAGGTTTTTCCTATCCTAAAATCACAAAGACGAAAGGTGGCTTGCCTTTCGTCTTTTTCTTTTGTCTTTCATTTACTTTTCGTCTTTAAACATTATCTAATTTATTTCACGAAGTGCGGTGCTTTTTTACAAAATTTTTCTTAATTTTTAACGATCTTCTTCCTGTTTCAGAAATTTTTATTTTTTGAATTTTAAGTTATTGACTATAAATGCAAAAGCAAACAATAATAATTCTCAACAATTTGACAATATGAAATAAAGGAAGTTCATTATGAAAAAAGCAAAATTTGTTCTTTTACCTCTCGCTACGCTTGTTGCTACGGCGGTACAAGCGGAAAGCCTCGGCGTGATTGATGTCATCACAGAAAATACGGGTGCGAAGAGCAAAACTAATGTTGTTACCCTAAAACAAATGGAACGCAGCACCGAAACGGATTTGCGTGGTTTATTATTTGATGAGCCAGCCATCAATTTCGGTGGCGGAAATGGTGGGACATCACAATGGGTAACTATTCGTGGTATGGGACAAGATCAAATTGATTTCAAAGTGGATAATACGTATTCAGATACACAATCTTTCCATCACGAAGGGCGGTTTTTACTCGATCCCGCTTTGATTAAGCGTATTGATGTGCAAAAAGGGGCGGGATCAGCCAGTGCTGGGATTGGGGCGACCAGTGGTTCGATCATCGCCACCACTGTTGATGCGCAGGATCTCTTAAGAGAAGGGCAAAACTTTGGCTTTAAACTGACCGCAGGGGTTCGTAGCAATAAAGGTAACACCCAAGGTATGAGCGTTTATGGCAAAGTAGGCGCATTTGATGCTTTGCTTTCTGGTAACTGGAATCACAAAGAAAATTACAAAGGCGGTAAAGGCTATCAAAACCTTAACGGCTCAGACATTGTACAAAACAGTGCCTTAGGTGAGCGCGGTTTATTAGCCAAACTCGGTTGGGATATTACTGAAAATCAACGTGTGGTATTAAGCCATCGCCAAGAGCGCTATTACGGCGTAAGAGCATTGCGTGAAGAATTTGATTTTACCAATTCTTATATTTCTACATCACGCTTATCACCAGAGCAACGCAATAAGGGTTACAGCTTAAGTTCCGTTTATGCTGGGAAAGACAGACGCGGCAATGATTCTTACTATGTCCTTGATCAAAACGGTAACTATGTTGTGAATGAAGATAACAACAATCCACGTTACCGCACGACCACGCAAGATACCACCAATTTAGAGTGGACGGGTAAAAATATGGGCTTTATTACCGAAGCCAACGCCAATGTTTATCACACTAAACGTGTGCGTAAAGAACCTACAGGGCAAACCCGTATTCTTACCACTGGGGCAAACTTAAATTTAGACAGCGCTATTGGTGAAAATCACCTTGTGAAATACGGTGTAAACTATCGTAAACAAGTGGGAAAACCTAACCAACTGGCAGTGGGGGCTCATAATCAGCGTAAAGACGATTTAGGCTTTTATGTAGAGGGTATTTGGGGAATTGGTTCCGTTACACTCACTACGGGAGCCCGTTACGATTACTTTGAATTTAAAGCCTCCGATGGTAAAAAAGCCAGCCACGGGCATTTCAACCCAAGTGCGGGCTTAATTTGGCAAGTTTCTGATGATTTAAGCCTGAATACCAGCTTGAACTATGCAAGCCGCAGCCCTCGTTTATATGAAGTGGTTATTGCAGGTTCTGGCACGATTAGCGTGGATAGCAATATCCGTGCAGAACAAGCACGCAATGCAGAAATTGGCTTTAACTACGATCTGAACGACAGCTTCTCATTAAACGGTAGTTACTTCTGGCAAAAAGTGAAAGATGCGATGTCGTTAAAAAATAAGGTCATTTACAACGGCGCATTATTGCGTAATCAAGGTTATGAATTGGGGGCAACCTATAAACAAGCGGGCTGGAAGCTCCACCTTGGCGTTGCGGAAAGTAAGCCAGAAGTTTATGGCAATGTGGCGGATAATACCGTATTTGCCGTTGCTACTGGGCGAACTTGGACGACTGAGGTTTCCTATAAATTTGAGCAACCTAATCTTGAAATCGGTTGGAAAGGACGTTTTGTTGAAGGTGAAACGGGAACACCAAGCCGTGGTTCTGGTTCAGGCGACAGCGTGAAACAACCGGGTTACGGCGTCAATGATCTTTACGCAAGTTGGGAAGCAAACGAAAATCTCACCATTAATGTTGCGGTGGATAACGTGTTCAACAAGAACTACAAAAGCCACAGCCAACGTGCAGGGGTAAACAGCCTAACTGGCGCAGGGCGTGATTTCCGAATGAATGTGAGTTACACATTCTAAATGTGAAAAAACAAAGTGAGGTGATTTTTCACCGCATTTTTTGTTTGTGCTTTGACCGCAAATTTTTAATTTGCTACAATTTGCAACCTAATTGAAATTCATTCTCAATAACAATTAAGGGCAATTTGCCTCGTTTTATTTGAAGTCAGCGTTAAGGATTTCTCAATGCCGCAATTATTCGCATTTTTACAACATTATGTTGATTACATTATTTTAGGTTTACTCGGTTTAATGAGCTTTATTATGGTATGGTTCGTGATTGAACGCTTTATCTTTTTAAGCCGTGTGAATGTTTCGCACTACACCAATATCCACGAGTTAGACATTGATCTCAACCGTAACCTAACTATTATTTCCACCATTGGCTCAAATGCCCCTTATGTGGGTTTATTGGGTACAGTTATCGGGATTTTATTAACTTTCTATGAATTAGGAAATTCAGGTGGGGACATTGATGCCGCTGCCATTATGCTTAACCTTTCCCTCGCCTTAAAAGCCACGGCGGTGGGGATTTTAGTTGCCATTCCATCAATGGTGTTTTACAACGGCTTGCAACGCAAAGTGGAAGTCAATCGCCTAAAATGGAAAGCCTTAAACGGACAAAAAATCTAGGGGCATAATGTGAAAAAGTTTGATGAAATCAATATTATCCCTTTCATTGACATTATGTTAGTGTTGCTGGCGATTGTCTTAATCACCGCGTCTTTTATTTCGCAAGGCAAAATTCAAGTGAACGTGCCAAAAGCCAGCAGCACCGTAGCGTTTAAATCGGACGATTTAGCCAAATTATTAACCGTTACGGAAACAGGCGAAATCTTTTTTAACGATAAGCCGACAGATTTAGCGCAAATGGAAAAAGAAGTGGCAAGCTGGGCAAAAGATCAAAAAGTGACCCTGAAAGTGGACGCCAAAGCCACATTCCAAGATTTTGTTAGCCTGACAGATTTAATGGCGAAAAATAACATCAAAAATGTTGCCATTGTTACAATGAAAGAAAAAGGCAAATAAATGGCAAATAAACATCGTTCTTGGTTCGGCTTCTTCTTTTCTCTCCTATTTCACGCCACCGTGATCGGGGCGATTGTCTATGCTGTAAAAGCCGATAGCAGCGCCAATGGGTATCAAGCAGACGTGATCGACAACAGTATTTCAATGGAAATGCTAATGGGAATGACCGTTGAAGAACCTGAACCCGCGCCAGAACCTGTTGCAGAACCTGAGCCAGAGCCAGTGGCAAAAGAAACGGTGCCCGATCCCATTGTAAAACCTGAACCGCCAAAACCGGAAAAGCCAAAAGAAATTAAGAAAGAAAAACCGAAAGAGAAAAAGAAAGAAAAACCGAAAAAAGAGAAACCTCAACTCAAAGAGAAACCTTTGGCGAATAAGGCGCTTGAAAAAGGGGATCGCAATGTGAATTCTGAAGCGAAAATCACAGCGACAGCAACCAGCTTAGGCAAGGCAACGGTGAATAATCCAAACCTTGTTAGTAAAAGTGCTGGCTCTGATGTAAAGAATGCCTATATGGGCGCATTGCGCCGAGAAATAGAACGCCATAGACGCTACCCACAACGGGCTAAAATGATGCGTAAACAAGGGATAGCGACAGTGAGTTTTAATATTGCCGCTGATGGTTCGTTGAGTAATATTCAACTCGCAAAATCCTCTGGTAATAATGATTTAGATAAAGCCGCCTTAGAGGCTGTAAGCCGAACAAAATCTATCGGCGCAAGACCAGCAGGACTTTCACCTTCAATGACCGTGCCAATTCGGTTTAGTATTCAATAAAGTATAAAATATGAAGTGCGGTGGAAAAATATTGAGTTTTTCCACCGCACTTTTCTTTCCCCTAATTTTCCATCGGTTGGATTAATTTCCAGCTTTTATCTGGCTGAATTTGCAAATGCAATCTGTGATGCTTAAGTAAGGTGGAGCGATGTCCTACGCTGATTATGGTGGTATTTGGCAATTCGCTTTTTAATAACTGATACATTGCGTCTTCCAATCCTTCGTCCATACTTGCTGTTGCTTCGTCAAGAAATGCCACCTGTGGCTTGTGTAATAATAAGCGGGCAAAGGCAAGGCGTTGTTGTTCGCCGAGAGAAAGCACGCGCGTCCAATCTTGTTCTTGCTCGAGTTTATCGGTTAAATGTCCTAAATTAACTTGTTGCATAATTTGTTGGATTGCAGCGAGATCGCAATCTTCACTTGCCATTGCAGGATAATAAAGGGCATCAATTAAGCGACCTTGCGGCAAATAAGGTTTTTGCGAAAGAAATAGGGCGCTGTGTTGCGGGCAGATTACGGTGCCTTCGGAATATTGCCAAAGCCCTGCTGCGGTGCGTAATAGCGTGGTTTTTCCAACCCCAGATTGCCCTTGAATTAGTACCCTTGTGCCTAGGGGAAAGGTGAGGTTTAAGTTTTCAATCAGGCTTTTTCCATCAGGGCGTTTTATAGTGAGATTTTGGAATGCCACTTCGCCTTGGCTATCTTGAAGCTGGGTTTTAGACGGTTGATTAACTGCGTTGATCGCACTATGAAAACCTGTTAAACGATCAAGCACGGCACGGTAAGCAGCGAAATCATCATAAGAATTACGATAAAAAGAAAGGGCATCTTGCACTTTGCCAAAGGCTTGGGCGGTTTGCATTAAATCACCGAGTTTGATTTGTTCACTGAAGTAACGTCCCGCTTGAATGAGAAATGGGAAGATAACGGAGATCTGTGAAACAGTTAAGTTAAAGCCAGATAATTTCAGGGTGCGGTAAACCAGTTGCCAAATGTTGCCAATAATTTTATTGAATTGTTTGAACAACAAGCTTTGTTCCATTTTTTCACCACGGTAGAAGGCAATGCTTTCCGCATATTCTTTTAGGCGAATTAGGGAATAACGATAATTTGCGTTGAGCCTTTCATTAGCGAAATTGAGTTTAATTAATGGTCGTCCAATTCTAAAGGCAATCACACTGGTAATAAGCACATAAATAAACACTAAAAATACCATCATATGTGGGATTTTATAGCCCGCGATTTCCATTGGCCCTGATAAGTTCCACAAAATCGCGGTGAATGCGATGAGTGAAACTGTGGAGGAAATCACGCCTGTAGCAAAACTGAGCGAGCTGTTGATGTAAGATTCAATATCTTGCTGGATACGTTGATCGGGATTGTCTAGCTGATTGAGGCTATATAGGGTTTTATAATAGGCTTGGTTGGCTGTCCATTTTTCTACATAATGCCCATTGAGCCAAGTTCGCCATTGAATTTTGAAGCGTTGCGAAATGTAGTAGGTAAACAGCACATTCAACACGTGAACAGTGGCAAGCAAGGAAAATACGACCATTTGTTGCCAGAATACACTGACATTCATTTCCTGTAATGCGCTGTACATTGCGTTATACCAATTAGAAAATAGAATATCTAACCGCACAGCAACTAGATTAAAGAAGATGATCACCCAAAAATAGCAGAGTGGTTTGAGGCTCTGTTTGGGGGAAAGGTAATTTTTAGCTAAAAGCCAAAATTGATGCGCCCAGCGAGTTGTTTTGACTAAAAGCGCTAAGATAAGGGAGAAGACAATGCTCGTAATCACGAGGCTTTGGATTATCCATAAAAATGAACTTAGTAATTCGTCTGACCAATTCATAATATTTCCGAGTAATGAGTTGATAGAAAAGAAAATAGTTAATCGTGTTGTTTAGATAGCAGAATGAGAAATTTGTTCAAAGATTGTTAAAGAAATTAATGCGGTAAGCAAGAAAAATGTGATGTAGATTAAATTTTTGGACTTTAATTTATTCTTTCTATCTGGAGATTGCTATAATTTTTTTAGTTAAATTAAATTTTTGAGGTTGTTATGAGTGATATTGCAGTTACGATTAGCATTTTAGCCCTCGTTGCGGTGGTCGGATTATGGATCGGTCATTTTAAAATTCGTGGCGTAGGGCTCGGTATTGGGGGGGTATTGTTTGGGGGGATCATTGTTGCCCATTTTACCAACCAATATGGCGTGCATTTAGATGCACATACGCTACATTTTATTCAAGAATTTGGCTTGATCTTATTTGTTTATACGATTGGTATTCAAGTAGGGCCGGGTTTTTTTGCCTCATTACGAGAATCAGGCTTAAAACTCAATGGGTTAGCGGTACTCATCGTATTACTTGGGGCAGCCAGTGTGGTTGTGTTATATAAAGCCGCTGATGTGCCACTTGATATTATTCTTGGGGTTTATTCTGGGGCGGTAACTAATACTCCATCTTTAGGGGCAGGGCAACAAATTCTTGCTGAATTGGGAATGAGCCATACCACCAGTAATATGGGTATGGCTTATGCCGTAGCTTACCCTTTTGGGATTTGTGGGATTTTACTCACAATGTGGTTAGTGCGGTTGTTTTTTAAAATAAAAGTGGAAGAAGAGGACGCCAATTTCCAACGCGAAAGCGGTCAGGATAAGGAAAGTTTGCGTTCAATGAATGTGCGCGTAACCAACCCAAATCTTAACGGCTTGCCGCTAATTGAAATCCCGGGGTTTGAAAGCAAAGAGGTGGTTTGCTCTCGCTTAAAACGTGGTGATAACGTAAGCGTGCCGAATGCAGACACCGAAATTTTTCTTGATGATTTGCTCCATTTAGTAGGGGAAGCGCATACATTAAGAAAAATGAAACTCGTGATTGGTGAAGAAGTGGATGTGCCACGTTCAACGCTCACTGGTGATCTTCGTTCTGAGCGCATTGTGGTAACCAATGAAAAAGTCTTGGGAAAACGCATTAAATCTTTGGGTATTCATCAAAAATATGGTGTGGTGATTTCTCGGTTAAACCGTGCTGGGGTGGAACTTGTACCAAGTGCAAATACGAGCTTGCAATTTGGTGATGTGCTACACATTGTCGGACGCGCTGATATGATTGATAACGCCATTGCCTTAATTGGTAACGCACAGCAAAAATTGCAACAAGTGCAAATGCTCCCTGTTTTTATTGGGATTGGCTTAGGGGTGTTAGTCGGCTCAATTCCTTTTTATATTCCGGGCCTTTCTGTGGCGCTAAAACTGGGTTTAGCTGGTGGGCCGCTTGTTGTTGCGCTGATTTTGGCAAGAATAGGGAGCATTGGAAAACTTTACTGGTTTATGCCACCAAGTGCTAACTTAGCGTTACGCGAAATTGGCATTGTTTTATTCCTTGCGGTTGTAGGGCTAAAATCAGGCGGTAACTTTGTGGATACCCTAGTAAATGGTTCTGGGCTTGAATGGATGGGCTATGGCATTATCATCACCTTCTTCCCATTAATGGCGGTGGGGCTGTTTGCGCGTTTATACCTAAAACTTAACTACCTGTCTTTATGTGGTTTACTTGCAGGCTCAATGACAGATCCCCCTGCGCTTGCCTTTGCCAATGCGATTAAAGAAGACAGCGGAATTGCCGCACTTTCTTACGCCACCGTTTATCCATTGGTGATGTTCTTGCGGATACTCTCATCACAGTTATTAGCCATTTTATTGTGGTCTTTTTTCTAACTTTTCTCACATTTAGTAATTTATCAATGCCCGGCTTAGCTGGGCATTTTTTTATTCTTATTTTTGATATAACAGCTAAGTTTGCGATGAACTGGCTGCTTATTATCCCTTTGTTTTCTTTTTATATTTTTCAACTGGTCTGAACTCTGATTAGTTAGGCTAAATTTGTTTGCACTAGTGTAGTGCTTTCTTTATAATCCAGCAGCTTTTCTAATCAATTTTTATCAATTTAATCGAAAAAAGGTTACAAATGACTAAAACAACAATTTTTTCAAGAACATTACTTTCTTCTGCATTATTAGCTGTTGCAGGAGGTGCACAGGCAGCAGCATTCCAATTAGCAGAAGTTTCAAGCTCAGGTTTAGGCCGTGCCTATGCTGGTGAAGCAGCCATTGCTGATAACGCCTCTGTGGTGGCAACCAACCCAGCTTTAATGACTTTATTTAAAACCAACCAATTTAGCGTGGGTGGGGTTTATGTGGATTCTAAAATTCGTGTTGATGGTACGGTAACCGCGACAGCTGCTCTAAATACTACTTCTGCACAGGTTGCGCAAGGAAGCTTAGCTAATAACAATGTGGTTCCGGGGGCATTTGTACCAAATATGTATTTTGTTGCGCCAATAAACGATAAATTTGCGATTGGAGCCGGAATGAACGTTAATTTTGGTTTAAAAAGCGAATATAGCTCAGATTATAATGGCGGCATTTTTGGTGGAAAAACAGATCTAACGACCATTAATTTAAATTTAAGTGGTGCATATCGTGTAACACAAGGGTTAAGTTTCGGTGCAGGGCTAAATGCGGTTTATGCAAAAGCCAAACTTGAACGTAATGCTGGGGTTCTTGATGATGCCTTAGAAAAATATTCACAGATCTTAACTGCGGCACGTTCATCATTTGCTGCGGTGGTTACCGCACAAAGTAACGCGATGGCGAAAACCACATCAGTTGTTCGTTTACAAGATAAAAATGCCTGGGGGCTTGGTTGGAATGCGGGCTTAGTTTACGAATTTAACGAAGCTCATCGTCTTGGTTTTGCTTATCATTCTAAGGTTGATATTGATTTTAAAGATAGAGCCGCTATTGGTAATAGTCAAACGGGAGTGGGTGGACTGACTTTACATTTGCCTAGCTACTGGGAGTTCTCTGGCTTTCACCAATTCACGGATGATTTTGCATTGCATTATAGCTACAAACGCACTAAATGGAGCCGTTTACAAAGCTTACATGCAACATTTGATAATGGAAGCGAAGCGTTCCATAAGGATCTTAATTACCGCAATGCTTCACGCTTTGCATTAGGTGGTACTTATAAAGTGAATGAACAACTGCTCTTGCGTGCGGGTGTTGCTTATGACAAAGCAGCGGGCGAAGCAACGGCAGCTATTCCTGATACAAACAGAACTTGGTATAGCTTAGGAGCAACTTATGCATTTACACCAAATCTCTCGGTTGATTTTGGTTTTGCTCACTTACGCGGTAAAAAAGTTCACTTTACTGAAGATTATGTGAAAGGCACGATCAAAATTGAAGCGGATTATATCTCCAAATCCAGTGCCAACCTCTACGGTTTAAATCTAAATTACAGTTTCTAATTTGACTGACTAGGAATTTACCCTAATTTCACTATAATAAGCCTATCCTCTGTGATAGGCTTTTTTGTTCATGCCGATAATGGTGGAAATCATTTCATCTATTTAGATAAAGTGCGGTCGGTTTTTCATTAATTTTTTATGAGGGATATCAATGAGCGAGATCTATTATTGCTACTACTCATCACCAATCGGGCGGTTATTGATGATTAGCCAAGATAACAAATTAACCAATTTGGATTTAGAAGCGGAGCAAATTGCGCCAAATCCAAAATGGATTTTACAGGAAAATCACCCGCTCTTTGCGCAAGTTTCGGCGGCATTAACCCGTTATTTTAATGGTGAAAAAGAAGATTTTGCAGGGATTCCGCTGAATCCACAAGGCACGCCTTTTCAGCAAAGCATTTGGCAGCAGCTTTGCCAAATTGCTTATGGTGAAACCACAAGTTATGGCGAGTTAGCCAATCGCATTAACAAACCGAAAGCGGTGCGCGCCGTGGGTGGTGCGGTGGGGAGTAATCCAATTAGCATCATTATTCCTTGCCATCGCGTGTTAGGAAAAACACGTCAGCTAACGGGATTTGGCGGTGGATTGCCTGCCAAACGCCATTTGTTACAGTTAGAAAATATTGCTTATGTGGATAAAGGCGTGGAATACGTCAAACAGAAATTATTGAAAAAGTATCAACGCTAACAAAAACTTGATAAAAAAGCACCGCACTTTATGAATAGCCCAAATTCCGAACAAGCTCTACTCTCCCTTGCGCGATCGCTGGCGGGACTCACTTTTGGTGAAGTCGCCAAGGAGTTGAATATGTCTGTGCCGCCCAATTTGAAACGGGATAAAGGCTGGGTGGGAATGTTGCTGGAAACTGCCTTGGGTGCAACTGCTGGGAGCAAAGCGGAACAAGATTTTGCCCATCTTGGCATTGAGCTCAAAACCATTCCCATTAATCGTCAAGGAAAGCCCCTTGAAACCACCTTCGTCAGCCTTGCGCCGCTGATTCAAAATAGCGGAATCACTTGGCAATCTTCTCACGTTCGCCATAAATTATCCAAAGTGCTGTGGATTCCCATTGAGGGTGAACGCACCATTCCCCTTGCCGAACGTCATATTGGGCAGCCTATTTTATGGCAGCCCTCGCCCGAACAAGAGCAACGTTTGCAGCAAGATTGGGAAGAATTAATGGAATATATCGTATTTGGTCGGCTTGATGAAATTACCGCACGCCTTGGTGAAGTGCTACAACTTCGCCCTAAAGGCGCAAATAGTAAATCGCTAACCAAAGGCATTGGGCGAAATGGCGAGGTGATTGACACCTTACCGCTCGGCTTTTATTTATGCAAAAATTTCACCCACGAAATCCTGCAACAATTTCAGCAAAATGGCTGATTTTCCTTTCCATTAAAGCCAGAAATCTATATCATTGTTCGCTTTAGATTTAATCTATAAGGAACTTATTATGTTTGACTGGATCGCCAGCCCCGAAGCCTGGGTGGCTTTATTTACCCTAACCGCATTAGAAATTGTGTTGGGCATTGATAACATCATTTTTATCAGTATTTTAGTCGGGCGTTTGCCAGCCCAACAACGTCAATCAGGGCGAATTATCGGCTTAGGCTTGGCAATGGCTACGCGTATTTTATTGTTGCTTTCCCTTTCTTGGTTAATGAAACTCACTGAGCCGTTATTTGAGGTTTTCTCGCAACAAATTTCAGGACGTGATCTTATTTTAATCGTGGGCGGATTATTTTTGGTGGCGAAAAGCACCCACGAAATTCATCACGCAATGACGCCAGAAGAAGAGGGCGAAGACCAAAGTGCGGCAAAAAAAGTGAATTTTTTCAGCGTACTCATTCAAATTGCCATTTTAGATATTGTATTCTCGCTGGATTCCGTGATCACCGCTGTGGGAATGGCAAGCGAAATTGGCGTGATGATTTTGGCGATTGTGATTGCCGTCGGCGTAATGATGCTAGCAGCCAAACCGATTGGCGATTTTGTGGAATCGCACCCAACGCTGAAAGTACTTGCTCTTTCGTTCTTGATTTTAGTGGGCGTGGCATTAATTGGTGAAGGCTTAGATTTCCACATTCCAAAAGGCTACATTTACTTCGCAATGGGCTTCTCCGTGGTGGTAGAAATGATCAATATCAAAATGCGTAAGCGTTTGATTAAACGCCCATAATGCTAGAATAAAGAAGTGCGGTGCAAAAATTCTGAAAATTTGCACCACACTTTGTTTTTCTTCTTTTGACTTTTTCCAGCCCTAATTTTTTTATTTTACTTTTATTGCCTTACCATTTTCGATACATATTGGCGCACATCACTTGCCCTAACACATAAAGGGTGGAATTTTTTTGCAATTTTACCGTGTGTCGTTGTTGTTTGCGTAAGGCGGCGCGGATACCATCGCCCCAAAATTCACTGTAGTAATCCGTTCTAACTTGGGTAAGACGATAAGTATTACAGTTAAGAATTTTGTATTGACGCACGGAGCGCGCGTAAAGTTCTGGGCGCTCTTTATACACGAATAAGCCTTTATCCGAATTAATTACCACATCAAAATGAATTAAGTGCTTGTCTTCGTTATCCACCCAAACCGATTGGGTATCTACATAATATTCTGCATTCGGCGCTAATTTGAAATAGCCTGCTTTGGTTAAGGTTGGCAGAACGAGTTTGACTTCTGGGGGCGGTGAAGTAGGCGTAGTAGAACAAGCGGCAAGTAGCATTACGCTAAGCAATAAACCTAATTTTTTCATTTTGACCTCCTTACATTCTGAGGAAGAACGCTCGTTGATTAGGTTAGAATCATTCTGGCATATTTGAATGGGGATTTCTAACAAAAAAAGACGATTTTGTGAGCTGTTCCACAAAATCAGCTTTACATAAAGAGTGAAAATAAAGCGACGCGATAAAATTTATCGCAAACGATTGCGTAGGCGTGCTACAATACGCGCGATTTTCAGTAACTCAAGTCATATAGGAAAAAATCGTGAGCAAACAATCATTAAGTTACAAAGATGCGGGTGTGGATATTAACGCAGGCAACGCGTTAGTGGAAAAAATTGAAGCCGATGTTAAACGCACCACGCGTCCTGAAGTTATTGGTGGATTGGGCGGATTTGGCGCACTTTGTGCGTTGCCGAGCAAGTATAAAGAGCCAATTTTGGTATCTGGCACAGATGGTGTTGGCACAAAATTACGCCTTGCCATTGATTTAAATAAACACGATACCATCGGCATTGACTTGGTGGCGATGTGCGTTAATGATTTAGTGGTGCAAGGAGCAGAACCGCTATTTTTCCTAGATTATTATGCTACAGGCAAATTAGACGTAGATGTGGCAGCCAGCGTGATTAAAGGCATTGCCAACGGTTGTGAACAATCAGGTTGCGCCTTAGTGGGCGGTGAAACCGCAGAAATGCCGGGAATGTATCATCAAGGTGATTATGATTTAGCGGGTTTTTGCGTGGGCGTGGTCGAAAAATCAGAAATTATTGACGGCAGCCAAGTGAAAGTGGGTGATGCCTTGATCGCATTAGGCTCAAGTGGCGCACATTCCAATGGTTATTCCTTAATTCGCAAAGTGATCGAGCGTTCAGGTATCGATCCTGCTAGCGCAGAATTAGACGGCAAGCCTTTCGCCGATCAAGTGTTAGCGCCAACCAAAATTTATGTTAAATCCATTTTACAATTAATCAAACACGTGCCAGTTCACGCCATTTCTCACTTAACGGGCGGTGGCTTCTGGGAAAATATCCCGCGCGTGTTACCGCATAATGTGAAAGCGGTGATCGATGAATCAAGCTGGCAGTGGCCTGCTATTTTTAACTGGCTACAAGAACAGGGCAATATCGATCGCTATGAAATGTATCGCACCTTCAATTGCGGGGTGGGTATGATCATCGCCTTGCCACAGGATCAAGTGGAAACCGCGTTGGCATTATTGCAACAAGCAGGAGAAAAAGCGTGGCAGATTGGTCGCATTGAAAGTGCGAGCGAAGGCGAAGAGCAGGTTGTTATTCGTTAATGAAAAAGATCGTTGTACTGATTTCTGGTGAAGGGCAAACCTTGCAAAGCATTATTGATGCTTGCAAGGCGGGGGATATTCCTGCGCAAATTTGTGCTGTTATCGCCAATAAAGCAAACGCTTATGGCTTACAGCGCGCAAAAATGGCTGAAATTCCCACCGCACTTTTTGAGCGTAAAGATTACGCCGATAATCTAGCAATGGATCAGGCTATCGGTGATTATATTGCTGAGCTTGGTGCGGATTTAATTGTGCTAGCTGGCTATATGAAAATCCTAACTGCCGAATTTACCCAACGTTTTGCAGGCAAAATTCTCAACATTCACCCCTCATTGTTGCCGAAATATCCGGGCTTACACACTTATCAACGTGCGTTGGAAGCGGGCGATCAAGAACACGGTACAACGGTGCATTTTGTCAATGAAGAAGTGGACGGTGGCGCGATCGTGCTACAAGCCAAAGTGCCAATTTTTCCTGATGATGAAGTCAGTGATATTGAACAGCGCGTGAAATATCAAGAGCAGCAAATTTATCCTTTAGTGATTAAATGGTTTGTTACCGATCGTTTAACGCTTCAAAATGGCAGCGCCTATTTAGATGGCAAATGCCTGCCAAATGCAGGTTATGCAATGGATTAAGGATACAAAGCACAAACTTCAGTTTGTGCTTTTTCTTTATTCTGGCGGAGAAAGAATTTTATTAAGTGCGGTCATTTTTTTGTGAATTTTTGGTATAGTAGCGAAAACTCATCATAACTTAGTTACTCTTTAGGATTTATAAATGGCAGAAAAAATTCTGATTGATGAAGATCGATTTATGCGAACTATTTCTCGAATTTCGCACGAAATCATCGAAAAACATCAAAATCTCAATGACCTCATTATTGTCGGAATTAAGCGCCGTGGGGCGGAAATTGCAGAGTTAATCAAGCGTAAAATTAATGATTTAACAGGTAAAGAACTGCCTTCCCTTGATTTGGATATTACCTTTTATCGCGATGATTTGGAATATGTTGAGCCGCAAAGTCAATCGCCAGTATATAGCGGTGCATCAAATTATGTGAGTATTCAAAATAAAATTGTAATTTTGGTTGATGATGTGTTGTTCACAGGGCGCACCATTCGAGCGGCGTTAGATGCGTTAATTGATTTTGGGCGAGCAGCAAAAGTGGAATTAGTGATTTTTGTGGATCGCGGACACCGTGAATTGCCAATTCGTGCCGATTATGTCGGCAAAAATGTGCCAACCAGTCGTGCGGAAAAAGTGCAAGTTCGCACAATGAAGTTTGATCAATGTTATGAAGTGGCGCTGGTATCAAAATAAAAGTCGTGTAAAAAATGTTTTATCAAACTAAATCGATGAACCTTTTGGCAAATTGACACTCTAACGTAAAATAATTTGAACTTATAAATGGAAAATATGAAAGGATTTAATTTTAAAGCGATTTTAGTAGGTTTGGTGGGATTATTTGCGCTTTCGGCGAATGTCTTTGCTGTAGAACGCGTGGTTGCCACTGTGAATGGAAACCCTATTTTAGAAAGCCAAGTGCGTACTGCTTTAGGTAAAAAAGCTAATACAGAAGCAAATCGCGAGGTGGCATTAAATACGGTGATTGATGATATTTTAGTTAATCAAGCCATTAAAGATTCTGGCGTGAGTGTGAGTAGCGCACAAGTTGATCGCGTAATGGAAGATATTGCGGCACGCAATGGCTTGACATACGGACAGCTCCTTGATGTATTGGATTATCAAGGCATTAATTATCATCAATATCGCCAACAGATCGCAAATCAATTATTAATGTCGGAAGTGCGCAATCAGGCGATTGGTAAAAGTGTTGATGTAACCCGAGAAGAAGTGCAAGAACTTGGGCAAAAATTGCTTGATCAAGCGAAAGCACAGGGTAAAGAGAAAAAAGTAACTGGAACAGAATACCAAGTTCGCCATATTCTATTGAAATTAAACCCATTATTAAATGATGCGCAAGCGAAAGCGCAATTAACTCAAATTCGTGCGGATATTTTGGCGCATAAAACTACCTTTGCTGATGCCGCATTAAAATATTCTAAAGATTATTTATCTGGTGCGAATGGCGGCAGTTTAGGCTTTGCTTTCCCAGAAACCTATGTACCACCCTTTGCTAAAATGGTACAAACCACGAAGAAAGGCACCATTTCTGCCCCATTTAAAACAGAATTTGGCTGGCATATTTTAGAAGTTACTGACACTCGCCAAGGGGATCGTACTCGTGATGCTTATATGCAAAAAGCCTATGAGCAGTTAGTCAATCAACAACTGCGCGAAGCCTCACAAGATTGGGTGAAAGCCTTGCGTAAAACTGCAAATATTAAATATTTCAAGTAATTTGAAGCAATCACGAAATCCCAGCCCCAATGCTGGGATTTTTGTTTTATAATAGCGTGTCTTTTTTAACAGTGATAAATCATTATGAGTTCAAGAAAACATCTAGGTCATACCGCCCGTAAACGTTTTGGGCAGAACTTTTTATCAGACGATAATATTATTCAAAGCATTGTGGCAGCCATTTACCCACAGCCAGATCAATTCTTAGTAGAAATCGGCCCTGGTTTGGGGGCGTTAACAGAACCTGTGGCGGAGCGCGTTGAGCGTTTAACCGTTGTGGAGTTAGACCGAGATTTGGCTGAACGTTTGCGTCATCACCCATTTTTACATCAAAAGTTGAATGTGATTGAAACAGATGCGATGCAGTTTGATTTTGGGCAACTTTACCGTGATGAGCATTTAGCGGAAAAAAATCAGAAATTACGCATTTTCGGCAATCTTCCTTATAACATTTCAACGCCATTAATGTTCCATTTGTTCAACTATTGCGAGCAAATTCAGGATATGCACTTTATGCTACAAAAAGAGGTGGTAAAACGCCTTTGTGCTGCACCGAATAGCAAGGCTTACGGACGTTTAACCATTATGGCGCAATATTTTTGTCAAGTAATGCCGGTATTGGAAGTGCCGCCGACTGCATTCAAGCCTGCACCAAAAGTGGATTCCGCGGTAGTGCGTTTAATTCCACACAGCACGCTTCCGCACCCTGTGAAGGATTTATATTGGCTCAATCGTGTGTGTACGCAAGCCTTTAATCAACGCCGTAAAACCTTGCGTAATGCGCTTTCTACACTATTTTCTGCGGAAAATCTCACCGCACTTGGGATTGATTTAAATGCGCGGGCAGAAAATCTTTCCATTGCCGATTATGCAAGATTAGCAAACTGGCTATGTGATAACCCTGTGGTGGAAAACACACAGAGCGAAACGGAATAAAACAATGGCAACCTATTTAGTCGGCGATCTGCAAGGCTGTTATGACGAATTACACGCTTTGTTGGAAAAAGTAAACTTCGATCCGAGCCAAGATGTGCTTTATTTAGTGGGTGATCTGGTGGCGCGTGGGGATAAATCCCTTGAATGTTTACGTTTAGTCAAATCCCTTGGTAACGCGGCGCACACCGTGCTGGGCAATCACGATTTGCACTTAATTTCCACCGCACTTGGCATTAAAAAAATCAAACCCAAAGATCGCGTGGACACCATTTTCAACGCCCCTGATTTTCACGAGTTGATTGATTGGCTACGTCAGCAGCCCTTGCTTATTCATAACCAACAGGCAGGATTTTTACTCACTCACGCGGGGATCTCGCCTGATTGGGATCTTGCCACGGCAAAAGCCTGCGCAGCCGAAGTGGAGCAAGTGCTACGCCACGGTGATTATTATGCAATGATCGAACAGATGTATGATAACCAGCCTGATTGCTGGTCGCCTGATTTACAAGGCATTGATCGCCTGCGTTATATTATCAACGTGTTCACACGAATGCGTTTTTGCTATTACGATCACCGCCTTGATTTCGCTTGCAAAGCCCCTGTGGATCAAGCCCCCTCTGAGCTAACCCCTTGGTTTAACTTGGATAATCCTTTATTCAAAACGGAAAATATCGTCTTTGGCCATTGGGCCAGTTTAGTGGATACGCCTACGCCAGCTAATATTTACGCTCTTGATACCGGCTGCGTGTGGGGTAACCGAATGACAATGTTACGCTGGGAAGATAAACAGTATTTTACTCAACCTGCAATGAAACAATACACTTAACCTATGAAAGAAAAACTGATTACTTCTGCCAGTTGCGAGCTGTTCAATCTTCCTTTTTTCCAGTTCGCCCAGATGAAAAAATTCTGCCCAGAGCAAATCCCACAAATTAAAGCGGATTACAAACGGGAATGGAACAACTGGAAAACAGCGATATTACAAGTGGCTCAGCGTCTTGGTACACCTTTTGCCGAGCCTCATATTGAAAAATGGTGTAACGGTTGGCAAGTGCGGTCGCATTTTTTCGCCTTTTTTAAATATGAGTTTAATCAAAATTCAGCGGCGATTTTATCTGTGATCTTAAACCGCCGCCGTTTACAAGTGAGCCTTGATTGGCACTGCTATCGCGCTGATCGCTCGCAAATCAATGTGCAACAATATAACCAATGGTTTGAACAACTGGATCAAACTCAGTATGCCGATTTTGATTTTTGGCGTGGTGATGAAAGTGAATACGCCGATTTCCGCAAAGTGCGGTCGCTTTCTGCGCAAGATTTTTGCCTCAACAATGATGAAGATTTTTTCTGCATAGGGAAAAATATTGAAAAAGCCGAGTTAGATCACATTGATGCGGTGGAATTTATCGCGCAAACCATTCGAGAGTTAGTGCCGTTGTATGAAAAGTGTCATTTATGAAAACCTGCCATAATTAAATTATAGCAGGTACAATTTTTATCTAGGTACGCCCCAAATAAATCCATCAGCTTCCATACAACTATTAATCAATGTAATTTTTTCTGATGGTTCAACTTTATTCATTCCTACATCATAAGTGCATTTTGCATACTTGGCTTTGACTACCGAAGGCGAAGCTCCATCTTTATACCATCTTGGTGATGGTGGTCTGTCAATGGCACAACTCGCAAGACTAAGCACTGTGAGAATGATGAGTAATTTTTTCATTTTTAATTTCCTTAAATTGTGATTTATGCATTTTGGGTGAAATACTCTTTAGATGAGTATTTTTTAAAATATACAACATCAAAACAATCAACTCAAGCGTAAAAATATAAAAAAATATCATTCAAAGCGTAAATCGTTGAGGGCGAAAAGAGAATGAGCAAATTTATTGCCGCAGAAGTTGATATGGCGATTGGGAAAAAAATTCAACAACGGCGGAAAGAATTGGGTTTTACGGCTGAGAATCTTGCTGAGCAAATTGGGGTTTCTCAGCAACAATTTTCTCGTTATGAACGAGGAGTAACGAAAATCAATGTTTCGCACCTTGTCAATATTGCCGTTATTTTGAATACGCCGATTAGCTGGTTCTTTGCCGATGTCAAATCAGAAAATCTCACTTTTTCTTTACAAGATGAATACGTCCCTATTCGTAATGACGCCCTAAAAATGCGCTTAGATTATCATTGGGATCATTTGAGCAATGATCAAAAACGCAATTTAATCAATTTTCTGGATTCAATCCATAAAACCTAAGTGGTCGGGCTATTTAAAGTTCTATCAATTTTCCCCATTTTACGCTATCCTATACCACATTTTCTTATTCATCTATACCGACTAAAATCGCCGTAATAAATGGGCAAAGTGCGGTCAATTTTTTGATAATTTTTAAAGGTAATTTTATGCAAGAACATTATCGTCCCGATTTGATTGAGCCTGAAGTGCAGAAATATTGGGCTGAAAATAAAACGTTTAAAGCGGTGAAAGATCCCGCTAAAGAGAAATATTATTGTCTTTCAATGTTCCCTTACCCATCAGGTCGCCTGCATATGGGACATGTTCGTAATTACACCATTGGCGATGTGGTTTCGCGTTATCAACGAATGAACGGCAAAAATGTGTTACAGCCGATGGGTTGGGACGCATTTGGCTTGCCTGCGGAAGGTGCGGCGGTGAAAAATAAAACCGCGCCTGCAAAATGGACATACGAAAATATTGATTATATGAAAAATCAGCTCAAAATTTTGGGCTTTGGTTTTGACTGGGATCGTGAAATTGCCACTTGCAAACCTGAATATTACAAGTGGGAACAATGGTTCTTCACAGAGCTTTATCGCAAAGGTTTAGTGTATAAAAAAACCTCTAGCGTAAACTGGTGTCCGAATGATGAAACCGTGCTTGCCAATGAGCAAGTTCACGAAGGGTGTTGCTGGCGTTGTGATACGCCTGTGGAACAAAAAGAGATCCCACAATGGTTTATTAAAATCACCGAATATGCCGAGCAATTATTGGGCGGTTTAGATCATCTGCCAGAATGGCCAGATATGGTGAAAACAATGCAACGTAACTGGATTGGCCGTTCGGAAGGGGTGGAAATAACCTTCAATATTGAAAATTCTGATGAAACCGTAACAGTTTATACCACACGTCCTGATACTTTCTATGGCGTGTCTTATCTTGCTGTGGCAGCTGCGCACCCATTAGCAGAAAAAGCAGCGAAAAATAACCCCGCACTTTCGCAATTTATCCAAGAATGCAAAAGTACCAAAGTGGCAGAAGCCGAGCTTGCCACAATGGAGAAAAAAGGAATGGCAACGGGCATTCACGCTATTCACCCGATTACAGGAAAATTAGTGCCAGTTTGGGTGGCGAATTTCGTGTTAATGCACTATGGAACAGGTGCGGTGATGGCAGTGCCAGCCCACGATGAGCGTGATTATGAGTTCGCTAAAAAATATGATTTACCGCTTTATCCAGTAATTACACCCGCAGACGGCAGCCCATTAGACTTATCACAGCAGGCCTACACCGAACACGGTATTTTGATCAATTCAGCAGAATTTGACGGCTTAGATTTTGACGCAGCATTCAAAGGCATTGCGGATAAATTGGAACAAATGGGCGTGGGCAAACGCCAAGTGAATTATCGTTTACGCGATTGGGGCGTATCTCGCCAACGTTATTGGGGCGCGCCAATTCCAATGCTAACACTGGAAAACGGTGAAGTTGTAGCTGCACCATTGGCTGATTTACCGATCGTGTTACCTGAAGATGTGGTAATGGACGGTGTGCGTAGCCCGATCAAAGCGGATCCAAATTGGGCAAAAACCACTTATAATGGACAGCCTGCCTTAAAAGAAACAGATACCTTTGATACCTTTATGGAATCTTCTTGGTATTACGCGCGTTACACTTGCCCTGATTTCCACCAAGCAATGCTGAACCCAGAAGAAGCCAATTACTGGTTGCCAGTTGATCAATATATTGGCGGGATCGAACACGCCACAATGCACTTGCTTTACTTCCGCTTCTTCCACAAATTATTGCGTGATGCGGGGCTAGTCAGCTCTGATGAGCCAGCGAATAAATTGTTGTGTCAAGGAATGGTGTTGGCAGATGCCTTCTATTACACCAGCGACACCAAGGAGCGTATTTGGGTTTCACCAACCAAAGTAACCCTCGAACGCGATGAAAAAGGGCGAATTGTGCGTGCCTTTGACGATGAGGGGCGTGAGCTGGTGCATAGCGGAATGACAAAAATGTCAAAATCGAAAAACAATGGTATTGACCCGCAAGAAATGGTGGAAAAATACGGTGCGGATACCGTGCGTTTGTTTATGATGTTTGCCTCCCCTGCGGAAATGACCTTGGAATGGCAAGAATCAGGCGTAGAAGGGGCAAATCGTTTCCTACGCCGTTTATGGAATTTAGTGTTTGAATACAGCAAAAATCCAGCAAAAACTGCGCTAAATCCAACCGCACTTTCAAGCAGCCAAAAAGCGCTTCGCCGTGATGTGCATAAAACCATTGCGAAAGTGAGCGATGATATTGGTCGCCGCCAAACCTTTAACACGGCGATTGCTGCGGTAATGGAATTAATGAACAAATTAACCAAAGCGCCATTGGACGATGAGCAAGATCGCGCAGTAATGGCAGAAGCCTTAAATGCAGTGGTAAGAATGCTTTACCCAATCACCCCACATATTTGTTTCCAATTATGGAAAGAGCTTGGCAACCAAGACGCCATTGACTTCGCCCCTTGGGTGAAAGCCGATGCGCAAGCAATGGTTGATGACGAAAAACTGGTGGTGGTGCAAGTAAACGGTAAGGTACGCGCAAAAATCACTGTGCCTGCGGATATGACAGAAGACGCCATTAAAGAAATCGCCCTTGCCGATCCAAATGTACAAAAATTCCTAGACGGTTTAACCATTGTGAAAACCATCTATGTACCCGGTAAGTTATTTAGCTTTGTCGCGAAATAATCCAACCGCTCCACTCAATGAGTGGAGCGAATTATTAAGAGAAAACACTATGTTGAATTTACTTAAAAAATTATGTCTTGTCGGTGCGTTGGCAACGCTCACGGCTTGTGGTTTCCATTTTGAAAATGGTGAATTAATTCCGCAAGAGATGAAAACATTGCGTTTGGAAAGTAGTGATCCTTATGATGCGATGACGATTGCTATGCGCAAGCAGTTGCGAGCCAATAACATTCAGCTTGTTGAACAAGGTGATGTGGTGGTGTTGCGCTTAAATAATGCTCGTGAGAATAGCGAAGTGGCGTCTATTTTCAAACAAGGGCGTGAGGCGGAAAAAGTGCTGGTGTTGCAAGTGGAAGCCAGCGTTCAGCTTAAAAATAAACAACGTTATCCAATTAACACCCAAGTTACACGCACCTTCTTTGATAACTCGCGCGCTGCCTTAGCGAAATCTGCCGAGAAAGACGTGATTTGGAACGATATGCGTGAACAAGCAGCGCGTCAGCTTATCACCAAAATGGTGGCGCTAAAACAGCAGGTGAAAAGCCAATAATGCAACGTCTGTTTGCTGATCAGCTGAGTGCCTTGCTAGAGAAAAAATTGGCATCAATTTATTGTTTGGTGGGGCAAGATCCCTTGCTTTTGCAAGAAAGCAAGGATCTCATCTGCGCTGTGGCAAAACAGCAAGGTTTCGATGAAAAAAATGAAATCACGCTGGATAACAGCACCGATTGGATCGCCTTAAACGAACAAGTGCAATCAATGGGCTTGTTTTTCAGCCGTCAAATTTTATTGCTAAATTCTCCTGAAAATCTCACCGCACCTTTACAAAAGCGTTTAGCCGAATTAATTGGCTTATTAAATCAAGACGTGTTGCTTATTCTACAAACAGCAAAGCTCACCAAACCAATGGAAAAACAAGATTGGTTTGTGCAAGCTAATCAGTTTGATGCGCAATTTTCTATCGTCAATTGTCAAACACCAAATATTGAACAGCTCCCCCGTTGGATTGTAGGGCGCAGCAAAGCCTTAGAGATTTTTGTTGAGCCAGAAGCAATCCAGCTTTTGTGTTACAGCTACGAAAATAATCTTCTTGCCTTAAAGCAAACCTTACAACTGCTCGCCTTGCTTTATCCCAAGGATAAAATCACCTTATCGCGTCTGCAAACCGTGGTGGAGCAATCTTCCGTGTTTACCGTGTTCCAATGGGTCGATGCTTTGCTTGAGGGCAAAAGCCAGCGTGCCAGACGGATTCTAGCAGGCTTGCGCGGTGAAGAAATCCAGCCTGTGATTTTATTGCGTACCTTACAACGCGAGCTAATCACCCTGCTGACACTGACTCAACCACAACAAGGAATGAGTAATATTGATCAACCGCTTTCTACCGCAAAATTGCGTGAGCAGTTTGATCAACTCAAAATTTGGCAATCACGCCGCCCGCTTTTTCTGCAAGCAATCCAACGCTTAACTTATCGTAAATTGTATAAAATCATTCAACAGCTCGCTGAATTAGAACGCTTGGTAAAACTTGAATTTAGTGATGATGTGTGGGAAAAACTGGTTGATTTATCTGTGCAGATTTGTCATTAAATTTTTGGCTTTAGTCAGTGTTTTTAAGAATGTGTTGCTATCTTAAAATCTGATGAATTTTTACTTAATTAGCTGATTTTTCTAGTTTATTCCTATATTGGTTAGAATTTGTTGTAGGCGCTCAACAAAACCTTGCGGATTTTCTTGATGGGCATTATGCCCAGCATTTGGGATTAAATGTAAGTTCAGCTGGTTTTCTACGGCCATTTGGCGGAATTTGCTATCGTTTTCGCCGCACAGATAAAAAATTGGCAAGGAATTTGACCGCACTTGTGGGCGAAAATTAGGTTGTTTGGCAAGGGAGGTGGCTTTGAGCATTTGAGCGATATTGTCACCACAATTAGCTTGGCGAAGTTGAATTAAGGCTTGCCGTTGCTCGGCAGTTAAGTGAGCAAACACGCGTTGTTGATACCAATCTTCTAACACTTGATGCGCAGGCTGAGTGGCAAAGCGTTCCGCCCAATCACAATCATTTTGCCAGCGCTGTTGGCGTTCTTGCTCACAGGTTAGCCCTAAATTCGTACCTTCTAAAATCAGCCCTTGCAAATCGCCTTTTTTCACTTCTGCTTGCAAGGCATAGTAAAGGGCAAGTCGTCCGCCGAGGGAATAACCGATTAAAAAATAAGGCTGATTTTGCACCGCACTTTGAATTTGCGCACTTAAGATTTCAGCACTTTGAGCAAAATCTTTAGCGGCAAGCTGTTTATTTTCGCCGTGAAAAGGAAGATCAAGGGCAACGCAAGGAAAGTGCGGTAGTTTTTCGATGATTTTTTGCCAATCGGCTTTTGTGCCAAGTAATCCGTGCAGAAAAACCAGATGCGGACGTTGCATTGCCATTTTGTTATTGAGAAGTTATGCGCCAATCACCGCGTGGCTAATTTGTTCAATCAGGCGTTTATAAATATTGCTGCCATCACTGTTGTTTACCTTAATTTCAATCAAGGTGGCTTCACGGCGGAAATAAGCCTGTTTCAGCACCGAGCTTAAATCAGCCCAAGTGTAAGGGCGCGCATATTTGAGATCAAACATTGATGCTGCGTGAGAAAATTCTAAATTATGTGGCATACGATAGAATTTATCTTTCATTTCTGCATCCACAGGCAGCATATCGAAAATTGCACCGCCGTTATTGTTGATAACAAAAATAATGGTTGGCTGGTTTACTTTTTTAAGCAATGCTAAGGAATTGAGATCGTATAGGGCAGAAGTATCCCCTAACATCGCAACCACAGGCTGATTTGAGCCTAAACTTAACCCTGCAGTGGTGGCGAGCAAGCCGTCAATGCCACTTGCGCCACGGTTGGTGTAAACAGGGTAGCCTTCAGGCAGCTTGGTGAGCGCATCAACCAAGCGCACAAATAGGCTGTTGCCTAAAAAGAGCAGTCCATTGTTTGGCAATAAACGCTCTAAATGATGGGCTAAAGAGGCTTCATTCAAATTGCCCCCCACTTGCTGTTCTACAAAGCTTGCGCAGAACTTGGCAAGGGCGATTGGCTCGAGTAGCCAAGGTTTTTGGCGCAACGGTGGGTGAGCGCGTAACCAATGGTGAATTTTGCCATTAAAACGGGTGTGCGCGTGATGGTTTGGATCAACTGAATTATCTGACGGCTCAACGATCCAATACTCCCCTTTAAACGCCGCCATAAATTGATTAATGCGCTTGCTGATAAAATGCGAACCAAATTGCAACACAATATCTGCTTCCAGCAATTTTTGCTTAACAGTTTGATTTGCCAGCCAAATATCGGCATAAGGTAGGGTTGGCTCAACGCCTGATTGAATATCGGTGAGCATAATCCAACCTTGGGTTTCAGCCCAAGTGCGAATGCCCATCGATTGCTCTGGTGGCAGTTTGCCGACCAAGATGATCCCACGTTTTGTGCGCCAATGATCCCAATGTTCGTGCATTACCACTTCTCGTTGTGGCGCCTGATGATTATGCCACGGCTTATTTTGGCTTAACCAACGCTGAATCGGCGCAAGCCAAGAATGTTGATCAATCTGATCTGCATTGGCTTCATACAATGGCTCCGCAAATGGCACATTAATATGCACCACGCCAGCGTGCTGACTTTGGCGATAACAAGCCTGTTCCACAATTGAAATCAACCAATTTGGCGTGTAATCTTGGCTAGGGCGCGGTAAGTCCACCGTTGCCACAGGATAATCGGCAAAAATATTGTGCTGTAAAATCGCTTGATTTGCACCGCACTCTAATAATTCTGGTGGGCGATCAGCGCTTAATACAATGAGATTAACCCCACTTTGGCGCGCTTCAATCACCGCAGGATAAAGATTTGCCACCGCGGTGCCAGAAGTAACAATAATCGCCACGGGGTTTTTATGCGCTTTGGCTAAGCCAAGGGCGAGAAAGCCCAAACCACGCTCATCAAAATGAGTATGGCATTTGGCTTTGCCACCTTGTTCAAGGCGTGCCACTTCTAACGTGAGTGGAGTAGAACGAGAACCGGGGGCAATGCAAAAATGGCTGACACCTTGGCGCACAAGGGTTTCCAAGATCACTTTTGACCAACAACGATTAAATACACTCACTGACATAGGGTTCTCCGTTTATTTTGTCCGTTCTTTTTTATTCTTGTAATAAAGAAATTAATCCTAAGGCTTTACGCTCAATTTCTTGCCATTCTAACAAGGGAATAGAGCCTTCAACAATCCCTGCACCGGCAAAAACGCGAATTTGTTCTTGCTCAATGAATGCAGAGCGAATGGCAACGCAAAATTCAGCCCATTCTTTTTGCATTACGCCTAATGTCCCTGCGTACCAACGGCGGTCAAAGGTTTCCGTTTGGCGTAAAAAGGCAAGCGCCTCGTTGCGTCCTAAGCCTGCCACAGCCGCGGTGGGGTGAATGGCGTTCAAGAAAATATCATCACCATATTCAGGGGAAATTTGCGCTGAAATTTGGCGTCTTAAATGCTGTACCTGACGTAAGGTTTTCAAGCCCAAAGGGGACACCGTAATGTGCTGGCTATAAGGAGCAAGATGTTGTTTAATATCATCAACAACTAATTGATTTTCATAAATATTCTTTTCATCTTGCAACAACCATTGCGCTTGTTGTTCAGTTTCTTGCGCATTTTCACCCACTAACGCCGTGCCAGCTAAGGCCTCAGTTTGCAGCTGTGAACCTTGCCGTTGATACAGGCGTTCAGGGCTGGAGCCAATAAAAATACATTCTTCCGCTTCGGCAAAAAGAAAATGATAGCAACCGAAATTATAGCGTTCACTTTCGCCCAAAAAATCATAGGCGTTCAGTTTGCCTTCTGATTGGAAAAGGGTTTCATTGGCCAACACAATCTTATTTAGCACGCCTTGTTTAATGTGCTGTAAACCTTTTTCCACCCATTCGCACCATTCGCGTTGTTCTGCCCGTTTTTTTTCAAAATGAATGGATTGTTGAATTGGGCAAAGTGCGGTGCTTTTTTCAAAGGTTTTTAATGCGTTTAAACAGGCTTGGTGTTCTTGCTCAATATCTTTTGTTTGATCGATAAATAACTGAATGTTTAACTTATTTTCTTGCTGTTGCAAATACAGACGCGGCAAGACAAATTGGCTTTCGCCATAAAATTGCACGCCACCTACCAAAGGATAGCCACTTTGCTGCATAAAGGCTTGCGCCTGATTTAATTGCGAAAAGTCGCGCACTTGTCCGATAGCCGCCACAACTTGGGTGCTATCGCGCAAATTCAAGTAAAACTGCGGATAGGTTTTTTGCCCTTTTAACCAGCTTAACAAATTGAGATCGGTTTCAATTTCTGCCTGCACGCAAGCGATCCCTTGTTGCGTAGGCAGCGTAGGGGAAATTCTCTCGATCAGCTGTTGTTTAATTGATTGCAAATTATCCATTTAAAAAGCGTTGTTTTTGGCAAAAAAATCAGTTAAAAATAAGGGCTAATTCTACCGCACTTTGGCAGAATTTTTTATAAAATCTTTTCATCTTTGCAAAATAAGCGTAAAGTGCGGTGAGAAATACGCCGATTTTTATCGGCAATTTTTTACCCCAATGATAACAGCACGCAACATTATTTTTGGTAACCAAAAGGATAATAACAATGACAAAATTTCCTAAATCAAGCAAGTTAGAACACGTTTGTTACGATATTCGTGGGCCAGTGCATAAAGAAGCACTGCGTTTGGAAGAAGACGGGCATAAAATCTTAAAATTAAATATCGGCAATCCCGCGCCTTTTGGTTTTGAAGCACCAGATGAAATTTTGGTGGATATTTTGCGTAATCTCCCTGCGGCACAGGGGTATTGCGATTCCAAAGGGTTATATTCTGCGCGCAAAGCCATTGTGCAGTATTACCAGTCAAAAGGCATTCACGGCGCCAATGTGAATGATGTGTATATCGGCAATGGTGTGTCTGAGCTGATAATGATGTCAATGCAAGCCTTGCTGAATAATGATGATGAAGTATTGATCCCAATGCCAGATTATCCATTATGGACGGCCGCAGCCACCCTTGCTGGCGGAAAAGCAGTGCATTATTTATGTGATGAACAGGCAGATTGGTTTCCTGATTTAGAGGATATTAAAAGCAAAATCACTTCGCGCACCAAAGCTATTGTGATTATCAACCCGAATAACCCAACAGGCGCAGTGTATAGCAAAGATTTATTGCAAGGCATTGTGGGTATTGCTCGTGAGCATAATTTAATTATTTTTGCCGATGAAATTTACGACAAAATTTTGTATGACAATGCGGTTCATCATCATATTGCTGCCCTTGCACCGGATTTATTAACTATTACCTTTAATGGTTTGTCAAAATCTTATCGCGTGGCAGGTTTCCGTCAAGGCTGGATGATTTTAAACGGCCCGAAACATCAGGCAAAAGGCTATATTGAAGGCTTGGATATGCTGGCTTCAATGCGTTTATGCGCCAACCACCCAATGCAACACGCCATTCAAACCGCATTAGGTGGCTATCAAAGCATTAATGAATTTATTCTGCCGGGTGGACGCTTATTAGAACAGCGCAACAAAGCCTATGAACTGATTAATCAAATCCCTGGGGTAAGTTGTGTTAAGCCAATGGGCGCGCTTTATATGTTCCCGAAAATTGATGTGAAAAAATTCAATATTTATGATGATGAAAAAATGGTGCTGGATTTATTACGTCAAGAGAAAGTGTTATTAGTACACGGACGCGGTTTTAACTGGCATTCCCCTGATCACTTCCGCATTGTAACCTTGCCTTATGTGAATCAAATTGAAGATGCACTTTCTAAGTTAGGGCGTTTTTTAGCTAATTATCGTCAGTAATATATGAACTTTAACGCCAGTGAGTACTGGCGTTTTTTATGTTTTTGCTGTTTAAATTTTCCTTCCAATATTTTTAAATTTCTCTACAAAAGCAGCAATCCTTTTAAAGACAGCTTGTTTTTTCGTTCTATATTGAGGATTTAAAGGACTAAGTTTTGGCAATGCTTCATTTAATGCTGTACCATTTTCACTTGCATAGCCACGTTTTAAAGAGGTTGAAATATAGCGTTTTGCAGCTTCTTCATTAAGTTTTTCATTCTTAATGAGTTCATTCGCTTCTTTTTCTTGCTCTAATTGGGCAAATTTATAAAAGGACTCTATAACTTCAACTCTATCAGGAATGCTATTAAGATCAGTTTGCTGAATAAAGTCAATAATTAAACTTTCTTTGGCTCGATGTCCTACACTGGAACGAATAATTCTGCGTGCTTCTTTAATTAAATCAGGTTTATTATCGGTTTTCTTATTTTCATTAAAAATTAATTCTAAAATATAATCTAAATTAATTTCTTGTGATTTTAATAGATCAACCTCGAAAACTACATCACTCCAATCAATATCTAATCTTTCTTGACCATTCCCATCAGTTTGTTGGCGCTGCCAATCACGAATATCATTATAAGTAGAAAGATAGTCTTGGCGGATTTTCTCAGGCAGAACAATAGGATATGTTACATATTCACCATTTTCCTCATTAATTTGATTTCCAGAATTACTGCTATCTGTGATTGCATTATATTCATCATAATTTCTTAGAATATTATCAATACGCAAATACTCACCAAATAATTTTGCAAAGGCTTTCTTATCTGATTCTTTTTCTATAGCAGTTGGATCAGGAAATCTCGTTTGCAACTCTTTAACAATTTCTTTATATCCTCGAACTCGCTCACCCGCATCATTCACATAACCATTCATATAATCCTGATAACTACGTTCTAGCACCACATTTGCGGTATTAGTATTAGCATTGCCAAAAAGAGTAATGGCATCAATAGTGGCTTGTTCTAAATCACGGAAAGTCCCAATATTGCCAAAGGTTTTAGTGCGGTTAAAAATGCGGTTGGTGCGTGAATAGGCTTGAATCAGCCCGTGATAACGCAGGTTTTTATCTACAAATAGGGTATTTAAGGTTGGCGCATCAAAACCCGTTAAAAACATGCTCACTACAATCAGCAGATCAATTTCTTGATTTTTGACCCGTTTGGCAAGGTCACGGTAATAGTTTTGAAATTCCTTGCTGTCTACACCGTAATTGGTTTGGAACATAGCGTTATAGTCGCCAATGGCTGCCTGCAAAAATTCTTTAGCAGAGCTGTTCATCGCCGTGGGTTCAAAGTTTTCATCTTCAATATCGCCAATGGCATCTTGCGCTTCATTGGGCGCGAAAGAAAAAATGGTAGCAATTTTTAGCGGATTTTCTACCGCACTTTGTAATTGTTTAAAAATCTCATAATAATGCTTAGCGGCTTCCACACTGCTTACGACAAACATCGCATTAAAGCCCTTGCCTGAGGCATTGAGGCGGTGGGTTTTTTGTTTGAAGTGTTTCAAGACATAACTGGCAATTTCGTTTAAGCGCTCAGGGTGCAGAAGGGCTTGTTTGTTTTCAAGAGCGGAGAGTTCTTTAAGATCTTGCTCTTGCTCCACAGCTCTAAATTTAGGGCGGACATCGTTATAATCCACTTTAAATTTCAGCACTTTCTCATCACGAATGGCATCGGTGATGACATAAGAATGCAATTTACTACCAAAAACGCTTTGCGTGCTTTCTGCACCTAAGGCATTTCCTTTTTTTACTAATACACCGTTGTCATATTCATCAGGAAAAATCGGCGTACCGGTGAAACCAAACTGGCAGAATTTTTTAAATTTCTTTTTAAGATTTTTCTGTGCTTCACCAAACTGCGAGCGGTGGCATTCATCAAAAATAAACACCACAGGCTGCCCGTAAATCGGCAAGTTGTCTTCTGATTTCATCAGATTGTTGAGTTTTTGAATGGTGGTGACGATAATTTTATTATCATCTTTTTCAATATTGCGTTTTAAGCCAACGGTGCTGTCGGAACCATTGACGCTATCGGGCGAAAAACGCTGATATTCCTTCATGGTTTGATAGTCCAAATCTTTTCTATCCACCACAAAGAAAACTTTGCTAATAAAATCCAATTCCGTGGCACGGCGTGCCGCTTTAAAACTGGTGAGGGTTTTGCCTGAACCTGTAGTGTGCCAAATAAAACCGCCACTTTCAGGCTTGCTCCAATTGTTATTGAGATGGGTGCTGCGGATTTTCCAAAGAATGCGTTCGGTGGCAGCAATCTGATAAGGTCGCATAATCAGCAGCGTGTTGCTGACATCAAAAACGGAATAATGCAGCAACACATTAAGCAGGGTATTTTTTTGGAAAAAAGTAGCGGTAAAATCTTTGAGATCTTTGATTGGCATGTTGTCCGATCTTGCCCAATTCATGGTGAAATCAAAGCTGTTTTTATCGCGCTTGGTGGTGTTGGCAAAATAGCGTGTATCCGTGCCGTTGGAAATGACGAAAATCTGCAAATATTTAAACAGGGAGTTTTCTGCATTAAAGCTCTCTTTTGTGTAACGATGCACTTGGTTGAACGCCTCACGAATCGCCACCCCGCGTTTTTTTAGCTCAATTTGCACCAGTGGCAAGCCATTCACCAGCACCGTTACATCATAGCGGTTGGCGTGCGTGCCTGTTTGCTCAAACTGCGAAATCACCTGCAAGCGATTGCGCTGAATGTTCTTTTTATCGACAAGATAAATGTTCTGGATTCGCCCATCATCAAACACGAAATCATAAATATAATCGTGGTGAATTTTTCGGGTTTTATCAATAAGGGTTTCCGCAGGCGGATCGAGATACTCCGCCACAAAACGCGCCCACTCTCCATCACTAAAACGCACTTCATTTAGCCGCTCCAGCTGTTCACGCACATTCGCCAAAAGTTTGTCATTGGTGGTGAGATCTTGGCGAAACTCATAGCCTTGCTGGACTAAGTCGGCGATGAATTCGCGTTCTAAATCCTCCTCACTTTGGTAGTGGCTGGGCTGTTCGATTTTTTCGTATTCATCCAGAATGATGAATTGCGGGGTTTCGGCGATGGGGTGGTTTCTGTTTGCATAATTTAATGTTTCCAGTATTGTTCAAAATGTTTTAAGGAATGATTTTTCTTAAAACATTCTTTCATTAATATTAAGATATCTTCTTTTGTTTTTCCATTTAACTCTGCTTCAAGATCGTCTATAGCATGTGAGTTCACATCAAATAGTTTTTTTGCTCCAGAGATATCTGAATAGAATTCAGTCAAGCTAAATCCGTTAAATTTAGTATAAGTCTCAATAATTCTTCTGATTGGGTTTAATATCATGGTTTCTTTAATATCATCGTTTAGAAATAACACTTCCAACTCCAACCAAAGAGATTCATAATTAGTTTTAAAATCATCTTGCTTACTTTCTATATGCTTAATTTGTACTTTTCTATCTAATTTTTCTAGCCTAATAAAGTTATTTTTAGAGTAACTTTCCCTTTTATTATCAAATCCATATTTTACATTTAAGTAAAAATGAGCGTTATGTGTTAGTATAATTAATTTATTTTCTCCATTGAGTTTTTGGGCTAACCTTTGTAAGGTCTCAATAATTACATACTGAAATGTATCGTCATTAGAGTTCATTGGGTCGTCAAAAATAATACATTTTTTGTTATCAGCTTCTGCTAATTTCTCAATAAAGTAAAGAAAAGCAAGGATATTTTTCTCTCCAGTAGAAAGTTCATCAACATTGCGTTCTTGATTAGTCAGTAGACATTTGATCTTATATTCATTGCCATCTTCTTGATAAACAAGTTCAAAAGAAGCATGTGAAGCCAGTTTTTTATTAACTTTCCTAACTAAAATTTTTTCATTGCGAGTGCTAGCTTGAAGAGCAGCAATTTTTTTCTTAAATACTTCAATATTTTCTTGTAGCTTTCTTATTTTATCCTTTTCTTTTTCAAAATCTTGTTTTACTTTATCAAAGTTTTTTTGTCTATTTTCAAACTCATTACATTCAACTTCATAATGAAAATCATCAAGATGCTCTTTTACTGCATGATAACGTAGTTTTTTTCTAGCTTCCTCTTGTTCCTCTTGTAGGTTATTGTTATTATTTTTATTGACCAATTCATTATATTCTTGAATGCAATGATTAATATCATTAGGAATCGCTAAGGATAATTCATTGCTTGGAGAGAATAAACTATCCTTCTTTTTAGTCAATTCTAATATTAAGCTATCTATAAATCTCAGAGTATCTGTTTTGAGTTTATTAATTTTATTAGATACTATCTCTACCTTATTTGAGTGCAAGGAATAGAATTCATTTGTATTTATTTTGATATTATCATATGCTGATTTTACTTGTTCTAAGTATTTTATTTTTCTTTGAATAGTATCTTGAATCTCTTTGAATTTGTTTACAGAAAAGTATGTATCAAGCTCTTGCCATATATCTTCTTGAACTATCCCATTACAAAAAGCACAGTGATCACCTGCTTTATGTATTTTTAATCCTTGCTCTGCAAAAAATTTTTTTGAATCAGTGTCCAGTCTATGTATGATTTTTGCTTCTTTTATTTTGCTTGACAAAATACTATTAACGTCTGACAAAATTTTTTCTAAATCACAACATGGTGCTTCAATTTTTTTGCTTTTTTAAGTTCTGACCTAAGTAGTGCGTTAAGTTCTTGGATTTCATCGGTGGACAAGGACTTAGCATTTTGAATATCTAATTTAAAGCTATTAATATCGTAAGTTGTTGGAGCAATTCTTCTAATATCATCTTTAATCGTTTTGGCTGAGTTTCTGCAAAAATTATCAATTTTCCCCCGCTGTTCTTTTACTTTATTTTCTTTCTCATTGTATTGAGAGCATAGGTTTTCAGGCTGCTTTTCTGATTTAGTAATATTTTCATTAATCTCTTCAATCTGTTCTTCTATCTTTTTAATTTCAAGCTCATTTTCTTTAATTTCTTTATCAATATTGGCATTTTCTTCACCGAGAATAACGGTTTCTAGTCTCTTATTTTCACTAACAACCCCTTCAAATCCATCAAATATTCTTACATCGTACCCTGAGTCATGTTGTTCTTTGATTAGTGAAGCAATGGTTGATTTACCACATCCATTTTTCCCAAAGACAAAATTAATTTTTTTATCAAATTGGATCTCTTCATCTTCAAAAAATGCTTTTGAAGTTAAGTTTATTTTCATAATGACACCTGTATAATATTAATTATCAAATCCAAGCAACAAATCCCGATAATAGGCATACTGCTTCTGCCGTAGGGCGATTTCTTTGGGCAAACCCTCCGAAAGCGAATGCGCCAGCGTATGGAATTTATCTAAAATGCCCGCAATACGCTTTTGTTCCTCTATCGGGGGGATGGGAATTAAATTAATTGCTTTTAAACTTAATGTTTTTTGATTTCCTCCTCCGACATTTTTTTCAATAAATTCTTGGGCAGACTTAGAGGTCAAAAAATAATACATAAATTTAGAATTGATATGTGAGTGTATTACAACGGTATTTTGCCCCATACATACTGCATCATCGAGTGGAACAATACTAACATTACCATAAGACCCAACTCTTGACATAACTAAATCATATTTTTTAGGCGTGTATCTTTTAGTAAATTCCGCAAATACTTCTTCACTTACCTTAAAAGTCTCCTCAAGGTTTAAGAATCCTCCCTTAATATCTGTTACACGGCACATGCTTAAACCTTTATCGGCATAAACAGGCGTTTTATGTAAAGAATCTATTACGTCCGCCACCTCCCCCAGAACTATAAACAGCGTTATCAAAGTCTTCTATTGCCACTGCGGAAAATCCAATTTCATCAATTATCTCTGACGACGGAGTTATAAAAACATCTCCTGCTTTTATATCACAATCTTTAATTTTTTGCTCACTCGCTGTTACAACCATTGTAGGGGTTTCATTGGAAATATATTGATTATTGAAAACATCAACAAAGTTAAGAAGCCTTACTTCTCTCTCATTTTCTTTTTTCTTTTTATCTACGCCCACATTGGCTATTTCACACATCTCCCCGAGGGTTTTCCATTCTACGGGGGCGCCTTGTAGTAGTTTTTCTAAGTAGTTCATAGCTGTTTCTTCTTCGTCTTTTGGGTTAATGTGTTAATGGCTTTCAGGTAGTCTTCTTCTACGGAGCTAAGGGTTTTTGCCTTGTATTTACGCAGTTCGGCTTTGGCTTTTTCTTGCGCTTGGGCAGAAGAGATTTTGCCAGCATTTTCCAGCACTTTTCTGCCGGTGGAGGACAAAATTGTATCCAGTTCGCGCAAGAAATCTTCCATACGCATTTCGTGCTCTTCTAGGGTGTTGAGTTCGGCTAGGTCAAAGTAGGCGGCAACGAGGTTGTTGAGGATTCTGAGTTCTTTTTCTTCCAAGAAGTTTTTGGCGATCATGGCTTCTGCCTGTGTGGGCTGCGCACCTTTAAAGTGGGTTAGGCCGGCAAAAGGTTTGTCGCTGTCTACACGGTAGTAGATGACTTCGCTGGCGGTATGTCCATGAGCAGCGTAGTGCAGTTTGTTTTGTACTGTTTGGAAAAACTGCTTGCTGATGTCGCTTTGCGGGTCGTAATCGGTGGCAGTGGCATAGAGATCCAGCACTTGGCGATACATCACTTTTTCGCTAGAGCGGATGTCTTTGATGCGTGCTAAAAGTTCTTTCCAATAGCTACCACCACCGAGGTTTTTCAGCCGTTCATCGTCCATAGTAAAGCCTTTGATGAGATATTCTTTAAGCCGCGTGGTAGCCCATTGGCGGAAGCGAGTTCCCTGCAAGGATTTCACCCGATAGCCTACGGAGATGATGACATCAAGGTTGTAGTAATTCACTTCATAATTTTTGCCATCGGCGGCAGTTGTTCGGAATTTCCGAACAACTGAATCTTTTTCTAACTCATTCTCTGCAAAAATATTTTTAATATGTTCGCTAATGGTAGATTTAGCTTTGCCAAAAAGCTGTGCCATTTGGTCTAGGGTCAGCCAGACGGTTTCATCTTCTAGGGTTACTTTGATTTGTATACCGCCATCGGCCGCGGTGTATAAAATCATCTCGCTCATGCTTCTATCTCTTTGATGATTTGAGTAATCTCTCCACGTAGCTGGCTGATTTTGGCAACGGTGTCATCAATCTCAGCATTGAGCTGGTTGATGTCAATCACCTCGCGCGTGTCTTTCGCTTCCACATAGGTGCTAACGGAAAGGTTGTAATCATTTTGCGCGATGGTGCTGTTGTCTACCATGGCAGAGAGATGCGGTACATCTTCTTTTTTGTCAAAAAGTTCGATGATGTGGGCGATATGATCATCGGTCAGCGCATTGTTGTTGGTTTCTTTTTTGAAAAATTCCTCACCGCTGGCGTTGATAAACTGGGTTTTAGTATCAGGTTTGTGCTTGGAAAGTACCAAAATATTCACCGCGATGGAAGTGCCAAAAAATAGGTTGGGCGGCAGCGCAATAATGGTTTCTACAAAGTTATTGTCTACCAAATATTGGCGGATTTTTTGCTCAGCACCGCCGCGGTAAAAAATCCCTGGGAAGCAAACAATGGCGGCACGGCCTCTAGCTGAAAGATAGTGCAAGGCGTGCAGCACAAAGGCAAAGTCAGCTTTGGATTTTGGCGTAAGCACGCCAGAGGGAGCAAAACGCTCGTCGTTAATCAAGGTGGGATCATCTGAACTAATCCAATTCACTGAATAGGGCGGATTGGAAACAATGGCATCAAAGGGTTTTTCATCGCCATATTTCGGGGCAAGAAGGGTATCACCCAACGAAATGTCAAATTTGTCGTAATTGATATTGTGCAGGAACATATTCATACGCGCCAAGTTGTAGGTGGTATGGTTGATTTCCTGCCCAAAAAATCCCTCTTGAATCAGGTGCTCGTCAAATTGCTTTTTAGCCTGTAAGAGCAAAGAACCCGAACCACAAGCAGGGTCATAAATTTTATTCACTTCTGTCTGTCCGTGCATCGCCAGCTGTGCAATGAGTTTAGAAACATTCTGCGGGGTGAAAAACTCACCGCCCGATTTGCCTGCATTGGCGGCGTAGTTGGAAATCAAAAATTCATAAGCATCGCCAAAGAGGTCAATATGATTATCCTCAAAATGGCCAAAATCCAAATCTGCCACGCCTTTAATCACGGCAGCAAGGCGTTTATTTTTATCTTCTACCGTGTTGCCCAGTCGGGAGCTGGTGACATCAAAATCAGCAAAAAGTCCTTTAATATCCCGCTCGGAATCGTACCCGTTAGCAGAGCTTTCAATGGCGTCAAAGATTTTTTTCAAATCCATATTTAGTTCAGAGTTGATGTGAGCATTTTTAGCGATATTGGTAAAAAGCTGTGAGGGATAGATGAAATAGCCTTTGGTTTTAATTGCATCATCTTTAATTTCTGGGGTGATGGCATCATCAGGAAAGCTGGCGTAATTTACATCAGGATCGCCACCTTCAATATAATGAGTAAAATTTTCGCTGATGAAACGGTAAAACAGTGTGCCTAAAACAAATTGTTTAAAATCCCAGCCATCTACGGCGCCACGGACTTCATTGGCGATTTGCCAGATTCTACGTTGTAATTCTGCACGTTGCTGAGTACTTGTCATTTGTGTTCTCCCAAGATTTGATGATATTTCTTCTAATTATGTTTTACTTACTGATTGTTTGTTAATAAATCTGTTACTCCCCAAAATCCGCCGGTAAATGATGCAACATCGCTTTCCAAATGCTACTGCTGCGTTCGCGGTTTTCTGCTAGGCATTGAATGGCAAGTTCAACATTGCCTTGTTCGCAGCTTTGGCGTAGGGTTTGGTAAAATTGCATAGTGAATTGGCGTGATTTGGCTTCAGAAAAGAACAATGATGCCACTTGGTGATAGAGATCTTTAAAGCTGTTTAGAATTAAGCCATAGACGGGTTTGTTCGCCACAAAGGTAAAAGAGCGGTATAAATTATAGTCAAATTCTGCGTAGGCTTGTGGGGTGTCGGCCAAGTGCGGTAGGTTTTCAAATAATTTTAATGAAGCGGTAGGATCAGTTTGAATGGCTTCTGGGATATAATGTTCACCCATTCGAGTACGCAAAGACACCACATTGGTGATGATCACAGGAATGGTGGATTTATCAAGCTGAATCAGCGTGCTGATAATGTTCGGCCCGGCGGTTTCCCATACATTATTCACGCGGGTTGGCTTGCCGTGTTGAATGCTTAACCAGCCATCACGGGCAAGGCGTTGCAACACTTCTCGCAATGTCGTTCTGGTTACCCCGATTTTTTCTGCTAATTCCCGTTCTGCTGGTAGATCAGACCCCGGCGGAAAATGGTTATTCCAAATGCTTTTTACAATATATTCCTCAGCTAATCCCGCTGGGCTTTGGGCTTTAAGAAGCGACTGATGATTATTCATACTTTTGCGCAATTATTTGTTGAAAAATTTGTGATATAGATAACAAAATAGAGATTTGTTATTATCCTTGAAAGGTGGATATATTACAATTAGCACAGTTATATTTTTTCGTTTTAAAGTAAAGGTCGTAATATGAACTATTCTCAAGCATTTCTGAAAAATTTTCTTGGTTCAAGTCCTGATTGGTACAAACTGGCAATAGTCGGATTTTTAGTTTTAAATCCGATTTTGTTTTTTTGTGTTAGCCCTTTTGTTGCGGGTTGGGTGTTAGTTGCGGAGTTTATTTTAACTCTTGCAATGGCGTTGAAATGTTATCCATTACAACCCGGCGGGCTGCTAGCCATTGAAGCTGTGATGATTGGAATGACTCACCCCGAACACGTTAAAGAAGAAATTATGGCAAATTTTGAAGTGATTTTGCTGTTAATGTTTATGGTGGCGGGCATTTATTTTATGAAACAGCTGCTCCTTTTCATTTTTACTAAGCTGTTACTCAACATTCGTTCCAAATTGGTGTTATCCCTTTCATTTAGCTTAAGTGCGGCATTTCTTTCCGCATTTTTAGATGCCTTAACCGTGGTGGCGGTGATTATTAGCGTGGGAATGGGATTTTACGGCGTGTATCATAAAGTGGCATCGGGCAAACAATTCGATGATTCTGATGATATTAATGATGACAAACACATTGGCAATAGCCGTGAAACCTTGGAAGAATTTCGTGCCTTTTTGCGTAGCTTAATGATGCACGCAGCCGTGGGGACGGCATTAGGTGGCGTGATGACAATGGTCGGTGAGCCGCAAAATCTGATCATTGCAGAACAAGCAAAATGGGGCTTTGGCGAATTCTTTTTCCGTATGACACCAGTTACCGTGCCAATTTTAATTTGTGGCGCATTAACTTGCCTTGTGGTGGAAAAATTCCGTTTATTTGGTTATGGTGCGAAACTTCCGCGTAAAGTGTGGGGCGTATTGGCTAAATTTGACCGTAATCGCCAGCTCAAAATGAACAATCAAGAACGTGTAAAATTAGTGATCCAAGCCTTAGTGGGCGTATGGTTAGTGGTTGGCTTAGCTTTCCATTTGGCCGCAGTCGGGCTAATTGGGCTAAGTGTCATTATTTTATGTACATCGGCTTGCGGTATCACCAGCGAACACGCGCTCGGTAAAGCCTTTGAAGAATCTTTGCCATTCACCGCATTGTTGGTGGTGTTCTTCTCAGTGGTGGCGGTGATTGTGGATCAGCACCTGTTTGCGCCTATCATTGATCTTGTGCTTTCTGCTTCAGAAGATGTGCAATTAATGCTGTTCTATGTTTTCAATGGGGTGTTATCCGCAATTTCTGATAATGTATTTGTGGCAACGGTTTATATTAACGAAGCAAAAGCTGCATTAGAACAACAGATTATTTCGCCACATCAATTTGAATTAATTGCTGTCGCGATCAACACAGGGACAAACTTACCATCGGTGGCAACGCCAAATGGGCAAGCGGCATTTTTATTCTTGCTGACTTCTTCACTTGCGCCGTTAATTCGTTTGTCTTACGGAAGAATGGTTTATATGGCGCTACCTTATACAATTGTGTTATCTTTAGTGGGGTTATTTGCGGTAGAATTTTTATTGCCAGCAATGACACAATTTTTAGCACAAATTGGATTAATTACGCCAGTATAAGAAGGATTCCCAATGCTGAAATATTTCAAACAGTTATCACTCAATCGTGGTGGTTGGTTGCTTTTATTGATTTCAACAATTGCGTTAGAAAGCACCGCACTTTATTTTCAACACGGAATGGGGTTGGCCCCTTGCGTAATGTGTATTTACGAACGAGTCGCCTTGTTTGGCATTACATTTTCAGCATTAATTGGCTTGCTTTATCCGCGCGCATTAATTTTGCGTTTATTGGCATTATTGCTGGGCTTGGGCAGCGCGGTGAAAGGCTTATTGCTAGCCATTAAACACGTTGATTATCAGCTCAATCCTGCACCTTGGAATCAATGTTCTTATATGGCTGAATTTCCACAAACCTTGCCATTAGATCGCTGGTTGCCTTATGTATTTAATCCAACGGGATCTTGCTCGGAGATTAGCTGGTCTTTCCTAGGCTTTTCAATGGCACAATGGATTGTGGTGATTTTCGCCTTTTATAGTTTACTGTTGGCGGTTTTATTAATTAGCCAATTTAAACGGGTAGAGCAAAATCGTAATATTTTTAGGTAATTGGATTATAACTGATGATCTTATATAAACATTGAATGATTGTAGTAAATAAGGGCCTGTACTAGATAACTAGAGCAAACTTTCCTTAACGAATTGCTTTAAAGTTGAAATTTGAGATTTTATGTTACTATTGAAAACGCCATTCGTATTCCCTAAAATACAGTTCAAAATGCTCTTTGGAATGCAATTAAACTTGTATAAATGACGTTTTGCTTGGTTCCAAAAATTCTCAATTCTGTTTATATGGTTATGATTTTCAGCAAAATGTGTGCTGTGATTGAGGCGAGGACAGCTAACTTGACTTACATCAAGTACATCATAGCTAAGGTAGGTATCCGTGTAAATAATGCTATCTCGCGGATTGGTAATAATGTTGCTGGTTGAGTATTTTAGGTACAATAACGGTATAAACCTTGCCATTTCTCTTGAGAAGTCCAAAAAATACCGAGACTCTTTCTGTAGCACGACCTTGTTTGCTTTTGCGAGCACCGCCGAAATAGCTTTTATCGACTTTGATCTGCCCCTCAAACATTTCCAAATGTAGATTGGTTTGATCGATGAGTAAGCGTGACCGGTGAAAGTAATAATCGGCTACATTTTTGTTTACATTGACTAACTCACTTGCTGTTCTCGTTGTAACACTCGCAACAAACAGTTCAATGAGTTTGTTTATGCTGACTGGGCGACTTTTTCTCATTGACCTATTCTAACATAAATGGAATTTTAGTTGTTATCTAGTACAGTCCCTTATATTTTTTAGTTATGTCAGAAACTTATTCTTCATTACGTTTACTTAATATACAAATCCTTCGCTGGTTACGCCATTATTTGCAACTTGCGGAGCAATATTTTCAACGTACTTTCCCAATGCCGACAGTGAGTTATCAACTGCGTGGGGTGAAAGCAGGCGTGGCATATTTGCAGAAAAATGAAATCCGTTTTAACCGCACTTTATTGTTGGAAAATCCTGACTATTTTTTGCAACAAATTGTTCCACACGAATTAGCTCATTTAATTGTTTATCAAATGTTTGGGCGAGTTGCGCCGCACGGCAAAGAATGGAAAGCGGTGATGGAAAACATTTTCCAGCAACCTGCGGAAATTTACCACAATTTAGATGTTAAAAGTGTGCAGGGGAAAACCTTTACTTACCGCTGCGGTTGCCGCACTCACGATCTTAGCGTACGCCGCCACAACAAAGTACAAAAGAAAAGTGCGGTGTATTTTTGTAAAGAATGTGAACAAGCGTTGAACTATTTACCGTTAGTTAAAAACTATGCTAGAATTAATCAATTTTTATAACCTTTATTGGAGAATACTATGAAGAAATTATTAGCAGTCGTAATTGGTGCTTTAGCTGTTTCAGCAACAGCCAATGCAAATTGGTATGTACAAGGGGATTTAGGTTACTCAAAAACTAAATTTACTGGAGGTTTCAATGATCTTAATATGGGCAAAGTAGCTCCAAGTGTGGCTGTTGGATATAAAGTCAATGAACTACGTTTTGCATTAGATTACACTTATTATGGTAAGAAAAACTATTCTTATCATATTCAAGAAAATGCTACAGATTATGAAAAAGGCAATGGTTCAATTAAAGCTCAAGGTTTTGGTTTTTCTGCCCTTTATGATTTTAATTTAGATATTCCACTTAAGCCTTACATTGGTGCTCGTTTATCCTTAAATAAGGTAAAGCTTAATGACACTTCGGTAGAAGTTAACTCTAATGGGCATTTTACGGGTTCTGATAATGAGTCACACACTAAATTCGGTTATGGTGTATTAGCAGGAGCTTCTTATCAACTTACGGATAATTTAGCTTTAGATGCAGGTGTCCAATTGCAACGTTTAGCTTCTTTTGAAAATACCAAAGTAAACCAATATGGTGTAAAAGTAGGTCTTCGTTACGAATTCTAATCATCAACTTTTATAGATTTTCATTGTCAGTGCGGTGGTTTTCCACCGCATTTTTTATGCTGAAATATTTTGCTTTATTTGATGAACCTTTGCTAAATGTTTACAATACAACAATTTCCTTAAGCTATGATTACATTATGAAACGGCATCAACTTCTGTTACAAGAAATGGGGCTTTCCCAATGGCAACTAGTGCGCCCTGAAAGTTTGCAAGGCGTGGTAAATATTCCTATTGATGAGCAGGTGCGGCTGGTGATCATTAGCGAAACCGAAAATCCCCCTATGCCGTTATTACAAGATATTTTGCGCAGCTTATATCTAAAGCAAAATGAATATTTAGCGATCCATTTTGATTTTATCCCCCATTTGCACGTCAGCCACGAAGTGCATTATTGGCTATTAAGTGAAAATCCCGAAAAAATCCACCGCACTTTACCTTATTGTCAAAAAGCGTTGAGCCAATGGCACTCGCCAGACTGGCAAACCTTTATGGCAAGCCCACAAGAAAAACGTAAATTATGGCAACAAATTCAAGGAATTAACCCATAATGATAAAAATCTCCCCCATTCAATCTCAAGATTTTGATCGATTATTTGAGCTCGAACAGCAAGCACATCTTGTACCTTGGTCATTAGGCACATTGAAAAATAACCAAGGCGAGCGCTATTTCAATTTAAAATTGGAGAAAGATCAACGTATTATCGGCTTTGCTATTTGCCAAAAAGTGCTTGATGAAGCGACCCTGTTCAACCTCGCCATTGATCCTGCTTATCAAGGGCAAGGCTTAGGAAAGCAATTATTGCATTCGTTAATCGATGAATTGCGTGGGCAGGGCATTTTGACCTTATGGTTAGAAGTGCGTCAATCCAATGAAGTTGCGCAAAAACTTTATCTGCAATGCGGTTTTAATGAAGTAGATATTCGCAAAAATTATTATCCAACCTTAGACGGTGGACGAGAAAACGCCGTGGTTATGGCGTGCTATTTATAAGGAACAACAATGTTAGAACGTTATCGTGGGGAAATTATCCTTTTATTTGTTACCATTTCGGCTGCCATTGGCTGGTTCTTTTCAAAATATGCCATTGATGCTTTGCCCTCGGTAGGATTTATCGGCTTGCGATTTTTTCTTGCCGCATTGGTTTTTCTGCCCTTTGCTTACGTTCACTTACGTCGTTTAAGCCGCCAGCAAGTGATAAGTGCGGTGCTAATTGGTGGTGTTTTTGCGGTTTTTCTTGGCGTTTGGATTTTAGCCATCACCAATAATACCAATTTCGGTGAAGGCGCGTTTCTTACTAGTTTATCAATGTTGATCGCACCGTTGCTCGCTTGGATCGTGTTTAAACAAAAGCCGCAATCGAGCTTTTGGCTCTGTTTACCCATTGCGGTTTTAGGCTTGTACTTTCTTGCCTTAGGCAACAATGGTTTTGATCTTTCTTCCGATAACAGCCTGTATTTGCTCACTTCATTATTGGCGGCTAGCTATTTTGTGCTTAATCATCATTATGCGCGCCACATTCCCGTGTTGCCACTTACCACCATTCAGCTTGCTATGGTTGGGATTTTATGTGGTTTGTATTCAATGTTTATGGAAACTTGGCCTGTAAATGTTCCTAATGAAACTTGGGGTTGGTTGGCTGCTAGCGTGTTGATCGCCACCAATTTCCGCTTTTTGCTGCAAACGCTCGGGCAGAAATATTCCAGTGTCGGTAATGCTGCATTAATTATGCTGCTTGAGCCAGTATGGACGCTGTTTTTGAGTATGCTAATTTTCCACGAGCCGCTCACTCCCCATAAGGCACTAGGCTGCGGCTTAATTTTTATTGCCTTAATTTTCTACCGTTTGCCGAAAGAAAAAGTGAAACAGTTTTTGCGTAGAAAAAATGCTAAAAAATGACCGCACTTTCTGTACGGAGAGTTATATCCAGCGTCTAACTTGCTGGCAATATTGTTGATAGGCTTTGCCGAAAAGCCGTAATAGAACTTGTTCTTCTTGCTTAATTTGAAACTGGTTCATAATGAGAACAAAGAAAATCAGCCCCAAAATTGTCAGCCCATTGCCCAGCCATAAAAACCAGCTGAGTAAAATCAACCATAAACTAAGATACATTGGATTGCGGCTAAACCCATAAATGCCTGTTGTGATAAGCTGTGAGGTTTTTTCTACCGCTAGCGGACTGATCGTGGTTTTAGCTTGATGAAATTGCCATAGACTACAAATAGCGATAAGGCTTGCCAGTAACAATATCGGTAAAATAAGAAGCGTAGAAAGGTGAAATAATCCAAAGGGCGGAAGCAAATACATTCCGCCCGCACAAGCAAGGAAAACGAGGGGAGGGGGAAGGATAATCTTCTCCATTAATAACTCACCTTATGCCCATAGCTTTCAAGGATTTGCTTGATATGCTCAAGGGATTCTTTTGTTGGTGGTTTAACATCTTCCAGCTCATATTTTTCCCCCATCGCTTCCCATTTATGCGCGCCAAGGCGGTGGTAGGGGAGTAGTTCAACTTTTTCAATATTGTGCATATCTTGAATGAACTGCCCAAGCAAATGCACGTCTTCATCGCTGTCCGTCCAGCCTGGCACAACCACATAGCGAATCCATACAGGCTGGTTGCGTTTTTGTAAATATCGAGCAAATTCTAAGGTGCGTTTATTGGGCACACCGATCAAATTTTGGTGAACGCGATCATTGAGCTCTTTCAGATCGAGCAACACTAAATCGGTAACATCAAGCAGTTCATCAATAATATGATCATAATGACGAACAAATCCGTTGGTGTCTAAGCAAGTGTGAATACCTTCCTTTTTACAAGCACGAAACCAATCGCGCACAAACTCTGCTTGTAACACGGCTTCACCGCCAGAGGCAGTAACGCCACCGCCAGAAGCATTCATAAAATGGCGATAAGTAACCACTTCTTTCATTAGATCTTCTACGGAAATTTCTTTTCCGCCGTGTAGATCCCAAGTATCGCGGTTGTGGCAGTATTTACAACGCATTAAGCAGCCTTGCAAAAACAGGATAAAACGGATTCCCGGGCCATCAACCGTGCCGCAAGATTCATAAGAATGGTAGCGAGCTAAAACAGACATAATGTTCCTTTGTTAGAGAGAATGTAAAATCGTTAATTTCTATTTAAGGCTTTCAAAAAAAGCATTAAATGGAAATCAATCTGCCTAACAGCAAGGCAGATTGTGTATTATAGCGTAATCTTGGCGAAAAAACTTATTTTCCGCTCCACGCTTTGATGGCATCGTGGCGAATTTTGACACGGCTTTGATCATCGCCTTTGTAATAATCTTTGGCTAAACCGCCTTCCCAATCGCCATAGTTTGGATTTGGTAACATAATGAATTTTTTACCAAATTGCTTGCTATTTTGTTGAACGAAAGCACGGCGTTCTGCGTTAGATTTTTTATAGGTGGCATCACCAAAATCGTTAAGGTTATCACCAACATAAAGGACGATGTCGTAGCCCAGTTTTTCAATTTCAGCAAAGCGAGGGGATTTATTTGATTTGTCTTTTTTCAAATAAAGCACGTCTTCACTTGCGCCGATAAAGCCAAGGGTTTTTAGATCATCAAGGGTTGCGGCTTTTTCTGTGGCATCTTTACGGTTAGAAACGTAGAACACTTTACCGTTGTGGGTATTAACATAATTATTAAATTCCACCGCCCCCGGCACTGCTGCGGTTTCACGCGCATTGACCCAGCGAGTCCAATCTTCACCATTAAAGCCTGTGCCTGTTTGCACTCGCCAGCCTGCATAAGCGCTGTTATCCATCATTGTTTCATCAAGATCAACCACGACCGCTTTCTTTTTACCTTTAGCCGCTTTCGCTTGGTCGAATGCTACTTTTGCCAAATTAAAGGCTTGGTAAGTTAAGGCTTGGTATTCCCCTGATTGTTGCACCCAGTTTAAGCCTAATACCGTTTGCTCTTGTAATTGTTGTTCCGCATTTTGCTGGCTTGAAGTGCAAGCTGTGAGCACAAAAAGGGAAGAAAGGGTGAGTACAGCTAGTTTGAATTTTGTGTTTTTCATCGCTTCTCCTGTAGAAAAGTAAGTTGTAGGAAAGTCATTAAAAAATTCGGTAAAAAACTACCGCACTTATTATAGCAGATAAAATTTCTAGAATAATAATATTCTAGTTAAACCCTCTATCACATTTAGCACTAGTAAATACATAAGAAGTGTATTCATTATCTTCTTCATTTTTATATATTACTGTTACTGGTATTGCAATAGATAAGGTGCTATTATCAATTACGGAAATCTTTATTTCTTCAATGTTATGGACTATGGATTTAATTATTTCGTTCTCCTTGTTTTTTATATGTTCTATTCGTTCTTTAGCTCTACGTTTAATTGTTTCTTTGTTATTATTGCAAAAACTATTTAGCTTAGATTGCTCATAAAAACTTGTGTTTATTAAGGTGTGTTTAATTGATTCTTGATGATTTATACTGTTTTTACTTATAAACAAAGGGATGGATATTACGTTTACACACATCATTAAATAATAAAATGATTTTAGATGTTCTTTTGTTGAAAAAGACTTTATTTCATAAAATAATGCCAGTATCATTAATGTGAGTGGTACGTAAAGAATTAATAAAAGTATTATATTTATTAATAGTATTAGTATAGTGCTTGATAGTGGAAAGAAGTTAATTGTATAGCCTGTAATACCTAAAATTTCTTCTGGCGAAATATATGAGCAATAAGTTAAATACAAAGAAAATAATATGATTAATAAATATTTTAATATATAGTTTTCTTTTGTTTTGTTAAAGTATTTTCTAGAATTTTTACTATGTTCTAATATTACAAATATACAAATTGGAATATATATATAGGTATGTATGTTGTCACTGTGATAGGAGTTGGAAGTTTAAAAAATGAGTAAAAAATCATGCAATAAGCTAGATAGATCAGGATAAATATTTTTATTTGATAAGAATATTTGGTAAGAATAAATGAAAGTTCCTTAGGAAGCTCTTTTGATGCTTTAAGCATTTCCTCAATTAGAGGTATGGCGTATTCCAAAGTCTTTGTTAATGCCTTTAATACTCTTATTAAAGGTTTTAAAGTGGTTTTTAAGAAATACACTAAGACAGTATATAATATATATGCAATAATGTATAAGATTAATAATGTTTTTCTCATTTTTTTCTATATTATTAGGTAGTAATTTTTTATTTTTAGCATTTTCTAGAAAAATGTCAAAAAATAAAAAATCGGCTTTATATCATAAAGCCGATTTTAAAAACCAATACAAGAAATAAATTATTACATTGCTTGCGTGAAAGTACGCGTAATTACGTCTTGTTGTTGCTCTTTAGTTAAAGAGTTAAAACGCACGGCGTAACCAGAAACACGAATGGTTAATTGTGGATATTTTTCTGGGTTTTCCATTGCATCTAACAACATTTCACGGTTCATTACGTTCACGTTTAAGTGTTGTCCGCCTTCAACGGTCGCTTCGTGGTGGAAGTAACCGTCCATTAAGCCTGCAAGGTTACGTTTTTGCGCTTCGTAATCTTTACCTAATGCGTTTGGTACGATTGAGAAGGTGTAAGAAATACCGTCTTTCGCATAAGCAAATGGTAATTTCGCCACAGAAGTTAATGAAGCTACTGCACCTTTTTGATCGCGTCCGTGCATTGGGTTTGCACCTGGCCCGAATGGCGCACCAGCACGGCGACCATCTGGGGTGTTACCTGTTTTCTTACCATAAACCACGTTAGATGTAATAGTAAGTACAGATTGTGTTGGGGTTGCGTTGCGATAAGTGTTGTGCGTTTGAATTTTCTTCATAAAGCGTTCAACTAAATCTACCGCTAGATCATCAACACGGCTGTCGTTGTTACCGAATTGTGGATATTCACCTTCGATTTCAAAGTCGATCGCCACGTTAGATGCCACTACGTTGCCATCTTTATCTTTGATGTCGCCACGAATTGGTTTCACTTTCGCGTATTTGATTGCAGCTAATGAGTCTGCTGCCACAGAAAGCCCTGCGATACCGCAAGCCATTGTACGGAATACATCACGATCGTGGAATGCCATTAATGCCGCTTCATAGGCATATTTATCGTGCATAAAGTGAATGATGTTTAATGCAGTAACGTATTGGGTCGCAAGCCAATCCATAAAGCTGTCCATACGTTCCATTACTGTATCAAAGTCTAACACTTCATCAGTAATTGGTGCTGATTTAGGTCCTACTTGCATACCTGATTTTTCATCGATACCGCCATTGATTGCGTATAACAAGGTTTTTGCAAGGTTCGCACGCGCACCGAAGAATTGCATTTGTTTACCCACAACCATCGGGCTTACACAACAAGCGATCGCATAGTCATCACTGTTGAAGTCTGGACGCATTAAGTCATCGTTTTCATACTGTACAGATGAAGTATCAATAGACACTTTCGCACAATAACGTTTGAATGCTTCTGGTAACTGCTCAGACCAAAGAATCGTTAAGTTTGGCTCTGGTGAAGGCCCCATTGTGTAAAGGGTGTGTAAGATACGGAAGCTGTTTTTGGTAACTAATGTACGACCGTCTAAGCCCATACCAGCTAAGGTTTCGGTTGCCCACATTGGGTCGCCAGAGAATAATTGATCGTATTCTGGAGTACGCAAGAAACGCACCATACGTAATTTCATTACAAGGTGGTCGATTAATTCTTGTGCTTCTTGTTCAGTGATTTTGCCCGCTTTAAGATCGCGTTCAATGTAAATATCTAAGAAAGTAGAAACACGACCGAAAGACATCGCCGCACCATTTTGTGATTTCACCGCTGCAAGATAAGCGAAATAAGTCCATTGCACCGCTTCTTGTGCGTTAGTTGCTGGGTTAGAAACATCAAAGCCGTAAGAGGCAGCCATTTCTTTAATTTTACCCAATGCACGGTGCTGTTCAGCAATTTCTTCGCGTAATTGAATTGTTGCTTGAATATCTTCACCACGCTCTAATTTTTCTTGTAATGAATTAAATTGGTTGAATTTATCTTTCATTAAGAAATCCGCACCGTAAAGGGCTAAACGGCGATAATCCCCGATGATACGACCACGGCCATAAGCATCTGGTAAACCAGTGATTACGCCTGATTTACGGCAACGTAAAATATCTGGGGTGTAAACATCAAATACCCCTTGGTTATGGGTTTTACGATATTCTGTAAAGATATGTTCAATTTCAGGTTTTAATTCGCGACGATAAACTTGGCACGAACCTTTCACCATTTTGATCCCACCGTAAGGCATAATGGCACGTTTTAATGGTGCATCAGTTTGTAAGCCCACGATTTTTTCCAAATCTTTTTCAATGTAACCTGGTTTGTGAGAAGTAATGGTTGATGGCGTATCTGTATCAATATCATAAGGTTCGTGAGTTTTGTTCTCAACCTTAATTTTTTCCATTACGTCATTCCATAATTTCGTGGTCGCTTCTGTTGCGCCAGCAAGGAATGATTCATCACCTTCATAAGGGGTGTAGTTTTTTTGAATAAAATCGCGTACGTTTACTTCGGTTTGCCAGTCACCTGGAGTAAAACCTTCCCACGCTTTTTTTGCGCTTCTGTTAGTTGAGTCATTACTATTTTCCTTTAACGTAAATAAAATTTTAACTATGTAAAAACGGCGAAAAAAACAACCGCTCTTACGCCAAACTAATGTGAATGTGGTTTGTTAGTAAACCACTGCATTAATGCAATACATACCCCGCCACCAACAATATTACCAAGGGTAACAGGAATAAGATTTTTTACGACAAAATGATAAACATCTAAATCAGCAAATTGCGCTGCATTCAGCCCAAGAGATTGCCAAAATTCCGCAGAACTGCAATGGGCAGTGATGATCCCAAGGGGAATCATAAACATATTCGCCACACTATGCTCGAAGCCAGAAGAAACAAACAAACCAATCGGTAAAATCATAATCAATGCTTTGTCTGTTAAGGTTTTTCCTGCATAGCTCATCCACACCGCAATGCACACCATAATGTTACATAAAATGCCTAAGCTAAAGGCTTCAAACCAGCTATGATGAATCTTATGTTGGGCTGTTTTCAAAATCGTCAAGCCCCATTGTCCATTGGCTGCCATTGTTTGTCCTGCGAACCAAATTAAGCCTGCGATGATGATTGCCCCCACGAAATTGCCTGCATAAACGGCAACCCAGTTGCGTAACATTTGAATGGTATTGATGCGTTGCCCTGCGCGTGCCACCAACGTCATTGTTGATGAAGTGAATAATTCAGATCCACAGACAACCACCATAATCACGCCCACAGAGAACACTAAACCGCCAACCAGTTTAGCCAATCCCCAAGACACATTGGCTAGCCCTGTTTGCGTAGTGGTATAAAAGACGAAAGCAAGCGCAATAAATGCCCCTGCTGAAATTGCGGAAAGAAAAGAATAGAATTGATTTTTAGTGGCTTTATAAACCCCAATATCTTCAGCGAGCTGAGCCATTTCCGTTGGCGTTGCCATAAAACTCACGGCGTTTTCTTTTTTCATTCTACCCCCTAAAAGTTATGTGCTAATTCTAAGGGATATGTCCTGAACTTTAAACTAAAAAAGATTTTATTTTTTATAAAATTTATTGTAAATCAATTTTTACAACATTGATTTAACATATCGCAACATTATAAAACTAAAATTTAACAAAATAATAACAAAAGTAATCCAGATTGCTATTTTTGAACTTTTCTGATAAAAATACCCGCACTTATCTATACTGTTTACAAGCAATAATATCCCTTTAAAACACAAGGATTTTCCTATGGCAGAAGAAACCATTTTCAGCAAAATTATTCGTAAAGAAATCCCAGCGAATATCGTTTATCAAGATGAATTAGTCACCGCATTTCGTGATATTTCACCGCAAGCGGCAACCCATATTTTGATTATTCCGAATAAACTGATCCCAACCGTGAATGAAGTTACCGAGCAAGATGAGGTGGCGTTAGGGCGTTTATTTACTGTGGCGGCTAAGCTGGCTGAGCAAGAGGGCATTGCGCAAAATGGCTATCGCTTAATCGTTAATTGCAACAAACACGGTGGACAAGAAGTGTATCATTTACATATGCACTTACTTGGTGGTGAACCTTTAGGAAAAATGTTGGCAAAATAATGAAAAAACTGTTTTTTCTGTGCGGATTAAGCCTATTGCTTGCGGCTTGTAGCTCCATACCTTCTCAAAATATTGTGAGCGAAAATGAGCCTATTTTAAATGTAGAAGCCAATCTCGCGCCATTGATTGAAACAAAATTACGCCACAACAATGTTTGGCTGAAAAACAAAAGTCAGCAGCAGCTTGATGTGGCTTATTATTTCTTTTGGTATGACAAAAATGGCGTAACCCAAGGGGAAGAGCCGAATTTAAACGCGCCCTCAAGTTTGTTGCTGCAACCAAGCCAACAAACCAACTTAACGCCTGTTCCGCCAACAGAGCAAAGCGTCAATTACCGTTTATACCTTCGTTTGAATAAATTGCAATAAGGATTTCAATGTCAGCGTTACTTATCGATCTTACTGGACAAGAAGTTAGCCAAGAAGAATTAGAATTGCTTGCGCACCCCTTAGTCGCTGGCGTGATTTTATTTACCCGCAACTTTTATGATCGTGAGCAAATTCAACATCTTGTTGCTACCTTACGGCAGAAAGTAAAGAAACCCTTATTGATTACCGTCGATCAAGAAGGTGGGCGTGTACAACGTTTTCGTGCAGGCTTTACTCAACTGCCCGCAATGCAAAGTTTCGCTAGCCTAATCGCTGATCCGCAACAGCAACAAGCAATGGCATTGCAAGCGGGCTGGCAAATGGCGGCAGAAATGATCGCACTGGATATTGACTTGAGTTTCGCGCCCGTGCTGGATTTAGGCCATCAATGCCGTGCCATTGGTGATCGTAGTTTTCACGATGAAGCCGCACAAACTCTTGATCTCGCACGCCAATTTATTATTGGAATGAAGCAAGCAGGAATGGCTAGCACAGGCAAGCATTTCCCCGGACACGGCCACGTTCTGGCTGATTCTCACCTTGAAACGCCTTATGATGAACGCCTAAAAGCAGAGATTTTTAATCAGGATATTATGCCATTTCAACAACTGATTGCGGAAAATTATCTTGATGCCGTGATGCCAGCACACGTGATTTATACCCAATGCGATCCGCAACCTGCTAGCGGCTCCGCTTACTGGTTACAACAGGTACTCCGCCAACAGCTTGGCTTTAAAGGGGCGATTTTCTCTGATGATTTAGGAATGAAAGGCGCAGGCTTTATGGGGGATTTTGTGGCGCGTTGTCAGCAATCACTCAATGCAGGGTGCGACTTACTATTGCTATGTAACGAACGTGAAGGCGTGATCCAAGTATTGGATCATTTCCAACCGCAAGAAACTGCCGCGCAATATGCCCTGCGCCAACAACGTTTGCAAGGTTTGTTTAAACGTAGTCAGTTAGATTGGAAAACTTTAGAAAAATCATCACGTTGGCAAGAAAATCAGCAAAAATTGACCGCACTTCAACAAACTTGGTTAGCGAGCGCCTAAATGTCAGCAATGCCAGTTTGTCCGCATTTTATGGAAAGGCAATGCCGTTCTTGCCAATGGCTTGAAATGCCTTATACCAAACAGCTTGATGAGAAGAAAGCCCATTTAGTTCAACAACTTAATGGGATTGATCAATCACAGCTTGAATGGTTGCCACCTTATACTTCTGCGCAACAAGGTTTTCGTAACAAAGCCAAAATGGTGGTGAGCGGTTCGGTGGAACGTCCGATTTTAGGCATTTTGACCGCTCCCAATGATCCACAAAGTGCGGTGGATTTATCCGATTGTTTACTCTACCCTGCGCATTTCGCAGAGATTTTCGCGCAATTAAAAACCTTTATAGGGCGCGCGGGCTTAGTGCCTTATAATATCGCAAAACGCAAAGGTGAACTGAAATATATTTTACTCACCGAAAGCCAAAGTAACGGCACATTAATGTTACGTTTTGTGTTGCGATCTACCGCCAAACTGGCACTTATTCAACGAGAACTACCACAATTATTGGCAAACTTACCACAAATAAAGGTGGTGAGCCTCAATATTCAACCGAAACACGCGGCGATTTTAGAAGGGGAAGAAGAAATTTTTCTCACGGAACAAAAACAGCTCGTTGAAAGTTTTAACCAAATTCCGTTATTTATTCGTCCACAAGGCTTTTTCCAAACCAATCCAAAGGTGGCAGAAGGCTTATACGGCACGGCACATCAATGGATTAAAGTTCTTCCTATTAGCAAAATCTGGGATCTGTTTTGCGGCGTAGGGGGCTTTGGCTTGCATTGTGCAGCGATCTTGCAACAAAAAGGTGTAAACGTGCAATTAACAGGCATTGAAATTTCCCCTTCTGCCATTGCTAGTGCTAGCTTATCCGCAGAAAAATTAGGCTTAGCACAGGTGAAGTTTCAATCTTTAGATGCAGCAAATTTCGCCTTAGCACAAGATGAAAAACCAGATTTGCTGATTGTCAATCCGCCACGCCGTGGCATTGGCAAAGAGTTGGCTCAATTTCTCAATAAATTACAACCGCACTTTATTTTGTATTCCAGCTGCAATGCGGTTTCAATGGGCAAAGATTTGCAAGAATTAGCCAACTACCAAGCACAAAAAATCCAACTTTTTGATATGTTTCCTAATACAGCGCATTATGAGGTGTTGGTGTTGTTAGAACGCTCAGGGGGATGATGAGCGTTCTTTCTCAAGTCCTTAGTGAGATTGAAGGCTTGTCGTGTTTTTACGATGTCTAATCAGCTGAATAACATTGATGATAACGATAAAACCGTCTAACAGCACCACCGGCAAGGCATTTGTGTAGATCGCATAAATGGTAACGAAAAAAGCACCTGTGGCATTTAACAAACGTAATTTTAATAGTGAGTTGGTCATAAATGAAAGCACCACTAATACCGTGCCAAAATAGCCGAGAATATTCATTAATAAATCCATAAAATTTCCTTAAAAAGAATGGGAAAGAAAAAGGGGCGTATCTTAGCACAATGACGCAAAAAATACGGTGAAAAATCACCGCACTTTTTATTTTTAGCAAATCTCTGCGTTAGCAAAAATGCTTAATCAATTTGCTCAACAGTTCGTGAGTGGGTTTGATAAATTCGGCGGAGAGATATTCATCGGGTTGGTGGGCTTGTTCAATTGAACCGGGGCCTAGCACCAATGTTGGGCAAAGTTGTTGAATAAAAGGGGCTTCGGTGCAGTAGTTCACTGCTTCGCATTTTTCGCCAAGCAATTTTTCCACCACTTGGACAACTTGGGCGGAGTGTTCGCATTCATAACCAGGGGTAGGTTCGTGTAAGGCTTTCAGTGAAATGAGATCGCCCCATTTTTCAAACATTGGACGCAGTTTTTCTTGTAGCATTTCATTGAGATCTTCTAAGCGTATTTGTGGCAACGGACGAATGTCAAAATGCAGTTCGCAGCACGCACAAATACGGTTTACCGCATCGCCGCCGTGGATTGCGCCAAAATTCATTGTCGGATAAGGAATGGCAAAGGCGGAATGATGATATTTTTCCTTTAACTCATTACGCATTTCCATTAAATAACCCGTGGCTTCGTGCATTAATTCAATGGCGTTGATGCCTTTCTCAGGATCACTGGAATGTCCTGTTTTCCCCATAATTCGCACCGCTTGCCCGATATGCCCTTTATGCGCGCGCACGGGTTTTAAGGAAGTTGGCTCGCCGATAATGGCACAATCTGGGCGAATATAGCTGTGCTGGCTGAAGGTTCTCGCGCCCAAAAGCGTGGTTTCTTCATCGGCGGTAGCAAGAATCCGCAACGGTTTGCTTAATTTGCTCAGATCAATATGACGTAAGGTTTCTAGCACAAACGCAAAGAACCCTTTCATATCCGCAGTGCCTAAGCCGTAAAATTTGCCCTCTTTTTCCGTGAGTTTGAAAGGATCAAAATGCCAGCGCCCTTCATCAAAAGGCACGGTGTCCGTATGCCCTGCGAGCAATAATCCCCCTTCCCCTTCGCCATAGGTGGCTAATAAATTGAATTTGTTTCGGCTGCCTTCCACGGGAATAATGTTGGTTTTAAAGCCTAAACCGCCAAGCCAAGTGGCAAGCAATTCAATTAAGGCTTTATTCGATTGATCAAATTCTGCTTCTACGCTACTAATGGTGGGTAATGCGATAAGCTGAGAATACATTTCAAGGAAAGGCGGCAATTTTTTCATTAAGTTTATCCTGTATTAAATTAAAGGTTGATTTATGATTAATTATGCACAATAATAGCATAATTAATCAAGTGTTATATTTTTATCTACAAGGTGTTCTATGCAAAAAGTCATTATTATTGGGGCAAGTGGTTATACAGGGGCTGAACTAGCTCGTATTCTAACCTTGCACCCGGCATTTCAGCTCAATGGATTATATGTTTCAGCGCAAAGCCAAGATGCGCATAAAGCCATTTCTGATATTTATCCGCAACTGAAGCAGATTGTTGATTTACCATTGCAACCTTTGGACGAAAATTTAACCGCACTTGCACAACAAAACGATCTGGTCTTTTTGGCCACCGCACACGAAGTTAGTCACGATCTTGCGCCAGTTTTCTTACAAAATCAATGTAAAGTGTTTGATTTATCTGGCGCATTTCGGGTGAATAATGCAGAATTTTATCCACAATATTATGGTTTTGAACATCGCTATCCTGAATTATTAGAAAAAGCGGTTTATGGTTTAGCGGAATGGAATGACAGTGCCATTGCGCAAACGGATTTAGTGGCGGTGGCAGGTTGCTATCCAACGGTGTCGCAACTGAGTTTAAAACCATTAATTGAAAACAATTTATTAGATCTCAATCAGTTACCTATTATTAATGCAGTCAGTGGGGTAAGCGGCGCAGGACGCAAAGCCTCGCTCACGAATAGTTTTTGCGAGGTCAGCCTGAATGCTTATGGCGTATTTAACCATCGTCATCAGCCTGAAATTGCTACTCATTTAGGCACAGAAGTGATTTTTACCCCGCACTTAGGCAATTTTAAACGGGGCATTTTAGCTACTATTACTGCCAAATTGAAAGATGGCGTGGGCGAACAGCAAATTCGTGAAGCCTATCAGCAATATTATGCGCATCGTCCTCTTGTTCGTATTTATGAACAAGGCTTGCCAAGCATTAAAGCGGTGGAATTTACGCCTTATTGCGACATCGGTTTTGCAGTGAAAAATGGCTACATTATCATTGTTGGCGCAGAAGATAATCTGCTTAAAGGCGCGGCAGCACAAGCGGTGCAATGTGCCAATATTCGTTATGGTTTTGCGGAAACCTTGGGATTAATTTAGTGGAAGAAAAGAATGAAACCTTTAGTAATTAAATTAGGCGGTGTGCTATTAGATACCCCGCAAGCAATGGAAAATCTGTTTACCGCACTGGCAAATTATCAGCAAAATTTCGACCGCCCTTTGCTTATCGTACACGGCGGTGGTTGCGTGGTGGACGAATTAATGCAGCGCCTTGCATTGCCTGTACAAAAGAAAAACGGCTTAAGAGTAACGCCAGCAGATCAAATTGATATTATCGTCGGTGCGCTGGCAGGCATTGCCAATAAAACCTTGGTGGCACAAGCTGCGAAATTTAATCTCAACCCCGTGGGGCTTTGTTTGGCAGATGGCAAACTCACCAGTGCCCAAGCTTTTGATGAAGAACTTGGCCACGTTGCCAATGTGAAGCCAAATAATCCCACCCTTTTGAATACCTTGCTAAGCGAAGCTTTTCTACCCATTATTAGCTCCATTGCGGTAGACGATCAAGGGCGTTTAATGAACGTCAATGCAGATCAAGCGGCAACGGCAATTGCCGCATTAATTGGCGGCGATCTGGTGATGCTTTCTGATGTTGATGGCGTTTTAGATACCAATAAACAGCGCCTGCCACAGCTTAATAGCGAACAAATTCAACAACTTATTCAGCAAGGTGTGATTACAGATGGAATGATCGTGAAGGTTAATGCTGCCTTAGATGCAGCAAAAATGCTTAACACAGGCGTGGATATTGCTAACTGGAGATATCCAGAAAAATTGACCGCACTTTTTGCAGGTGAGATAATCGGCACCAGAATTTTACCTTAAACGTAAAGCAATTTGGTATGGGCGAACATTTGGGTTCGCCTCTACATTTTTTAATCATAAAAATCAAAAAAATAAGGATAAACTATGGCACTTTGGGGTGGACGTTTCACACAAGCAGCAGATAAACGTTTTAAAGATTTTAACGATTCACTACGCTTTGACTATCGCCTTGCAGAACAGGATATTGAAGGCTCAATCGGCTGGTCTAAAGCCTTGGTTAGCGTTGGCGTGTTAAGCGCGCAAGAACAACAACAATTAGAGCAAGCCTTAAACGAACTGCTGATTGAAGTGCGGTCGAATTTGCAAGGTATTTTGCAAGATGACGCTGAAGATATTCACAGCTGGGTAGAAAGTAAGCTCATCAACAAAGTGGGAAATCTGGGTAAAAAATTGCACACAGGGCGTAGCCGTAACGACCAAGTGGCGTTAGACATCAAAATGTGGTGCAAACAGCGTGTAACCGAGTTGCAATATTCCATTCGTGCCTTGCAGACCAAATTGGTGGAAACCGCAGAAAACAACCAACACGCCGTAATGCCGGGTTATACCCATTTGCAACGTGCGCAACCCATCACGTTCGCCCATTGGTGTATGGCTTATGTGGAAATGCTTGAACGTGATTATTCTCGCCTCACGGACGCTTATCATCGAATGAATACTTGTCCTTTGGGAAGCGGTGCGTTAGCTGGCACGGCGTATGCGATTGATCGTGAGCAATTAGCGCAGGATCTCGGCTTTGCAATGGCAACCCGTAACAGCTTAGACAGCGTTTCCGACCGTGATCACATTATCGAATTGCTTTCCACCGCTTCGTTAAGTATGGCTCACCTTTCACGTTTTGCAGAAGATATGATTATCTTCAACAGCGGTGAAGCAGATTTTGTGGAGCTTTCTGACCGCGTTACTTCAGGTTCTTCCTTAATGCCACAGAAAAAAAATCCTGATGCTTGCGAACTCATTCGTGGTAAAGCTGGCCGTGTAATGGGCGCGCTAACTGGAATGTTGATGACCGTAAAAGGCTTGCCACTGGCCTATAACAAAGATATGCAAGAAGACAAAGAAGGCATTTTTGATGCTTTGGATACTTGGCAAGACTGTTTGGATATGGCGACTTTCGTGTTAGATGATATTAAAGTGAACGTTGAGCGCACCCGTGAAGCGGCACTAAAAGGTTACTCAAATGCAACCGAACTAGCCGATTATTTAGTGGCAAAAGGCGTACCATTCCGCGATTCTCACCATATTGTGGGCGAAACCGTGGTATATGCCATCAGCGTACACAAAGGCTTAGAAGATCTGAGCTTAGAAGAGTTCCGCCAATTTAGTGATGTGATCAGCGATGATGTGTATGAGATCCTATCGCTACAATCCTGCTTAGATAAACGCTGCGCCAAAGGTGGGGTGTCTCCACTGCGTGTGGCAGAAGCCATTGCTGAAGCAAAAGAGCGGTTGAAATAATTTGAGTTTTTGAAATGAAGGGCAAAGGAAAGGTTGCCCTTTCTTTTTGCTTATGATGAAGTAAGTGCTGTTCTGCGACTTAAATAAAACTCCGCCAACGCTAAATCTTCAGGGCGGGTGATTTTGAGATTATCACTTTTGCCTGCCACGAGATGAGGGTGAAAGCCCATTAACTCCATTGCAGAGGCTTCATCTGTGATGGTGAAATCGTTGGCTAAGGCTTGCTGTAAGGCGTGTTTTAGTGTTTGAGCGGGGAAAAATTGGGGCGTTTGAGCAAGCCAAAGTTGTGAGCGATCTTCTGTTTGTTGAATTTGTAAGCTTGAATTTGTGCGTTTTATGGTATCCACGGCTGGAATGGCTAAAATTGCCCCATTGATGTCGTTGATTTGTAATAATTTATCGAGATCTTGATGAGTCAGGCAAGGGCGTGCGGCATCGTGTACCATAACCCAAGTGTTCGCGTTGTTTTTAATTTGTTGTAAGCCATTTAGCACGGATTCCGCTCGTGTTTTTCCCCCTTCAACAAGCTGAATTTTTGAATGATTGAGTAAGTTGATTTCTGCTAAATAAGGATCGCTGGAGGTTACCGCCACAATAATTTGGCTAATGGCAGGGTAGTGAATTAGCACTTCAAGGGTATGCTCAAGAATGGTTTTTCCCTGAATTTTTAAATATTGTTTCGGTTTATCCGCTTGCATACGGCTACCAATACCCGCTGCTGGGACAACGGCAATAATTTCACGGGGCGAATGTTTCATTATTGATGCTCTTTACTTATGCTCTTTCACTATGCGATAAAAAGTTTCGTTATTTTTTACCATTTCGTGTTGTAATCTGGCGCGCTCTTCAATGGCGTCCACCCCTTCTTTGAGATCTTTAATTTCTGCCGCAATCACTTGATTACGCTGGGAAAGTTTTTCATTTTCTTGTTGGCGAAGGGTGATTTCTTTTTCGGTGTTTTTGTAATCTAAATAACCGTTTTTGCCGAACCAAAAATTGTATTGAAAAAGTAAGGCAAAACCCGCCAAAATAAAAATTAATAAACGCATAAATTTTCTCGTCAATTGAACGTAGCGATAGTTTACCTTGAAATGAGTAACATTTGTAGTATAGTCGTTTGATTTCAAAATAATACTGTGTTACTTCGCCTTGCCGTACTAGTTGTACTGTCTGCGGCTTGTTGCCTTGTCTTATTTTGAACTTAAATGACTATAAATGGATATTTTTAAGTGCGGTGTAATTTTGGCGAATTTTATGAAAAAAGCCTCGTTAGACGAGGCTTTAGATTATGTTTATCGGTATGTTTTATTCAACAACCAGTTTTTTTCCGTCATAACTCATTGTTTGAACTGAGGTGAGCGCTTTTCCTCCTTGACCTTCACCACCGATTAATAGCACTTTGTTATCATAGCTGACACTTACCCCATAACCAATCGGCTCTGGTAAGTTACCAATGATTTTCCAAGTGCCTTTTTTGGCATTGAGTGCATAAACATCACTATGCCAAGTTTTTTTCAACCCACCAGTGCGATGTGCATCGGTGATACCATTTTGATAATTTGCTCGCGCGCCCGGGAAGTTTGCCCCACCGGTTACGATATAGTTACCGTAGGTGTAGCCCCCCATTGCACCTGCAATACCTTCTTGTTGTTTTTGCCCTTTCGGTGTTGGTAAATCACCTAATTTTTTCCAAGTAACTCCATTTTTACCGATTGTACCAAGTTCCGTGGTTTGGGTTCGCAATCCTGCTTTTACTTCTCCGTTTACAACAAGAAGTTTGTTATCCTTAATTGCTACAGCTGCCCCTGCTCGTCCTGAGTATGGGAAAATGCCTTCGTTACGCCACGTGTTGGTGGCTGGCTCGTAGCTGACAATTTCTGGTGAGAAGAAGAAATCCTGTACGCGTAAATTGAAATAAGGATCAAAAATGGCTTTTTCTTTGTCTTTATCGCCACCTGCGGCTGCGATGTCTTGGAAAAGTCCGTTCCAAATTTCTTGGTTAATTCCGCCTACAAAATAAATTTTACCGTTCGTTTCTGCCACACTTGCGCCCACAGCTGAACGTGGTGAGCGAGTTTGCAATTTTGTCCAAGAGTTTGTTTCTGGATCATAGCGATAAGCATCATTAATCACTTGATTTTTCGCCACATCAGTATCTTGGAAACCGCCAAACACATAGAGCTTACCATCTACGCCAGCAGAAACTGGTTGATTACGTTTTCCACCTGGGAAAGCAGGCAATTCTTGCCATTTAGCATCTTTCTCTTTTAAATTAAGAGAATAGAATTTATCTCCACCCGTTCCTAAACCTACATAAACGGTATCGCCAATTAATGCCCCTGTTCCGCTTTTAATCCCTACAGGCAAATCAGGGTATTGGCTTGCTTGTGCAGCAAAGGCTGTCATTGCAATGGCAGCAAATAATGCACTGTGTAATGCTGTTTTTTTCATATTGACCTCTTGTCGTTAAGGTGATTGCTTAATAGATTGAGTAAGCAAACCGCTTATTTAGCTAACTCAGAGATTTCTTCTACAGCTTGTTTTCCAACTTCACCATTCTTTTTCAAGTATTCATCGTAGTATGGTTGTAATGCCGCTTTGAACGGTGCAAGATCTGGTTTTGTTACGGTTACGCCTTTTTCTTGGAAGAAAGCGATTAACTCATTTTCACCGTCCACAAATAATTTTGTGTGATAATCTGCAGCTTTAAGTGCGGCTTCTTTCACCACAGTTTTCAAATCATCAGGTAACTCATCAAGGGTTTCATTACTGATAACGTAAAGTTGGTCATTTAAAATGTGGTTGGTTAACGCTAAGTATTTTTGCACTTCATAGAATTTTTGCGCTTGAATGGTTGGTAATGGGTTTTCTTGGCCATCTACCGCATTGGTTTGTAACGCAAGATACACTTCAGAGAACGCCATTGGTGTTGGGGTTGCACCGACATATTTCGCGAAAGCAAGGTTAGTCGCCGCATTTGGCACACGAAGTTTCAAGCCTTTCATATCCGCAATGCTGTTAATTGGGCGGTTTGAGGTGGTTTGGCGAGTCCCGTTATAACCGATAGAAAGCACGCTCACGCCTAACTCTTTATTGATTTTAGCGAATAAGTTTTTACCAAAGTTGGTTTCTAACACGGCTTTTTTCGCCACATCAAAATCTTTTAACATATAAGGCAGTGCAAACACTTCCGCTTCAGGATAGAAAATTTGGAAACGGGCAGATTCAGCAAGGGTGAAGTCTAATGCGCCGTCTTTAAGTTGCTTTAACATTACGCGGTCATCACCAAGTTGAGCGCTTGGGAAAATTGCAACTTCAATTTTACCTTGAGATTTATCTTTCACTTCTTTTGCGAAGAACTCAACGGCTTTGTATTCATTGGAGCTTGTACCAGCAACCATACCAAATTTTAAGTTATAGTCTGCGGCAAACACCGAGCTAGATAGACCTAAACATAATGTAGCAAGAGCAAGTTTGTTTAATTTCATTGCAATTCTCCTTTCATTGATTTGCAGAGTGAACAGAACATTTCAATCTAAATGGTTAGGGCATATTTCTCTTTGGGGATACGACAACGCCAAACAACGGAGGAAATGTCCTAATGGCTATATAATAAATGAAGTAATATTTCATTACTGAGAGCTGTATCACAAAATTGAAAAAAGATTGAAAAAACTTTTAAACGCATTTTTTCTTGAAATCACTTGGTTTTAAACGCATTAAGTATTTTTTGATGTGAAATGATACTCCATTTTTTGCAAAAAGGATTTTTCTAAGAATCAAAGTGCGGTGCTTTTTTTCGGAATTTTTAGTGATAAATTGGCGATAAAAAAGCGGGTGAATTTTCACCCGCACTTTGTTTTTGCCTTTCTCTTATGGCATTAAGAGATTTGGTATAAAGGTAATAATTTGTGGGAAGATGGTGATAAGCACCAAGGTAGTAAACACAGGGATTAAGAACGGTAGCACCCCTTTAGTTACCGTACTCACTGGCATATTCCCCACACGGGCTACCACGAACAATGCCATTCCCATTGGCGGTGTTAAAATGCCCACCATCATATTTAATGTGGTCATCACGCCAAAGAAGACTAGATCAATGCCGAAATGCACCGCAATAGGAATTAACATTGGTAGCACTAAGAATTGTAGCGCAAGGGCATCAATAAACATTCCTAGGAATAAGAGCAGCAAGTTGATCATAATAAGCACCATTGTTGGTGTATCAGCTACTGCCATAAAGAGATCGGCAATGCGCATTGCCACTTGCTCACGAGCGATCATATCGCCGAAGAAGGTTACCGTCATCACCATTAGGGCGGTTACCCCGGTGATTGCCATCGCTTCCACACAGCTTTTGAATACCATTTTTAGCGTGAGTTCGCGGTACACAAACATTCCAATAATAATGGAGTAGGCAGCGGCGATCACAGCAGCTTCTGTTGGGGTGAACAAGCCAGAGAAAATGCCGCCAATAATTAAAATTGGGGTGAGGATTGCCCAAATGGCTTTTTTGAATGCTTCACAACGTTGTTGTAATGAGGCTTTTGGCGTTCTTGGATAATGACGTTTTTTCGCAATGGCATAGTTCATCGCCATTAATGCGATTGTGAGTAAAACCCCGGGTACAAAGCCTGCGACAAAGAGTTTGGCGATAGATTCATTGGCGATCACACCATAAATAATCATCGCAATACTTGGTGGTACAAGGGGGCCAATAATACAAGATGCCGCCGTGATCCCTCCACAAATATCATCATCATAACCGGCATCACGCATCGCTTTAATTTCAAGCTGACCTAAGCCACCAGCGTCTGCTAGTGCTGAACCTGACATTCCAGAGAAAATCAAACTTGCGCCGATATTAACGTGTCCCATACCGCCAGAATAATGCCCTAACAAGGCTTTGGCAAAGTTGAAAATCCGTTCGGTTATGCCACCTGTGTTCATCAAAATTCCCGTTAGGATAAAGAACGGCACGGAAAGCAATGGGAAGCTGTTTAGGCTATCAACTAATTTTGATGAGGCAGAATTGACCACATTCCAGCGAGTCATTGCGAAATATAAAATGGTAACAATAAATAGCGACCAGCCCACAGGTGTGCCAAGGAACATAATCACAAGCCACACAATTAAGCAGACATACACCGCATTGCTGCCAAGTTTGATGTAGTTGCTAATGCGTAAGGCTTTGAACCATTCTGGGTGAGTCATCAAAATTGCAAACAGAAGCAACGCGAAAATAATGTAGAAAGTGGCTGGCAAATAGCTCAATTGATTTTTGTAATTTTCACTTTGCGCTTGCAGAAAGCGAATAAACACTAAAATTGAAATGAATGGTAGAGGCGCATAAAGCCATTTTTCCGAAATCTGCAAGGATACAATTTCAAAACTGGCATCTAAAAAGACTTTGAAACCTAAATAGATAAACAAGAAAATACAAGCAAAGATAATCAGTTGAACAAAAGAGTTGATGGCTTTTCGCACCTTCTCAGGCATTAAATTGGTGAGAAAGTCGATGTAAACGTGTTGTTGCGAACGCGTTGCCATACTAATGCCAAACATAGCGACATAAACAAAGAGTAAGCGAGCCAGCTCTTCACTCCAGATAAACGGAGAATCAAAAACTTGGCGAGCGATGATTTGGGCAAGAAGAATGATAAAAATGACGAGGAATAAAACGCCACCCACCCATTCTTCTAATTTATTGAAATATTTCATAGGAACTCCAAAGATGTTCAACTAAATAGTGCGATATTTATCTATAATGAAATGCGAAACAGATTTGCCTTATAATGCTTTCATTCTCAAATTTTAATGAAGTAATATTTCAAGAAAATCCTAATTTTGGTTTGAGAGGAGAGAAACAGCATTTTCAGCAAAAAACGTATTTCCCTTTTAAAATACAAGGCGAGTGGAGTTTTTTCAAATTGTTTTATGAAATTTTACTCCAATTTATGATCTAGATCTCACTTTTAAACTATTTTTCTTGTATTTTATTTTCAGAGGTCTATCCTAGCACCCAGCGAAAATTAACTTCCTTTCTTAAAAATATCTTGGAGTTTATATGTCAAAATTATCACATCAAGATGTGCTAAACCAGATTCGCTACGGGCTTATTGCCTCTTGCCAACCAGTTGATGACGGCCCTATGGATAAGCCTGAGATTGTGGCGGCAATGGCACAAGCTTCAGTGCAAGGAGGCGCAGCTGGATTGCGAATTGAAGGAGTCGAAAACTTAAAAGCCACGCGCCCTGTGGTGGATAAGCCCATTATTGGGATTGTAAAACGTGATTTGCCAGATAGCCCTGTGCGTATTACCCCGTTTTTGCAGGATATTGAAGATTTAGCAGCGGCGGGCGCAGACATTATTGCCGTGGACGGCACGCTGCGCACACGCCCTGTTTCCCTTGAAAGTGCGGTGAAAAAAATCAAAGAATTAGGCTGTTTGGCGATGGCAGACTGCTCAAATTTGGAAGAAGGGCTATATTGCCAAAAACTTGGCTTTGATATTGTGGGCAGCACAATGTCGGGCTACACCGGCGGCGAAGTGCCTGATGAGCCTGATTATCAGCTAGTGAAAGATCTCAAAGCCGCAGGCTGTTATGTGATGGCGGAAGGGCGTTACAACACGCCAGAACTGGCGAAAAAAGCCATTGAAATTGGCGCAGATGTGGTTACCGTGGGATCGGCGCTCACTCGCTTAGAACATATTGTGAGCTGGTTTGCCAGTGCGGTGAAATCAGCAAAATCATAACCAACACAAGGACGGCGTATGCGTTGTTTAGCATTAGATATTGGTGGCACAAAAATTGCTGCCGCATTGGTGGAAAATGGCGTGATTTCACAACGCCAACAAATTAGTACCCCGCAAGATCAGTCTGCACAAGGAATGGAGCAGGCGTTAGAAACTTTAGTTACAGGCTATGCAGGGCAGTTTGATGCGGTGGCTGTGGCGTCCACAGGGATTATTAATCGTGGCGTGCTAACCGCATTAAATCCGAAAAATTTGGGCGGCCTTGCCAATTTTCCACTGAAAGCGTGCATTGCGCGTTACACCGATAAGCCCATTGGCTTACTCAATGACGTGCAAGCTGCGGTCTGTGCGGAATATCAATTACAAGCACAAGATCAAAGTGCGGTGCAAAATTTCTTATTTATTACCGTATCCACAGGCGTGGGCGGTGGGATCATTTTAAATGGCGAATTAACCACAGGCGAAAACGGCATTGCTGGGCATATTGGCCATACCCTTGCTGATCCCAATGGGCCAATGTGTGGTTGTGGGCGTAAAGGTTGTGTGGAAGCCATTGCATCAGGACGCGCCATTGAGGCGGTGTCTTCACAGTGGGAAGAACCTTGTTCACCAAAAGAAGTATTTGAACGCTTTAGAAAAAATGACGAAAAAGCCACTGTACTTGTGCAACGTTCTGCGCAAGCCATTGCCAATTTAATTGCCGATATGGTGATTAGCTTAGATATTCAAAAAGTGGTGTTAGGCGGTAGTGTGGGCTTGGCGCGAGGATATTTACCTTTAGTACAACAATATTTACAGACAATGCCCAAGTTTTATCAATGCCCTGTTGAAGCCGCTCAATCTGGTGCTGATGCAGGCTTATTGGGGGCGGCTTATTGGCTAGAGCAACAAGTAGCAAAACAATAAAAATCAAAGGAGTACGAAATGATTTTAGGCGATTTAACCCGTGATGATTTTTCCAGAGGTTTACCAATGGTACTGGCAGAAATTTGTCATCAATTAAGAAGAATGGATCTCACCAAATTAACCGTAGGACGCCACGATCTCACCGATCAAATTTATATGAATGTGATGGAGTTTGACACCGCACCAAGTGATAGCAAACAAGCTGAGCTTCACCATAAATACATTGATATTCAACTGCTTATTAGCGGCAATGAAGTGATTGAATATGGTGTAAATGAGCCTGATCTCAGCACCTATAATGAATACAACGAAGCAGATGATTATCAGCTCACGCCAGAGATTCCAAACAAAAGTGCGGTGTTTTTAACACCGAAAATGTTTGCCGTGTTTTTCCCTTATGAGCCTCATAAACCAGGTTGTGTGGCTGGGGAAAATCCTGAATTTATCAAAAAATTAGTGGTAAAAGTGCCAGTGGAGTTAGTGAGTTAAACAAGCACAGGGGGAAGTTTTATGGTTGCAACAAGCGGGAATATTCTGGATACCATTGGGGCGTTGTATAACAGCCTGACAAAAACGGAGAAGAAAATTGCGACTACGATCTTATCTTCTCCACATTTGTTAAGCCAATTTTCATTGGCAGAAATTTCACAGCAGTTTGATGTGGGGGAAGCGACTTTTATTCGCTTTTGCCGAACCCTCGGGTTCAAAGGGTTTACCGATTTCAAATTGCAGCTTTCCATTGAATTGGCAACCAAAGAAAAACAGCCAAATTCTTTGTTAGATAGCGATATTAGTAAATCGGACGATCCGCAAAGTATCGCAGAAAAATTGCATAATTCCATTAATAATGTGATTAAAGAAACCATTAATTTGCTTGATGTAAAACAGCTTGAACAAGTGGTGCTGGCAATGCGTCAGGCAAAACGCGTGTTTCTTTTTGGCGTGGGCTCATCAGGCATTACCGCAGAAGATACAAAACACAAATTAATGCGTATTGGGTTACAGGTGGACGCTATTAGCAACAACCATTTTATGTATATGCAAGCTGCGTTGATGAATAAAGATGACGTGGTGATTGGCATTAGCCACTCAGGTTATTCTAAAGAAACCACGCAATCTTTAAATATTGCCAAGAAAAACGGAGCAACAACGGTGGCATTAACCCACAATTTACGCTCGCCCATTACACAGGTTGCCGATTATGTTCTCATCAACGGACATAGACAGGGGCAACTACAAGGAGATTCTATCGGAACAAAAATTGCACAGCTCTTTGTGTTAGATTTAATTTATGCCTTGATCGTGCAAGCCGAAGAAGAAAATGCAACAGAAATGAAGCAAAAAACCGTGAATGTAATTTTAGAACAGCGGATCAAATAAATTAGTTTAGGAGAAACCAATGAAAAACTTAAAAGGCATTTTTAGCGCCTTGCTTGTATCTTACAACGAAGACGGCTCAATCAATGAAAAAGGCTTGCGTGAAATTATTCGCTACAACATTGATAAAATGAAAGTGGACGGCTTGTATGTGGGCGGCAGCACAGGGGAAAACTTTATGATTTCCACTGCGGAGAAAAAAGAAATTTTCCGCATTGCCAAAGACGAAGCAAAAGACCAAGTAGCATTGATTGCGCAAGTGGGTAGCGTAAATTTGCACGAAGCCGTGGAATTAGGGAAATACGCCACGGAACTTGGTTACGACAGCCTTTCTGCGGTAACCCCGTTCTACTACAAATTTAGCTTTGCAGAAATCAAACATTATTACGACACCATTATTGCCGAAACAGGCAATAATATGATCGTCTATTCCATTCCATTCTTAACTGGTGTGAATATTGGGGTAGAGCAATTCGGCGAGCTTTACAAAAACCCGAAAGTGTTAGGCGTAAAATTCACCGCAGGCGATTTCTATTTGTTAGAACGCTTGAAAAAAGCTTACCCAGATCATCTTGTGTGGGCAGGCTTTGATGAAATGATGCTACCAGCCGCTGCCCTTGGCGTGGACGGTGCGATTGGCAGTACGTTCAACGTTAATGGTATCCGTGCAAGACAAATTTTTGAACTTACCCAAGCCGGCAAACTTGCCGAAGCCCGCGAAATTCAACACGTTACCAATGATCTCATCGAAGGCATTTTGGCAAACGGCTTGTATCTCACCATTAAAGAATTGCTTAAACTTGAAGGCGTGGACGCTGGCTACTGCCGCGAACCAATGACCGCCAAAGCCACCGCACAACAAATTGCCGTGGCAAAAGAGCTAAAAGCGAAGTTTTTATCATAACAAGAAAAAAGAGCGGAAAATCTCCGCTCTTTCTTAGTCATCAATAATTTTTGGCTAGCGTGTCTAGCCTTTTTTCTTATGTGTTTTCCCTACTCGTACAAAACAAAGTGCGGTGCAAATTTTTGGACATGATAAACAAAAGTATTGGTAAAAAGATGTTTAGAGCCTTATAGTATAAGGCTTTAGGTCACTTTTTTGAAATATGAACCTAAAAAATGCATTTTTTGCTAAGTTCAAGCATTCAAAAAAAGGGCGAGAAAAATGGCGTTCGGTACTGTAATGTGCGCGTTATCATAAGAGCTTCTCTCTCTCCAAACGACCAAATTCTATTCAAATTTAATATGAATATACTGTTAAGAAGCCAAACATACCAACAACTTGCTGAGGTTCATCAATATTCTATTAGAACTATTCAAAGGCACATTGATAAAGTCCTAAAATCCACATTAAAACCTGTCATTTACTTATTGATACCATTTTTATCGGTGCTTACATTACTGGTATTTAGCATATAACACCTTTTTAGAGGAACGTTCTGAAAGACTATTATCCTTATAAACATCATTATGTTCGAGGTGTCTATGCAAGTTTGAAAGGCTATCAAAATTATCTTTTCATGTGTGAAAAATAGGTAGATTTAGACATTGAAAATTTCATTTTCTCAGGGTAAAAACTACTATTGAATCTGTGAATAAATATACTTTGGTAAGAGCCATTTAGCTATGCCATTTATTTTAGTTACTTGGACTTGATATGCTGGAACAGAACTTTGAATTGTAGGAGCATTTTTAAGATATAAAAAGATTGGCGGAACGGACGGGACTCGAACCCGCGACCCCCTGCGTGACAGGCAGGTATTCTAACCAGCTGAACTACCGCTCCGAATCTGAAAATGCTAAATTGGCGGAATGGACGGGACTCGAACCCGCGACCCCCTGCGTGACAGGCAGGTATTCTAACCAGCTGAACTACCACTCCGCATTAGCGAGAGGCATAATAATAGTGAACGAAAAGTTCGTCAAGCAATTTTTATACCCTGCTGTTTAACTGATTAATGAATGAGCGCTAATGTACGCTTTCATTCTCCGTTCGTTTTATCCATAAACAGTTTTCTTTGCTTTTGTTATTAATTAATTTTAAATAGTCTAAATGGGCTTGCTCTTCTTCTGCATCGGGTGTAATCACAGTAAAATCTTGTGAAAAAACCACCGCACTTTCAATTTGTACTTCTTCTTCAATCTGTTGTATTGGTTCTTCGGTTTCCGTATCATCAAACAAGCTTGTTTGACCACCTGTCATTGCTAAATAAACATCGCCTAGAATCTCCGCATCCAGCAATGCACCGTGTAGTGTTCGTTTACTATTATCGATATGTAAACGATCACAAAGCGCATCTAAGCTATTGCGCTTGCCGGGATATTGCTGGCGAGCCATTTGTAAGGTATCTGTAACGGTACAAATATCGCTAGTCTTCACATTGCACTTGTGTTTTTCAAATTCATAATCCATAAATCCCACATCGAAGGGCGCATTATGAATCAACAACTCAGCACCTTGAATAAACTCAATAAACTCTTGAGCCACTTCAGAGAAACTTGGTTTATCCGCTAACATATCATCAGTAATGCCGTGAACTTTAATTGCCTCAGGATCAACAGGACGATCAGGTTTAATGTACAAATGCAGCTTTCGTCCCGTATATTTGCGGTTAATCAATTCAACCGCACCGATCTCAATAATACAATGTCCCTCATAATGCGTACCAAATTGGTTCATACCAGTGGTTTCTGTATCTAGCACAATTTGACGTTCAGGGATAAGTGAAGTCGTCATAGTTTTCCTATCTCTTTATGAAATTTTGCGGTATTATCGCCCCATTTGAAAAAAAATTATAGCTAAAATTTATCTGAATTTATGTTGAAACATATTGAAATTTTCACTGATGGCTCCTGTCTAGGCAACCCCGGTGCGGGTGGCATAGGCGTTCTATTGCGTTACAAACAGCACGAAAAACAAATTTCAAAAGGTTATTTCCAAACAACAAACAACCGAATGGAGCTGAGAGCCGTTATTGAGGCTTTAGCTAGCTTAAAAGAACCTTGCCAAGTTACTCTACATAGCGATAGCCAATATATGAAAAATGGCATTACTAAGTGGATTTTTAATTGGAAAAAAAATAACTGGAAATCTAGCACAGGCAAGCCAGTGAAAAACCAAGATTTATGGTTATTGCTTGATAATGAAACACAAAGACACCAAATACATTGGCAATGGGTGAAAGGACACAGCGGGCATCGAGAAAACGAAATCTGCGATCAGCTCGCAAAACAAGGTGCAGAAAATCCAACGTTGGAAGATGTGGGGTATGAGCGTTCATAGCAGAAAGCGATGAAGTATCTTTCACCGCTTTTTGAATATTCTAAGTAAACTTTTTATTTTAGTTATCTTCGGTGGGCAATTTCGCAATCACCGCATACCCCTCTTCAATTCCTTCTATTAAATAGTCAGAATCTGCACTGATAAATGCCGATTGACCTTGTTTTAAAGAAAGTGCGGTGGAATTTTCGCTGATTTTTAGCTCGCCGCGCATTACCAATAAAATTTCGGCACTTTGTGCGTGTAAGCAGTGTTGTTCGTTTTGTTGATAGCTCACTTGGGTGAGGGCGAAATCTTTTGCTGGTGTTTGATAAGTGAATACTGGCTCATTTTTTGGTGCAACAGGGATAATTTGTGGCACGACTTCTCGGCAGTCTATCACTTTCAATAGTTCAGCAATATCAACGTGTTTTGGGGTTAAGCCGCCGCGGATAACGTTGTCAGAACAGGCCATTAATTCGATATTTTGTCCGCGTAAATAGGCATGTGGAATGCCCGCGTCTTGGAAAATGCCTTCGCCTTTTTTCACTTCCACAATGTTAAATAAGTAGAAACAGATCCGCCCCACATCAAGTTTTTCCGGGGAAATCTGCATTGCGTCCATTGTGTAAAGCACCCAATAATCAGGATTATCAAGGCTTAGCTGATTTTGTGCATAAGCGCTTTGATTGGTTTGAATAATTGGGTTGAGCCACGCCGCAAGGGCTTGCTGGTCGGCTTGCATAATGTCTGCATAAAAATCTGCTAAGGATTGTTGTGCAAGTTTTTCTGCAAGCGGGGCGAGAGAAGGGCGTGCTTGCAAGGTTTGCAGAATGGCTTGCTTGGTTTTGAATCCGTGCAATAACCAAAAATCAGACAAGGCAATCATCATTTCAGGTTTGTGATTGTTGTCTTTGTAAGTTCTTTTTGGATCGTTTAAGGCAATGCCTAGGGCATTTTCTCTTGCAAAGCCTGCTTCAGCTTGTGCTTTTGTTGGGTGAAGCTGAATGGAAAGGGGCAGTTTCACATCTAAAATTTTCAGCAAATAAGGCAAGTTATCACCAAATTGAGTTCGGCTTGCTTCCCCAAGTGCGGTGGGATTTTTCGCTAAAAATGCGTTTAGTGGCTCAGAGGTGCCATTTTCTTCAATGATTGATGGGGCAGAGCTGTGATCCCCTAGCCACCATTCGGCATAATATTGATTTTGTTCGGCTGGAATGCCCAGAAACTCAGGTAAAAATTGGTGTCCGCCCCAGACATAATGCTGGAGCTGACCATTTAATGGGTAAAGCATTGTTATTTTCCTTTTTTATTGGTTTTTTCGCTTTTATTCGTCGTGGATTTTTGTTTCGCTTGTTGCTTAGCTTGTTCTAGGGCATTTTGATCTTGCGAAATGCGGCCGCTATCTGTGAGATATTGTAGGATTTTTTCCACATCTTTAGGATTTTCAGCCACCAAAGGCACGGCTTTGCCGTTTTTTAGCACTAATTGCAAAAAGCCATTTTCACCGATATTGATGGTATTGATATAAGCATATTGCAAATAAAGATTATTTAAGAAAAAGCCTTCTTTTTTCAAAATAAACACAGGGTAGCGAATAAAGAAATGATAAATCATCAAAATACTGAACATTACTAATAAAAACATTGTGTAAGGTTCGATACCTTGTGGTAGCGCTTGATAAATCGCAACGCCAACCAGTGCGAGCATAATAATGCCTTCGATTTTCGATTTACGGCGTAAACGCACTTTTAAGATGGTTTCACCAAAGCGTTTTTCCATTATAAATTGATCGTAGAAAGCATATAAAAAATAAAGAATGATAAAAACTAATAAAGCGGTATTGATCATAGCAACGTCCGTATTCTGATTAGATAAAAAATAAACTCTCCGCGAAAGTTCGGGGAGAGTTTAATTTTAGCATTATTCTGCGTTTAAGTAACGATTAAGCAAGAATACCGGTTGCAGCACCGATAATACCGATGATGAAAATGCCCACGATAATCCATAACGCATTGACGCGGTTGCGTAATAACCACATACACGCAAAGGTAAATAGCAATGGCAATAAGCCCGGCATTAAGCTATCAAGGATAGATTGTACGGTGGTTACTTCAATCGTACCGTCTTGTTTTTCAATGGTGGAAACCACCAGTGGCACATTAATGCTTGTCCATTTTTGCACTAACGCTCCCATTATGAATAGACCGAGAATTGATGCCCCTTCAGTGAGTTTTTGCAATAAGCCCCCACTCATATCTTGCACCACATCAAGCCCTTTCTTATAGCCGTAAACTACGCCGTAATAACGAGTTGCTAAACGTACAAGGTTGAACAAAACGAAGAATAATAATGGGCCAAGGATACTTCCGCTTAATGCTAAGCCCGCACCAAGTGCCGCGAATACAGGACGAGCCGTTCCCCAGAAAATTGGATCACCTACACCTGCTAATGGCCCCATTAGACCCACTTTGATACCGTTGATTGCCGCATCATCAATTTCTTTCCCATTTGCGCGTTCTTCTTCCATTGCGATGGTTACACCAAGCACAGGTGCGGCCACGAAAGGTTGCGTGTTAAAGAATTCTAAATGGCGTTTGATTGCATCTTTGCGTTCTTGAGAATTTGGATCTGGGTATAAACGCTTGATAACAGGCACCATTGAGTAAGCAAAGCCAAGGGCTTGCATACGCTCAAAGTTCCAAGAACCTTGGAAAAGGTTAGAACGCATTACTACTTTATTTAAATCGCTTTGGGTTACTTTTTTCATTTCAGTTGTCATTTTTTCTTACCCCATTAATCTAATCTGTTATCAAGATCATTGTTGCCATTTGAAACCACTTGCACCACTTGTTTACTTTGGTTGTATTTCGGGTGAAGTTGGATATAAAGTGCTGCCATAATTGCACCTAGCACACCTAAGGCAACAAGGTTGAAATCAGTAAAGGCGGCAATCACGAAGCCTGCGTAGAAAAATGGCATTAAGTGGCCTGCACGCATCATATTGATCACCATTGCATAACCCACAACGGCGATAATTCCACCAGCAATTTTTAAGCCTGTTGTCACAACTGGCGGAATTGCATTTAACATTGCTTGCACTGCGTCTGTACCTGCGGTTAGAGCCACGATTAACGCTGGGATCGCAATACGCATTGCTTGTAAAATCAAGGCACTGCAGTGAATCCAGTCTAAGCGGTTCAAGTTACCATCTTCAATCGCACGGTCTGCTGCGTGTTGGAAACCTACGGTAATTGCACGCACCACATAGGTTAAAACCTGACCTGCTGCGGCAAGTGGAATAGCTAATGCGATCGCCGTAGTGATTTCTTGACCACCCACAATCACAAGAATGGTTGAAACCACAGAAGCTAATGCCGCATCAGGCGCAAGTGCCGCACCAATGTTCATCCAACCAAGAGCAAGTAATTCTAATGAACCACCCACAATAATCCCCGTTTTAATATCGCCTAACACTAAGCCCACAAGGGTACAAGCGATAAGTGGACGGTGAGTTTGAAATTCATCAAGAATCGATCCCATACCTGAAATACAGGCAACGATAAATACAAGAATAATTTGTAGCGTTGAAATTTCCATAATATTCATCCTTTACACAAGATTGTTTTTCTTCAATAAATCCATCATATATTGACGGCTATCATTTGATACTTTACGCACATCAAGCTCCACGCCCATTGCATCAATGGCTTTGAATGCGTCAATGTCTTTATCATCAACAGATACCGCACTGGTAATCATTTTCTTACCATCTTTATAAGCCATACCACCAATGTTGATGGATTTCATATCAACGCCAGCTTCTAGCAGTTTTAACACGTCTGTTGGATTGGTGAATAACAACATCATACGCTCGCCCGCATATTCAGGGTTGTTATAAACGCGGATCATTTTTTCCACACCCACAACGTGAGCGGTAACGCCCGGAGGGGCTACGCTTTTCAGCATTGTAGATCGTACGCTATCTTTTGCCACATCGTCATTGACTACCACAATGCGAGAAACCTTGCTTTCTTTTGTCCAGCGTGTTGCTACCTGACCGTGAATTAAGCGGTCATCAATACGCGCAAGCCCAACAACAAGATGACCTTCTTTATTTGGTGTAACCACTTCAGGTTGGCTTGGTGCAGGGGCTGCTTGAGCAACGGCTTGCGGCGCTTGCTCTGGCTCTTCTTCCACATATCTTAAAGCACGCACGCCAGTACGGCCTGTTTCTAAGGCAATCGCCACGAGTTCTTGCAAACTTGGGCCATCATCACGCGCCATAAAGGTTTCCACCAACATTGGCACGTTTACCCCAGTCACAATATCCATATTGTCTTTGCCTTCCGATACACGGTTTGCCGCATTAAACGGACTGCCGCCCCAAGTATCTACAAGGAATAAGACTTCATCACAATGTGATAGGGTTGTGCTGAGTTTTTCCTGATATTTCGCCATAATCGTTTCAGCGTTTTCGCCGGGAACAAAATCGATCGTGGCAACATTTTCTTGTTCACCAATCAACATTTCGGTCGTTTTGAGCAGTTGCTCTGCTGCCACGCCGTGCGTTGCTATGATGATCGCAATAGCCATAAGGACTCCTTATACAAGTGGTTATGGTTTAAGTACTATAAAATCAGGCGCGCATTCTAAACGAAAATACTCTAAAATAATGTGATGAAGATCACGGATTTTGCACTGCACTAAATAAAAATTGTGATTCATATCATATTTTTTATTATTTGATTAAAAAACATTCTTTTTTTGATGTGCTATATTGATTATTTTTGAAGTGAAATTTTATAAATTTTTATCTTATTGAATTTTCTCAACAAAAAATGCTTAAAAAGTAGCAGAGTATTTTTAACTTGTAAGGTGAACGTTTATTTTTGCGATCTTGATCGTAAAAATAAAGTGCGGTGGTTTTTTTGTGAGTTTTTTCAGCTAGGCTAGAGAAAGATAATCGTGATACATCAATGAATGAAGGAACAATGAAACTGTTTAATTGGCAAGCCACGAATTTTTTGCAACAAAAACAACAAGGTATGATTGTAGCAGAGAATATTGAAATAGCGCGGCAAGCCTTGTTTCAACGACAGTTGCAAAATATCAAGCTGCAACGCAACTGGCAATTTCCGCGTAAACCGAAAGCGAATGAATTGTATGAACTGATTAACCAGCTGGCGTTACTGCTGAAATCCGCCGTGCCAATTAAGCAAAGTTTGCAATTATTGCTGCAGAATTGCACAGTGATTTCTTTAAATCTCTGGCTTGGGCGATTGATAGAAGATCTTGAAAGCGGTTTAAGTTTTTCACAAGGAATTGAAAAACAAGGGAAATATTTTTCACAACAGGAACAACAGCTAATTCAAGTGGGCGAAATGACAGGCAAGCTCGCGCAAGTGTGTGAGCAAATTGCACAATATCGTCAGCAGTCGTTAATTCTGCAACGAAAAATCCAAAAAATCTTGCTTTATCCCATGTTGGTGCTAGGCATTTCCGTGCTTTTGACCTTGTTGTTGCTGATTTTTATCGTGCCACAATTTGCTGAAATGTACGGCAATAATAATGCTAGCTTACCTGCATTTACCGCATTTTTATTACATCTTTCCGAAGGATTGCAACAACATTTTTGGCAACTTGCTTTATTATTTATACTGGTTTTGCTGTTTATTCGCTTTCGTCTAAAGCGTTCGGCAAAGCTAATAAAGTGGAAAAATAGATGTATCAATAAAATGCCAGTTTTCGGTAAGATTACCCAGTTAGCCCGCCTAATTCGCTTTAGCCAAGCCCTTGCGTTAATGTTACGCTCAGGCGTGCCGTTAAATATGGCATTGCAATCTTTTTTACCAAAACAGCAAAGCTGGCAGGTGGAAAAAAGCTATGTGGCTGATCCCGTGCTAAATCAAGCGGTGGAAACGGCGTTATATTGGCTCAATCAAGGTTATCAATTTTCCGATAGCGTAGCCAGTGATTTCTTTCCAATGACAGCGCAGCAAATGCTAAAAATTGGTGAAGAAAGTGGGCAGGTAGCGCAAATGTTACAACATATTGCTGATAAATATCAGCAGGATCTCAATCATCAGGTGGATCTACTTTCTCAACTGCTTGAACCCTTGCTAATGGTGATTATTGGCGGCTTAATCGGTGCAGTGTTGCTAGGAATGTATTTACCCATTTTCAATATGGGATCGATGATCCAATGATAACGCTTGCAACATTTTTATTGGGTAGCTTCGTGGGGCTACTTATCTTTCTGTATATTGCTACTTTTGCTCAACGGCTAACTCAGAGTGTATGGCAAGATTATTGTGAACTTTTCCAGCCACAACAAAGAGAAAAGCCAATGCCGCATTCTATTTTGGAAAATAAAAAGTGCGGTGGTTTTTTGTGTTATATTTTTGCCTTTGCAGGATTGTTTGCCTTATGTAGCAAGCTTAATGCGGATCCTTATGTCGCATTATGGTGGGCGATTTGGCTGAGCTTGGTGATTTTAATCAGCATTATTGATTGGCTTTATCGATTGATTTCACCGTTATTATGCGTTTGGCTTTTCTTATGGACGCTGCTTGGCGTGCATTGGCACGTTATTCCGCTTTCGTTGGAGTGGGCTTTAGCAAGTGCGGTGGGAATTTTGTTAATTTTTTATAGTATTTGCTACATAAGCCAAATGATTTATCACAAAACAATGTTAGGCGAAGGGGATTGTTGGCTAGCGTTTGCACTTGGAGCAGGCATTTTCTGGCAAAAATTACCGCACTTTGTTTTTCTTGCTTGCTGTTATGCCATTGTTTTTTGTGGCATACAAAAATTGTGCAGGCGTGACGGACAACAAATTGCACAGCAAATTCCCTTTGCGCCGTTTTTAAGCCTTTCTGCCCTGAGCCTATTATTGCTTCGCTAAAAAAGACAGCGTATGATTTCTAGCAAAATAAATAAAGGTAGGAAAAATGAGTTATATCGTTGGCGTAACAGGCGGCATTGGCAGTGGAAAAAGCACCATTGTGGATTTATTTGCCGAGTTAGGGGCGGAAATTATTGATGCGGATATTGTGGCAAGAGAAGTGGTGGCGAAAGGAACGCCGTTGTTAGTGGAAATTGCAGCGCATTTTGGCGAAACTATTTTGCTAGATTCAGGCGAGTTAAATCGCCAAGCCTTGCGTCAAATTGTGTTTGAACGCCCTCAAGAAAAAGTGTGGTTAAATAATTTGCTTCACCCTGCCATTCGGCGTGAAATGTTACATCAGCTTGCGCAAAGCCAAGCGCCTTATGTGTTGTGGGTTGTACCGTTGTTGATCGAAAATGATCTGATGGAATTTTGTGATCGCGTGTTAGTAGTTGATGTGCTGCCAGAAACTCAGTTATTGCGCGCATCGAAGCGAGATCAAAACAAAATTACCTTGATTAAAAATATTATGGCATCGCAAGTTAGCCGAGAAAAACGCTTATCAGTCGCCGATGATGTGATGGATAACGAACCAGAATTAAGCCAAAATCTGCCTTATTTGCAGCAAAAAGTGTTAGAATTGCACCACCAATATTTACAACTTGCAAAGGAAAAAGAGAAAACCAATGGGTGAAGAAATTTTTGAAGTGCCTTGTCCTGTGTGTCAAAAAGCCGTGCCTTGGACGGCGGCAAGCCAGTATCGTCCTTTTTGTAGCAAGCGTTGCCAGCTAATTGATTTAGGTGAATGGGCAAATGAAGAAAAAGCCATTCCCTGTGAAACCGCAGATTTCGCCACGAATGAGCATTTTGGCGAAGATTGGCGTGGCTAGCTAAAAGAACGTTATTTAAGAAAGCAAGCAAAGGAAAAAATGAATATTCAACATCAACAAAATCCACAAGATGGCGAGTTTTTTGTCCTTGATGAACAAGGGCAAAAAGTGGCAAAACTCACTTATTATTTTATTGATGCACATAGCATTAATGCTAATCATACTTATGTTTCAGAGAGTTTACGCGGGCAAGGTGTGGCGGATAAACTTTATCAGGCCTTAGTGCAATTTGTGCGAGAACATCAATTAAATTTAGTGCCAAGTTGTAGCTATATTGCTAAAAAATTGCAGCGTGAAGCGCATTAATTCCCTTAAATAATTGATCGAAAAACCTATATTTTGTCTAGCAACGGTGGGCGATTAAAACGCCGTTGCAGCAATTGTCTGTCTGTTGCCTATCTATTTTCTTGTCCATTTTCTTAGACATTCCCCCGATTTTTTTAAAAGGATTGAGAAATTAAAATTATCTTGCTAAAATCCACCGCACTTTTTTACAAAAGTATGTTCGGATGAAGGTAGCTGGAGAGTAGGGAATTAACCCTGCACCGACGAGGTAAAATCTTTCAGGTGCTATTAAGTTAGCGAGGACTGTTACTGGACGAACCCTTGGAGAGATCCATTGCATTTGCAAAATGGACGCCGAAGGCGCAAAAGAGCGGTGAAATTTTCATCGTTTTTCAAACGCTCAGGCAAAAGGACAGGGGCAAGAGATTATTTCAGGTGATATAACGCGAGGCTTCGCGTTGTCTTTTTTCTATTCGCCAAACTCTTTTCGCCTCCTTGTAAACCGAGATTTTTTACGAGGAACATTCAATGTCAATCACTGAATTATTATCATCAGTTAATTCATTTATTTGGGGCCCGCCACTGTTAATTTTATTATCTGGCGTAGGGCTTTATTTCACCTTTCGTTTAGGTTTTATTCAAATTTTTCAATTGCCAAGAGCCTTAACTTATTTATTTAGAAAAGAAAAAGGCGCACAAAATGGCAAGGGCGATGTGTCTGCTTTCGCCGCCTTAAGCACTGCTTTGGCAGCCACCATTGGAACAGGAAATATTGTTGGGGTGGCAACCGCCGTACAAGCTGGCGGCCCGGGCGCAATTTTTTGGATGTGGCTAGTGGCGTTGTTTGGTATGGCGACCAAATATGCAGAATGTTTATTGGCGGTGAAATATCGCATTATTGATAAACGCGGATTTATTGCTGGCGGCCCGATGTACTACATTGAACGTGGGTTAGGCATCAAATGGCTAGCAAAAATGTTTGCCATTTGCGGGATTTTGGTGGCATTTTTCGGCATTGGTACATTTCCACAAGTGCAAGCTATCACGCACGCGATGCAAGATACTTTCCATATTCCTGTGGAAATAATGGCGCCGATCATCACGCTACTTGTTGCTTCAATTATTCTTGGTGGTATTAAGCGGATTTCTTCTGTCGCAGCGATTGTCGTGCCGTTTATGGCGATGCTTTATGTGCTGACTTCAATTGTGATCATCATCTTAAATTGGAAACACGTTCCTGTAGCGCTCAGTTTAATTGTGGAAAGTGCGTTTAATCCGCAATCAGCACTTGGCGGTGCATTAGGTTATACCGTAATGAAAGCCATTCAATCGGGCGTGGCGCGTGGTATTTTCTCTAATGAATCAGGTTTAGGTAGCGCGCCTATTGCAGCGGCTGCAGCACAAACTAAAGAGCCTGCACGTCAGGGCTTGATTTCAATGACAGGAACGTTTTTGGATACGCTTATTGTTTGTACGATGACTGGCGTTGTGATTGTGCTAACTGGGGCGTGGCAAGCGCCAGAAGCAGGGGCGGCGGTAACTAATCTTGCGTTCTCCAAAGGACTTGGTACAGCAGCGGGCGGAACGATTGTTACCCTTGGATTATTATTCTTCGCATTCACCACGATTTTAGGTTGGTGTTATTATGGCGAGCGCTGTTTTGTTTATTTAGCAGGGGTAAAAGGAGTAAAATTCTACCGTTTTATCTTTATTGTGCTAGTAGGCTGTGGCGCGTTTATTCACCTTGAAACTATTTGGATCTTGGCAGATATTGTCAACGGATTAATGGCATTCCCAAATCTTGTCGCCCTAATTGGTCTGCGCAAGGTGGTGTTCGAAGAAACTAGGAACTATTTTCAACGTTTAAGCATTGCTCATCGAGATGCTGATGATTAGGAAAAGTTAAATAGACATCGGCTATTTTAGGCACAGTAAAAATGATCATTTACTGTGCTTTTTTATCTAAAATAAAAAAGGAAGCGGATTGCACTTCAGTCAAATATTATGTAAAGAATGGAAAATTATTGCTTAAAAGGGAGGAGTTCAGAAACACTAACCCCTGAATGATAGCAACTTTTTCATAAAATAAAAGTATCTTTTTTCAAATCTTCTACTTAGATCATAAATTTGCATTTTTCTTTTTTATTCTTCAATAAAGCCCTTGAAAAGTTCGCCTAACAGAGCTATGTTGTAGCCATAAGGTTTCACACAAGTAGAAATACTTACAATCAAAAGAGAGGTAAATGCTATGACTCTAAATATCACAAGTAAACAAATGGACATCACCCCTGCAATCCGCGCTCACATTGAAGAAAAACTTGCTAAATTAGGAAAATGGCAAACTCAACTGATTAATCCTCATTTCATTTTAAATAAAGTACCAAAAGGCTTTGCGGTGGAGGCTTCTATCGGCACGCCATTTGGTGATTTGTTCGCAAGTAGCGAATCGGAGGATATGTATAAAGCAATTAATGAAGTAGAAGAAAAACTTGAACGCCAACTCAATAAATTGCAACATAAAAGTGAGTCTCGCCGTGCAGAGGAACGCTTAAAAGATTCATTTCATTAAAAACTTTTCCATTTTAGCCCGCACTTTTGCGGGCTTTTTCTTTGTCTAAGCCCGCCTTTATTGTACAATACCGCCCTTATTTCGTTGGCTGAATCAAATTCAGCTGTAACCGTGGTTCGCAACCCTCCCACGCAAAAAAACTAGGACATCTTATGACAACATTCAAAAATCACAATCGCAAAGCGGTTGTTATCTTTTCTGGTGGGCAAGATTCCACTACCTGCTTAATTCAAGCCATTGGCGATTATGGCGTAGAAAATGTGGAAACCGTAACCTTTCATTACGGTCAGCGCCACGCCATTGAATTAGAAAAAGCCAAATGGATCGCGCAAGATCTTGGGGTAAAACAAACTTTCATTGATACTTCTGTGATTAAAGCAATCACCTCAAATGCTCTAATGAACGAAAATGCAGAAATCAAGCAAGAAAAAGACGAGCTGCCAAACACCTTTGTGGACGGGCGTAACGCCTTATTTTTGCTTTACACCGCCATTTATGCCAAAGGGCAAGGTATTTCTGACATTATCACTGGCGTGTGCGAAACGGATTTCAGTGGCTACCCTGATTGCCGTGATGTGTTCATCAAATCAATGAACGTTACCCTGAATTTAGCGATGGATTACAATTTTAATCTTCGCACGCCGTTGATGTATCTCACCAAAGCGCAAACTTGGGCGTTGGCAGATAGCCTAGGTGCGCTGGATTATGTTCGCAATCATACGCACACTTGTTATCAGGGCGTGGACGGCGGTTGTGGCGAATGTCCAAGCTGCGTATTACGCAATAAAGGTTTAGACGAATATTTAAAACAAAAAAGTGCGGTGCAAAATGTTTAAAGTTTCTAAAGAATTCAGTTTTGATATGGCGCATTTGTTGGATGGACACGATGGCAAATGCCAAAACCTGCACGGCCACACTTATAAATTACAAGTGGAAGTGCAAGGGGAGCTGCACGCCAGCGGGGCAAAAAAAGGAATGGTGATGGATTTTTCTGATCTCAAACAGATCGTAAAAGAACAGATTCTCACCCCAATGGATCACGCCTTTATTTATGATGAAACCAGCGAGCGCGAAAGTAAAATTGCACGGCTATTGCAAGATCTCAATTCCAAAACCTTTGCAATGCCTACTCGCACCACCGCAGAAGAAATGGCACGTTTTATTTTTCAACGCTTAAGCGCACACTTGCCGATTAGCGCCATTCGCTTATGGGAAACGCCTACTTCATTTTGTGAATATCGGGAAAATTAATGGCAGGCAAATTAATGGCAGAATTGATTTCTAATCCAAGCTATCCCATTGTAGAAATTTTCCAAAGCCTGCAAGGGGAAGGGGCAAATACAGGCATGCCAAGCATTTTTATCCGCTTCGGCAAATGCAACTTGGCCTGTCCTTGGTGCGATACGCCTTACAATGATTTTGAACCGTGGTCATTACAGCAAATCTTAGCTAAAGTGCGGTCATTTTCGGCGAAAAATATTATCATCACGGGGGGCGAACCCACCATTCAGCCACAGCTGAGCTTATTACTTGATCAACTTAAGACAGAGGGCTATTTTCTTGCCATTGAAACCAATGGATTAAAACCCGTTCCTGCACAAATTGATTATATTGCCACCAGTCCAAAACGAGAGTATGCGCAAAAATATCGCCAACGCTGCATTACACAAGCCAATGAAGTACGCATTGTGGCAGATGCCGATGTACAAGAATTTTGTGCGTTAATCGAAAACCAGATTCAAGCGCAGCATTACTACCTTTCCCCTTGTGAAAACAACGGCGAAATGAATTTGCTCCACACCATCACGCAATTAGGCTTGCTAAACCAACGTCCAAATAAACCGAAATGGCAGTTGAGCATTCAAACGCACAAGCTGATTGGAATTGAATAAAATTTGATAAAAAAAGACCGCACTTTATAAAGTGCGGTTATTTTTTTGAAAAGTTTTAATTATTGTTGATTGTAATATTTATAGGCTTCATCAATAGAAGGGAAATCTAATAATTTGCCTTTTTCTAACACCTTAGCATTATCACAATACTCACGGATTGCCGAAGGGCTGTGAGAAACGAGAATAATAGAGCGATCTTTGCGTTTTTCAAAAAGTTCATAACGACATTTATCACTAAATCGCGAATCCCCTACGGCAATCACTTCATCAATAAGATAGCAGTCAAATTCTACAGATAAGGATAACGCAAAGGCTAAACGTGCTTTCATTCCCGAAGAATAGCTTTTCACTGGCTCATAAAGATAATTGCCTAATTCTGAAAACTCTTCGGTAAAGGCTTTTACATAGTCAATATCGGCATTATAAATACGACAAATAAAGCGCAAATTGTCCATTCCCGTTAAACTACCTTGGAATGCGCCACTAAAGGCGAGTGGCCAAGAGATGCTCATTTCACGGCGAATTGAGCCTGATGTTGGCGCTTCGACACCACTCATTAAACGAATTAGGGTTGATTTTCCTGCACCGTTGCGTCCCAAGATGCCAACTTTTTCCCCTTTCTCAAGTTTAAAATTAATATCATTTAAAACAGTTACTGGGCCTGTTCTTGTATGATATTTCTTATAAACATTTTCTACACTGATCATCTTGCGTTAATCCTATTACTAAAACTGCGTACCATTAATAATCCAATTAAAAGCATTATTAAATCACAGGTAAGAAGGTAGCCAGGGGATTCCATTGTTACAACGCTTGAACCAAAATAACCGTGCCTAAACATTTCTGTACCGTGAATCATTGGAAACCATAGCAGCATAGATTGCACATTACTAGGCAAACTGCTTACTAAAAAGAATGCGCCCGAAATAGGAAACATCAAGAATGTTAATGTTCCCCAGATCTTGCCAAAAAATTCTAAATAATAAGCTAGTGAGCAAATAATTAAACCTAGACCAATGGCAAACAGCGCCATTAAGAACCAAGCAAAAAGCATATATAGCACATCGCTTGGCATTTCAACCCAGCCGATTATCACAAGAAAGGCAAGCATTAAAATCTGTGCAACGGTCGCCCCCATAATTTCCAATGTCATTCTAGAAAAAAGCGTATCTAAAGGGCGAACATTACGGTGATATAACAACGCCATATTAGCATCAATTGCACCAATTGCTCTATTTGAGGCATTACGCCACATCATCAATAAGGGATAGCCTGTGATCGCAAAAGCAACAATATTTAGTGTAGAAAACCTATCTGCCCTAAAAAAGTGCCACATTAATACAATCACAAGGGTCATCATAAAGGGTTCGACAAATAGCCATAAGAACCCTAAATTTTTACGCCCATAACGAGTAATTATTTCGCGTAACAATAATGCTTTCAGCACTCGCCACTGAATTTGAAATGATTCTCGCAATGAAGTTTGTTCGCCATACTGCATTAGTTTTTATGCTCTCTCACACCTGCTAATAATAGTGTTAATACACCATAAAGCACCAAGCCAAGAATTAACGTTGCCAAAATATTGTATAAACGATGCGGCTCTAAGGCTAAATCTGGACGATTCGGCTTAGCAATAATTTCCAAATATAGCTGCTGTCTGCCTGCTTCTTCTTTTGCGCTTTGCAAAGCGGACATCGCTGCAGTTAATTGCTGTTTCGCTAAGGTATCATCTAAAATCAAACGTTGATACTCAGAAGATTGGGTGGTTAAAGATTTCTTCCCTTCAAACACCACATCTAATTGCTGTGATAACTCTTCTCGAATACTTTTTTGTCTTGCTCTTAACACTTTAACCTGAGGGTTATTTGGTGATAATGCTCTGACTTGATCAAGCTGAGTTTGAATGGAAATTAATTCATTTTGTAATTTCTGTACCAAAGTTAAAACTGATTCTGACTGGCTTGCCACATCAAAAATTTCATTTTTAACACGATATTGGCTTAACGCGACAGAAGTTTCAGTTAAATGATTCTCTGCTTCATTAACGGATTGTTCTGCAAATTTAATGGTATCCCTACGCGCTCGATCATTAAGCTGATTCACTAATTTCTCAGCGAGATTGAGCAAGGCATTATTAATTTCTTGCGCTGATGCCGCATCAAAAGTACGCACCCTTAATGTTGCAATACCCGATAATGAATCAATGCTAATTGATAGGTGATCGCGAAAATATTGATAGAACGCTTCTTGGGAGTCGAATAATCCTAGTGGATCAAAACGACTGAAAAAATCCCCTTCGTCATAATATTTTCTAAGCGGCAAATCAGTTTCTAAGGTGCTTAAGGCATTGCGAGAACGCATAAACTCTTGCACCGTGAAAGTATCATCTTGAGAACGTGCAAAGCCGATACTTTGCAATAATGCGCCCATTCCGCCTAAACTAGCCTGACTACGTGAAGAACGCACAATAAAGCTAGATTCAGAAATATAGACATCTGAAGCCCAGATCGAAAAATAAAAAATCGAACAGAAGGTAGGAATAATCACCGTTATCCACAATAGTGGATTAAGTTTCTTTAAATTCAATTTTTTCTTACGTCTTGCAATAGGCTGATCAATATTTTGTTCCATTTTTTATACACCTACATCTTATTAATACTATTTATGGTAGATAGTGCTGGATTTACTGTTCCAAAGATCATACGAATAAATTTTTGGTATTCAGCTAATGGTGCATTAGATACATAAACAATATCTTTATCTTTAATTGGAAATTGTTGAATCCAAAACATTGATTGAGGTTCAAGTAAATTCGCTTGATATACTGTCGGAATTTTCATTCCGTTGTGATACCCCTTGGCTTGCCATTCATTTTGTTTATTTAATGACATTTCTTCAAATGGAACGTAACGGAAGATAAATACGCCTCTTGGATCTGCGCGATCATCATTTAATCCACCTAAACGACCGATTGCTTCAGCTAAAGTTAAACCTTCTGCTGAAAAACGAATTTCTTTACTATTTCCTACCGCTCCCATTGCAGTAAAGGAAAGTGGATTATTTATTAAGCTTAGGACATCACCAGAACGCAAAAGAATATTCTCTTGCGGCTCGCGTGCTAATTTTGCTAAAGAAATGGTTTTTACTTGGTTATTTCGGGTAAGTTGCACGGCAATATCTTGTAACTCTCCACTTGTACCACCTGCTGCGGTTACAGCATCTAATACACGTTCACCGTAAGTTGTTAAAGGCATACGCACAGCTGATGATTTAGTTAGTACCGTTACATTTGCAGAATTATTTTTTACAACACGCACAATCGCCTGTGGTTGATTCGCAATAGATTGTAAACGATTGACAATATCAGTTTGAATTTGCTCTGGTGTTTTTCCTGCTACACGCAAAGAACCAACAAATGGAATGGTAACGCGTCCATTATTGCTGACCATTTGCTCCGGCAAGCGAGTGCTTTGACTAGATGAAACCCCACTTTCATCTAACACACTACCAAACAAAATCGCTGGTGGTGCTTCCCAAAGGGTAATATCAAGCAAATCACCAGAACTTACCACACCTTGGTAACGTTGCTTAGAAGAACCTAACTGTTTAAAAGATTGAACTTGAAAAGGCGTATCGCCTACAACCTTGTCATCTAACTTAATTAATTGAACAGTAGGGACATTAGTATTTTGCTGTTCCACTTTTTCAATGCTGCCTTTATCTGGGCCTGAATTGGGTAAGTTGGCGCAGGACACTAACAAACAGCAACTGACTGCAATAATATGTTTACGCATATGTTTTCCTTAGAGTCTTTATGTAAGATATTTATCACCACAAATCTCCTATAGTGAGGAGAAATAAAAATGGCCAGTCATATTAGTATAATACATAAATATAATTTATGGCGCATTTTTCTCATCTATCCAAAACAAAATCGTATTAGACGAGAGATTGAAGCTGTATCTTGACATTAACTAATATGAAGAACATTTTAACCATAAATAAATCTAATTTATAGAATTGATAAAATAATTCCATTACTATAAAATACAGGAATTTTGTTGGAAGAATAGCATGGGGAACCTTAATTACATGAAAGTATTAACAGTCTTTGGAACTAGGCCAGAAGCGATAAAAATGGCGCCATTGGTGCATGAGTTAAAGCGCCATTCAAATATCATTTCTAAAGTTTGTGTAACTGCACAGCATAGGGAAATGTTAGATCAAGTACTAAATTTATTTGATATCCAACCTGATTATGATCTGGATGTCATGCAGAAAAAGCAGACATTAGAACAAATCACAACATCTATTATTGAAGGTCTATCTCCAATATTAGATGATTTTAAGCCTGATTTTGTACTTGTTCATGGGGATACAACAACAACTTTTGCAACAAGTCTCGCGGCATTCTATAAAAGAATAAAGATCGGTCATGTTGAAGCAGGGCTAAGAACTGGCAATTTATACTCTCCTTGGCCAGAAGAAGCTAATCGCTGTTTGACCTCGGTATTATCCACTCTCCATTTTTCACCAACCGTTGGTTCCAAAAATAATCTTCTTAAGGAAAACATTGATGAAAATAAAATCTTTGTTACAGGTAATACTGTTATAGATGCATTACTGGAAGTTAGAGAAAAATTGAACGATGTAAACATCAAAGCACAAATGGAATCTTTGTTTCCGTTTGTTAATAAGAATGATGAACAATCTAAGCTGATTTTAATCACGGCTCATCGTCGTGAAAATCATGGTAATGGCATTAAAAATATAGCTAAAGCAATTCACCTACTAGCTGATAAATATCCACAACTACAATTCGTACTACCACTACACTTAAATCCTGCTGTACGTAATACCTTTGAGGAATTTTTATCAGATCATCCAAACATTCATCTTATTGAGCCTCAAGAATATTTACCTTTCACTTATCTAATGTCAAATGCTCATATTATTCTGAGTGACTCTGGTGGAATCCAAGAAGAAGCGCCTACATTAGGAAAACCAGTTTTAGTATTACGTGATACTACTGAACGTCCTGCGGCAGTAGAAGCTGGCACGGTAAGGCTTGTAGGAACAAATATTGATTCCATTGTTGAAGAATTCTCTAAGTTAATGGATAATCCTAAAGAATACCAAAGTATGTCAGAAGCAAAAAATCCATATGGTGATGGTACATCGGCAAAGCAGATTGTTAATACATTATTAAAATATTAAGGAAAAAAATATGAGTCAAAAAATTATTTCTGTTATTGGTTTAGGTTATATTGGACTACCTGCCGCTGCTATGTTTGCAACTAATGGTGCGAAAGTAATTGGGGTCGATGTTAATCAACATGCGGTTGATACAATTAACCAGGGGCAAATCCATATCGTGGAACCAGGACTGCAAGAGATTGTCTCCAAAGCAGTATCTAGTGGGCAACTATATGCAACTACTAAACCGGAACCTGCTGATGCGTTTGTTATTGCAGTACCAACTCCCTTTAAAGGTGATCATGAACCTGATCTAAGCTATATTGAAGCCGTTTCTAAAGCATTAGCTCCCGTCTTAAAGAAAGGAGATACTATTATTTTAGAATCAACTTCTCCAGTAGGTACAACTGAACAGCTAGTTAATTGGCTATCGGAAGCTCGACCTGAATTAAAATTCCCCCATGAATCAGATAATGATGAGCCTGATATCTATGTAGCTTACTGTCCTGAACGTGTATTACCGGGACAAGTGATTAAAGAGCTTGTAGAAAATGATCGAATCATTGGTGGAATTACAGACATTTGTTCAGAAAAAGCGATTGAAATTTACAAAATCTTTGTCCAAGGTGAATTAGTAAAAACTAATGCCAGAACCGCAGAAATGAGTAAATTAACAGAAAATGCCTTTCGCGATGTAAATATTGCCTTTGCAAATGAACTTTCTTTAATTTCAGACCGCTTAAATATCAATGTATGGGAACTAATTTCTTTAGCAAATCGCCACCCTAGAGTTAATATTTTACAGCCTGGTTGTGGAGTGGGCGGACATTGCATTGCTGTAGATCCTTGGTTTATTGTTGATAAAACACCAGATCTAGCAAAAATGGTGAAATCTGCTCGCGAAGTAAATGATAGTAAGCCTGAATGGGTGATTAATCAAGTGAAAGAGTCAGTAGAAAAAGTTGCAAGACGAACTGGTAGAGCTATTAATGATCTGTCTATCGTATGTTATGGATTAGCATTTAAACCTGATATTGATGATTTACGTGAAAGCCCAGCATTAATGATTACGGAAAAACTCATGGAGCTTTACCCTAATCAAGTTTTCGCCGTTGAGCCTAATTACCATGAGGGTACAGAGCATCATGGTGAAAAAGAAATTCATTTGATAGATTATAAAGATAGCCAGCAAGTAGCAGATGTTGCTGTGCTATTGGTTAACCATAAAGAATTTATGGAAGATAAACCACATTTTGCAGAGCATGTTACTATTGTTGATACAAAAGGAATTTGGTTGGTTTAATTTCAGATAAGCAACAAAATTAGATATGAGCAAAAGAAAAATCAGATATTCAATCAACCCAAAAGCTACGAAGAAGCATGCTAATGACCCGTATGCTTCTTCTCGTGGTGAGTTAGTGTCCATTCAGGGCAAAATCCATCATGGTTCAGACGGCCTGATTTCCTCACTAAAACATCAAATTTCATTATTAGATAAAAAAAACTTTCGCTTAGAAAATAAAAATGCTTTGTTAAGTGTTGAAAATAATAATTTAAAAGAGCAATTAAATTATTATAAAAAAGCTTATCAAGAAGCGGATCGAGAAAACAAAGTTTTGGCCGTAAAGGAACTTAAAGCTCAAGATAAGGTGCAAAGTTATGCCAATTCGATGTCTTTTCGTTTGGGCTATGCCATCATTTTCGCTTTTAAAGAAAAAGGTGGGGTGAAGCACTTACTAAAAACGATTGCTACCCTGATACATGAGAAGCGAAATAAAAAAATCAGGCAGAAATTGGTTTTCAATCACGCAGCAGACGCGGCGGCATCGCAGATGAGTTTATTGCAATGGAATCAGCGAAAGCTCATCTTTCAATGGTTGGATAACAAGCTGTTTGGTAAAGAGTTTCTCCCATCTTCCCAAGCACAAGCGTTGCCCTTAGATAGAAAAGGCATAGATTTTGCAATTCCAGTACATGGAATCAGCCAAGTGCTATTATCAATTGATGTATCAAGCCAAAGCCCAGCCCCCAAGCAAGCATTGGTTTCATTTACTTTTGAAGACAAAGAGAACAAAATACTGGAATCTGGCATTGATTATCCATTTAGCCAATCGCTCAATAGACATTACGCATATTTAAACACTGAGGAATCAAAAGTTGATCAAATTTTATTGGCGTTGCCGCATGATTGCGAAACCGTCAATATTAATGTGCAAACATGGGATAATCAAGAAGCAGCCATCAAATTAAATGCACCCATTGGTATTGAAAAATTAAGTGCAGGTGTTTCAGTTGTGATACCGACTTATCAAGGCTTACAAACCATTGGTAAATGCATTGAATCATTACTACATCAAACCTTGTCTCCCTTACTATATGAGTTGCTTGTGGTAATAAACGGCCCACAAGATGGTACGAAAAAACTTTTAGAGAAGATTAAGCGCAAAAATCCCGAAGTTAATATGCGTATATTTGTACTGGAAGAAGCAGGAGTGAGCAAAGCACGTAATTTAGCCATTCGAGAAGCCCAATATAATTACATTACATTTATTGATGATGATGATTTTGTTAGTGAAGATTATCTTGCATCGCTATATGCCCAAGCCAATTATCACTCATTGGTATTAACAGGTGTTGATGACGTAACTAATCATGGTGAAACGATTCCCACAGCCATCACGCAACAGCTTGCAAAAGCAGAAGATAAGGCAGTTATTCAATACAATGATGTTTCTTCATCGCTTACCATGAATGCTTGCAAATTAGTGCCTGCCCACATGGTGAAGGCCACTACATATCTTCCCGAATTACGAAGTGGCGAAGATGTTGTGTATTGGTCTGATTTGATTAGCCGCTTTCAACCAAATATTGCTTTGGTTCATGATCTGAGCAAAGCAGTATATAAGCGTGTATTAAGTGATAATTCTGTTTCACGGCAGAAAGAATCGTTTGATTTTAATGTAAAGCAGCGGCTTGATGTGATTTTGCACTTAATTTCCCTGCTTGAGAAAGCTCAAGTATCCTATACTGCAAATTTTATTCAAAGCAAAATCAATGCACAAGCTGGGTTTATCAAACGCTATCTAGATACATATCCACAAGAATATCCTGCTTTTCAGCAGCTTATTGAGCAAAATAAAGTTGATAATGCATTTATTCGTGATATTAATGCCAAGTTTTCAAAAATATTGGTCATTTCCTATTGCTATGCCCCTTATATTGACACATCAGGTGTGGTGATGAGTAAGCGAGTGCGGGAGATGAATCAGCCTGTTGATATTATTTATAACAGCATGGACAAGGTTCGATTGCAAGATAAAAACTTGCTAAAAATTTCTGCTCCTTTTGTGGGTAAAATGATTGAACTAAAAGCCTCTCAAACGTTTTCAAATTGGAAAGGAATTCAACAATTTGCAGAGCAAACCTTTATTGAGATGGGTAAGATTTTATCGCGTAGACCGCTTTATGAAAAGATTTATAGCCGTGCCATGTGGCCAGCATCACATTTTGCCGCAGCACTGATTAAAGCAAAATACCCCACAATAAAATGGGGGGCAGAATTTTCAGATCCCCTTTTGTTGGATGTAACAGGTAATATTAGGTATGAAGCGTTAGAGCTAGCGTGGTTGCGTATGCACCATTTGCTTCCCGAAAATAGCACACAAGCCAATGATAATCTCTTTTATTGGTGTGAAATGCTGCCTTATCTTTACGCCGATGAATTAATTTTTACTAATCAAAATCAACTGGATTATATGTTGTCGTATGCTGATGAAGAGATGCGTGAAGCGATTGCCAGTAAAGCAGTGATTATGCCACAGCCTACCTTGCCTCGCGATTTTTATCAACAATCATCAGCCCAATTGAAAAAAGAGAAAGATTATTTCTATATTGGTTATTTTGGCTCGTTTTATCCCAATCGAGGCTTTCAGCCATTTCTAGATGCTTGGGAGATGCTGCCTGATGAAATTCAATCAAAACTTCGTTTGATTGTTTATACGCAGCAACAACCTGAAGCTGTATTGGAAAATGTTTCAGAGAATATTAAAGAAAAAATTATTATTTATCCCTATGTGGAATACTTTGATTTCTTGAAGCTGTGTGATGATTTTGATGCCTTATTAGTAATGGATGCTATTACTAAAAAATTAAAAATAAATAATCCATATTTACCCTCAAAAATTAGCGACTATTTGGGAAGTAAAACTAAAATTATGGCTCTTATCGAAGAAAATAGCCCAACTAGTAAAATAAGCGATAATAAGATTATCTTTTCTAATCTGGAAGATAAGAATGATATATTGAAAAATATATTATATCTTTATTATGATAATAATATACAGTAACATATATTTCTTACTTACTTACTTACTTAAAAGCAAGTGAGAGTTAAGATAATTTAAAATATGGTAATAATGCACATTTTATTAAAATAGGGATCGTAAATGTGATAAGGGAGATAGAAAATTTATAACTTTGGCATCGTATCATATATTTCTACATTTTTTGGTAAAATCATGTTATTATGGTCTAAATTCTGCGCATAGTATAATGAAGTGTTGATAATAGGGAGATCGGCATTTTAGATTTGCATTCTAAGGTAAGATTTATTTAAACAATGAAATTTATATTTAATATAATATGCTAAAGTAATAATTAGCAAGATTGGTGTAGTCTCATTTTGTTGTTAACCGTAAAAAGGGTATTTTATGAGTAAATTAAGATTTATACCTTATTCAGATTCTAGGGTGGATTTTGTAATCACAACAAAGAATAATGAATATATTAAAAATACGTTAGTTGCTTTAGGAGCGAGCGAAATAAAAAAAATTGGTTATACTGCTTATGTATGGAATAATCAGTTAGGTGATCGCTTTTTGTCTGGGCTAGGCATATTGGATTCTGATTTCTATATTGGACCGAGGCGCATAAATTCTCTACCTAACAAGTATGGTGTTGGAAATTATGTGTTTGTTGACTTGTCAAGCCATACTGCTTTAGTTCAGCCAGATCCTTTTGGAATGGGAGTGACTTATTTTTCAGATTGTTTTATTTCTAATAGGCTGCATTTATTATTCCTATTGATTAATAAAGTAGATATTCCTTTGTCTTTGATTTCTACTTATAATAACGGTGGATTTTCTTACTCTCTGAATACATTTGACACTCCAATTCAGGGGGTTCGTTTATTACCAGCTGGAGCTGCAGTAAAGATTATAGGTGGTAAGATTCAAACAGAACAAGTTTATTTGAGAAGTGACTTTCAAGAGAAATCACCAGAAGAATACTGGCAACTTATCCGACAAGGTGCTCAGGAAATAATAGATAATGTAAATATTTTATTAGATAGTGGTTTCCCTGTAATAGCTGATCTAAGTGGGGGTAGAGATAGTAGAGTTGTTTTTGGTGCTTTAGTTGCCTCTGGTAGGATAAGAGATGTTGTATTTAACACAATAGCTAATCCAAGCACGCCTGGATTGACCACTGATTTAAATATAGCAAGTGGCCTCGTAAAACAATATGGAGGTAGTTATCAAAATAGACCTGTACCCATCGGGTATTCTGTATATACGCCAGATCAAAATATGGAAAGAAGGCGCTCTCAAGTATTTGGAACGTATCATTGGATAACCCCATCTGATATTCGTCCAATGTATTCTTTATCTAGAATACCCTGTATCCGAATGTTAGGTGGAGGAGGGGAATTATACAGAGAATATTGGAGAACTATGCTATTTAATACAGCTGATCCAACTGTACTAAGCACTGATAGTTACTTATCTAATCTTTTATATGAATTCAAAGATAAACGCTTCGGAAATGAATTTGTGCCAGGTTATATTAATTCATTATTGGAAACGTTTAATACTCTGCCTGGAAACACTATTGGACATAAATTGGATGCGCACTATTTGAATTTTAGGAATCGTTTTCATTTTGGCCAAAGACAATCTATACATGAATCTATGTATATTATTAATGTAGCAACTTCTCCATCATTATTAGAAGCTTCTCGTTCTCTTCCTTTAAGTGAACAAGTTACAGGTCGTGTTTTATTTGATGTTATACGTTGTTTCGATGATAAACTTGCGTATTTTGAATTTGATTCTCCAACTGATGAGAGAATTTTTAATTCAATCTATCATTTACCTCGCTCAAATCATGATATTATTAAAGTATCTCCAGCGATAGACATAGTACAGAATATTGAGGAGACAAGAGGATATCAGAGGCCAACGGTACCTAAAGTTTCAGAGTGGGATTTTGATAAGATCTTAGATAGAGAAATCTTAGATTCTATTGATATATTAAATTCTAGGAAGACAGAATTATCTTTAGTATTAAATGATGAGTTGAATGAATTGATTTTATGGGCTAAAAAACATAGCCCGCGTAACTTTTCTAGTTTAGCATCAAGACTCAGGTCTCTTGCAGATTATAGTCAAATTTAGTATTACTTATCCAATTTTAACTTTATATTATATTTAAGGAATGAAATGAAATTACCAAAAAGTAAATATTCAGAATATATTAGCTTGAGAAATTCTGATATTATTCCTAGTTGGAGTATTAAACCAGTTTCTACTAATGTTTATGAGGCGATCACCCCAAATAAGTTAAATATCCAGTTATCAAATAATATCAATGATACGTTTAGTTCCATTGATACCCCCCAATATCAAAGTACTATGCTTTGGTATCATTCTCTATCTTGGCTAAGAATAATTTTTAATAAATATTATGACTATGAATTTGTAAATAACTTTATTGATATTTATTATAATTTTCTTAATAGTCAGGAGAGTCAAATTATTTTTGATACCTTGACATCTAGAGACCACTTGGTTGCAGAACAAATAAGGAATCTAACTTATTTTTTGGTGCAAGAGGATAATAAATTTTTTAATAAAAAGAAAGCGAGAAGTATACTTTTAACATTAATTGACTGGGCTATACAACCTAGTAATATAGCTAATAATAATCATGGAATGATGCTTGCTTCATCCCTTTTGCATACTCCACTATTTCTAAATATCGATCCGTTATTGGAGAATAATATCATTAATTTAGCATCAAAAAGATTGATTGAAATTATCAAAAGCGCTTTTGATGCATATGGTCTATGTAATGAAAATACTCCAGCATATCAAAAATTTTATATTAAATTTTTAAAGCAGCAAATTTGTGAACTTTTGTTTCTTAAAGAATATGAACCACGCTATTCGGTAATTGCTGATGAACTAGATGATATTATGAAAATTGCCCAACATACTCTAGACTTAATAGCATTGCCTAATGGGACACTACCCCCTTTTGGAGATGGTAATTTGAGTTCTCAGACGATGGCTAATCAATTAGATTATGCAGAGTTTTATTCCTTAGATAGTGGATTTTATTCAATAAAGCATAAACGATTTAGAAGTAGATATTTTTCTATGAAATGTGGTTATTCATCTACGACTCATAAGCATTCGGATGATACTTCAATCTTCTATTGGTACGATGGAATACCCATTATTACAGATGCTGGTTTTTTAAACTATGATTGGAAGGATCCTTGTAATGTTTTAGTGAAATCTCAGCGAGGTCATTCAGGGGCATTTTATTATAAATATGATCATTTTTATCCTATTGCTTTATATCAAGATGGTTCTTCTGAAAAAAGTAGAATCTTATCTCATATGATTGTTAATAAAGAAGGTAATCTAACAATTATTAAAGGTAGTGTAACTATAGATCATGTTTATCATGTTGAAAGAACTGTTCAATTTTCTCATTTAAATAATATTTTGATTACAGATCGCTTCAGAGTAGAAGAGGATTCTAGGTATATAGAAAAATGTGCAAGATTTTTAATACCAAGTGAGCATAAAATAGAAAAACATGAAGGTTTCCTTTTAATTTCAAATGATAAATTTATTCTCAAACTAATCTATAAGTCAGGAAATGTCGTTATCAAAAAAGGAGTGATTAGAAATTCTATTCCTTATGGGGGATGGATTGTAAAGACACCATTTAAATCTCTCCAGGAATGTAATACGATCGAGATCTTTCTAGATAAAGATGAAAATTTTCTTGTGATCAATCTTTTACTTGAAGAACTTGAATAGGTCAATGTTTAGTTAAGGGTATTCTAGATAAAAAATGAAACTTATTTCATATTTAAGCTTATTGATTTATTTGTAACGGGTTCATTTGTTAAGATTGCTATGGAATGTTTAATTTTATGATTTGTTGTATAACATAGTAAATTTTATTTATGCATATTCAGCATATGGGGGGCTGTGTGCAGTTAAAAATTATTTTCGTGGGAGATCTTTTAACTACCCAATCATTAATCTGTGAAGATATCGATTTAATAATTTATCCTTGTAATTTTTGGAGCAGATTTTCTTTCAAATCTGCACAAATATTACTTGTTGAATCAGCTTGGCAAGGCTATAAAAATCGCTGGAAATATAAGATAGCCTCTTACCCTGATCACCCAAAACGCAATAATAATGCATTACGACGTTTAGTTGAAAAAGCGAAGGATAAAGGAATCCCCACTGTCTTCTGGAATAAAGAAGACAGTGTCCATTTTGATCGTTTTATTGATAGTGCAAAGCTGTTCGATCATGTTTTTACTGTGGATGAAAATTGTATTCCCAAATATAAGGCTATTATGGGTGAAAATGCTTCAGTGCATACATTAATGTTTGCTGTACAACCTAAGTTTCACTCATTTACTGGTTTTAATTTTAAATATAACCGAGCTAATTTTGTTGGAAGTTATAGCCATCATGTCCACCCCTTACGTAGAGAATGGCAAAACCAATTATTTCATTCAGCATCTGAAACTGGTCTTGGCTTAACTATATTTGATCGTAATTCCGATCGAAAATCACCTAACTATCGTTACCCTATATTACCTAATATGGATATTTTTCCTGCACTAGAATATCAACAAACAGCTCAAGTTTATAAAGATTATCTAGTATCGTTGAACGTAAATACAATTACTGACTCAGCTACTATGTTTTCTCGCAGATTAGTTGAAATTTTAGCTTGTGGGGGGATCGCTGTAACTACACCTGCTCTATCTGTGCAACGTCTCTTTTCCGATTATTGCCACATAGTAAATAATTCTGATGAAATGGAAGAACTATTTGCTCGCTTAAAATATGGACCAAATAAAGATGATCTGGAAAGAGCAAAAGCTGGCTCTGATTACGTTTTAGCAAACCATACTTGGGAACATAGAATCCAACAAATTTTAAATGTAATTGGATTGTCATAATATGAGCCTATTAATCCCTTCTTTTGCCATAAAGAAAATTCCGCAGCTATTTACTTTTTTAGAAAAGGAAAAGTATTTAACTGAAAAGAAATATATTATTGGTTGGGGATTAAAATTTTCTGGAAAAAGAGCTAAGTGGCTAGGAAATTTCTTTAATTATACATGTATATTAATTGAAGACGGCTTTCTTCGCTCTATCGGATTAGGGGTTGAAGGATATCCACCATTTTCTTTGGTTGTGGACGATGTGGGCATTTACTACGCAGCCGAAAAACCTTCACGACTGGAAAAGTTAATTGCTGGTTGCAGCTTAAATGATGAGCAAGCGCAACAATCTCATCAAGCAATGGCATTGATTCGTGAATGGCAATTATCCAAGTATAATCACGCACCTTGCGAGCCAGTAGCCGCAGAACATAAAAATCCAACTGTATTAGTTATTGATCAAACATTTGGTGATATGGCGGTGCAATATGGCTTGGCTGATGAAGATAGTTTTCGTCAGATGTTGCAAGCGGCATTGCAAGAAAATCCCGATGCTGAAATTTGGGTAAAAACACACCCTGATGTAATTGCAGGGAAGAAACGGGGATATCTAACGGATTTATTGGATCAACCGCGTGTGAGCATTATTAGCCAAGACATTAATCCACCAACCTTATTATCGCAGGTGGATAAAGTGTACTGCGTTACCTCACAAATGGGATTTGAAGCATTGCTACAAGGCAAAGAAGTAGTAACTTTTGGCGTACCTTGGTTTGCAGGCTGGGGCTTAACTGATGATCGCCATCCTTTTGTTGCTGAACTGATCACACAACAACGCCGCAAGCCACGATCGCTGAATGAAGTTTTCTATGTCGCTTATTTTCAGTATAGCCGCTACATTAATCCATTTACTGGTGAAACAGGTGATATTTTTGATGTCATTCATTATTTAAGCTGGATTAAGCATTGGCAATCTGTGTTAGTGGGCGATTTTTATTGCATTGGGCTTTCTTTGTGGAAAAAAACGGTGTTAAAACCTTTTTTTCATTTACCAAATTGCCGTTTACATTTTGTTTCTTCTCTTACCAAGTTTAAAAAAATTCAACTGCGTGAGAATCCGAAGTTATTGCTATGGGGGCAAGGCAAGCCTGAATTCATCGCTTATGCAGAACAAAATAATATTCCGATTTGGAGAATGGAAGATGGCTTTATTCGCTCTGTTGGATTAGGCTCAAACCTTGTTGCGCCACTTTCTTTAGTGGTTGATCCTTTGGGAATTTATTTTAATCCGCAGCAACCTTCGCAGCTAGAATCTATTTTGCAGAATACGGTTTTCTCAGAAAAAGATGAAGATTTAGCTCGAGAAATACAGCAACAGCTGATCCAAGCCAATATTGGTAAATATAATGTAGGATCTACTGGCTTTGCTCGCCCAAATACGGAGAAAAAAGTCCTTTTAGTGCCAGGGCAAGTGGAAGATGATGCCTCTATTCGCTTTGGTTCGCCACAGTGTCAATCTAATCTCACTTTGCTGCAGCAGGTTAGACAAACTCACCCTGATGCTTACATTATTTATAAACCACACCCAGATGTATTAAGTGGTAACCGAAAAGGTAACATAGCACAAGAGCAAGCATTAATTTATGCAGATCAAATTGTTACTGAGGCGAATATTTTAGATTGCATTCAAGCAGTCGATGAAGTACATACAATGACATCTTTAGCTGGCTTTGAAGCACTATTGCGGGGTAAAACCGTATATTGTTACGGTTCACCTTTTTATGCCCATTGGGGATTAACGATTGATGCCTATGCCTTACCACGTAGAAAAAGAAAATTAACATTAGCGCAGTTAATTGCAGGAACTCTGTTATACTATCCACTTTATCTTAACCCTAATACCATGCAATTAACCAATGCAAGCACCGCAGTTAAGATATTGTTGGAGCAAAAAAATCAATTGAAAGATACGGGCTTATATAAGAGTTGGTTAAGCAAAAAAATAGGGAAATATTGTTACTTTGTACGCACTTTTTGGCTGAAATAGCTATTTATATACCTAAGGGAACAAAATGATTGTTAATAATTTAAACGAGTTAGTAGCAAGTTCACAACGGATTTTATTATTACAAGGGCCTATTGGACATTTTTTCAAAGAGTTGGCGGATTGGTTATCTGAAACACAGCAAAAAACGGTTTATAAATTAAATTTTAACCCTGGTGATAAATTATTTTTTCCCTCAGCACTTCATAATCAATTTATTTTTGATTACAACAGCAAATTAGAATATTTCGATGTTTTCTTATTACAGTTTTGCAAAGATCATAACATTGATACAATAGTGTGCTTTGGCGATAATCGCCGTTACCATCGTATAGCAAAAGCAGTAACTAAAAAATTAGGGTGTGCCTTTTGGGTATTTGAAGAAGGCTATTTTCGTCCGCACTATGTTACCTTAGAAAAAGAAGGCGTAAATGCCTATTCACCGTTGCCAAGAGATAAGCAATTTTTTTTAAAGCAAGCTGAAGAACTTCCCCCTATTTCTCAGCCAATTCCAGTAGCAAACGGTTTTTTCCCAATGGCAAAACTTGCTACACAATATTATGTAATCTCCAGATACAAAGAAAAAGAATTCCCTTATTATAAACATCATCGAGTCTATAATCTAAATTATTATATAAAATTATGGCTTATTTCAGGAATGAAGCGTGTTTGTCATTGGATAAAAGAGCAATGTTTCATTCGTAAAATTAAGAAAAATAAATTAGGTGATTTTTATATTTTACCGCTGCAAGTTTATGATGATAGCCAAGTAAGGGTACATTGCGATTTCGATAGCGTAGAACAATTTTTGATCTATGTGTTAGATTCTTTTGTAAAAAATGCCCCGACTTCGCTAAAATTAATCGTAAAACATCACCCAATGGATCGAGGATTTATCAGCTATAAACAGGTTATTCAGCGTTATCTCTCAGAACACCCAGAACTGCAAGGGCGTTTGTTTTATGTCTATGACATATCAATGCCTGTGTTACTTCGCCACGGCAAGGGAATGGTAACGCTTAACAGCACCAGCGGCTTATCCGCATTAATCCATAATATGCCCGTGATTACACTAGGACGCGCGCATTACAACATTCCAGATATAACCCACCAAGGCTCATTAGAAGAATTTTGGCACAATCCACAACAACCCGATGCCGCTGCATTTAAGGCATATCATCTTTATCATTTGCATAAAACCCAAATCAATGGCAGTTTTTATAACAAGGTGATTTTGCCTAAGGAAAAAATTGATTAATTATTTTATTTAGGCATAAATTTAAAATATTTTTAATTACGCTATCGTTATTTGGCTAATTACTTTTCTTTGGAATAACTAACAGATTTCGCTCATTGTGCGACCTACTTTCTTTTGTTTGCTCAAAAGAAAGTAGGCAAAGAAAAAAGCCCCCGACTAAATTGCTAATCTTCATTTTTAACAAATTTTCTTCACGAAAAGTAAGCCTGATGTTCGCTTCGCTCTCGCTCGGCGTTACTTTTCTAAAAATTTGTTAAAAATAAAGGCAATTTACACGGGAATTTAATTTTTCCTTTCATAGATTAAAGGGGAGAAATTATGATACGCCTTCATATTTCATAGTACGCTTGTTTTTAAGCCAATCTTTAGTAAAGAGAAGTTGGGGAGATTTATTCTTAAAGTAATTTTCTTTGTCCTTCTTAAAATCTTCAAAAAATAACCGCACTTCAAAATTCAACCTAGCGTATTGAAATAGAAGCTAGCTATATTTTTCTGAATTAAAAGCGCGGGTGTTTTTTTACAAATTTTACCCCCTTGGGTGATACCTTTCGTGTAGGTGTTTTAGGCGTTCTTTGGCGACGTGGGTATAGATTTGGGTGGTGGAGAGATCGCTGTGCCCTAAGAGCATTTGTACCACGCGGAGATCTGCACCGTGATTGACTAGATGCGTGGCAAAGGCGTGTCGTAATACGTGAGGCGAGAGCGCTTCGCTGTCAATATCCGCTAAAATGGCGTAATGTTTAATCCGATGCCAAAAGGTTTGGCGAGTCATTTGAGTGCCGCGCCGACTGGGAAATAGCACATCAGAAGGCTGTCCGTCTAGCAATGCGGCTCGGCCATAAAGCATAAATTGTTTGATCCAATAGGCGGCTTCTTCGCCCATTGGCACAATGCGTTCTTTGTTGCCTTTGCCGATAACACGCACCACGCCTTGTTGCACACTGATGTTATCAAGGGCGAGTGAAACCAACTCGGTAACCCGTAAACCTGTGGCGTAAAGCAATTCCAACATTGCTTTATCACGTAATTCTAACGGCACTTCCACGCAGGGGGTGTTGAGCAAATCCGTAACCTGTTGTTCGGTGAGATATTTGGGTAATCGGCTCGGCAATTTTGGCGAAGTTAGCACCGCACTTGGGTCATCTGTGCGATATTTCTCCCGATATAAATATTGAAAGAATTTACGCAACGCGCTCAATAATCTTGCTGTGCTTGTCGCTTTGTAGCCCAAGTTCAATCGCTCACCAAGAAAGCTTTGCAAATCAATGGCATCTAAGGTTTCAAAGGTGAGATTTTGCGTTTCGAGCCAATTTGCTACCGCACTGAGATCCAAGCGGTAGGATTGAATGGTATTCTCCGAAAGCCCTTTTTCTAGCCATTGTTCATTGAGAAAAAGATCGATTAAGGCGCTGTCTTTCATTGTTTATCCTATTCAACGTCCTATTCTACTCGGCGTACTAAAAAGGCTTCCACTTTACGCGGAATAATCGGCAACGCGATCAAGGCAAAAATCATCATTGACGTAAATGCCATTTGTGGGGAAATTGGGTATAACACGCCAGCCAATGCGGTAAGTAAGGCGATCACCGCCGAACCTGAAATGCCGTTATACAAGCCTTGCAATTTCGCCATGGCATTTTGCGGTTGCGTGGTGATGTAACGCACCATGGCGTAATGACCAAGAGCAAAAGTCAAACTGTGCAATAATTGAACTAAGGCAATTAGCCAAAGGCTTGTCGCACTGCCTAACACGCCCCAACGCACTACACAGGCGATGGCGGCGCAGTAAAACAGGGTGCTGACCTTCCAGAAACGAAATAATTTGGTGGAAAAGAAAAAGAGCAAAATTTCCGCCACCACGCTTAATCCCCACAGTAAACTGGTTGTCTGCACAGAAATGCCGATGCTTTGCCAATACAGCACGCTATAAGCATAATAAGCGGCGTGCGAACCTTGAATAAGAGAAATGGCAATAATTAAACGTAACGTACATTTATTTTTTAATAACTGCAAAAATCCAACGGAATTTTCCACCGCACTTGTCTGCGTATCTTGTGGCAAAATCTTCGGCGTGGTCATTTGCATTATAGCATAAAGGGTTAACAATGAGGTTAAAATCCATACCGTATAATTCTCACCAATAAAGCCAATAATATTGCCAAACAGCGTAACGCCTACCACAAAGGCAGCGGAACCGATCAATCGCGCTTTGCCATAATCCAAATGAATTTGCTGTTGCCAAGTTGTCGCAAGGGTGTCGCTTAACGGCATTCCTGCCGCATTAATCATCGCAAATAAGGTTATACCAAGGCAAAGCAAGGGGAAGCTTTCCGCCACAAAGCTCATATAAAGCATTACGCCACAGCTTGCCCAAGCGAGATAGCGCAAGGCATTGAGCAAATGCCCTGCTTTTTTGATCATTGCGGAAAAGCCGATTCCACCTAAAAAGCGGAAAACATAAGAACTGGCGATAATAAAGCCGATAATTTCTTCGTTGTAAGATTGCGATTTCAACCACGCAGGAAAAAATGGCACAAACACGCCATAGGCGCAGTAATAGCCGAAAAAGCTCAAGGCTAACCAATTAAAAGGGCTGATTTTCATCAAAATAATTTTTCCATTTCTTGTGAACGTTGCACGCAGGCTTCAATGGCTTGCTGTACAGTTTGGGATAATTGTTGTTGCTGAAAAACATTTAGCGCTGCCGCCGTTGTGCCGCCTTTTGATGTTACATTTTCGCGCAAGGTAGCAATGGCGATATCAGGCTGTTGTTGCACCATTTTAGCCGCCCCAAGAGCGGATTGTTGCACCAACATTCGTGCGGTTTGTGCATCTAAATTAAGCGCTTTCAAAGCATTTTCCATCACTTCCATAAATAAGAAGAAATACGCAGGGCTGCTGCCAGAACCGGCGGTAATCAAGTGCATTTCATCTTCTTGCTCCACCCAGCAAACTTGCCCTACGGCACTCATTAAATCTTGTGCAAAGGCTTTGAGATCGGCTGGAACATTGTGTTCCGCAAATAAGCCTGCCATTCCTTCCGATACCAAGGCTGGCGTATTCGGCATTACGCGGATAATATGGTGCGCGCTAGGCAAAAGTGCGGTAAGTTTTTGCACAGAAATTGCCGCCGCAATGGAGATCACTAATTTTTCAGAAAAATCCACCGCACTTAAAGGCTGGCACACTTCCGCAAGAGCTTGTGGTTTCACAGCTAACACCACCACTTCAGCATTTTGTACCGCTTGCACATTATCTTGCGAAATATTCACTTGACGCTCAGCAAACAACGCCAATTTATCCGCATTCGGATCGCTAACGGTAATTTTTTGCGCAGGATACCCCTGTTTCAATAAACCAAACACAATGGCTTGCGCCATATTTCCGCCACCGATGAAAGTAATTAATTTCTGTTGCATAGTTTTGTTTAAGATCAGTTACAATAGGTTTTTCGTTGGCACATTTTACCCGAATAAAGAAGGAATGCCTATGTGGTTTAAGAACGTTATGACCTATCGTTTAACTAAAGAATTAGATTGGTCAGCCGAGCAGTTGCAAGCACAGCTTGCGCAATGTGAGTTTCACCCTTGTGGTCAAGGGGATATGCAAAAATTTGGTTGGGTTTCACCGTTGAAAACCAGTGAATTGTTACATTTTTCGGTGGGCAAACAGATTTTATTAATGGCTCGCAAAGAAGAAAAGATCCTGCCTGCTCACGTTGTAAAACGCGAATTAGATCAGCGGATTGCTGATTTAGAGCAAAAAGAAAATCGCAAATTGAAGAAAGTGGAAAAGCAAGCGCTGAAAGACGATGTGGTGGCAATGTTGCTACCGCGTGCCTTTAGTAAATATCAGCAAACGGCAATTTGGGTGGATAGTGAAAATCAGCTCGTTTATGTCGATGCGGCTTCAAGTAAGCGTGCTGAGGACGCCCTTGCGCTATTGCGTAAATCCTTAGGCTCTCTGCCTGTTGTGCCGCTGGCTTTTGTCAATGATCCAAGTTTAGTAATGAGCCATTGGGTGAGCAATGATGCCACGCCAGATTGGTTGATTGCGTTGGAAGATGCCGAGTTACGTGGCAGTGAAGATAACGCTGTGATCCGTTGCAAACAGCAAGCCTTAGATGCTGAAGAAATTCTGTCATTATTGCAATCTGGCAAAACCATCACCAAATTGGCTTTGGAATGGGAAGCGCACCTCACCTTTGTATTAAATGAAGACGGCACCTTAAAACGCTTGAAGTTTGCCGATGAAATGCGGGAAAAAAATGATGATATTTTGAAAGAAGATGTGGCGCAACGCTTTGATGCTGATTTTGTGTTGATGACAGGGATTCTTGCTAAATTAACGTCCAATTTATTGGACGATTTCGGCGGAGAGAAAGTGCGGTTGTAATTTTTGTCGTTTTTGTCAGAAATAAAAAATGGCGGGAAATTAAATTCCGCCATTTTTGTTTCTTTCAACAGTTTATTTTTTATACTGATAAGTGCCATTCGCCTGACGAATAAAGGTGCTACCATTGGCTAAACGAAGCTGTTCAACACGCCCTTGTGAATTAACCGAAATTTGCACTTTATCACCCGGTTTAAAGCTGCTTAACGCATTGCCCGCACCGTTTGCTTTTGTCATCGCATTCACATCAGAAATATTCAGATTGTTATCGCGGAAGACTTGCATAAGCGAAACGCCTTGCGGAATAGTCAGGGTTTTGCTTGTGCCAGCAGTTTTGCTCGTAGCTGGTTTCGCTTCCACCACAGGGACTTTTTTCTCCGCTTTAGGCTCTGCTTTTTTCGCAGTTTGCGCTTTGTTTTCCGCTTTTGGTTTGCTTGTATTGGTTGTTTGCGTTGTCGCTTTTGCCACAGGCTTAGGCTGTGGTTTCGGCTGTGTTTGTGCCGCAGCAGGTTTGCTTGCCGTTTTCACCGTTTCTACTACTTGTTTTGGCTCAACGGGTGTTGGTTGCGGTTTCACTGCTGGCACAACAGGTTGCTCTGTTTGAACGCTTGGCTGGGCAACAGGTTCAGGGCTTGTTGCAGGATTGCTTTGAGCATTGTCTGCACTATTTTCTGCATTTGCCACAGTAGTTTGCGCATTCTCACTGCCACTTTGAGCATTTTGTGTATCTGCTTGTTGTGCAGGTTGCCCTTTGTTTAAGTTATCCAACACATTATTTTCCATTGGCTGCTCTTGATTGAGCGATTGGAACTGCGTTGGAATACTGTTTGACGGCTGTTCAAACGCATTGACGGTATCTGAACTTGGTTTTAACCAAGAGATAATCAATAAAATGATCACCGCCAGTAATAATACGATGAAAATACGGCGATATTTTGGCGGAATGAAACTTAAAATTGCCCAACGTTCAGGCTTATTAAGATTTCTGCTGATCGGCTCATCTTGTGTTTGTGTGCTTTGTTCAACAACCACTTCTTCTGTTGTGCCATTGTTTTCTACCAATACTTCACTTTCGCTTGTTTCAACTGTATTGGTTTCTGTTGAAGTCCCTTCTTTTTTGCCTAACGAACTCACCATTTCTTTTGCTTTATCAAGTAAAGAAGGCTCTTGGCTAACAGGTTTTTTAGGGGTAATCGGTTCCATTTGATTAAATTCTAAATCAAGTTCACTTTGCGCCTTGTTGGCTGCGTTATTTTCTGGTTTATGTTGTTCAGTCACAGTTGATACCTTATGTTAATAAAAGCACTAAAATAAAGTGCGGTGCAAATTTTGCTTATTTTAAAGGATATTTTGCCATTGTTCCATTAGCAATTAGGCAGAATATAAAGTTTTATTTGGTTCATTGGCAATTTCGCGTGCTAATTTCGGCACTAAATAGCCTGAAGTGAGCTTTTGTAATTCTTTGTAAATTTCCACCGCACTTTCATCATCAAGATAAAAATGGCTCGCGCCCTCCACTTTATCAAACAAATGCAAGTAATAGGGCAGAATACCAATGCGGAAAAGTTGCTCGCTCAAGGCTTTTAGCGTGTGGGCATTGTCGTTTATATTCTTCAGCATCACCGCTTGGTTAAGCAAGGTTACGCCAGCATTTTTCAGCTTCGCCATTGCGTGCGCCAAATGCTCATCAATTTCATTGGGGTGATTGATGTGGGTAACCAACACCGTTTGCAAGCGAGATTGTGCCAGCAGCTCGCAAAGTTCGTCAGTGATACGCTGCGGAATCACCACAGGCAAACGGCTGTGAATGCGTAAACGTTGTAAGTGCGGGATTTTTTCTAGTTGTTTTAGCAGCCATTCTAGCTCGTGATCTTTCGCCATAAGCGGATCGCCGCCAGAGAAAATCACTTCATCAATTTCTGAATGTTGCGTAATATAGTCCAAGGCTTTTTGCCAATTTTTCTTATCGCCCTTGTTTTCAGCATAAGGAAAATGGCGGCGGAAACAGTAGCGACAATTAATCGCACAGCTATTTTTTACCATAAATAACAATCGGTTATGGTATTTATGCAAAATATTTGGCGCGGCGGTTTGTTGTTCTTCTAAGGGATCTTTGCTAAATCCTTCCGCTTGCACAAATTCTAAATGCGAGGTCATTGCCTGCAAAAAGAGCGGATCATTTGGATTGCCTTTTTCCATTCGTTCCACAAAAGGCAAGGGAACGCGCAGCGCAAACAGCTTGCGTGCGGCAAAATCTTTTTCAAAAAGAGAAAGGGGAAGATTTAAGTGTTCCAGCAAGACTTTGGGATCAGAAATGGCATTTGCGAGATGATCTGCCCAATTTTCTACTTCTCTAATGGGGATATTTCGGGTTAAAATACGCACTTTTAAAAACAATCTCTTTTTATTTGAGGATAATATGGCTACATATACTACCACTGACTTCAAACCAGGTCTAAAATTTATGCAAGATGGCGAGCCTTGCGTGATCGTTGAAAATGAATTTGTAAAACCGGGAAAAGGTCAAGCGTTTACCCGTACTCGCATTCGTAAATTAATTTCTGGCAAAGTGTTAGATGTGAACTTTAAATCAGGTACGTCTGTGGAAGCGGCTGACGTAATGGATTTAAACTTAACCTATTCTTACAAAGATGACGCTTTCTGGTACTTTATGCACCCAGAAACCTTTGAACAATATTCAGCAGACGCGAAAGCGGTTGGCGATGCAGAAAAATGGTTATTAGACCAAGCAGATTGTATCGTAACCCTATGGAACGGCGCGCCAATTTCTGTAACCCCACCAAACTTTGTGGAATTAGAAATCGTGGATACCGACCCTGGTTTAAAAGGCGACACCGCAGGAACAGGCGGCAAACCAGCTACATTAAGCACTGGTGCAGTAGTGCGCGTGCCATTATTCGTACAAACAGGCGAAGTCATCAAAGTAGATACCCGTTCTGGTGAATATGTTTCGCGTGTGAAATAATTGTTCAAGTATCGAAAAAATCCGTGCTTTTGAGTGCGGATTTTTTATAGCCTTGTTTGGGCATTTTTATAAGCTTGGCTGTTTTCTCGTTTACCGATAGCCACAACAAAAACAACCACTTGTTCATTTTGAACTTGATAAACTAGACGGTATCCTGCATTGCGTAGTTTTATTTTATAGCAATCAGGAAAATGACTAAGCCGATTGGCTTCAATGCGAGGGTTACGCAAAACTTCAGCCAGTTTTTTCTTAAATTGTGCTTTTATATTTTCACCAAGTTTATGCCATTCTTTTAACGCCCTTGGATCAAAAACCAGCTCATCGCTTATCTAAGGCTATTGGAGTGCCTTTTCAACAGCTTGGTAAAAAGCTGTCATTTTACAAAAACCTCGCTCATTGGTAGGACAACCTTCAAGATTTTCAATAATGGTACCATGATTGAGTTGGTTACTTGTGTAACCAACTTAATCAATCCTTGTTAATATTTTATTTAGGAAAACCAATATGATAAAAGAATTTATTCCAAGTAAAGGAATCTTTGTATATAAAGGTTTAAGCGGTAACTACTACCAATATGATCTTAATAATCCGAGCGATCGTCTCAGCTACCAAAATGATTTGGCGGCACAAATGCGAGATAAGTTATCGATCAATACTTGGCGTGAAACGGAAAAAGGAGGTGGTATTTATGAAGATATTTAATCTTTTCAAAACAGTCTGTTATCGCGTTGCTATCGCTACGGTAATTCTCTTTGGTAGCTATATCACAAGCCAATCCGTTTATGCTGAAACGAAAACCGCAACGGTTTATACCAAATTTTCTGATCAAGAGATCATTAATATCGCTAAAGAATATTATCCTAAGGTAGAAGTAGAACTACTGGAAAAAGGTCTTATCCGTCTAACCTTAGATAAGGGTATTAACATTTTTATTGATAATACGAGAGAAGGTGAGTCTTTATCATTTTTCTCTTATAGGACGGAGGAAGATGTAACGCTCACAAAAATAAATCAATGGAATCAGGAAAAAAGATTTTTGAAGCTCTATAAAGATAAAGATGGCAATCTTTTTTTACAAGCTGATCTTTATGTGGAGGCAGGGATTACTAAAGAATATTTAGGAACGTTTATAAAGACTGTTGCTATTTTCATAAATTATCTCTTCTATATATGATTTTTTAGGGGAATTAATTTATCTTCTATAGGTGTAACTTTATTCTTTATCATTACACCCAAGAAAGAAAAAATAACAACGTTGTGCAGTCAAACTGCACAACTTAACGACTCTTCTAAGATGAAATCCTAATTTCTCTATGGTGATAAAAAATGATAAATCGGTACGACGGCTGCCCCGATTGCTATATCTTCAATTTTTATTTTAGATGCGGTTATTTGTGCCGAAGAGCGGTGAATGGTTTGAATATTTTCAGATGATTTAACATATTCAATCAGCTGTTTAATCACTTTCTCAGGTAGCATACCTGTTAATACAATCACTTTGGGATCAAACCACGCAATGGCAGACAAGACTAATGAAAGAATTTGCTCTTGACTTTGCGTTAACCACATTTGAACGTTTTGATCAGTTTGCCAATCAGGTTGAGAGAAGATTTCTTCACCGACTTGTTCTTTTAAATATTTCCAGCTTGGACGAGATTTTCCGTAGGGAAATAGCATACCAATTTCGCCAGCGTTACCAAATCCTCCTCGGATCAATCTTCCTTGTGAAATAATCCCTGCGCCGATGCCAAAATCAAGGCTGATCACCACCATATCTTCAATATCATTCCATAAACCTGAATAATATTCCCCTAAGGCAACGGTGTTAATGTTATTTTCGATGTAGCAAGGATAGCCCAGTTTTTCGCTGAATACGTTGGCTAAGTTAGGGATATTTTGTAATAACGGAAACCAAGGGGACGAAATGGATTGATCAGCCAATAGGTAGCCAGAAAGAGAAAAACCGATGCCGAGAATTTTTGCTTCAGCGAGAAATTTTTTGTCTAAAAGTTGCTGAAGTGCGGTGCGAATTTGTTGGCATAATTCATCAAATTGCACGCTATTGTGGTAAACATAGCGTTCATTGGCAATTTTATTGCCAATAAAATCCACGATTGCGAGCTGAAATGAGTTATCTGAAAAGGTGATACCAATCGAGCAACAAGCATTGGGATTTAAAGTTAAATGAAAAGAGGGCGTTCCCCGTTTTTTTACCATTTTCTCCGTTTCTTTAATTAAGCCGAGAAACAACAGTTTGCGGCAATATTGCGTTACTGCCCCAGGGGTTAAACCCGATAATGCGCTTAATTCTTTGCGTGAGGGGGAATATTGGCGAATGAGCCGTAGTAACAGTTTTTCGCTGGCTTTGAGATTAAAAATAGCATTGTCTTTTTTGCTTTCAGTCATTTTTTGATCACGCCTCGTTCACGGTTTGCGATGGTTCGGGAGTACGGCTTCACATTATACAAAAGCGAAGCCGTGATCGGCTATGGGTAAAGTGCGGTGTTATTTTAAGGCATTTTTTACCGCGTTATAAAAATCTTCCATTTTGCATAAACCTTGCGCGTTGGTTGGGCAATCTTCAAGCTGTAAGGTTATACGATTTGGTGGATTTGTTAAAGAAAGTTTTGTGCCGTTGCGTAATTGATCAATGGTTTGATAAACATATTCCACTTTCATAAAGGCTTCGCCTTTTGCGTTCACCCATTTCTCAAATGCCACTTTACCACTAATTGGCGTGGTTTCTAGCTGATCAGGCAGATGATAAGGTTTCACTTTCAATAATGGTAAGAGCGAGCCAACATTGGAATCGTGCCCGACTAATAATACCACTTTGGCATTGCGAGCTTTTTCAATGTAAGGGTGTTGATAACCATAATCTTTGAAGCTGTTTTGAATAAAGGTGAGTAATGGCGTTGCGGCTTCTTTTGCCATTACTTGTGTGCCGAATAATAATTGGTTGTAACGCTCTTTTATTTCAACAATTTTTTTCCAGTTTTCTTGATTGTCAATGCGTCCCCAAGCGACTTCTTTAGGTGGGAAGCCTTCGTAATATTGCAGTAAGAAGCTATCTGCTGCACCTGTGCCATCGCGTAATGCACCTGTGGTTTTAGGTTCTTTACCTTGGGTGAAAGTGAGCGTATTGGCTTCTTGGTCTAAATTACACAATTGTTTTTCTTGGCATAATGGCGATTGTTCTTGATTTAAGGCTGTCGCGAGGGCGTTGAAATTGCTTTGTAGATGCCTGTTGAGTTGTGCAAATCCACCTTCGCCCACTAATTCATCTACCGCTTTGCGTGCTTTTTGTTCAAAGGCTTTATCTACTTTGCTGCGAATCACGGGATTAAAGGTGTTATCCATAGTGTTATATTCGCCTAGATAATTGACTCTTATTGCACAATGTGAATAAGCCCCTTTCGCGAAACTTACGCCAGTATCAATGGTGCGTGGACGAGCATTGGTATAAATAAAGAGATCGTCTTTTGGGCATTGTGAGGAAAGAATTCCCGTTTGTTGCAACCATTCAGACCAGTACGCCGCGAATAATTTTTCTAATCTTGCGCCTTTGGCAGTGAGATAGCCCGTTTTATCCTGCCATTTTACCCATTGATAAGGGGTAGCTTGGGATAAAATGCTGTCTTTTCCAACTAATGGGGTGCGAATTCCGTGTCGGCTGAAAATCACAATTTTTTCTAATTGCAGCGCTTGTGCTTGGTGATTGTCTGGCACATTAGGCGCAGCACTAAGATTGGTTGGATAAAACAGCGAGCAGCTAAGTAAGCTAACTAAATTAAGGCTTAAGGTGAGTTTTTTCATAGAATGTCCTCCAATATTGAGAGAAAGGAAGGGGCATTATTTGCACTAAATGCCATAAAAATTGCAAAATTTTTAACCGCACTTTTGCAATAACAACGTTAAATCTAAAGGGATTTTGTTGCAACAATAATCAAAAAAAGAGAGAAAAAATGAGTTAAGGCAGAACCTTAACTCATCAATAATATTATTTGGCGATCACTTCTTTGGTGAAATCAGCAATGGCGGCTTTGCTCCAATCCAGCGGGAAGAATGGAATATCCGCTTCGCCCACTTCGGCATTTAATGGGCGGGTACCAAAATGGTCGGCTAATTTTTGTTGCGTTTCAGATGAAACTAGCCAGTTGGTAAACACTAAACTTGCCGCAGGGTGTGGGGCATTTTGTGCGACAACCACCACATTACCACCGCCCGGCATTCCGAATTTCGGTACATAAAATTTTAAGCGAGGCGTAACCGCACCTTGTTTTTGTAGGCTAAACAAATGATCTTGCCAAGCGGAAACAATATCTAATTCGCCATCATTTAAGCGTGTTAAGCTGTCCGCGTTCGAGGCGGTGCGTACCATATTTTGTTTATTTTGATTGAACCAATCCCAAGTGCTTTGCCATTTTTCGGTTTGAGCTGCGTCAAAAGGCGTGTTTTGATAATCGTATTGACCGCTTACATTAAGTAAGGCTTGGAAAATAAAGGCTTTCCCTGAAGCACCGCCATTTGGATCAGCGTAACCAAATTTTTTCGGGTGAGTTTGGATATAGGTTTCAGTTTCCGCCCAGGTTTGTGGCAGTTGATCTTCACTCACCCGCATTGGATCATAAGCGAAGCCCGTTTGGTTGCCCCAAAAGCCCATTGCTTGATTGCCAAATTTCACTCCTTGCAAAGCGTGGTTAGCTTGAGCGAAATTAGGCAAGCTGTTGAGATTTCGTAACACATCATTTTTCTGCACGATAGGATAATTGTCGGCTGCGATGGCGATCACGTCCATTTTCCCTTTACTAAGGGATTTTTCAGCGATCAGCTTATTCATATTACCGTCTAAAGTGCCTTCAGGAATTTTCACTTTGATGCCATAGGTTTTTTCAAAATCTTTGACAAAAAGACGGAATTGCGGTTGTAAATACCACACGCTAAAGGTTACCGAGCCTTCTTGTTTGGCTTGTGCCACAATCTCTTCCCAGCTTTTTTGGCTGAGATCTTGGGAAGCCGAAACGGACAGCGCGGTGGTTAGCCCTAAACTGATTAATGCGGTTTTAATAAGACGAGTTTTCATCATTGTGTTCTCCTATGATTTACAAGGCTATGGTTTACAAGATTAGGCTTTACCTGTGGATTGAGATAAATAGTTACCTTTCAATAAACGCTCAATAATTAATAGCAAGATAACGTTTGGAATTAATAAGATGATCGATACCACGGCCGCATTTGGGCGAATGAAAGAGTAGCCCAAGAAAGAATAAAGTATGGTTGGCACGGTGATAAAATCTGGTGAACCGATGACAAAAGAAATACTAAATTCTTCGATACTTTTCACTAAACAGAAAATAATTGACGCCAAAAATGCAGGTTTTAGCATGGGTAGATAAACATCTTTAAAGGTGGTGAATTTTGACGCACCAAGATCGCGACTTGCATCAATTAAATCTTGCGGTACGGAAGAAAATCCTGAAGATAAAATGCGAATCGCGTAAGGTAATGTCATTACCGTATGCCCGATAATAATACCGATCATTGGATTGTTAATATTTAACTGAATTAACACCGCACTAAAGAATAGCGCAATGATCATTCCTGGGATCACCAAAGGAATTAAGGTGATGAGTTCGGCAATTTTTTTACCACGAAACTCCATTCGTCCAAAGGCATAGGCCGTTGGCAAGGCAAGCGTGATGGCGATTAAAGAAACAATCGGTGCAATGGTGTAGCTATTCAACATAGCTTCTTTCAGTGCGGTGTTTTCCCATACATAATGCCAACGTTCAAAAGAAAGCACAGGTGGGAAAATATCTGGATAGCTCCAAGGATGTTGTGGATCAACAAGCGACCATAATCCTGCCATTAGGAACGGCAAAACGAGCCAAACAAAATTGACTACCACAAAAAAGATCAGCACAATGCGGTTGATTAAACGTGTGTTTTTGCTTTGTATTTTGTTCATTTTACCGCTCCTCGTTTAACAGATAATGGACGAATAATCAGCGTGATTAAAATTGACGCGAGTGCAGAGGTGAGCATAATCACCATCGCTAACACCGCACTTTGATTCCATTCTTCAAATTCATAGGCGCTCATTTGCATAAAGCGAGCTAGCGAATAGGTATCACGTGGGCCGGCAATGCTATAAAAGGCGAAATCTCCTAATGCGCCGATAAAAATCAAAATAAAGGAAACTTGCACTGCGCCAAGTGTGAGAGGGAAAATCACATAAATAAAACGTTGCCAACTGTTTGAACCCAGATTTGACGCGGCATCAAAGAGATCGCTTTTCAGAGAATTCACCGCACCGCCAACAAGAATTAAGGCGAAAGGAATATTTTTCCACATTTGCAAAATCACAATGCCCCAGCCAAAGCTGTCATTTTGTAGGGATTTTGGCTGCTCCCAAATACCTAGCCAAACTAAGGTTTCATTGAGAATACCGTGGTAGGAAATCATATTCATAAATAAGAATGCAGCAACCAACCCCGGCACCAGCATAGGCATACGGAAAAAGGTAACAATAAATTCTTTGCCTTTAATTGGATTACGCAACCACAGCGCAATAGGGTAAGCCACTAAAATGGAAAATACCGCGCCAAGAAAGGAAACGCGTACCGAATACCAAAAAGACTTATGAAAGATAGGATTGCTTAACACTTCTTGCCAATAATCCAAGGTGAAATGGGACGGTTCGCCATACATATTTTGCAAGCCGAAACTTTGTGCCACCACTAAATAAAAGGTTGAACCCATTAATAATAAAATCGTGCCAAGCCCTGTTCCTAACAGAAGCCAGGCTTTGAGATCTTGTTTTAAGGATTTCATACCGCCTCCAAGAAACGAATGGCATCACGCGCGAGGGTGAAAAATAATTCTTCTGATTGATTTAACAACGGTGAAAATTTGGTTAATTGCAACCGCACTTTCTCATTGGGCAAACCTGAAGTTACCAAGCCTTGCACTTCAGTCATATTGCCCATAAAGGCGGTTTGTAGCACTTTGACGCTAAATTTATTTTCCACGTTGCTATTTGGCTCACAAGGGATTGCATCTTCAGGGCGGAAACAAATATAAATATTCTCAGCCACAGGCTTGTGGGCTGATTGCACAATGAATTTGCCCCATAAGGAATCCACTTGATAGAGATCATCTTGCCAATGTTTGACGTTCGCTTTAGTGATGTTTGCCACGCCAATAAAATCGGCAATAAAGCGATTTTTTGGTTGGTAATAAATTTCTTGCGGCGTACCTACTTGCTCAATCGAACCCTTGTTTAGCACGATGATCTTATCTGACATTGATAAGGCTTCTGCTTGATCGTGGGTAACATAAATACTGGTAAGATTGTATTGATGAGAAAGTTGCTTAATTTCAAAACGTACACTTTCGCGTAATTTCGCATCAAGATTTGAAAGCGGTTCATCAAATAAAATGACATCAGGACGCGTTACCATTGCGCGCGCAAGGGCGACACGCTGTTGCTGACCACCCGAAAGCTCAGAAGGTAATTTTAGTTTTTGGGTTTCTAAATCCATTTGTTTTAACGCCACATTTAAGCGTGCAATTTGTTCATCAATAGGAATTTTCTTTTGCTTTAGCCCATAACAAATATTGTGCGAAACATTCAAATGGGGGAACAACGCATAAGATTGGAAACACATCGCTGTGTTACGCTTTTCTGGTGGAATGTCATTCACTTGTCGATCGCCAATCACAATCTCCCCTTCATCAGCACGATGAAAGCCTGCGATCAATTTTAGTAACGAGGTTTTTCCGCAACCACTCGGGCCGAGCAAGGTAACAAATTCCCCTTCTTCAGCACTAAACGAAATATTATTTGCTGCATAGAAATCACCAAATTTTTTGGTGATATTGCGTAATTCTAGTTTTGCCATAATCGATTCCTCCTCGATGATAATTTTGTGGATACTCTAAACTAGAAGATAAAGCGCGATCAATTGCAATTTAAAAAATAAACTCATTTAAGTTTGTTTTTGTGAGTTCGATCACGAAAATTAGATATTTATCCCTATTATCTGCGATAGTATTTGCGCGATGTTTCTATTATCTCTAAAATGAATTTAGTTTTTAAATTGAATTAAAAGAGAGGTTGAAAATGGCATTTGAATTTAACGTTACTGAGAAAGGCTTGATTTTGGCGAACAGCCATCGCGGTTACAGTGCTAAGTATCCAGAAAACACAATGCCTGCTTTTATCGGCGCATTAGAAGCGGGAACGCATAGCATTGAACTGGATATTGCAATGACAAAAGATGAAAAAATGGTGGTTATCCACGATTTTTCTATCGAACGTGTTTCTAACGGTGAAGGTTATGTGGAACAAATGACTCTTGCTGAACTACAACGCTATGATTTTGGTGAAAAGTTCTCACCAGCGTTCAAAGGCACGCACATTGTGGAATTAGAAACCGTGTTAAAATGGGCATTAGAAAATAATGTCGGCTTGATTGTAGAAGCCAAACAACGCCGTAATCATCAGCGTTTTGCCGAAGTGCTAGCGGAAATGTTGCAACGTACCAACACGGTAGATCAAATTTTGCTATTAGGCTTTGATCACGTTTTAATTAATAAAGTCAAAGCATTATTACCAGCGTTGCGTTTGCAAGTGGTTACCCTCGCACGCTATAACGATCAGCTCAGTGCGGTGTTGGGATCAAACGCCAGCAGTGTTTGCGTGGAATACCACTATGTTGGCAAAGAAGATTTAATTGCTTACAAAAAAGCAGGGCTGTCAGTGAGAATGTATTTACACGAATCCAAAGAAATCCCCGTGTTAGAAATGTACAATCAAAAATACGGCTATGATACCGAAAGCGAAATTATCCAATGGCTACGCGAGGGATTAATCGATATGCTCAGCCACGATGATATTCCGTATCTTAAATCATTAATTGAAAAAGCGGGGAAAGTGCCTTATTGATGAATGGCATAAAAGTCGTACGAACAATCCGTTGATCAAGAAATGGATTGATAATTTCTATCCCGCAATTTTCAAAATCTTTGACATTGCGGGTAACTAATTTCAGACGATGAAATTTTGCGGTGGCGGCAATGTAGGCATCATTAATATCCATTTTATTTGGAATGTGCAATTCCGCCGCCATTAATGCAATTTCTGCTGTAATAGGTAAGGTATTTTGTTGATAAACAGGAATGATTTGTTGCTTAAACCATTCATTTAACAATGTCGCTTGAGCTTTGTCCCGACGTGCCTTTAACAAAATACCTGTTTGAATTTCTGAAAGCGTAATGCAACTGATCGCGGTTTCACTCGGTAAAATCTCAGCCAACCACGCTTTTACACCCGCATTAATTTTTCCGTTACGAAATTTATAAAGTTCGGAAATAATGTTCGTGTCTAATAAATACATTGCTCAAACCTTGTACTAATCCAATTCTACTTCGCGTATATGCGTATTTTTGCGAATTTCCGTAAGAATTTGATCGAAATCTTCAATGTCTTTATCGCTAACACTTGTTGCAGGTTGTCCAAATAGCTCTTCAAAACTGGGTTCTGATCGTGCATTGCGATAATCCTGATAGTTCGACAACACACTGACAATCTTTCCCCATTTGGTAATAAAAACAGGCTGGGTTTCAGAGAGTTTCAATACATAGCTAGCACGTTGATTAAATTCTTTTGAGGTAACAGTAATCGCCATATTGTCCTCCTTATTAAAATTGTAGTTATTTTACTACCTTTTGAACGTTTGACAAGCAAGTGTTTTTACAAAAAGAACAATGCACATATTATAGAGTTTGATCTGTTACAAATTAAAAGTGCGGTGGAATTTTTCAAAATTTTCCACCGCACTTTTATTTCAAGGCGTTGTTCCGTTGTTAGACGAGTTAGGCGTTGGTAATTGCAACAGCTTCACGCACTAAACGCCCAATTTCTTCCCAATTATGGCTGTTGATAAGGGATTTTTCTACGAACCAAGAACCGCCGCAAGCTACCACGTTTGGAATGGCGAGATAGTCTTTAATGTTGTTTACGCTGATTCCGCCCGTTGGCATAATTTGAAGTTGGGCGTAAGGGCCGAGTAGGGCTTTGATCATTTTCACGCCGCCTGAGGCTTCGGCAGGGAAGAATTTCACTGCGGTTACGCCTAATTCTAATGCCGCTTCAATGGACATTGGGTTGTTCACTCCCGGCATAACAGGAATATCCAATTCTTGGCAAAGTTTTACGATTTTCGGGTTAAAGCCTGGGGTAACAATGCAATCTGCACCTGCATTTTTCGCTTGTACCACTTGTTCGCTGGTTAGCACCGTGCCGGCAGCGATTAAGATAGAGGGGTTATGCTGGCGAATTAAGCGGATTGCTTCTTCCGCTGCGGCAGAGCGAAAAGTGATTTCTACCACTGGTAAGCCGTTGCTGGCTAAGGTTTCCGCAAGAGGAAGAATATCCTGTGCGTTATCTAAGGCGATCACGGGGATCACTTTTAATTTGCGAAGTTTTTCAATAATTTGCGCTGTGTTCATTGCTTATTCCTCAGTTAAATTGATCAATTAGGTGTGCGGTGGCGTTTTTGTCAATAATCGCCCCTTTATGCTGAATGACGATGCCTGCGACTTGGTTGCCTTGTTGGCAGCATTGTTGCGGTAATTTATCACGCAAATAGCCGTTTAAAAAGCCAGCGTTGAAGGCATCGCCTGCAGAGGTGGTATCCACCACGTTGGTTACAGGCGTGGTGGCAACATTTTGCTGGTTGCCTTGCTCATCGCAGAATAATGCCCCTTCTTTACCTTGTTTCAACACGATATTTTTTACCCCAAGCGCTCTTAAGCGTTGCACAGATTGCGCAGGATCGTTGTCGCCCCAGAGCGCTTGTTCATCATCAAAGGTGACTAAAGCAAGGTGAACCAGTGGGTAAAGTGCGGTGTAAATTTCTTGCGTTTTTGCGACTGATTCCCAGAGTTTCGGGCGGTAGTTACTATCAAAGGCAATTTTTACGCCTTGCGCGGCAAGCTGTTTAAGCTGTTCGATAAGCGCATAGCGATCGGTATCAGGCAAAATGGCAAGGGAGATGCCGCTGAGATAAATCATATCCATTTCCGCTAATTTATCTTGCACTTGCGGATAATCGGGGTGTTGCAGTAAGTAACGCGCGGCAGATTCTGAACGCCAATAAAGAAAGGTGCGTTCGCCAAATTTATCGAGTTGGATTAAATACAGCCCTGCTTGGCGATTGGGATCGATAAGTACGCTGTTGGTGTGAATCTGATCTTGTTGCCAGTGTTGAATCATTTGCTGGCTGAGTTTGTCTGCCCCCATTGCACTAATATAATGCACTTCAATGTCTTTTGGGGAACTGACGCGCGATAAGTAAGTGGCGGTATTGAGCGTGTCGCCGCCGTAGGTTTGCCACATATTACCAAATGGCTCGCCGTTGAGTTCAATCATACATTCGCCGATAATTGCAATTTTTTTCACTGTTTCCTCCTTTATAATTAAAGTGAGTGAAATAATGCTGATTATAAGAGAATTAAGCCTTATCTTCAATAAAATTGAAATAGAGTTTCATTTTATTTTGTTGCTTTTCAAAATTCGTGCTTGTGTTAATATACTCACAAAATATGTGTTTAAATTTTGAGAAGCTAAAATATGGAAAAAGATACCCAACCTGATGTTGTTTCTTCCGTGCTGAAAGTGTTTGGCATTGTGGACGCCTTGAGCGAACAAAAAGAAATTGGCGTAACCGAATTAGCTCAGCGTTTGATGATGTCGAAAAGCACGATTTATCGCTTTTTGCAAACAATGAAGTCCCTTGGCATTGTGGCACAAGAGGGGGAAACGGATAAATATCGCCTCACCTTAAAATTATTTGAAATTAGCGCAAGAGCCTTAGAATACGTGGATTTAATCGATCTTGCCAACAAAGAAATGGAAGCGATTTCTAAACAAACAGGCGAAACCCTGCATTTGGGCGCGTTAGACGGCAGTGAGATCATTTACTTACACAAAATTGATTCCACTTACAGCTTAAGAATGTATTCGCGCGTTGGACGCAGAAACCCATCTTACAGCACGGCGATTGGTAAAGTGTTGCTTTCCGCACTTTCTGACGAAGAAGTGGAAAACTTGTTGAAAGAGGTGGAATTTGTTCAGCATACAGAAAATACGCTGAAAAATATTGACGAATTAAAACAAGAGCTTGCCTTGGTTCGCCAACAGCATTATGCGGAAGATAAAGAAGAACAAGAAGTGGGGCTACATTGTGTTGCCGCGCCAATTTATGATCGCTTAGGGCATATTGTGGCGGCGATTTCGGTTTCCTTGCCGCTAGTGCGTTTTGAGAAAGAAAACTTAGCGCATTTAGTGGAAATGTTGCACCAAGCGGGACGAAATGTGTCAAAACAACTTGGCTATCAACATTATCCTGTGGCGGAATAACATTGAGAAAGATTTAAGGCGGCTTGTTCCGCCTTATTTTTATTGTGATTAGTTAGCACAAAACCTTAGCGAGAAAAGTGCGGTGGTTTTTTGCTATTTTTTGCTTTGTCGGGAAGATACAGGGATAATTTTGATGAAAAGGCCGTTACGCCTTTACGCAATAAATTATTTTTTCCTCTGGTGGAACGTCCGCAAAGCCATTCAATTCCTTTCATTATAATGTTTTGCTGTTGTAAACAGGCTTGGGCAAAAGGGGCGTTGGGATATTGTTGATGTTCAAACAACGCCACAATTTCTTGCGTGGCTTGTGTGCCAATAATGCGCAAATTAATGGCGGGAATGCGAATATCGTAATCTTGCTGTTCAATGGCAAGGGGCTGTTCTTCAGTTTGCCAGAAAGGGATTTTTTGGCTGCCATAAAGTAACAAAATGAAAGGACGTAATGACCACAAGCCACTTGCCGCGCCACTATAAGGATCAACCAGCCGTCTGTCTTTTTGCAATAAGCCTTGTGTTACATTGCCGTGCGCAATGGCATCTTGTTGAATAAGAAAATGCGTTAGGCAAGATAAAATACGCTTGCCTTGTCCATTGCTTTTTTGTTGTTGGATCATTGTGCTAATTAAAGCGGTAGGCGCGGCGAAACGGTAGGGTAGGCTGCGCCCGAAAAAAGCAAAACCTTGTGGCGCAAATAAATAGTGAAAATCTTGACAAAATTCCACCGCACTTTGTTGAATGAAAGTGCGGTCAAAATTGGGGGAAATTTGATCGAGCCAAAATAGCCCATAATGGAAGCCCCAAGAGTTGTAATAATCGAAATTGCCTTTCTCTCCATCACGAAACCAGCCATTACCCACATAAAATTCTTTAATTCGTTGATAGCGTTCGTGGTTGATTTCATCAATGCCAGTAAGATCTTTTACTACAAACTGCACTAATAAAATAAACAAATGCCAGTTGTTGTCCACGGTTTGCACTTGGTTAATTTGGCGTAACCAATCAATGATTTGCTGTTTTTGCTGGGCGTTGTAATGCGTCCAAACGTGTTCTTTGCTTAACCACAGAGCCAAAGCGAAATCCGCACTTTCGCAGATTGTTTGCTGAAAACTTTTTAATTCTCCCCAATAGCCTGAATGGCTGGGATCAGTGGCATTGAGAAAGCCAGCGGATAAGGCCTGTTGCACTTGCTTAACAAGAGTGGGATTGGTATTAGGTTGATAATGTAAATAGGCAGCTAACAAAGGATAGTTGCGTGCAGCTCCTTCAATGGAATCGGAAACCATTCCTTGTTCAGAAGGATAGCCGTGATAATCGGCACGAGCATAGACATCATTGGCATAATGAAGAAAGGAGCGGATAAAATAACTCACCAATAATTCAAACTTTTCTTGCGAAAAGGTGGAATCTTTTGTAAATGCCTGTTTGAGCTGTTTATCAATAAGAGGATCAGTATTGCCAAACAAGGCTTTTCGTTTCATTGAACGCTGCAATCTTTCCTTAAATGCCCGCCAATAATCCCGTAAACGAGGATGTTCGTGAGCTAAATAAGGTCGTTCAGTAAAACGAATTTGAGGTTGGGCTGGCATTTATCCGCTCCTAGTTGCACTCACTGAAGATTCAGTGAGTGCGTGCTGTTAGGCTTTTGGTGCCGCACAGCTTTCCAGTTGTTTTTTCATTTTTTTCGTTGGGCCAGTAATGAATTCAACAGGACGCCAAGAATCACCAGTTTTTTCTAACCAAGGCAATAATTCTTCTTTGATCAGTTTTTGTACCAATTCAGGATTGCTATCTGCAATATTCTTCATTTGGTATGGATCTGCCACATTATCAAAGAGTTTATATTTCAATGGTTCGCCATCTTGACGATCAACTTCTAATGTGTGGGTTTTGGTACGTACGCCACGTCTGCCAAAAGAAGGCTGACCATAAGGCACAAAGAGGTAAAGCTGAGAGGTTGGGCTAATCCCTTTATCGTATAGCACTTGCTCGGCTAAACTTACCCCTTCTACGCTATCTGGAATGCTATCTTTAAAACCAAGAAGATCTAAGATGGTTGGATAAATATCTGGCGCAGACATTAAGCTTTCATTCACACCTGCAGGGATTTTGCCCGGTAAGCGGAACATCATTGGCACGCGCATTGATTCTTCATAAATATTATTTTTGGTCGGTGCGCCGTGAGAACCCATACAACAACCGTGGTCAGAGAAGAATACTACTAGGGTGTTGTCTGCCAAGCCTTGTTTGTCAAGCTCAGCAAGAATGCGTCCAAATTGGTCATCAACTCCTGAAACCATCGCCAAGTATTCTTTGAAATATTGCGGGCCGTAGCCTTCTTGATATTTTTTATCCCAATCTACATTTGGGCGTGTGTTGAGTTCTTTAGAACTTTGCGGATACATATCAAGATATTTTTGTGGCACTTGATCATAAGGGGAATGAGGTGGGTTCATTGAAACCACTAAGGCGAACGGTTTGCTTGGATCGCGATATTTGTTTTCTTCATTGCGAAGATATTTAATTGCCATATCCGCTTCGTGTTCAGGCCCCCATTGATCCACATATTCTGGGTATTCACGCGGTGTGTCATTGCCCCAATACATTGGTTTTAAGTGTAAATCATAAGTGCCGTAAGAATACCAGAAATCAAAACCGTGGCGGCGATCTGGTGGTGTCCAATCATTCCAATAGCGTCCTTCCATTGGGTTGTTGTAGCTCTTAATGTACGGTTCTTGTGGCACGTCCAAATGCCATTTACCAATGTAACCTAATGAATAGCCTTCATCTTTTAATACATCAGACCAACATTTCGCATAAGGTGAAAGTTCAATTCCCACTTTACCACCGTAGTCGTGGGTATTACCTGTTACCCCATTGTGTAGCGGATATTTACCTGTCATAAACATACCGCGGAATGGTGAACAAAGCGGATAGTTTGATGCCATTTGATCCATTACTTTAGCGGTTTTCGCAAAAGCATCTAAATGCGGGGTGATGGCTGGATCTTGATGTTTAAACCCTTGCGCCATTGCACGCATTTCATCTGGAAATACGATTAATAGGTTCAGTGGTGGATTGTTGGATTTTTTGGCTGAATCTTTAGCATTATTATTGGCGACTGCATTCACCGCAGTGGTTGACAGCGCCGCTGCCGCACCGGTTGTCGCAACACCTTTAATAAAATTACGACGTGAAATACTCATCTGATTACTCCTTATCTTTGACTTAGTTGCACTTTGCGCTACTTCTTAATAAACAAAGTGCGGTTATTTTTTCATAAAAAAATCCTAATCTCCACATTTTAAAACATCGTTTTAGAAAAAATATTTTATTTTGTGAATTAGATCACAGATTTCGATTTTTGTATTTTTTTCTTTTGATTGCTTTCGTTATAATCCGCTCAAAACAATTTGAAACAAATTGCTTGGTAAAATATCCATATCAAAAGAAAAGGAAAAATCCAAAATGAGTACATTACTGAAACTGATTAAACAACATAAAGCAGGTGAAGTAGTAGGAATTTATTCCGTGTGTTCTGCACATCCTCTTGTTTTAGAGGCCTCATTATTACAAGCGAAACAAGATAACACCCCATTATTAATTGAAGCGACGTCTAACCAAGTGGATCAATTTGGCGGTTATACGGGAATGACGCCAGCGGATTTTCGTCATTTCGTTGAGCAGCTTGCTGACCAAGTGGGTTTTCCGCGTGATCAATTAATTTTAGGGGGCGATCATTTAGGCCCTAACCGTTGGCAAGGATTGGCCGCAGATGAAGCAATGGCCAATGCTGAGAAACTGATTGAAGCTTATGTGGCAGCCGGATTTGAAAAAATTCACTTAGATTGCAGTATGTCTTGTAAAGGTGATCCAGTGCCATTGTCTGATGAAATTGTGGCAGAGCGTGCCGCTCGTCTTGCAGTGATTGCAGAACAAACGGCAGCGAAAAATGGTTTTGCTGATCGTATTGTTTACATTATTGGCACAGAAGTTCCTGTACCAGGTGGTGAAGCAGAAGAAATCGCTGAATTAGAGGTAACTTCACCAAGTGCTGCGAAAGCCACTATTAATGCACACCAACAGGCCTTTGCACGCGTTGGGTTGGAACATATTTGGCCACGCGTAATTGGTTTAGTGGTGCAGCCGGGCGTGGAGTTTGATCACACTAAAGTGATTGATTTTATTCCAGAGAAAGCGCAAGCCTTAAGCCAAGTGGTCAATGATTATGAAAATTTAGTGTTTGAAGCGCATTCTACTGATTATCAAACAGAAGAAGCTTACAAAGCCTTAGTAAAAAATCACTTTGCGATTTTAAAAGTTGGGCCGGCATTAACGTTTGCATTGCGTGAGGGTTTATATGCTTTATGTGCAATGGAAAACTATTTATTTCCAGCAGAACAGCGTTCCAACTTACTCGCTGTGCTTGAAGAGCAAATGTTAGCGCACCCAGAAAACTGGCAAAAATACTATCACGGCACAGAATTAGAGCAACGTTTTGCAAGAAGTTTTAGCTTTAGTGATCGTATTCGTTATTACTGGACAAATCCTGAAATTGCTGCGGCAGTAGAGAAATTGTTAGCGAATTTTGACAATCTGGGTATTCCATTACCACTATTAAGCCAATATTTACCAGAGCAATATGTTGCTGTGCGCGAAGGCACACTTGCACCACGCGGTAGAGAGTTAGTGCTAGACAAAGTGCGTGCAGTTGTTCGCCAATACGCCTTAGCAAGTTTTTTCAATAAATAATTGAGGATAGATAAGATGACAAGTTATTTAGGATTTTCAGAAAGCGAATTAGTGGCAGGCAAAGCCATTATGACCGCAAAAGAAATTGAGCATCAGCCTCAGGCTTGGTTACAAGCATTACAGACAGTGGAAGTGCAACGTCAGCAAATCTTAGATTTCATTGCGCCTGTAATGAATGCAGCAAATGGACGTGTGATTTTCACCGGCGCAGGAACCTCAGCTTTCGTGGGGCATTCCTTACAGCCTTTCGTTTTAACTTTAACGGATAAACGTGTGGAATCCATTGCCACAACAGATATTGTGTCTAATCCTTACCAATATTTTGCACAGGACGTGCCAACCTTATTAATTTCTTTCGCGCGTTCAGGTAACAGCCCGGAAAGTGTGGCTGCGGTAGAATTAGCCAATCAGTGTTTAACCAATTGCTACCATTTATTCATTACTTGTAATGAGCAAGGGGCGTTGTATCAAAATGCGCAAAAAAATGACCGCACTTTAGCCTTATTAATGCCACCACAAACCAATGATGGCGGTTTTGCAATGACATCTAGCTTTAGCTCAATGATGTTATCCGCGCTTTCAGTGTTCTTATTGCCAAAAGGCTCAGTAGTTGAACAGCTACAATTTATTTGCGATGCCACAGAAAAATTGCTCCCTCGCTATGTGGATTATGCACGCCAACTTTCTCAGGTAGATATGGAACGCATTATCTATTTAGGTAGCGGTGGCTTGCAAGGTTTGGCACAAGAATCTGCATTGAAAATTTTGGAATTAACCGCAGGACGCATTGTGGCAACCTATGATTCACCACTCGGTTTCCGCCACGGACCAAAATCTATTGTGAATCCTAAAACGGTGGTCGTAGAATTTTTATCAAATCAACCTTATACCCGTTTATATGATCTTGATTTATATAATGAATTGCGCCGCGATAATATCGCAAGCCGCGTTGTATGTTTAACTGCGCAAGCAGGCGTGGAAGGCGAAGATGTGATTGAAGTGGAAGGCTTTAGCAATGCACCAGATTATGCCTTGTTATTCCCATACATTGTCTTTGCGCAAGTGAATTCATTTTATAGTTCTTTCAGTCGTGGTATCACCACCGACAATCCTTGCCCAACAGGTGAAGTAAACCGAGTGGTTCAAGGCGTTATTATTCACCCATTTAATTCATAATTAAGGAGATTTTTATGTCAGCACCTAATATTGTATGGACACGAATTGACGAGCGTTTACTACACGGACAAATCCGTATTACTTGGGGTAAACACTCAGAAGCCAATTTGATTTTAGTGGCAAACGATGAAGCAGCAGAAGGCCCAAATGCGGCATTTATGCAAGCGGGTATGAAAGCTTCAGCGGGTGGTGAATATGCTGTGCGTTTCTTCACAATCCAAAAAACCATTGATGTGATTCATAAAGCATCGCCACAACAAAAAATCTTTATTTTATGTAACAATCCAACAGATGTCGCACGCTTAGTTGAAGGTGGTGTGCCTATCAAACATTGCAATATCGGTAATATGCACTTCCATGAAGGAAAAAAACAATTGACTAAAACGGTTTCTGTTGATGAAAAGGATCTTGACGCGTTCCGTCGTATGTTGAATGCAGGAGTAACTTGCACAATCCAAAATACGCCAGATGCACAAGAAATCGATATTAAACAATATCTTTAATACTCAATAAGGAGCGTTTATGTTAACTGAAGCATTATTAGTCGCCGTTTGGGCGTTCTTCTGTGGTATCGATAAATACGATGTCGCATTAAATATCCACCGTCCGTTAATCACAGGGCCTGTTGTGGGCTTGATTATGGGTGATTTGCAATTAGGCTTAATCACAGGTGCAACACTGGAATTAGCTTGGTTAGGTTTAGTGCCTAATGCTGGGGCTCAGCCACCAGATGTAACAATGGGTACTATCGCCGCAGTGGCTTTCGCCGCAATGACAGGTCAAAGCGCGGAAGTGGCAATGGGTGTGGGTATGCCAATTGCTGTATTAATGCAAATGTTGGTGATTGGTTTCTTCGCATTAACTTCATTCACAATGGGGAAAGCCGATGAGTATGCAGAACAAGCGAATCCAAATGGTATTGATTTCTTATTGATTTCGACAATTTCATTACGTTCATTAATGTATGCAATCGTTGCCTTTATTACCGTGTACTTCGGTGAACACGCAGCAGATTGGATCAACAATAACTCACCAAAAGCATTATTAGAAGGCTTAGGCTTAGGTGCGCGTTTAGTTCCAGCAATCGGTTTTGCAATGTTATTAAAAATTATGTGGTCAAAACAAGTTGCGGGCGTGTTCTTCATCGGTTTCGTTGCAACCACTTACTTAAAACTACCAATTATGGCCGTTGCAATCATCGGTGGTTCAATCGCAGTACTTTATTTCTACTTCTCAGGTAACAGCAATAACAACAACCAATCACAAGCACAGGAGTTCGAAGATGGAATCTAAAAACGTAAATAATCAAGTAAATCTTGTTGATGATATCGATGCGTATCAAGATCAAACCGTTCGCAAAGTGATTACAAAAGGTGATCTTTGGAAATGTGCGATTCGTGGTTTGTTTATGGAAGGGAACTTCAACTTTGAACGTATGCAAGCAGGTGGTTGGGCATATTCAATTATCCCAGCGTTGAAAAAAATTCACGGTAACAATAAATATGATTTAGCGAAATCATTGAAAAACCACCTACAATTCTTCAATGCAAGTCCAAAACTCTTTACTTTCTTGCTTGGTACAGCCATTGCGATGGAAGAAAATAAAGAAAAACCATCTACTATCAACGTAATGAAAGTAGCTGGTATGGGCCCAACTGGGGGGATCGGTGATGGTATCGACCATATGACCATTATGCCATTAACTCTTGCATTAGGTTCATCTATTGCGATTGAAGGTTCGATTGCGGGGCCGTTCGTGTTCTTTATCCTATATCAAATTTTACACTTCTTTGTGTATTTCAGCTTGATGTTTATGGGATATAAAGCCGGTACCGCTGCGATGGTAAATATGAGTGATTCTACCGAGCGTTTAGCTAAAGCGGCGAACATTATGGGTATTTTCGTTATCGGGGCATTATGTGCGACCTTTATACGCTTTAAAACCACTGCAACCATAGAAATGGGTGGAAAAGTGGTGGAATTACAGACCGCACTTTTCGATAAGATTATGCCAAACTTGTTACCATTAGCCTTAGTTTTCCTAATGTTTAAATTAGTAAAAGGCACAGGCTTCTGGGCAAAACCACCAGTATTGATCTTCAGTATGCTTGCTTTCGGTGTGGTTGGACATTTAATCGGCATTATCTAATGCTCTGTTGAGTAATCAATGAAATCAGGGAATGAGAGCTATCTCATTCCCTCCACAATAACAAGAAAAACAAGGACAGCTTATGTTAGGTATCGTGGTATCAGGTCATATTAATTTTGCTTCGGGTATGCGTTCAGCCGTACAAGCTATTGTTGGCGAACAACCTCAATTAGAATTTGTTGATTTCTTAGAATCTATGTCCACTGATGAGCTAGAAGCCCAATTATTAGCGGCGAAAGAGCGTGTTAACTCAGGGGACGGGGTGTTATTTTTAGTGGATCTTTATGGCGGTTCTCCTTGTAATCGTGCAATCAATCTCTTATTGCAAGATCCTAATGTCGAAGTAGTGGCTGGCACCAATTTATCAATGATCGTCAATGCGGCATTAGAACGTGAGGAATTCACTTTGCGTGAATTAACGGATTGTCTTGCCAATGGCGAATTTAGCCAAATCAAAGATTTACGCCAAGATCTCACCGCACTTTCGCAAGATGATGAAGACGAAACAGACGGATTATAAGCATTCTGGCTTAAAATAAAAGAGGAAAAATTATGAACCCTCAACAACAGCAAACTCTTGCATTGATGAAAAAAGTGTATCAATGGCAGGCAGCACATCAAACTCGTACCGTTGTACGCCGCACAGGTCGCATTCGTTTTATTAAAGACACAGACTGGGATCGCGCGGTATTTTGGGCAAGCGTGTCCAACGCGTGGAAAGTAACAGGTGAACAAACCTTTTTAGATGGGGCATTAGATTACACCTTGCACACGGGTTTCCGCACAGGACCACATTTACGCTTTGCTGATGATTTGGTTTGTGCACAATCCTATCTTGATGTGTATCCGTTATTTAATCAACCAGAAGCCTTAGAGCCAACCATCAACTTTGTAGAAGATATGCTGGCAAATCCAAAACCAGGGCGTGAAGATTGGTGGTGGTGTGATTCACTTTTTATGGCACCACAAGTGTTTTTTGCTTTATCCACATTAACGGGCGAAAGCAAATATCGTGATTACGCAAACCAAGCGTGGTGGGATTCTGTTGATCACTTACAAGATAAAGAAACGGGCTTGTTCTATCGTGATTACCGTTATATTCCAGATGGCAAAGGCGGTGAATTGCGTGAAGCCAATGGTGAAAAAGTCTTTTGGGGACGTGGCGTAGGTTGGGTGATTGCAGCGATTCCACGCTTATTCCGTGATATGCCCGAAGACTATCCAGAACGTGAGTGTTATTTAACCCTTTATCGTCAGCTTGCAGAAATCGTTTTACCATTCCAACACGAAGATGGTTTCTGGCGAGCGAGCTTACTTGATCCGCAAACGTTCCCTGCGAAAGAGAGCAGTGCAACGGCATTATTCTGCTACGCATTAGCTTGGGGGATCAATCAAGGCATTTTAGATCGTGCAACTTATTTGCCAGTGGTTGAAAAAGCGTGGGCTGCATTAGAAAGTGCGGTCAATCCTGAGGGCAAATTAGGCTGGATTCAGCTTCCTGCTTTCAATCCGCGTGAAGTGAAAGAAGAAGACAACATCGATTACGGTGTAGGTGCTTTCTTACTTGCAGGAGCAGAAATTTATCAATTACAAGCCGAATAACGGTAACTTTTAATTATTGAATTAAGGAAAGAAAAATGAAAATTGCATTAATGATGGAAAACAGCCAAGCGGCGAAAAATCCAATTATCTTAAATGAGTTAAAAAACGTGGTTGAACCAAAAGGTTACAGCGTTTATAACGTGGGAATGAACAGCGAACAAGATCACCACTTAACTTATATCCACTTAGGGATTATGGCGAGCATTTTATTAAACTCAAAAGCCGTTGATTTTGTGGTAACAGGTTGTGGTACAGGGCAAGGTGCATTAATGTCATTAAACCTGCACCCAGGAGTGGTGTGTGGTTACTGCTTAGAACCTGCTGACGCGTTCTTATTCGCACAAATCAATAACGGTAACGCATTATCTTTAGCTTTTGCCAAAGGATTTGGCTGGGGGGCTGAATTAAACGTGCGTTATATGTTTGAAAAAGCTTTTGAAGGTGAACGTGGTCAAGGCTATCCAGTTGAACGTCGTGAACCTCAAGTTCGCAATGCTGGCATTCTCAATCAAGTGAAAACGGCGGTGGCGAAAGACTATTTAGACACCTTGCGTTCAATTGAACCAGAATTGGTGAAAACCGCAGTGAGTGGTGAACGCTTCCAACAATGCTTCTTCGATAACTGCCAAGACGATGAAATCCGAGCTTATGTTACAGAAGTATTGAATAGCTAATTTCGTTTTTGCTTTTTATGCAATGTAAGAGGGAAAAGGAAATTTCCCTCTTATCAGATAATTTTAGTTAAATTGAATTATCGTTTCCCTAACCTAACATTTCTTTCACATTAGGAGTTGTTTATGTGTCAATCTCAACCCGCTTATTTTCATATGATGGCAAAACCAAGTAGTTTCCATTGCAATATCAAATGTGAATACTGTTTTTATTTGGAAAAAGAGCAAGTCCTAACACATAACGTTCGCCTAATGTCTGACGATACTTTACGTCAATATACCAAAAACTACATTGAATCCCACGCAGGCGATCACGTTGATTTCGCGTGGCAAGGCGGTGAACCCACCTTACTCGGTTTGGATTTTTTTAAAAGAGCGGTGCAATTTCAGAAAGAATTTGCTAACGGCAAAACGATTACCAATGGTTTTCAAACCAATGGCATTGCGATTAATCGTCAATGGGCAGAATTTTTTAAAGAAAATAATTTTCTTATAGGGATTTCTGTGGATGGTTTAAGTGAGGTTCACGACCGCTATCGTATTTCTGTCAATGGGCAGCCCACATTTGAACGGGTGAAAAAAGCCATTGATCTATTAAAAGAATATGAAGTGGATTTTAATACGCTCACTGTAATTAATGATAAAAACTGGGATAAAGGACGGGAAACTTACCAAGCGTTGAAAGAGTTAGGCTCGACTTTTATGCAGTTTATTCCTATTGTTGAAGTGGCGAATTATTCCTTACAACGCTGTGATTATAGTCCTGGAAAAAATTATCGAATGGCTCCCTTTTCTGTACCAGCTGATGGCTACGGGCATTTCCTATTAGACGTGTTTACCGAATGGGTTCGACAAGATGTGGGACGTATTTTCGTGCGTGAATTTGATAACTTACTTGGGCAATGGTTGGGCTATCCTTCCACCAGCTGTATTCATACGGAAACTTGTGGTACCGCAATGATCGTAGAAGCCAATGGCGATGTTTATTCTTGCGATCACTATGTTTATCCTGATTATCGTTTAGGTAATGTGAATAAACAGCCTCTCAATCAAATTGCACTTTCAACCAAGCAACAAAAATTTGGTAAGGCGAAAAAAGAAACGCTCACTAAAGCCTGCGAAAAATGTGATGTGAGAATGATTTGTCAAGGCGGGTGTCCGAAGCATCGTATTGTGAATTTGAAAGGGGAAAAATTTAAACAAAATTATCTTTGTCCTTCTTACCAACTCTTCTTTCGTCAAACCGCACCTTTGATGCACCGTATGCGAGAAATTATTCAGCGTGGCGGGTTGGCTGAAGATATTATGAAAATAATCAACTAAAATCAAAGGAGATCATAATGAAACGCTCGTTACTTAGTCAGTGTTTATTATCCGCATTGGTTGTTGGTGCTGCGGCTCAGCCTGTTTACGCACACAGCCAAGATCCTCAAAAACCGAACGTGCTGGTTATTGTAATGGATGATTTAGGCACAGGGCAGCTTGATTTCGCCATTGACAGCTTAGACAAGAACGAATTAAGCAAACGCCCTGTTGCTGCTCGTTATCAAGGTGATTTAGATAAAATGATTGACGCTGCACAGCGTGCAATGCCGAATGTGTCTAAATTAGCCGCAACTGGGGTAAAAATGACCAATGCGTTCGTTGCTCACCCTGTTTGTGGCCCATCTCGTGCAGGGATTTTGACAGGACGTTATCCAGCGTCATTTGGTATTTATAGTAATGATGATTCTTTCAACGGTATTCCACTTGATGTGAAGCTGTTGCCAGCGTTATTCCAAGAAAATGGCTATGCCACGGCGAATATTGGTAAATACCATAATGCTCGAGTGAATAAAGACAGAAAAATTGGACGTATCACTAAGCCTGATGATGTAAAAACCCGTGATTACCACGATAACTTCTCATCTGTACCAGATAAAGGTTATTTCCCAACCGATCGCGGTTTTGATTATTCTTACAGCTACTTTGTATCAGGGGCGGCATTGTGGAATTCCCCAGCACTATGGCGTAATGACAAACCAATCGAAGCACCGGGCTATTTAACCCATAATTTAACCAATGAAGCGCTGCAATTTATTGATAAAGCAGGGGATAAACCATTCTTCTTAAATCTTGCCTATAGCGTACCACACATTCCATTGGAAGAAGCATCACCTGCCAAATATATGGATCGTTTTAATACAGGGAATGTGGAAGCGGATAAATATTTTGCGGCGATCAATGCGGCTGATGAGGGCATTGGTAAAATCATCGACAAATTAAAAGCTGACGGCAAATTAGATAACACCATTATTTTCTTCTTATCCGACAATGGTTCGGTTCACGAAGCGCCAATGCCATTAAATGGAATGGATCGTGGCTTTAAAGGACAAATGTATAACGGTGGTGTGCGAGTGCCATTCATCGTTTCTTGGCCGGGACACATTCCAGCGGATACCAAAAATGACAGCTTAATTTCTGCAGTAGATATTCTACCAACAGCACTGAAAGCTGCGAATATTAAAGTGCCAGCTTCTTTAAAACTTGATGGTCGTGATATTTTGCCAGTGCTAGAAGGCAAAGAAAAAGTTTCACCGCATAAATATCTCTATTGGGCGGGGCCTGGTGCGAAACATTATAGTGAGGATAACCAAAAATTCTGGGCGGATTATTGGAAATATATCACCTATAACACTAATGATGCACCGAAAAATCCAAACTTAGAAAAACTCTCGAAAAGCTCGTGGGCAATTCGCGATCAAGATTGGGCGTTATATTTCTACAATGACGGAAGTAACAAACTTCATCTTTATCACGACAAAGTTGACCCAGCAGAAAGCCAAGATGTGGCTGATAAATATCCAGAAAAAGTAAAAGAATTGCAAAAAGCATTTTACGACTGGATCAGCACACAACCAAAACCAATGGCGTGGAATCCTGAAGAATTCCAAGCCATTGAGGCTTCAGCAAAAGCAAAATAATCTGATGAATCAGCCACTGTTATGGTGGCTGATTTTTTTGAGGAAGAATGATGACAAAAATTACGCTAAGCATTCTAGATAAAGACGATAATATTAAACTGTGTAAAAGTGCGTTTGATTTCTTAATGCTAACCTACAAAGGTGAGTATCAAGCAGGCGATCGCATTTGTATTGAAACAGATAATGTACCTTGCTATTTAAAATTACGTTTAGAAGACAGCCTTGAAAGTGCCCTTGTGTATTTAACTGAAAATCGCTTTGAATACCGCATTCCTTTTGGCGATGACAGACGTTTATTTAACAGCGATAAGGCATTCCAAGGGGGCATTCATTTTCTATGGGTACGCGTAGCCAGAGATTACGAAGTGGCGCAATATGGCAATCTCGCCTTTAACCCATATTTTCAGCCGCAGCAAGAAGGCGTGTATCCACGAATTAGCAGTAATATCGTACCGAGTAATATTCGCTTTGCTCCTTATAATGCGATTGATGGCATTTTTGATAGCAATGCTCACGGTTCTTACCCTTTTACCTCTTGGAGCAACGCCCAATCCCCTAATGCACAATTAAAAATCGATTTTGGACGAACAGTAGAAATTGACGGCTTGATTTTGATGTTAAGAGCGGATTTTCCTCACGATGCGTGGTGGGAAAGTTTGAGTGTACATTTTTCTGATGGTAGCGAAGAAATCTTGCATTTAAGCCGAACAGGACAACCGCAGACATTTTCTTTCAAGCAACGACAAAGTGATTTTATTTTGCTGACTAATTTTATAAAAGGTGAAGACAAATCCCCTTTTACTGCTCTAACGCAAATTGAGGTATTAGGGCAGAATATTAGAATACAGCATAGCGAGAAATAAGAAAATGAAAGTAGGAGGAGACTTCTAACATATTATATTCCTATTTTTTTAATATATCATTTCGTTTTCTTTCATTTATCTTTGTTTAAGGCTATAATTGATACAATATAAAACCGGTCAAAGGGAAAAAGATGAAAAGTGCAATTGAAAGACGAATGGAGATTGTCGCAATAGTCAATAAAAATTCTTCTGCGCGAGTGGAAGATTTGGCTGAAACCTTTTCTGTTTCTACCGTTACTATTCGGCAAGATCTCAATTTTTTAGAAAAAAATGGCTATATTGTGCGTTCACACGGTGGTGCTGTACCGAATAAAGGAATGATCGCAGAATTAAGCAATGCCGAAAAAAGACATCGTAATTTAGGGGCAAAAAATAAGATTGCGGAAGCCGCGCTAAAACTGATTAATGACGATGATATTATTATTTTAGATTCAGGCACGACCACGCGAGAAATTGCTGCAGCGTTGAAAAAATCCACAGTGAAAAATGTGCTGGTAATGACAAATGGGCTAGATATTGCTTCTGAATTAGCCGATGCGGAAAATGTGGAAGTGCTAATGACAGGCGGTAAATTACGCAAAAACGCAATGTCTTTCTCTGGCCCACAAGCAGACGCCAGTTTAGCAAATTACTGTTTTAGCAAGGTTTTTCTTGGCGTTGATGGATTTGATATTCAAGCAGGTATTACTACGCATAATGAGCAAGAGGCGAATCTCAACCGCATTATGTGTGAGATTTCTAATCAAGTGATTGCGGTAACGGATTCCAGTAAATTTGGTAAAAAAAGTTGTCACGTTATCCGCAAATTTGCCGATATTGATGTATTAATTACCGATTCTGGCATTTCTCCTGAATATTTGACCGCACTTCAGGAAAATAATATTGAAGTGATTATTGTAGATTAAGAGGAAAAAAACAATGCGTTATGCCATTAAACCTGAAAAAGTGATGACTTCATCAGGGGAATTACTGAATAAATATGTGGTGATAAATCAAGGCAAAATAGAAAGTATCCAAGAAGAAAAGCCTGTTGATTGCGATGTGCATTATTATCCTGACAGCTATCTTTCCGCAGGGTTTATTGATGTGCATATTCACGGCCGCGCAGGGGCAGATGTGATGGACGAAAACGACACTGCGCTGGCTACTATTGCACAAGCGCTACCACAAACAGGGGTTACCGCGTGGGTGGGAACGACAGTTTCAGCCCCTTGGCAAAATATTCTTTCATCAATGCAACGAATGAAAGATTACATTCAACAAGGCAAGCAATCAGGCGCAGAATTATTGGGTAGCTTTATGGAAGGGCCCTATTTCACTGAGCGCCATCGTGGCTCGCACCCAACCGAATATTTAATGCCGCCAACGATTCCACAGTTAGAAGAATTATTACAAATTTCCGACCGCACTTTGCTGCGTGTTGCCATTGCGCCTGAAATTGAAAATGCAGAACCCGCCATTAAATGGTTGGTAGAAAATGGCGTGAAGGTGTCTGTGGCACACACTAACGCCACCTTTGAGCAAGTGACCAAAGCCTATTATTTAGGGGCGGATTGCGGTGTACATTTATTCAACGGAATGAGTGCTTTACATCACCGCGAGCCGGGTTGTACGGGGGCGGTGTTATATCACGATATGCTGGCGGAAATTATTGCAGACGGCATTCACGTTCACCCAGCCGTATTAAATTTAGCTTATAAATTAAAAACTTACCGCAGAATGGTGTTGATCACAGATTGTATGCGCGCAGGTGGCTTGCCAGACGGTGAGTACACGCTAGGCGTGCAAACCGTGCGTGTAGAAAACGGGCAAGCGAGAACCTTTGACGGCTCCCTTGCAGGCAGCACTTGTAGCCTAGATCAAGCCTTGCGCAATATGGTATTTAAAGCCGATGTGCCTGTATGGGAAGCCATTCAAATGGTTACCACCATTCCCGCCACTTATTTAGGTGTGGCAGATCGCATTGGTGATATTGCTGTCGGCAAAGAAGCAAATTTCACGTTATTAAACAAAGAATTACAAGTTCAAGCCACTTATATTCAAGGCGAACAAGTTTATAAGTGCGGTGAAAAATTTTAAGATTTTTATATTTACAAAGATGGAGAGAAAACAATGTCAAAGTTAAGAACTGAACGTTTAAAAAAATTATGTAGCCAAGACAATTTAATCGCGGCGCTCGCCATTGACCAGCGTGGCACATTACGCCGTATGCTTGGCGAATCAGCAAGTAATGAACAACTTGCAGAGTTTAAAGTATTGGTGTCTGAATACTTAACCCCTTATGCCTCATCTATTTTGCTTGACCCAGAAGTGGGCTGGAAAGCGGCTGAAAAACGTGCTGCCAACGCAGGCTTATTAATGGCTTATGAAAAAACTGGTTACGACAAAACCCAACCGGGCCGTTACCCTGACTTAATTGATGATGTTTCCGTACAACGCTTAAAAGCGAAAGGCGCAGACGGTATCAAATTATTGCTTTATATCGACATTGACGAAGGCAAAGAAGTGAATGATCGCAAAGAAGCCTTTGTAGAACGCGTGGCTTCAGAATGTAAAGCAGAAGAAATGCCATTCTTCCTAGAGCTTGTGAGCTATGACGCGAATATTTCTGATCCGAAAGAATACGCGAAAATCAAACCGCGCAAAGTGATCGAAGCAATGAAATTATTCTCCGAGCCACGTTTTGGCGTTGATGTATTAAAAGTGGAAGTGCCAGTGGATATGAAATTTGTCGAAGGTTTCGCAGAGCAGGAAGCAGTATATAGCCAAGCACAAGCGAAAGCGTACTTCAAAGAACAAAGCGATGCCACCGAAATTCCATTTATCTTCTTAAGTGCAGGTGTAAGCGCACAATTATTCTTAGACACGCTACGTTTTGCCAAAGATGCAGGTTGTGATTTCAACGGCGTATTATGCGGACGTGCCACTTGGGCAGGTGCTGCGGAAATTTTTAAAGCAGAAGGTGCAGAAGCAGCAAAACAATGGTTACTCAACGAAGGTAAAGCCAACATTGAAGCCCTTAATGCCGTACTAAAAGAAACCGCACAGCCGTTAAACATTTAATCTGATGGCGTGACGCAGAGAGGATACATAGAAAAAGAGCGGTCTATTTTAGACCGCTTTTCTTATTTGAAACATTGTTTTGAAAAATTTTAGATCAAGATCACAAAATCAAAACTTATTCATAGACAGAACGGATATTCTAGTTTAAATTCAATTTTGTTTGGCTAGATATAAGTTTACAGAATATTAATTAATACATTTTATGCTAGACAATATTATAAACATTCCACAATTACTCGGTATTTTAGCTTTTATATTAGGAGTAATTTGTTTTTATCAAAAGAATGATAAAAAGCTCAAAATTGTGATGTTAATTCAAAATATCACTTATATGAGCCATTTTATTTTATTAGGTGCAAATGTAGCGGCATTAAGTTCGTTACTTTCCACCTTAAGAACGGCAACGTCCATTTATGTTTCATCAAAATATATTGCCTTCTTTTTTGTTTTATTAGGGATTATTTTTGGCTATGTCATTGCAGATTCCGTTTGGCAAGTTTTCCCAATTATTGCTTCAACCATTGGAACGATTTCATTATTTTTATTAAAAGGCATTCCAATGCGTTTATTTATGTTAGTCGGTTCAGCTTGTTGGCTAACAAATAATATTTTAGTGGGATCTTTAGGTGGCGTGTTATTAGAAAGTACGGTTATGGTGGTAAATACTATCACTATTATTCGTTTAATGCGCTAAACTCATAGATAATGATTCATTTCATCTTTAATTCATAGGAGAATTTTTATGAAGAAATTATTAATTGCAACACTTTTCGGTGCATTATTTTCAATGAATGCAGCAGCAGAAGCACCAGCTAAGAGCTATAACGTGGCATTTGAATCACAAGCGCCCGTGTTAGATGGTAAGCTTGATGAAGCCGTGTGGGGAAAAGTGCAAGGAGTAACGGATTTTGTTAATCCTTGGGAACAAGCACAAATGCCAAAAACAGAATTTAAGGCGTTTCACGATGATCAAAATTTTTATTTCTCTTTTGATGTAGAAGATCCGAATGTTTTAATTTATGACACCACCGATCACGAATGGATGGTTGCGCGTGAAGACCGTGTAGAATTATTTATGGCGCCGGGCGAAATTGATAAACAGCAAGCAGATGGAAAATATCCAAAATATGTTGCCTTAGAAATGGATTACAAAGGCCGCACCTTATCAATGTTACGTGATGTTGAAAAAAATATTAATGCAGAATGGGATCCAAAAACCTTAGAAACCGTGGGCGTTCACACGGAAAAAGGTTATACCCTTGAGGGTAAAATTGCGCTTAGTGAATTAAAAGAACATAATTTAATTCAAGGCAATAAAATCCGCGCAGGGGCTTATCGTGCGGAATTTTCTATTATTAAAGGAAAAGGCAAAGAACAAGCAAATTGGATTACTTGGGTTGATCCAAAAACAGAAAAACCAAATTTCCATATTAATTCTTCATTCGGTGAATTTGTGTTAGAGCCGAAGAAATAAAATATAAAAAATAAGCCTCTGTTTATAGACAGAGGCTTATTAGTTTTATTCAGCAAACGGATCGCGTAAAATCATTGTTTCAATGCGATCTGGGCCAGTTGAAAGAATATCCACCGGTACACCTGTTACTTCCTCAATGCGTTTAATATACTTGCGCGTGTTTTCTGGCAATTTATTCACATCGGTTACGCCAAAAGTGCTTTCTTTCCAACCTGGAAGCGTTTCATAAATAGGTTCAACGCCTTCCCAATCTTTTGCCGCGAGCGGAGCAAATTCAGCGATTTCACCATTTGGCATTTTGTAACCAACACAGATTTTGATTTCATCAAAACCATCTAGCACATCAAGTTTAGTCATACAGAAACCTGAAATGGAATTCACTTGAATAGCACGGCGCATTGCCACAGCATCAAACCAACCGCAACGGCGTGGACGGCCAGTTACTGCGCCAAATTCATTCCCTTTGCGTGCAATTTCAGCACCCACATCATCAAATAATTCTGTTGCAAATGGGCCACCACCAACACGGGTACAATAGGCCTTGATGATCCCTAACACATAATCAATATGGCGTGGGCCAAAGCCAGAGCCTGTGGAAACTCCGCCAGCCGTAGTATTTGAACTGGTTACATAAGGGTAAGTGCCTTGGTCAATATCAAGCATTGTGCCTTGTGCGCCTTCAAACAGAATGTTATCGCCATTTTTGCGTGCAACATCAAGAATCGCGGTAACATCGGCAACCATTCCAGTAATAATTGGCGCCACTTCTTTGATTGCTGCCAAGGTTTTTTCGTAATCAACTGGCTCAACTTTATAATAATGCTCAAGTTGGAAGTTGTAGTAATCTAAAATATTTTTGAGTTTTTCAGCGAAACTTTCAAGATCGAAAAGATCGCCAACACGCAATCCACGGCGTGCCACTTTATCTTCATAGGCAGGGCCAATTCCACGGCCGGTTGTGCCAATGGCTTTTTTCCCCAATGCAGCTTCACGAGCGTGATCCATTGCAACGTGATAAGGCAAAATTAATGGACAAGCTTCTGAAATAAGCAAACGATCACGCACATTAATGCCACGCCCTTCTAATTCGCCCATTTCTTGCATTAAGGCTTCTGGTGAAAGCACCACACCATTACCGATTAAACAGGTGACGTTTTCACGCAAAATACCCGATGGAATCAGACGTAACACGGTTTTTTCACCGTTAATAATCAGAGTATGCCCTGCATTGTGTCCGCCTTGATAACGCACCACATATTTTACGCGATCTGTTAATAGATCAACGATTTTCCCCTTACCTTCATCGCCCCATTGAGCGCCTAAGATAACAACACTTTTTCCCATAGATTCCGCCTTGTATGCTGAGTTGTAATGAATGAAGAAACAGTGAGTTACTTTACTATTTTATGTGTGTAATCTCAATGGAAAATCTGTTTTTCTTTTTGATCTTCCTCATTGAAAGTGCGGTTAAAAATTGGCGAATTTTTTGTGATCTCACACAGAAAATCAGATTTAATAAATTGAAAATTTTCGTAGGCTATGCTTTAATTCGAGCACTTTCCAAATAATCGTATTAAGGTTTAATCGATGTATTCAGGTTTTCTTATCGGCCTATTGTTTGGCTTTTTGTTACAACGTGGGCAATTCTGTTTTGTGTCTGGCTTTCGGACGCTTTATACGCAAAAAAATATCCGTTTTTTGACCGCACTTTTTATTGCCATATCTATCCAATCGGTGGGATTTTTTACCCTTGCGCAGTTTAACCTCATCACTATTCCTACAAGCCAGCTACCGATTTTCGCCACGCTGTTAGGGGGATTGTTGTTTGGTATCGGAATGAGTTTGGCGAATTGCTGTGGTAGCGGTGCGTGGTTTCGTAGTGCTGAAGGGGCAGTAGGGAGTTATTTGGCGTTGCTGAGTTTTGCCCTTACAATGGCGGCCACGCAATCAGGGATTTTAAAATATCAAATTAATGCTCTGTTAGAAAATCCTACCCCGTTGGATAATATTTATCTCACCTTCAATCTTTCCCCTTGGATTTGCGTGATTTTGCTAATTTTTATTACTGTACTTTTGCTTTATTACTATATCAAACACCCGCGTTATCAATTTCCGCAAGAGCCTAGTGCTGCGTTGATTTTACCTAAAATTTTTGCCCGCACTTGGCACCCTTTTCTCACTGCCGTAGCCATCGGATTGTTAGGCATTGTGGCGTGGTGGTTGAGTGCAAAAACAGGGCGAAATTTCGGTTTTGGCATTTCTGTGCCTTCTGCCAATGTGGTGCAATATGTGGTAACAGGGCAGCAGCGTTACTGGAACTGGGGAACGCTTTTTGTGTTAGGCATTCCACTGGGAGCCTTGCTGAGCGCTAAATTAGCAGGCGAATTGCATTGGCGTTTTCCTGAGCCGAAAGGCGTGCTGCAACGGATTTTGGGCGGTGTCGTAATGGGCATTGGTGCGACTTTGGCTGGCGGTTGTACCGTAACCAATGCGTTAGTTTCCACCGCCTATTTTTCTTGGCAAGGCTGGCTAGCAACCTTGATGATTATGCTGGGTTGTTGGCTAACTTCTGTTGTTATCAAGCCCACAAAATGTGGCGTTTAACTTTAGTCAAAAGGAAATCTTATGAAAATGAAACCCATCTTATTGGCGGTCGCTGTGAGCGTGGCGTTGTCTGCTTGTGATGATCGCACGGTGAAAGTGATTGATACCCCAGAATTGCTCAAGCAGCTTGAGAATCCTGATTTTGTTATTGTGGATACAAGGCAAGACAGTTTATATAACGGTTTCAAAGATAAAAACGCCACAAGGGGCGGACACATCAAAGGGGCAGTGCAATTTAGCTGTGATTGGATTGGCAATATTCAACCTGAAAAATTTGAATCTTTTGTCGAAGGGAAGGGGATTACCAAAGAAAAGAATCTGGTTTTTTATGATAGCAATGCCGACAATTTAGATTGCGTTACCGCCGAGTTCGCCGCAAAAGGCTACAAAGTTCATCGTTTTAACGATTTTATCAGCTATGTCAATGCGGATTATCCGCTGGAATCCTTTGCGAATTTCCAATATAGCGTTTCGCCACAATGGGTGAATGCGGCATTAAAAGGCGAAAAACCAGAAACCTTAACCAATGACAAAGTAATGCTGTTTGAAGTGTCTTGGGGCAGTTTGGAAAATGCTAAATCTTACACCCAGCACATTGTGGGCGCTTACCATTTTAATACGGATTGGGTGGAAAACGATCCCGTATGGAATTTGTCCTCCCCTGACGTGATTGAGCAGAACTTGCTAAAAAATGGCATCACAAAAGATAAAACCGTGATTTTATATTCCGACAACCAGCTCGCCGCCTACCGCATTTTCTGGGCGTTAAAATGGGCTGGCGTGGAAGATGTTCGCGTGCTAAATGGTAATCTTGGCACTTGGGGGGACGCAGGTTTACCTACGGAAACGCAGGTCAATATTCCGCAGCCTGAACGCGAATTTGGCACAAAAATTCCGGCCAATCCACAAATTGATATTGTCACGCCGCAGCAGGTTATCGATGCGCAAAAACAAGGCTTAAAGCTGATCAGTAACCGAGCGTGGGACGAATACACTGGCAAGATCAGCGGCTATGATTATATCCTCGGCAAAGGCGAACCGCAGGGCGCAATTTGGGGCTTTGCTGGCACAGACTCTTCCAACTTGGCAGATTATTACGATCCAGATAACACCTTGCGCAACCCAAATGAGATCTTTGCCTTATGGCAAACGCAAGGCATTCACAAAGGGGATAAATTGGCGTTTTATTGTGGCACGGGCTGGCGTGCTGGCGTTTCTTGGTTTATCACCCAATTGGCAGGTTGGCAAGATACGGCAATTTATGACGGTGGTTGGAATGCGTGGCAAATGGACAGCAAATACCCTGTACAAAAAGGTGCTCCCAATAACCAAAGCAAGCCAGATAGCCAAAATGATTTCGGCAAAGTGATGAAGAAAGGGAATTCTTGCAAAAGCTAGCCATAAAAAAATGGAAAATCTGAAATAAAAAATGTGCGAAAAAACCACCGCACTTTTAATTTCATACGAAAAATAAACCCCGAGGCAAACACCTTGGGGCTTTTTTTATCTAGGATATAAAAACATCATTTTGCAATCTTCCCAAACTCCGCAAAAAACGTTGGGAAAGTTTTCGCGGTGCATTTAGGATCGAGAATGGTTACCGGGGTGTTGGAAAGTGCTACAAGGGCGAAGCACATTGCCATTCGGTGATCGTTATAGGTTTCGATTTCCGCTGGTTGGAATTGGTCTAACGGCAGCGGTTGAATACGAATGTAATCTTCGCCCTCTTCCACTTCTGCGCCGATTTTGCGTAGCTCGGTGGCCATTGCGCTAAGGCGGTCGGTCTCTTTTACGCGCCAGTTATAAATATTGCGGATCACGGTTTCCCCATCGGCAAAAAGCGCGGTGGTGGCAATGGTCATTGCGGCATCGGGAATATGGTTCATATCCATATCAATGCCTTTGAGATTGCCTTTTTCTGCTTGAATGAAATCTTCTCCCCAAGTGATTTTCGCACCCATTTTTTCTAGTACATCGGCAAATAAACGATCCCCTTGAATGGAGTTTTTGCCAATGCCGGTAACTTTCACTTTTCCTTTAATGGCGCCTGCAGCAAGGAAATAAGAGGCGGAAGAGGCATCGCCCTCCACTAAATAGCGTTTGGGCGAAATGTAACTCTGGTTGCCTTGTACAAAGAACGTGCGGTAGCCATCATTACGCACGGTGACGCCGAAATCTTTCATCATTGCAAGGGTGATGTCAATGTAAGGTTTGGAAACCAGATCACCGATGATTTCAATTTCCATATCCCCTTCTGCAAGTGGCGCGGCCATTAAAAGTGCGGTCAAAAATTGCGAAGAAATTGAGCCGTCAATTTGCACTTTTCCGCCTTTTAAACCGCTATTTTGAATGGCAATGGGCGGGTAGCCTTCATTTTCTAAATAGCTAATATTCGCGCCAACTTGACGTAATGCGTCCACCAAATGCTTAATTGGACGCTCTTTCATTCGCGGTTCACCCGTTAAAATGATTTCCGCAGGCACTTCCCCTTTTAAGCATAATGCGGCACTCAAAGGTCGCATCGCCGTTCCCGCGTTGCCAAGATAAAGGGATAAACCGCCTTGCCATTGAAATGCCCCGCCCACGCCTTCAATTTTGCATTCACGCTTATCTTGTGAAAGCTGATACTTTACGCCTAAGGCTTGTAAAGCGTTGAGCATATGGCGAATGTCATCGCTGTCGAGCAAATTTCGCACCTGTGTTGTGCCTTTGGCAAGCGCGGCTAATAACAAGACGCGGTTGGATAAACTTTTTGAACCAGGGAGATTAATTTCCCCTTCCACAAACGAAATAGGTTGTAGCGTTAATTTTTCCATATTCCCTTTAGCCCTTATTTAATACATTCAAAAGTGCGATGAAAAATTTATCATTTTCTTCAGGCAGACCAATGCTCACGCGTAGATGATTTGGCATTCCATAACCTGCGATTGGACGCACAATCACGCCCTCACGCAATAATTGTTCATAAATAGGCTGCGCTGGGCGTTTAAAATCAATGGTGATGAAATTGCCTTTGGACGGAATATATTCCAGCTGATGTTGCTGGCAAAATTGTTCATAGCGTTGCATTTCAGTGCGGTTGTTTTCTGCCACTTTTTCGACGAAAGCATCGTCTTTCAGCACTGCCACAGCTGCGGAAAGTGCCAGTACGTTGCAGTTAAACGGCTGACGCACACGGTTTAATAAATCCGCAATTTCAGGGTTAGACACCGCATAGCCAATGCGTAATCCCGCCAATCCATAAGCTTTTGAAAGGGAGCGAGAAATAATTAGATTCGGATATTTTTTCGCAAGGGCAAAAGAATCAATGCGTTCTTTGGGACGAGTAAATTCTGTATAGGCTTCATCAAGCACCACAATGATATGGGCTGGCACTTGCGCTAAAAATTGTTCAATTTCTTGCTGGGAAAGGAAATTTCCCGTTGGATTATTCGGGTTCGCAATGAAAATGAGCTTGGTTTTGTCATTGATCGCTCGCAAAAAACCGTCTAAATTGTGCCCCCAGTTTTTAGCAGGAATTTCTCTTGCTACTGCATTAATGGCTTTCGTAACTAAAGGATAGACAATAAACGCATATTGCGAATAAATAATTTCATCTTTTTCGCTAGCAAAAGTGTGAGCGAATAATTCCAACAAATCGTTTGAGCCATTGCCAAGAGTTATTTGTTCAGGTTTCACGCCAAATTTTTCAGCGATGACGGCTTTTAACTCAAAACCGTTGGCATCTGGATAACGTGTAAGGTGCGGCAGCTGGGCTTGAATGGCGTCAATCGCACTTTGTGGAAAGCCAAAAGGGTTTTCGTTAGAGGCTAATTTCACAATATTTTGCACGCCAAGTTCACGTTCTAATTCTTCAATAGGTTTGCCTGCTTGATAAGGGGAGAGAGATTTCACCCCCTCATTTGCAACATCAATAAATTGCATTGTTGTTCCTTGTTTTTACTTGTTGATACAGCGAATAACAAAGGCTTGCCTAGAATCAACAAGCCTTTGATATTAAAAATAAAATTAACGATTTTCGGCAGCAAATTTTTCCATAAACGCAATTAAGGCTTTTACCCCTTCAATCGGCATTGCGTTATAAATAGAAGCGCGCATTCCGCCAATCACTTTATGGCCTTTTAAGGCTTGCAAGCCCGCTTCTGCAGCTTCGCCAACAAATTTCATATTCAATTCATCATTGCCTGTGCTAAAGGTAACGTTCATTAAAGAGCGGTTGTTTTTTGCCACAGAATTATGATAGAAATCGCTTTGATCTAAATAATCATAAAGCAGCTGTGCTTTTTCTTGATTGCGTTTTTCCGCCGCTTTTACGCCACCGCGTTCGAGCAAATATTTGAACACCAAAGAACACAAATACCACGCAAAAGTTGGTGGCGTGTTGATCATCGAATCGCTATTGGCTTGCACTTCATAATTCCAAATAGATGGCGTGGCTTTGCGTGCTTTGCCGATTAAATCTTCGCGCACGATCACAATGGTGATGCCCGCTGGGCCAAGATTTTTCTGCGCGCCTGCATAAATAATGCCAAACTGGTTAATATCCACTTCGCGCGAAAGAATATTGGAAGACATATCCGCCACTAATACCGCATTGCCCACCTTTGGCACATCAAAAATTTCCACACCACTAATGGTTTCATTCGGGCAATAATGCACATAATCATACTGATCGGCAATATCGCTGAAATCAAGGCGATCCACTTTTAATTCGGCACCTTCGGATAAAATATTGATCTCATCAACCTCGCAGAATAAACGGGCTTCTTTGGCTGCTGTCGCCGACCAATGACCACTGGTTAAATATAACGCCTTGCCTTTTTCACTAATTAAATTCATCGGCACAGCGGCAAATTGTCCGCGCGCACCACCTTGTAAGAAGAGAATTTTGTAATTATCAGGAATATGATAAAGCGTGCGGAAATCTTTTTCTGCTTGGGTAATCAGTTCCATAAACAGCTTACCGCGGTGGCTCACTTCCATAACTGAAGTGTGCTGACCTTGCCAGTTTAATAATTCCGCTTGCGCTTGTTCTAACACTTCGCGCGGCATCATTGCAGGCCCAGCGCTAAAATTAAATATCTGTGTCATTTTTCGTTCCTAATTATGATGGTTGTGTAAAAAGAATTTGTTAGTTTTATCACCTCAAGGGAGGCGGATCAACCGCTTTTATTTAATTCAGAAAAATTTTTGATTTTCCCCACAAAAAATGGCGGAATACTTTGACGAAAAAAGCAAAAAAGACTACATTAACCCACGCAATGGCGTTTTCGCCCACTGAATTTATATTAATCCCACTAGAGAGTTAAATTATGGAAACTGTGAATAAACAATCTTTCCAAGATGTCTTGGAGTATGTGCGTATGTATCGTTTAAAAAACAAACTATTGCGTGATATTGATGACAATAACCGCAAAATCCGTGACAACCAAAAACGTGTACTTTTATTAGACAATTTAAACCAATATATCCGCGATGATATGAGCGTGGAAGACATTCGCGTAATTATCGAAAATATGCGTGATGACTATGATACGCGCGTGGACGAATACCGTATCCGCAACGCGGAACTCGCCACCCAACGCCGTGAAATCAGCGCAAAAATGAAAGAGCAGAAAAAAGCGCACGCTGAACAACGTGCGAAAAAATAACCATATTGAACAAAAAGGGAATGATAAATCATTCCCTTTTTACTTATGTGTTCAATTACTCATTGGTGTAATACAATTTACCAATTTCAATTTTTTGTCTGCCGTTGGCTTCGCGCCATTTGTTGGTATCACGCAAGGAATAAACGCAGCCGCAATACTCTTGTTGATAGAAACGTTCGCGTTTGCTGATTTCGATCATTCGTTGTGAGCCACCGCCTTTACGCCAGTTGTAATCCCAATATTCCACATCATCATATTTTGCCGCCGCGCGGTGTCCGCAGCCGTTAATTTGGTTCATATCTTTCCAGCGAGAAATGCCTAAACAGCTCGTAAACACGGGGAAACCATTTTCGTGCGCATATTGTGCGGCTTTTTCAAAACGCATATCAAAGCACATTGTGCAGCGAATGCCACGTTCTGGCTCGTTTTCCATTCCTTTCGCACGATCGAACCAGTTTTGCCGATCATAATCTGCGTCAATAAAAGGAATACCAAATTTTTCTGCAAAGCGGATATTTTCTTCTTTACGAATTAAATATTCTTTTAATGGGTGAATATTCGGATTGTAGAAATAAATGGTAAATTCAATGCCTGAAGCCAAAATGGCTTCCATTACTTCACTCGAGCAAGGGGCGCAGCAAGAATGGAGCAGCAATTTTTGGTGTCCATTTGGCAAGGTTAATTTTTCACGCACAAAAGGGGCGTTCGGATCTTTTTTTGCTTTACGCGAAGTGCGGTGCGATTTTTGCGAAAATTCCACCGCACTTTTGTTTGTTTCGTGATTGGTTTGTTGTTCCATAATCAATAATAGCTAAAAATAAAATTAGGTTGTTCTATCCACTGATAAATAAGCCAAAGAAATCAGCGCTTGTTTATACTCACTTTCAGGCAAAATGGCAATGGCATCAATGGCTTTTTGTGCTTCTTGACGTGCGCGGTCGATGGTGTATTCAATAGATCCATATTGTGCCATTATGGCAAGTACATCATTTAAAATTTCACGCTGCCCACCTTGTTCAATGGCATTGCGAATAAGCTGGCGTTGGCTTTCATCACCGCTGTGCATTGCGTGTAATAATGGCAAGGTCGGTTTGCCTTCAGCAAGATCATCACCAATATTTTTGCCTAAGGTTTGGGCATTGGCTTGATAATCCAGCACATCGTCAATAAGTTGAAACGCCGTGCCTAAATAGCGTCCATATTGTTGCAATGCAAGCTCTTGCGCTTCACTCGCCCCTGCAACAATGGCGGAACACTGCGTTGCGGCCTCAAATAAACGCGCGGTTTTGCTATAAATAACACGCATATAACTTTCTTCTGTGGTATCAGGATCGTTCATATTCATTAATTGTTGAACTTCCCCTTCCGCTATCACATTGGTGGCATCGGACATTATTTTTAAAATTTTCAGCGAGTTAGTATCCGTCATTAGCTGAAAAGAGCGGGTGTAAATGTAGTCGCCCACCAACACGCTGGCCGCATTGCCGAATTCGCTATTAGCCGTGGGTTTGCCGCGGCGCATTTCTGATTCGTCCACCACGTCATCGTGCAACAAGGTTGCAGTATGGGTAAACTCAATAAAAGTGGCACAATTAATATGCTCTTCCCCTTGATAACCCAGCGCATTGGCAGCCAATACAGCAAGCATCGGGCGAATGCGTTTGCCACCACTTTGAATTAAGTAATAGCCCAGCTGATTAATCAGCGGTACGTCAGAATTAAGCTGCGCCAAAATTTTAGCATTAACTTTCTGCATATCCTCATTGATGAGCATTTGGATTGCATTTATATCCATAAGATTGCGTTTATCTATCATCGTGAATGTTGTTTATCATTGCCTAAAGTGCGGTTGATTTTACCTGATTTTCTTGGCTTTCTGAAATCAAACCAGCGTAAATCTAACTTTTTTTATTTTATTGCAAATAAATTCTTGCTATCGGGTTTGTTTTTCCGTAGAATTTGCGACCTATTTATATGAATTTTGATGTGCTAAATGAATTAAACATTAAAGCACAATGTATAGCGGAGTATTTATGTACGCAGTTTTCCAAAGTGGCGGTAAACAACACCGAGTAAGCGAAGGTCAAGTTGTTCGTTTAGAGAAACTTGAAGTTTCAACTGGCGAAAGCGTTGAATTCGACTCAGTGTTAATGGTCGTTAATGGTGAAGATGTTAAAATTGGTGCGCCAGTTGTTGCTGGTGCGAAAGTAGTGGCTGAAGTGGTTTCACACGGTCGTGGCGATAAAGTTAAAATCGTTAAATTCCGTCGTCGTAAACACAGTCGTAAACAACAAGGTCATCGTCAGTGGTTCACAGAAGTGAAAATCACTGGGATTCAAGCATAATTTCAGAGGAGATCAAGTAGATGGCAACTAAAAAAGCTGGTGGTTCAACTCGTAACGGTCGCGATTCTGAAGCTAAACGCCTTGGTGTTAAACGCTTCGGTGGCGAATCTGTATTAGCTGGTAGCATCATCGTTCGTCAACGTGGTACTAAATTCCACGCAGGTGCTAATGTAGGTATGGGTAGAGATCACACTTTATTCGCAACTGCTGATGGTAAAGTAAAATTTGAAGTTAAAGGCGAGAAAAATCGTAAATACGTTAGTATCGTAGCTGAATAATTTTACAAATAAACAGAATAAAATGCCTCACAGTTTTGTGGGGCTTTTTTGTTATTAGCCTATATAATCCACATCATTTCAAAAAATTTTGCGTGCTAATATAGAAATTGCCAAAGCTGCCCCCATATAGCAATTTCGACCGCGTAAAAGATAAAAGAGAACATCGCCCAGATTAAGGAGGAAATGTAATGAAGCAACAACCCCTATTAGGATTTACATTTGCCTTAATCACCGCAATGGCTTGGGGTTCACTGCCTATTGCTTTAAAGCAAGTGTTAAATGTAATGACACCACAAACGATTGTTTGGTATCGCTTTATTGTGGCCAGTTCCGCCCTACTGCTATTTTTAGGATTAAGCAAAAAATTGCCTAAGCTCTCACAGCTTAACCGCTATTATGTGGGCTTGTTAGTTTTTGGTATTATCGGGCTTTCAGGCAACTTCTCTTTATTTAATACCTCATTGCAATTTATTGAACCCTCGGTCGCACAGATTTTTATCCACCTTTCTTCCTTTGCGATGCTGATTTGTGGCGTGATTGTTTTCAAAGAGCGGTTAGGTTTGCACCAAAAAATTGGACTGGTGATTTTAATTATCGGTTTAGGGCTATTTTTTAATGACAAGCTCGGCCAATTTACCCAGCTAAATGGGTATTTAATCGGGGTATTATTAAGCATCTGCGCCGCCTTAATTTGGGTCGCTTATGGGTTGGCTCAAAAATTGATGCTACGCCAATTCACAGCACAACAAGTACTATTAATGTTTTATTTTGGTTGTGTAATGGTCTTTACGCCCTTTGCACAAGTTTCACAAGTACAGGGGCTAAGTGGTTTAACCTTAGCTTGTTTTATTTACTGTTGCTTAAATACATTAATCGGCTACGGCGCTTATGCCGAAGCCTTAAACCGCTGGGAAGTGGCAAAAGTAAGCGTAGTTGTAACGCTGGTGCCATTATTTACCATTGCGTTTTCCCATTTGCTCCACGCGATCGATCCGCAAGATTTTTCTGCGCCAGATCTCAACAACCTAAGCTATATTGGCGCGTTCGTGGTGGTGCTTGGTGCAATGTTCTCAGCAATTGGACACAAATTTATAAAGAATAAGAAATAGGAGAAAAAATGAAGTTTATTGATGAAGCCTTGATTCGCGTTGAGGCTGGTGATGGCGGAAACGGCTGTGTTAGCTTCCGTCGCGAAAAATTTATCCCAAAAGGTGGGCCTGATGGCGGTGATGGCGGTGATGGTGGCGACGTGTATCTTGTTGCCGATGAAAACCTTAACACTCTGATCGACTACCGTTTTGAAAAACGTTTTGCCGCAGGACGTGGTGAAAATGGTCGCAGCTCAGACTGCACAGGGCGTCGTGGTAAAGACATCACACTAAGAGTGCCAGTAGGAACGCGTGCGATTGATAACGACACCAAAGAAATCCTCGGGGATTTAACCAAACACGGTGCCAAAATGCTGATTGCCAAAGGTGGCTATCACGGTTTAGGCAACACCCGTTTTAAATCTTCAGTAAACCGTGCGCCACGGCAAAAAACCAACGGCACGCCCGGGGAAAAACGCGATCTGTTATTAGAATTAATGCTACTCGCAGACGTAGGAATGTTAGGCTTACCAAATGCTGGTAAATCCACCTTTATCCGTGCGGTTTCTGCGGCGAAGCCAAAAGTGGCAGACTACCCTTTCACCACCTTAGTGCCAAGTTTAGGGGTAGCTCGCGTAGGTGAAAATCGCAGCTTTGTGGTGGCAGATATTCCAGGGCTGATTGAAGGCGCGGCAGAAGGGGCAGGATTAGGTATCCGCTTCTTAAAACACTTGGAGCGTTGCCGAGTACTGCTTCACCTTGTGGACATCAATCCAATTGATGGTAGCGATCCTGCGGATAACATTGCCATCATTGAAAGCGAGCTTTTCCAATATAGCGAAAAACTTGCCGAGAAAACCCAATGGCTGGTGTTTAACAAAATCGACACGATGTCTGATGAAGAAGCACACGAACGTGTCAAAGAAATCGTTGAGCGCGTGGGCTGGGAAGGGGATTATTATTTAATTTCCGCTGCTACGGGTAAAAATGTTGAACCACTTTGCCATGATATTATGGACTATCTCGATGCCCACCCAAGGGAAGATGAGAAAGAGCCTGAAAATCCAGAAGAAGTGAAATTCAAGTGGGACGATTATCACCAAGAACAATTGGCTGAACATCAATTTGATGATGAAGATGACGATTGGGACGATTGGTCAGATGAAGATGATGAAGGTGTAGAAATTATTTATAAACCATAACAATAAGGGCAGAATTTTCTGCCCTATTTTTTATCTTTATCCAGCAATCAAACTAAAATTCGCCCAAATAGGCAAACTCAAAGCGATGAAAAAGAGCAATGATAACGTTGGATAACTCAATTTAGTTTTCGTCAAAATCGGCAATGCAATGATTGCCACTAATACTAAATGCAGGAAGAAATAAAGTCCCAAGGCAAATTCGTTATAAAAAACCACCGCACTTTGATGTGCAAGGTAAATTAATACCGTGGATAAAATGCCATTGAATAATAAGAAAATCATCATCATAAGGGGCAATAAGGCAATGAAACCTTGCAAGCGGTTTTTCGCAATCACCAAAAAGAGATTTGCCAGAATCACGCCCATAAAGAGTTGCCCGAAGAAATTGTAAGGCAGTAAAGCAAGCCAAGGGAGTTGTAGAAAAATCAAGGAATAAACGACCACGCCAAGCCCACCTAACAATGCACCCAATAATAAAATAGATTGACGTAATTGCGTATCTGTAGGCTGAAACCAAATGGCCAGCGAAAGCCCAATACCGCACAGGCTCACCATATCCGTCAGCACATAATGATAATTTGAGAATAAACTTAACAGTAACCAAAATCCCCAATAAACGAACAAATAGCCATTGACCTTGACTAAACGTCCCCGTTGCCCGTTACAAATTTGTCCTTTATGAAACACCAGTACACATAATAATTGCGCAACAAGCACCGCTAAGCTCAAATGAGAAATGGCCTTGGGTTGCCCTTGCAAATATAATGCAAAGCTATCCACCAAAATTAACAAACAAAGTGGAATGGCGCTTAACATAAAGGTGAAAGATTTAGATTGGCTTTCTGACATAATTTTTCCTTTTTATCCAAATAGGTGGCACATTATGCAGAAATTTAAAAGTGCGGTCAAAAATCTATGAATTTTTCTCCTTGTTATAGGGCATATTCCCCCCTAAAATAATAAAAATTTTCACCGCACTTTAATGAAGGGATCTATGCTACTGAGCATTTTGTATATTGTAGGCATCACCGCCGAAGCGATAACAGGGGCATTAGCCGCAGGACGTGAAAAAATGGATATTTTCGGCGTGATTATCATCGCCTCAATGACCGCCATTGGCGGCGGCTCAGTGCGTGATGTGCTGCTTGGGCATTATCCCCTTGGCTTGGTGAAAAATCCTCATTATTTTATTATTGTTGCCAGCGCTGCGGTGCTAACGGTGGTGATTGCGCCGTTCATTCGCCATTTTATGCGCTATTTTCGTACCATTTTCTTAGTGCTAGATGCCTTAGGGCTTATTGTGTTTTCCATTATCGGCACGCAGATCGCGTTAGATATGGGACATAGTTTTATTATTGCGATTATCGCAGCAATTATCACTGGCGCATTTGGTGGCGTATTGCGAGATTTACTGTGCAACCGCATTCCTCTTGTCTTCCAAAAAGAGCTATATGCCAGTGTTGCATTGCTGGCGGCAAGTATTTATATTGGCTTGCTCCAGTTGAATATTAATCACAATATCGTGATCGTGGTAACCCTCGCTTGCGGTTTTACTATTCGCTTGCTTGCGATTCGTTTTGAATGGCATTTGCCAGTGTTTGATTATCAAGAACAGGAAATTGCCGAAAAGCAAGCCGATGACAAACTGCCGAAAAAAATCAAATAAAAATTAAAATAAGGATAAACAATGACGAATTTAGTAGAAATGGGTAAACAAGCCAAACAAGCGGCTTTTGTGTTGGCGCAATGTAGTGAGAAAGAAAAAAATCACGCGCTTCAATGTATCGCTGAGCAATTAGAACAACAAGCCGATCGCATTTTGGCTGAAAATGAAAAAGATATTCAAGCCGCTCAACAAAATGGTTTGTCGGAAGCCTTGATTGATCGTCTATTGCTCACGCCTGATCGGTTACACGCCATTGCCCAAGACGTTCGGCATATTATATCCCTGCCCGATCCTGTGGGTAAAATCATTGACGGCGGCACACTAGACAGCGGACTAAAAATTGAACGTGTGCGCGTGCCTTTAGGGGTGGTGGCAACCATTTATGAAGCGCGACCAAACGTAACCATTGATGTTGCCAGCCTATGCTTAAAAACAGGCAATGCAGTGATTTTACGTGGCGGCAAGGAAACGCAACATTCCAACAAAATTTTAGTCGAAGTGGTGCAACAAGCCTTATTACAAGCCAATTTACCACCTAATGCCGTACAAGCGATCACCGATCCAAATCGCGATCTGGTGATGCAATTAATGAAATTAGATCGCTATGTAGATATGCTTATCCCAAGAGGCGGCGCGGGCTTACACCAGCTTTGTAAAGAAAATTCCACCATTCCCGTGATCGTTGGGGGCGTGGGCGTATGCCATACCTTCGTGGAAGAAAGTGCCGATTTAAAGCGTGCATTAGCGGTGATTAGCAACGCCAAAACGCAGCGCCCAAGCACTTGTAATACTCTTGAAACCTTGTTAGTGCAAGAAAGCATTGCCGCGAAATTTTTGCCAATGTTGACGAAATTTAGCCAATCAAAAATAAAATTTCACGCAGATTTCCTCGCACATTTTATTTTAAGCAATGCAGGCGCGCAAGTTGTGCCATTGCAAGAGCAGGATTTACAACAAGAATGGGGTTCGCCTGATCTCAACGTGGTGATTGTTAAAGATATTGATGAAGCGGTGGCCTTTATTAATCAATATGGTACGCAACATTCTGATGCGATCTTAACCAGCTCGCAACCTCTTGCGCAACAGTTTATCAATCAAGTGGACAGCGCAGCGGTGTATGTCAATGCCAGTACACGCTTTACCGATGGCGGACAATTTGGCTTAGGGGCAGAAGTGGCAGTGAGTACACAAAAACTCCATTCCCGCGGGCCAATGGGATTAGAAGCGCTAACATCTTACAAATGGGTGGGCGTGGGCGATTATTTAGCGCGCCCTTAATCCTTTAGTGATAAATTGAAAATTATTCGATTATTCGGGCTAAAATTTTATAATATCAAAACGTCATTTTAAAAATGGCGTTTTTTATTTAATTTTATAAAATAATATTTGACAATGTTTAATGAAATCGTTATTTCTAGGGCATTCTAATACAACATCATTGATTTTTTATAGGAAGGTAAAACTATGTCAACTCTCTCTGTGGCAAAATTCGGTGGAACTAGCGTTGCAAATCATAGCGCAATGAGCGCTTGTGCAAATATTGTAACCGCTGATCCTAATACGCGTGTGGTGGTGCTTTCGGCCTCGGCAGGTATCACCAATTTATTGGTTGCGCTTGCTAATGGTAAGAACGCAGAAGAACGCGCGAAACTCATCGCAGAAGTGCGTCAAATTGAAGAAGCGATTTTAGCTGAACTTAAAGACGACAGCGAAGTGCGGGCAAAAATTGAAGAAATTTTAAAGCATATCGAAAGCTTGGCTGATGCCGCAAGCGTGGCCGCTTCACCCGCTTTAACAGACGAATTGATCTGCCAAGGGGAAATGATGTCCACCTTGCTTTTTGTTCAAGTGTTAAAAGAGCTTGGTGCCAAAGCCGTTTGGGTGGACGTGCGTACCATTGTGGCAACCAATAGCCATTTCGGTAAAGCCGCGCCAGATGACGAGCAAACGCAGAAAAATAGCGATGCGCTATTAAAACCGATTCTTGCTCAAGATAACGACACAATGATTATCACGCAAGGCTTTATTGGACGCGATCCACAAGGCAAAACCACCACCTTAGGGCGTGGCGGTAGTGACTATTCTGCAGCACTTTTAGCCGAAGTGTTAAACGCCAAAGACGTGTTAATTTGGACGGACGTAGCGGGTATTTACACCACCGATCCACGCATTGTGCCAGCAGCGCAACGCATTGACACAATGAGCTTTGCGGAAGCCGCAGAAATGGCAACCTTCGGGGCGAAAGTGTTACACCCTGCAACCTTGCTTCCAGCGGTTCGCAGCAATATCCCTGTGTTCGTAGGCTCAAGCAAAGCCCCACAAGACGGCGGTACTTGGGTAACCAAAGATCCACAACCACGTCCAACCTTCCGCGCTATTGCATTACGCCGCGATCAAACTTTGGTAACGCTTTCCAGCTTAAGTATGCTACACGCGCAAGGTTTCTTGGCCAATGTGTTCAACATTTTAGCGAAACACAAAATCTCTGTGGATACTATCACCACTTCCGAAGTAAGCGTAGCACTCACCTTAGACAAAACAGGCTCTGCTTCATCAGGCGCGGAAATGCTCTCGCCAGAATTGCTTGCGGAATTAAGAGAAGTATCTAGTGTGAAAGTGGATACAGGTTTATCTTTAGTGGCATTGGTGGGTAATGATCTGCATATCACCGCAGGTATCGCAAAACAAATTTTCGATACCCTAGAAGGCTACAACGTACGAATGATCAGCTACGGCGCAAGCACCAACAACATCTGTATGTTAGTCCAAAGCGAACAAGCTGATGATGTGGTCAGAGCATTGCATTTGAATTTGTTTGAATAATACAAAAAATAAGGCGGAAATTTTTCCGCCTTTTTAGTTTCAACTAAAATTACCTTTGCCGTTCGGCAAACTAAGATCATTGAATTACATTTTCTTTAAACTTCCAATGATTTATGCTGAATTAAAACATTTTCCCCTTTGGCTTGGAAATATTCACCGATTTGTTGGGCAATGTAAACGGAGCGGTGTTTGCCACCGGTGCAGCCAATGGCGATGGTAAGATAGCTGCGGTTATTTTGTTTTAACATTGGCAGCCAAGTTTCAATGTAATTGCGGGTGAGATAAATAAAGTGGTTCACTTCATTATGCTTGTTGAGAAAATCCATTACAGGCTGTTCTAACCCGGTCATAGGGCGTAGTTCGGGATTCCAGTGAGGATTAGGCAGAAAACGCACATCAAACACATAGTCTGCATCGAGCGGAATGCCATATTTAAAACCAAAAGATTCAACAATAATTTTTAATTCTTTTTGTGTATGCCCGAGTAAAAATTCACGCAGGCGTTCTGCCAATTCGTGCGTGGAAAGATGGGTGGTGTCAATAATTAAATTGGCGGCATCAATCAGTGGGGTGAGATATTGCTGTTCCGCATCAATGGCCGCTTCAAGGGAAAGGGAATCAACAGAAAGCGGGTGCAGACGGCGAGAATCACTATAACGTTTGATTAGCGCATTGCGTTCACTATCTAGGAAAATAATTTTTACCTGATGATGTTGTTGCAGCTGTTCAAGGCTGTGTTCCAGTTCTGCGTTTGAAGAAGGAAGATTGCGAATATCAATGCTAATGGCCACAGAGGATTGTTTTTTCGCCAGAATCGTTGCCAGCTCAGGCAGCAGGGTAACGGGAAGATTATCCACACAATAGTAGCCAATGTCTTCTAAGGCACGCAAGGCAACGGATTTTCCTGCACCAGAACGTCCGCTAATAATGATGATTTCCATCTGATTTCCCCCTGAATGATTGTTACTATTCTTTTTCTACCGCTTGCTCATTCTGTGTATTTTCTTGTTCGGCTTTTGGCTCGCTTTCTTGTCCGCTTTGCTGCTCAGCGTCTTGTTCGTCATCAGAATGATTATCGGCATATTCAAAAATTTGCCAAATTTCCTCCGCACTTTGTGCTGCTCTTAACTGCTTGCAAAGGGATTTATCTAGCAATTTTTCTGCTAATTCAGGTAATACGGATTGAGAAAATTCGCCACAAGCTTCGGCAGGAATGAGCAAGGCAAAAATTAAATCCACATCACGGTGATCGGCGGCTTCATAATCAATCGGCGTGGCAAGTTGCAAAAACACGGCAATCGGTTTATCGCCTGTATGCAAACGCCCTTTGGGTATTGCTACGCCATTACCTAAGCCTGAATTACCAAGCTTTTCACGGTTAAATAAGCAATCAAAACTGCTGTGTTCAGGATCGTCCTCGCCGTGGATTTGATCCGCCACAATACGGCTAATGGTTTCAAAAACACGCTTTTTACTTGAGCAAACCAGTCCTTGGCGAATATTTTCAGGACTCAGTAATTGGGTAAATTTAGTCATAAGTTATAGTTTAAATTCTTCACCGAGATAAACCCGTTTCACCTGTTCGTTATTCATCACTTCTTCAGGTGTGCCTGTGGCGATCATTTTCCCTGCGCTTACAATGTAAGCACGCTCGCACACATCAAGGGTCTCACGCACATTGTGGTCGGTAATTAGCACACCTAAACCACGATCGCGCAGATCCATAATAATCTTTTTAATGTCAATCACAGAAATGGGATCGACCCCAGCAAAAGGTTCATCTAATAAAATAAATTTAGGATTGGCGGCTAACGCGCGGGCAATTTCCACACGGCGGCGTTCCCCACCTGAAAGGGATTGCCCTAGGTTATCGCGAATATGGCCAATGTTAAATTCTTCGATTAATTCTTCCGCTCTTTCACGGCGTTGTTGTGCATTGAGATCTTTACGAATTTCTAGCACCGCCATTAGGTTGTCGTACACGCTTAAACGGCGGAAAATAGACGCCTCTTGCGGCAAATAGCCCACGCCTTTTCTGGCGCGATCGTGCATTGGCAACAAGCTAATATCTTCATCATCAATGCGAATTTTGCCTTCATCTTGTTGCACCAAGCCGACAACCATATAGAACGTGGTGGTTTTGCCCGCGCCATTAGGCCCAAGCAAGCCCACAATTTCATTTGATCTCACGTTTAAACTCACATCAGAAACCACTTTGCGGCTCTTGTAGCTTTTGGCTAAATGTTCTGCATAAAGCGTTGGCATAAGGCTATCCTATTTCTTTTCACTGTTTAATTGCGCAGGAATTAATACGGTTTTAACACGAGATTTGCTTGAACCCGAGGCTTTTAGCTGTTGTTTTTTTACATCATAAGTGATTAATTGCCCTGTGATTTTGCTGTCTAGCTGTTTTAATTCTGCATTGCCCGTTAAGGTTAAAAATTCTGTGCCAAGATCGTAATGCACTTTATTCGCTTTGCCGTCCACTGGCTTGCCATCATCTAATAATTGATGAAAGGTAACAGGACGGCCATAGGCATCTACGGTTTCTTTCTTGTTGGAATTTTCAGGTGGACGCGTAATCACCACTTTATCCGCTTTAATCAAAATAGAACCTTGGGTGATCACCACGTTATCGGTAAAGGTTACCGTTTGGTTTTCCATATCCAATGATTGATTGTTGGATTCAATGTTAATCGGTTGATTGGTATCGTTTTTTAAAGCAAACGCCGACATTGAAGTCATAAGTGCGGTAAAAAATAAAAGAGATTTACTTGTTAATTTCATAGTGGGTTTTCACCTGTTCTGCTAAGGTTGCAATTTGTTGTTTTAAGTTACCAGTTAATTTGGCGCCGCTTGATGTAAAATTCAAGCCAGTAATGGTGGCCATTGTATCAGAGTGAATATCTTGCGTCTTTAAATTTACCGTAGCCCGTTCGGTATCCACGCGTTGCAGACGCGAATCGCTCAACAGACTTTGTACCAACACATTTCCTTCTAAATGTAAAAGTTCATCTTTGGTTAATTGAGCTTTGTCTGCGCGAATTTTCCAGCTTTGTGTGCCTAAATTTTCATCTTGCACGTCATATAAATAAACCAAGGGTTGCTGGAAATCCGTGTTTCCACTGTTGTTATAGTATTCCACTTTATCGGCTAGGGCGAAATATTGCTTTTCACCCGTAGGCGAAAACACGGTAGTTTGCATTTTATTGCCAATGTATTCAGGGCTATCTTCTGATTTGATTAACCCTTGCGTGTCAGAATCGCTTCCTTGCATGCTATATAGCCAAGCCAGCAGGCCTAAAGCAATCACTGATAAAATAATATTCCAACGAATATTCATAAATTAAACGATGTTCCAGATTAATGTGAAGGCGAATCATAGCATAATTTGGCAAAAGCAAGAACAATGTCGTGTAAAAGTGCGGAGATTTTTTATTAAATTTTGCGCGCGCATTGCCTTTTGGGTGCCATTGTAAAGAATGTAAAGATCGAAATGCCGTTTGACATTCTTGGCATATCTAATATGATCTGCCTTTCAATTTAAAATTAAAACAAGGCAAGTATTCGATTAATGAATCATTCTTTTGTAGAAGTAAAAAATCTCACCTTTAAGCGTGGTGAGCGTGTCATTTATGATCGCCTGAATTTACGCGTTGAACAGGGAAAAATTACCGCCATAATGGGGCCGTCAGGGATTGGAAAAACCACCTTGTTGCGTCTTATTGGTGGGCAACTTTCACCTAATAGCGGCGAAATTTTGGTCGATGGTAAGGATATTTGTCAAATGTCCCGTACGGAGCTTTATAAATTGCGTCAGCGCATCGGAATGCTCTTTCAGTCAGGCGCATTGTTTACCGATATGTCCACCTTTGATAACGTGGCGTTCCCTATTCGCGAACATACCAATTTGCCAGAACAATTAATCCGTGAAATGGTATTGATGAAGTTGCAAGCGGTGGGGTTACGCGGTGCGGCGGATTTGATGCCCTCTGAATTATCTGGCGGTATGGCAAGACGCGCAGCCTTGGCGCGCACCATTGCCCTTGACCCTGAATTAATTATGTATGATGAACCCTTTACAGGGCAAGATCCGATTAGTATGGGCGTGATTGTGAGCCTGATTAAACGCTTAAATCAAGCCTTACAGCTCACTTCTATCGTGGTTTCTCACGATGTGCAAGAAGTGCTAAGTATCGCCGATTATGCCTACATTATTGCGGATAAAAAAGTGATTGCCGAAGGAGCGCCTGCCGAATTACTCGCCAGCCAAGATCCACAAGTGCAACAGTTTATTAAAGGTGAAGCAGACGGCCCTGTGCGTTTCCATTACCCCGCAGGCGATTATGTTCAGGAGTTATTTGATGATAAGTGAGATGATTTCCGCCTTGGGGCGCAGTGCCATCAATTTTTGCAAAGGCATTGGGCGTTCAGGTTTTATGCTGTGGGGCGCATTAGTCGGACAGCCACAAATGAGAAAGCATTTTCCGTTGCTGATTAAACAGCTTTATGTGTTGGGCGTGCAATCTCTACTGATTATTATGCTTTCAGGCCTGTTTATTGGTATGGTGCTTGGGCTACAAGGCTATGTGGTGCTAGTGGATTTTTCCGCAGAAACCAGCCTTGGGCAACTGGTTGCCCTTTCCTTATTACGCGAGCTAGGCCCTGTGGTTACCGCATTATTATTTGCAGGTCGTGCAGGTTCTGCGCTAACCGCAGAAATTGGTTTGATGAAAGCCACCGAACAGCTTTCTAGCCTTGAAATGATGGCTGTTGATCCGTTGCGCCGTGTGATTTCGCCACGTTTTTGGGCTGGCGTGATTGCAATGCCAATTTTATCCATTATTTTTATCGCTATTGGCATTTGGGGCGGCTCATTGGTGGGCGTAGATTGGAAAGGTGTGGACGCAGGCAGTTTTTGGTCAGTAATGCAAAACTCAGTGAGCTGGAAAACCGATATTCTCAATGGCTTAATTAAGAGTTTATTTTTCGCCATTGCCGTGGTATGGATTGCTCTGTTTAATGGTTATGACAGCGTGCCAACTTCCGAAGGCATCAGCAAAGCTACAACCAAAACCGTGGTCAATGCTTCCCTTGTGGTACTAGGGCTAGATTTTGTTTTAACCGCGATAATGTTTGGTGGGAGTTAATCAAGCTGATTAACTGAAAAGTTTTATTTCATTAAAAAACAGCACAAAATAAAGTGCGGTGTAAATTTAAGGTATTTTTATGCGACAAACAGCAAAGTATGAATTTTGGGTAGGGTTATTTTTATTGCTTGCCATTGGCGCTTTTGTCTTTTTAGGATTAAAAGTGGCAAATGTGCAAGGCTTTAGCCAAGCAAAATCTTATCAAGTGAGTGCAACTTTTGACAATATTGGTGGACTAAAAGTGCGTGCGCCATTAAAAGTTGGCGGTGTGGTAATTGGGCGAGTAAGTGATATTGAGCTTGATCCACAAACCTATTTGCCGGTGGTGAAGATTGCAATTAATCAAGAATATAATGAAATTCCTGATAACAGCTCACTTTCAATTAAAACCTCAGGCTTATTAGGTGAACAATATATTGCGTTGAGCATTGGTTTTGATGATGGTGAAACCACCAAAATGCTCAAAGATGGCAGCAAAATTGTGGATACCAAATCTGCAATGGTGTTAGAAGATTTAGTCGGTCAATTCCTATATGGGGATAAGAATAAATCTGATGACAGCAAACCTGAAGCGCAACAATAATTTCTTTTTTCGTTTTACGGAGGAATCAATGTTAAAACAAACAATGAAAAACTGGTTAAGCAAAACTTTAGTAATTTTCACCGCACTTTTTGCGGTGCAAGCAATGGCGGACGACAGCCCTTATGGCCTAATGCAAAAGGCATCAGACAAATTGTTTAACGATATTGCGAACAGCCAAAGCCAAATTAAACAAAACCCAAATTATTTAAGAACCATTGTGCGTAAAGATTTAATGCCTTATGTACACGTTAATTATGCGGGATCATTGGTGTTAGGACAGTATTTCAAAAGTACCACGCCAGAGCAGCGTACAAAATTTTTCGCCGCCTTTGATCAATTTATTGAGCAATCTTATGCGCAAGTTTTAACCCTATATAAAAACCAAAAAATTGACATTGAAAAACCGAAAAATGTGTCTGATAACCAAATGAGCATTCGCGTAAAAGTGGTGCAAAATGGTAATGCGCAGCCAATTAATTTAACCTTCTTCTGGCGTAAAAACAGCAGAACGGGTGAATGGCAAGTGTATGATATGGCGGCTGAAGGCGTGAGTATGGTAAACACCAAAAAACAAGAATGGAGTGCAACGTTACGCAAAGACGGTATTGAAGCGCTAACTCAACAAGTGCAAAAAGCGGCAAATGTGCCTGTTACATTGGGTAAATAATCAATGCACAATACATCAGGTTTAGCACCAAGTTTAACTTGGGCATTTGAACAAAATGATGATAAGATAACGCTCCGCTTGACTGGAGCGTTATCCAGAAAAACGTTGTTGCCATTGTGGGAACAACGTTATTCTTTTTTATCTACGGATAAAATTGCGCACCAGCAACTTATTTGGGAACTTGCCGATTTAACGCGAATTGACAGTGCAGGCTTTGCCTTATTGTGTGATTTTATTCATCATTGCCAAAAGCAAGCACAGACGCAAATCATTCAAAATGCACCTGAGCAATTCCTCACATTGGCTGATCTTTTTGGGTTATCAAAATGGATTGACCCGTTTTTACAACATAGTGGAAAGAATTAATGGAAACGCAAGAAATTGAACGAATTTTAAAAGACGCACTTGGGCTTGAAGAAGTTTATGTACAAGGCGAAAATGCGCATTTTGGCGTGATTGTGATTGATGATGAAATTGCAGGGCTTTCAAGATTAAAACAGCAACAAACCATTTATGCACCGTTAATGCAATATTTTTCTTCAGGCGAAATTCACGCCTTAACCATCAAAACCTTTACCCAAGAAAAGTGGAAACGCGAGCGTTTACTTAATCCCATTAATTAATTTTTAGGACGTTGATATGCAAAAATTTCGTGTTTATGGGCAATCTCGTTTAAGCGGTGATGTCAAAATCTCAGGGGCAAAAAATGCTGCGTTGCCTATTTTATTTGCCGCAATCTTAGCCGAAGAACCTGTTACCCTAACCAATGTACCCGAGTTAAAAGATATTGAAACCACGCTAAAAATTTTGCGTCAGCTTGGTATGCAAGTAGAGCAAAAAGACGGTGGCGTGGTGTATTTAGACGGCTCAAAAATCAATCATTTCATTGCACCTTATGAATTGGTGAAAACAATGCGCGCTTCAATTTGGGCATTAGCACCGCTGGTGGCGCGTTTTCATCAAGGACAGGTTTCACTCCCTGGTGGTTGTGCCATTGGTGCGCGTCCAGTGGATTTGCATATCAGCGGTTTAGAACGTTTAGGCGCAGAAATTGTACTTGAAGATGGTTATGTCAAAGCGCATACCAATGGGCGTTTGATCGGCACACGAATTGTGATGGAAAAAGTGAGCGTGGGCGCAACCCTTTCTATTATGACTGCAGCCACCCTTGCACAGGGAACAACCATTATTGAAAATGCCGCACGCGAACCTGAAATTGTGGATACCGCCGTATTCTTAAATAAAATGGGCGCAAAAATTAGCGGAGCAGGCACAGATACTATCACTATTGAAGGGGTAGAGCGTTTAACTGGCTGCGAACACGCGGTGGTGGCCGATCGTATTGAAACTGGCACATTCCTTGTGGCAGGAGCGATTTCAGGTGGGCGTATTGTTTGCCACAACACGAAAGCAGATACTCTTGATGCGGTGATTGATAAATTGCGTGAAGCAGGGGCTGAAATTGAGATCACCGAAGATACCATCACGCTAGATATGAAAGGCAAACGTCCGAAAGCCGTGAATATTCGTACAATGCCACACCCTGGTTTTCCAACGGATATGCAAGCGCAGTTCACTCTATTAAATATGGTGGCGGAAGGCACAAGTAAAATTACCGAAACCATTTTTGAAAACCGCTTTATGCACATTCCAGAATTAATCCGTATGGGCGGAAAAGCCGAAATTGAAGGCAATACCGCGATTTGCCACGGTGTAGAAAGCCTTTCAGGTGCGGAAGTCATGGCAACGGATTTACGCGCTTCAATCAGCTTGGTGTTGGCGGGTTGTATCGCAAGTGGTGAAACCATTGTAGATCGCATTTATCATATTGATCGTGGCTATGAGCATATCGAAGATAAATTGCGTGCCTTAGGGGCGAAAATTGAGCGATTTACGGAGAAAGATACATTTGAATAAAAAACAAGGGAATATTTTGTAAGCCTTATTTTCTTCGTGATCACATTAATAAAATAGCCAGAAAATCTCTGGCTATTTTTATATCTATCACAACATTATTCTTTATAAATAATGCCTTTGTTTGCCTCAAAATCGGCGGCTTTAATTGGTGAGTGTTCTTGGAAATATTCTTTCAAACTATCTGCATCAACAAAGCCTGCATTAACATAAGTTGGGTTATCTGTAACTACAGGATAGCCATCTCCCCCAGCAGCACAATAGCTTGGTAAAGAAACTCGATACATTTTATTGAGATCGATTGGTTTTCCTTGAATTTTCACATCAGATACTTTTTTCGCTTTGCGATCTACGGTCATTGTAATGCCGTAGAATTGTGGATAAGCCCCGGAATCCACTTCTTTTAATGCCACGACATCAAGATAATTGAGCAAATCTTTTCCGTTCATCTCAAAATAACTGATGATATTACCGAAAGGTTGTACAGTTAGAATATCTTTATAGGTTACATCTCCCCCTTCAATAGAAGCACGGATACCGCCAGAATTCATAATACCGATGTCGGCTTTCACGCGTTCCGCTTGTGAGCGGGCAATCAGTTGTCCTAAGTTCGTTTGGTGGAAACGTACAATATCGCGATCGCCCACTAAACGATCATCAACTTTCCCAACGACTTGACCAAGCAATTTATCGCCTTGATCTTGATAGGTTTTAAGATGCGCAAGTAATGCTGGATCAGCTGGAATTTCTTCTTGATACAACACATATTCACTTGAGCCGTCTTCTTTTTTCACTTTCTTTTTCAAGTTAATTGGTACTAATTGATAATTTTCTAAGGTGAGCTTGCCATCTTTAAAGGTGAAATCTGCACGTCCTAAATATTTGCCCCATTCACCAGCTTGCATAATCCAAGTGTTTTTCTCAAGCAAGGGTTTACAGCTATCGCCCGGTTTAAATTTACTGTTAAATGAACCATCTTCATTTATACATAGCGTGTCGTGCGTATGTCCGCCGATAACAATATCAAATGCGCCCGCAGGCAATTCGCGTACCATTGAAACATCGCCTGGTGCGTTAGAACCGTATTTCGCATTAGGGTAAAATCCCATATGTGTAAGGGCGATTTTGAGATCGGGCTGTTCATTTTTGGCTAATTCTGCGAGCACGGTTTTTGCACTTTCCGCTGGGCGTTCAAATCTCACTGCGGACATAAATTCAGGATTTCCTAGCTTCGCTGTATCTTCTGTGGTTAGTCCAACCACTGCAATTTTTAGTCCTTGTTTGTCTAAAATCGTGTAAGGATTGACTAATAAATCCCCCGTTTTTTGATTATAAACATTCGCAGCAAGGAATGGGAATTTTGCCCATTTCTCTTGCATTTCAAGAAGTTGTAATGGATTATCAAATTCGTGATTGCCTAGCGTTAATGCCTCATAGCCCATCAAATTTAATGCTTCAATATCAGGTTTGGCATTTTGTAAATCAGACTCTGGCACACCCGTGTTGAAATCGCCTGCATTGAGCAAGATCACTGAACCACCTTTCTGTTCAACTTCCGCACGAATGCGATCAATCAAAGTTTTTTGTGCTGCTAAACCATATTCACCATTTTTATTTTGCCAGTAATGACCGTGTAAATCGTTCGTGTGAAGCAATGTGAAATGATAAGTTTGGTTGGCTTGGTAAGCGTAGCTGAAAGAAGAAATGGCTAAAAGTGATGTGAGTGTTGAGTATTTGAACAATGAGGCTAATTTCATAATCATTCTCCTAGTTGGTTAATTAGCAGATTTATTTTAGCGGAAGTTGCGCAAAAAGAGATCATTTATTTCGTAGAATGAAAAAGAAATTGCGATATTTTTAAGTGCGGTGCAATTTTTACGAATTTTTATCGTAAAAAAGCAATCGATGATCTGCCCTTAGTCTGTTATTTCTTGAGGGCAGAACATAGACTATGCCTTTATTTTTCCTTAGCTGAGTTCACGCATAAACGCTTGTGCTTTTTCTACCATTTCTTTTGAGCCAACAAAGAGTGGTGAGCGTTGGTGTAATTCCGTTGGTTGCAGATCTAAAATGCGTTGATAGCCATCGGTGGCAAGGCCGCCTGCTTGTTCCGCTAAAAATGCCATTGGGTTGCCTTCATAAAGCAGGCGAAGTTTGCCATTTGGATAATTTGTGGCGCTTGGATAAATATAAATACCGCCTTTCAATAAATTGCGGTGGAAATCAGAAACCAATGAGCCAATATAACGCGATGTATAAGGGCGTTGAGTGGCTTTGTCTTCCTCTTGGCAGTATTTAATGTATTTTTTCACCCCTAATGGGAATTTGAGATATTGCCCTTCGTTAATGGAATAAATTTTGCCGCTTGCTGGCATTTGGATATTTTCGTGCGAAAGGCAGAATACGCCTAAGGAAGGATCGTAAGTAAAGCCGTTTACCCCATTCCCCGTGGTGTAAACTAACATTGTTGATGAGCCATAAACAATATAACCTGCTGCCACTTGGCGATGTCCTGGTTGTAAAAAATCTTCCAAGGTTACTGGCGTGCCGATAGGGGAAACACGGCGGTAAATAGAAAAAATCGTGCCAACGGCAACATTCACATCAATATTTGATGAGCCGTCTAAGGGATCGGTTAAAATTACATATTTCGCATTGCGTCCGCGTTCGGTGTCAAAGGCAACAAAGTTTTCTTCTTCTTCGGAAGCAAATCCTGCCACTTCTTCGCGTGCAATGAGGGCTTGTTTCATTGTGTTGTGAGCAAATAAATCTAACTTCATTTGCTCTTCACCTTGCACATTTTCTACGCCAGAGTTACCAATAATGTTATTGGTTAGCCCAGCTTTGTTAATATCACGGTGGATTACTTTCGCCACTAAGCGAATAGAAGAAAGAATGCCTGAAAGTTCGCCTTTTGCATTGGGATATTCCGCTTGTTTTTCAACAATAAATTGCCCTAACGTTTTCATAATTTATCCTTATTTTTGAATGAATACATTGTACAGTTTGAAAGAGTTGATTTATTATAGCTAGCCTTTGAACAAGAGAAATAATCTCCTACTGAGTTTGTGATCTCAGGCACATTTTATTTTCGTTTTTTGTATAAGAGATAAAAAAATGACACAAAAACATATTCATATTCTTGGAATTTGCGGCACGTTTATGGGTGGTGTGGCGATTATTGCCAAACAGATGGGATATAAAGTAACGGGATCGGATGTTAATGTATATCCGCCAATGAGTACTTTTTTACAGGAAAACCAAATTGAAATTATCCCGAATTATGATCCAGCTCAGCTTGATCCAGAGCCAGATTTGGTGTTAATTGGTAATGCAATGAAGCGTGGCAATCCTTGCGTGGAATATGTGCTTGAGAAGGGGTTACCTTATACCTCAGGGCCACAGTGGTTGCACGATAATTTATTGCGTGATTGTTGGGTGCTGGCGGTTTCTGGCACGCATGGGAAAACCACCACAACAGGTATGCTCAGCTGGATTTTAGAGAAAAATGGACTAAACCCCGGCTTTTTAATCGGTGGCATTGCGGGCAATTTTGGTACATCTGCCCGTTTAGGTGAAAGCCCATTTTTTGTGATTGAAGCCGATGAATATGACACCGCATTTTTTGATAAACGCTCAAAATTTATTCACTACAATCCAAAAACTTTGATTATCAATAACATTGGTTTTGATCACGCGGATATTTTCGATGATCTCAAAGCAATCCAGCGCCAATTTCATCATATGATCCGCACTATTCCTGCAAGTGGACGCATTTTATCTTTCGCCAATGAACAAAGTGTAAAAGAAACCTTAGAAATGGGCTGTTGGTCTGAACAGCAATTCTTGGGAGAAGGGCAGGAATGGTATGCCGAACGCATCACCAATGATTGTACTGAGTTTTCTGTATATCACTTTGGCGAAAAAGTAGCAAAAGTGAAATGGAATATTGTGGGACAACATAATATGCACAACGCATTAATGGCTATTGCGGCGGCATATCACGCAGGCGTGTCGATTGAAAATGCCTGTGCCGCGTTAGGTAGTTTCATTAATGCAAAACGCCGTTTAGAGCTAAAAGGCGAAGTGAATGGCATTAGCGTGTATGATGATTTTGCCCATCACCCTGCAGAAATTCTCGCAACTTTAACCGCACTTCGCGATAAAGTGGGCGGCGGTGTACGCATTCTTGCGGTGTTAGAACCTCGTTCCAACACAATGAAAATGGGCGTTCATAAAGATGAGCTAGCGCCAGCACTGGCACGCGCTGATCACATCTTTTTATTACAGCCAGACAACATTCCGTGGGACGTGGTGGAAATTGCAAACCAATGCGTACAACCAGCCAGCTGGACAGCAAATTTAGATAAATTAGTGGATATGATTGTGGCAGAAGCCAAACCAAGCGACCACATTTTAGTGATGTCAAATGGCAGTTTTGGTGGTATTCATCAAAAATTACTTGATAAATTAGCTAATTAAAAAATAAATGGGATTTATTGAAAATAAAAGGTGCTATTTTAGCTATATGCTGTTACTATGGCTTTGCTTTTTAAGCAGTAGAGATAACAATCAATAATCTGTGGCTATATTTAAAGTTTTTTATTTTATCATCATAATATTATTGCGTTATCTAAGATTAGATTTAACTTAGGATTTACAATGTCTAAAAATAATGGAACCGTTAAATGGTTTAACGAAACAAAAGGGTTTGGTTTTTTACAATCAGAAGGTGGAGAAGAAGTGTTTGTACATTTCTCAGCAATTCAATCTAAAGGATTCCGCACCTTAAAAGAAGGTCAAGCCGTGGAGTTTGATATTATTGATGATAAAAGAGGAAAAAAAGCAGAAAACGTAATGATTTTAGCTTAATTCTTTTTACTAAAACACCGCAACGAAAGTGCGGTGTTTTTTTATGGAAAATATTCTAAATAATCTTGATCAGAAGAATAAGGAAAAAGACAAATAAAAAACCGCCGATAAAATCGGCGGTTAGAAATCTGGTTGCGGGGGCTGGATTTGAACCAACGACCTTCGGGTTATGAGCCCGACGAGCTACCAAGCTGCTCCACCCCGCGTCTGTGGGGGCGTACTATACGCCGTTTTATTTTTAATGCAAGCCTTAATCCTAAAAAAATGATTTAACTGATAGAAAAATCGGCAATTTGCTGAGTTTCAAGGCAAAATGCACAAAATTTCCACCGCACTTTTCTTGATCTAAAAAATAAAAGAACGCAAAAACTGCTATCACTTTGAGCGGTTTTTTGTTATTTTACGCCGTTTAATTGCAAATGATTTTATTAAGGAACTTCAAATGCCGATGTCTGCAAAATTTTTCAAAAATTGCACCGCACTTTTAGCCATCGCGGTGCTTTCTGCTTGCTCTAGTTCAACCCATAAAACAACCAAAAAAGTGAGCGTTAAAAATACCACTACTGATACCAAAATTTTCGGCGCAAAATATGATGGACGCACCTATCAGCAACAATTCTTAATGCCTGTTTCCCGCGTAGAAAATCGAAGTGCGGTAATAAATCAAGGAGATTTTTTGACTCAGCTTTCTAATGTGCGTCAATATTCTTCACGCTTAACCAATAAATTTGCGGTGAGCTACGGCAAAATCACTAACTGGGTTTTATCGGGCGCAAACGTCAATGAATTATCCAGTTTCGGGATTCAGCCAATGATTATGAAAGGGCAAGATGGCTATCAAAACGTGTTGATGACGGGCTATTATTCTCCAGTTATCCACGCGCGCCGTACGCCACAAGGCAAATATAATCAACCCATTTATGCAATGCCAAGCCCATCGCAAAAACGCGTGAGCCGTGCGCAAATTTATGCCGGCGCATTGCGTGGCAAAGGTTTAGAACTAGCTTACAGCGATTCAATGATCGACAATTTCCTACTCGGCGTGCAAGGCAGTGGCTATGTGGATTTTGGTAACGGCGACTTGAACTATTTCGCCTACGCTGGGCAAAACGGCTTAGATTATGTGGCGGTTGGGCGTTTATTGGTGGAAGATGGCGAAATTGCCAGAGAAAAAATGTCTATCCAAGCCATTAAAGATTGGGCAAAGGCGAACCCATCGCGCTTGCAAGCCCTGTTAGAACGCAATCCATCTTATGTGTATTTTAAAAACGATCCAACGGGCAAAGTGAAAGGCTCGGCAGGCGTGCCGCTCGTGCCAATGGCATCGATTGCTTCCGATCGCTCGCTTATCCCTTCTGGCTCAGTGGTGTTGGTGGAAGTGCCACAAATTGACCGCAAAGGTAACTGGACTGGCGAACACAAATTGCATTTGATGATTGCCTTAGATGTGGGCGGCGCAGTAAAAGGCCATCATTTTGATTTATACCGTGGAATTGGTGATGAAGCGGGGCATATTGCTGGCTTATCAAAACATTATGGACGAGTTTGGTTGTTAAAATAATGACAGATCGCATTGATAATTACGAACAGCGTTTTGGCGGCATTGGGCGACTTTACAGCCCTGCTGCCTTGCAACGTTTACGCCAAGCGCACATTTGCGTGATCGGCATTGGTGGCGTGGGATCTTGGGCGGTGGAAGCCCTTGCTCGTTCTGGCATTGGTGAGATCACAATGATTGATATGGACGACATTTGCGTTACTAATATTAATCGCCAAATTCACGCCATTTCAGGCAATGTGGGCAAGCTGAAAACGGAAGTAATGGCAGAACGTGTCGCCTTGATCAATCCCGAATGCAAGGTGCATATTATTGATGACTTTCTTTCCAGCGAAAATTTAGCGGATTACCTCAATCGTGGCTATGATTATGTGATTGATGCCATTGATAGCGTCAAAACCAAAGCCGCGCTGATCGCCTATTGCAAACGTAATAAAATCAAGGTGATCACCGTGGGCGGTGCAGGTGGACAGACTGATCCTAGCCAAATCCAAATTGCGGATTTAAGTCGCACCATTCAAGATCCCTTGGCTGCTAAAGTGCGGTCAATTTTACGCAAGGATTTTCATTTTAGCCAAAATCCTAAACGCAAGTTTGGCGTGGATTGTGTGTTCTCAACCCAGCCATTAATTTTCCCACAGCAAGAAGGAAATTGTGCCGTTTCCGCCACAATGAACTGCGCTAATGGCTTTGGCGCGGCAACGATGATTACCGCTACTTTTGGCTTTTTTGCCGTTTCTCGTGTAATCGAAAAATTATTAATGACAACCACCTAGCCTTCTTATTTTTTAATAAAAAAAAGATAGCAATTTTTTGCAAAACGATCTAAGCTAAGCCGACAATTTCTGAGAATCATTCTTAAAAATGGGAGAGTTTATGACAACCTTAAATCGTTTATTTAAGCACAGTGCTGTCGCGGCGGCGGTGCTTTCTTTTTCTACTTTGGCAAGTGCGAGCGTGGTTAGCTCCATAAAACCCCTTGGTTTTATTGCCTCCTCCATCGCGGACGGGGTTACGGACACGCAAGTGCTTGTGCCAGCGGGGGCTTCGCCACACGACTATAATCTGAAACCTTCCGATGTGCAAAAATTGAAATCGGCGGATTTGGTGCTATGGGTCGGTGAAGACGCGGACGCGTTTCTTGCCTCGTCATTACAAAAAAATGTGGACGCGAGCAAAGTGGTTACGATCGCGAAATTGGCAGGCATCACACCTGATATGCTAGCCAAAGGCGAACATCACCACCACGATCACGACCATCACCACCACGATGGTGAAGATCACGATCACGACCACGAGCATCATCACGATCACGGAAAATCAGAGGCTCACGAGCATCAGCACAATCATGGAACAGATGACGCTCACGACCACGATGAATTAGAAACCAACTGGCACGTTTGGTATTCACCACGCATTAGCCAAGTGGTGGCTGAAGCGGTGGCGGATAAGCTCACTCAGCAATTCCCTGCTAAAAAAGCGCTGATTGAAAAAAACTTAGCCGAATTTAACCGCTCTTTGAACGCACAAAATGAGAAAATCAAGCAACAGCTCGCTCCAGTGCAGAAAAAAGGCTTCTATGTATTCCACGATGCCTATACCTATTTCAACGAGGCTTACGGATTAAACCAAGTGGGTGCGTTTACTATCAACCCATTGGTTGCCCCAGGAGCGAAAAAATTGGCACATATCAAAGAAGAAATCGAAGAGCATAAAGTCGGTTGCTTATTTGCCGAGCCACAATTCACCCCAAAAGTGATCGAAACCTTGCATAAATCTACTGGCGTAAAAGTAGGGCGTTTAGACCCAATGGGCGATGCCGTTGCCTTAGGTAAAGATTCTTACGCCAACTTTCTACAATATACCGCGGACAGTTATTATAACTGCTTGAAATAATAGTGTTTTGTGTTTAGAGCGAACATTAACTGTTCGCTCTTTCTTTTGCCTAAAAATCGAATTAAAATCGACCGCACTTTACGGCTCTGTTATAATCCCGCCATTCTTTTTGATGAAGCACAAGAGATGCCAATGAAAAAATTATTTGCCACCACTTCCCGTGGCTTTGAAGAATTATTAAAAACAGAACTTACTGAATTAGGTGCGAAAGAATGCCAAATCTCCCAAGGTGGAGTGCATTTTTTAGCCGATGATGAAACTTTGTATCGCAGTTTGCTTTGGTCAAGGCTCAGTTCACGAATTTTATTGCCATTAGTGCAAAGCAAAATTTATAGCGATTTGGATCTTTACTCTACCGTCATCGGGCAAAATTGGCTGGATATTTTTGACGAACGCTGCCAATTTTTGGTGGATTTTAACGGCACAAACCGTGAAATTCGTCATACCCAATTTGGCGCAATGCGTGTGAAAGATGGCATCGTGGATTATTTTGAACGTCAAGGCAAAGCGCGCCCGAGTGTGGATAAAGACAATCCTGATATTCGCATTCACGCCTATTTAAACCGTGATGATTTCATTCTTTCCCTTGATTTAAGTGGCGATGCCTTGCATTTGCGTGGTTATCGTGAAGACACTGGCGCTGCGCCATTGCGTGAAACCTTGGCGGCGGCCATTGTGCTGCGTTCTGGCTGGCAACAAGGCACGTCGTTGGTTGATCCAATGTGCGGTTCAGGCACGTTATTGATTGAAGCAGCACAAATGGAAGCAAAAATTGCACCGCAGTTGCACCGTTTGCATTGGGGCTTTGATTTCTGGAAAGGGCATAATCCACAGGCTTGGCAAAAAGTGAAAGATGAAGCCCTCGCCCTCGCTGAGCAAGGTTCACAGCAGGCTCAAGCCCATTTTTGTGGCTTTGATTTAGATCACCGCGTATTACAAAAAGCGCAACGCAATGCGAAAAATGCCGGTGTTGCCCATTTAATCCAGTGGAAACAAGGCGATGTGGCGGCGCTGAAAAATCCAACAGAAGAAAAAGGCACGCTAATTTGTAATCCGCCTTATGGCGAACGCTTAGGCACAACCCCAGCGCTTATTGCCCTGTATTCCGTGTTTGGGCAACGCTTAAAACAGCAATTCGGTGGTTGGAATGCGTCTATTTTTAGTGCTGAACCTGCCTTGCTGGATTGTTTACGCTTACGCTCTCATCGTCAATTTAAAGCGAAAAATGGCCCGCTAGATTGCGTACAGAAAAACTATCAGATTGCAGAAAAGCCTTTGCAACAAATGGAAAGTGCGGTGCAAAATTCGCAAATTTCTTCCGCAGAAAATCCGCCCGTTGCGCAAGATTTCGCTAACCGCTTGCAAAAAAATAGCAAGAAAATCGAAAAATGGGCAAAACAGCAAGGCATTAATGCGTACCGCCTTTATGATGCTGATCTGCCTGAATATAACGTGGCGGTGGATCGCTATTTAGATCATATTGTGGTGCAAGAATACGCCGCGCCAAAAAATATTGATGAAAACAAAGCTCGTCAGCGTTTGCTTGATGCAGTAACCGCCACCCTTGCCGTAACAGGCGTGGAAACCAATAAATTGGTGCTAAAAGTTCGCCAAAAACAAAAAGGCACAAATCAATATGAAAAATTGGCCAATAAAGGCGATTATTTCTATGTGGAAGAATATGGTGCGAAACTTTGGGTGAATTTAACCGATTATTTAGACACAGGGCTATTTTTGGATCACCGCTTAACCCGCAAAATGCTGGGTGAAATGGCGCAAGGCAAAGATTTCCTGAATTTGTTTGCTTACACTGGCTCTGCCACCGTTCACGCTGCGCTAGGTGGCGCAAAATCCACCACCACCGTGGATATGTCCAACACTTATCTCAACTGGGCAGAACAAAATTTAATTTTAAATGACATTGAAGGCAAACAGCACAAATTGATCCAAAGCGATTGCCTACAATGGCTAGAAAAATGCGACCGCCAATTTGATTTGATTTTCGTTGATCCCCCTACGTTCTCCAATTCTAAACGAATGGAAAACAGCTGGGACGTACAGCGCGATCACATTCAATTATTCACCCACTTAAAACGCATTTTACGCCCCAACGGCACAATCGTGTTTTCCAACAATAAACAAAAATTCAAAATGGATTTTGACGGCATCGCCAACCTCGGCCTAAGTGCGGTAGAAATTTCCGCCAAAACCTTGCCATTAGATTTTGAACGTAATAAACACATTCATAATTGTTGGTTAGTAACGTTCGCCAAATAAATTTTGGATTTTTGCACCGTGCTTTAAAGTTGAACAATTCTTAGATTGAAAGATAAAAAAACCTTTTCTTACGAAAAGGTTTTTTATTTTCTCGTTTATCTTAAATGTGCCATACGGCAAAAATGGTTAAGATTGAAAATAACGTAGCGAGTCCGTAGAAAATCACGCCTGCGGCTGGAATATGTACTTTAAAATCATGTAAACCTAGGTGAACACGATGAATGCCACACCAAGCAGGGAAGATTAGTAATGCAAGGAGTGCTAATTTTCCTATCCAAGTGCCTGCAAATGCGATGATATTGTCTGGTGAAACCAATCCAAATGGAAGTAAAAAGCCTAAAATCAGCACAAGAACAGGGAAGAATACGGCACTGATTGCACCGCCCGCACCAAATAATAACCATACAACAGGTTCATTCGAACGTTTTGGATTTTGTTTATTCATATTCTTATTTCCTATACGAGAATTAAGGTAATAATGCTAACGAAAGCGGTGATCCCCCAGAATACACGAGAGATAAATTTGGCATCTAGGCGTTCATTTTTCACAATAATATTGGCCATTTGTGGTGCCATATTAAAGAACGTGTAGCTATTTAATAGCACTGCACCAAGAGTGATGATGTTTAAAATCACCACGATTGGGTTTTGCAAGAAATGAACAAAGTTTGTGGCGAATGTGCCATTGCCTAGGCAAATTAAGCCGTAAAATAGCTCTAAACAAAACCATAGGGTTGGAACGGCTGTGCTTTCACGCAATACATAGAATTTGTAAAAATCTAACTTTTTCCACCAAGTTGGTTTCACTTCACGCACATATTTTTTGCGTTTGCTTGCGGTTACTGTTGTCATTTTACTTCTCCTTTAGTTTTGCGGTTTTAACATTGCAAAAACGTAGTCTTTCGCACTTTCGATTTTGCCTTGGTTCACTGCGGAGGCTGGATTAACGTGTTTTGGACACACTTCAGAACAGTAACCCACGAATGTACAGCTCCACACCCCGTTATCGCCGTTAAGAATTTTCATTCGTTCAGCTTTACCATGATCGCGATTATCAAGGTTATAGCGATGTGCCAATGTAATTGCAGCAGGGCCGACAAATTCTGGATTTAAGCCGAATTGTGGGCAAGCGGCATAGCATAAACCACAGTTAATACACATTGAGAATTGACGATATTTCTCTAATTGTGCTGGTGTTTGCTTAGTACGGCTTTTCGCTAATTCCGCCGATGGGTGCGGTTTGCCATCTAATGGCGGCGCTTCATTACCGATAATATAAGGCTTAATGCTTTCTAAACTTTCGATAAAGTGGCTGAGATCCACCACTAAATCACGCTCAATTGGGAAGTTAGCCAATGGTTCAATACGCATATGACCGCTGTAATCACGCAAGAAAGTTTTACAAGCGAGTTTAGGCTTATCGTTCACCATCATTCCGCACGAACCACAAATTGCCATACGACAAGACCAGCGGTAAGACAATTCAGGCTCAAGTTTATCTTTAATATAACCAAGTGCATCTAACAATGAGGTTTGGCTATCATAAGGCACTTGGTAAGTTCTTAAATAAGGTTCTTTATCCACTTCAGGGTTATAACGCAGAACCTCAATATTCATCATTGCTTGATTAGCCATTTGTTTGCTCCTTAGCTTTCACTGCCGCTTCTTGCGCTTCAGCTTCCGCACCATAAACACGTTTTGCAGGTTGAGATTTTGTGATTTTCACTGGGCTGTATTCAATGCGTGGCATACCATCTTCATTGTAGAAAGCCAAAGTGTGTTTTAAGTAATTCACATCATCACGTTCTGTGTAGTCTAAACGTTGGTGAGCACCACGAGATTCTTTACGCTCAATGGCTGAATTCGCAATAGATTGTGCTACATCTAAAATGTAACCCAATTCCACGGTATAAAGTACATTGGTGTTGAACACGCTTGAGCGATCAGCAATGCGAATGCGTTTATAACGTTCTTTTAGTTCAGCAATTTTATCAACGGTTTGTTGCATACTTTCTTGGGTACGATAAATACCACAACCTTCTTCCATTGAATCGCCCATTTCATCACGAATTTGCGACCAAGATTCCGTACCTTCTTGATTGTAGAGATCTTCCAAACGTTGAACTACGTCTTTCGCTTGTGCATCAACTGCACTTTGGTTGGCAGGGCTGGCTTCCGTGGCACGCTGTGCGGCATATTCCCCCGCAACACGGCCCAACACCACAAGCTCAGCAAGTGAGTTAGAACCTAAACGGTTCGCACCGTGCAAGCCTGATGAAGCACATTCACCTACAGCAAATAAACCTTTAATACGGGTTTCGCTGTTGAAATCCACTTCAATACCACCCATTGTGTAATGCACAACAGGGCGCACAGGAATTGGTGCTTTGGCAGGATCAACACCCTCATAAGCGTTAGCCAGTTCACAAATAAATGGTAAACGTTCGTGCAAATATTTTTCACCTAAATGACGTAAGTCAAGGTGAACCACGTCCACGCCTTTAGCGGTTTTTAAGGTGTTGCCTTTGCGCCATTCTTGCCAGAATGCTTGCGACACTTTATCACGCGGGCCTAATTCCATATATTTATTTTCAGGTTTACCGATTGGCGTTTCAGGGCCTAGACCATAATCTTGTAAATAGCGGTAGCCGTCTTTATTGACTAAAATACCACCTTCACCACGACAACCCTCTGTCATCAAAATCCCGGTATTTGGTAAACCAGTTGGGTGATATTGAACGAATTCCATATCACGCAATGGCACACCGTGGCGATACGCCATTGATAAACCATCACCTGTTACAATACCGCCGTTTGTATTGAAGCGGAATGCACGACAACCACCACCGGTTGCGATAATCACCGCATTGGCATTGATTTGCACCAATGTGCCTTCCATCATATTCATTGCCACCATACCACGAGCGTGGCCGTCATCAACAAGAATATCTAACACGAAATGCTCATCAAAGCGTTGAATTTGCGGGAATTGCATTGAAGTTTGGAAAAGGGTATGTAACAAGTGGAAACCTGTTTTATCGGCAGCGAACCAAGTACGTTCAATTTTCATACCACCGAAACGGCGCACATTCACATCACCGTCTTGTTTACGGCTCCAAGGGCAGCCCCAGCGTTCTAATTGCGTCATCTCAACAGGGGAATGTTCTACAAAGTATTCCACCACGTCTTGTTCACATAACCAATCGCCCCCAGCTACGGTATCGTGGAAATGTTTATCATAAGAGTCTTCTTCCTTGATTACTGCAGCGGCGCCTCCTTCTGCAGCCACAGTATGGCTACGCATAGGGTAAACTTTTGAAACTAAGGCAATTTTAAGGTTTGGATTTGCCTGTGCTGCTGCAATTGCCGCTCGTAAACCACCGCCACCAGCGCCAACAATTGCAATATCGACATTAACAGTTTGCACGATTTCCTCCAATATAAAGTAGATGAAATGTCTAAGGAAAATTTCAAATCGTTTGAAATTTGTTAGGGTGAGTTTATTTTGCCACGCTTTTATAAAATAAATCAGACTTTTTTATCAAAAAACGAGAGCAAAGTTTCAAAGTGTGATCTAACTCAAAAAAGTTAGATGGAATTCACCCACTTAATGAGAATTTTTCTCTTTTAGAATGAATACATTGCATAAAAATAACTCATCTTGTTGAAATATTTCAGGTAAAATAACCGCACTTTTTTCACAAAATGGCTCAGACAAATTATGACAGAAAATGAACAATGGCGACCAACGGCCAGTATTCAAAATTTATTAGCCCGTGCCAAAATTATGGCCGAAATTCGCCGCTTTTTTACTGATCGCGGTTTATTAGAAGTAGAAACTCCAATTTTGAGTGAATTTGGTGTAACAGATGTGCATCTTGCTACCTTTAGCACAGAATTTACTTCCCCTTTTAAACATCAATCGAAAACCCTATGGCTTTCTACTAGCCCAGAATATCCAATGAAACGCCTACTTGCCGCTGGCAGTGGGGCGATTTTTCAGCTTTGCAAAGTGTTCCGCAATGAAGAATCGGGCAGAAAACATAATCCCGAGTTCACAATGTTGGAATGGTATCGCCCACATTTTGATATGTATCGCCTGATTAACGAAGTTGATGATCTATTACAACAAATTCTGGATTGCGAACCTGCAGAAAGTATGAGTTATCAATTTGCGTTCCAAGAATATGTCGGGCTTGATCCGCTTTCTGCTTCTCGCGAAGAATTAATTGCCAAAGCGAAAGAACATTATCTGGAACAAGCGGAAAATGAAGATAGAGATACCTTGCTGCAATTCTTATTTAGCACCGTGGTTGAACCGAAAATCGGGCAGGAACGCCCTGTTGCAATTTATCATTTCCCAGCAACCCAAGCGGCATTAGCACAAATTAGCTCGGAAGATCACCGCGTGGCGGAGCGTTTTGAGTTCTACTATAAAGGCATTGAGTTGGCGAACGGCTTTAATGAACTCACCGATGCAAATGAACAACGCCACCGCTTCGAGCAAGATAATCGCCAGCGTGAAAAGCTCGGTTTACCAACGCGTCAGCTTGACGAACGATTCCTTGCCGCACTTCAAGCTGGCGTGCCAAATTGTGCAGGCGTGGCCCTAGGCGTGGATCGGTTAATTATGATTGCACTAGGCGCTGAAAATATCAGCGAGGTTATTTCATTTAATATAGAAAACGCATAGACACTCAAAAAACGCGTGAAAAACCACCGCACTTTAGTTTCAGATAAAAACTGAAGTGCGGTGGTTTTTCTTTTAAATTGTGATCCTTCTCTCATATTTGAAGAAAATATTCAAATAATTTTATTTTATGGAGTTATTCTTTTGTTTCTCATTTGAAGTAATTAAAAAACATTATTTTTCATATGGTTATAGAGTTTGGCTATCTTTCCTTTCTGGAGCATTCAAGTTGAAATCTATTTTTAGATCACATTTTTACTTCATTAGGGAGAAACTCTATCTTTTATAACATATTGTTTTTAATAGTGTTTCTTTAAATTAGAAAAAGTTTCCTATTTTTGACAGAAAAAAATAACCTACCTATATTATTTCCAACCGAAATTATTTTGGTTAACTAATATCAGGTTGATGGAAATTTAAGCTTTATTCTGTCGAGCATAATAAGGCCTTAAACAAAGGAAGTTCATTATGAAAAAGACACTTATCGCATTAGCTGTAACAGCAATGATTTCAGCCACCGCAAATGCCACCGTAATCTATGAAAAAGAAGGCACAAAAATTGATTTAGATGGACGTATGCACTTTGAATTGCGTAATGATGCTAATAATCGCACGGATTTACGTGATGTTGGTTCCCGTGTTCGTGTAAGAGCTTATCAGGAATTAGGTGCTGGTTTCTCAGCTTATGGTGGTGTGGAATTACGATTCTCAAATGATAATGGAGATGCGGGAAGTATTGGCTCAAATTTACGAACCCATCGCTTATATGCAGGGCTTATCCAAAAAGATATAGGTATATTAACCTTTGGTAGCCAATTACATTTGGGGGATCATATTCCTAAAGCAAACTATACCTATGAATGGGGTAGCAATATTTTATTTGATGGACATAAAAAAGCTGCGCACTTTATGTCTGCAAAATTTGCAGGTGTTCGTTTTGCGACGGATTATTACTTTGGACAAGCAAATAAAGCCAATAATAAATCAAGTGGTACGACAGCCTGGAACGAAGGTCAAGGCTATGGGGTAGGTTTATTCTATGACAATACATTCGGTGATTTTGGTGTACGTTTTGGAGCAGGTTATACAACCGTAACACAATCTTCAGATGGTACTAAAGCAAACGAATTTAAACTAAAACGCTCAGGTATTGGTTTGGAATTGAAATATAACATTGTTCGTGTCGGTTTTGACTGGGCACATGGAAAAGTATCTAAATCAGATAAAGAAAGTGGTAATTTAGTTTTCCAAAAAATTGCTGGCTATAACGAACAACTCAATAGAATCGATCGCTTCTTGCTTGGTGTTAAAGTTGATGTCACAAAACAAAATGCTGTTTATGGTCAATATTATTTCGCAAAAGGTAAAAAAGCAGACGCTTCATTAGAGCCCCTTAAAATGCGTGGTTGGATGGTTGGTGCGGATCATCGCTTCAATAAAAACTTTGCTGTTTATGTAGAAGGTGGACAAGGCAGAGTGAAACAAGCTGGAAAAGTATTGAATAAGAATCAAAAAACTAATCATCGTGTGTTAGTTGGAGCACGCTTCCTATTCTAATGTTAATGCTTTGATTTAAACCAATTATAAGAACGAGCCACCATAATTAATTATGGTGGCTCATTGTGGTAAAATAGCCTAAACCAAAACCTGTCCAATAATACTTCGTGTTTCTTCTTTCACTTCTGTGAGTTGCACTTGGATTTTATCGCCGATTTTATAGGCTTTTTCGCCTTTGATATAAAGGGCGATTTCGTCTGGGTTTACCTGCATTTCTTCCTTGTTATTGTGAATAGTGGAAGCGGGGATAAACATTGACGCGCCGTTTTCTAACAATAAGACACGCAAGCCGCCACGCATTACATCTTGGATTTCCGCTTCAAATTGCAGGTTTCTTTCCACTTTGTCGGCTAAATAACGGCAGTATAGCCAGTCGGCAATATCTCGTTCAATTAAACGGTTTTGACGGCGTGCTTCTTGTAAGCGTTGCAGTACATCGTCCGCTGGTCTGTGATATTGCTGAGTAGTTAGGCTCGCTTTGATTAAACGGTGATTGACCATATCCGAATATTTACGGATTGGTGATGTCCAAGTGGCGTAGCCTTCCAGCCCTAGACCAAAGTGCGGGGCAAGATCCGCTTTAAATTCGGCAAAAGTGAGATAGCGGCGCAGGCGCAGTTCAAGATAATCCCCTTCAATGGGTTCAATATCGTGGCGCATACGGCAGTAGCCTTCGAGTGTGGCCAAGTTTTCGCTAGAATAACGATCTTTCAGTTCTGCTTCATTTTCTTCATTGGCTAATTGTGAAAGAAGAAATTGTTGCGCAGCCGCAAGGTTTTTTTGATCAAAACCGCTGTGCGTGTTGAAAATGCCACATTTTGCCGTTTCATTGAGATATTGTGCGGCACAAATATTGGCTAAGATCATTGACTCTTCCACAATTTGGTTCGCAATGCGGCGATATTCCGCCACAATTTCTGCTACTTTACCGTTTTCCGCTAATTTAAAGCTGTAATCGGGTTTTTCTTTAAATAATAAAGAGTGGGTTTTGCGCCATTGAATACGCGCAAGGGTGAATTGATGCAGCAAATCAATTTGATTTTTCGTGGCAGGATCTTCTGGCTGCCACGCATTTTCTTGTTGTTCTAAATAATCTGAAACCTTGTTGTATGCCAACTTCGCCTTAGATTGTACATTGGCGGATTGGAAAACGGGTTTGTTACGAATATTGCCTTGTTGATCAATTTCAATGGTGCAAACTAACGCGGGGCGCACTTCATTTTCCATTAGGGAACAAAGCTCATCAGAAAGTTCACGCGGCAACATTGGAATGTTGAAACCCGGCAGATAATTGGTGAAACAACGCTGCTTGGCTTCTTGTTCAATCAGTGAATTTTCATCAATGTAAGCGGTTGGATCGGCAATCGCTACCACTAACTTCCAGCCCACGGCTTGGCCATTTTCTTCTAAGGTTTCGATATAAAGCGCATCGTCCATATCTTGCGTGCTTTCACTGTCGATAGTCACGAAATGAAGTGCGGTCAAATCTTCACGAGTTTGTTGATCAAGCATTGTGTAACTTTCTTGCCCTTTAACAGGGTAGCGCGATTGCTGATGGCGTGCGAGGGTTACCCACCAAGGAGCAAATTCATCGTCTTTTTGACAAATGAACTGTGTGATTTGAGCGAACAAAAAGCGATCATCGCGTAGTGGGTGCGTTTTTAATTCTGCCACCACCCAATCGCCCTCTTGTAGCTCTTCCGTTACCGCTTTGGCTTTATTCGCGCCAATAGGCTGGTTGATTTGCGGATGATCCACCAACACTTGCAATTTTTTGTCTTTATTGAACCGCACTTTGGCGATAAACCGCGTGAGCATTGGCTCGATCAATTCTTCTGGCTCGGCTTGTTCTTTATCGCCAATGGTTTCAATGCGTGCTTTGATTTTATCGCCGTGCATCACTTTTTTCATTGCAGCAGGGGGAATGAAATAGCTTTTTTTCTCCGTTTCTAAAAAGCCGAATGCCTTGTCTGAACCGCGCACCACGCCCTCAACTACGGGTTTGCTATCACGAATTTGCTGTTTTAATTGGGAAAGTAAGGGGTTATTTTGAAACATAATTCTTTTTTCTTAATAAACGACAAAAGGCAGACGCATTGGTCTGCCTTATTTTTGTAAAAGTTAAAATTATTCCGCACCTAATTCGCTCATTGCGGTAATGCTGAAACCTGCATCAACGTGCAACACTTCACCCGTTACCCCTGAAGCTAAATCAGAGCATAAGAACGCTGCTGAATTACCCACATCTTCAATGGTTACAGTACGGCGTAATGGTGCAGTATTTTCAAAGGTTGCCAACATTTTCTTGAAGTTTTTAATGCCAGATGCGGCAAGCGTACGGATTGGACCAGCTGAAATCGCATTTACACGGATACCATCTTTACCTAAATCTGCTGCCATTACACGGGTGCTGGCTTCAAGAGAGGCTTTCGCTAAACACATTACATTGTAATTTGGAATTGCACGCTCAGCACCTAAGTAGGTGAGTGTTACCAAGCCTGAATTTGGATTAAGCATAGGGCGCGCTGCTTGTGCCATTGCCACAAAGCTGTATGCACTGATGTCGTGAGCAATGCGGAAACCTTCGCGCGTTGCGGCGTTTACATAATCGCCATCTAACTGATCACCCGGTGCAAACGCAATGGCGTGTACAAAGCCATCAAATTTTTCCCAATGCTTACTTAATTCTGCAAAGCAGTTTGTGATGTTCTCATCGCTTGCCACATCAAGAGGCAGAATGATGTCTGAACCAAATTCTTTGGCAAATTCTTCTACGCGTGGTTTTAATTTATCGTTTAAATAAGTGAAAGCTAATTCTGCGCCCTCACGTTTCATTGCAGCCGCAATTCCATAAGCAATAGAACGATTGCTTGCTAAACCTGTGATTAAAATACGTTTACCAGTTAAGAAACCCATTTTTTATTCCTATTTGTGATGAAAAAATTGTGCATAGTATAAGGGAAAAGTGGCGCTTATACAAAGCTGACCTGAAAATTCGCAAAATTTACACCGCACTTTGCTTTTCCATTTTTTTACGCGGGATTGTAAATATCTTTAAATTCCACGTCAAAACCGTGATTTTCCGCGAGCCATTCGCCTAAGGCTTTCACACCGTAACGCTCGGTGCAATGGTGGCCTGCGGCGAAGAAATTAATGCCTTGTTCACGCGCAGAATGAATGGTTTGTTCGGAAACCTCACCTGTAATATAGGCATCAAGCCCTTGTTGCGCGGCAAGATCAATATAGCCTTGTCCGCCACCAGTGCAAATGCCTACACTGCGGATTAAGTGCGGTGCATTTTCGCCACAAAATAGTGGTTTGCGCTGTAATTGCTGTTCAATGCGTTGCGCCAATGCTTCACCGCTGATCGGTGTTTTTAACTTGCCATAAACGGGAATGCTGAATTTTCCTTGTTCCAACGGTTGCAGATCTTCAATGCCAAGCAATGCCGCAAGCTGTGCGTTATTACCTAATTCAGGGTGAACATCAAGGGGCAAATGATAGGCATAAAGATTAATATTATTTTGCAATAATGCCTTGATGCGCTTGCCTTTCATTCCCCGAATGCAGGGATTTTCACTTTTCCAAAAATAACCGTGGTGTACCAAAATTGCATCGGCATTTTGCGCAATGGCATAATCAATCAAGGCTTGGCTTGCGGTTACACCAGTAATGATTTTTTTCACCTGCTCTCTGCCTTCCACTTGCAATCCATTCGGCGCATAGTCGGCAATGGCATCAGAATCCAGTTTTTGATTAATTAGTTGTTCGAGTGCTAAGTTGTTCATTCTTCTAATAAATTATAATAAAAAGAAAGATAACCAGTGGCTATCTTTCTTTGTTAAGTTTTCTTACCCTTTGTGTTTCATCGCTGGGAATAAAATCACATCACGGATTGATGGGGCGTTAGCGAAAAGCATTGCTAAACGGTCGATGCCTAAGCCTTCGCCAGCGGTTGGTGGTAAGCCGTGTTCAAGTGCGGTAACAAAATCGTCATCTTTGAACATCGCTTCATCATCACCTGCTTCTTTTGCGGCAACCTGCGCATCAAAGCGTTCAGCCTGATCTTCTGCATCGTTAAGCTCTGAGAAACCGTTACCAATTTCGCGGCCACCGATAAATAGTTCAAAACGATCGGTTACTTCTGGGTTTTCATCATTACGGCGTGCTAATGGTGAAATTTCCGCAGGGTGAGCCATTAGGAACGTTGGCTGGATTAAGTGATGTTCAGCCACTTCTTCAAAAATTGCATTGACGATAGAGCCTAATCCCCACGATTTTTGCACTTCAATGCCTAGCTTGGTAGCTAATGCTTTGGCGCGATCTAGATCATACAGATCTTCTTTCACAATGCCTTTATCTGCGCCGTATTTCAAAATCGCATCGTGCATTGTGATGCGCTCAAATGGCTTGCCAAAATCAAATTCATATTCGCCATAAGGGACGATAGTGGTGCCTAAAATATCCAAGGCTAACTTGCGTAACAATTCTTCGGTGTTATCCATTAAATCGTGATAATCCGCATAGGCTTGGTAGTATTCAATCATTGTAAATTCAGGGTTATGACGTACAGAAACCCCTTCATTACGGAAGTTACGGTTTAGCTCAAACACACGCTCAAAGCCACCGACAACAAGGCGTTTGAGGTAAAGTTCTGGTGCAATACGCAGATACATATCAATATCTAAAGCATTGTGATGAGTAACAAACGGACGTGCTGCTGCACCGCCTGGGATCACTTGCAGCATTGGTGTTTCTACTTCAATAAAGCCTTTGCTGATGAAATATTCACGCATTCCGGCAATCACTTTTGAACGGATAATAAAAGTGCGGCGAGACTCTTCGTTAGAAATGAGATCCAAATAACGCTGGCGATAACGCATTTCTTGATCCGCAAGACCGTGGAATTTATCTGGCAATGGACGTAATGCTTTGGTTAAAAGCTGCACTTCGCTAGCGCGCACGGTAAGCTCATTAGTTTTGGTTTTGAATAGCGTCCCTTTCACGCCCACAATATCGCCCAAATCCCAGTTGCCCACGTCATCGGCATAAACGCCCTCAGGCAAGTTGTCGCGTGCAATATAAAGCTGGATACGGCCACTCATATCTTGCAAGGTAACGAAAGTCGCTTTACCCATAATACGGCGTGTCATAATACGTCCTGCCACTTTCACTTCCACGCCTTGTTCTTTCAAGGCTTCGCCATCAACCTCATCATATTGTTGATGTAAATCCTGCGCAAGCGCATCACGGCGGAAGGTATTTGGAAACGCATTGCCTTTTTTACGCAATGCCGCTAATTTTTCACGGCGAACCAACATTTCACCGTTTAAATCTAATTCTTGGGTTTGTTCTGTCATTTTGTTTTACCTTTAAATTTCAGTGATTATTTTATTGTTCTATTATAGCCCAGCCTTCAAACTCGCCTCAATAAATCTGTCCAAATCACCGTCTAGCACGGCTTGGGTGTTGCGGTTTTCTACGCCAGTACGCAGATCTTTAATGCGTGAATCATCAAGCACATAAGAACGAATTTGACTGCCCCAGCCAATGTCGGATTTGTTGTCTTCCATTGCTTGCTTTTCGGCATTTTGCTTTTGCAATTCTAATTCGTAAAGTTTGGCTTTGAGCTGTTTCATCGCCTGATCTTTATTTTTATGCTGTGAACGATCGTTTTGACATTGCACCACAATACCGCTTGGAATATGGGTAATTCGCACCGCACTTTCGGTTTTATTTACGTGCTGACCGCCCGCCCCTGAGGCTCGGTACACATCAATACGTAAATCCGCTGGATTGATTTCAATATCAATATTGTCATCAATTTCAGGATAAACAAAGGCAGCGCTGAAAGAGGTGTGGCGGCGATTGTTGGAGTCAAAAGGGCTTTTACGCACTAAGCGGTGAATCCCTGTTTCGGTGCGTAGCCAACCAAATGCGTATTCGCCAGAAATGCGAATAGTGGCCGATTTTATGCCTGCTACATCGCCGTCTGAAACTTCCATTAATTCCGTTTTAAAGCCTTTGCTTTCCGCCCAACGCAAGTACATTCGTAACAGCATTTCTGTCCAGTCTTGCGCTTCCGTACCGCCTGAGCCTGCTTGTAGATCCACATAGCAATCTGCCGCATCATTTGCACCACTAAACATACGGCGAAACTCAAGTGCGGCTAATTTTTGCTCTAATTCGTCTAATTCCGCAACGGCTTCATTGAACGTGTCTTCATCTTCTGCGTCAATGGCAAGTTCTAACAAACCATCAACATCGTCCAAACCTTGCTCTAAATTTTTAATGGTATCCACCACCGCGTCTAGGCTGGCACGCTCTTTGCCGAGCGCTTGTGCTTTTTCTGGCTCATTCCATACGTCAGGCTGTTCAAGTTCAGCATTGACTTCTTCTAACCGTTCGACTTTGCTATCAAAGTCAAAGATACCCCCTAAGGGTTGCCGTGCGTTCAGCGAGATCGGCAATTTTATTTTTGATTGGATTAATTTCAAACATAAATTCAGTTCTATCTAATTTTGCATATAAGAGCCGAATTATATGCTATTTTAGCCCAATTTGGTAGGTCAATTATGTTGAAAGCCTTTTCCTATTAGCTTGTTGATTGGGCTTGTGATAAAATCCGCCTTTCACAAGGAACAGACATCAGGAAAGAAAAATGAAGAAAATCATTACCGCACTTTCGTTAGCCGCGTTGTCCGTCTATGCCGTGGCGAGCGATGCACAAATTGAAGCACAATTAAAAAAACTTGGCGTATCACAAATGGAAATTAAGTCATCGCCGATCAATGGCTTAAAAACAGTTATCAGCAACGAAGGCATTTTTTACGCTTCCGAAGACGGCAAATATGTGCTGCAAGGTCAGCTATATGAGCTAACTGACAAAGGTGCGGTGGATTTAACAGGAAAATTTTTGCTAGATAAATTAAATAGTTATAAAAATGAAATGATTGTTTATCCAGCAAAAAATGAAAAATATGTGGTAACCGTGTTTATGGATATTACCTGCCATTATTGCCATTTATTACATCAACAACTTAGCCAATATAATGATTTAGGCATCACCGTTCGTTACCTTGCATTTCCGCGCGGTGGCTTAAATAACAATACAGCAAAACAAATGGAAGCTATTTGGCAGGCGAAAGATCCTGCGCAAGCCTTAAATGAAGCGGAAAAAGGCAACTTGCCGAAAACCTTAAAAAATGCCAATATCGTGAAGAAACACTATGAACTTGGTGTGCAATTTGGTGTTCGTGGTACGCCAAGCATTGTTACGCCGAAAGGTGAGCTTATCGGTGGTTATTTACCGCCAAAAGAATTGCTTAAAGCCTTGCAAGAAGAATAGGTATAATACAAATTATGAAAAATTTCTTATATACCCATTTAATCTAGATGATCTTTTGTGGGTTCCCTTCAGTCTTGCCCGAATGGAAGTTAGATTTTTAGGCGAAAAAAATTGTAATTTTGTGTAGCGGAGCGAAACAAAATCTCTTTTTTCGCCGCTCGGAAAATCTAACTGGAATGAGGAAAAGCGAGACTGTAGGGTGTGCTTTCTTTTGCCTACTTTGCTTTGCACAAGCAAAGACAAAAAGTGAAACTTTTTGAACGGTGCTTCAGCAACGACCTGATAAGGTGAGATAGTTCGTATTACGAACTATCGAATAAAAGTAGGTCGCCCTTTTAGGGCGAAACCTAAAATGTGTTTAAGGATTTTATTTCGTGATCAAAACAATCCAACGCCGCCCCATTAGTACAGCACAGCCGATTAGCGATCACCCTTTGCTTGATCGCCTTTATCGTGCGCGCCAAATCGAAAATCCGCAACAATTAGACCGCACTTTGAAAGCGATGCTTTCGCCACACACGTTATTTGGTATGGATAAGGCTGCGGAATTGTTGGCGCAAGCGCGTATGGTGCAAAAAAATATTGTGATCGTGGGGGATTTTGATGCTGATGGCGCAACCAGTACGGCATTAACCGTAGTGGCGTTGCGTCAGCTTGGTTTCCAGCAGGTGGATTATCTTGTACCAAACCGCTTTGAGCAAGGTTATGGCTTAAGTGTTGAAGTGGCAAAGCAGGCGCTAGAAAAAAATGTGGAAGTGCTAATCACAGTGGATAACGGCATTTCTTCCTTTGAAGGCGTGGCATTTTTGAAACAACAGGGCGTGCAAGTGGTAGTTACAGATCACCATTTACCTGGCGAAATGCTGCCTGAAGCCGATGCCATTGTGAACCCGAATTTAGCGCAATGTGATTTCCCTTCTAAATCTTTAGCTGGCGTGGGCGTGGCGTTTTATGTGATGTTGGCATTACGCGCTAAATTACGCGAAAAAGGCTTATTTGATAGCAAAACTCAGCCTAATTTCACCGAATTGCTTGATTTAGTGGCACTTGGCACAATTGCTGATGTGGTTCCGCTTGATCAAAATAACCGCATTTTGGCTTATCAAGGTTTACAGCGTATCCGTGCAGGGCATTGTCGCTATGGGATTCAAGCCTTGGCGGAAGTGGCAAATCGTGATATGAGCCGTTTCAGTGCGTCAGATTTAGGCTTTGCCATTGCGCCACGTTTAAATGCCGCAGGGCGCTTGGATAATATGTCGGTGGGCGTGGAATTGTTATTGGCAGAAGATATGCCTACCGCACGCGCTTTAGCGTTAGAGTTGGACGGCTTAAATCAAACACGCAAAGAAATTGAGCAAGGAATGAAATTAGAAGCGCTAGAAATTTGCCGAAAATTGACCGCACTTACCCCGCCGTTACCTACAGGCATTGTGCTTTATCAAGCGGATTGGCACCAAGGCGTATTGGGGATTTTAGCGTCAAGATTGAAAGATCAATTTCATCGCCCTGTGATTGCTTTTGCGCAAGATCAAGCTGGCGTCCTGAAAGGTTCAGCGCGTTCTATTGAAGGCTTGCATATTCGTGATGTGTTGGAACGCTTACATTCTCGCCACCCAGAAATGATTCTAAAATTTGGCGGCCACGCAATGGCGGCAGGGCTGAGCATTCAAGAAGAAAAATTTAGCGATTTCCAACGGCTCTTTAATGAAGTGGTGACGGAATGTTTAGATGAAAAGGATCTGCAAGGCGTAGTTTGGACAGACGGTGAACTGAATACACAGTTTATGAATTTAGATACCGCGGAATTGCTCAAACAAGCCGGCCCTTGGGGGCAAGCCTTTCCTGAACCTGTGTTTGACGGTGAGTTTAAGCTCTTACAACAGCGTTTAGTGGGCGAGCGTCATCTTAAAATGATGGTTGAACCGCAAAATGGCGGGCCATTACTCGATGCCATCGCATTTAACGTGGATACGCGTTATTATCCTGATCTTTCGTTAAAAAAGGTGAAATTAGCGTATAAATTGGACGTTAATGAATATCGTGGACAACGCAATATTCAATTGTTGGTGGATTATATTGAACCTTTGGCAGAGTAGTGCAACCCGATGTGGCGATTAATTTTCTTTATCACTGGGCTTAGTTTTTTGCTCGCGCAAAGCGCAAGAGCAGAAAGCGAAACGCCGCCCACCTTACAAATTAATCAATTTGAAGATGGACGGGATTATTTTTCCTACGAAGAACCGCTAGCCATTCCCACTCGTGCAGATCATAAAATTCTGTTGCAATTTTTCTTTGATTACGATTGCCGAGTCTGTTCCGTAGCGCAGGATATTCTTAATTTATATAGCCAAATTAACCGTGATAATGTTGTGCTTATTGAAACGCCCGTGGCAACGGCAAAAGCGAATTTAACGGCAAATATTTTCTATGCCCTACAAGCAATGAATGCGGAAAATGTGTCGGATTTACTGTTGTTTGAAAGCTCAGAAAAACATCGTTACACCGAATTATCTCGTTTTTCCAACTTGCTAAAATGGCTGCAAGAACAACACATTGATACAGAACAATTTCGCAAATTATATCATTCAGCAGGCGTGCGTTTGCAGGTGCGCGATGCCATTCAACTGACCGAAGATTATGGCGTGTTTACCTATCCTTATTTGATTGTGGAAGGAAAATATGTGCTAACTGCAAGCACGCTTTACAACGATGATTACAGCTTTGCGGTGCTAGATTTTTTAATCAACAAAATATTACAAGAGAAAAAACAATGAAAATCGGAATTGTAGGTGCGATGGCACAAGAAGTGGCTTATTTATCTGAGCTAATGGAAAATAAAACCACTGCGCAAATTGGCGGTGCGACCATTTACCAAGGCACTATTAACGGCAAAGACATTGCTTTATTGCAATCGGGTATTGGCAAAGTAGCCGCCGCAATGGGAACAACGGCGTTATTACAACTAGCAAAACCAGATGTGATTATTAACACTGGCTCGGCTGGTGGCGTAGCGCAAGGGCTAAAAGTGGGCGATGTGGTAATTTCAACCCAAACCGCTCACCACGATGCAGACGTTACCGCATTCGGCTATGAAAAAGGTCAGCTACCAAATTGCCCAGTGCGCTTTAATTCTGACGAAAATCTCACCGCACTTGCACAAAAAGTGGCGACTGCCCAAGGGCAAAAAGTGCATAAAGGCTTAATCTGCTCAGGCGACAGCTTTATCCACGGCGGTAAACCCTTAGCACAAATTAAACAAGATTTTGCTGATGTGTTGGCAGTCGAAATGGAAGCCGCCGCCATTGCTCAAGTGTGCCACGCTTTCAACGTGCCTTTTGTTATGGTACGTGCAATTTCTGATAGCGGAGATGGTGAAGCCAGTATGTCCTTTGAAGAATTCCTCCCCCTAGCTGCCAAACAATCCTCCGCAATGGTCTTGGCGATGATTGATGCGTTGTCATAATTTAAGCGATAAAAGACAGAAAAAAGTAATAGCAAGAAGCCTTAGTATTTTATAGCTAAGGCTTTTTTAATTTTGTGCTTTCAAAAATGGCAATAGCAATAATGCGATAAGAAAGGCACAGCAAGAAATCACCACAAAAAAACCATTCCAATGGAAATATTGCATTACTACCGCGAGCGGATAACCTGATAGTGCTGCACCTAAATAAGCAAATAGGCCGATAAACCCAGTGGCTGCACCGGGGGATTTTTTATGTGAACATTCCGCCGCCGCCATTCCGATAAGCATTTGCGGGCCAAATACAAAAAATCCAATAGAAAAAAACACCGCACTTTGCAAAATAAAGATTTCTTGCACCATTAACCATAGTGCCAAAATGGAAAAGAAAATACCAATGGCAAATAATAATGCCATTGGACCACGGTTACTGGAAAATAATTTATCTGATCCCCAACCGGCAACTAACGAGCCTAAAATACCACCAATTTCAAATAAAGAAATTGCACTATTAGCAGATACCAAATCGTAATGATATTTTTCGGTTAAATAAATATTTCCCCAGTCATTAATTGCGGTTCTTACAATATAAACAAGGGTATAACTTAGCGCCAAAAGCCAAATATATTTATTTAGGAAAACATAGCGATATAATATTTGTTGCCAAGAAAGATCTTTTCCCTCTTGTTCTTGAATTAATTCTAATTTATCTTTGCGCCATTGACCAATGCTCGGTAAACCAAGGGATTCTGGCGTGCCTCGTAAACGTAGAGCAAGGAATAAGGCGATAAAAACAGTGATAATTCCTGCAATAATAAAGCCATAACGCCAACTGTAATGTAAGGTTACATAACCGATAATTAACGGAATTAATGCACCGCCCACATTGTGAGCCGTATTCCACACCGACCACCAAGCACCGCGTTCTGTGCGCGAATACCAAGTGGTGAGCAATTTAGAACAAGCAGGCCAGCCCCAACCTTGAAACCACGCATTGAGAATCCACAAACTCATAAAAACTAATAATGAACTTGATAATCCAAAGAAAATATTGATTACGCCACTAAAAAATAAGCCAATCGCCATAAAATAGCGTGGATTACTACGGTCAGAAAATATTCCTGATAAAAATTTAGAAATGCCGTAAGTAACATAAAAAGCAGTAGTCATCATTCCAATATCATTTTTATCAATACCTAAATCAGCAATTAATGCAGGGACGGCATAGTTAAAACTTTTTCGTGTAAAATAAAAGCCTGCATAGCCAATATACATCGCAAACATTAAATGAATGCGCCAATATTGATAACGTTGATTGATTTGCTGTTGAGTTTCTTTATTCATTAATTAATCCAAGGTAATTCCACAAAAATACTTGTGCCACTTTGTTGCTGTTTTGTCCATTTTACAGAATGAATATCAAATTTCCCGCCTAACATTGCAACACGTTCTTTCATTCCTTTTATGCCTAAACCAGTATGATTGATTTTAGATAGATCAAAACCAATGCCATTGTCTTGAATATGTAATGTGATTTTGTCATCAATGTTCAAATAAATATTAACTTCTGTTGCTCCAGAATATTTCTTTATATTATTTAATGCCTCTTGGCATAAACGATATAAGGTGATTTCCAGTAAATGGGAAAGCACCCTATTTTTATGATTGTTACAATGTAAATAAATTTGTGTGTTTTGGCTGGCAAAATCTAATTCAATAAACAGATTTTGTAGGGCTTCTTGCAAATTAAGATCATCTAAAATACGCGGACGGATTTTATTAATTAAGCCTTTAATACTATCGTAAATATTCAGAGATAATTGCTCAATAATTTGTGAGAGTTTTTCATATTCTGGGGTTTTCCCAATCCGTTTTAAAATACTCGCTTGCGTTCTAATTGCGGTGATATTTTGTCCAATTTCATCGTGTAATTCTCTTGAAATTTCTTTTCTAATTTCTTCTTCACGATGAATTAATTGTTGGGTTAAATATTGGTTTCTTGCTAATTCTTGGCTTAAATGCTGATTTAAATCTCGTTGATGCTGAATGCCTAAGCCAAGGAAAATTCCTGTAATGGTTTGTGCGGAAAGAGTGAGTAATAAATCCGTTAATTCTAAGTTAGAAAAATGATGTGTTGTACTAATCAGCGCTAAACTGTTCAATAAGATCCCGAGTAGCGACCCTTGCCAGCCATAACGGAAAGCAAGCAAGATAATCGGAATGGATAAGAAAAACAGCGAAAAACGATTAAAAGATTCAGGCAAATCTGTCTGAATATAAATGTTTAAGATAAAGAGTAAAAGATAAATGATGATAGGCTTAGATCTTAAGCTAATTGGTTTTCTAATCAGGCTAGAAGTTAGCGGCAGCCATTTTATTTCAAACAGGAAATAATAAATTAAATAACAAATTGGAATAATTAGCACCGCACTTGAGAAACTCACCAAAAAGGTGAAATAAAAACTTTCAGCGCCAATAAAGTAGAGTGCATTAATTAGGCTGAGTAATGAAATTAATAGGCCTTGTAACAATAAACAGCGTAATTGACTGCCAAAATAGTATTTTTTAAAGATAAGCAATAGTGGAATGTTTAGCAATCCAAGGAAAATGATAGAAAATGTATTATTTTCAGGAAATGCAATATAGAGTAAGAGTAAAATGCTATACTCGGCAAGATAGATGGAAAACCAATATTTTATTTTTGTATGAATGAGAATACCAATGCGTAATGCAAAAGGAAAGAATAAAAAAGAAAGTAAGGGATCTTCTAATAAATAATTAGAAATAATCCATAAACAAAAATAGGCTGGCGCAACAAAAAACCAACTATAAATAAAAAAGAAAATTGCGTTCATTTTATCCTTTACTATGGAATAAATTCGCCAGTTCAACGTTATTCTTTACATTTAATTTGCTCATTGCATTGGCTCGGTGAACGTGAACGGTTTTAATGCTCAATGATAATTCTGCCGCAATTTCTTTCACCGTTAGCCCTTTGGAAAGTAATTCACAGACTTCTTGTTCACGTTTTGTGAGTTGAGCGAGGGTATTTTTAATCGGCGTATTAACGAGTTTTAAGGTGAGTTCAGGCATAAGATAAACACCACCAGCATAAACCGTTCTAACCGCTTGAATTAATTCATCAGGGCTGCAACGTTTGCTTAAATAGCCTTTTGCGCCCAATTCAAGGGCTTTTTTCACCATAAATTCAGAATCGTTTACGCTTAACATTATGCAATGAATGCCTTGCGGAATATCGGGTAATAATTCCAAACCGCCTTCATCGGGCATAGAAATATCTATAATACAAACATCAGGTTTTAGGCGCGGTAAATTTTGACGAGTTTCTTTGACCGAACCAAATTCGCCTACGATACGCATATCTGGCTCTAAAGATAGCAGTTGAGAGAAGCCCGAACGCACTACAAGATGATCATCAACTAACACGATATTAATCATTTTTATCCTAGCCATAAGGCGTTAAGCAAAGTGGGAGAGCATTGTACTCCAATAAAAAAATTATGCAGTGAAAATCTCACTGCATAATTGTAAAGAACATTAAAAAATTAAGTGCGGTGCAAAATTATTGCATTTTTGCAATTATTGTGCTTTTTTTAGGCGGCGAATTTTCTTCTCTTCTGCAATCGCCACGAAAGCAAGCAACACCATACACACAATCGCAGAAGTATTTAATGCAGCGAATGTCCCCGCCCAGCCTGTTAAGCCGAAAATTGGCGTGCCATCTGCAATCATACCTAAGCCTAATTTTGCAAAGCTATCACCGATTAAGTAAGCGAATGTGCCTTTCACACCGTCAGCAACGGCAATGGCTTTTTTCGGTACGAAACCAACTGCCGCAACACCGATTAATAATTGTGGCCCGAATACCAAGAAACCTAGCACGAATAATGAAATTAAATACATATATTCGTTGGTCGCAAATTGATAAAACTCAAGGGTGAATACGATTAAAACCAACGCAACACAAGCGGTTAAACCACGTCTTCCGTTGGCTAAATCGGATAAGAATCCCCATAAGAATGTGCCGACTAACGCCCCCACTTCAAATAGGGCAAAGCCAGAAATTGCCGCATCTTTTGAGAAGCCAAGTTCTTGATAAGCATAAACTGGCGACCACTGATCGATCCCAATTCGCACGATATAAAGGAAAATATTGGCAAAGCAAAGTAACCAAATCACTTTATTTTTCAAAATATAACGCACGAAAATTTGCCATTTTGTAAGCTGATTTTCTTCTGCATCACGATCTTCTTCGCTGATTTCTTCACCAAATAATTCTTCCGCAGTGCCAAGCCCATAAGCCTCAGGGGAATCTGAACCATAGCGTAATCCCACAAAGCCCACAATTAAAGCAATGATAGAAGGGAAGATGAACATTCCGATAACGTGTCCGTCAAATAGCACGTTCGCACCGAATAATGCCACGCCCGCTGCCGCTGCACCGCCCACGTTGTGGGATAAATTCCAGAAGCCAAGGAATGAACCACGTTTTTTGCGCGGCGTCCATTTGGTGATGGTGGAATAGCTTGATGAACCGCCCGTACTTTGGAAGAAACCACTTAACGAATAGAACGCAATCATCAAGAATAATGCCACACTGCCACCGCCCATACTTGCACTAAAACCAAGCATACAAAGGGCAGAAAGAATCAACATAAACGGCACGAATTGTTTGGTATTTTTCCCATCGGCATAGTAGGAAACAAGGGTTTTCCCAATTCCGTAAGCCACAGAAAAGCCAAGCCCAATCATTCCCAGCTGGGTTTTGGTTATCCCATAGGTTTCGATCATATCATTTTGCGCAACGTTAAAATTCTTACGAATTAAATACATCGCCATATAACCGATAAACACCACCAAATAAGATTGCATAAAGGGCTTAAACCACATTTTGCGTCTTTCTTCCACAGGAAGATTTAGCACAGGTTTACGCACCTGTTGTAAAAATTTGAACATAATTTCCTCAATTAAAAAATGAAAGTGCGGTCAAATTTTAATGAGATTTTGTTCTTCTGCCTTGAGATGAGTGCTTAAAGGATTTAGGAAAATTTCCTAGTTTTAGGAAGTTTGGAATATTTTTGTGAGATAGATCACATTTTTGTAAAATCACGAAAAATCTGACCGCACTTTATTTTGAAAGGCAAAACAATAGGCTGCTTGTCGCAGCCTGTTGCGTGATTAGGCTTTTTTCAGAAACTCTGATTTTAATGAGAAACTTTGACCGTCAATTTTGCAATCGACATCGTGATCGCCATCAACTAAGCGAATGTTTTTTGCTTTTGTGCCTTTTTTCAACACAATAGATGAACCTTTCACTTTTAAATCTTTAATCAAAATCACACTATCGCCGTCTTGTAGTGGATTGCCGTTACTGTCTTTTACCACTTTTTCTTCTGTGTCATTTTCTTCCTCGCCAGACCACTCATAAGCACAGTCAGGGCAAACAAAATTTAAACCATCGTGATACACATATTCGCCTTGGCATTTTGGGCAGATTGTTTGTTCCATTTTTTCCTCTTATATAAATTCCAATATAAACAATCAGTTATGTTTTTTTCTGATTGAATAACTGGGGTGAGAGCGAAGTATAACAAACAAATCTCTTTCGCTGTAATGATTTTTAAGATGTCAGAAAGGGGAATTTTCGCTAAACTAAGGGCTTTTTAGTGAGGAACAAAATGAAAAAAACAGTTTTATTACTTGGGCTTAGCGCATTATTAAGCAGTGCTTATAGTCAGGCACACAATCTGCAACTGAATGCAACGCTCCCTGCGGTAAGCGTAGCGGATAAAGGCGAGCTTGTGGTGAAAAATCAAGAGGTGAGTGCAAAACCTTGGCAATCTGCCCAGCTTAAAGGTAAGGTTCGAGTGTTGCAGCATATTGCAGGGCGAAGCGCAGTAAAAGAAAAAATTTAGCTTTAATGGACGCAATTAAAGCGCAACATTTTAATGGCATGCAATATCAAACCACAAATATTATCAACGCAGATGATGCAATTTTTGGTACGGGCGCTTTTGTGCGGAGCAGCGCCGAAAAAGCGAAAAAAGAAAATGCCCATAGCCAAATTGTGCTGGATAATCAAAGTGCGGTGAAAAATGCGTGGAAATTAAAAGAGAAAGAAAGTTTGATCGTAGTGTTGGATAAAAACGGCAAAGTGAAGTTTGTTCACGAGGGGAAACTTTCTTCTGGACAGATTGATGAAGTATTGAGTTTAGTCAACAGTCTGTTGAAAAATTCATAATCATTTTGAAAAAATAGCCGATTAATCGGCTATTTTTATAGAATTAATGCGGTTTTCGGCAAGTATTTATTTTCTGTAAAAGTTGCTGAACTTCAGGATCATTAAAAATCTCTGTAACATTCTGGCTTAAGCGTCTTCGCCAGTTAGGATATTGGGTGCTTGTTCCCGGAATATTTACGGGTTCAGACATATTTATCCAATCTTCAGGTTGAAGCCCTAGCAAAGCACTTTCCACCTGCCCCACATAGGTTTGTAGTTGATGATTAAATTTTTTACTAATTGGGGAGGATAAATCTTTTGGCTGATCAGGATCAACTCCCGCCTCTGTTAGACGAGCTAAAATTTTGGCTTTAGCTTCCTGACGTTGTTGTTGCAATATCGCCAAAATTTTTTCATTTGGATAAATGCCATAACGCTGTCCAAGTTCAAAATCATAGCCTCGCCAATAACCATCAATAGTTGGCAGATCGTGCGTACTTAAGGTTGTCATTGCCTGATAAGGATAATCGGCTAAATCTCGGCTTTTTCCTTGTTCGTCAAATTCAAAATAAAATACTTTATAAGATAAAATCCCCGCGTTTTTGAGTTTACTCACGATGGCTTTCGGAACTGTACCCAGATCTTCCCCGATAATAAGCGCTTTGTGGCGATGACTTTCTAGGGCAAGAATGGCGATCAGATCATCAACAGGATAACGAATATATGCCCCGTCTTGTGCTTGTCCATTCTTAGGAATCCACCATAGTCGAAGCAGTGACATAATATGATCGATACGCAGTGCACCACAATGATTCAAATTTGATTGTACGAGATCAATAAATGGCTGATAGGCACGCTGCTGCAAAATATGCGGATTGATAGGTGATAGCCCCCAGTTTTGCCCTTGTGGCGCTAAAATATCAGGTGGAGCGCCAATGCTGGCTTTTAAGCAATAAAGTTGCTTATCACACCAAGTTTCTGCGCCTTGATCGGAAACGCCAACAGCGAGATCGCGATAAAGCCCGATAGGCATTTTTAAGGTTTTGCAGAGTTCATCGCATTCTTTGAGCTGAGTTTCCGCAATAAATTGTAACCACGCATAAAAACGAATGTCTGCTTGGTGGGTTTGCTGGAAGTGTGCGACCGTTTCGCTATGATAATCCTGATATTGCGTAGCCCAATAATTCCAACCCCATTGTTCAGGGAATTGCTCACTGAGATGTTGATGAAGTGCATCAAAAGTGGCTTGAATAATGAGGCTTTCCCCTTTTTGTTGGAGGAATTGCTCAAAATCAGCTTGGCGATCAGAATTTGCCTGTTGTTGGAAAAAAGAGAAAGCAAGTCGTAGCCCTTCGAGTTTTAATGCCATGACTTCTCTGTACTGAATATGGCTTGCTGTGCGTAATTTTTCTAAAGTTTGTTGAATTTGTGGCTGCTGAAACCATTGCTGTGCTGGCTGGCTTTGCTGAAATTCAGGCAATGTATTGAGATCAATATAAAGAATATTGAGCCATCTTCTTGATGATGGGCTATAAGGGCTAGCACTTTCAGGGTTAGCAGGAAAAAGAGCGTGAATGGGGTTTAGCCCAACAAAATCCGCGCCAGTTGCGGCAATTTCACGCAAAAATTGTTTAAGATCGCCAAAATCACCAACGCCCCAATTATGCTCAGATTTTAAACTATATAATTGGATAAATGATCCCCAAAGTTTTTTACCTTGTACCATTTCTTGAGGTTGATAACAACGTTTTGGGGCAATAATAATACGGCAAGAATAGGTTTTTGTTCCTATTGCTAAGGTTAAATCGTGATAGCCCAACGGCAAATTTTGAGGAAAATAAATGGTATTGCATTTTACTTTCCCAGTGATTTCCCCTTGTTGATTTTCAAGTTGAAGACACCAATTTCCTTGCAAATTTTTCTTTAAATCGGTGCGATGGAGTTTTAAAAAGTGCGGTGCTTTTTCGTAAAGAATTTTTACGGGTGGTAAAATTGCCGAATAAGAATGGGTATTACCTGAAAATGCGTTGAATAATTGATGTTGCGTTTGGAGGCTAGCTGTTTTTTTATCCCTTGTTCGTTGTAGAAATAAGGCATTATGCCAGCTTGCTGAAACCGCTTTGTTAATCTTTTCATGATACTGCTTCCTGTTTTATCGTGCTGCCACGCATAAAAATGCGTGGCAAATTTATTATTTTTTTAACCAAATGCGTGATTGGTAATCACGGATAGAACGATCTGAGCTGAATTTTCCAAGTCGTGCTGTGTTTAAAATGGCACTGCGTAGCCACGAATCACGATCTAAATAAGCCTGACCAATACGCTCCTGAGCTTGTCGATAGCTGTCAAAATCAGCAAAAACAAGGAAAGGATCGCGTTCAAGTAGGCTGTCTAACATCAGATCAAAGGTTGTTTTATCCCCCTTGCTGGCTTTGCCTTTGGCTAAAAAATCCACCGCATTTTTTAAGACAGGATTATTGCGATAGTAACTTTTCGGCGAATAGCCTTCTGCTAATAGCGTTTGAATGCTTTCAACGGTATGTCCAAAGAGGAAAATGTGTTCTTGTCCTACCATTTCAGCAATTTCAACATTGGCACCATCAAGGGTTCCCAAGGTTAATGCACCATTTAATGCGAGCTTCATATTTCCTGTCCCTGAGGCTTCTTTCCCTGCCATTGAGATTTGTTCGGAAATATCCGCCGCAGGAATAATTTTTTCTGCTAGCGATACACGATAATCAGGTAAAAATGCCACTTGTAGTTTATCTTTCATCTGTTTATCGTTATTGATGATCTCAGCCACATTGTTAATGGCGTGAATAATATTTTTCGCCAAATAATAGCCCGGAGCCGCTTTGCCTGAAAAAACAAAGAGCCTTGGCGTGTAATCTTTATTTGGATTATCTTTTAACCATTGATAGGTAGCGATAATATTTAATAAATTCAAATGCTGGCGTTTGTATTCGTGGAAACGCTTAATTTGTACATCAAAAATCGCATTTGGATTGACAGATAAGCTAAGCGTTTGTTCAATTTCTCTGGCAAGAGCCGCTTTGTTTTGCTGTTTTATATGCCAATAAGCCTCGCGGAAGTTGGCATCATCAACCACATTTTCCACTTGGTGAAGTAGCTCAAGATCTTTTTTCCAATCCCCTTTGATAGTTTGATCAAGTAAATGGCTTAAAGCAGGGTTAGCTTGTTGGATCCAACGTCTTGGGGTAATACCATTGGTAACATTGCAGAATTTTGTTGGGAAAAGTTGATGATATTCTGGGAAAAGCTGACTAACCAACAAATCAGAATGAATTTGCGCCACGCCATTCACGGCAAAACAGCTCACCACACAAAGATTTGCCATTCTGACACGATAATCAAACAAAATCGCCAGTTTTTCCCATACTTTGGCATCATCGCCAAATTGTGCTTTCACTTGTTGATGGAAAAGGTGATTAATTTTTTCCACAATTTTAAAGTGGCGTGGCAATAATTGTTTGAATAGGCGTTGATCCCATTGCTCTAGCGCCTCTGGGAGCAAGGTATGGTTTGTGTAAGCGAAACTTTGTTGGCAAATAGACCACGCTTGTTGCCAAGTGAGTTGATGCTCATCAAGTAAAATCCGCATTAATTCAGGGATAGCGAGGGTTGGGTGCGTGTCATTAAGCTGAATGACTTGACGTTTCGGAAATTCTTCTAGCGAGAAGCCTTGTGCTAAGTGACGAGAAAGAATATCAGCCACAGAACAAGCACAATGGAAATATTGCTGCATTAAGCGTAACTGTTGTCCTGCACGATGATTATCGTTCGGGTATAGCACCTGGGTAAGTGCGGTGCTTTTTACGATATTTTTTTCAGCAGCAACAAACTTGCCTTCATTAAATTGGTTTAGATCGAAAGATTGAGGACTATCAGCTTGCCAAAGTCGTAAAGGTTGTATAACTTCATTTTGATACCCAACAATAGGCAGATCAAAGGCCTTGCCTTCAATGGTTAATTTAGGTTTCCATTCATATCTATCTTCCCCAAGGGAAATAATTTTGCCGCCAAAATGTATTTGTTTGGTTTTGCTTGGGTTGTAGCGATGCCAAGGATATTGATTTCTTCCCCATTCATCGCCACTTTCTATTTGTTTTCCATCTTGGAAAGCCTGTTTAAACAAGCCATATTGATAATGTAGCCCATAGCCAGTCGCAGCTTGTCCCAATGTTGCCATTGAATCTAAAAAGCAGGCCGCTAAACGTCCAAGCCCACCGTTGCCTAAAGCAGGATCACGCTCTTGCTCAAGCACATCAACAAGTTCAACTTGATATTGGGCTAAATAGGCTTTAATGTCCTCGTAATAGCCCAAATTCATCAGATTATTACCTGTGAGACGACCAATAAGAAATTCCATAGAAAGATAATTGATATGGCGTGTTTCCTCAATTTTTCCTTGTGGTTTTTGCGAGGCAATCTCGAGAACGGAACGGGCGATAACCTGATACCATTGCTCGGGGGTAAATTGTTTTGGTGAGTTAAGTTCAAAAAAACGGCAGTATTTTTGTACATTATTATCAAATAATGCCATTTCATTTGTATGAGAGATAGACATAAAAACTCCTTTTAAGGCATAAATTAAACATTCTTCTTGTTTTATTATGCTTGGCGGGAGAAAAAATAAATCCTCCTTGATATAATCTTGTCAGTATGATTAGTAGGAAGTAATTTCTTATTTGGGGGAGGAAAACCCCAAAGGATGTCTTTCATTAACAAAAGGGTTATTAACAATGTTAATTCCATCAAAGCTTATTTACTCTTATCGCATGCAAAATAGCGTTCCCCGCACCAATTTATTATCCTTGTTAGAACGTGCAGTAGATTATCCCTTGGTGCTTATTAACGCCCCGGCAGGCTATGGAAAAACCACCCTAATTTCCCAATGGGCAAAAGATAAACAGCATATAGGCTGGTATTCTTTGGATGAAAGCGATAATCAAACAGAGCGATTTGCAGGATATTTTTGTGCGGCGTTAGCGAAAGCCACAAATAATCATATTCGCAATGATGAAAATGCAGCCTATTCTAATTTATTTTCACTTTTCAATCAGTTACTGGTAAATCTTGCCAACTATGAACAACCATTTTATATGGTGATAGATGACTACCATTTAATTGAAAATGAAGAAATTCACGATGCACTAAAGTATTGGATTAAACACCAACCGCCTGCAATGACACTTATTTTGATTTCCCGCTCCTTACCCCCATTAGGGCTAGCCAGTTTAAGAGTGCAAGAACAATTATTAGAAATTAATGTACATCAACTGCCTTTTTCTCATCAAGAAAGCATAAATTTTTTCCAATCTCGCCTTGATATTCCTTTAATGGAACAAGAAATTACAGCCCTTTGTGATGAAGTAGAAGGCTGGCCTACGGCATTACAACTCATCAGTCTTTCTGCTAAGCAGCAAAAAACTAGTTTACAAGATATTGCCAAACGGCTCTCGCATCATAGTTTTCACATTAATGACTATTTCAATGATGAAGTGCTTACACCAGTGGATGAGATAACAAGACACTTTATTTTGCGTTGTTCTATTTTGCGTTCAATGAATGAGGCTCTCGTGTCAGAAGTAACAGGAGAAAAAGACAGTCGATTCATTTTGGAACGATTAGAAAAGCAAGGAATATTTTTGCAACGGATGGAAAGCGATGATAATTGGTGGCGTTTTCATCCACTTTTTGCCTCTTTCTTATCCCAGCATAGTTTGCGTGAATTGGGAAGCGAAATAGCAGCCCTACACCAAAAAGCTGCACACAGCTGGCTCGCTCAAGGCTATGTGACAGAAGCCCTTTATCACGCCAGTTTGTTAGAGAACAAACAATTATTGTTGCAAATTTTATCACAAAATGGCTGGAAATTATTCCATCAAGGTGAGCTCAAATTATTAGAACAAAGCCTAGAATACCTCGATGATAAAGGGCTGGTGGCTTATCCAAATCTTATTTTATTAAAAGCGTGGCTGGCACAAAGCCAGCACCGACACAGCGAGGTTGAGGATATTTTTGCCCATTTTGAGCAACAAAACGTCGTGCTTAGCCCTGAAAACCAAGCTGAATTTGATGTATTACGTGCGCAGGTTGCAATAAATTCAGGTGATGAAAACACCGCACTTTCACTCGCCTCCAATGCTTTAAATCGGCTTGCCGATAATGCCTACTATGCCCAGATTGTAGCAACTTCAGTTATCGGTGAAGCTTACCACGTTAAAGGCAATTTCGATGATGCGATTACAATGTTGCAGAAAGCAGAGAAAATGGCTCGCCAATATCACACTTCTCACAATGTGCTATGGACATTATTGCAACAATCAGAAATTTTGATTGCACAGGGTTTCTTACAGGCTGGCTATGATATGTTAAATAAAGCCTCGCGATTTGTGAAAGAAAACCACTTACAGCAAATTCCAATGTATGAATTTTTGCTCCGATTGAAAGGGCAAATTTTGTGGGATTGGTATGATCTAGACAAAGCTGAAGCGATGGCAACAGCGGGAATTTCAGTGTTAGATAGCGAAAAGGCAAAGCTGCAATGCCTTGCGATTTTATGCAAAATTTCTCTTGTTCGAGGCGATATAGATAACGCCACTCGACAGCTAGAAAAAATCACTCAACTACAAAACGCACATCATTACCACAACGATTGGAACGCCAACGCTGATCAGGTCAAAATCGTGTTATGGCAAATGACCAATAATAGTCAAGCAGCTCAAAATTGGTTGATTCAAAACCAACCACCGAGCACGGATACCAATCATTTCAGCCAAGTACAATGGCGTAATATTGCCCGAGCCAAAATGCTCATTGGTGATTATGAAGAGGCCAAAAAGATTTTAGATAAATTGATCCAAACGGCGGAAAATTTGCAATTTATCAGTGATTTAAACCGTGCGTTAATTTTACGTAATCGCCTACATTTTCTCACCCATAACAAAGAGGCGGCAATGGCTGATCTTAGCCTTGGGCTTAGCCTCACCAAACAAACTAACTTTATCAGTGTTTTCGTATTAGAGGGGGAAATAATGGCACAACAAATTCGCCAATTACTCGCTCAAAACAGCCTAGATGAATTAGTTGCTCATAAAGCCCAATTTATCTTACGCCACATAAACCAATATTATCGACATAAATTCGCCCATTTTGATGAAGAATTTGTCGCACAATTATTAAAAAATCCGCAAGTGCCAGACTTATTAAAAATTAGCCCTCTCACCCAAAGGGAATGGCAAGTACTAGGGTTAATTTATTCGGGATATAGTAACGAACAAATTTCTGATGAATTACAAGTCGCGATTACCACAATTAAAACGCACATTCGTAATTTATATCAAAAATTAGGTGTGGCAAATCGTAATGAAGCGATCCAATACACGCGAGAGCTTTTGAAATTAATGGGATATAGTTAGATAGCATTAGTTTTGTATTCAACTTTGAGCTATCTTTGCAAAAATTAGAATCTTAAAGTGCGGTGGAATTTTTAAAAATTTTTCTTTAAAAAAGCACCGCACTTTTTATTTGTATGTTGAATTGCTCTGACAATCAAAACACTCATTAAAGTGCGGTTAGATTTTTAGTTATTTTTACTTTTCACTAAGTTAGCCTTTTACCCCACCTGCGGTTAAGCCACCCACAAGCCAACGTTGTGCCAATAAGAAGACAGCAGTGATAGGAATGGCAGAAAGCACAGCAGCGGCAGCAAAATCGCCCCATAAATAGTTTTGTGGATAAAGATATTGTTGCATACCTACCGCAAGGGTATAACTTTCCACATCACGCAAGAGCAGTGAGGCGATGGGCACTTCTGTAATGGCTGCGATGAAAGATAAAATAAATACCACCGCCAAAATAGGGACAGAAAGCGGAAGCAAAATCAAGCGGAATGCTTGCCACGGTGTTGCACCATCTAATTCGGCGGCTTCTTCTAATGATCCATCAATAGTTTCAAAATATCCCTTGATCGTCCAAACGTGCAATGCAATACCACCGAGATAGGCAAAAATCACGCCAGCGTGCGTATTTAAGCCGAGAAACGGAATGTATTGTCCTAGGCGGTCAAATAACGCATACAAGGCAACAAGAGAAAGTACGGCTGGGAACATTTGAAAAATAAGCATCCCTTGCAATAGCGTTTTTTTACCTTTGAATTTCATTCTGGCGAAAGCGTAAGCACAGGTGGTGGAAAGTGCGACAATGCCTATTGAAGTCAGCGTTGCGACTTTCACCGAGTTCCAAAGCCAGAGCAATACAGGAAACGGTGGGGGCGTGATGCTGCCATCAGAATGTACCACATCAAACCCGAGAGCGAGCTTCCAATGTTCCCACGAAATTTCGTGTGGAATAATATCACCAAGCGCCAAATTTCCCGGGCGTAAAGAAATGCCAACCACCATTAACAGCGGAAACATTATTAACGCAATAAATGCAATTAAGAAAAAATGGGTTGCCCATAGGCGATAGCGTAAGGATTTTGCTTGAACAATAGCCATAATTCCTCCTAGTCAAATTTCATTTTTGTGGCTTTGATATTTAATAAAGCAAGCCCTGCGACTAATAAGAAAATGAGGGTTGCAATGGCAGCAGCGAGCCCGAAATCTTGGCTACCGCCGCCTTCAAATGCAATTCGGTAAGTGTAGCTCACTAAAAGATCTGTATGCCCTGCTGGCGTTGTTGTGCCGATCATATCTGGTCGCCCATTGGTTAATAATTGAATTAGCACGAAATTATTAAAGTTAAAGGCGAACGAGGCGATCATTAATGGGGTAAGCGGTTTTAACAATAGCGGCACGGTAATTTTACTAAAATTTTGCCAAGTTGAAGCGCCGTCCATTGCCGAGGCTTCATATAAATCGTTTGGAATCGCTTTTAAGAGACCCATACACAAGATCATCATATAAGGATAACCTAGCCAAGTATTTACGATTAAAATCATTACTTTCGCTAAGAAGGGATCATTAAACCATTCAGGGCGAATGCCGAAAAGCTGGTTCAAGATCATATTGATTTCACCGAAACTTTGATTAAATAACCCTTTGAAAATTAAGATAGAAATAAATGCTGGAACAGCGTAGGGTAAAATGAGGAAAAGACGATAAAGTGCTTTGCCTTTTAAGGCTTCCCATTGTACAAGACTAGCAAAAATCATTCCTAAAATTACGGTGAAAATAACTGTTAGCACTGAAAACACAATCGTCCAAATAAAGATTTGGATAAAAGGTTTTTGAATTCCTTCATCGGTGAAAATTTTAATGAAATTTGCGAATCCGATAGAAACAGTGAAGCCCGGTTCTAACGTTTCCTTAAGCCAGTTGCCTTGAGAGTCAATTTGTTGAAAAAAGCCCGTATCAAAATTGGCTAAATAGATTTTTCCGTTTTCGTTATTAATGAGCTGATGTGTGGTTTCATCATAACGATAGCGTGAGCTTTGAGCCGAAAATTGACGTAATGAGCTCATTGTTAATGCTGAACCATTCGGCAAAATTAGGGTCATCCCTTGCAAGGCTTGGCGATTTTGCGTGATGGTTTTCAGCGGAGCAGCATTAATGTCAGGCAAATCTTGCTGGGCTAAATGAACTTGTGCGGGTACTAAAGATACAGGGGCGGAAAGAAAATATTCGCCATTATGAGATAAGCCAATTTGATATTTTCCTTCAGTTTGTGGGTAGAGCTTGAAATCATATTTTTCGCCAGATAAATATTTCTGAGCGGTTAAAACGTTTAACGCACGCTCAAATGAAAGTTGGTTTGTGCTGCTGTAATTAGTGAATGCGATGGCGATAGTGGCGACTAGTGGGAATAAAATAAAGATGATCATTCCCGTCAGACCAGGGTAAACATAACGCCACGCATAGGCTTTAGGGCTGCTAAAAATATACATGCCAGAGGTAAGGATTACGAGGGTTAAAATCGCAAAAAGATACTCACCTTGGGAATACATCAACATTACCGCATAAAAATCTAGCAGTAAAATAGTAATAATTAAAAGGTATCTGACAAAATGTCGCTGAGTTAGGTTGGGGCTTAAAAATGATGATCGCATACTACACCTCAAAAAACTGTGAAAAAAAGCACCGCACTTTTATTAACGCTTAGATTTAGCGCTTAGGTAAAAGGGGAGTATTCTCCCCTAAGAAAATTATTGTTGTTTTAAAATTCTTTCCTGAGCTTCATCAAGAGCTTGTTTCACCGTTTGACGACCATTTACCGCATTGATAATTGCACTGCGCTCGGCATACCAAAACGCGGACATTTGCGGAATATTTGGCATAATTTCGCCATTTTTTGCATTCGTCATTGTCGCTTCAATGCGAGGATCAACAGCAAGTTTCGCTTGATAAGATTTCAATGCAACAGCGCCTAATGGTTTGTCTTTATTCACTGCCTCTAAGCCTTCATCGGTTAAAAGATAATTTTCTAAGAACTCAACGGCAAGATCCTGATTTGGGCTTGCTGCATTAATTGCAGCACTTAATACACCAACAAAAGGCTTAGAAGGGTTGCCATTTAAAGTTGGGAGCACAGCTACGCCATAATTAATACCGCTTTTTTCAATATTACCCCACGACCAAGGTCCATTGATGGTTAATGCGGTTTCTCCTTTGTTGAAACTGGCCTCCGCAACGGAATAATCCATATCAGGATTGATCACTTTATCTTTGACTAAATTAACTACAAATTGTAAGCCTTGTTGTGAGCCTTCATTATTTACACCAATATCTGTAGGATTGTAGCGTCCATTGGTAAATTTGAATGCATAGCCGCCATTAGCCGCCACCACAGGCCAAGTGAAATAAGGTTCAGCAAGATTCCACATAATGGCATTTTTTCCTTGGGCTTTTAAATTTTTATCCACTTCAATAACTTCTTCCCAAGTTTTAGGAGGGGATTTGATGAGATCTTTGTTATAAATTAACGAAAGGGATTCAATCGCCACAGGGTAAGAGATCACTTTGCCATTATAGGTTTGTGCGTCCCACACAAAATCAGCAAATTTTTCTTTAAAATCAGCACTAGGGTGTAATTCGGCTAACAAACCTGCTTGTGCATATCCACCGAAACGATCGTGTGCCCAAAAAATAATGTCAGGCCCATCACCTGTTGCGGCAACTTGTGGGAATTTTTCTTCTAGCTTATCAGGGTGCTCTACAAGCACTGGAATGCCCGTGTCGGCTTCAAATTTTTTTCCGACTTCCGCTAAGCCGTTATAGCCTTTATCGCCGTTAATCCAAATAACAAGTTTTCCTTCAGTCATTTTTGCCATTACTGAGCCAGAAAAAACAAGACTTGCTAGCGTGCTTAGGGTAAAGGTCAATAAGGTTTTTTTCATAATATTACTCCTGATAAATTGTGAGTTAATAAAGGATTGTTGGTTTCATTATGCGTTAATTTTGTAATTTTTTATCCTCCTCCGTTCTCCTCCCCTGAATAAAAATAAGCGTGTTATAGTAATTTCTTTTATTTATGTGATATGGCTCACAAAAATGAAAAAGAAAAATGTGATCGGTATCACAAAATAACGATAAATAGTGCGTCTTTGGTAAGTAAAATCATTTTAGACGATTTTTTTATCTAATCCTTAAAAAAATACCTAAGGGAGGATCTTTTTAAGGAAAAGATCAGTGAAGATAAGGCACACTGAATTATCCTAGCATTCAGATATAAACGCAAAATGAGGTTAAATATGGCAAAGGTATCCTTACGCAACGTGGGTAAATCCTACGGAAATGTACAAATTTCAACAGACATTAATTTAGAAATTAATGAGGGTGAATTTGTTGTTTTTGTTGGACCTTCTGGTTGCGGAAAATCCACATTACTCAGAATGATCGCAGGACTTGAAGATATTAGCACTGGGGACTTATTCATCGGAGAGAAAAGGATGAATGATGTACCTCCAGCCAAAAGAGGTATAGGAATGGTGTTTCAATCTTACGCCCTCTATCCTCATTTGAATGTGGCAGAAAATATGTCTTTTGGTTTGAAACTGGCTGGCGTGAGCAAAGCTGAACGTGAATCGCGGGTGAATCAAGTGGCAGAAGTATTACAACTTGCTCACTTACTTGATCGCAAACCGAAAGCCTTGTCGGGTGGGCAGCGACAACGTGTAGCAATCGGTCGAACCCTAGTTTCTCAGCCTGAAGTCTTTTTACTAGATGAACCTCTTTCCAATCTTGATGCTGCATTGCGGGTGCAGATGCGGGTAGAGATTTCCAAATTACACAAAAAACTAAATCGTACAATGATTTACGTTACTCACGATCAAGTGGAAGCGATGACGCTTGCGGATAAAATCGTGGTACTAAAAGCAGGCGGAATAGCACAAGTGGGTAAACCGCTTGAACTTTATCATTATCCGGCCAACCGCTTTGTTGCTGGCTTTATTGGCTCACCGAAAATGAACTTTTTGCCTGTTAAAGTAACTGGTGTTGAAAATGAGCGGGTCAGAGTCGAATTACCTGATGCCAATCATCATAACTTTTGGATTCCTGTTCGCGGTGATGGCGTGAAAGTGGGAGATAACCTTTCCCTTGGTATTCGGCCAGAGCATCTTGTTCCTTCCGAAAACGCCGAAGTGACTTTGCGAGGCAAAGTTCAAGTGGTCGAGTTATTGGGTAATGAAACGCAAATCCACCTAGAAATCCCTGAAATCAAACAGCCTACATTAGTCTATCGCCAAAATGATGTGGTACTGGTGGATGAAGGTGCGGAGTTTGATATTGGGATCGTGCCAGAACGTTGTCATTTATTCAAAGAAAATGGCATAGCCTGCCCAAGGCTTTTTAAAGAAAAAGGTGTGTAGAAACGCTTTTATCACCGTTTAATCTCATAGTAAGACGAAGCAGCTAGCAGTATAAAGCGATACAGCAAACTGAAGCTATCCCACTTATTAAGAAATCAAACGGCGATATTTTCCTTTTCCTAACCTAAATTATTCTCAAGTGAGGTCGATTATGAAAAACGCAAAAACACGCATTGCAACCATTATTGCAGCAAATTTTATCGCACTGAGTGCGAATGCCGTTGATTTCCACGGTTATGCTCGTTCAGGTATTGGTTGGACATCTGGTGGCGGTGAGCAGACTGCTTTCACCGTAAACGGTGGTGGTTCAAAATATCGTTTAGGTAATGAAGCAGAAACCTATGCGGAATTTAAACTAGGACAATCACTTTTCAATGAAGGCAATAAATCTATTTATTTAGATTCCAACCTTGCTTATTCCGTGAACCAACAGGGTGATTGGGAAACTACAACGCCAGCGTTGCGTGAAATTAACGTTCAATTTAAAAACTTCCTTGACAGCCTACCAGACGCAACATTATGGGCAGGTAAACGTTTTTACCAACGCCACGATGTGCATATGAATGACTTCTATTATTGGGATATTTCAGGGCCAGGTGCTGGGGTTGAAAATATTGATGTCGGTATCGGAAAACTCTCTTTTGCCGTAACCCGAAACACAGAACAAGGTGGCGCGTATGGTTGGAACTACAACCCAATTACGAAAAAATGGGAGTCCACCCGTGATCAAGATAAAGACGTGTATAACGATGTTTTTGATGTGCGTCTTGCCGATCTTGAAGTGAATAAAAACGGAAAATTAGAAATCGGGCTAGATTATGGTAACTCTCACACCAAAAATCATGCCAGTCGAGTAGAGGGAGCAAGTAAAAACGGCTATATGCTCACCTTAGAACATACTCAAGGCGAATTTTTCGGCGGTTTCAATAAATTTACCGTGCAATATGCCACAGACGCGATGACCTCTTGGAGTACAGGGCACTCACAAGGCGGCTCAAATACCAATAAAGGGCATATGCTACGTTTAATCAATCAAGGCGTTGTCGCACCGTCAGATAAAGTGGAAGTGATGTATGCGTTAATTTACGAAAAAACCGATTTAGATAATCATCAAGGGAAAACGTGGTATTCCGCAGGCGTTCGCCCGATGTACAAATGGACAGACACAATGAGTACGCTGGTTGAAGTGGGTTATGATCGCATTAAAGATCAACAAACAGGGTTGAAAAATCAGTTAATGAAATACACCCTAGCACAGCAATGGCAAGCGGGTAGCAGCATTTGGGCAAGACCAGCAATCCGCGTGTTCGGGACTTATGCTCACTGGAATGATAAATTTAACACCCAAAAACGCACTGATGCAGGTTATAAAGCCAAAGATGGTGAATTTATCGCAGGCGTACAATTTGAAGCTTGGTGGTAATGTCAAATAGCTAAATTAATTTCATTCTTATACAACCAGTTGCTTACGAAGCTGTAATAATAGGTGACATCAGATTTTATGAAAATGAAAGCGGTTTAGCGCCTTGCATAGGCAAGCAAAAATTGCGAAAAAATCACCGCACTTTTGCTTGCCTAGTTCCAACAATACACAGGCTTTTCCAAACGAGGTAACAATGAAAAAGAGAATTTTTTTGACTGCACTTTTTGCTGCAACCCTTTTAACAACGCATCCCATTTTGGCAGAAGAATTTTCTTTGCCATCGAAAAGTTTAACACAATTACATTGGCAAGATGTTGCCTTACCGCAGCAAGTAAAGATAGAACTTAATGCCGTACAAAAACAAGCGGTTACGCTTCCTTTTGCTGGTGTCGAAAGCCCTATTGTTGCATACCGCTTACCTGCTAACCAAGGAACGATAGAAATCGAAATTGAAAGTGCGGTGCAAAATCAGCAAGTTTTTGTTCCGAATGTGGTGGTGTTGGATAGCCAATTCAATGTCGCCGCACATTATGATTCCAGCTATTTCAAATTACAAGAAGAACGTGGGCTAAAACCCAATCGCTTAGTCGCGATGTTAAATTTAACGCCAGTGAACCAAGGAACACTTTATTTATTAATTTACACCACAAAAGCGGATTTGGCGAAACAAACGCTTGTTCCTCATCCTTCAAAATTATTTGCTAAAGCCACAGGTAAACAACCACCTGCGATTGCCGATATTCAAGTTGCTCACAGTTTAAATGGCAAGCTCACGATCAATTTCCAACCTACAAATGGCACGAATTTTATCGGTTTAAATCAAATTTTAGGCGTGGAGAAAAAAGCGCCGACGGCAAGCACTGTAATTGCAAATCAAACGACAACACAACCATCACAGAATATAACAAATGGAAATAATGCAAAAGTTGAAAAAGAAACAGAAGCTTATTTTAATCAAGCCGTCCTCAAGGCATTAAAACAAAAAGACATTAACCGAGCCTTAAACCTTGTTAATGAGGCTGAAAAATTGGGGTTAACGACACCGAGAAAGTTATTTTTACAGAAAGTTTCTGCAAAATAATGCTTATCTGTCTTTTTCATTATTTACTGCACCAATAGGTGCAGTTTTTTTATGTTGTTAATGAAATAAATCCTGATGCAAAGCTTGGAGCTGCGTCTTTTCGCTTTCAAGGGAAAGCCCATTTAGCGCATAATCTAAATCTATTTTGGCTTGTTTTAGTGCGGCTTCTCGAATGGCTTGATTGTCTGATTGTGTCCGTAGCACTGCAAGCGCTTTTTGTACTTTGATGTGAATTTCTAACATTGCACTTCCATCACGACAAATCGGCGTGAACGGTTGTAAAACAAGTTCTTGTTCATTGAGATTTAACATTGCTAGACGATCATATTTCACCGCTTGCTTTTCTGCTTTGCTATCAAGTAGTAAGCGTAATAAAACGCTAATCACTTTAATTGCCGTGCCGGGATCGTTCACTGCTTGAGATAAGGCACGTTGCGCCACTTCGCTTAACACAATCAAACCAAATTTTGGATCTTGTGCATAAGAGCGGTTGTTTTCGATGATAAAATTTTCTTGCAGCTGCGCCATTTCTTCAATGGATTTATTGACATAAGCCAGTGGCATATCCGTATAAACCAATTTTCCCGGTTGAATAGCAATTTCAATTTCGCAGTCATTTTTGTCAGCAAAATCTTGCAAATTTTGCATATTGATATGGCTTAAATAGCCTGTTTTATGGGCGTGGATGGCATAAGTAAAGCGGATTTTGTCAAGGGATTTCGCCCCCATATTAGGCTGTTGCCAATAATTATTTAGGGCTTGTTGTGAAGCCGTTTCAATTTTTTCTAAGGTATTATTTAATAGCCCGAGCTGCGATAAGGCGCTCACCCAAGTAATTAAGGTGGTGATTAAATAAATCAGCACGCAAATCGTACCAACAAACAGCACAAATCGTCCTGCTTCGTTGTAATAGCCCATTCCGAGCGTGATTTTGGCAATCACCGCATATACAAAGGCGGAAATAAAACTTGAAATGGCAAGGCGAGTGGTATTGTCGCCCATCACCAATTCCGTCGCTCTTGGCGTCGCGCCGTTAGAAGCAGACGAAAAGGCGGAAACCATAATAGAAAGGGAAAAGGTACTCACTGCCAGCATACTCGATGCCATAATGCTGAGAATATCATTGAGCAATGCTTCACTAATATCTGGCATTATATTTATCGGCAATGCTTTGTTTTCAATCAACGCAGAGAAAAGTGCCAAAAATACGGCAAATAACGCCCCTAAAATTGGCGTGAGCCATAATCCATTACTTGGTTTTTTTAGCCATAAAATTAGGGTAAAAAAATGCTCTTTAAGATAGCTTAACATTCGTTTTCCTATATTGAGAGAGAAATGCTTACCATAGCAGATTTTGCGCAGAAAGAAAAAGGGCTGAGAGATCAGCCCTAAGATTATAGATAGTTAGAATTTATAAGAAATATTTCCTGTAATTCTACGTCCTTCTCCCATATAACACCAATAAGCATCACAAGTGCTAACATATTTTTTGTTTGCTAAGTTAGAAATATTGACTTGAGCACTCCATTGTGGAGAAAAGTCATATTTTGCCATTAGATCTAGTAAAGTATAAGCTGGTACTTTTTCGTCACTTAAACCATTTGTACTTGTTCCAATGTAACGAATACCAGTACCGATTTGTAGTCCTGATAATGAATTATCTGTAAAACGGTAATTTAAGTAAGCCGCATAGCTATGTTTAGGAATAATAGCTGTACGAGTAACGGTATTAGAATAGGTTTTGGATTTTGTATAGGTGTAAGATAAAAGTGCAGCTAAATTTTCTGTTAAATTTACATCTGCCTGAAATTCTATGCCTTTACTCGTTTGTTTCCCAACCTGAGTACTAATTGCTTGACCATTAACCGTATTAGATACTAGTGCATTTTTTTCTTTCAAATCAAAATAAGCTATAGAGAATTTGCCATCAAGAAATTGAGGTAGATATTTTAACCCTAACTCGTGTTGCTCACCTTCATAAGGTTTATATCTAACAAAAGTTCCGTTTACATTTGTACTTGAAATAGGCTTAAATGATTCCGAGTAATTATAGTAAGGGGCTAATCCATTATCTGCAACATACATAATTCCTGCGGAATAGGTATTATGCCTAACATCATAAGACTCATTACTGAAAGCGCTACGATAATCACCTTTAGCAAAATCACGTCTTACTCCTAAATTAATAAGTAATTTATTTTGGAAACTCAAATGATTTTGAAGGTATAAACCTAACTGACGATCTTTATTAGTGTAAGGTGTCAATGCAGAGAATGGGGCAGATGCAGTTGGATAGTTACCATAAAGGTTACTTAAAGCAACGCTACCATAACCATTAGAAGCAGTATTTTTTGAATGAGAATAATCTCCCCCCACAACTAAAGTGTTTTCAATATCATTGAATTTCCAGGTTTTACTAAGATGATTGTCAATAGTATGAATAAAGGTTTTTCCGCGTACAAGCATTGTGCTAAGAGAATTTCCATCCCAGCCTAAAGAGGCACTAAATTGATCTTTATTACTATACGCATAGCGATAGTTTGAACTAAAGAGTAAACTATCTGAAAATTTATGAGTAAATTCATAGCCGATGCTATATTGATTACGTCTGAAGTATTCATCTACATTCTCAGAAAAATTGGTTCGACTTGAGAAGCCACCTTGCTTCATAATGTCATATTTAGGGAAAAAACCTGAAGAAGGTACGCCATCATCGTGCTGAATACTTGCCAATAAAGTGAGATTGGTATTTTGAGAAATATCCCAAGATAGGCTAGGGGCTAGATAATAAGCATTGCTGTAACTACCTCTTGGTTCGCCGTGATGACGTAAATAATCAGCAACAATACGATATCGCAATGAATCACTAATTGCACCAGTATAATCAGTAGATATTCCTGTTTCGTGGCGGTTGCCTAAAGTTAGCTTAAATTCACCTTGACCCACCTTCCCTTTGTGAGGGCGTTTACTTATTAAGTTGATTAAACCACCTGTATTTGCAGTTCCATAAGTTAAAGAATCTGCCCCTTTTACTACTTCTATGGCTTCTAATCCATAAATATTTGGTTGCCAATGATAAAAACCAAAATCATACAGGGTTGTTCCATCAATTCGAATTGTAGGGCTGAAGCCTCGGATTTTAATCCAGTCATGAGTATCTATATCACCGCCAAAAGGTTGGCTTAAAATACCTGCCTCATATCGACCAATTTGATCGATTTGCTGATATCCTTTTTCGCTAATTTGTTCTTGGGTAATCGTTTCTACTGAACCTGGTGAGAGATATTCTACTTTTCCAGCTTTAGCCACCGATCCAACAACATCAATTTCGTCCAACTGCTCCACCTCTTCTGCGAAAACCCCTTGGCTTGCAGCGAAAAGTGCGGTGGAAATTAATGAGAGTTTAAAAATATTTGCTTTCATACAGCTCCTATTGTGTTAATAAAAAATGGCGTGCGGTGAACACGCCAGTTAAGAAAAAGGTTATTTCACTTTAAAAGTATAAGTGCTATAAAGTTTACGTTTTTGGCACACTTTTTGATCTGGGTAATCCATTTCATAAATTGCCTTGATTTTCCAAGTCCCCGCTAAGGCAGGAATGAAATTCACCTTGCCTTGAGCGTCCGTTTTGCCAGAGAAAGCTTGCGGTTCACGGTGATCGTAAACGGCTTTTTCATCAAGTTTGGTAAACTCGTTGGTGGTGCCGATAATGCTCACGCCTTTGGCTGGCTGCCCTTGATACAACACTTGCACTGGGAACACGTCCATTACGCTAACTTGGGTTGGATCCACCAATGGCACAATTTCCAGTGGCAAGCCCACAGGGGCAATGGCGAAATCGCTTACTTCAACCCCGTTGTTCACATAGGTTGTGGCGAACATACTGGATTCTTCACAGTAATTGGCGTCTGTCATTTGAGTGAGATTTTCACGTTTCCAGCCCTTTTCATTTTTTGACCAGAAAGTTGGTTTGTAGCTTCCTGAAATTTTGAATTCGCCCTTACCCAATGGGGTTTTGGTGACATAATGATAATTTTCTCCTTGCTGAGTGAGCGTGGTATTTTTGCCGTCAGCTTGGTGTAACACCAATGGATTGAGGATATTTAAACGGCCTTCCGCAATTTTTTCGCCTAATGGGAATTTATCCCCATAGCCTAATACGGCAAGCAACGGCTTGTCTGCTTCTGCGTGTTGTGCATAAGCCCATAAATCGTGTGCTTGGCTGGTGAAAGGTAAAGCTAATCCGCAAAGCAAGGTGAGTTTAGTCAGTTTTTTCATTTGATTTCTCCTATTTGTTGATAAAAAATTTACGTTTTTTGCACCGCACTTTGCTGAACAGCTAGCCGAAAGTGCGGTGTAAATTTGTTACATTTTTCGCATTAACCATAAAAAATAAGTTCCGCCAAGCAGGGTTGCTACTAAACCTGCAGGGATTTCATAAGGGAACAATAATTGCCGTCCGAGCCAATCTGCCATTATCATCACCGTGCCACCTAATATGCCTGCGGCAAGTAGCTGGGTTTTGCTTTGACGAAAGCCTAAGCTGTATGCCAAATGTGGCGCAAGCAAGCCGATAAAACTGAGCGATCCCACAATTAAAGTGGCAAGCAAGGTGAGTAAGATGGCAAATAAAAACAAAATGCTACGCGACTGTACGAGGTTCACCCCAAGGGATTGAGCCACTACGCTATTTAAGCTGAGTAAATCTAGCCAGCGAATAAAAATAAAGCTCAAGGCGAAAAGTGCCGCCACGATAATCAGCATAGGGATTGCTACCTCATTGTTGGCGTAATAGGTTGAACCCGAACCCCAGCTTAATAATTGCCACGCTCGGGGATCGCCGCTAGCGATAAGTATGCGTTGCACGGCGTCAAATAAGGCGGAAATGCTGATTCCTGTGAGCAACACTTGATCAGGTTGCAAGCCGTTGCGGCGATTGATAAGCCAGATTAATCCTAAGATCAATAATGCTCCCAACGCCCCCCATAATACATATTGGCTAAGTACGCTCGCCCCTGCAACAAAAATCGCTAATAACACGCCAAAGCTCACGCCGGAAGTAATACCCAGTAATTCAGGGCTTGCCATTGGATTGCGGCTTAAGCGTTGTAAGATCGTTCCCGCCAAAGCGAGCATTATGCCTGCACAAAGGGCATAGGCAAGGCGTGGGAAACGCAAGTTGAACAGGCCTTGATCTAAGTAAACTTGCCAGCCGTTTACGCCTTGAGCTAAAAATAAAGAACAGCCTAACGCGGCAGCCAAAAACAGCGGTAAATAAAGTGCGGTGCTTTTTTTGTCAGAATTTTTCCACGCACTTTGGCTTTCTTGTACGCGTCCATATTGCTGACGATGTTTGAACACGAGCCATAATAACAAAGGCGTGCCGAATAATGCGGTAATTGAGCCTGTTGGCAAGGAAATGCCTTGCCATTGTTCAATCAGTTGCAGACAGAGATCGGCAATCAACAATAAAATGCTAGCAAAATAGGCACTTCGCCATAATAAAATTTTAAAGCGATAATCAGGATATTGCCGCGCGAGCGTGGTAGCGGCTAAGCCAATAAAGGCGATCATTCCTACGCGGCTGACAATAATGGCGACTAAATAAGCGGCAAGCAACACACCGAGCAGGCGGATTCTTTTCACATTTACGCCTAAACTTTGTGCGTTACTTTCTTGTAATTGCAGAATTTGCAACGCAGGGCTAAGTAGCACGATGCCGACAATGGCAGGGGCGAGTAACGGCAGCAGGGTTAGGCTGTCATACCAGCTTTCTTGTACCAGTGAGCCGCTGCCCCAAACGAGCAAGCCACGGCTTTCTTCAGGGTAAAACAGCATTAAAAGGGAAGAAAACGCCCCAAGATAAAAACTCACCACCAGCCCTGCAAGCACGATCAACAACGGCGAAAGCATTTGCCGCCACGCCAGTAATAGCACTAAGCCTAAGGCGAATAATGCCCCAATAAAGGCTATCGGCGTGGTGCCGAATTGCAATAAATTTGGCAAAAACAGGGTAGCCAGAAACAGGGCGAATTGTGCGCCACCGCTTACGGCAAGGGTGCTGTCGGAAGCCAGCGAATTATTCATAATTTGTTGTAATAATAGCGAAGCCACACCTAGGCTTGCCCCTGCCAAAATTGCCATTAGCACGCGCGGCAAGGTAAAATTGAAAATCAGCAGTTGGCTGGTTTCACTTTGTTCGGGCTGTTGCCAAAGTAGCAACGCAAATAATGCCAGTGCAATCAGCCCAAGGCTTGGCATTAAACGAATTTTCACCATTGGCTTTCCCCTTGTGGCTGACGTAATCCTTGGCTTAAGGCAAGGGCTAAACGCTGAGCGGAGGGCAGAGCGCCGAATGTCCAAATGGCAGGTAAAATCAAGGGATCTTTCGCTAAAGGCAAAGCTTGCCATAGGCTATTACTTGCCAGTTCTTGTGGCACATTTTGCGGATAAGGCTTGATGATCACTAATTTTGCGTGAGGGAATTGTGCGAGCTGATTTAGGCTAATTTGGCTAAATCCCCATAAATTTACTGCTTCTTGCCACGCATTTTGTAGTCCAAGTTGGGTTAGCACCACACCGGGCAGACTTTGTTTGCCGTAAACACGCAAATGACGACCATCAATAAATTGCACAATTAACAACGGGCGTGCTTGAAATGGGGTGAGCAAGGCTTTTTGTGCGGCAAAAAGGGTTTCGGTTTGATGAATTAACGGCGTGGAATCCGCCCCCACCACATTGGCAAGTTGGCGTGTTGCTTGAAGTTGATTTTGCCAAAAATCGCCTGCTTGGTAGAAATTAACGAGATCCAAGGTTTTTACGTTGGACAAATAAGGCAAATTGGCTTGTGCGGTGGAGAAATACATATCGCTATTGGGGAAAATTTCAATATCAAGTTGTGCCAATAATTCTTTATTAGGTTGTAATCTTGTACCTAAATCCACCGCACTTTGTGGTAACGCAGGTTCGCTCACCCAGTTCTGATAACTTTGTTTATCCCCTACGGCAACAGGCGTTACGCCTAGTCCGAGCAAGGTTTCGGCGATCGTCCAATCTAAGGTGGCAACCTTTGGTGTCGCTAATGCGGGCAAAGTAACAATAAGCCAAAGGGCGTGCAATAAGTAAGCATATTTTTTCATTATTGCCCCCTAAAAGAACGCCACTGGAACCTGATCCACAGGGTGGGATAGCACTTGCAGATCAATATGATAAATTTGCTCAAGGGCTTGTGGAGTCATAATCTCTTGTGGCGTGCCTTGCATTAATAATTTGCCTGATTGTAAGGCGATGAGTTCATCACAAAAACGTGCGGCAAGATTGATGTCGTGGATCACAATGATCACGCCTAAATTGAGCTGCTTCACCAGCTTTTGGATAAGTTGCATTACTTCCACTTGATGAGCAATATCCAACGCTGCCAAGGGTTCATCTAATAATAAAAAACGGCTTTGCTGTACCAATAACATTGCCAGCCACACACGAGAACGTTCGCCGCCTGAAAGGGTATCCACAAATTGATCGGCATAGGCTTGCATATTCGTCCATTGCAACGCATTTTGAATGGCTTGCTCATCTTGTTTAGGATTACGCCCTAACAGCCCATTCCACGCATAACGCCCCATTTGTAGCAGCCCTTTTACCGTTAAATTTTGTGCGTTCGGCAAATATTGTGGTAAATATGCCACTTCACGGGCAAAGGCTTTGTTTTTCCATTGTTGAATAGGTTGATTAGCGAAATGCAACGTACCGCTCGAAGGAAATTGCTGACGTGCCAAGAGTTTAATCAGGGTGGATTTACCCGAACCATTTGGCCCAATAATGCCATAGATTTTTCCCGTGCCGAATTGCAGCGAAATAGGCTGCAACAACACTTTTTCAGGTAACGCAAAAGACACTGAATCTAATTCAAACACAAGATTTCCTACGGCGAATAAAATAAAGGTGGTGGATTTTAATTGATAACCGTTATCATTTCAATAGATGTATTCTTAAAAATAAATGGGTATCTTAAAAGACGATTAAAATTGTAAATTTTTCTTTCCATTTTTACGGAAAAGTTTACAATACTTGCCAGTTTCATCAAAAAATGGCGTGGAGGCAAGCAATGTCAGCAGAAAAAGATCTTTTTTCACAAGTGGTTACGCAAAGCCACAAAATGCAAGAATTAGTGGAAAAAGCCAAAAAATTTGCCCTGCTAGACGCGCCTTTGCTGATTCAAGGTGAAACGGGAACAGGCAAGGATCTCATTGCGAAAGCCTGTCATTTTTATAGTCCGCGGCGAAAAAATCAATTTATTGCGGTGAATTGCGCAGGGCTGCCAAGTGAAGATGCTGAAAGCGAAATGTTTGGACGCGCCAATGCACAAGCGGAAAGCCAAGGCTTTTTTGAATACGCCAACGGTGGCACGGTGTTGCTTGATAGCGTGGCTGAATTGCCGTTGAGCTTACAAGCAAAATTATTGCGTTTTCTAAATGATGGCACGTTTCGCCGCGTAGGCGAGGAAAAAGAGCATTATGCTGATGTGCGCGTGATTTGCACTTCGCAAATTCCCCTTAGCCATTATGTGGAAAAAGGCAAAATGCGCGAAGATTTATTTCATCGCTTGAATGTGCTGAGTTTAACCATTCCCCCATTGCGCGAGCGTAAAGAAGATATTCCACAGCTAACAGAAATGTTTGTTCAGCAAATCAGCCAAGAATTGGGTATTTCTGCACCGCACTTTGATGAAGCCTTTCTTAATTATCTTACCCATTACACTTGGGCAGGCAACGTGCGAGAGTTGCACAACGCCTTGTACCGCGCTTGTTCATTGGCTGAAAATAATCAACTGGCTATTGCCGATTTACACTTGGTGGAACAAGAAATTCCGTTGCCAAGCATTGAACAATTTGGCAATCAAACCCTTGATGAAATTATGAATAATTTTGAAGCAATGGTATTGCAGAAATTTTATGAAGAGTATCCAAGCACTAGAAAACTGGCTTCCAGATTGGGTGTTTCACATACCGCCATTGCCAATAAATTAAAACAATACGGCATTGGGAAATAGCAAGCAACAGAAAGGCTTTGTTTATTTGCTTACATAGTCCGATAAGTGCGGTTGTTTTTTCAGTAATTTTTGCCATTCGCTTTGTTCAATATTCACCTTCAGCAAAAATTCCCCTTGCTCACTGATTTTTTCTTCACGGATACAATCCATTTCATACAACCAATGGCGAATTTTGCCCGCTTGCGGCGGCAAGCAAAGCTGTAGTTGCACAATGCTTTTGCTTAATTTTTGTCGAATGGCATCGAATAATAGGGCAATGCCTTGTTGCAAATGGGCGGAAATATACACCGCAACAGGGCGATTTTGTTCATCATATTCAATATGCGGAGCAAGGTTTTCCACTTGATCAATTTTGTTATAAACCAGCAAGGTTGGCACTTGAACCGCATTGATTTCTTGCAAAACTTCGTTCACCGCGTGGATATTTTCTTCTTTTCGCACATCGGCACAATCTACAATGTGCAACAACAAACTGGCTTCCGTGGTTTCTTGTAGTGTGGATTTAAAGGCAGAAACCAAATCGTGCGGCAGATCTCGGATAAAGCCCACGGTGTCTGCCAAAATCGTTGTGCCAATATCGGGAATGCTTAGGCGGCGTAATGTGGGATCAAGGGTGGCGAAAAGCTGATCCGCCGCATAAACCTCTGCATTGGTGAGCAAATTAAACAGCGTGGATTTGCCTGCATTGGTATAGCCCACCAAGGAAATGGTTGGAATATCCGCTTTCTTTCTGGTTTGACGATTTTGATTGCGCTGTTTTTCCACTTTATTCAAGCGATTTTGTAACTGAGCAATGCGAACTTTGATCAAACGGCGATCGCTTTCCAGCTGCGTTTCACCCGGGCCACGTAAGCCTACCGCGCCTTTTTGCTGATCTAAGCCTGTTTTACGCCGTACTAAACGAGTGGCAAGATGTTTTAACTGAGCCAACTCGACTTGTAATTTCCCTTCGTGAGATCGTGCACGCTGAGCAAAAATATCTAAAATCAGCCCCGTGCGATCCACTACGCGACATTCACAAAGGCTTTCTAAATTTCGCGTTTGCGCTGGTGTAAGGCAATGATTCACCAAAATCACATTGGAGTTGTGATCTTTTACCGCTTGGGCAATTTCTTCCGCCTTGCCCTGACCGATAAAATACTTCGCTTGCGGTGTGGCACGGCTGGTGGTGATAATGGTTGCAATCTCCACCTGAGCGGATTCTGCTAAAAGCTGAAATTCAGCTAAATCGTCCAGATTTTTATCCGCAGAAAAAAACGCTTGCACAATAATGCCGCGATCTTGAAGTGGATTCGGTGATGAGAGAGATTGTGAAAAAGGCGAAAGTGCGGTAGAAATTTCGTCTAAATTTTCTACCGCACTTTTTTCTATTGTGCTTTGTTCTAATAAGCTTGAAATGGTTGGATTATCCAAAATTATTCAGCTTGTGCGTCTGCGGCAGCTTCTGCAACAACTTCTTGGTTTGCATTGTGCTGTTGTTGGTGAGCTTGGTTATTGTGATGAGAAACCGCACGCGCAGGCACAACCGTAGAAATTGCGTGTTTGTAAACCATTTGGTTTACGGTGTTTTTCAATAAGATCACAAATTGATCGAAGGATTCAATTTGTCCTTGTAATTTAATGCCGTTGACTAAATAAATGGATACAGGAATACGCTCGCGGCGTAACGCGTTTAAATAAGGATCTTGTAATGATTGTCCTTTTGCCATCTTTTTTTCCTTCTTATATTAGTTATAGGGTATTATGGGAACAAAATTGTCTCCGATGTTCAATATAGCAATAATCTTTATTAATGTCATCATTGCACAAGAATTATTTTAACGTTTGCGTCATCTGGTCGAAGGACTTATCGGGTTGTAAGCTATCAAGCCAAGTGAGCGGACTTTTCCAGCCTCGTAGCCAAGTAATTTGCCGTTTCGCCAACTGCCGTGTCGCACAAATGCCACGAAAAACCATTTCATCGTGATCATAATCGCCTTGCAAATATTCCCACATTTGACGATAGCCCACACAGCGAATGGACGGCAAATCCGCGTGCAAATCGCCTCGCTGATAGAGTTTTTCCACTTCTTGTTGAAAGCCTTGCTCGATCATTTTATGAAAACGCTGTTCAATGCGTTGGTGCAAAATTTGGCGATCTTGCGGAGCAATGGCAAATTGCGTGATCTCATAAGGCAGTGCTTCGCCTTTTTGCTCGGTGAGTTCGGTGAGTGATTTGCCTGTGAGATAAAACACTTCTAAGGCGCGGTTGATACGCTGGCTATCGTTCGGATTAATGCGTTGCGCAGAAATAGGATCAATTTTCGCCAGTTCTTGATGCAAGCCATTCCAACCGATTTGTGCGGCTTTTTGCTCAATTTCTTGACGCAAATTTTCATCTGCCGATGGCAACGGTGAAAGTCCTTCAAGCAGGGCTTTGTAATAGAGCATTGTACCGCCCACTAACAAAGGAATTTTGCCTTGCGCCGTGATGTCCGCCATTTCACGCAGCGCATCTTGGCGAAAATTTGCCGCAGAATAGCTTTCGCTGGGATCTTTAATATCAATCAAACGGTGCGGGGCGAGTGTTAGTTCTTCAGCATTGGGTTTTGCCGTGCCAATATCCATTCCACGATAAATTAATGCAGAATCCACGCTGATCACTTCCACCGGGAAATGTTGGCGTAATTTGATCGCTAAGTCTGTTTTGCCTGAGGCCGTTGGCCCCATTAAGAAAATCGCGCGAGGTTTGGCTGACATTATTGTTCCTGCTCTAAATAGATTTGCCAATTAATGGCGATAAATAACTGGGATAAATGAAATTCTGCCTGTTGCTGAGCCAGTTGTTCCGTTTCACTGAGCAAATTTACCGCATCGCTGAAAATCTCAATTTCCGCATAATCCAGTTGCTGACAAAGTGTGGTTAAAAATTGCGTGAAATTATCCACGTTTTGATTGAGCAGATTGCCCACACATTGCTGTAAATTTTGCTGACGCAAACAGTTCGGCACTTTGGTTAAACTGATGCGATGCAGGGCAAGATTTTCATTAAAATCAAAACCTGCTTGCACAAAGAACGCTTTTTGTTGCTGCCAATGGGCTTGTTGTTCCGTGTCCAAGCGAAACATTATGGGAATCAGCAGCGCTTGCTGCGGCACATTATTTTGCTGCAGGCTTAATTGAATATGCGTTTGTTGTAATTTTTTAATTGGCAACAGATAAAATTGCTGATTTTGTTGTAATAACAAGGCCTTATTTTCCACTAAGGCTAAGGCGCGTAGTATATGGTTAGATTGTGCAAGGGGCATTTCAGGCGCAGACTGAATATTGCTCGGTGCAGCTGTTTGCGTGGTTTTTTGCAATTCCCCTGTTCGTAGTAATTCACCATAGGCTTGGCGTTCTTTTTTGGATACCGCAGGCGTTTTGGCGTAATGCTCAAAGTGCGGTGTAAATTTTGCTGATTTTTCTACCGTACTTTCTACCGTACTTTCTTTTGACGCTTTTGGCATATTTTTTTCAGCTGTGCTTTTCCCTGCGGTGTTCTGCTCATTCCGTTCTGAATAATCAGGCATTGGCTGAAAAATATTGCGTCCTGCTGCCGCACGGTTTGCCGAACCCTGATTAGGCTGCCATAAGCCTTGTGGCTCTTGTACTTGGAAAGTCTTTTCTTCTCGTTGTGTGGCGGTTTCTGAGGGCGACATTTGTTGCGCAGTAATCTCATTACGCCCTAATTCAAAGCTCGTTTGTAAGGCATTTTGTACACCCTGATAAATAAAATCGTGTACCAAACGGGCTTGCTGAAAACGCACTTCGTGCTTGGTAGGGTGAACGTTCACGTCCACTTCGTTAGGGTTGAGATCAATAAACAGAATATAAGCAGGGTATTCTTCCGCGCCTAAATAATCGGCATAGGCCTGACGAATAGCGTGGGTGATCACTTTATCACGTACCATTCGCCCATTCACATAGCAATAAGTGAGATCGTTTTGCGACCGCTTAAAATGCGGTTCAGCTACCCAACCAGAAAGGTGCAAATCATCGTGCTTCCAATCAATATGCAGGGCGTGAGCAATAAACTCATCGCCGCAAATGGCAGCAATGCGCTTTAATTTTTGCGAAAAATCCACCGCACTTTTGTATTGACGCACGATTCTGCCATTATGCGTAAGCGTGAAAGCAATATGCGGTTTGGCAAGCGCGATGCGGCGAATCACTTCATCAATATGGGAAAATTCCGTTTTATCGGTGCGTAAAAATTTACGTCTGGCAGGCGTATTAAAAAATAAATTGGCGACTTCAACGGTGGTGCCAACAGGGTGAGAGGCGGGCTTGATGGTGGTTTCCATTTCTCGCCCTTGAGCGTAAACCTGCCAAGCTTCTTTTTGCTTTTCCGTGCGCGAGGTGAGTGTAAGGCGTGAAACTGAGCTAATACTTGCTAATGCCTCGCCACGAAAGCCTAAACTTAGAATGGTTTCTAAATCTTCAATGCTCGCAATTTTGCTGGTGGCGTGGCGTGCAAGGGCAAGGGAAAGTTCGTCTTTCGGAATACCTGTGCCGTTGTCGCGAATACGGATAAGGCTTGCGCCACCATTTTCAATATCCACTTGGATTTTATTCGCACCTGCATCTAGGCTGTTTTCCACTAATTCTTTCACCACAGACGCAGGACGTTCCACCACCTCGCCGGCAGCGATTTGGTTAGCAAGTTGCGGTGGCAGAATTTGAATTGGCATTGGCGTTCCTACTTTTGTAATTGGATTTTTTGCCCTGTTTGCACTTTGCCGTCTTTCAATTTAGGGTTGAGCTTCAACAGCGTTGGAACAGGGATGTTATATTGACGCGAAATCGCATACAGTGTTTGATCTTTTTGTACAGTATGGAATTTCGGCGTTGTTTTATCTTTTCCGTTATTCTCGCTTTTTATCTTTTTATTCGCTGTTTTATCCGCTTTTTTGTTGCCGGTTTTTGACTTATCTGTCTTTTTATTATCTGCTTTTTTGTTTTCTGTTTTGCTTGTTGCTTTACTATTTTTCGGCTCGGCTTTACTTGTTGCAGCTTTGCTATTTTTACCATTGTCAGGAATTTTAATGGTTTCACCAATCCATAATTCACGGCGTTTGAGCTTGTTTAAGGCGATAATATCGCTCATTTTTACATCATATTTTGCCGCTAATCCACCAAGGCTTTCACCATTTTTAACTTTATGACGAAGTCCGCTATCTTTAATTTGCGTTTGTGATTTTTCGTTTGAGTTTTTGACCGCACTTTCTTTCACCGTAGGCGTCTTGGCTACATTAATGTCACTTTTCACATAACGGCGGCGGAAATCCACAAGGCTTTCATAAATCACCTGAGCCAGTTTTTTACGATAAGCAGGGGAGTTGAGCTTCTTTTCTTCATCGGGATTGGACAAAAATCCTGTTTCCACCAAAATAGACGGAATATCGGGCGAACGTAGCACCCCAAGGCTGGCGTGTTGTGGTGTGCTGCGGCTTAAGGTGGTGATTTTGGCAAAACGGCGCAATACAATCGAACCAAGCTCATAGCCCACACGTTGGCTATGGCCAAATTGTAAATCTAGCACTGTTTGATCTAAATATTTCTCTTTATGTGAAGCTAGCACCGAACCTGCGCCGCCTAATAACTCAGAACGCTTTTCATGATCTTCCAACCATTGCCCCATTTCGCTGTTGGCGCGGCGGTTGGATAGCACCCACACGGACGCACCGCGTAAATCAGGGGAAACAGACGAATCGGCGTGAATGGAAACCAGATAATTCGCTTTATATTTGCGTGCAATCTCTGAGCGTTCTGGCACAGAAATATAATAATCGCCTTTGCGCGTTAGTACCGCGCGGAAATTGGGATCTTTATCCAACAAGGCTTTAAGTTCTCGCGCAATAGAAAGCGTTACATTTTTTTCATAAATGTGTTGGGTACGGCTAATTGCACCGGGATCTTTTCCGCCGTGTCCGGGGTCAATGGCGATCGTCCAAACATTGGCGAAAGCGTTTGAAACGGCGACAAATCCGCATAAGAAAAAAAGGTAAATAAATCGGTAAAGGTTTCTCATTCTAAAACTTCACAAAAAAATAGCTTAGGTTAAATGGTATTATCAATCAGTTTATGCGATGAGCTGTTGAATAATCTGCTCGCCTTGCTTGCTTTTGGCGTGCAAAGTGAGATTGCGTGCATCATCAACATAATCAATTTGAATGATCAAATCAGGCTCAGCAAGTAAACCACGCCCTTTTTCAGACCATTCAATTAGGCAAATACTTTGCGCATTAAAATAATCACGAATGCCCATAAATTCTAATTCTTCGGGATCACTTAAACGATATAAATCAAAATGATAAATGGATTTTCCCGCTAAATGATATTCTTCCACCAAGGTGTAAGTTGGGCTTTTCACCTTACCTTCATAGCCTAACCCTTGGATCATTCCACGGCTTAGGGTGGTTTTCCCTGCGCCAAGATCACCGTTTAAATAAATCACAATGCCTTTTTCTGTCGCCATTTGGCTAACAATTTGCATTAATTTCGCTCCAAAGCGACACATTGTGATTTCATCAGGAATATATTGATTAAACTGTTCCATATTTTCTCGGTGATTGGCTAATTTTAGATAAAAATAGTGCGGAATTGTACCGCACTTTTATTGTATTTTGTAGGGGAAATGATACGAGATTGTATTAATTTGTAATGCCAGCACGCTCTACTTTTTCTTTAATTGCTTCGGCAACAAAGGCATTCAAGCTCAGATCGCCCGCAGCCAACACGGCATTACGGTGAAGTTCTTCGCTAATTCTCACATTAAATACGCCTTTGAAAGGTTTGTCAGGCGTTCGCCCAAGTTCTTGGCAATCTTGTAAATACAGATCCACAGAAGTTTGAAATTCTTTCTCTAATTGTGGCAAGGTTTCTGCTTCGTAGGTAACCACATCTCGGATATATGCCAATTTGCCAAATAGCACATTATTTTCTAAATCTGCTTCTATAGTGCCGACATAGCCTTTGTATTTGAGTAATGTCATAGTAATCCCACTCCTTTTAATCCCTCTTTAACTGATTTTAACGCCCCACCTTTGATGTAATTTTCAGGGTGCGGTTTATGTAACAAGATTAAGTGATCAAGCTCTGCGTTGTAAAATCTAACGCGCGAGCCAGCCATTTCACGTTTTTCATAGCCTAACCGAGCTAATAAGGTGAGTAAATCTGTCCAAATAAAGGTATTTTTAGCGTTAGCTAATTTTTCTAATAATTTTTCAGATTTTCCCATATCCACCTTATTGATACTAATTATAGTTACATAAATTAAAAAAACAGATCTATTTGCTATTTTGTATAATCAACCTCAATTTTCTTTGGATACCCCACCTGCAATGTAAGTGGCTTATCTGTACAAAGTTGATTTTCTCTTGCGCAGATGAAAAAGCGTGAAGTCATTGCTTTTTCGCCTTGGTTGAGAAAAATTTCAGCCACCGAACGATCGAAGAAAATTTCCACTTGGCGTAAATCTTCAATGCGGCAATAACGCTTGTCGCCAAAGGATTTCATTGAATCCGTTTGTTCCGTTTGGCTGCGATCTAAGCACAGCATTTCCCCATCATAGCTCAGTATCAAACGCTGATTTTGTGCATTATTAAAGAATTTCAGGCTGAACGGCTGGGCGTTTGCATCAAATTTGAGATAAGCGCGATCTAAATCAGCAATCTCTGCCTCTTTTTCAACCGTAATAGATTGCAGTGCGGTGAGATTTTTATAAATATTTTCAATCGGTTGCTGATAGATTTTGCCATCTTGTAAGCGTAATTGACGTGGCATTGAAAGCATTGAATGCCATTTGTAGAGATCCGTAGGGTAGCTTAAATCAGGCAACCCCACCCAGCCTAACAGCATTGTTTGCGTGCCTGAAAAGGTTTGTGGGGCATAGAAATCAAAGCCTTGATCCAGTTCTGCAATCTGTTCTGCGTGGAATTGGCGATCGGCAAGCTCTCCCAGAGCATAGACCGCGTGGTAATTATTTTGATATTGCTCGAGCTCACGCGCTTTGCCCTGTGGCGACCAAATAAAGAGCGATTTATCGCCCATTTGCGATAAGTCAGGGCATTCCCACATAAACACGCCTTGATTATCAAAAGCGGGTAGGGCAAGTTCACCTAATAAACGTGGGGTGTCGGCTAAATTATCCATTTCAAACACGAGTGCCGTACCGGTGAGATTTTCCCGTTGCGCACCGCAGATAAAGCGGATTTTGCCGTCTTTAGTGAGAAACGGTTTGGGATCGCGAACGTGTTCGGTGTAGCCTTGGGGGGCTTGTTCGATAAGCGGACGCTTGCTTAATAATTTTCCGTCTTTGCTGAAAATCGCCAGATTTTGATAAGGCACGCGCTGATTATCGCTTGGACGCCTAGTGTTGCCCGTGTAGAAAACAGCGATTTGATCGCCAATTTTCACTGCACCGCCTGAATAGCAGCCGTGGCTTTCATATAATTCGCAAGGCACAAGCAAATCTGCTTGGCTAAATTGTTTGAAATCTTGCGTGATGAAATGCTGCCAATGTTTCATTCCGTGTAGGGCATCAAAGGGATACCATTGATAGAAAAGATGATATTTTTCGCCATCAAAAATCAAACCGTTCGGATCGTTAAGCAGGCCCGTTGGTGGTGCAAGATGATAAACAGGGCGAAAATCCTGATCTTGCGCCACGGTTTGAGCGATTTTTTCTAACTCGCCTTGCTCGGCAGCGTAAAGGCTTTTATATTTCCCTTCATTGAAAATGATCATTGGCGTTCTCCTTATTCGCTATTCGCTTAAAAACGCGTGTAATTGTTCGTGGTTCGGTAGGGCAGACATCGCGCCTTTTGCCGTGGTGGCTAATGCACCGCAGGCATTGGCTTGGCGTAAGATTTTCACGAGCGTTTCGTGATTGCTTTGCCAATCAGGATTTTGCGAAAGCCCTGCTAATAAACCGCCCACAAAGGCATCACCTGCGCCTGTGGTATCCACAGGTTGTAACGCTTTGCCTGCCACAATTTCTTTTGTGCCGTTGAAATGGTAAAGCGCCCCTTCTTTGCCTAGGGTCACGATAATCAGTTTTTGCGGATAAAGTGCGGTGATTTTTTCAAAGGCTTTTTCAAGGCTGTCAGTTTGGGTTAGGAAAGTGAGTTCTTCTTCCGAAAATTTCAGCACATCGGCTAAAGCGACCGCTTGCATCACCACTTCACGCATTTCATCAAGGCTTTGCCATAGGCTTTCACGCAAATTGGGATCGAAAGACACATAACCTTGTGCCTGACGAATATTTTTCATCGCAGTGAAGGTTGCCGTGCGGGAAGGATCGTTGATTAATGCAATGGAACAGCAGTGCAGCCATTGCCCTTGCGAAAAGGCAGGTAATTCAGAAACTTGCAAAAATTGATCCGCACTTGGATTAACCATAAAGGTAAAACTGCGTTCACCTTGATCTAATCCCACCACCACGGTAGAAGTGCGTTGCGCGGGATCTAAGGTCATAAAAGTGGTATCCACTTTTTCTTGCTGCAAGGTTTGTTGCATAAATTCGCCTAAGGGATCTTTGCCCACTTTGCCGATAAAACCGCTTTCACCGCCGAGCCGTGCTACTCCCACTGACACATTGGCTGGCGCGCCACCGGCACAGCGTAAATAATGCTGTTCGCCATCGGGGATTAAATCCACCACCGCATCGCCTAATACCCAAATTTTTTCTGACATAATTCCACCTATTGATAATATTAAAAATGGCTAATTTTTTTACCGCACTTTTATTTTACGTTTTATTACACTGTATTTTTATATGGAAATGTTGCTGATCTTTCAATGACTTGCAAAATCCATTTAGCTTGCTGGTAAAAAGAAGGCGTATTTTCATACGCCTAACATTCAACTTTTATTTCACGGTAACGCGTGCAAATTTGCGTTTGCCCACTTGATACACCGCAGTGGATGCTGAAATCACAGCTTTCGCATCTTCAACTTTTTCACCGTCAATTTTCACCCCACCTTGGTTTACCATACGAATGGCTTCTGAAGTTGAGCTCACTAAGCCTGCTTCTTTTAACAGGTTTGCCAAGCCGATTTCCCCTTCAAAAGTAAATTCTGGTATTTCATCTGGGATCGCCCCTTTTTGGAAACGGTTAATGAACGCCTGTTCTGCGGCGTCTGCCTCGGCTTCGGAGTGGAAGCGAGCAGTGATTTCTTTCGCTAATAACACCTTAATATCACGCGGGTTGCGTCCTTCTGCTACTTCTTGTTTGAACTGAGCAATTTCGCTGAGTGGACGGAAAGAAAGCAAGTCGTACCAATCCCACATTAATTCATCAGAAATCGACATAATTTTGCCGAACATTTCATTAGGTGCTTCCGTTACGCCGATGTAGTTGCCGAGAGATTTCGACATTTTTTTCTCGCCGTCTAAGCCCACAAGCAGTGGCAAGGTGATGGCGACTTGCGGTTTTTGACCGTCTGATTTTTGCAGTTCACGCCCGATCAGCAAATTGAACGTTTGGTCTGTGCCACCTAATTCCACATCGGCTTTCAAATGCACGGAATCGTGGCCTTGTAATAATGGATAGATAAATTCGTGAATTGCAATCGGCTGATTATTGCTAAAACGCTTTTTGAAATCATCACGCTCAAGCATACGCGCCACGGTGTAATTGGAGGCAAGGCGGATCATTCCTACCGTGCCTAATTGTCCTAACCAATCAGAGTTGAACACGATTTCTGTTTTTTCAGGATCAAGGATTTTGAAAATTTGCTCTTTATAGGTTTCCGCATTGCGTAACACATCTTCGCGAGAAAGTGGCGGGCGGGTTGCGTTTTTACCCGATGGATCGCCCACGGTGGCCGTGAAATCACCAATCAAAAACATCACGTGATGCCCAAAATTTTGGAATTGGCGTAATTTATTCAACACCACAGTATGTCCTAAGTGAATGTCGGGTGCGGTTGGATCAGCACCTAATTTAATGCGTAACGGACGGTTTTCTTTAAGTTTTTCGATTAAATCTTGTTCTGAAAAAAGTTGATCTGTGCCGCGTTTAAGTTCAGCAAGCTGCTCGGCAAGCAAAGGTGAGAGATCAGTCATTGAGGTATCCTATATGTGTAAATTATTTTCTTGAATTTCATTATTATAGATAGGAAAAAACAATATTCAAATGAAATCTATGAAATAAAGACGCGTAGGTGGAATCTTTCTCGCCTAAAGTATAGCTATAGTGCCATTAAAAGAAGACGATGATACATTGTATCAAAGTATTATTTCTAACACTCTTTACTTTGTTTCATTTTTACTAATGCAATGATATTTATTGAAATGCTTTTTCAAAAAAAATAATCATATATTTTATATTATGTGAGCTATTTCACAGTTTTAAAATGAAAAGTGTCATATCATTTTCTACAGGGTTTCACTTAAATATCTTGGAGGAACGATGAGTATTACACGTAGAAAATTTATTCGTAATGTCGCATTAGGTTCTGCTGGTATGGTGGTAATGCCAGAAACTATGGCTAAGGATACCTGTAGTAATGAAGGCGAAAAATTATTAAATGCTAAAAATATTGTCATTATTACCGCTGATCAGCTAGCTAAACGTGCGGTTGGGGGATATGGAAATAAGGTCGTAAAAACGCCGAATATTGATGCGTTAATGGCTCAAGGTGTCAGTTTTGAGAATGCTTATTGTAGTTATCCGCTATGTGCGCCTTCGCGATCGAGCTTTTGGACAGGATGTTTACCTCATCATACGGGAGTTGTTGCCAATGATAATGCGGATATTCCTGAAACATTGGCAACCGTGGGATCCATTTTTAGTGAGGCGGGCTATGAATGCTACCATTTTGGAAAACGCCATGATCACGGTGCGTTGAGAGGTTTTATTAGTGCGGAACAAATTGAAAAAGATTTTCCCGCTGAACCCGCTTTTCCTGTGAATTATGACACTAAAGAAGATGTATATTGCTTAGAGGAAAGCTTAAAATTTATTAATCGATTGAATCAACGAAAAGAGAAAAAACCATTTTTATTAGCGGTTGAATTCAATAATCCGCACAATATTAACGGCTGGGTAGGCAAATTTGCAGGAGAACACGGCGATATTGAAGGGATCGGCGAATTGCCTGAGCTTTTAGATAATTTTGATACAAAATCAGATTTAATTAATCGACCAAAAGCGGTTCAATATGCTTGCTGTACTCATACAAGAGTCAAACAGGCAGGTAAATGGAATGAAAAGAATTTTCAACAATATCTTAAAGCTTATTATTACTATACAGAACTTGCGGATAATTATATTGGGCAAGTCATTAATGCATTGAAAGAAAACGGGCTTTATGATGATACGCTCATTGTCTTTTTCTCTGATCATGGCGATGCAATGGGGGCGCATCGGCTTGTTACAAAAATGAATTGGTTTTATGAAGAAGCGATGAATGTACCTTTTACCTTCCTCGGGCCAGATATTCAAAAAAATCAGCATAAAAAAGAGCTGGTATCCTTATGTGATTTATTGCCAACACTTTGTGATTATGTAGGGTTAACCGTTCCTAATCCGATTTATGGGCGTTCCTTGTTACCGTTATTACAAAATAAACCGACCGAAGAGTGGCGAGAATATGTTGTTGCCCACTGGAATACGGATCGAAATCTTGATCTTCAACCAGCACGAATGTTAAGAACGAATGAGTTTAAATATGTGCTTTACAAAGAGGACGAGGAAGAAGAACTCTATGATATGGTCAATGATCGCGGTGAAACACGTAATTTAGCAAATGATCCAAATTATCGAGAGATTAAGCGGGAATTACGTGCGAAATTAGACAAACATATCCAAAATAATTCTGATCCTTTTTATTCTCAAGATGTGTTAATTGATCCTCAACGTTGGCGTAGCCATCCATTGGGGTACGAACATCATACAGGGGAAACAAGTACCGAAATTTATTTACGGGAAATTCGCCCATTATTAACGAAGAAAGATTGGGAGAAAGCACATAAGGTAACGCTTGAATTACAGAAACAATTACGTTTGAGTAAAAGTGTGCTTGTTGTGGATAAGTAATATCACAATGCTGTATGGCTGAGTGTTGTTTTGACATTCCACAGTTATACAAAAAAGGCTAAAAAAACACCGCACTTTTTAAAAGTGCGGTATTAATTGAAAGATTTTTTAACTGGCTTAATTGAAAGTTTTCAGGCTATCGACAGTATTATCACAACCAGAGGTTGTGCAATAAAACAAGTCATTATGCAGTACAACAGCTGTATTGAAATTAGCATTTAAAGCTTTAACATCAAGTATATCAATTATTACAGGTGTTACGCCTATTTTTATGAGGGAGTACAATGCCAATTAACCATCTCGGTCAGCCTATCGGTGAACTTATTGCAGATTTTACAGTGGGAGAGTTGCCGAATATTCAAACGTTAGAAGGGCAATATTGCCGTTTGGAACGGCTTTGTGTATCTCGTCATTTTAGCGATATTTATGATTTTTTTGGGCCAAATAGCCCTGAAAGCCAATGGACTTATTTGTCTATTGATGCGCAACCTAACGAACAAGCCGCACGGCAACTTTTGCAACAATGGGAAAGCCTGTCAGATCCCTATTATTTGGCGATTATTGATAAGGCGAGCAAAAAAGTGGTAGGGACATTTTCTCTAATGCGTATTGATACGAAAAATCGTACTATCGAAATGGGGCTGGGTGATTTATTCAGAAAGCCTTAAACATTCCCGTGTTGCAACCGAAGCCCAATTTTTAGCAATGCAATATGTGTTTGAAACCTTACATTATCGCCGTTACGAATGGAAATGCGATAGTCTAAATCAGCCGTCTTTCAATGCGGCGAAGCGCCTTGGCTTTCAATTTGAGGGGATTTTTAGGCGTGCGCTGGTGTATAAAGGGCGTAACCGTGATACCGCGTGGTTTTCAATGTTGCAAGAAGAATGGCAGGCAATGAAACCTAAGTTCCAACGCTGGCTTTCGGCTGATAATTTTGATGCCACAGGCAATCAATTACGCGCATTAAATGACTGCTAAAAATTTGCCAAATTTTGACCGCACTTTGTTATTTCTTATTGGTAAAGCCTATTGAATTTAGAGAGATGACCCTATTTTTACCTATTGTTTTTGCTTATGATGAGCGTATGATTGCACAAAATTTATCATAAACTTTATGTAAACTTAGGAGTAAAAAATGGAAAAACCTGCAATTGTTTTAGTACACGGTTTTTGGGGCGGTGCAAGCCATTGGAATAACGTGATTAACGCGTTGAAAGCACAGGGGTATTTTGATGTGTATGCGGTAGAAAATCCGCTCACTTCATTAGCTGATGATGCAGCGCGTACACGCAAAATGGTGGCACAAATTCAGAAGCCAGTGGTGTTGGTAGGGCATTCTTATGGGGGTAAAGTGATCACAGAAATGGGCGATTTACCTAATGTGAAAGCTTTAGTTTATATCGCCGCCTTTGCTCCTGAAGTGGGTGAAAGTGCGGGCGGAATTAGTCAACAAAATCCACCTGAAGCATTTTCTGCCATTGTTGGCGATAGTGATGGTTATTTATGGATTGACCGCAGTCGTTATCAGCAAAGTTTTTGCCAAGATGTGAGCGAGGACGAAGCGTACCCAATGGCGATTACACAAAAAGCCCCATTAGCTTCCACTTTTGCGGATACCGTCAGCCAAGCCGCTTGGAAAGTGAAACCAAGTTTCTATCAAATTTCTACGCAAGATAGAATGATCTCTCCGGCTAACCAAAAAATGATGGCGGAACGCATTTCCCCACGTAAAATTATCAGCCTTGATGCAAGCCACGCTTCGCTAATGTCGCAAGCCGAAGCGGTAACGAAACTGATTTTAGATGCTGCGACAATGGCATAAAATAAAGAAAAAAGCACCGCACTTTGAATTTTTAAAATCACATCAAAGTGCGGTAATTTTTTCAAAAAAATACCGCCTAAAATTAGACGGTATAAAATAAAAAGACACTCATTAAAAGTTTATTTTTCAGAATCTAAAACTTCGTGGTTTTTCTCAACTTCACGGGCTTTTTGATAGCTTTCGATTAATAGTTGATATTCAGGGAAAACGGCTTGATAAGCCTCTGCCCATTTTTCTGCATCAGGACGATTCCAAGTTTGTTGGATTTCAGCGCATAGCCTTATATTTCCGTACGCAAAGAAATACAACATAACCAACTCAAGATTGCCCTTGCCGATCCTTATCATTTACCGAGTGGAATGATCCACGCAGTTTATCCGTCAAGAAAAAGCCTATTACCCACCGCAGCCGCCTTGCTAGAATATTTAGCGCAATGGTTTAAAGAAAGTGATGTGGAATAGGGGGAAAATTTGTGAAATTTTGACCGCACTTTGAATGGCTTATCAAGGTAGATCAAAGTGCGGTGATTTTTTTCAATATTTTTTAGAATGCGATGTTCTCGCCATCATTTGGCACACTAACGCGATCGGTTAATTTTTCTTTAGCGATAAATTCGCGTAAATCTTTACGGCTTACCGCAGTGTGATTGACTGAATCCATATGTACCGCAATGATTTTGGCATTTGGCACGGCTTGGTAAGCGTGAGCCACGTCTTCTTTGCTCATAATAATGCCGTTATTTGGAAAGGCATTAACGCGCGCATCACCTGTATTCATCACTAACACATCAGGGTTGTAATTGATTAAGGCTTTGTTTACATCTGCCGTCCACAGTGTATCGCCCAAAATATAGAGAGTTTTGTGATCTTTGGCGGTGAATACCACACCCATTGCATCGCCTAAGAGCTTACCCAATGGGGCAACGGCATACATTTCAGGCGTGCCGTGTGCGCCCCCTGTTTTGTGTAGCGTTACTTTGCCGATTTTTAGGCTTTCATCTAGCACGCGAACATCTTTAAACCCTTGATCTTTAATGAGTTTTGCATCGGCTTGATTTTGTACGATGATAGGCAAATTTTTCGGTAAGATTTGTTGTGCCACAGGATCCCAGTGATCTAAATGGGTATGAGTAACCACCACCGCAGACACGCCTTTGAACACGTCTTCAGCAGGCATAGGTAACTCAATCAATGGATTACGCTTTTGGCTGTTGAGCGTGCCTTCAAAACCTTCATAAGTGCCTTTTTTGGCAAGCATTGGGTCGATTAAAAAGGTTTCGCCCGCATAAGTGAGCTTAGCGGTGGCATTGCGAATATGTTGATAGACATCTTGCGCCAAAGCGTTAGTTGCCAATACGGCGCTAAGTAAAAAGCTAGAAAATAAGTGTTTAATCTTCATAAAATTTCCTTTGTTGATGAAAAATGCCATTATCGCTATTTTGCTAAATCAAAAATATTGGCTTATTATTCATATAACGAAAAGATTGACTCAAAAATCGAGAAAAATATGACCGCACCTGTTGTTGCTTTGGTTTTATACCCTAACTTTAATCCCTTTCAATTTGCCATTCCGAATATGGTTTTTTCGCTAAATATTGGCGAAGCTCCCTTATTCAAAGTGAAAATCGTGGCAGAAAATACCCAAAGTTGCTATGGCGAAAAGGGCATTTTTGTGCCTGCTGATGGGGATTTATCCTTGTTGGAAACAGCTGATGTTATCGTTCATTTTGGTTGGCACGATTTAACCCAACCGCCTAGCTTAGCAATGCAGAACGCCTTGCAAAGTGCCTTGGAGCGTGGCGCGTTATTAGTGGGGCTATGTTACGGTGCGTTTCCATTGGCATACAGTGGCGTGTTAAACGGCAAACGTGCCACAACCCATTGGCTAGGGGAGGCGGCTTTTCGTCAGCGTTTTCCAAACGTAAATTTGGATATTCAAGCGATTTATGTGGAAGACGGTAAGGTGATGACTTCAGCAGGCACGGCGGCAGGGCTAGATTGCTGTTTAGCCATTGTGCGGCGGATTTATGGGGTGAAAATAGCCAATCAGTTGGCTCGAATGTTGGTGATCTCACCACACCGAGAAGGTGGGCAGGCACAGTTTATCGAACGCCCTGTGGCAAGAAAATCTGCCAGTGAAAATATCAATGAATTATTGCAGCATATTCAGCAAAATTTGACGCAGGATTATTGCATTAATGATCTTGCTCAGCGTTTAAATATGAGCCGTAGCACCTTTACCCGTCATTTTCGCCAAGCCACAGGAATGGCGTTTACAGAATGGTTGATTGAAATTCGCTTGCAACAAGCACGCATTTTATTAGAAAGCACAGATTTAGAAATTGAACGCCTTGCGGCTCAAGTGGGATTTCATTCTGCCACCGCCTTTCGCCAACATTTCAAGAAAAAACATCAAATTAGCCCAAGCCTTTGGCGGAGAAGATTTAAGGAAAAATTGTGAAAAAAGTACCGCACTTGTCAATTTCACACACAAAAAAAGTGCCTCTTTCTGTGGGGGGAGAGGCACTAAAGTGTTGGAGTGATTATCTATTATTGTTTGAATGGTTAGATGATAATAGTTCTCAAATACAAAGTCAATAGATAAATGAAAATAATTCTCAATATTTTTTATTCGATGTAAGGCACGCAATGGGTCAAAGAAAGTGCGGTAGGAATTTGACCCGAAAATTCAAATTCGCCTGCATAGGCATACACCTCAACCCCTTCTTTTATCGCTTGGCTGAGCAATTTGGCGTACTCAGGATCGATGTATTCTGCCACTTTGAAATGATCAAAACCGTTGTGCAAGCCCGCGAAAAAAATCACCGCACGATGCCCGAGCTTTTTCATCGCCATTAATTCACGCAAATGTTTTTGCCCTCGTGTGGTTACGGCATCGGGGAACATTCCAAGATTGCCTTTTACCAGCGTGACGGATTTCACTTCAACATAGCAATCGGGCAAGCCTTCGCCTTTGAGCAGAAAATCAATGCGGCTGTTTTCTTCGCCATATTTCATTTCAGGCAGAATTTCGCTGTATGCGGCTAATTCTTTGATTTGCTTATTTTGCAAGGCTTCAAAGGTGAGCTGATTGGAGCGGTGCGTGTTAATGCACACCATTTGTCCATTTTTAAGCTGGGTGAGTTCCCACGAATGGGGATATTTACGGGTTTTGCTGTCGGAGGTGGAATACCAAATGGTATCGCCTTTTTCGCCACAGCCTGTCATTGCGCCCGTGTTGGCGCAGTGAATGGTAAGGATTTCACCGTTCGCCAGTTCTACATCGGCTAAAAAACGTTTGTAACGGCGTATCAGCGTGGCGGATTGAAGTGCGGGTAATTGCATTTTGTGTTCCTGTTTTGATTAAAAAGGGAAGTGTATCATTTTGTAAAATTGTGAAAAAGTAAAGTGCGGTGCTTTTTTATTCGTTTTTAATTATTGATTCTATGGCTTTTTTAGATGATTTTTAAAAATTTGATTTATAGGTAAATTTTTTCAATGAAATTTGCAAAATCTTTTTGTATCTTTTTTGCAATAAATGGTACAGTTAGGGCAGTTTGACTTTTGTCATTTATGGGCTGGAAAGCGTGGTTTTCCAGATTGTATCATCAACCAATTTGAAGGAAACATTATGTTAATTGGTGTACCTAGAGAACGGCTTGATAATGAAACTCGCGTGGCGGCAACGCCAAAAACGGTGCAGCAAATTTTGAAGCTTGGCTTTGAAATTATTGTTGAACACGACGCGGGCTTTAAAGCCAGTTTTGAAGATCAGGCATTCATTGAAGCGGGTGCGAAAGTTGGCACTGAGCAAGAGGTTTGGAATGCCGATGTGATTATGAAAGTGAATCCGCCAACTGATGAGGAAATTGCCTTAATTAAAGAGGGGGCAACTTTAATTAGCTTTATTTGGCCAGCCCAAAATGAAGCCTTAATGCAAAAATTATCGGCTAAGAAAATCAATGTGTTAGCAATGGACGCCGTGCCGCGTATTTCCCGTGCGCAATCCTTAGATGCCCTTTCGTCAATGGCGAATATTTCAGGCTATCGTGCGGTGGTGGAAGCCGCCAATGCGTTTGGTAGCTTCTTCACTGGGCAAATTACAGCTGCAGGTAAAGTGCCACCTGCGAAAGTGTTGGTGATTGGTGCGGGTGTGGCAGGTTTGGCGGCGATTGGTACCGCAAATAGCCTTGGTGCGATTGTGCGAGCCTTTGACTCTCGTCCAGAAGTGAAAGAGCAAGTGAAATCAATGGGCGCAGACTTCTTAGAAATTGATTTTGAAGAAGAAGGTGGCTCAGGTGATGGCTATGCGAAAGTGATGTCGGAAGAATTTAACCGCCGAGCAATGGAACTTTACGCTGCACAAGCTAAAGAAGTGGATATTATCATCACCACCGCTGCGATCCCGGGTAAACCAGCTCCGCGTTTGATCACCAAAGAAATGGTGGATTCAATGAAACCGGGTTCGGTGATTGTGGATTTAGCGGCATTAACAGGCGGTAACTGCGAATATACCAAACCGGGTGAAGTGTTCGTTACGCCTAACCAAGTGAAAATTATCGGCTATACGGATTTCCCTGCACGCTTGCCAACGCAATCTTCCCAACTTTACGGTACTAACTTGGTGAACTTGCTCAAGTTATTATGTAAAGAGAAAGACGGCACAATCAATATTGATTTTGATGATGTGGTATTGCGTGGTGTAACGGTTATTCGTGATGGTGAAATCACTTGGCCTGCGCCACCAATTCAAGTTTCAGCCCAGCCGCAGCAAAAAGTGGAAGTAGTGGTTGAGAAAAAAGAAGAAAAACCGCAAGACCCACGCGTGAAATACGGCATTATGGGCGCAATTGGTGTGTTGTTCCTATGGTTAGGTTCAGTGATGCCAGCGGCATTCTTATCACACTTTACCGTATTCGTACTTGCTTGTGTGGTGGGGTACTATGTGGTTTGGAATGTGAGCCACGCCTTACATACGCCATTAATGGCGGTAACCAATGCTATTTCAGGCATCATCATTGTGGGGGCGCTATTGCAAATTGCTCAAGGCAGTTTCTTTATTAGCCTGCTCGCGTTTATTGCAATTTTAGTAGCAAGTATCAATATTTTTGGTGGCTTTAAAGTTACCCAACGTATGCTTGCAATGTTTAGAAAAGGTTAAGGAGAAAAAGCAATGTCAGAAGGTTTAGTACAGGCTGCATATATTGTAGCGGCATTACTTTTCATTATGAGCTTAGCAGGGCTTTCTAAACACGAAACTGCTAAAGCAGGTTGTTGGTATGGCATTGTGGGTATGACCATCGCCCTTATCGCAACCATTTTTGGCCCACAAACTTCAGGGCAAATTTGGATCTTAATCGCTATGGCGATTGGCGCGGTGATTGGTATCCAACGTGCATTAAAAGTAGAAATGACCGAAATGCCAGAACTTGTTGCAATCCTACATAGCTTTGTGGGTTTAGCTGCGGTGTTAGTAGGCTTTAACAGCTTCGGTTTACACGTTACCCCTGAATTTGTTGCACCAGAAGGTACCGCATTTATTAGCGAAGCCGCATTAGAAAACGCGAAAGCCGCCTTTGATGCAGAACAAGCAACCCTTGCTACAATCCACAATGTGGAAGTGTTCTTAGGGATCTTTATCGGTGCGGTAACCTTTACAGGATCTGTGGTCGCATTCGGTAAATTACGCGGCATTATTAACTCTAAAGCGCTAATGTTACCGCATCGCCATAAATTAAATTTAGCGGCGTTAGTGGTGTCTGCCTTATTAATGATTGCGTTTTTAAGCTCACCAGAAAATATTTTCCCAGTGTTATTGATGACGGTCATCGCACTTGCTTTCGGTTGGCACTTGGTTGCCTCAATCGGCGGGGCGGATATGCCAGTGGTGGTGTCAATGCTGAACTCTTATTCTGGTTGGGCAGCGGCAGCGGCAGGCTTTATGCTGAATAACGATCTCTTGATCGTAACGGGTGCATTAGTTGGTTCATCGGGTGCGATTCTTTCTTACATTATGTGTAAAGCGATGAACCGTTCATTTATCAGCGTTATCGCTGGCGGCTTTGGTAATGACGTGGTTGCAAGTGGTGATGAAGAACAAGGCGAACACCGCGAAACAACGGCAGAAGAAGTGGCGGAAATGCTGAAAAATGCAAGCTCTGTGATCATCACTCCAGGATATGGAATGGCGGTGGCGCAAGCGCAATATCCAGTGGCTGAAATCACACAAAAATTGCGTGATCGTGGTGTGAACGTGCGTTTTGGTATTCACCCAGTAGCAGGACGTTTACCGGGCCATATGAACGTGTTGCTCGCTGAAGCCAAAGTGCCTTATGACGTGGTATTAGAAATGGACGAAATCAACGATGATTTCGCAGATACGGACGTCGTATTGGTGATCGGTGCAAACGACACTGTAAACCCAGCGGCGATGGACGATCCAAACAGCCCAATCGCAGGAATGCCAGTACTAGAAGTGTGGAAAGCCGCTAACGTGGTGGTCTTCAAACGCTCAATGGCAGTGGGCTACGCAGGCGTACAAAATCCATTATTCTTCAAAGAAAACACCCAAATGCTCTTCGGCGATGCGAAAGAGCGTGTTGATGATATTTTGAAGGCGTTGTAGGGATTGCTGAAAATACGTTAAAAATAGACCGCACTTTTGGTAAAGTGCGGTTTTTTCTAGGCATAGTAATAAGTGTGGAATATCTAGATTCAATATTGTTACTTTTAGATTAAGCAAGTAGGATATAAAACTATGATGCAATGTTTTCCCATCAATCGCAATTAACTCCTTGCTCTTATCTCATTGATAAAATCAATAAAAATCTCGTTAAAAGCTTTTGGAACGATGTGTTTGATAATACGAGCAATAGTATCATAGACATGAATGCCATGTTCGAGAGGACGATATCTGCTCAACTAATCCTGATGCTATTCTCCGAAAAGTTTAATGCCCGCCAAGCTATTAGCACCAGAAAACACTGCGGTAATGACAAGAAAAACAATATCGAGAAAGTCATATTTTTTGGGGTAAGGTCTGGGGGGAAGTCATTGCGAAAACTGAAGACATTCATATAGCCTCAATAGGTTTTGTAGGCTGAGACTATATGACTATATTGGATCATAAAATTGGAGAAAATGCGATCTTACCCTGTGAATTAGGATATTTACTCTTGAATAAAAATGTACAAGATTTAACTACGCAAGTTTTATTCGTGAGTTAGGGGCCGTAATAATAATCTCCGTTTTTGGGATACCAGAAGTTTTCATCTTCTAATAAATAGTTTAACGATATTTTAACATTATACCTTTCACATTCAAAATAAATAAAAGCTTATAATAGGGTAGTGTTAGTAGTATTATTCAATAAACTTAACTCATTTCTTATTTAATAAAAGATAATCTTTTTACTAAAAATTTAGCAAAGATTTTATATTTCAAAACTTGCCTTTTCAGGAAAAACTTTTTCCAATTCATTTAATAATCGTTCTTTTACTAGATAAAATTCTTGCTCAGTTAAGTCAGGACTATCATTAAAGCATACAAAATTAATATGTGGATCTTTTTTAAGTTTTTCGAAAATTTCATTGACATCTTTCACTGAGGAAATATTTTTATCACCTATTCCATCATTAAATTTTAGTGGATAAAACTCACCACTTAACAGATGCCAATATCGATATAAATACGGTGTTAGATCAGTTTTATCCCTAAATTTATTTTTAGATACTCTCTCTAGTTGTAGCTTAAAAATTTCTCTTACTTTTTCTAAAGTATTTATTAAGTAGGGTTGAGGATGGTGCCAATGTTTTAGACTAATGGCTTTTCTATATAAATTTTTCATTAAGAAGTTATTTAATTTTTCGGTCATAGAATAACTAGCATGATATATAAGATCTTTAGAAATAGTTTGAATATTTTTTTACTATTTACTAAAGTTATATCATTCAATAATGAATAACTCCAGGAATCAGTTATCCCCCGTAATTTTAATAAAAACTTAGATCTTGGAATTAATGTATGACACAAAAAGTCAACTGGAAGATTATTTATAAAAAACCTAGAGGCATCAACCTTTCGGAATATTAGCATATCATCATTTAAATATATAAATTTTTCAGTAAGCCCTAAGTTTTTTAAGGAGGATAAATTGCATTCTATAGAATTACTATTAAAAGTAGGTAGATCTGTTTTATCATAAAATAGTTCTTCATGGCTAATTAGGCGTATTTTATGGTGTTTTATATTTAGCCATTTTGGATAATGGCCTTCTGTTATTAAAAATATATTATTGTACCAGCTGCAATTCTTTTCAATTGAACGTAAAACGTATTTTAATATTTCCATATCCCGATATCTAGCAGATGTATTAGAACCTAAGTCGACGTTTCTCTCATTACTAAAATGCTCTTTTTTTTCTTGCCATAATTCGTCTGATGGGTCAACCCAAGGTAATACAAAATCAATCTTATCAAGGTTATTATTGTTCATATCCACTCCTTAATCTATGAGATACTATATTTAAAAAATACCATACTAATGAAAATAATATAAATTCATAAAAATACTCAAAAAACTCTCCTCTAGGTAAAAATAATAGTGTCATAACAAAAAGCAAGGATAGGTATTTAATATATGGAGTATTTTTTCTTATTTCAATAAAAATGACTAACATTCCTAGAAAAGCCATTCCTAGAAAAACAGAAGCTTTCCCACCTTCATATAATTCTACAATATAACTTGCTCCTACTCCTTCTCCATTTAAATAGGCTTCATGGGAAATCGCATAGGTAAGTTCATAAGACAAGTAATTTGTATTATTTATTACTCTCATACTTGCTCCTCCTCTATGCATCCTATCGATAATTGGTGCCATTATATAAGGATAACTATCTCTATTAATTATATCTTTATATTCTATGTAGTAAGGTAAAACAATACCGCTAACACCTTGGGAGGCTAAAAAATTTATTATTGAGATATCTTTGGTGCTTTTATTAGTCTCTGAATCAGTTCTATAATAATTTATATATTGAAAAATAAAGGAGAAAGAAATTAAACCAACTAATATTAGTAGTGATAATTTTATATTTATTTTTCTCTCTCTATGCAAATAAGAAAACCAATACCATATAAGAAATATAGTTGAAATTCCAAACTCTGCTCTTTTTCCTAGAGAAAGATATACCCCGGATATAACCACCATTAATATTGCTAAAAAATAAAATTGTTTTTTATTAAGATTACAAGATAATAATAGACTTATTCCTAAAAGATACAATTTATAACTGGTAAATTCAATAGTTCTAATTAAATCTGATGGATTATCTATTTTATATAAAGAAAGGTAACCAAGTTCATTGACCATACTAATTAGTAAATACATTTTATAAATTAATCCTGGAGCAGATAAAATTAAAAATAATATGCCTATTTTATATATAAATTTTTCATTTGCTAATTTTTTTTTGAGCGTTTTTTTATTATTTGAATCCATGATTAAAAATCCACTCATTAGTCCCATTATTGAAATAATATAAATTATAATAGTTTCACTTATAGTTTTATCCTCAAAATAATTATGAACAAATCGAGTCTGAGATCTTATATCATAAGGTAATAAATTCCATAAGTCCAAGATAAATCTAGAGTAAATAAAAAGCCCAAATAAGGCTGTTATAATAAATGCAAGTGGATACTTATTTATGTTGAATATTGTCCAAATAATACAAACTCCATAAAGTAAAAATAAAAATAATTCAAGTAAAAAAATAGAAATATCTGAGTTGATACTTATATATAATGATAATATTAAGTATGGTAAAAAAATAAAGTAATGTGATGTGAGTTTTTTTAGTTTCATATTAAATAATATATCCAATTAAATTTTTATTTTTGCAAACATATATTCTATATATAAGTTCAACTAAAACACTAGCATTGTATGCGATAATTAAGGACTCTATAGAAAATATTTTCGTAATATATAAAAACAAAATTAAGAAAAAATAACTTATGGAAGTAATCAATAAACTTTTTAAATATAATTTTTCTAGATTATTTGTAATCAAAACAAATTGTCCTATGCAAGAACTAAAAGTGGCTAGGAAAAGATAGATTCCCATCAAATGGATAAAAGAATTAATAAAGAGCATATTTTCATCTCTAGATATAAAATAAATTATTTTATCTGAGAATAAATATAAAATAGCATATAGAAAGCAACTGCATAAAAATATAGCCCAAATAATTTTTCTTACTTTTCCTTTAATATTATTCTTCACTACGTATGGGAAAAATACTACATTCATATTATATAATATAGATCTAAAGGCCCATATTATCTTTTCAGCTAGATCATAATATGTAACATATGACATACCTAAGAACATTCCTATTATAGTAATATTTCCTTTATCTTTTATAATTGATGAAAAATCAGAAAATAAAAAACATATCCTTCTTTAATTCTCTCTATAATATTTTTCTTTTCAACAAATATCAAACGTACATTTTCTTTCTTGATAGCAATATAGAGTGAAATTATAGAGCCTACTAAATTTCCAATAAAGTATAAAAAAGGTATAAATATATAATCATATTCATTTCTTACTATTAATATTATAAATATTGCTCCCAGTATTCTTGATAATACATTAACTATGGTTATATATTTCATTTTTTCAATTCCCTGAAAAAACCATATTGGTAATAAAGCATCAGAAAAACAAATAAAGAGAGAAGCTATATAAAGAACCATATCATTCTGGTTTATACCAGATATAATACAGAATAAGATAGTAATTAATAATGAAATAAAAAATAAGATTAATTTAGCGTATATTGTTGAAGAAAAAATAATGTTGGTTTTCTCTTGGTTATCCTTATTTAGACTAATAGATTTTGTGCTAGAAATGTTAAATCCGAAATTGGTGAATACTAGAAAATAATTGGCTATTGTTTGTGCAAAAATAATTTTCCCATACAAGCCTTCTCCTAATCTGTGTAATAAAAAAGGAAACAGAACTAGAGGTAAAAAAATATTTACTCCATAAACAATAGACAGGTACAAAAAGTTATTGATCTGAGTTTTGTATTCTATATATATTTTAATCATTAAAATTTTCAATTTAAATATTAATTAGTTATCATAAAAAAATAATAGTATAACTAAATGCAGATTCTATAATGAATATCTACATTTATACAAGTAAGAATAATATTTCTAATATATGTCAGTATTGAGTTTTGCAAGCTTTAACTTTTTATTCCTTTTTCAAATATACTACGTGACGCCATCTTGGCATACTGATTAGTCCCCAAATGGTACCTATCCCATAAGAAAAATGTAAAAGTATAAAGATGATTGGAAGAAAGATATCCCCTATCCAGAAATTTTTTTTAAAAATAGATGTTATTGTCATTATGATATTAGCTATACCGTATAGCACTGTTAATAATATAATGAAAATAGGGCAACCTATAGTCGCTAAGATTAATGAAGCCAAAATAGATAATACGAATATTGCAGGTACAAAATGAAAAATAGAAAAACATTTAGGACAAATTCCTATTGTCCGTCCGATCCAAAATCCATTTCCATACTTTTGTTTCAGCATGGCTTTTAAAGAGCTTCTTGTATGGTGATATGAAATGCAGGAAGGCTCAAAACAAATTCGATATCCAGATTTCCTAATACGATAGTGCATTTCATTATCTTCTGTTCGTCCGAGTTTTTCATTGAATCCCCCAGTTTTATCAAAGACTTCTCTACGATAGATTCCGTGTGAAATCGATTTTACATATGTTCGAGTTGAATTTCTTCTGTAAGGAGCTATACCACTACCGAACATTGAAGATTCCGCTGTCGAAAGCGTTTCTTTCCATTTTGTTTGTTCATCGACAATTCTATGACAGGGCCCTCCTGCAACGTATTCCCCATCTTTGATAACTCTGACTCGACGACTTACAAAATCAGGAGGAGCACAGCCATGAGCATCAAATCTAATTATAACATCTCCACTAGCATTTTGAATTGCTATATTCCAACCGGGGGCTTGTTTTATCTTTTCATTTTCAATCACTTTCGAGTTATAGAATCCTCTTGCTTTTGCTACAAATTCATCCATATATTTTTTTGTTTTATCTGTAGACATTGAATCCACAAAAATAATCTCAATTTTTTCATGAGGATAATCTTGGGCCATGATCATATCAAAAATGGCAGGCATATTTTTTTCTTCATTGTGTGCAACAATACAAAAAGATACAATCATTGTTTAGTCTCTCTTAATTGTAACTAAAAAATTATTAATAATATCAATATCCTACATATATAATGGTTAATTCGTCTTAAGATATTGTATTTCTTATTATAATAAAATATCTAAATAAAAGTTGAGTTTTTATATTAAATAATACTGTCTAATTTAGAAAATTATTTTAGATATATCTCTATTACTTAATTACCGCTAATACTGTTTTTATCATTGTAAATAGATCTCTACTAAACGAATAATTTCGAATACTCTCTAAATTCCATTTCATTTTTTCGGGAAGTACTTTTTCAATGTATTCTTTATCTGAATCTTCAGCATTAGATAAAAGTCTATCTTCATTTTTATATTCAATACTCGCTTCACTTGTAATGCCTGCTGGCAAGAGTAATGTTGACATCATTTCCGCAGTATAGTTATTTACGTATTTGGCTACTTCAGGTCTAGTACCAACAAAACTCATTTCTCCTTTGAGAACATTGATTAATTGAGGGAGTTCATCTAAACGAGTTTTTCTGAGCTTTTCTCCAATAGTTGTAATCCGTTTGTCATTATCCACTGTGACTTGTGAACCTAAAGACTCCGCATTTGCTACCATTGTGCGAAATTTATAAATTTTAAACTCTCTGCCATATTGAGTTATTCTTGTTTGTCTGAAGAATATCTCGCCTGGACTATCCTTATTAATTTTATAAGCTATATATAAAAATAAGGGAGATAGTAAAATCAATAAAATAGTAGCTAAACATCTATCAAGAGCAAATTTAAACAGTAGGCTAATTTTCTTTTTCTTCAAGTAGTCATAATACGGCTTCACTGATTCATTTTTTATTTGTGAAGGTAAATCATTCCAATTTCTCAAAATCATATTAATCACTCAAAATTCGCTTGAAGTTTTCAATAACATAATCAATTTCCTCATCAGTTAGCTGGGTATGTAAAGGTAATGTTACCTCATTACAATATTGTTGATAAGCATTAGGGAATTGCTCTATTGAAAAGCCGAGTGATTTATATGCTGTATGCATAGGTAAAGGCTTGTAATGAACATTAGTCGCGATACCAGCTTCTGCCATTTTTTCGATAAATTGGTTACGGGATACTTCATCTTTATTTAATAGGCGTGTCAAAAATAAATGTCCACTACTTGAATATTCACTCGTAAAATGAGGAAGAATATCAATATTAGAATTTTTTAATCCAGAAATATATTTCTTAATAATTTCTTTTCGTTTTTCTAATAGGCTAGGATAACGGTTGAATTGCGCTAGTCCAATAGCAGCACTAATATCTGTCATATTACATTTATAGTAGCAGCCTTGGATATCATATTCCCAAGCACCTAACTTAGTTTTAGCTAACGCATCTTTGCTTTGACCATGCAAAGATAGTAATTGAAACTGGCGGTAAAGATCCTGATTATCTATACCATCAATATTTTTCCAAGTAGCACATCCACCTTCAGCTGTAGTAAAATTTTTAACTGCATGAAAAGAGAAACTGCTAAAATCAGCAATATTTCCCGCCATTTTATTCTTCCATATACTACCTAAAGAATGTGCGCAGTCAGCAACAACCGCAATGCGACCTATTTTCTGCTGTAAATCATTAGAAGGTTTAAATAGGGATTTTTTGCGTTCTACTATTTCGAAAATTTTATCGTAATCGCAAGGAACTCCAGCTATATCAATGGGAATAATTGCTTTTGTTTTATCGGTAATGGCATTTTCTAATGCCTCGTAATCCATTTGATAGGAGTTTGGGCTTGTATCTATTAGCACAAGTTTTGCTCCAATATGGATAACTGGGCTTGCGCTGGCCGTATAGGTATAGGCACAGGTGATGACTTCATCACCTTCTTTAATACCTAATATTCTAAGGATAAGTTCTAAAGCTGCTGTTGCTGAATTTAAACAAACTACTTTCTCTGTACCTATGTAGGAGGCAAGTTTATTTTCTAATTCTTTTGTTTTAGGGCCTGTAGTTATCCAACCGCTCTTTAAGGCAGAAATTACTTCGTTAATTTCTAAATCTGTAATATCAGGAGGAGAGAAGCTAATTTTCACCGTTTATTCCTTAATGTAAATATATTATTGAGATAAATTTTGATATACCATATCACAATTTTCTGTTGCTGGGCTAAAAGCTGTAGATGAAGAAATCAATAAATCCCTAATCTCATCAATCTTGTACTCTGAACATAATATGTCTAATCGCTGCAAGATGTTATTCAAGTCATTCCAATCAAGCATTGTTTCGATAGCTGTCATAATTCTTGGATGTTGTGTTCCCTGTACGTTATCACCGATAAGTAGTTCTTCATATAATTTCTCACCAGGTCTTAATCCTGTAATTGAGATCTCAATATCTCCGTTCGGATTTTTCTCATTTCTTAATGTTAGACCGCTTAAATGAATCATTCTTACGGCTAAATCATAAATTTTTACTGGTTTACCCATATCTAAAACAAAAACATCTCCACCTTTTCCCATTGCACCAGCTTGGATAACTAGTGAGGCGGCCTCAGGGATTGTCATAAAAAAGCGCGTGATTTTTTGATGTGTTAATGTTATTGGGCCACCTTCTTGAATCTGTTTATTAAATAATGGAACCACAGAACCCGAAGAACCTAAAACATTTCCAAAACGAACCATACAAAAACGCGTTGTATTTTGCGTTTTGGCCAATGCTTGTAGAATTAATTCAGCCATACGCTTTGTTGTACCCATTATATTGGTTGGACGAACCGCTTTGTCAGTAGAAATCAAGACAAAAGTAGAAACTCCTGCTTCAATAGCTGCTTGGGCACAATATAAGGTTCCAAAAATGTTATTACGAATCCCTTCAACAACATTGTATTCAACTAAAGGAACATGTTTATATGCCGCAGCATGATAAACCGTATCTACTTTGAACGAACGCATAATAATATCTAGCCTATGCTTTCTTTGTACCGAACCCAATAGTGGAATCAATTCAACGTGTTGAAAATCAGCATTCTTTAATAATTCTTGGTGTATTTGATATAACGAAAATTCATTTAACTCAAATAGAATTAATTTTTTAGGTGATTGCTTAATAATCTGACGGCATAACTCAGAACCGATAGAACCACCAGCACCAGTCACCATAACAATTTTATTTTCTATATCCTGCTTCAATAAGGACTCAATGGGAGTTACTGGATCACGCCCTAAGAGATCAGAAATTGAAACTTGATTTAAACTAGTTAAATGTGCTTTACCGCTGACAATATCTTCCATTCCTGGTATTGTAAGTACTTCACATTTATATTTACTAATTCGATTAATAATCGCTTTACGCTGACTTTGCCTTGCACTAGGCATTGCTAATAGGATTTTTTTAATGTTTTTATTGTCTATTAATTGGCCTAATGATTTAGAGCTATAAACAGTAATGCCATGTAATATGGTTTTATGCAGAGCTTTATTATCATCAATAAAGCCAACGACTGAATAATGAGAACCTTGATTTAAGGCTGTTAGTAGTTGTCGGCCTGAATAACCAGCTCCATAGATCAAAACTTTAGTTCTAGAATCTTTATTATGACTAAGTAACATTCTCCATAAAAAACGAGTATATGTAATAAAAATAGATATAAAGATAAAATAGAGAAAAGGAATTGATCTAGGTAAATTAAATTGAAATATAAATACAACAGCTAATAGCGTGGCTGTTGATAAAATTGAAGCAAGAATAGCAACTTGAGTAAATTTTATTGTAACAAAACGAATAATAGCCCGATATAATCCTAATCGCATAAAAAATAGAATAGAAATACATCCAACTAATAAGATAATATACCAATTTTGGGTCAGTTTGAGTTCTTCACCAAGCTCAAGGCGAACTCCTAGTGCCAAAAAGTACGAAAATATAATAAGGAAGACATCAATAGTTATTGATATAAATCTTTTTATACTGCGTGGCAAGGATAAAATGTAATCAAGCATAAATTTATGAACTCTCGCGACAGATTTTGGTCCGTTTGTTATTGAAAAAATTGGTCTTGTGAGAATTGAATTTTAACTAATAAGCAGTGAGTTGTCAAAGTTAGAAGACTATGTAAGGGAGCTATTAGCAGAGTGAGATTCTATCTATGCATTATGCAAAATAGTCTTAACAGTAGAGGTTTTATAAAAAAAAGTGTATCATATGTAGATATGTTCTTTAAAGGAAGTGTTTATGATCAGAAAAAGTTTTTTCTTATATAGCATTAATGTATTGGTTCTATGTTTCTTTTTGGCGCTTTTATCAATAAAAAGATCTTATTATGTTGCGCCTGCTATCTTGGTGCTTTTTTCATTTATTTATATTTTTTATACTTATAAAAGTATAGAGTATGAATATGATGCTAAGAAGTATGTGAAATTTTCTTTACTTTATTATATTGTTGGATTGTTTGTTGCTACTCTTAATGGTGATGCGATTCCAAGTTCTTTTAAGGCAGATCATTTTTTATTATTGTCAATTCCTATTCTTTTCCTTCTTATTAGATATAGACCAAACTTTAAGTTTTTGACAATTGTTTTTGGTGTTAGTTGCCTCTTCTTCGGTATTCAGGCTTTATATAATAAGTTTTATCTTGGAATCGATAGAGCATTTGATCCTGATATTATAAATCCTATACCTGCTGCTGCAATTATAATGACGGTTACATTATATTGTATAGCATTAGGATTCCATTATTTAGAAAAAAAAGAAGTTAAAATAGGAGTATTTTTACTTTTTTCTTCTTGTATAGGTCTTTTGGGAAATATTGCAACAGGAAGTAGAGGAAGCTGGATTGTCTTTCCCTTTGTACTTTTTTTCTATTTTTTAAATATAAAAAGTCTCTCAAAAGAGTGGTCTACTCATTTTTTATGTTACTAATCTCAATTATTATAGTTGTAAGTATTATACCTCAGTTTGGCGTTAGCAAAAGATATCAAGCTGCCCTGGATAACATTACTCAGTATGTAGATGATTCTAATGCTCATAGCTCTGTTGGTGTCAGATTTGATTTATATAAAGGTGCTTGGTACGCAATTCAAGAAAAGCCTATCTTAGGATGGGGACGAGATGGCATGTTGCACAAACGTCATGAGCAGGCAGAATCTGGCGTAATTCCAAACTACACTAAAGATTATACCCATTCTCATAACCAATTTATTGAACAAACTTATCATAGGGGTATTATTGGGTTATTTGTATTATTATTGCTAATATATACTTTCTTAAAATACTTTATTGATGTTTATAAAAATTCGAGTGTGGAAGATAGAAAGATTATAGCATTATTAGGAGTAATAAATATTTTTGGATTAATATTCTTTAATCTAACGGATTCTTTATTAATAAATAAAGAATATGCAATGTTCTTTTATATGTGTAATGTTATTTTTTATGCAATGACAATTGACAATAATTGGAGATTAACCGAATGATACCTATTTATGTGATTCATATTGAATCAGCAAAAGAGAGAGAAAAACTCATCAAAGAGCAATTTGAAAATTTAGGTATTGAGTTTCAATTTTTTACAGCGATTAATGCAAGAGAGAATCCTGAACATCCTTTATTTTATCATTATAATGCGAAGAAACATTTTCAAAGAAAAGGAAGAACTCTTTCCTTGGGCGAATTAGGATGCTTTGCTAGTCATTATTCTTTGTGGAAAGAATGTGCAAATAACAATACACCTATTATTGTATTAGAGGATGATATAAGTATTCTTGATAACTTTAAATCTGTTTATAGTAATTTAGATGAGATTTTAGAAAGTTATCCTTTTTTATGGTTACATAAAAATTATCGTAATGCTGAAAGAGTTGAAGTAGAAAAATTTGGTGATTTTTCAGTAATGAAGTTTTATAAAGATTATTTTTGTGCCCAAGGTTATGCCGTAACACCTGAAGTTGCTAGGAAATTGCTTGATTATTGTAAAGTTTGGATTTTTCCTGTGGATGATCAGATGGCGCGCTTTTATGAAAACAAAATTGAGAATTTTGCAATTTATCCCCCTTGTATCGATCGAATTGAAGGAATTGATTCTCTTATAGGAGAGGATAAACGAGGCGAAAAGAATCTGTCTCTGTTTTCGAAAATCAGACGTGAATACTTTAACTTAAAAGATCGTATTAATCGGTTTATACATAATTTTTTATTTAGGCTAAAACATTAATTTCACTATGCAATACCTCCTACTCTCCCTTTTCACCCTCGCTGCGGTGATTTTTGTGATTAACTCGCATTATCGCTGGACGTATTTCTTTGCGATTGCACAGTTTGTGTTGTTTTTCAGTTTAATGTTTAGCCTTACGGGGCAGTGGCAGCGTGGGCTGAATTTTGCTGCGGTGCTGTTTGTGGTGCTGATGCTTTTTCATCGTCTGAAAATACATTTTTATAAACAACCGCTCTTAGTGTCTGATTTCTTTTTAGTTCTGGACTGGCGAAATTGGGAAACTTTGCTGCATTATCGTTCGGCGATTTTCGCCATTGCAGGCTTGATCGGATTGGTAGTTTATGCCGTGATGGGCTGGTCATCAGCAGAGGTGGCAAGCATTGAATGGCGAATTTTGGCAAGTGCGGTGCTTTTTCTCACGATTTTTGCCATTTGCCATTACAGCAAAAATAAATCTGCTATTAAGCAATGGCTTGATTCCTTGCCTGATGATGGGCGAGATGTATTTTTAAACCTACCAATGTCTTGCCGAGGTGTGTTTTTTAAACCGCCTGTTTTTGATGGTGATGCGGATTATTTTCTTAAACAAAAACAACAGGTTGCTGATTATCCACTGACTGCGCAGGCTGAGAAACCAGATATTGTGGTATGGCTTCAGGAATCTACCCTAAACCCGCACAGCTTTGTATTTGAAAGCGCCGATATTCCGCCAATTACAATGTATGAAAATCAGGCTGATACCAAGTTTAACAGCCATTTGCGTGTGCATACTTTAGGTGGAGCAACCTGGAAATCGGAGTTTGCGTTCCTGTCTGGACTGCCCTCAACGGATTTTGGCGCAATGGCAAATGCCGTGTTTTATTCTGTTGTGCCGCATTTGCAATACAGCTTTATCCAAAATCTGAAAGCACAGGGCTATTATTGCGTGGCTTTATCGCCGTTCACGAAAGGCAATTACAACGCCAAGCCAGCTTATGATCATCTTGGTTTTGATCTAATGTTACAGCCGCAAGAGTTAGGCTATCCCGCACCATTAAGCAAAAATTTATGGACGATTGGCAGTGATGAAATGAGCCAATATGTGCAGAAAATTTTGCAAAAAGAAGGTATTCCTGCACTTGAAAAGGTGAATCAGCCTTTATTTGTTTATGTTCTTACAATGCGTGAGCACGGGCCTTATCATGATGTTGGGAATGTATTTAATTTGCAAAATCAAGGGTTTACTGCTAAAGGAACGGGCGAGTTAAACGATTATATCCAGCGAATTGTGAAGCTCAATGATGTTATCGAAGATTTCAATCGCTATATGCAAAATCGTCATAAACCTTATGTGCTGGCTTATTTTGGGGATCACCAAATTTCTATTAGTGGTGCGCAGCCAGCTTATCAATTTGATTATCCAAATCCAGATTACATTACTCAATTTGTGGTGCGTAGTAATATGCAAACTGACTTTGAGCAACAACAGGATTTCCTTGATTTAGCGCAGGCTGGCGGTTTGATTTTAGAAATTGCTGGATTGCCAGCTGATGAATTTATGCAAGCCAATATTGCAATGCGCAAACTGAGCGGTGGAAAATTGCAAGATTGCCAAGATGAGCAATTATTGGCAGGCTATCGTCACTATTTGTATCAACAATTAAAGGTGGCGAAATAGATGAGCAAGCAAATCGAAACCCACCCATTTCCTGCGATATTGCCACCGCACGCCACAGTGATGATGATGGGAAGTTTTCCCCCTAAGGCGGAAAAACGCTGTATGGAATTTCATTATCCCAATTTTCAAAATGATATGTGGCGTGTGTATGGCGAAGTGTTTTTCGGGCGTGCAGATTATTTTCAAGTGCCAAATGAAAAACGCTTTGATCCCGCACGAATTAAGGATTTTTTATGGCAAAAGGGCATTGCATTATGTCCAACGGTGCGCAAAGCCATTCGGGAGCAAGATAATGCTTCAGATAAATTTTTGAAAGTGGTGGAAAGCGTAAATCTTAGCGAAGAGCTGCCCCAAGTGCCGCAATGCCACTGGATTTTCACCACAGGGGGCAAAGCCACTGAGATTTTGCTTTCTCTATTGCCTGAAAAGGTCAAAGCACCGAAAACCAACAGCTTTATCTCTTACCCTTATCCCGATTTTTCGCTCAATTTATATCGTCTGCCGTCCACTTCAAGGGCTTATCCACTTGCCTTTGACAAAAAAGTGGCGGCCTATCGGGCGTTTTTTGAAATGATGGGATTGGTTTAATAAAATACTTTGATCGATTATATATGAATAATTGTTTCATTATTAACAAATAAGAAAAAGTGATTTTCATTATTATGAATTGTATCGATAATGCAATTCCGTTATGATACGCGCTCTTTCGCTCCTACTGGAGTAAGATTATTTTTAAAGGAAACATTATGAATTCATTAAATAAAATTAGCCCTTACGCACTCGGATTATTACGCATTATTGCAGGCTATATGTTTTTATTACACGGCACTTAAAAATTCTTTGAATACCCAGTTTCAATGACGGGTGGCAACGGTGCAGTGGAACTCTTTTCAATGATGGGCATCGGCGGTGTGTTAGAAATCGTTGGTGGCGCATTATTGATTTTAGGGTTATTTACCCGCCCGGTGGCATTCATTCTTTCTGGTATGATGGCTGTGGCATATTTCCAAATTCACGCATCTTTGGATAACGTGTTATTGCCAATCGTTAATAAAGGCGAGCTTGCTGCATTATATTCTTTAGTTTTCTTAAACTTTGTTTTCTTAGGTGCAGGGGCATTTGCATTAGATAACAAAGTTTGTAAGAAGAGCTAATAAAACTAATTTGTCTTTTTTAGAGTTGTTGATTTTAACCCGCATTAGCGGGTTTTTTTGTATTTTAAGAAAAATAAGTCAAAAATGCACCGCATTTTTGGCACGCCTTGCCTATGGAAATCTTGAATTGTTGGTTTTTTGTTAAGAAATTTGATTTCGTGCTACATAAAAGCAAACGATTGCGTTATAATGCGGGCGTTTTTTCATTTCATTAAATTAAAGGAAATCTCAATGCAACCAAATCGCCCAATTCGTCAGGCTTTACTTAGCGTTTCAGACAAAACTGGTATTGTGGAATTTGCTCAAGGCTTAGTACAACGTGGAGTGAAACTGCTTTCCACTGGTGGCACGGCAAAATTATTAATGGAAAAAGGTTTGCCCGTTATCGAAGTATCCGATTACACAGGCTTTCCAGAAATGATGGACGGGCGAGTGAAAACCCTGCACCCGAAAGTTCACGGCGGTATTTTAGGACGCCGTGGGGTTGATGATGAAGTAATGGCGCAGCACCAGATTGCTCCTATTGATATGGTGGTGGTGAATCTTTATCCTTTTGCACAAACCGTGGCAAAACCAGATTGCACCCTTGAAGATGCAGTAGAAAATATTGATATTGGCGGCCCAACAATGGTGCGATCTGCAGCGAAAAATCATAAAGATGTGGCGATTGTGGTGAATAATCAGGATTTTTCTGCGATTTTGGCAGAAATGGATCAAAATCAAAATAGCTTAACCTTAGAAACACGTTTTGATTTAGCTATCAAAGCCTTCGAGCATACCGCACAATATGATGCGATGATCGCCAACTATTTTGGTAAGTTGGTGAAACCTTATTTTGCTGCAGATGAAGAAGAGCAAAATGCCCTGTGCGGCCAATTCCCACGCACTTTGAATTTGAATTTTATCCGCAAACAAACAATGCGTTATGGGGAAAATGGTCATCAAAATGCCGCATTTTATGTGGAAAAAGAACAAAAAGAAGCCAGCGTATCCACCGCAAAACAGCTACAAGGCAAAGCCCTTTCTTATAACAATATTGCCGATACGGACGCCGCACTGGAATGTGTGAAAAGTTTTAATGAACCTGCTTGTGTGATCGTGAAACACGCAAACCCTTGCGGTGTTGCTTTAGGCGAGGATATTTTAGACGCCTACAACCGCGCCTATCAAACCGATCCAACTTCTGCTTTCGGCGGCATTATTGCCTTTAACCGTCCTTTAGACGAAGCCACCGCACAAGCCATTGTTGATCGTCAATTTGTTGAAGTGATTATTGCTCCAGTGGTGCAAGAAGGGGCGAAAGCGGTATTGAAAGCGAAGAAAAATGTGCGTGTTTTAGAATGTGGTGAATGGCATAGCGAGCCACAGCAACGCTTAGATTTTAAACGAGTTAATGGCGGATTATTAGTGCAAGATAGCGATTTAGGAATGGTCGATCTTGCTGATTTACAAGTGGTGAGCAAACGTAAGCCAACAGAAAAAGAACTGCAAGATTTACTATTTTGCTGGAAAGTGGCGAAATTTGTGAAATCGAATGCCATTGTGTATGCCAAAGATAATCAAACCATCGGCATTGGCGCAGGACAAATGAGCCGTGTTTATTCCGCCAAAATTGCGGGCATTAAAGCACAAGATGAAGGCTTGGAAGTGAAAGGTTGCGTAATGGCGTCCGATGCGTTCTTCCCATTCCGTGATGGCATTGATGCCGCTGCTAAAGTCGGCATTGAATGTGTGATTCACCCAGGCGGTTCAATGCGTGATCAAGAAGTGATTGATGCCGCAGATGAACACAATATGGTGATGGTGCTAACGGGAATGCGTCATTTCCGTCATTAATTAAAAGTGGGGTAGAAAAAATGAATATTTTAATTATTGGAAATGGTGGGCGTGAACACGCCCTTGCGTGGAAAGCTGCACAATCCCCTTTAGCCAGTAAAGTGTTTGTTGCCCCAGGCAACGCAGGCACTGCGAGAGAAAAGGGCTTCGGCAAAAGTGCGGTGGAAAATGTGGCAATTTCTGCGACAGATATTCCAGCATTAGTGAAATTTGCCCAAGAAAATCAAGTGGGCTTAACCATTGTTGGGCCAGAAGCCCCGTTGGTAGCAGGCGTTGTCGATGCTTTTGAAAAAGCAGGTTTAACCATTTTTGGCCCAAGCCAAGCCGCTGCACAGCTGGAAGGCTCAAAAGCATTTACCAAAGATTTCTTAGCACGTCATCAAATTCCAACGGCAGAATATCAAAACTTCACAGACGTGGAACAAGCCCTTGCTTATGTTCGCCAAAAAGGCGCACCGATTGTGATTAAAGCAGACGGCTTAGCGGCAGGTAAAGGTGTGATTGTGGCAATGACGTTAGCGGAAGCAGAAGAAGCCATTAAAGATATGCTTTCAGGCAACGCCTTTGGTGATGCAGGTTCACGCGTGGTGATTGAAGAGTTTTTAGATGGCGAAGAAGCCAGTTTTATCGTGATGGTGGACGGCAAAAATGTTGAGCCAATGGCAACCAGCCAAGATCACAAGCGTGTGGGGGAGGGCGACAAAGGCTTAAATACGGGCGGAATGGGCGCTTATTCGCCAGCCCCTGTGGTTACCCCTGAAATTCATCAGCGTGTGATGGAGCAAATTATTTATCCAACCGTGCAAGGAATGGCGGCCGAAGGCAATGTATATAAAGGCTTTTTATATGCAGGGCTAATGATCGATAAAAATGGTCAGCCAAAAGTGATTGAATTTAACTGCCGTTTTGGTGATCCTGAAACGCAGCCTATTATGATGCGAATGGATTCTGATTTGGTGGAACTTTGCTTAAAAGCCTGTGAAGGGAAACTAGATCAAGTTAAATCGCAATGGAAAAAACAAGCTGCGTTAGGTATTGTGCTTGCTGCAGAAGGCTATCCTGCGGATTATCGCAAAGGTGATGAAATCCAAGGGTTACCAACTACTGAGCAGGCAGATGAAAAAGTTTTCCTTGCTGGCGTGAGTGAAGAAAACGGCAAATTAGTGACCAACGGCGGCCGCGTTCTTTGTGCCACCGCATTAGGTGATTCCGTGCTTGATGCTCAACAGAAAGCCTTAAAACTCGCCGAACAGATTCAATGGCAAGGACGTTTCTTCCGCCGTGATATTGGCTGGAGAGCTATTGCGCGTGAGAAGTCATCGTCATAGATGAAAAAAATTCATTAAGATGATGAGAAATTAACAATTAAATTTTCATTAAAAAGTGTAACAGAACAGGGTAAACTATCCCCTATATTTTGAAACAAAGAGGACAAACACAATGTTAAAAAGAAGTATGAACATCGCTGATTACGATCCCGTATTATGGCAGGCGATCCAAGATGAAAATCGCCGTCAAGAAGAACATATTGAATTAATCGCATCAGAAAACTATGCCAGCCCACGCGTAATGGAAGCGCAAGGTTCTCAATTTACCAATAAATATGCGGAAGGTTACCCCGGCAAACGCTATTACGGCGGTTGTGAATATGCAGACATTGTTGAACAACTTGCGATTGACCGTGCGAAAGAATTATTTGATGCAGATTATGCCAATGTGCAACCGCATTCTGGTTCGCAAGCTAATGCGGCAGTATATATGGCATTGTTAAATCCGGGTGATACTATTTTAGGTATGAGCTTGGCACACGGCGGACACTTAACTCACGGGGCATCAGTGAGCTTTTCAGGCAAAATTTATCACGCAGAACAATATGGCATCACCGATGAAGGCGTAATTGATTATGACGCATTGCGTGAACAAGCGTTACGCGTTAAGCCAAAAATGATCGTGGGAGGCTTTTCTGCCTATTCTCAAGTAGTTGATTGGGCGAAAATGCGTGAGATTGCTGACGAAGTGGGCGCTTATTTATTCGTGGATATGGCGCACGTTGCAGGCTTAATCGCTGCAGGTGTTTATCCAAACCCATTACCGCACGCGCACGTTGTAACAACCACAACACACAAAACATTGGGCGGCCCGCGTGGTGGCTTGATTTTAGCAAAAGGCGGTGATGAAGAGCTTTACAAAAAATTAAACAGCGCTGTTTTCCCAGCTGGTCAAGGTGGTCCATTGGTTCACGTTATTGCAGCCAAAGCAGTATGTTTTAAAGAAGCCCTCGAGCCAGAGTTTAAAGCTTATCAGCAACAAGTGGTGAAAAACGCAAAAGCGATGGTGGAAGTGTTTAAACAGCGTGGTTATAACGTGGTGTCTAACGGCACAGAAAACCATTTATTCTTAGTGGATTTAGTGAGCCACGGTTTAACAGGAAAAGCCGCCGATGCCGCATTAGGCAAAGCGAACATTACGGTAAACAAAAATGCCGTACCAAATGATCCACAAAAACCGTTTATCACTTCAGGGATTCGTGTAGGCACACCTTCTGTGACTCGCCGTGGTTTTAAAGAAGCGGAAGTGAAAGAGCTAGCAGGCTGGATGTGCGATGTGCTTGATGCCGTGGGTAAAGAAAACGAAGCAGAAGTTATCGCAGCAACAAAAGCGAAAGTGCTAGATATTTGTAAGCGCTTGCCGGTTTATCCTGCGTAATTTTTTAGTATCGTGCGAAACAGGCTGGATAGGGTATCCAGCCTGTTTTTTATTGGGAGATAAAATGAGGTAATAAATAGTTCTTTAATTACAAAAACTTTGCAAAAAAAACACCGCACTTTATTTTATAAGGGTTATCTGATTCGCCAAGATTCATCGGTTAGTAGTCGGCCAAAATGGCTTTCAACTAAACGTTTGGTAATATCATTTTGTGGATGAGTGAAGACATCACGGGTTGTGCCGTATTCGATCATTTTGCCTTCGTCCATCACCAACACATCATCAGAAATATGCTTAATAATGCCCAAATGTTGCCCCACATAAATATAAGAAATACCTAGTTTTTCTTGGATTTCGAGCATTAAATTCATTAGCTGGGTTTTCACCGTGGCATCGAGTGAGCCAAGGGCATCATCGGTGATGATGATTTCAGGCTCAAGGATTAAAGCACGAGCAAGGGCAACACGTTGTTTTTGGCTTACGGACATCGTGTTGATTTTTATGCTAGCGTGATCGGGATAAAGTCCAACTAGCTTAAGTGTAGAAAAGATTTTTTCATCACGCTCTCTTTCAGTTAAATCGGTGGCAAGGCGTAGTGGGGTATCCAAAATTTGCCCGACATTGAGTTTTGGATTGAAAGAACTGTTCGGATCTTGGAAAACCATTCGAATATGCTGCGAACGGTAGTGATAATCGCCAAACTGTAAAGGATTATTTTTAAACAAAATTTCCCCCGCACTTGGTGCGATAATCCCCACGATCATTTTTACTAAAGTGGATTTCCCCGAACCATTTTTACCAATAATTGCTAAAGTTTTTTTACGCTCTAACTGGAAGCTGACATTTTCCACAGCAACGAACTGGCTAGATGAAAAAATGCCGACATTATCATCAAAGGATTTGGATAAATTTTCAATTTCTAATAAGGCACTCATTCGCTTTTCCTATTCTTCGTTATTTTCATCCGTATTAATGATAAGTGGTGTTGCGACATCTTCTCTTTCTTTTCGCTGATTTTCACGTAAATTCAGTGGAAAATGGCAGGCAAATTCGTGATGTTTTATGCGTCTTGTTGGCGGTTTATTAATACATTTTTTCTGCGCAAATGGACAACGTGGGCCAAGGCGACAGCCAATAGGCAGCTGATCCAACAGGGGAACACTTCCACGCAATGTACCTAAACGGCTTTTGAGTGGCAACGGCTGTTTAAAATCAGGAATAGAATGCAGCAGCGCATTGGTGTAAGGGTGATGTGGTGTGCTGAGTACACTTTCTTTCGGCCCAGATTCCGCATTTTGCCCACAATAAAGCACGCTGAAACTGTCGCACCATTCACGGATACTATTAATATCATTGCTGGCTAGCAAGATAGATGTGCCTTGGTTTTGATTCATACTCAACAGCAGGCGGAAAATTTGCACCTTAGTGATGGATTCCAACGCATTGGTCGGCTCATCAGCAATTAATAAGCGTGGCTGATTGGCAACGGCAGCGGCGATCATCACTTTTTGCCCTTCCCCTTCGGTGATTTCATCGGGGTAGCTGTTCATTATGTCTTTATGATCTTTAATCCCCACACGGTGCAATAATTCAATGGCGCGGCGTTTTTTCCAGCCAAACCATTGCCACCAGCGGCCTTTGAATGTCCAAGAGGGAATATTTTGGATCAACTGTTTACCAATTTTGCTGCTGGGATCTAAATTCGTCAGCGGCTCTTGGAAGATCATTGAAATTTCTTTGCCCACCAATTTCCGCCTTTTATGTGGGCTAAGTTTGAGCAGTTCCACATCATTAAACCGAAAGCGATCAGCGGTAACAACCCACGAATCCTTAATGGTGTTACAAATCACTTTTGCAATCAGACTTTTTCCTGAACCCGATTCCCCGACTAAACCGCAAATTTCCCCTTCATTCAAGGTGAGATTGACGTTATCGATGATTTTTACTCGACCATTTGGCGTTTTTATTTCTATGCAAAGATTACGAATATCAAGTAGTGCCATAGGAATCCCTATTCATAATATTTTTCAATGGCTTTATTAATGCCGTTGCCGAGTAATAGCGCAACTAAGATCACCGCCATAATGGCAAGCCCTGGTAGGATTACCGTCCAAGGTGCAAGGTAAATCAATTCGAGAGAATCCTTAATCATCACGCCCCATTCTGGCATTGGGCTTTGCGCACCGAGAGAAATAAAACTTAATGCACTAATATCCAAAATGGCGATGGTAAAAGCGCGGGTGATTTCTTGGATATATTTCACCCAAATATTGGGGAAAATGGCGTCTTTTAATAAAATCCAATTTGATGCCCCTTCAAGGCGGAGCATTAAAATGTATTCTTTTTTCAGCTCTTTTTGAATGGCTTGGTAAATCTCGTGAATAAAATGTGGTAATAATGCCAAGGTAATGGCAAGCATTGCGTTAATCAGGCTAGGCTGCATTAAGGTGGCAATAATAATGGCAATCAACAAAATGGGGGTAGAAAGGAAAGCATCAAGAAAATGCCCAAGTACACGCGATTTAATCCCTTGCGACATTCCAGCCCAAACGCCCATAATGCCGCCTAAAATAGCGGTGAAAATCACCACGATTAAGGCAGAACCCAAGGTGTAGGTTGTTCCTGTAATTAAGCGGCTTAGCACATCACGTCCAATGTCGTCTGTGCCGAAGAAGTAGGCGATTTTTCCGCCATTTACCCAAGAGGGGGGCATTAGCTCAAAACCGATAAACTGCGTTTCAGCGGGATAAGGGGCAATGAATCCGCTAAAAAGTGCGGTCAAAATAAACAGCAAAAATAGATAAAAACTGGCAAGTGCCACTTTATCTTGGCGGAATAATTTCCAAATGGTGGTTAATGTTGCTGTGTGGCGAAATTCTGCCGGATCTTTATCTTGCATACCAACCTTTCTTATTTAACGGATCTAACACAAAGGTGAGCGTTTCTACCAATAAATTCACCACAATAATACATAATCCAATCACGATAATGCCTGCGGAAATACTGTTGTAATCTTGCTGGGCAACGGCATTAATCAGCCAATGCCCAATGCCAGACCAACCAAAGGTGCCTTCAACCAACATACATTGTGCAATCACAAGGGTGAATAATCGCGTCATTTGTGGCACTAATAATGGTAGGGTGTTGCGTAAAATATGCGTACGCAAAATCTTGCACATTGACCAGCCTCTTGTCATTGAAATTTTGATGTAAGGCTGCTCAAACAAATAGGCGGCACGCTCTTGTACGATACGAATAATTTCCATTGTTGGCCAAATGGTTAGCACTAAGGTCGGTAAAATCAGGTGTTGCAGCACATTTTGGATCACCTTAATGCGATAGGGCTCATCAATAAACCAAACGTCAATAATGGGAAATCCCGTGATGGGCTGAATTTCATAAAGCAAATTATATTGCCCAATGGCAGCAATCTCCCAGCCATAAATAGCGGCCGCATAAAGCAACAGAGGCGCAAGCCAAAACACGGGCAGAGAAAGCCCTATGACAGACAAAGTGCGGATGATTTTTCCGAAGAATTTTTTACGATAAATTGCCCCAATTAGCCCTAAAGGAATGCCAAAGAGCAACGCCAGTAAAATGGCGGTAAAGCAAAGTTCAAGGGTAGGGGGGAGCACGGTGAGAACCAAATCACTTAAGGAATCACCGCCGTTATAGCTAATCCCCAAATCCCCATTGAGTAAATTTTGCACATAGAAAAAATAGCCCGAATAAAAATGCGGTGTTGCCAGCACTTCATTGAGTGGATCGCGCATTAGCACCGCATAGCTAATGATAGAAAGAATCACTAAGGTGATCACCAACAAGATAAGATGTCTGAAAAACGACAAAATCATTTTTTCTCTCCTTGTTGATAGGATAGCGTCGTAAAGTTAATGCTGCCAAAAGGCGCAAGCTCCAAGCCTTTCACCCGTGAATTAGCAATTAACATTCGTTTTACATTCGCCACAGGAATGATGGGTAATTCTGACAAAATAATTTCTTGCGCAATATTATAATAATTGGCGCGCGAACGTAAATGTGTGGTATTTAAAGCACGGTTCATTGCATCTTCAAAAGGCGCATAGCACCAGTTGGAAAGATTTGTGATGTCATTGACCGTGCCGCAGCTTAAAATCGGGCGCATAAAGCTATCGGGATCTAAATTCCCCGCAAGCCAACCAGTGAGAATCAAATCGTAATCTTCCGAGCCATTTCGCAGCTGCTCAATTAAATAAGTGCGAGTTATAGGGCGAATGGCTAATTCCACGCCCACTTGCGCCAAATCCCATTTGATTAATTCTGCCATTTTAATTGGCGAAGGGTTATACACCTGCTCTTCGTTTAGCACCCACATTGTGAGCTTGAGCTGTTTATCTTGTAAAAAGGCCTTGGCGGCTTTTGGGTTGTAGTCATAGGCAAAATCAGGCGTGTTTACCGTTGCCGCCCAAGAAATATTAGGAATAATATTATTCGCTACACTTGCCGTATTATGATAAATCCGATGAATAATGCGTTCCCGATCAATACCTTGTGAGATGGCACGGCGCAAATCCAGATCTTTCATCGTAGGTTTCAGGAAATTAAAGGCCAAATAGGATAAATTCATTCCTTCCGTGGACTTCAAATAATAGCGCTCATCAAACTGTTTTAAAATCCCCAGTTGGCTCACATCAGGGCTAGAGGTGATCTGACATTCGCCATTTAAGAATTTAATCAAACGCCCCGTTCTGTCTGTGGAAAGATCAATAATAATATGCTCAATTTTCCCTTTTTTACGCCAATAATCTTCATTCCTTGCTAAGCGAACATATTGATTTCGCACGAAATTTTGCACTTTATAAGGGCCTGTTCCCACCGGCAAGGTGTCTAGCTGAGAAAGGTTGTCGTCAGCGTTAAGCTGCAAAGCATATTCTTGCGAGAAAATAATGGCGTATTGACTGGCAAGGTGAGAAAGAATGGACGCATCAGGCTGAAAAAGCTGGATTCGCACTTGATAGGGCGAAGTGGCAACCACAGACTCAATTTTTTCGCTCAATTTAATGCTTTCAAAATAAGGAAAACGCACTTTGCGCGCTTGCTCGTGGAAAATACGGTATTGCGGATTTTTGTAGTCCACTAGGGTTTCTAAAGTAGGCAAATCCGTGTTATGTCCTAGCACGCGATTGAGCGAAAACACCACATCTTCCGCATTAAAATTACGCGTTGGGGTAAACCAATCTGTTTGATGAAATTTAATGCCTTTGCGTAAATTAATGGTGATGGTTTTGCCGTCTGCGGACAGGCTATAACTCTGTGCCAGCACTGGCTCAACGGTTGCGCTGTTATTTTTGATTTCAAATAATTTATTGTAAATCTGCTCGGTTACCACATTCATACTGGTTCCCGCATCGCTCGTTTGCGGATTGAAGGATAAACCGTTTGCCTGCGTGCAATAAATTAATCCATTTTGCGTGAGAATTTTTGGCACTTTAGGGGCGCTAAAACTTGGCAAACTGATTAGGCTTGTACTCAGCAAAATAGCAGAAACAACGATTTTTCTTATAAACATAACAGGCATATTTGTGATAAATTATGACGAAATTTTAAAGTATATTAGCGAAATTTAGAAATAAAATGTTTGATTATATTCAAAAAGAACTGGATAACCTAATTGACCGTGGGTTTGACCGCACGTTACGTTTAGCCGTAACAGGGCTAAGTCGTAGCGGCAAAACGGCCTTTATTACCAGCCTTGTGAACCAACTTTTGCATATTAATGCGGTGGATAATGCCCATTTACCCTTATTTGATGCGGCGCGCGATAAACGGATTTTAGCCGTAAAACGCATTGAACAGCGCACAATGCACATTCCCCGTTTTGAATATGAAAATAATTTGAAATGTTTAACAGACGAGCCACCGCACTGGCCTGATTTCACCCGTGGCGTGAGTGAAACGCGCTTGGCCATTCGTTACCAACAGCGTGGCTTATGGCGTCATTTAAAAGAAACTAGCACCCTTTATCTCGATATTTTTGATTATCCGGGGGAATGGCTATTAGATTTACCCTTGCTCGAATTAGATTTTCAACAATGGAGCGAACAACAGCGTCAGCTTATGCAGGGGCAACGCCTTGAGTTAGCACAAAAATGGTGCGAAAAACTCGAGAAAATCGACTTATTTGCGAAAGCCGATGAAGAAGTGCTAGCGCAACTGGCAAAGGATTACACGGAATACTTACTTGCTTGTAAAGCGCAGGGCTTGCACTTTATTCAACCGGGGCGTTTTGTGTTAATGGGCGAGCTGGAAGGCTCGCCTGCGGTGCAGTTTTTTCCCTTGGTTCATCTTAATGCGGAACAATGGCAAGCCTTGAAAAAAGCCGATAGCAATAGCTATTTTGCTTTTTTAACAAAGCGTTACGATTATTATTGCCAACATATCGTCAAAGGTTTTTATCGAGATTATTTTTCCACCTTTGATCGTCAAGTGATCTTGGCAGATTGTCTTACCCCGCTTAATCATAGCCAACGTGCTTTTTTAGATATGCAAGAAGGTTTGCAAGCATTGTTTAAGAGCTTTCATTATGGCAAACGCACCTTGCTTAACCGTTTGTTTTCACCAAAAATTGATAAATTAATGTTCCTTGCCACTAAAGCGGATCACATTACCAAAGATCAACGCCATAATTTGGTTAGCTTGTTACGCCAGCTCGTACAAGAAGGCGGCCGTTATGTGGAATACGAAGGCATTGAAACCGCATACAGCGCCATTGCTGCCATTCGCGCCACGCAACAGGTTACGGTAAATCAAAATGGCAAGTTTTATCCTGCGATCCAAGGTGTTCGACAAAAAGATCAGCAAAAAATCACCCTTTACCCTGGGGAAGTGCCAAACCGCTTACCAAATGCACAATTTTGGCAAACTCAACATTTTGAATTTGATCAATTTGAACCCCAGCCCCTTGAACAAGGCAACCCTATTCCCCATTTACGAATGGACGCCGTACTGCAATTTTTGCTCGCGGATAAACTGGATTGATCGCACCGCATTGATCGTAACGGAGATAAGCAATGAAAAAACAAATTTTTCACACCGCACTTGAAGATCAAGAACAACAAGCCTTTGCGCCGAAACAAACTTTTTCGCAAGAGAATTTAATTATTGAAGCGGAAGTGGAAGATGAACTGGGCGATCTCGCGCCACAGCTTGAGCAAGCGATACAGCCGAAACCCCGTTGGTGGAAAAAATGGCTGGCAGGTTCTGCGCTCTTTTTTGGCGGTGCTGTGATTGCGCAGTCGGTGCAATGGTTGATTGATAGCTGGCAAAATCACCAATGGATTTATTTCTCTTTTGCCGTGGCAAGTTGTTCCTTGGTGGCATTGGGAATCAGTGCCATCGTCAGCGAATGGCGTAAGCTGGTGAAGTTAAAAAAACGAATGATCTTGCAAGAGCAAAGCCAAACCTTGCTTAACCGCCAATCTGTACGCCAGCAAAGTGCGGTGGATTTTCAGCAAGATTTTTCCCCACAAGAAAGTGAAAAAGTCCAACAGCTCTGTCAAGATATTGTGAAAGCAATGGATATTTCGCCACAATCGCCAGAATTTATCCAGTGGCAAAAACAGGCTAATGAAGGGCATTCCGCCAGTGAAACCGCCTATTTATTCAGCCAAACGGTGCTAAAACCCATTGATAAACAAGCCCAAAAATTAATTAGCAAAAATGCCATCGAAGCTGCGGCCATTGTTGCAGTTAGCCCTTTGGAGGTGGTCGATGTGTTTTTTATTGCGTGGCGAAATATTCGCCTAATCAATCAGTTAGCCAAACTTTATCATATTGAGCTGGGCTATTTCAGCCGCCTGCGTTTATTGCGAATGGTGCTATTAAATATGGCGTTTGCCGGAGCAACAGAAGTGATCCAAGATATTGGAATGGATTGGCTTTCACAAGATGTTACGGCGAAATTTTCCGCCCGCATTGCCCAAGGTGTCGGCGTGGGGCTGCTTACCGCAAGGCTTGGCATTAAAGCAATGGAATTCTGCCGTCCGCTTGCCTTTAAGCAAGAAGAACGCCCACGCTTAAAGCATATTCAAAAAGAAGTGTTATCGAATTTAAAGGGCTTATTGTTGCCAAGTAAAAAAGCAGATTAATCGATAAAAATTGCCCCTAGCGTTGATAACTAGGGGCAATTTTTTTATTCATAAAATGAACCTTTAAGCATTCTCTTTTGGTTTTTTATCTTGTGGCAGCACTAAGTTCAAAATCAACGCTAATAAGGATCCCACAGTAATGCCTGAACCGAGCACCTCTTTGAAAAAGTGCGGTAGTTTTTCGAGCAATTCTGGACGAGTGGTTACGGCTAAGCCACAACCAATGGAAATGGCGATGATTAAGCCGTTACGTTTGCTACGTTCAATGCTATCGAGCATTTGGATTCCTGCGGCAATAATCATTGCGAACATTATCAGCCCTGCGCCGCCAAGCACTGGTAGTGGAATTGATACGATTAACGCACCAAATACTGGGAATAAGCCTGCTAACACCAATAATGCCCCAGTTAAGGCAACAACATAGCGGCTTGCCACGCCAGTGAGAGAAATTACACCGATATTTTGTGAGAAAGAAGAAAATGGCGTGGTGGACATAATCGCCGCAAGGGCTGAACCTAAGCCATCACACAACACGCCGCCGCGTAAATGTTTCCCTGTTATTTCCGTTTTCGTGGCGTTCCCCAAGGCTAAGAAGTTACCGCTTGATTCCACAATGGTTACCAAATAGGCGATGGACATACCAATAATTCCCGCAATAGGGAAAGATAAACCAAAGTGCAGCGGTTGTGGCACGGCGAAAATTTGCGCTTGTTTCACCCCATCAAAATTCACCCAACCTAGGGCGAGTGCCACCACATAGCCTGTCATCATTCCAATCACAATGGCTGCGGCGGAAAAAATGCCTTTACCCCATTGTACTAAAATCACCACGATGACTAATACGAAACTTGCCATCATCAGGTTTTCTGGCGTGGCATAATTCGGATCGTTGCGTTGTCCACCTGCGAACCAGTCCACTGCCACAGGAATAAGGCTAAGGCCGATCATCATCACCACGGTTCCTGTTACCACAGGCGGGAATAATTTACGGATATAAGGCATAAAGAAACTACCGATGATCATCACCAACGATCCCACCAGCGAAGCCCCTAAAATCCCCGCAACGCCATCTTCACTAAAGCCAATGGCAAGAGCAGCGGCCACAAAGGTGAAACTGGTTCCCATTACGCTTGGCAAGCGGATACCGATTGGGCCTAAACCACGGCATTGAATAATGGTTACCACACCTGAAATAAGTAGCGCGGCATTTACTAAGGTGATGGTGTCTTCGGTGGGTAATTTTAATACATTCCCGATCACCAACGGCACAGCAATAATCCCCCCTAAGGCGGCAAGCAAATGCTGAGCGGCTAATAATAGACTTAACCCGAAAGGCGGTTTGTCTTCAACGGAATAGAGTAGGTTGTTGTTCATAAGCTTTCCTGAGTAATAAAAAATAGCGCGCATTATACTTGAAAATGGATTTTAAGCAATCGTTTGCTTTTGCATAGCTAAAACTTAGTAAAATCGCACCGTACTTTGTTTTTCTATCTTTTATATAAATTAAGCTTTAAGCCGTTGTATCAGTTTGTTCATTGGGCGAGTAAGGGGGCAAGATAATGTAAAGGGCAGCTAACTGGAGTGAAATAAATGACCTAACGCCAGAGAATAAAAAATCTATAAGTTGTATAAGGGGATTATTCAGGGGACGAAAAAAATCTCACTACATTTTAAAAAGTGCGGTGAGATTTTTCATTATTTTTTCGATTAAAAAGCGTTATTTAGCAGAAAATTACACATTAAAACGGAAGTGCATGACATCGCCATCTTGCACGATATAATCTTTTCCTTCTAAACGCCATTTACCCGCTTCTTTTGCGCCGTTTTCGCCTTTGTATTGAATAAAATCATCATAAGAAATCACTTCAGCGCGGATAAAGCCTTTTTCAAAATCCGTGTGAATGACAGCAGCGGCTTTTGGTGCGGTTGCGCCTACGGAAACTGTCCACGCACGCACTTCTTTTACACCAGCAGTGAAGTAGGTTTGAAGATTTAATAAGGCATAACCTGCGCGGATTACGCGGTTTAAACCTGGTTCTTCAATGCCAAGATCTTGCAAAAACTCCACTTTTTCTTCATCGTCAAGCTCAGCGATTTCCGATTCAATGGCGGCACACACAGGCACAACCACTGCGCCTTCTTTTTCTGCAATTTCACGCACGCGATCCAAATAAGGGTTATTTTCAAAACCGTCTTCGTTTACGTTAGCGATATACATTGTCGGTTTTAAGGTTAAGAAGTTATAGCTTTTAATGGCGTGTAATTCGTCTTTGTCTAAATCTACTGAGCGAATCATTCCTGCATTTTCTAACACAGGCAGAATTTTTTCCATTACGCTTAATTCAAATTTGGCTTCTTTATCGCCACTTTTAGCGCGTTTTTGTAAGCGTTGAATAGCACGCTCACAACTGTCTAAATCAGCCAGTGCAAGCTCGGTGTTGATGGTATCGATGTCTTCAGCAGGATCGATTTTCCCTGCAACGTGAACGATGTCATCATTTTCGAAACAACGCACAACGTGGCCGATAGCGTCCGTTTCACGAATATTCGCAAGGAATTTGTTGCCCAAGCCTTCGCCTTTACTTGCGCCAGCCACAAGGCCTGCAATATCCACAAATTCCATTGTGGTAGGCAATACACGTTCAGGTTTAACGATTTCCGCTAATGCGTCCAAACGCGGATCAGGCATTGGCACAACGCCCGTGTTTGGTTCAATGGTACAAAACGGATAATTCGCCGCTTCAATACCAGCTTTTGTTAATGCGTTAAAAAGGGTGGATTTACCCACGTTTGGTAAGCCCACGATACCACATTTGAATCCCATAATGTTTTCCTATATTTTTTAATTAATTAAGTGTGCAACGTTGGTATTTAATCTCATTAGCTCTTTCCGCTTGCACGCCATCTTCTCTTGCTACCTTTAATGACGCTAATTCATAAATAAATAGTCTGCATCCTTCATTGGAATGACTAAATCCAACTTCATAATCTTTGCCTGCTTTAGGAATAAATTCACCAATTATTCTACAACTCATAGACTGAGTGCTATTCATTCCTTCATTAGTAAAGTGAAAACCTGCTTGTATAGTAACAGGTTTATTGGCGGTAATGACTTGTTCTCTGAATGAATCTGTATCTGTATAGCTATCCCTTTTTAGGGCAGAAACACTTCTTTCCGTCGCAGGAATGCCAATGGTTACATTGCTAAGTGTTCGTTTAGGTAGACCAATATACATATTTTCACGGCTAAATGGATTTCGGCTCCGTTTTTTTCTTGGATCTTGAGCCAAGTCTTGACAACTTGTTTCATTTCTTACTTTTGTTGTCGAGTTGCCATTGGAATTATAAACACGAACCCGAGCTTCTTGTGTTGGATCGTAGTTTACTTTTTTATGAACTAGTACGGCTCTAGCAGAACATCCGCTAAGAATGATTGCAAAAAGGATAATACCTATTGATTTTTTCATCATTTTTTCCTTCTGATGGTTTATTTACGCTTTAAAGCTATTGAGTCGATTTGTTGCTTTTGTAATGCCTTCTTTGATGAGAATTTCCACGCACGCAGCGGCTTCATCTAAGGCTTTGTCAATCAGTTGCCAATCGCTTGGCGAAGGTTTGCCTAGCACATAGGCAGAAACCAGATTTTTATCACCAGGGTGTCCAATTCCTACACGCAGACGGTAGAAATTTTTATTATTACCCAACTGAGCAATGCTATCACGCAAACCGTTATGTCCACCGTGTCCGCCCCCTTGTTTAATTTTGGCAACACCAGGTGGGAGATCAAGCTCATCGTGAATAATCAGAATTTCTTCAGGTTTAATACGGTAAAAATTGGCTAATGCACTCACCGCTTTACCGCTTAAATTCATAAAGGTAGTAGGAACGAGAAAACGAATTTCTTCGCCAAAAATCACCGCTCTTGCCGTTTTACCGAAAAATTTACTTTCTTCTTTTAGTTGAAAATTAAATTGGCGAGCAAGGCGATCAATCACCCATTCCCCTGCATTATGGCGCGTGTCGGCATATTTATCGCCGGGGTTAGCCAGCCCAACAATGAGTTTAATTTCTGACATACTTTCTTTAACTGGACAAAAAATAGTGGGCTATTGTAGCGAAAAAACGGCTACAACGCCAACACCAATACACCGCTCAAAATTAAAATTGATCCGATGATGAGTTTTAAGCTGATTGGTTCGCCTAATAGCACCACGCCTAGCACAATGGCGATGACGACACTCAGTTTATCAATCGGGGCAACCCAAGAAGCAGGGGCGAGTTGTAGGGCGCGGTAGTAACAGAGCCAAGAAAGCCCAGTGGCAACGCCAGATAATAGCAGGAAAATAAAGGGTTTGGTGGCGATATGTTGGGGCAGTTGCCATTCGTTGCGCAGAGTAATAATGCCGCCAGCGACCGCAAGTACCACAATGGTGCGGATAAAGGTCGCAAGGTTGCTGTTAATGCCTTCCACGCCGAGCTTGCCTAAAATGGCAGTTAGCCCAGCGAAAAATGCTGATCCAATGGCGAAAATGACCCAATTCATCGTTTTCCCTTATTTTTTCGTGCGTTTATCACCGCACTTTTGTTTGATATTCGCTATAATAGCAAAGTTTTTTTACAGAAAAATACTAAGTATAAATAAAATGCCAAGTGTTAATCAAAGCGCCTTAGTGCCTTACAGTGCCAAACAAATGTATGATTTGGTGAATAATTATGAACGCTATCCTGAGTTTGTGCCGGGCTGCGTGGAAAGCCGAACCCTAAGCCGTCAGCAAAATCAGCTCACGGCAGAATTGGTAATCAGCAAGGCAGGCATTCGCCAGCGTTTTACCACGCAAAATACCATGGTGGAAAATCAGCAAATTCAAATGCAGTTGGTGGAAGGGCCTTTCAAGTTTTTACAAGGGGAATGGCAGTTTGTGGAAATTGATGAGCAGTGCTGCAAAATTGCTTTAAAACTGGATTTTGAATTTTCTAATCCAATTATTGCAATGGCATTCGGGCAGATTTTTACCCATCTTACCAGCAAAATGATCGATGCGTTCAAGCAACGCGCTAAGGAGGTTTACGCCTAATGTCTAAATTAAAAATTGAAATTGCTTATGCCTTGCCTGATCGTTATTTTTTGAAAACCTTGCATATGGAGCAAGGCACAACGGTGCAAACGGCGATTTTACAATCGGGTATTTTGCATCAATTTAGTGAAATTGATTTACGTGAAAATAAAATTGGCATTTTCAGCCGCCCTGCGAAGCTCACCGATGTGCTAGAAAATGGCGATCGCATTGAGATTTATCGCCCTTTATTGGCTGATCCTAAAGAGATCCGCCGTAAGCGTGCGGCACAGCAGCTGCAAGAACAGCAAGCGCAAAAGCAAGCTGAAAAAGAAGCGAAAAAACGCGCAAAACAATTAGCCCAAGATCAACAATCTGTACCCCAATTGGCAACCCCATCTTCAACTCAAGAGGAACAAGGCAATGATTAAATTTTGCTTACCCGATCACATTAGCCCAGAACAATTTTTGCAAGAATATTGGCAAAAGAAACCCTTATTAATTCGCAACGGTCTGCCACAAATTGTGGGGCAGTTTGAGCCAGAAGATATTATTGAATTGGCACAAGGTGAAGAGGTTACCGCTCGCCTCATCAAACAGCATAGTGATGAAAATTGGGAACTCAAAGTTAGCCCGCTGGCAGAGCAAGATTTTGCTGATGTGCCAACACAATGGACGGTGCTGGTGCAAAATATGGAACAATGGTCGCCAGAATTAGGCCAGCTTTGGAACGCTTTTGGCTTTATTCCGCAATGGCAACGGGACGATATTATGGTGTCTTACGCGCCACAAGATGGCTCGGTAGGGCGACATTATGATGAATATGATGTGTTCCTTGTGCAAGGTTATGGACATCGCCGTTGGCAGCTTGGCAAATGGTGCGATCCAACCACCGAGTTCAAACCGAACCAGCCGATTCGTATTTTTGATGATATGGGCGAATTGGTGCTTGATGAAGTGCTTGCACCCGGCGATGTGCTTTATGTGCCTTCGCGTTTATCCCATTATGGCGTGGCGCAAGATGATTGCCTGACGTTCTCTTTCGGCTTACGTTATCCTAATTTGGCGGATATTTTTGAAAATGTGGGCAAAGCCTTTAATCAACCGAATTTAGAATTGGATCTAAGCGAATTTTTAATTCCACTGCGCCTTAGCCCAGATCTTCAACCCACAGGTTTATTGGCACAGCAAAATATTGCTACCATTAAGCAACAATTTCTTGCCAGCCTTGCGGAAAGCCCGCAATTTGACGCGTTATTTAAACAAGCCTTAGCAAGCACAGTAAGTAGCAGACGTTATGAATTATTGCCAACAGAAGGGGAGTACGACCCTGACGAAGTGCGGTCGCTTTTGGAAGAAGATTGTTTGCTTTCACAAGATAATAATTGCAAATTGCTTTACACCGAGCATCCGTTACGCATTTATGCCAACGGCGAATGGCTTGATGAACTCAATCCCCTTGAAGCACAAATTTTAAAACGCTTAGCAGATGGTGAAAGCCTTGGCTTAGGCGATTTACAAGCCTTAATGCTTGACGTGCAAGATAAAGAAAGCGTAATGGAATTATTGTTAGACAGCCTATGCAACTGGCTCGATGATGGCTGGGTATTGTTGGATTAAAAATGGAAAATAGTGCGATTTATTCCGTTTCACAGCTCAACCAGCAGGCTCGCCAATTATTGGAAGGGCAGCTTGGGCTAGTGTGGCTCACGGGGGAAATTTCCAATTTCACCCAACCTGTTTCGGGGCATTGGTATCTCACCTTGAAAGATGAAAATGCCCAAGTGCGTTGCGCAATGTTTCGAATGAAAAATCTGCGCGTGCCGTTTCGTCCGCAAAATGGAATGCAAGTGTTGGTGCGTGCCAGTGTGAGTTTATATGAGCCGCGCGGTGATTATCAGCTGATTATCGACAGTATGCACCCTGCAGGTGAGGGCTTGTTGCAGCAGCAATTTGAAGCCTTGAAAATGAAATTGGCAGCGGAAGGATTGTTTGCGCAAAATTTGAAAAAAAATCTACCGCACTTTAGCCGCAAAGTGGGCGTGATCACTTCACCAACAGGGGCGGCGTTGCAAGATATTTTGCATATTTTACAGCGGCGCGATCCTAGCCTGAACGTGGTGATTTATCCCACCGCCGTGCAAGGCAAAGAAGCCACCGATGAAATTGTACAAATGATCGAACTGGCCAACCGCCGTCAAGAAGTGGACGTGCTTATTGTGGGGCGCGGTGGCGGTTCGCTAGAAGATTTATGGTGTTTCAATGAAGAAGCGGTGGCGCGCGCGATTTTTAATTCTGTGATCCCTGTGATCAGCGCGGTGGGACACGAAACTGATGTTACCATTGCGGATTTTGTGGCCGATGTGCGTGCGCCTACGCCCTCTGCTGCAGCAGAATTAGTGAGCCGTGATCAGCAAGAATTATTGCAACAGCTTAACTATAAACGTCAGCGTTTAGAAATGGCGTTAGATCGTCTTTTTAATGAAAAAAGCCAAGCCTTAAATCAGCTTGTATGGCGTTTGCAAAATCGTCATCCACAAATTCAGCTGAATCAACAAAAAGCCCAACTAGAACAGCTTGCTTACCGTTTGCAGTTTGCAATGCAACGGGCAGTGGAAAAATCGCAACAGCAAATTACCACACAGCACCAGCGTTTGCATTTGGCAATGGAACGCCGCCTTTCTGCGAAAAAACAAAAATTACAGCAACTTAGCCAACGCTTGCAAAATCGCCATCCGCAAAAACAGCTTAATCAGCAAAAAGCCCAGATCCAACAGCTAGGCTATGACTTAAGGCTGGCGATGCAGCATTATTTGGCAAAAAAACAGCAAAATTTCACCGCACTTAATGAGCGGCTGAATAATAATCCGTTGCCGTACCGCCTACAAAAACAAGCACAACATTTGCAACAATTAAAAGTGCGGTTAGATTTTAGCGCAGAAAAACTGCTGACAAATAAACAAGGGCGTTTTGCCACCTTGTGCCAACGCTTGGACGGATTAAGCCCGCTGAAAATTCTTTCCCGTGGTTATTCTATTTCTGAAAATGAACAAGGCATTGCGATTACTGATTCTCATCAAGTGCAAGTAGGGGAGCGGGTGAAAACACAGCTAATGAATGGCGTGATTTATAGCCGTGTTGAGCAAATCGAAAAACAAATCATCACTGAAAAATAAGGATTCTGAGAATTTTTCTTGATGGGGAAGAAAAGCTATTTTGGTGGTTTTCGCAGAGGGGTAAACCTGTGCGCAGTATAAGTATAATTGGTGAAAAAACGTCGTGTTTGGCTTTTTGAGCGAAATAACAAGGTTTATACCGTTGCGATGCTGATTCCCGAGTGTCAATGATCCACAAAACACGATGAAGGTTGTTTACATAATCGTTCATAGTTCACTTCTAAACAAAATGACTTATTGTATATGGGGTGATTAGCAATAAATTTCAAGCTAATTTGACACTTGATTTATGGTTTTTGGTAAAACGCAATTTTCTCTGATAGTATTTTTTATCATCTTAAAGAACATTCCATAGTGTATTTATTGTATTGGAAACAAGACAATATTACGAAAAAACAAAAGGGAAGTCCCCCAAGGGATTTTTGGGGCTTTTCAAGAGGAAAGGGCTTATCCGAAAAGGTCAAAGGGTTAAATGGCCATTTTTTATTCGCTATATTTTTTGCTAGATACCTTAATATTTAGATCACTGACTTGCTAGCTTTCATTAAGCTTTCACCTGCTTCAATAAGTACTCCAAGCAGTGTTCGCTGCTACCATTGTATTTGGTATCGCCTGCATCACAGGGATATATTTAGCGCAATGGTGAAGCCTTTTTGCTCCATAGTATGTTTGTAATGAGTTTCGTATTTATCGTTTGCTGTAAGCACATCGACTTTTTAGATCCAATATTCACACTGCAATCCAGCGAAGAAACGGCACTTGCCTGTTGTTGGTAATAAATACGCCAAACACTATCTGCATGAGGAATAAAGGCAACCAGTTCATTAGCCAAGACTTGCGTCAGGTAATATGTCTCATCAAGCCACTTAGCCTCACCACTCCCTTTTATCTTACGAAGTTCTGTATTACCATAACGTAAGGCTCAATTTTATCCGTATAAACATGAGTTCAAGGCAGATAAAGTGCAGCGGGTGTTTTTCTTCCAATCCCTTCATGTGAAGGATAGTTGTTGTAGCCTTGACGAAATTTATTTAGCACGCTTTGCTATCAAGTCAAATGCAATTTGAGTAATATTCGCCTTTAAACTACTATACATCCACTCGTGCCGACCATTTTGTTCAGACGCACAGGCTTAAGCCGTTCAGGATAAATCCCTAAGTCAATCCCACCATTTAGATAAGCAACTTATGCCGCCTAGTGCAATGAAGCGGAAGGTGCACCGTTATCGGAGTGGATAACAAAATATTCTACAAACTGGCACCTTTCATCGCTTTCACAAACTGAGCCAGTTCGCTTAAGCATTTTGCGTGGTTGTCTAAATTGCGTTCGATGATTTTAACCGTGGCAGAGCCAGAAATTGCGCCGGCTGCGCCAAGTTGTAAGGCTTCTTTCACCTGTTGGGGTTGGGCGATGCCGAAACCTTGTAGGATTGGCGGTGCTTGGTGGGCTTTAAGCTGTTCTACTAGCGTATCCAAATTCGCTGCGTGGCTTTGGTTTTCGGCACTGGTTACGCCTGCGCGGGAAACTAAATAGGTGTAGCCTTCGCTGTGTTGTGCCACGCCTTTGATTGTGGCTTCGTCTGCATTGGGTGGGCAGATAAACACAGGTTGCACGCCGTGTTTTTTCGCTGCTTGAATATAAGGTTCAGCCGCAAGCAAAGGAATATCCGCTACAAGCACGGCATCTACGCCCACTTCAGCACAGCGTTGATAGAAATGATCTAGCCCCTGTGCATAAATTAAATTAGCGCATAATAATAAACTGATGGGAATTTCAGGATATTTCGACCGCACTTTTGCCAGCAATTCAAAACTTTCCGCTGTGCTGCAACCTGCTTGCAAGGCGCGGTTGTTGGCCGCTTGGATCACAGGCCCATCTAATAAGGGATCAGAAAAAGGAAAACCGAGTTCCAACGCGTCTGCACCGTTATCCACAAGGGTACAAATAATCTCGAAAGAACGGTTTAAATCAGGATCGCATAGGGTTACGAATGGCACAAATGCACCTTGGTTTTTAGCATTCAGTTGGGTGAATAAGGTTTCAAAACGGCTCATTAGATTTTCCCCTTTTCAGTCAAGATTTTGTCCACGGTGAAAATATCTTTATCGCCACGGCCGGATAAATTCACGACGATTAATTGTTCTTTGTCTGGATTTTGTTGGATTAATTTTAACGCATAAGCCAAGGCGTGCGAGCTTTCGAGCGCAGGGATAATGCCCTCGTGTTTGGCGAGAGCTTGGAACGCGTCAAGGGCTTCATCGTCTGTAATGCTTTCGTATTCAGCACGTCCAATAGCGTGTAAATGGGCGTGTTGTGGCCCAACAGAGGGGAAGTCTAAGCCCGCAGAAATGCTGTAAGATTCTTCGATTTGCCCATCTTCTGTTTGCATAATTGGCGATTTCATTCCGAAATAAATGCCCACTTTGCCGTGGCGCAGCGGCGCGCCGTGTTGCCCTGTGGCGATGCCTTTGCCCGCAGGCTCAATGCCGATTAAGCGCACTTGGGGTTCGTCAATAAAATCGGCAAACATTCCAATGGCGTTAGAACCACCGCCCACGGCCGCGATAATCACATCAGGCAAACGTCCTTCTTTTTCTAAAATTTGGCGTTTGGTTTCTTCCCCGATCATTTTTTGGAATTCTCGCACAATGGTAGGGAAAGGGTGAGGGCCTGCCGCCGTGCCAAGCAAATAATGGGTGTTGTCATAATTGGCTGACCAATCACGCATTGCTTCACAACAAGCATCTTTGAGCGAGCAAGATCCTTTTTCCACTGGCACGACTTCCGCGCCCATTAAACGCATACGGAAGACGTTCGGCGATTGGCGCTCCACATCTTTCGCCCCCATATAAATACGACAAGGCATATCCAACATTGCACAGGCAAGGGCAGTGGCAACACCGTGCTGACCTGCCCCTGTTTCGGCGATAATGCGCGTTTTGCCCATTCGTTTGGCGAGCAAAATTTGCCCTAAAACTTGGTTGGTTTTGTGCGCACCGCCGTGCAATAAATCTTCCCGTTTTAGGTAAAGTTTGGTTTTTGTGCCTTTGGTAAGATTACGGCACAGTGTCAATGCCGTAGGGCGACCTGCGTAGTTTTTCAGTAAATCTTGAAATTCTGCCTGAAATTCGGGATCGGCTTGTGCTTCCACAAAGGCCTGTTCCAGCTGTTTTAGCACAGGGACTAAAATTTCTGGCACATACATTCCGCCAAATTCGCCGAAATAAGGATTAAGTTGCGTTTCTGACATAATCGTTATCGTTCCTTTTACTTAATAATCTAAAATTTGTTTAAATAATTGCGCTAATTTAGTGGCATCTTTCACGCCTGCGCTGCTTTCTGCCCCTGAATTAATATCCAACCCTAAGCAATGTTGCGATAGGGCAAGGGCTAAATTTTCCTGATTAATGCCGCCAGCGAGCATTGCGTTGTTTTTGATTTTCGCAGGAATGAGCGACCAGTCAAAGGCTTGTCCCGTTCCGCCTTGTTGCTGGGCGAGCTGGCTGTCTAATACATAGCGATCAACCTGAGAAATTGGCTCAATTTGCACCGCACTTTGTTCTTCCTTCTGATGTTTTTCCACCTGAATGGAAATGGCTTTCCAAATTTGACATTGTTCAGGCAGTTGTTGGCGGAGTTGGGCAATAAATTCCGCATTTTCTGAACCGTGTAGCTGCACCGCAAAGAGATTTAATTGCGAGGCAATTTTTACAATAAAATCAATCTCTTGATTTTGAAATACGCCGACAAAACGTAACGGAGCTTGCGTCACAAGTTCTTGCGCTTGGCGTAAGGAAAGTTTGCGTTTTGAGCTTTCGGCAAAAATCAAGCCACCATATAACGCGCCTTGGTTGTACACCGCTTGCACATCTTGCGGACGAGTTAAACCGCACACTTTATTTTCGCCAAAAATCACCGCTCGCACCGCATTATTCAAATCATCGCTGCCCATCAGGCTGCTGCCGATTAAAAAGCCGTTTACATAAGGTTTTAATTGCTGAACTTGTTGATGAGAATAGATGCCCGATTCACTAATCACAATGCGATCCGCAGGAATTTGGCGAGCGAGCGGTGGCGTGCGACCAAGATCCACAGAAAGATCGTGCAAATCACGGTTATTGATGCCAATCACTTTCGCCCCCAAAGCAATGGCACGTTCTAATTCTTGCTGATTGGAGGTTTCCGTCAGCACACCCATTCCCAATTCGTGAGCTAAATCGGCGAGCTGGACATAGGTTTCATCGTCAAGCACGGAAAGCATTAGCAAAATCGCGTCTGCTTGATGATAGCGAGCCAAGTAAACCTGATAAGGACTAATCATAAAATCTTTACACAGCACGGGCTGGCTCACCTGATTACGCACTTGTTGAATGTAAGCAAAATCCCCTTGGAAATATTTTTCGTCCGTCAGCACGGAAATGGCTGCTGCATAATGTTTATACACTTGAGCGATTTCATCAAGGTTAAATTCCGAGCGGATTAAGCCTTTAGAAGGGGAGGCTTTTTTACATTCTAAAATGTAAGCAGGGCGTTGATGCGTGCCTTGCGCCAACGCTTGATAAAAAGAGCGGTCGGATTTTTCCAGTTTTTTTCAAAATCCTGCAAAGGGAACGCGCGTGATTTTGCGTCCACCCATTGCGCTTTATCTTGCACGATTTTCTGTAAAATCGTTGGAGTTTGGTTGTTGATATTCATTGTTTTTTCTCTTTTTTATTCTACCGCACGCAATGCGACTAAGGTTTCAAAGGCTTTGCCCGTGGCAAGCACATCAAGCACTTTCTCGGCGTTATGTTTGAGATCTTCATAGCCGAATAATTTCATTAATAGCGCCGTATTCATTGCTACGGCTTGGGCGTGTTCTGCCTTGCCTTTGCCTTGTAAAAGTGCGGTCAAAATTTTTGCATTTTCTTCAGGTTCACCGCCACGCAGGCTTTCTAATGGTTGTGGCTCAAAGCCGAAATCATAAGGGCTTAGGCTATAACGTTCAATTTTACCATCACGAATTTCCGCTACTTCTGTTTTACCGTGAATGGCCACTTCATCTAAGCCAGCACCGTGTACCACAATGCTGTGTTTATGCCCTAAACGCAGGGCGGTTTCTGCATAAGGAGCAATGAGATCGGGGGAATACACGCCTAATAATTGATGTTTCGGGCGAGCGGGGTTACACAATGGCCCTAAAATATTGAAAATAGTGCGTGTTTTTAGCGCTTGGCGAACTGGTACGGCGTGCTTAAAGCCGGGATGATATTGCTGCGCGAATAAAAAGCAAATGCCAATTTCATCAAGGGCTTGGCGTGCTTGTTCGGCACTGATATTGATATTAACCCCTAAGGCACTTAGCACATCGCTTGCGCCTGTTTTGCTCGATACACTACGGTTGCCGTGTTTCGCCACTTTCAAGCCACAAGCTGCGCCAACAATGGCGGAAGCGGTGGAAATATTAATGGTGTTTGCGCCATCGCCGCCCGTGCCAACAATATCCGCAAAGACATAGTCTGGCGTTGGAAAACTGTTGGCATTAGCGAGTACGGCATTCACCGCACCGCTGATTTCTTCCGCCGTTTCGCCACGCAATTTTAACGCGATTAAGGCAGCAGCAAGTTGTTCATTGCTCAATTCCCCTTGCAACACCGCATTGAACAGGGTTTCCGCTTGGGCTTGAGTTAAAGGTTGTTTCTCAAAAAGTTGGTTAAGAAGTTGTTCTGTTTGCATAGGGTATTCCTTTTCTTTTTATTAAAGCATAAGTGCGGTGCTTTTTTCTTAAATTTAACGATAAATGCTGTAACTGAGATCTTTGGCTTCATCACCTGTCATTCCGCGAAATCCCCAGCAGTGGGCAGGTTGCTCTTTGATGGTGATTTCCACGTCAATCGGGGCGAGATTGAGTTTATTTTCTAATTCACAAAACAGCATTTTGATTAGCCGTTTTTTGGTAAATTCCGTGCGACCTTGCATTAAATTAATTTCAATGGCAGTGAAATTTTCGCTGCGGCCGCTAGGCAGGTATAAATCTTCTGCCTCTGCACCTTGAAAGTAAATAAAATGCTTGCCTTTGGGAATGTCCATTTCTAAGTTTAGGCAATGGTAAATAATCTCTGCCAGCTGTGTTTTGCGTGCGGTAAGGCGTTCTTTTAATCCATACACAATAATCATCGCTTTATCCTTAATCGCGGTGAAGCAACCAATTTACCGAGTTTTCTAACAATTTCCCCCCTTGCACGGTGAGAATACTTTCTGGGTGAAATTGAAATCCACAAATCGGCAGCGTTTTGTGGCGAATTGCCATAATAATGCCGTTATATTCCGCGTTTACGATAAATTCATCAGGCAAATTTTCACCCATTAAGGAATGATAACGAGCCACAGGCATTGGGTTGTTTAAGCCTGCGAACATTGCTTGTTCATCGTGTTGAATATTAGACACCTTGCCGTGCAGCACTTCACCAGAATGCACCACATCGCCGCCAAAGGCTTCGATTAGTGCTTGATGTCCTAAACAGATGCCAATAATCGGCACTTTACCTTTAAGGCGTTGAATAAGTGGCAGCAAAATGCCTGCTTCTTGCGGATTGCCCGGCCCCGGTGAAAGCGCCAGAATGCTATTTGGCTGCAATGCCATTTTTTCCACTAGCGCAATATCGCAATCATTACGGTAAATTTGCACTTGATGTCCAAGTGTGCGGAATTGATCCACCAAGTTATAGGTGAAAGAGTCAAAATTATCTAAAAAAACAATGTTAGCCATAATCTGTCCTTATTGAGCAAGCTGGTTGGTTTGCATAATCGCATTAATCACAGCACGGGCTTTGTGGCGTGTTTCGTCTGCTTCCATTTGTGGATCGGAATCCAGTACTTCACCGCAGCCTGCTTGGATATAAGCAATGTCGTTTTGCACAAAGGCAGAGCGGATCACAATACAGGTATCAAAATTGCCGTCAGATGAAAGATAGCCCACCGCACCGCCGTAGCTATGGCGTTTTTGTTGCTCCACTTGGTAGATTAATTGCATCGCTTTGATTTTTGGCGCGCCTGTGAGTGTGCCCATATTCATACAGGCTTGATAGGCGTGTAGTGCATCAAGTTCAGGGCGAAGTTTGCCCACCACGCGCGATACTAAGTGCATAATGTGCGAATAGCGATCCACCTGCATTAAATCTTTCACTTGGCGCGTGCCACTTTGGCAAACGCGAGCCACATCATTACGGGCTAAATCCACCAGCATTAAATGTTCCGCTAGCTCTTTTTTATCTAACCGTAATTCCAGTTCTAAACGTGCGTCTAATTCAGGATCGATATTGCCTTGGGCATCAAAGCCGCGTGGACGCGATCCCGCAATCGGATAGATTTCTAATTGGCGTGAATCTTGGCTATATTTCAACGCACTTTCAGGGGAAGCGCCAAATAAGGTGAAATCTTCGTCCTGCATATAAAACATATAAGGGCTTGGGTTGTTCACTTTTAATTGACGATAAGTGGCAAGGCTGTTTGGACAAGCCAAAGAAAAACGGCGCGAAGGCACGATCTGGAACACATCGCCAATATTGATATGATGTTTTAAGCGGCGAATAATGTCTTTAAATGGCTCATCTTCAATGTTTACACTCACTTCCGTGGAAGCTGGTTGATTTGTTAAGTGCGGTTCAATTTTTTGTAATTTTTGCGTAATTTGCACCGCACTTTGCTCCGTGGCGGAAAGCGTATTTTGATTAAAACAGAAAGTTTGTAGCTGAGCTTGTTGGCGCTGGTGATCAAGAATCAATAAATTTTCTGCCAAATAGAAAACGTAATCAGGACAGCTTAAGCCATCATTGTGCAGCACAATATTTTCCATCGGGATAAAATTCGCCACTAAATCATAGGCAAATAATCCACCAAGAAAAATTGGCGTTTCACTTGTTTTGTAAAGATCCGTTAAACAACGCAAACCGTCAAAAATTGTTGGCGCTTGTAATTTGCTGTCTTCATCTAAATTCGGGTTAAGCGGCGCAAATTCTGCGATCATTTGATTATCTTGGCGAGAAAGGCGCAGAGTAATCGGCTGCAATTTTTCTTGCACTAAAGGCAACAATGCCGCACCGTTTTCATTTAATGCAGTAAAGGTAACGCATTGCCCTAAGCAGCTGATTTTTAATGCGGCGTTAATTAATAACAGGCTTTTTAAGCTATTTTTACTGCTGATTTCTGCTGATTCAAGTAACAGCGTATTTTTTTGATCTTGGCACAAGGTAGCAAATACCGCAGTGGGATCGCTGTGATAAGCCACTTCTTGTGAAAAAACGTGGAGAAAAGGCGTTGTCATTGGAATTCCTTTTTTGCATAAAATAATTATGCACTATTAAACTAGTACAGAAGGATTTTGTCAAGGATTGTTTTCTATCAAAAAGGAAAATTTAGTCAGAATGGCCTGTTCCATTGATTTCGCCAATAAAAATAAAAAAATGCTGGCAAAGAATATTCTTCACCAACATTTTACATTTAGATGAATGCTAAAATTAGCCTTATTTCAAACTGCCCACCATATCTTCAGGGCGAACCCATTCATCAAATTGCTCTGGGGTAACCAAACCAAGATTAATGGCTTCTTCTCTTAATGTTGTACCATTTTTATGCGCAGTTTTTGCGATTTTCGCCGCATTTTCATAACCAATATGGGTATTTAACGCCGTTACTAACATCAAGGAATTTTCAAGTTGTTGCTTAATGCGTGGGTGATTTGGTTCAATACCGCTTGCACAATGTTCATCGAACGAAACACAAGCATCTGCCAATAATTGGGCAGATTGTAAGAAGTTATATGCCATTACAGGTTTGAATACATTAAGTTGGAAATGTCCTTGCGAGCCAGCAAAGGAAATGGTGGTGTCGTTACCTAACACTTGTGCGCAAACCATTGTGAGCGCTTCGCACTGCGTTGGGTTCACTTTACCCGGCATAATAGAAGATCCTGGTTCATTTTCAGGAATTAAGATTTCACCAATGCCTGAGCGCGGGCCAGATGCCAATAAGCGAATATCGTTAGCAATTTTAAATAAGGATACCGCAAGCTGTTTTAATGCACCGTGGGTTTCCACAATGGCATCGTGGGTGGCGAGAGCTTCAAATTTGTTTTCTGCGGTGATAAATGGCAAGCCAGTGAATTTCGCGATGTATTCAGCCACTTTCACATCATAACCTTTTGGCGTATTTAACCCTGTTCCTACCGCAGTTCCACCTAAAGCTAGTTGCGCAAGGTGTGGCAGGGTGTTTTTCAATGCACGCAAGCCGAAATCTAATTGTGCGGCATAGGCCGAAAATTCTTGCCCAAGAGTGAGTGGTGTGGCGTCCATTAAGTGAGTACGCCCGATTTTTACCACATCTTTAAAGGCTTCTGCTTTTGCCGCGAAGGTTTTTTGTAAGCGTTCAATGCAAGGAATCGTTACCTCCACCACTTTTTTATAGGCGGCAATGTGCATTGCGGTTGGATAGGTATCGTTAGAAGATTGTGATTTATTCACATCATCATTTGGGTGAATAATGGATTTTTCCCCTAATTTTCCACCATTGATAACGTGCGCACGGTTAGCAATCACTTCATTTAGGTTCATATTGGATTGCGTGCCTGAACCCGTTTGCCAAATCACCAAAGGGAATTGATCATCAAGTTTATGGGCTAAAATTTCATCGCAGGCTTGCGCGATTAAATCGCGTTTTTCCACTGGCAATACACCTAGCTCATTGTTTGCGTACGCAGCAGCTTTTTTCAAATAACCAAACGCCTCAATAATTTCGTGGGGCATTGAAGCCGCAGGGCCAATTTTGAAATTGTTGCGCGAACGTTCTGTTTGTGCCGCCCAGTATTTATCCGCTGGTACTTTCACTTCGCCCATTGTGTCTTTTTCAATACGAAATTCCATTCTAGTTACCTCAAATGATTGAATTAATAATAAGAAAACGCCTTGAGTTTAACACTTTGGGAGTAGGAATGGAACGTAAAGGGCAGGGCGAATTTTTTGTTTTGTGATATAGATCATAAAGAGCGGTAAGATTTTTTTGAATTTTTTGCTAGCGTAAAAATTAATGTTTTCTATTTAGCAGATTTTTCGTTAAAATTATGCGTTTAAAAATTTGATTTCATACAGGCAAAAGACGCATTTTTATGGCAAAGCAAGCACAGTTTTACATTTTACAAAAAACACAACCCAAAGCACCATTGTCCGCAATGGAAACCTTGGCTTGTGATTTGGCTGCGCAAGCTTGGCGATTAGGCAAAAAAGTGCTGATTAGCTGCGAAAGTGAAGAACAAGCTTTTCGCCTTGACGAAGCCCTATGGGCAAGAGAGCCAGAAGAATTTGTGCCGCATAATTTATCGGGCGAAATCACCCAATATGCCACGCCGATTGAAATTAGCTGGGCGGGAAAGCGTAACGCACAACGCCGTGAGCTGTTAATTAATTTACAAGCTCAAGTGCCTGATTTTGTTGCAAGTTTTACTCAAGTGATCGATTTTGTTCCGAGCGATGAAGCACAAAAAGCCATTGCCCGTGAACGTTATAAACAATACCGCCAATTAGGCTGGCAACTTAGCACGGAACAAGCCTGATGACGTGGAATGTGAAAACCTTTGCTGAACTCAGCACGGCAGAATTATTCGCCATTTACCAAGTTCGCACCGCCGTATTTGTGGTGGAGCAACAATGCGCTTATCAAGAAGTAGATCACTGGGATCAAAGTGCGGTGCATTTTTGGCAAGAATTTGACGGCAAAATTTGTGCTTATTGTCGCATCATTCCGCAGACTGATTGTATTCACATTGGCAGAGTGCTAGTAGCACAACAGGCCCGAGGCAAAGGCTTAGCCAAAGAATTAGTGCAACAAGCGTTGGCTTATTGCCAACAACATTGGGCCACAGAGCCAGTGTTAATCCAAGCACAAACTTATTTGCAAAATTTCTACCGCACTTTTGGTTTCCAGCCCACTTCAGCAGAATATTTAGAAGACGGCATACCGCATTTGGATATGGAATTAGTGAGCTAAGGTTGGAGGAAGAAATAATGAAACCAATGACAAAAGAAGAAATTATCGAACAACAACGGCAATTAGCCATTCGCTTTAAGCCTTGGATGGAAGATAAGAAAAAACGTGAAATTCTCACCTTCCAGCGTCCTAATGGCGATATTGTCGATCATTATCCTGATGGACGTGAAGAAGTGATTAAATATGCGAAATAATTTATTTCAATTAAAGTTTAATGAAAGAGGAAATGTTATGAAAAAGTATTTACTGTTTTCTTTATCAATCGCTATTTTAGTAGGATGTGCTAGCCCAAAATATAGAATTTCGGATCAAGATTTGAAGGCTTGGATTGCCATTTCGAATGATATGGAGCAATGTATTAATCCCAATTTGACAAATCAAGTATCTTATTCTTTATTATCTAAAGATGAGCATACATTAATTTATCAATATGGGGAGAGTATTCTAAGAGAAATGATTGGAAGTTATAACTACGATGTTATGATGAATGATCATGATAGCTACGTATATTATCAAAAAAAGTTTAACGAACTAAATAATAATATAAAAGGAAATGTTTTAACGCCAGAACAATGCCAAGGATTTAAAACAAAATTCCATAATGATTTAGCAAATATTCAAGCTCAACGATATGCGCAAAAGCAGGCTAAAGTTCGTCAAGAACAAGAAAAATTACGTCAGCAAGAAGAACGAAGACGGCAAATTCAAAATGCACCGAAACCGAAAAGACAAACTACCGTAAATTGTACAAGCGGTACTTTAGTATTTGATCATCGAAATTGCGTAATTACAGAATATTAATAAGCAACAGAGAAAAACCAATGACACAAAAATTTGAAATGGCAGCTCGTTTTGATCCCTCTGCCGTAGAACAAGCACTTTATAAACACTGGGAAGAAGCGGGCTATTTTAAGCCGAATGAAAACCCAAATGCCCCAAGCTATTCTATTGCGATTCCACCGCCGAATGTAACGGGATCTTTGCATATGGGACACGCTTTCCAGCAAACCTTAATGGATACCCTGATCCGTTTCCACCGTATGGAGGGGGATAACACCCTTTGGCAGGCGGGGACTGACCACGCAGGGATCGCCACGCAAATGGTGGTGGAGCGTAAAATCGCAGCGGAAGAGGGCAAAACTCGCCACGATTACGGACGCGAAGCCTTTATCGAAAAAATTTGGGATTGGAAAGCCTATTCAGGCGGCACGATCAGCCAGCAAATGCGACGTTTGGGTAACTCCATTGATTGGGAACGTGAGCGTTTCACAATGGACGATGGTCTTTCTGATGCGGTGAAAGAGGTGTTTGTGCGCCTGCACGAACAAGGCTTGATTTATCGCGGGAAGCGTCTTGTAAACTGGGATCCTAAATTGCACACCGCCATTTCTGATCTAGAAGTAGAAAATAAAGAGAGCAAAGGCTCGCTCTGGCATTTCCGCTATCCGCTAGCCAATGGCGGAAAAACGGCAGATGGCAAAGATTATTTAGTGGTTGCTACTACTCGTCCTGAAACAATGCTGGGCGATACGGCGGTAGCGGTACACCCTGAAGATGAGCGTTATCAATCTCTTATCGGCAAAACCGTGATCTTACCGCTGGCGAATCGTGAAATCCCGATTATCGCTGATGATTATGTGGATCGTGAATTTGGAACGGGAGTAGTGAAAATCACACCTGCTCACGATTTCAACGACTACGAAGTGGGCAGACGTCATCAATTACCAATGGTAAATGTGATGACATTAAATGCGGATATTCGTGATGAACCTGAAATCATCGGTGTGGACAACAAACCCTTAGCGGATTATTTGGCTGAAATTCCTGAGAAATATCGTGGAATGGAGCGTTTTGCAGCGCGTAAACAAATTGTGGCGGATTTCGATGCCTTAGGCTTATTGGAAGAAATCAAACCGCACGATCTCAAAGTGCCTTATGGCGATCGTGGTGGCGTGCCGATTGAGCCAATGCTGACTGATCAATGGTATGTGAGCGTAAAACCGTTGGCAGAAGTGGCGACCAAAGCGGTGGAAGAGGGCGAAATCCAATTTGTGCCGAAACAATATGAAAACCTCTATTTCTCGTGGATGCGTGATATTCAAGACTGGTGTATTTCTCGCCAACTGTGGTGGGGACATCGCATTCCTGCGTGGTATGACGCAGAGGGCAACATTTATGTGGCACGCAGTGAAGCTGAAGTGCGGTCAAAATATCAGCTAAATTCTGATGTGGTGCTGAAGCAAGATGAAGACGTGCTAGACACTTGGTTCTCATCGGCGTTGTGGACATTCTCTACCCTTGGCTGGCCGCAGCAAACAAAAGAGCTGAAAATGTTCCACCCAACAGATGTGTTAATCACAGGATTTGACATCATTTTCTTCTGGGTGGCACGAATGATTATGTTCACAATGCACTTCATCAAAGATGAAAATGGCAAACCGCAAGTGCCGTTCAAAACCGTGTATGTAACAGGTTTAATCCGCGATGAAAACGGACAGAAGATGTCAAAATCAAAAGGTAACGTGCTTGATCCGATTGATATGATTGACGGCATCAGCCTTGAAGATCTGTTAGAAAAACGCACCGGCAATATGATGCAACCGCAATTAGCGGAAAAAATCGCTAAAGCCACCCGCAAAGAGTTTGCCGACGGCATTGCCGCTCATGGTACTGATGCCTTGCGTTTCACCCTCGCCGCCCTTGCGAGCAACGGACGCGATATTAACTGGGATATGAAACGCTTGGAAGGCTACCGCAATTTCTGTAACAAGTTATGGAATGCAAGCCGATTTGTGCTCACCAATGACAAATTGGATCTATCAGAGGGCGAAGTGGAGTATAGCCTAGCGGATTGCTGGATCAATTCTGAGTTTAATCGTGCGGTGGAAGCGGTGCGTGCTGCGTTCGCACAATATCGTTTTGACTTGGCGGCGAATGCTATTTACGAGTTCACTTGGGATCAGTTCTGCGACTGGTATTTGGAGCTGACTAAACCAGTATTTGCACAAGGTAGTGCTGCACAAAAACGCGGTGCAAGCCGCACCTTAGTGCGTGTATTGGAAAAATTATTGCGTTTAGCGCACCCAATTATTCCATTTATTACCGAAGAAATTTGGCAAAAAGTGAAAGGTTTTGCGGGTGTGAGTGGCGATACCATTATGCTACAACCTTATCCGCAGTATGAGCCGAGCGAAATTGATGAGCAAGCTGAACAGCAAATTGATTGGTTGAAAGAAATCATCATCGCCGTGCGTAATATCCGTGCGGAATGTAATATTGCACCAAGCAAAGGCTTAGACGCATTATTACGCCATTTAACGCCAGAACAGCAACAAATTCTTGCCGATAACTGCACATTATTAGCAAGTATGGCGAAATTAGACAGTGTTGAAGTGTTAAATGATGGGGTAGAAGCGCCATTCTCAGTAACCAAATTGGTTGGCAACACGGAGCTTCTTATTCCAATGGCTGGCTTTATTGATAAAGCGACCGAGCTAGCACGCTTAACCAAAGAGCTAGAAAAACTCAACGGTGAAATTGCGCGTATTGAAAACAAATTGAGCAATGAAGCCTTTGTGGCGAAAGCCCCTGAGCAAGTGATTGCGAAAGAACGTGAAAAAATGCAAGGCTATCAAGAAGCGATTGCAAAAGTTCAAGCGCAATATCAGGCGATCGAAGCCCTTTAATTTCGAGCAAAAATATCCCTCTTTTCAGAGGGATATTTTTTTAAATAGTGTTTTCTAATTAGAAAAATATGCTTTAAAATAATCAATGATTATCTATTTTCTGTGATTGTTACGCTCTATGAAATTAAACTTCCCAACAATTCTGACCTTATTCCGTGTGGTGCTTATCCCATTTTTTGTCTTGGCGTTTTATCTCCCTTTTGCTTGGGCGCCATTTTTAACCACCGCGATCTTTTTTGTCGCTGCCGTTACAGACTGGTTTGATGGCTACTTAGCACGAAAATGGAATCAAAGCACGCCCTTTGGCGCATTTCTCGATCCCGTTGCGGACAAAGTGATGGTGGTTGCTGCACTGGTGTTAGTGGTGGAATATCAACACAGCTTTTGGGTAACCTTGCCTGCGATTGTAATGATCTCAAGGGAAATCATCGTTTCCGCCTTGCGTGAATGGATGGCGGAAATCGGCAGCCGTAGCAAAGTAGCCGTGTCTTGGCTGGGCAAAGTGAAAACTGCTTCACAAATGCTGGCATTAGGCGGATTGCTATGGCGTTATAATGTTTTAATGGAAATTGCAGGCATCGTATTCTTATATATCGCTGCGATTTTAACCGTGTGGTCAATGCTACAATATCTCAAAGCCGCAAAAGATAATTTATTAGAAGAATAAAATTCTCAAAAATTACACCGCACTTGGGTTGAATAGATAACTAAGTGCGGTGTTTTTTTATGAATTTTTTTGTGGAAGAGCCAAGCTAAAAATAATATCGAAGTGGAAATCATCAAGCTCTGCTTTCAAAATAAACAAATTTATAGAAAGTGAATTTTTTTTAGTCAATCAAACACAAAGTAAGAAATTTCTATTTGACTAATCGGCGTAAATCCGTAAAATGCACCTCGTTATTTAGCAAGACCGAATGGTTAGCTAAGTATGCGGGAATAGCTCAGTTGGTAGAGCACGACCTTGCCAAGGTCGGGGTCGCGAGTTCGAGCCTCGTTTCCCGCTCCAACGCCCGAGTGGTGAAATCGGTAGACACAAGGGATTTAAAATCCCTCGACTTTCGAGTCGTGGCGGTTCAAGTCCGCCCTCGGGCACCATTTGAAAACCAAAATAAATCAATAAGATAGTCGCCAAGAGCGGCTTTTTTTATATCTATCATTTTCCTTTCAGCTGCGTAATTTACGTTTTCCCTAGCTTAAACTTAAGCATTTTCAAAAACAATGTGAAATGTATCACAAAATTTTGTTTTACTGATTGAAAGATAAGGGGATTTTTATATACTTCCGTCTAATGATGAGCATTTTAAAGCGGTAGCGTGTATGGTTTTTTTCGCACATTCGACAGAAGATCCGACAGAGAAAGATTGGCAGTTGTTAAGTGATCATTTGATCAATGTTGCGAAAATGGCCGCTTGTTTTGCGCAATACTTTGGCGCTCAAGAGATTGCCTATCATATGGGATTGCTACACGATTTTGGTAAGTATAGTGAGCCATATCAAGCGCGTTTGCGTGGTGGGCCGCGGGTTGATCATTCAACTGCAGGAGCAAAATTAGCCGTAGAAAAATACCCTCAACTAGGTTGGCTGATGGCATTTTGTATTGCAGGACATCACGCTGGGTTAGCGAATGGTTCGCGAGAAGGGGATTTAACAACCTTAGCCCAGCGCTTAGAAAATATCATTCCTGCTTTAGATAAGGCTTGGCAAGATGAAATTCCGTTAGCCGATAAACTTTCTTTTCCTGCTATCACGCCGTCGAAAACAGAGCAATTTTTCTCTTTGTCTTTTTTTACCCGAATGCTTTATTCTTGTTTGGTCGATGCAGATTTTTTAGAAACAGAAGCTTTTTATGCCAAAGGGCAAAATGTTCCCGTTGAACGGGGTAATTATCCTGATCTTATTACCTTACAGCATCATTTTAATCAATTTATTCAGTCAAAATTTAGACAATCTTCAGCTAATCAGAAAGTTTCTTCGCTGAATCAACTGCGCAGTCAGATTTTTGATTATGCGGTACAGCAAGCCGCACTACCACCTGGACTCTTTACTTTAACCGTGCCAACTGGTGGTGGAAAAACTTTTACCTCAATGGCATTTGCTCTTGAGCACGCTAAGATTCACCAACTTCGCCGTATTATTTATGTGATTCCTTTTACGAGTATTATTGAGCAAAATGCTGCACAATTTCGTCAAGCATTTGGCGAGCTTGGTGAGAAGGCGGTGTTAGAGCATCATAGTACCTTTGATGATGGAAAATTGGCGGATAAACATAGCAAAGATAAATTGCGCTTAGCTTCTGAAAATTGGGATATGCCTGTTGTGGTAACTACGGCGGTGCAATTTTTTGAATCTTTATTTGCAAATCGTTCATCTCGTTGCCGTAAGTTACATAATATTACGGGAAGTGTGATTATTTTAGATGAAGCACAAATGTTACCGCTCAATTTATTGCGTCCGATTATGGCTGCCATTGATGAACTTGCGCGTAATTATCGCTGTTCGGTGGTAATGTGTACTGCGACTCAACCAGCGATCCATCAGCAACACGGTTTTTATAAAGGGTTTGAGAATTTACGCGAAATTGCACCAAATCCTGAGCAATTATTTGAACGATTGGCGCGTACTACTGTACAGCATATTGGTGAACAAAAAGATGAGTCTTTACTCAATTATTTAACTGAAAATCCACAAATTCTGATTATTGTCAATAATCGCAAGCACGCGCAGCATTTGTATCATTTAGCGAAATCCCTGGAGGGATGTTTTCATCTTTCCACCTTGATGTGTGCTAAACATCGTACGCAAATACTTGATGAGATTCGTCATTGCTTGAAAGAAGGCAAACCTTGTCGGGTGATTTCAACATCCTTAATAGAGGCGGGTGTGGATGTTGATTTCCCGCTGGTAATGCGTGCGGAAGCGGGCTTAGATTCCGTTGCCCAAGCAGCAGGACGTTGTAATCGCGAGGGTAAACGGGCGCAGAGCGAAAGTTTAGTCTTTATTTTTAAGCCAGAAGAGCAGTGGAAGCCGCCAGCGGAGTTAAACGTACTTTCGGCCTGTATGCGCTCGGTTGTGCGCTCACATCAGTCCGATTTACTGGCACCAGATGCTATTTTAAGTTATTTCAAACAGGTTTATGCTTCAAAGGGGAGTGAACTCGATAAAGCTGGCATTTTAGCAGATTGCCATAATGCAAGGCTAAATTTCCCTTTTGAAACCATGGCGAAAAAATTTCAAATGATTCAAAGCCATCTTGTGCCTTTGATTATTCCTTTTAATGAAGAGGCCGAAAAACTTATCGATATCCTACAAAATACCGAACAAATTGGGGGGATTTTACGCAAGTTGCAACCCTATACGATCCAAATTTCTGAGAAAATTTTGACCGCACTTTATCAGCGTGGTGCGGTTGATTTAATTAATAGAGAACGTTTCGGTGAACAATTTTATTATTTGATTAATCGGGATTTATATAGCGAACATTCTGGATTAAATTGGGATACACCAGAATTTATTGCTGCGGAAAATTGTGCTTGGTAACTTGTCATAGCATAACCATAGAATAAATGGAGTAGTGAATGAAGAATAAAGTGAGATTACATATTTGGGGAGATTATGCCTGTTTCACCCGCCCAGAAATGAAGGTGGAACGGGTATCTTATGACGTGATAACCCCTTCAGCTGCGCGGGGGATATTATCAGCGATCCATTGGAAGCCCGCAATAAACTGGGTGATAGATAAGATCTATGTGCTGAAACCTATCCAGTTTGAATCTATTCGCCGAAATGAATTGGGGAGTAAGCTGCCCGCCACTAAAGTAAGTGGGGCAATGAAGCGTAACAGTGTTGAAGGACTTTATACTATCATAGAAGAAGATCGTCAACAACGTGCTGCTACTGTATTAAAAAATGTCGCTTATGTTATTGAAGCCCATATTGTAATGACGGATAAAGCAGGTGAAGGTGATAATTTAACCAAGCATTTAGAAATGTTTAAACGCCGAGCAATGAAAGGACAATGCTTCCAGCAACCTTGTATGGGGGTGAGGGAGTTTCCTGCTGAATTTGCCTTTATTGATGAAGATGAGGCGTTACCAGAATGTTTGTTAGATGAAAATGATCGTCAGCGTGATTTAGGTTGGATGTTGTACGATATTGATTTTCAGAATAAAAATACACCGCACTTTTTTAGAGCTAAAATGCAAGATGGCATTATTACTGTGCCCCCTTTTATGGCCGAGGAGGTGGTATCGTGATTTTATTATCGCTTGTTCGTTATTATCAACGTTTATCTGCACAAAAGGATCGTGATACCGGTGAGCCTAAAGTCCCTTCTTATGGATTTAGTGAAGAAAAAATTGGCTATATCTTAGTGTTAAATCCAAAGGGAGAGTTGGTTGATGTCATTCCTAATTTTACTGATGACAAAAAGCCAAGACCGAAGTTAATGAATGTTCCCCAAGCAGTGAAACGAACATCTGGCATAAAACCGAATTTTTTATGGGACAAAACCGCTTATGTGCTTGGGGTGGAAGCCAATCAGGATAAAGCCAGTGCGAAAATGCAGCCTGCGTTGCTTTCGCACCATACTTTCGATGCGTTCAAACAGTTTCATTTAGAGGCATTAGCGGATACTCAAGATAAAGGCTTGCAAGCCTTGGTGAAATTCTTAACAACTTGGGAGCCTGAAAAATTTACGGACTCTCTTTGCCCAATTGAAATATTAGATGCTAACCTTGTATTTAAGTTAGATGGTGAAAATCAATATATTCATCAAAGTGTTGAAGCGCAAAATTTATGGGCTGGTTTATTATCCAAGAACGATAAGACGGAAGGAATTTGTTTAATTACGGGGGAAAAAGCCCCTATTGCACGTTTGCATCCTTCAATTAAAGGTATTCAGGGCGGGCAAAGCTCGGGCGGCTCAATTATTTCTTTCAATAAAGATGCCTTTACTTCTTTTAATAAGGATCAAGGTGATAATGCACCTGTTTCAGAACAAGCAGCGTTTGCTTATACCACAGCGTTAAATTATTTATTACGCAATAAAAATCATCATTTAATGATCGGCGATACAAGTACCGTTTTTTGGGCCGAAGCAGAAGATGTTGAACAAGCGGAGCTGGCGGAACAATTTTTTGCAGGTTTTTTGACACCGCCTGATGATGAGCAAGAGAATAGCCCTATTTTTGATATGCTAGAAAAAATGAGTAAAGGCAGACCTTTGCAAGAGATTAATCTTGGGATAGCACCGAGTACCCGTTTTTTCATTTTAGGTTTAGCGCCAAATACCTCAAGAATTTCTATTCGTTTTTGGTTGGAAACCAGTTTTGGCGAGCTAGCCAATAACTTAGCGATGCATTGGCAGGATCTTGCACTTAATCCTCGCCCTTGGAAGACTCCGCCTTCTATTTGGCGTTTATTATTGCAAACAACGCCATTAGATCGCACTGGTAAAGGTAAATCTGAAAATATTTCCCCTGTACTCGCAGGAGAGCTGGCTCGAGCTATTTTTACTGATAGTCTTTATCCGATGAATTTATTATCTCAATTACTGATGCGATTTAGAGCGGATGGGCAAATAACAGGATTAAGAATTGCAATGGTTAAAGCCGTACTTCAGCGGCGATTTAGAAAAGGTTTGATAAAACAAGGAGTTCCTATGGAATTAGATGAAAATAGTGATCACACAGCTTATCTTCTTGGACGATTGTTTGCGTTGTTAGAACGCGTTCAATACCAAGCGTTAGGCGATCTCAATGCAAATATTGTCGATCGTTATTATGCTTCTGCATCTACTGTGCCATATTCAGTTTTCCCACGTCTTCTCAAAGGGGGTCAGCACCATTTTTCCCGTTTAAAGAAAGACAAAATGGGTATGGCGATTAATTTAAGTAAGGATCTTGCTGCAATTTTAGGGAAGTTACCAACCGTTTTCCCGCGTCATTTGAACATTGAGGAACAAGGACGCTTTGCATTAGGCTATTATCAAGAAAAAGAACGTTATTTCAGCAAAAAAGTTAATGCTGATGAAACAGAATCAATCAAGGAGTAAAAAATGACTATCCAGAATCGTTATGAATTTGTATATTTTTTTGATGTTACTAACGGGAATCCAAATGGTGATCCTGATGCAGGAAATTTACCGCGTATGGATCCTGAAACCAGCAAAGGCTTGGTTACAGATGTTTGTTTAAAACGTAAGATCCGTAATTTTATTGAATTATGCTATGAAAATGAGCCAGGCTACGAGATTTATGTGAAAGAGAAAAGTGTACTGAATTTACAAAATAAACGTGCCTATGAAGCTTTATCCATCAAGCCTGAAGCGAAAAAACTACCGAAAGATGAAGCCAAAGCACGCGAAATTACCGCGTGGATGTGCAAAAATTTCTTTGATGTTCGTAGTTTTGGCGCAGTAATGACGACAGAAGTTAATAGCGGTCAAGTTCGTGGCCCTGTGCAATTTGCCTTTGCACAATCAATCGATCCGATTGTTCCAGTGGAACTTTCTATTACGCGTATGGCAGTAACCAATGAGAAAGATCTTGAAAAAGAACGTACTATGGGACGTAAAGCCATTGTTCCTTACGGACTTTATCGTGTTCACGGCTTTATTTCAGCAAAATTAGCAGAGAAAACGGGCTTTAGCGAGGAAGATTTACAGAAGTTATGGCAGGCTTTACAGCTGATGTTTGAACATGATCATTCTGCCGCGCGTGGTGAAATGGTGGCGCGCAAACTGGTGGTATTTAAACATCAAGACGCTTTAGGCAATCAGCCAGCGCATAAATTATTTGAGCGAGTTACCATTGAGCGCGTGAATGGTGATATGGCAATGCCTGCACAGTCATTTGATGATTACCGTATCTCAGTGAATACCGATGGGTTAACAGGCGTGACGGTTGAAGAATTAATTTAACCAATGTATATCGTTTCCCTTTCGGCATTACAGCATTATGCTTTCTGCCCACGCCAATGTGCGTTAATCCATAACGAGCAAGCGTGGGAAGAAAACTTGCTTACGGCACAAGGAAGAACCTTGCACGAGCGTGTCGATTCAGGCGAGCCTGAAAGCCGTAAGGGAATTCGTTTTGAGCGAACAGTCCATGTTTGTGCGCAACAGCTTGGATTAACGGGAATTTTGGATCTCGTAGAGCAAGATCTTAGCTCAGGTCAATTAAAGCCTGTAGAGTACAAACGTGGAAAACCCAAACTTGAACCTATTGATGAAATTCAACTTTGCGCTCAAGCATTATGTTTAGAAGAAATGACAGGGCAGCCTATTACGGAAGGGGCGATATGGTATTTACAAACTCGACATCGCTTGCCTGTTCTGTTTTCAGCTGAATTAAGAAAGAGAACATTAGATACCATTGCGAATGTACAAGCATTGTTAGAAAGCGGCATAACACCTGCACCACAATATGGAAAACACTGTAAGGCTTGTTCTTTAATTGAGCTTTGCCAGCCTGCATTATTGGAAAAAGATAAATCGCAATCTTATATCAAAAGGTTGTTTGATGAGAAAGAATAAAAGCAAAGTGCGGTATAAAATGATGAGTTTTTTAATCTTAAGTAGGTGAATTTTTACGATGAAAAAACTACAAAATACCATTTATATCACGACACAAGGCAGTTATTTGCATAAAGAAAGAGAAACGCTTGTGATTGAACAAGAGCGTAAAAAAGTGGCACAGCTTCCTATTCATTCTATTGGACATATATTCTGTTTTGGTAATGTGCTGGTATCTCCATTTTTAATGGGATTTTGTGGCGAAAATAATGTAAATCTTGCCTTTTTCACTGAAAATGGACGCTATTTAGGGCGTTTGCAAGGCCGACAAAGTGGAAATGTATTATTACGTCGAGCGCAATATCAATATTCAGCAGAAAAACCTACCACCATTGCTCGTCATATTATCGCAGCTAAAATTCAATCATCTAAGCGTGTGTTGCAACGCCAGTTACGAAATTATGGTGAAAATCAAGAAATTCAACAGGCTATTTATGGTTTAAATGCACGTTTAAGGGAGCTTAAGCAAGCTGACGGGTTGGAGACTATTCGTGGCATTGAGGGCGAAGCTGCATCTCGTTACTTTAGTGTTTTTCATCATTTATTGCGGGATAAGAACGGTTTTGCTTTTCACGGACGTTCACGCCGTCCACCGCGTGATGAAGTGAATGCGTTGTTATCATTTTTATATAGTATTTTAGGTAAGGAAATTAGCGGTGCTTTGCAAGGTGTGGGGCTAGATCCGCAAATTGGCTTTTTACATGCTGATCGTCCGGGCAGAGATAGTTTAGCACAAGATATATTGGAAGAATTTCGTGCTTGGTGGGTGGATAGAACCGTATTAAGCCTAATTAACCGTGGGCAAATTAAACCAAGTGATTTTGTAAAAGAAAGTAGTGGTGCAGTTAATTTGAAACCTGAAATGCGAAAAAGCCTATTCCAAGCTTGGCAAGCGAAGAAGCAAGAAAAAATACTCCACCCATTTTTGCAGGAAAATGTTGCAATAGGATTATTACCCCATATACAAGCAATGCTACTAGCACGGCATTTACGCGGTGATTTAGCGGAATATCCCCCATTTTTAATGCGTTAGGATAACAATATGTTAATGCTGATTACTTATGATATTTCTCTTGATGATCCACAAGGTCAAGCGCGTTTGCGTCGTATTGCGAAACATTGTCTTGATTATGGTGTTCGCGTGCAATATTCCGTGTTTGAATGTGATATTGCCCCAGATCAATGGGTAGTATTAAAATCCAAACTATTGGATACTTATAACCCTGAAACTGATAGTTTGCGCTTTTACCATTTAGGAAGTAAATGGCGCAGAAAAGTAGAGCATCACGGTGCCAAACCATCAATTGACATTTTCCAAGATGCCATAATTCTATAATCGCTAACCTATTGTTCTCATCAAATCCCTGCTAGCTTAGCGAAGTATCATTGTTCTTTAAAAATCAAATAATTAATTCTGAATTTTATTTAGCAATGATTATGCTATAATCTATCTTCGCACAGAAAAGAATGATTAGCGAAATACCAAGGTTAATACCTTATTTTTGTTATATTTTTTCCCTGTGCTCGGCCATCTCCCAGATGGCCGTGAATTGAAACTTATTTCTTTGCAAGAATTGAAGATCTGTTTTTTCCGGCCATCTCCCAGATGGCCGTGAATTGAAACGGCTTGTAAAGTTAAATAATAACTTTTGCAGGGCGGCCATCTCCCAGATGGCCGTGAATTGAAACAAGAGTCATTGCAATATTGCCTTTTAATTTGATACGGCCATCTCCCAGATGGCCGTGAATTGAAACGTTTTGAGTGTTAAAAGTTAAAAATTGCCATTTCGGCCATCTCCCAGATGGCCGTGAATTGAAACGATGACCCTATCGCATTCCAGCCTTTCAGGTCTTACGGCCATCTCCCAGATGGCCGTGAATTGAAACAAACCTTAACACGTCAAAACCTAAAAAATTTTTACGGCCATCTCCCAGATGGCCGTGAATTGAAACCCGTTATCAACTTAAGCATCAGAAAACAGCTGTTCGGCCATCTCCCAGATGGCCGTGAATTGAAACCCTCGGGTATCTAATCCTTTAGATAGTCTTTTGATGCGGCCATCTCCCAGATGGCCGTGAATTGAAACTAGTATGGATATTTAGATGAGGACTATAGATGCAACGGCCATCTCCCAGATGGCCGTGAATTGAAACCCATAGGGGGGTGTGCCGCCCTACCGTTCAACCGCCGGCCATCTCCCAGATGGCCGTGAATTGAAACACGCCTTGCAATTGTGCAGAAGATATGCTCTTTAACCGGCCATCTCCCAGATGGCCGTGAATTGAAACGTCAATACCCAAAAACTAAATTTCTAAAAATTTTTCGGCCATCTCCCAGATGGCCGTGAATTGAAACTAAATAGATAACGAAAAAAACTATAAAACAGTGTAACGGCCATCTCCCAGATGGCCGTGAATTGAAACAAGCATCAGAAAACAGCTGTTTTTTAATTAGATAACGGCCATCTCCCAGATGGCCGTGAATTGAAACTTGTTCGCTTGTTTTTTGTACAATTTCCATCTTTTCGGCCATCTCCCAGATGGCCGTGAATTGAAACCCGTTATCAATCCAAGCATCAGAAAACAGCTGTTCGGCCATCTCCCAGATGGCCGTGAATTGAAACATAGGATGATACTTCACCGCCTGTCGATCCCACATACCGGCCATCTCCCAGATGGCCGTGAATTGAAACCCGTTATCAACCCAAGCATCAGAAAACAGCTGTTCGGCCATCTCCCAGATGGCCGTGAATTGAAACAATTGCCAAGCCGTGCAAATTTTGCGAGATTTTTCGGCCATCTCCCAGATGGCCGTGAATTGAAACGTTATCTATTAAAAAAACAGCTGTTTTCTGATGCCGGCCATCTCCCAGATGGCCGTGAATTGAAACTTAGGGCTGGCAATCCCCGCAAGGATTGTACCTAGGCGGCCATCTCCCAGATGGCCGTGAATTGAAACAGCTTGCAAAGTTAAATATTAACTTTTTATTGGGTCGGCCATCTCCCAGATGGCCGTGAATTGAAACACAGCACGGATCGGCTTTTCCTTTCTATTTTAGCCGGCCATCTCCCAGATGGCCGTGAATTGAAACAGAATAGGCATTCTTTCAACAAGAGGCTATTTCTTGCCGGCCATCTCCCAGATGGCCGTGAATTGAAACCATTTCCAGCTTTTCAATGCCAAGATCGATGGCAACGGCCATCTCCCAGATGGCCGTGAATTGAAACTTAAGTCTGGGCGTAATATATTAATGTAATATAAACGGCCATCTCCCAGATGGCCGTGAATTGAAACAAAATCAGATTTTATTAAGTGATGAGCGAACAAGACGGCCATCTCCCAGATGGCCGTGAATTGAAACGCCTTTTGTTAGGGTCGCGATATGCTCGCCCACGTCGGCCATCTCCCAGATGGCCGTGAATTGAAACTCTCATTTCGTGCCTTTATTATATTTTATTCTGTCCGGCCATCTCCCAGATGGCCGTGAATTGAAACAAGAGGCAACAAATAATGGCAATTATAATTGATAACGGCCATCTCCCAGATGGCCGTGAATTGAAACTAAACATCCTATCATCAACACAAAAGCAAAAAAGGCGGCCATCTCCCAGATGGCCGTGAATTGAAACAAGAGGCAACAAAAAACGGCAAGTAGAATAGATAACCGGCCATCTCCCAGATGGCCGTGAATTGAAACTCTTGGTGAGCAAATGGCGGTGATTGGTCAGCTTCGGCCATCTCCCAGATGGCCGTGAATTGAAACATCAATAATAAATAATGTTTTATCATACCTCGTTCGGCCATCTCACAGATGGCCGTGAATTGAAACATCTTCACGTTGTAATCGCCCTTTTTTGCCTAACGGCCATCTCACAGATGGCCGTGAATTGAAACTGCAGGCGGACACTGTTTTTATGCGTCCAGCGACGGCCATCTCACAGATGGCCGTGAATTGAAACGTGGACAAAATGTAAGCCCCGACCAAATGACTGCCCGGCCATCTCACAGATGGCCGTGAATTGAAACAATGGCAAGCGTTGTATCAATTATTGCGTGAATTGAAACAATATCCTTGTTGGCTTTGTTGATGTTACTGCGTCGGCCATCTCACAGATGGCCGTGAATTGAAACGCTGTTTTTGGCTCTCGACCGCCCTACCAAAAATCGGCCATCTCACAGATGGCCGTGAATTGAAACAACCCAATTTCTCGCCGTGATATTAATTTAGATCGGTCATCTCCCAGATGGCCGTGAATTGAAACTACTTTACTCTTTCCCCACACAGAGCAATGATGTCGGCCATCTCCCAGATGGCCGTGAATTGAAACATTACCTCTCGTTGCGTTAGCCCGATATAATCTTCGGCCATCTCCCAGATGGCCGTGAATTAAAGAACATTCACATCCGCTACTCTAGAGAAAGCCATTACCGGTTATCCCTTAGATAGCCCTGAATTGACACATTGTAACTAAGAACACTATTAATCTTTATACAAAAAGTAGTAATCATTTATTCCCATTTTAGTTTTTAATGTTCTCTTGTTTTAAAGAACGCGACATCAGGATAACGATCTTGGGCAAGATTGAGATTGACCATTGTTGGCGCAATATAAGTGAGATTATCTCCCCCATCTAGCGCAAGGTTTTGTTCATTTTTGCGTTTAAATTCTTCGAATTTCTTCGCATCATCACATTCCACCCAACGGGCAGTGGCAACATTTACGGTTTCGTAAATGGCTTCCACGTTATATTCCGATTTTAAGCGCGCAACTACCACATCAAACTGTAGCACCCCAACCGCACCAACAATTAAATCATTATTAGTTAATGGGCGGAAAACTTGCACCGCACCTTCCTCGGAAAGCTGCACCAAACCTTTGAGCAATTGCTTTTGTTTGAGTGGATCTTTAAGACGAATGCGGCGGAATAATTCTGGCGCAAAGTTTGGAATGCCAGTGAATTTTAATTCTTCGCCTTGAGTAAAGGTATCGCCAATTTGGATTGTTCCGTGGTTATGCAAGCCGATAATATCACCAGCATAGGCTTCATCTGCGTGGGTGCGATCGCCAGCCATAAAGGTGAGTGCATCAGAAACCACCACATCTTTGCCAATACGAACGTGGCGCAGTTTCATTCCTTTTTCATATTTACCTGAAACAATACGCATAAACGCAACACGGTCGCGGTGCTTAGGATCCATATTGGCTTGGATTTTAAATACAAATCCGGTTAATTTTTCTTCGCTACTTTCTACAATGCGTGTATCTGCTTGGCGAGCTTGTGGCGCAGGCGCCCATTGGGTTAAGCCATCAAGAAAATGATCAACACCAAAGTTACCCAATGCCGTTCCAAAGAACACAGGGGTTAGTTCGCCACTTAAAAAGAGTGGCAGATCAAATTCGTTAGACGCACCTTTCACTAGCTCTAATTCATCGCGTAATTGTTGCGCTAAATCTGAACCTACGGCGTCATCTAACTCAGGATTATCAAGGCCTTTCACCACACGCACTTCCTGAATGGTATGCCCTTGTCCTGTTTGGTAAAGATAGGTTTCGTCTTTGTATAAATGATACACCCCTTTGAAAAGCTTTCCGCAGCCAATTGGCCAAGTGATAGGCGCACAATGGATATTTAACACGCTTTCCACTTCGTCCAATAATTCCATCGGATCACGAATATCACGGTCTAACTTATTCATAAAGGTGAGAATTGGCGTGTCGCGCAGACGGGTAACTTCCATCAATTTAATGGTTCGTTCCTCAACCCCTTTTGCGCTGTCAATGACCATTAAGCAGCTATCTACCGCGGTCAAAGTGCGGTAAGTATCTTCCGAGAAATCTTCGTGTCCGGGGGTATCAAGCAAATTCACCAAGCATTCGTTATAAGGAAATTGCATTACCGAGGTAGTAATGGAAATTCCCCGTTGTTTTTCCATTTCCATCCAGTCGGATTTCGCGTGCTGGGCTGAGCCTTTTCCTTTTACTGAGCCTGCTTTTTGAATGGCATTTCCGTAAAGCAACACTTTTTCCGTAATGGTGGTTTTACCCGCATCGGGGTGGGAAATAATCGCAAAGGTTCTGCGCTTATTGACTTGTTGTGGATAATTGTTCAAAGACATTGTTCTCTAAGTATATCGTCAAAAAATGGGCTCTATTTTCCCTGATATTTAGCCTATTCTCAATCTTTTATTTTGTCTTTGCGTGATTTTTCGAGGAATGAAAAAAATTAAGCAATCGTTTGCTTCAAAAGAGGAAAAGTGCGGTACAATATGCAACAGTTTTTTCACGAATTAAAAAGAGGCCAAAATGAGCGAGCTAAGTTTAAAAAAAATCTATTCGGGCAAAGTGCGCGATCTCTATGAAATTGACGATAAACGAATGCTGATGGTTGCCACCGATCGTTTGTCTGCATTTGATGTGATTTTAGATGATCCTATTCCGCGCAAAGGCGAAATTCTTACCCAGATTTCTAATTTTTGGTTTAATAAATTAGCCTCAATTATGCCGAATCATTTCACTGGCGATACGGTGTATGATGTGTTACCAAAAGCGGAAGCGGATTTAGTCAAAGATCGCGCGGTTGTCTGTAAACGCTTAACGCCGATTAAAATTGAATCTATCGTGCGTGGCTACCTTACAGGAAGTGGCCTAAAAGATTACTTACAAACAGGCACGATTTGTGGCTTGGAATTACCAAAAGGCTTGCAAGAAGCGAGCAAATTACCCGAACCCATTTTCACCCCATCAAGTAAAGAAGAAGTGGGCAATCACGACATTAATATCAGTTATGCAGAATGTGAACGATTGATTGGCGCAGAACTGGCAGCCCAAGTGAAAGAAAAAGCGCTCGCCCTTTACAAAGCAGCGGCAGAATATGCGCTGACTAAAGGAATCATTATTTGCGATACCAAGTTTGAATTTGGCTTAGATGAAAACGGCACGCTCACCTTAATGGACGAAGTGCTAACACCAGATTCTAGCCGTTTTTGGTCGGTGGATACCTATCGAGAAGGCGTCAATCCCCCGTCTTTCGATAAACAATTTATCCGTGATTGGCTAGAAAACAGCGGTTGGAATAAAGAACCCCCAGCGCCAAAAGTTCCCGCAGATGTCATTCAAAAAACCGTGGATAAATACCAAGAAGCGTTGGATTTATTGACGAAATAATGAATCCGCAAGCAAATTATTTTTAAGTGCGGTGCTTTTTCGGCTAGAATTGGCCGTACGATAATTTGATAATTGAGGTAATATGCGATCTGTTGCAATCGTTGGATTGGGTTGGTTAGGGTTGCCCCTTGCGCGCCATTTAAAACATTTAGGCTGGACAGTGAAAGGCACGAAACGCACGCACGATGAAGTGGAACAAATGCGTTTAATGCGATTTGAAACCTATCATTTGTTACTTGAGCCTGAAATTAACGCGGATCCTGATGATTTATCAGCGCTGTTGTCGGTGGATAGCCTTGTCATCAACATTCCGCCAAGTCAATATTTCTTCAATGTGCAGGATTATGTGCAGGGCATTAAAAATTTGGTGAATGAAGCGTTAAATCACGGCGTTCAGCATTTTATTTTTATTAGCTCTAGCTCTGTTTTTCCGATGCAAAATGGGCATTTTGATGAAATGCAGCTCCCGCAGCCAGACAGTGAAATCGGGCAGGGATTGCTTGAAATTGAACAATGGTTGGCGGCATTGCCGAATGTGGATTGTGATATTATCCGCTTTGCTGGACTGGTTGGATCAGATCGTCACCCGGTCTATTCATTGACAAATAAACAAGCAGTACAGCAGGGCAACACGCCAGTGAATTTGGTGCATATTGATGATTGCGCGCGCGCCATTCAGCTTTTGCTTGAAATCCCGAGCGGACAGCGGTTGTATCATCTTTCTGCACCCGAACACCCGATCAAAGCACAATATTACGGGCAAATGGCGGAAAAACTCGGGCTAATTGCACCGCACTTTGTATGTTCTTCTGATGATCCTGTGCGTATTGTAGAGGGGAATAAAATTTGCCAAGAGTTGGATTTTGTTTATCAATATCCCGATCCAGATTTGATGATCCCAACGCAAGAAAAATCTCTTTAATATCGCATAGACTTTAAAGGCAATTTCATTGATAATAAGCCGATTTAAAATCACGCAAACGATAACTTAAATAAAACCATAAGGTATTACTATGTCAAACACGATTTTACAAAGCCTTCCAGTAGGGCAAAAAGTGGGAATTGCCTTTTCAGGCGGATTAGATACCAGTGCAGCATTGCTTTGGATGCGTCAAAATGGCGCGATTCCTTACGCATATACCGCAAATTTAGGTCAGCCTGATGAAGAAGATTACAACGCGATTCCGCGCAAAGCGATGGAATACGGCGCGGAAAACGCACGTTTACTCGACTGCCGCAGCCAGCTTGCACACGAGGGGATTGCCGCAATTCAATGTGGTGCATTCCATATTTCTACTGGTGGCGCAACCTATTTCAACACCACGCCATTAGGCCGCGCGGTAACTGGCACAATGCTGGTTTCTGCAATGAAAGAAGATGATGTAAATATCTGGGGCGATGGTAGTACCTTTAAAGGCAACGATATTGAACGTTTTTATCGCTATGGCTTATTAACCAATCCACATTTAAAAATCTACAAACCTTGGTTAGATAACCGTTTTATTGAAGAGCTTGGCGGTCGCCACGAAATGTCTGAATTCTTAATCGCGAATGGTTTTGAATACAAAATGTCGGTAGAAAAAGCCTACTCAACAGATTCCAATATGCTTGGTGCAACGCACGAAGCGAAAGATTTAGAATTATTAAGCCGTGGCATTCGCATTGTAAACCCAATTATGGGCGTGCCATTCTGGCGTGAAGACGTAGAAATCAAACCTGAAGAAGTAACCGTACGCTTTGAAGAGGGCGTGCCAGTGGCGTTAAATGGCAAATCATTTAGCGATTTAGTGGAACTCTTCCTTGAAGCCAACCGCATTGGTGGTCGCCACGGTTTAGGTATGTCAGATCAAATCGAAAACCGCATTATCGAAGCGAAATCGCGTGGTATTTATGAAGCGCCGGGAATGGCATTATTACACATTGCTTACGAGCGTTTACTCAGTGCTATCCACAACGAAGACACCATTGAACAATATCGTATTAACGGCTTACGTTTAGGGCGTTTATTGTATCAAGGCCGTTGGTTTGATCCGCAAGCGTTAATGTTGCGTGAAACCGCTCAGCGCTGGGTTGCTCGCGCGATCACTGGGGAAGTTACCCTTGAGTTACGCCGTGGTAACGATTATTCCATCTTAAACACTTCATCTGCGAACAGCACTTATCACCCAGAGCGTTTGAGTATGGAAAAAATTGAAAATGCGCCATTTGATCCATTAGATCGTATCGGTCAATTAACAATGCGTAACTTAGACATTGTGGATACTCGCGATAAATTAGGGATTTACACCCAAACTGGGTTACTCAGCATTTCAAAAGAATCTTTCTTACCGCAATTAAGCCATAAGAAAGATTAATTAAAATCTTGTGAAAATTTGACCGCACTTTTATTACATTGAAAGTGCGGTCATTTTTTATTAAAATCTCCGCCTTATTTTGGCTTTTTATCGGTGTTTTTATGTCCAGCTTGTTTTCTTTTCCTGATTTTAAAACCTTGCAACCTTATGATAAGCGATTCCTAAAAAGATTACGTTCTCGTATTCGTTACTATTTCTATCGTTTGCAATGTTATAAAGAATGTAATCAGTTTGTTCATTTTCTTAATCAGAATCCGCAATGGTTGCCTATTTTTAAAAAAGTACCTTATCGCTGCAATGCTGTTTTAAGAAAGTATTGCGATACTCGTTTTAGCAAGAAAGCTCGTATTCAAGCAATCTTAAATAACTTCGAATTAGCAGAAAAATTTTTGGGAACATCCATTGTTGATAAGTTGGCAAAACAAAATCACATTTTATTATCCGAGTTACCTGATGGTCTGAGGCTTTATCTAAACATTAATTCCATAGATCCTTTTGAAGGTTTTTTATCTATTAATATTAAGAATCAGGACAATGAAAGTGTGTATGATTCATCTTTCACTTTTTTATCTCCAAATCAATTATTAATTGCTTCAATTCAAGGGCCTAATGAGGAGAATTCTCAACAATTGGTTAAATCAGCAACCAAATCATTACATGGGATTCGCCCGATGTTTATGATTGTTAATGTATTTAAATTATTAAGTCAGCTCTGGGATTGTGAATTAATTGCTATAGCTCATAAGAACCAATCTAAATACCGCTGGAATGATTTTAATCGACTTTTATTCAACTATGACGAATTTTGGCAAGAAAACAATGGAAAGCTAAATACACAAGGTTATTGGGCGTTACCGTTAGAGATTGAGCGTAAATCTTTGGAAGAAATCCAAAGTAAAAAGCGTTCTATGTATCGTAAGCGCTATGAAATGTTGGATAAACTGGAAACCGATTTAAGCGCAGTATTTAACTAAAAATAAGCCCAAAAGTTACCGCACTTTTGGGTTTTGTTTTTTTATGGAAATTAGAGTGGAAGCTCGGTGGTGTTTTTGACGGTTTTTAGGGCGATTTCAGATTTGATATTTTTAATGCCAATTTCTTTGGTGAGATAACGCATTTTGATGGAATGAAATTCTTCAAGGTCGGAAACAAATAATTTTAGAATAAAATCATAATCTCCCGCCATTAAATGACATTCTGCAATCTGGGGCAGGGATTTCATTTCAAACATAAAGCGTTCTCGGACTTTGAGATCCTCTTCAAAAAATGAACCTAGCACATAAATCACCAGATTGCAGTTAAGTTTTTGCGGATTAAGCAAGGCGACATAATTATCAATCACACCACTTTGCTCTAATATATTAACTCGGCGTAAACAAGCAGAATTAGATAATCCTACTTCTTTGGCTAACTCGTTATTTTGCAAGCGTCCATTGCGTTGTAATGCTCTTAAAATGCGAGTATCAATATTATCAAACACTTTCTTAGCCATACGTTATCCTTGTGTAGCTTTGTGCGAGATCGATTATAACAAGATAATCTGGGTAAAACTGTGATCTAGGTTATTGTTTGGCAGATTCTTTGTAAAAAAGCACTTGCGTACAATTTGCTTGTACGCAAGTGTATAGATGTTAGGTGTAAAGTGAAACTTGCACAACGAGTAAGATTGAACCTATCACTAGCAAGCATCCGATCATTGGCATCACAAAACGCACCCATTTGTTAAATGGAATGTTGAGCATTTGCAGAGTAACTAGAACAAGTCCTGTTGGTGCAAGGAATAACATTGCGTATTGTCCCCAGTTGTAGGCAGATACAATGATGTGTCTTGGAATGCCTACGGTGTCTGCAAGTGGCGCCATAATTGGCATTGCAAGCACCGCCAAACCAGATGAAGACGGCACAATCAAACCAAGGAAGATGAAAATCACAAGTTGCGCCAAAATAAACACACTACCTGGTACACCAGAAACCAGTTCTGATGCGTAGGCAAGAATGGTGTCGGAAATCATTCCTTCATCAAGTACAAGGTTTACCCCACGTGCTAAACCGATGATAAGAGAAACCCCTACAAGTTCTGATGCCCCTTCAGTAAAGGCATTGACGATTTCTTTTTCTTTCAGTTTAGAGATAAACATAATGATAATTGTGATGGTAAGGAAAGAAGCCGCCATTTGTGGGAACCACCAGCCTCCGAACATCACTCCCCAAACCATAATTGGAAACGCGATACAGAACAGCATTAAAATGATTTTTCTGCGCGTAGTGAACCCAATGATTTGGGTTGTATCAATGTTTTTCATATATTTTTGGACAAATTCTTCGCGATCTTCATAGGTGTAAGATGCAGTTGGATCGGCTTTTACTTTTTTGCAGTACCAGTAAAGATAAGCGATAACACAAATTGAGCCGAGAATTAGCCCCGCAAATCGCCAAGTAATCCCTTCTGTAAATGGAATACCTGCTGCATTGGAAGCGATCACCACAGAGAATGGATTAATGGTAGAAAATGCCGTTCCCATTGATGCGGCAAGGAAAATTGCCCCTACGCAAACTATTGCATCATAGCCCAAAGCAAGAAATACGGGAACGAGAATAGGATAGAAAGCAACCGCTTCTTCTTCAATACCGCAAGTTGTACCGCCAATAACCATTAGCACAGATACGCAGAAAACAATTAAAAATTCATTGCCTTTGGTGCGATTGGCCAGTGCGGTTAGCCCCGCGTTAAAAGAGCCTGTGCGGTTAATCACCCCGATCATTCCCCCTAAGACGAAGATAAAGACCATAATATCTGCGGCATCAATCGTACCTTGCACCATACTGATAGCAATATCTTGCGGTGTTTTAGGATTTTGTTGAACACGTTGATAAGTTCCCGGAATGGCAATCGGTTTTTTGATTGTGCCTTCGGTGAAGTTTGATAATTCAATTTTAATATTTAAATTATCAAGGGATTCTTTGGTGGCTGGTAAAACGGTATCTTCTTGCTGATAAGTTTTTACCACAAAGACATTATTTGCTGAATTATAAGTAAGCTTGGAATAAGAACCAGCTGGAATAATCCAAGTGAGCGCTACAGCAATAATTAAAATGACAAATAAAATTGAAAATGCTGACGGAAAGTTAAAGGTCTTTTTATGTGCGTTTTCCATAATATACTCCTTTATATACAGCAAGTTATGGTAAGAATACGCTTTATACTGAGATAAAGCGTATTCATTGCTCACCTAATAATAGGTGATGTCTTTGGCTTTTGTTGTAATACGCGTACCCGCTTTACCTTTCACAATGTCCACAATATCAGAAAGTGAACCTATCACAGCATCTTTACCCGTATGTTTAACAAAATTCACCGCTGCTTGCACTTTTGGCCCCATTGAACCAGAAGGGAATGGCATTTCTTCGATCACATTTGGTGGCGCAGTGGCAATAGCTTGCTGATTTTCTTTGCCCCAATTTAGATATACCGCAGAAACATCGGTAGCGATGATAAAGAGATCCGCATCTAAATTCTCGGCTAATAAAGCCGAACAGAGATCTTTATCGATTACGGCTTCAACCCCACAAAGATTATGTTGATCATCATAGTAAGTTGGAATACCACCGCCGCCTGCGCAGATAACAATACTGCCTTTTTCAAGCAACCATTGAACAGGACGAATTTCAAAAATCCGTTTTGGTAATGGACTTGGTACAACGCGGCGATATTTATCGCCATCTTGGGCAATTGACCACCCTTTTTCTTTGGCTAATTTATCCGCTTCTTCTTTGGTATAAACTGGCCCAATCGGTTTTGTTGGATTTTGGAACGCAGGATCATTTTTATCCACTTCAACCTGAGAAAGCAAGGTGGCAAACGGCACTTCAAATGGTACAAGATTACCTAATTCTTGTTGAATCATATAACCGATCATTCCCACTGATTCTGCACCCAGTACATCAAGTGGATAAGTTGGCACATCTTTATAAGCCGCGCCTTGTAAGGCTAATAAACCGACTTGTGGGCCATTACCGTGCGCAATGACCAATTCATTATTAGGCCAAATCTTGGCAATTTGTTCGCACGCAATTCTCACATTTTGCCGTTGATTCTCAGCGGTTAATGGCTCACCACGGCGGAGTAGGGCATTGCCTCCTAATGCAATCACTATTCGCATAATATGCTCCTTTTATTCGCTAGGTTAAACTCGCATAAAGCACCGCTTTAATGGTGTGCATACGGTTTTCAGCTTGTTCAAAAGCAATATTCATTGGAGATTCAAACACGTCTTCTGTTACTTCAATACCATTTGCTAATTCAGGATAGGTTTCGGCAATTTGACGTCCTACTTTGGTTTCACTGTTATGGAAAGCAGGTAAGCAGTGCATAAATTTCACTCTTGGATTGCCAGTGCGTTTCATTAATTCTGGGGTAACTTGGTAAGGTAAAAGCAATTTAATACGTTCGCCCCAGCTTTCTAATGGCTCACCCATAGAAACCCATACATCAGTATGTACAAAATCCACATCTTTCACCGCAAGATCAATATCTTCCGTTACGGTAATGCGTGCGCCACTTTCTTGGGCAAATTTTTCGCACATCGCCACTAATTCAGGTTCTGGTAAAAGTGATTTAGGACTACAAATACGCACGTCCATACCTAATTTTGCGCCGATTAATAATAAAGAATTGCCGACATTGTTGCGTCCATCACCAATATAAACATATTTAATTTGAGTGAGTGGTTTATCGCAATTTTCGATCATAGTGAGAACATCGGCGAGCATTTGGGTTGGGTGGAATTCATCGGTTAAACCATTAAATACTGGCACGCCAGCATATTTTGCCAGTTCTTCAACCACAGTTTGTTTGAAACCACGATACTCAATGGCATCATACATTCGTCCGAGTACACGCGCGGTGTCTTTCATACTTTCTTTATGGCCAATTTGTGAAGATGTTGGATCAATGTAAGTAACATTTGCACCTTGGTCATAAGCGGCCACTTCAAATGCACAGCGAGTGCGTGTTGAGGTTTTCTCAAAAATTAAGGCAATATTTTTACCTTTTAATTTTTGTTGTTCTGTTCCAGCATATTTTGCTCGTTTCAAATCACGAGAAAGATCAAGCAAATAATTAATTTCACGTTCAGAGTGATTAACTAGACTAAGTAAATGTCTATTTTTAAGATTAAACGCCATAATATTTCTCCTTATATGATTGAGAGGAAAGAACTGCATAAAATTATGCAGTGGATACAACACCTTAATTTGGTATGAATTATAAAAAGAGTGATTTCGAATAGGGTGCGTAATTTACTGTTTGAATGTAAATTTTTCGTACAAAATTCTAAAAAATAAGCAAAATTTATTATTTATTTTCAACAAAAAGCCAAAGGTTTATGTTGTATGGAAATAAAGCAAAAATTCCATAAAAAAGCACCGCACTTTATAAATCACAATGCGAAATGTACGCAGCTGTGCTATCATTAGCGCACTTATAAAAACACAATAAGAGAACGAATAACTATGCAGAAAAATCTCGTGATCACCGTTGATGGGCCGAGTGGCGCAGGTAAAGGGACGCTATGTTATGCCTTGGCGCAAAAGCTAGGCTTTGCCTTGTTAGACAGCGGGGCGATTTATCGTGTTACCGCGTTGGCGGCGTTAAAAAAGCAAGTGCCGTTAGATGATGAAGCGGCGTTGGCAAATTTAGCTCGTCATTTAGATGTCGAATTTTTGCCTGAAGATAATGAAGTTAAAATTATTTTAGAAGGTGAAGATGTGAGCCGTCAGATTCGCACGCAAGAAGTGGCAGAGGCAGCGTCTAAAGTAGCGGTATTCCCACAAGTTCGTGCTGCATTATTGCAATTACAGCAAAGTTTTGCCAACGAAAAAGGGCTTATTGCTGATGGGCGTGATATGGGAACCGTGGTTTTCCCTAATGCACAAGTAAAGTTATTTTTAGATGCTAGCGCAGAAGAAAGAGCGAAAAGACGCTATAAACAGTTGCAAACTAAGGGAATTAGTGGTAACTTTGCACAGATTTTAGCCGAGATAGAAGAGCGTGATTTTCGCGATAGAAATCGCCCAATCGCCCCTTTAAAACCTGCTGAGGATGCGTTGTTGTTAGACAGCACGGAATTAAGTATTGAGGAAGTGATTGCTCAAGCCCTTGATTATATCCGCCAAAAGGTTGATTTTTAAGGCTTAAATTATTTTCGTCAGTTTATTCAAGGAAGGATAAACATTTATTATCAGCCCCACTTTTTATGGATATAAAGTGGACGTTATTAACTAAATTTAGAAGATTAATTATGTCAGAATCTTTTGCTCAACTCTTTGAAGAATCATTAAAAGACCTTGAAACTCGTTTAGGTTCAATCGTTAACGGTACTGTTGTTGCTATTGAAAAAGGCTTCGTATATGTAGATGCAGGTTTAAAATCTGAAGCGCGTATTCCAGCTGAAGAATTCCAAAATGCACAAGGTGAATTAGACGTTAAAGTTGGCGACGTGGTAAACGTTGCGTTAGATGCTGTTGAAGATGGTTTCGGTGAAACTAAATTATCTCGTGAAAAAGCAGTACGTCACGAATCTTGGATCGAATTAGAGAAAGCTTACGAAGATCAAGCAACTGTTATCGGTTTAATCAACGGTAAAGTGAAAGGTGGTTTCACAGTTGAGTTAAACGGTGTTCGTGCATTCTTACCTGGTTCATTAGTAGATACTCGCCCTGTACGCGATGCAGATCACTTATTAGGTAAAGAATTAGAATTCAAAGTAATCAAATTAGATCAAAAACGTAACAATGTTGTTGTTTCTCGTCGTGCTGTAATCGAATCAGAAAACAGCCAAGATCGTGAAGAAATCTTAGCAAGCCTTGCAGAAGGCGCAGAAGTTAAAGGTACAGTTAAAAACTTAACTGACTACGGTGCGTTCGTTGATTTAGGTGGCGTTGATGGTTTATTACACATCACAGATATGGCTTGGAAACGTGTTAAACACCCAAGCGAAATCGTGAATGTAGGTGATGAAATCACAGTTAAAGTATTAAAATTTGATAAAGATCGCACTCGTGTTTCTTTAGGCTTAAAACAATTAGGTCAAGATCCTTGGGTTGCTATCGCAGAAAATCACCCAGTTGGCAGCAAATTGACTGGTAAAGTAACTAACTTAACAGATTACGGTTGTTTCGTTGAAATTTTAGAAGGCGTTGAAGGTTTAGTTCACGTTTCTGAAATGGATTGGACAAACAAAAACATTCACCCATCTAAAGTAGTTAGCTTAGGTGATACTGTTGAAGTGATGGTATTAGAAATCGATGAAGATCGTCGTCGTATTTCTTTAGGTTTAAAACAATGCAAACCTAATCCGTGGTTACAATTTGCTGAAACGCACAACAAAGGCGATAAAGTTACTGGTAAAATCAAATCAATCACTGATTTCGGTATCTTCATCGGTCTTGAAGGTGGTATCGATGGCTTAGTTCACTTATCTGACATTTCTTGGAATGTACCAGGTGAAGAAGCAGTTCGTAACTACAAAAAAGGTGACGAAGTTTCTGCCGTAGTTCTACAAGTGGATTCTGCAAAAGAGCGTATCTCTTTAGGTATCAAACAACTTGAAGATGATCCATTCAATAACTTCATCGCAGCAAACAAAAAAGGCGCTATCGTAAGTGCTAAAGTTGTTGAAGCAGATGCAAAAGGCGCTAAAGTTGAATTAGACGGCGGTGTTGAAGGTTATATCCGTGCAGCTGACTTAACAAGCGAAGTTGCAGCAGGCGATGTTGTTGAAGCGAAATACACTGGTGTAGATCGTAAAGCGCGTTTAGTTCACTTATCAGTGAAAGCGAAAGATCAAGCTGAAGAAGCGGCAGCAGTTGCAAGCGTGAATAAAGAAGAAGTAGTTATTCCAAACGCAATGGCTGAAGCATTCAAAGCAGCTAAAGGTGAATAATTTTAGTTCCCTTTAAAGTTGGCGTGGGGAAACTCACGCTAACTTCTTGATAGTTAGGAGAATATTATGACTAAATCAGAACTCATTGAAACATTAGTTCAACAACATCCTTCTATTTCAGTTAAAGATGTAGAAAATGCAGTCAAAGAAATTTTAGAGCAAATTGCACAAACCTTGGAAAATGGAGAGCGTGTTGAAGTTCGTGGTTTTGGCAGTTTTTCACTACATTTCCGTCAGCCTCGTGTAGGACGTAATCCTAAAACGGGTGCCAAAGTTGAATTAGACGCAAAATCTGTACCGCACTTTAAAGCAGGTAAAGATCTTAGAATGCGTGTAGATGCTCAAGCATAATAGTCAGCTAACTAAACGGCACCTTTTGTGTCGTTTTTTGTATTTATATAAATCTTTTGGAGTGCGTAATGATTAAGTATATTTTTGGTTTTATTATTTTACTCGCTGTTGTGCTTGTCGCTATCACCATTGGGGCGAATAATGATCAAGTCATTACCTTTAATTATATTGTTGCTCAAAGCGAATTACAGCTTTCCACGTTGGTGGCTATCTTATTTGGTTTTGGCTTGCTGTTAGGTTGGTTTATCACTGGCTTTTTCTATCTCAAATTAAAACTAAAAAATATGGGATTAGCACGCAAGGTAAAACGCCTTTCCGCACAAGTTACTGAATTAACATCAAGCCGAGATAAGGCTCCACAATAATGCTTGAACTGCTTTTTCTACTGCTTCCTATTGCCGCAGCTTATGGTTGGTATATGGGGCATCGTAGTGCGAAAAAGGATCAGGAAGAAATCACCAACAAATTATCCCGTGATTATGTAACGGGGGTGAATTTACTTCTTTCTAATCAGCAAGAAAAAGCAGTTGATTTGTTCTTGGACATTCTACAAAAGCAAGAACAAGAAAATGAAATTGAACAAAGTTCACAATTTGAAGCCGAACTCACCTTAGGAAATTTATTCCGTTCCCGTGGCGAAGTGGATCGTGCATTACGAATTCACCAAGCCTTAGATCGTAGCCCTAATTATAGTTTTGAACAAAAACTGCTTGCTAAACAACAGCTTGCGCGCGATTTTATGACCGTTGGTTTTTTCGATCGTGCTGAAGCATTGTATATCCTTTTGGTTGATGAGCCAGATTTTGCGGAAAACGCATTACAGCAACTGGCAGTCATTTACCAAAAAATGAAAGAATGGAAAAAAGCCATTAATGTGGCGGAAAAACTCGCCAAAATTTCACCGCACTTTGATCCTATCCCCTTGGCACATTATTATTGTGAATATGCCCAAACCCTTGATGCTGAGCAAAAAAAAATGGCTACAGCACTTTTACAGCGCGCTTTAACCGTTTATCCAAATTGTATCCGAGCGTCATTATTACTTGCGCAAAATGAAATGTTGCAACTGGATTATCAAAGTGCGGTAAAAAATTTAGAAAATATTTTGCAGCAAAACCCCGCTTACATTGGTGAAGCGCTGTCGGCTTTAAAATATTGCTATGAAGAATTACATCAGCAAGATAATTTTGAGCTTTTTCTCATTAAAGCGAGCCAAGTGTGCAAAAGCAGTGCCGTTGATCTTGTTTTAGCTGATTTTATTGCAGAAAAAGATGGTCTTGTAGCTGCGCAAGCAAAACTTTATCAACAACTCAATCAGAACCCCACAACCATTGTTTTCCATCGCTTTATCCAATATCAAATTGAAAGTGCCGAAGAAGGACGCGGTAAAGAAAGCCTGATTTTGCTATCAAAAATGGTGGGTGAGCGAATTAAGCAAGGTTTTGATTATCGCTGTACGAATTGTGGTTATCAAACAAACAAACTTATTTGGTGCTGTCCTTCTTGTCGTCAATGGGAAAGCATCAAACCAACGCCAGATATTGAATATAACTAACCAACGAGGAAGAGAAAATGAGCAGTAAAGTGATTGTTGCCCTAGATTATGAAAAAGAAGAGCAGGCGCTTGCTTTGGTGGATCAGCTTGACCCAAGCCAATGTCGCTTAAAAGTGGGAAAAGAAATGTTTACCACCCTAGGCACAAATTTTGTCAAACAGCTACACAGCCGTAATTTTGACGTTTTTCTTGATCTCAAATTTCACGATATTCCTAACACCGTAGCAAGAGCGGTGCGTTCTGCGGCAGATTTAGGCGTTTGGATGGTCGATTTACACGCCAGCGGCGGTTTACGAATGATGGAAGAAGCCAAAAATATTCTCGAGCCTTATGGCAAAGATGCACCGATTTTAATTGGCGTTACCGTGCTAACCAGTATGGAAGATCTTGATTTGCTACAAATTGGTATTAACGCATCGCCAATGGAGCAAGTGATTCGTCTCGCCAATTTAACCCAAAGAGCAGGGCTTGACGGTGTGGTATGTTCGCCACAGGAAGTAGAAATTTTACGCGCACATTGTGGTAAAGATTTCAAACTGATTACCCCAGGTATTCGCCCGATTGGTTCTGATTTCGGCGATCAACGCCGTGTAATGACGCCAGCAGCGGCAATTCAAGCGGGTTCTGATTATTTGGTTATCGGACGCCCGATTACGCAAGCTGAAAATCCAGCAGAAGTGTTGCGTGCGATTAATGCGTCTATTGCGGGGTAATATGTCAGAAAGCACCTTAGTTTATTCCACCGAAACAGGCCGAATTAAAGCAGAAAAATCACAGCCTGAACGCCCTAAAGGTGATGGCATCGTTCGTATTGAGCGCCAAGTGAGCGGAAGAAAGGGCAGTGGTGTTAGCGTAATCAAAGGCTTAGATTTGCCCGATAATGAATTGAAAAAATTAGCCGCCGAATTGAAAAAACGCTGCGGCTGCGGTGGCTCGGTGAAAAATGGCTTGATTGAAATTCAAGGCGAAAAACGAGAGTTACTCAAACAATTATTAGAGCAAAAAGGCTTTAAGGTTAAGTTAGCAGGGGGATGATGGTTCCCCCTTTATATTCTATTGAATAAGATAATTTTGATTATTTGCTATATTTTATCCTTTGGTTTACTCACCATAATCTCAATAACTTGGCGATCGGTGTATTGCATACTGCGTGAAGCAATGTTGCAAAGGTTATTAATTGAACGATCGATACAATGTTCTACAATGCCCTCGTTGCCAGTAACTTGCATATTATCCAATGCCATTAGTACCGCTTTATAGCTTGAGGTTACACTGGTGGATACTTTCATTGCACAGCTATTTGCCGCGCCATCGCAAATAATGCCGCTAATATCGCCAATCATACTGCTGATTGCCATACTTACGGTTTCAAATTTGCCCGTAAGCAACCAAGCAATGCCTGCACTGCTGCCCATTGCTGCGGTGGTCGCCGCACACAATGCGGAAAGTTTTGGCAGTTTGCTGTGGATATAAATCGCCATTAAGTGCGAAAGAAATAACGCACGGGTGAGCTGTTCATCAGTCGCGTTAATATGTTTTGCAACCACCACAACAGGCATTGTCGCTGCAATCCCCTGATTACCAGAGCCAGAATTACTCATTGCAGGCAGATTTGCACCGCCCATTCGTGCATCGGAGGCTGCGGTGGTTTCGATAATAATGCGGTTCATTAAATCATCACCGAGCAATCCTGTGGCAATTTGTTTTTGCAATGTGCGCCCAATGTGCAAGCCATAATCTTGTCGTAAGCCCTCTTGTGAAAGGGCTGAATTTAGCCTTTCAGCTTCATCAATAAATTTGATCTTGGCCAGATCCACTTGGGTGGAAAAATCAAAAATCGCTTTCGCTGAAAGTGCGGTGAAAATTTCGTACAAATTTTCACTTTCTACCGCGCAAGGTTTGGTGAAAATCACCTGATCATTTTTGGCAATATAAATCACATTGGTATGATGTGCCGCAATGCGCACGCACACTTTGTCCTGCTGATGAAAAAGCGTAGCTTCAGAATACAAAATATGCTCTGTTTCAAAAATTGAAACGGAAACTCTGCCTTCCTTGATCATTTGTTTCGCTTGTTCGGTTTGTTCTGGCGTGATGTTTTTTAACACTTCCAATCCAGCATTCGGATCACCACCAATCGCCCCAATCGCTGCTGCCATTGTCAACCCTAAAGTTCCCGTCCCCGGTACGGTTACGCCCATTCCATTTTTCATTAAATTCGGCGAAACTTTTGCTTCAATACGTTCAGGCATTGCGTTTAAATATTGTCGTGCGGTTGCCGCCGCTAACGCAAGAGAAATGGGTTCGGTGCAGCCTAAGGCTGGCACAACTTCTTGTTTCACAATATCTAATAGGGCTTGTTCGGTATCTGCTTGAAAATTCATAATGTTCCTTTATTTTGCTGTCGGTAATTATTTCTGTTCAGCGAGCCATTTTTTCATTCGCTCTACGCCCTCGCGTAAATGGGCAATCTCTCTGGTGTAGGCAAAGCGGAGATAATGCTTGGTGCCATTTTCCCCAAAATCGATCCCCGGGGTAGCGGCCACTTGAATTTCAGCCAGCATTTTTTTCGCGAATTCATAGCTATCTTGCGTGTAATCAGACACATCAGCCCAAAGATAAAATGCCCCTTGTGGTTTAAATTCGATCTTGAATAAGGCTTTTAATTCGTTATACAGAAAATCTCGCCGCTCTTGGAAAATGCCTTTAATTTCATCAAGATAATCATAATCAAAGGCAGCTAGCGCACCATATTGGCTCAATGTAGGCGCGGAAATAAAAATGTTTTGCGCCACAATTTCCGCTTCTCTTGCCTTTTCTTCTGGCACGATAATCCAGCCTAAACGCATTCCCGGCATACAAAAATACTTAGAAAACCCATTAATCACATAAGCATTCGGATTAAATTGTAAGGCGGTCGCGGCTTGCTCATCATAAACCAAGCCGTGATAAAGCTCATCGGAAATAAAGGCAATTTGATTAGCAATGCAATATTCATTCAGCACTTGCAGACGTTCAGGCGTATAAATATTGCCCGTTGGATTAGCGGGGGAAGAAATTTGCAAGGCTTTAATTTGGCGATTTTCAAGCTGTTGTGGTGCAAGCTGATAATAATCTTGCTTATCGACAGGGATAAATTCAGGCTGAATATCCATCATATAAGCGAAATTTTTATAGCACGGATAAGCCGGATCTGTCAGCCCCAGTTTATCGCCTTGATTAAGGGTTGAGGCATAGGCGACAAGAAATGCGCCACTTGTGCCGGGGGTAAGAATAATGCGATGCGGCGCAACGTCCACTTGATAAGTGCGGTGGTAAAATTCACGAATTTTTTCACGCAATGCAGGCAAGCCAAGACTTTCCGTATAACTAAATTGATTGTCTTCAATGGCTTGTTGCAAGGCTTGTTTGACTTTCGGTGATGGCGGTAAATCAGGTTGGCCAATTTCAAAATGAATGGCATTAGGGTATTTCACCGCTTCACGCACAATATCCATCACAATAAATGCCGACATATTTTCACAACGCATTATTTTTTCCTTTTTGCCTATCTTAAGATTCTCTTAATATTTCTTTGTTTTAATGTTCCCAACAAGACAGCCGTCTTGTCATTTGAAAGGAGTTTAACAATGAAAAAACTTAGTTTAGCAACAATTTTACTATTATCAACTGCTAGCCTTGTGGTTAGTGCAGAGAATTTACCAGCAGCCAATCAACAAGCTGCCGCAGTGGAACAAAAAGCGCAAATCGTACCAGATGCTGAAAAAGCAGAAAAAGCGCAGAAAAAGCATCATCATAAACATAAAAAAGAGCACAAAAAACGCGGTGGATTTGTGGATCCAGCTAATCCACAACCGCAAGCCAATGGTAAAAAATCCTTTGCAAATAATTTACCTGTAAGCCAAATTAGCGAGCAAGCGACTTGGAAAGATGATCAACGCATTGTTTTACAAGGAAATATTGTTAAACAATTAAGCAAAGATGATTTCTTATTCCGCGATAAGAGCGGTGAAATTGAAGTGGAAATTGAGCCGCACGCGTGGCGTGGTAAAACGATCACGCCAAATGATGAAGTGAAAATTCTTGCGGAAGTGGATAAATCCGATAAAAAATTAGAATTGGAAGTTCAACGCGTTGCAAAAGTGGCAAAAAGTAATTAATTGCGAAAAGATTCCATTCGCAAATTTATCTTTTTAGGCTAAACTCAATGGGCATTTTGCTCATTGGGTTTATGTGGTAAATGGGACAAGATGGCATTATTTACTTCAACATAAAAGGAAAATCAAATGCTTACCGTAGAAAACCTGATCGCCCAAAGCCAGCCTTATTGGGATAATTATATCCAACATTCCTTTGTACAGCAGCTCGCTGCAGGTCGCCTGCCACGCCAATGCTTTCAACATTATTTACAGCAAGATTATCTCTATCTCTTTCAGTACAGCCGTGCATTATCGCTAGGTATTTTCAAAGCAGATAATTTTGCTGAAATTCACACCGCTCACCAAGCCAATGAGGTGTTGCTGAAAGAAATTCAGTTGCACATCGCATTCTGTCAAGAATGGGGCATTTCCGAGCAAGATCTGCAAAAAGTGCCTGAATCTACCGCTTGTGTAGCCTACACGCGTTATGTGCTAGATTGTGGCATCAAAGGTGGGCTTGCGGAACTTTATACTGCCCTCGCGCCTTGTATGTTGGGCTATGCGGCAATCGGCAAAATGCTCGGCAGCCAAGCGCCAACACCGAATAATCCTTATCAGAAATGGATCGATACTTACGCCGCACAAGATTTTCAACAAACTACGGCGGAGTTTAGCGCAATGATCAACGGATTATTTGAAAATGTTTCAGCAAAGCAACAGCAACAATTACAACATATTTTCACCACGGCGACACGAATGGAAATTGACTTTTGGCAAATGGGGCTAGATTTAAGCTAACTAAAGTGCGGTTAAAATTATGCGAATTTTATTAATTGAAGACGATCCTTTGATCGGTGATGGGCTTAACATTGGGCTCGGCAAATCAGGTTTCAGTGTCGATTGGTTTCAAGACGGCGAAAGCGGTATGCAGGCCTTGGCTTCCGCCCCTTATGATGCCGTGGTGCTCGATCTCACCTTGCCGAAAAAAGATGGCTTGCAGGTGTTGCAACAATGGCGCAAAGCTAATCAAGATGTGCCTGTACTTATTTTAACCGCACGAGATAGCTTAGAACAACGTATTGAAGGTTTGCAGCTCGGCGCGGACGATTATCTCGGCAAGCCCTTTGCGCTAGGCGAAGTGGTTGCTCGCTTACAAGCGCTCATTCGCCGCCGTTATGGGCAAACGCAATCGCTGCTCACCCACGGTGTAGTGAGCCTTGATCTGGGGCAGCACAAAGCCTTTTTGCGTAATCAAGAAGTTTCGCTCACGGCGACGGAATACAAACTACTTGAACTGTTTATGCATAACAAAGAGCGGGTGCTTTCTCGCGGATTTATTGAAGAAAAACTCTATACTTGGAACGATGAAGTGAGCAGCAATGCATTGGAAGTGCATATTTACAATTTACGCCAAAAGCTCGGCAAACCGTTTATTCGCACGGTACACGGCGTAGGCTATGCCCTTGGCACAATCGAGGAATAAAATGAAACCACGCAGTTTACGTCTTCGCCTAATTCTCATTCTTTCCCTGTTAGCTAGCGCTATTTGGCTGGCTTCTACGGCGATTGCGTGGTCGGCAGCGCGTAGCCAAGTAAACGAAGTTTTTGATACACAACAGATTTTATTCGCCAAACGGTTAGCTACTTCGCATTTAAGAAGTATTTTAATTGAGCGCTACCGTCCTGAAGGAAAAAACTATCGCCAAAAACCACCGCACTTTCGCAAAAGACAAAATTACGATGATGACGCCCTTGCCTTTGCGATTTTTAATCACGATGGTGAAATACTGCTCAGTGATAGCGAAAACGGCAACAATTTTATTTATGAACCGAAAAGGGGCTTTAATAACACCACCTTGCAAGGTGATGACGATGAATGGCGAATTTTTTGGCTGCCTGCGGCGGAAGGCAGATTAATGATCGCCGTGGGACAAGAGCTGGAATATCGCCAAGAATTAGTCGAAAAAATGGTGCTAGGTCAAATGTGGATTTGGTTTGCTAGTCTGCCTGTGTTACTTGCCGTGATTATTTGGGCCATTAGCCGCGAACTGTCCATATTGCGCAATGTGAGTGAACAAGTGAGCCAGCGTAACCCTGATGATGAACAACCGCTCGACACGCAGCAAGTGCCAAAAGAAATCTTGCCATTAGTGCAAAATTTGAATCAATTTTTCACCCGCACCGCAACCAGCCTACTCAGAGAGCGGCGTTTTACATCTGATGCAGCGCACGAATTGCGTAGTCCGCTCACTGCGTTGCGTATTCAAACTGAACTCGCACAAATGGCAGGCGATGATGAAACAATGCGTAATCAAGCATTGCAAAACCTTACGCTAGGCATCGATCGCGCAAGCCAATTGGTGGAACAGCTGCTTACACTTTCGCGCTTAGATAATCTCAATGAATTAGCCCATCTTAACACCATTGAATGGGATAAATTAATCACCGAGCTTGTAGCTGAGCGTTATTTAAAAGCCGAAAAAGCAGGGATCACATTAATTTTTGAACAGCTGAGCAAACCCAATACGCAACAAGGCGAACCATTATTGCTTTCTTTAATGCTACGCAATCTGATCGACAACGCCATTGCCTATTGCCCTAAAGGCAGCGAAATTCGCCTTATTTTACAACAAGATAAACTCATCATTGCCGACAACGGTGGTGGCGTCCCTGATGATGCCCTAGATAAACTCGGCCAACGCTTCTACCGCCCCGCAGGCCAAAATGAAAAAGGCAGCGGTTTGGGATTATCTATCGTACAACGGATCGCCCAATTACATCACTACCAAGTGTGGTATAAAAATGCCGAGAATTTGCGTGGGGAGAAAGGGTTTTGGGTGGAGATTTTATTGAATAAAAAAGCACCTTAAACCGCCTTAAGGTGCTAACATTATTATTGCTGTGACTATTGTTCGCTTAATACACGCGGGAATAAGATATTATTTTCTGTGTGAATATGTTCTTGCAGATCATCACAAAACTCTTGAATACCTTGGTAGAGATTGCGCCAAGAAGTGCAAGCATCAGCTGGTGGCGTCATATTGTGAGTAAGAGTGCGTAGCACTTCAATCGTTGCGCCATGTTCATCGTGTTCAAATTCCATTACCTGAATAGGCATTCGAGCCATCATATAATTACCTGCTTGGATCATTGGAAACAAGATTTGTTCTTCTTTCATCATATGGCTAGACAAATCCGCATAGGCATTTTTTAGCGCGTCAGCTAAACCTTTTGGACAATCAGGGTGATCAGCGTGACGTTCTTCTACTTTTTCTGCAAGGGGAATTAGCTCTTGCAATTGTTCACGATGACGTTGATGAAAACGCGACAGGATATGCGAGATAGTATCTTGATAACTAGCACTTTGCCATTGTTGATCGGCTTGTTTCATTCTATTTTCTAATGACATAATTTGACCTTAATATTGTATTGTTAAACCTGACAAAAATACTAAGGTATTTGGTTGATAATCCCAACTTCTTTTTAAGAAAAGGTGGTCGGCTTATGATCTAAATCAGATTTTATAACTCAAAATAGGTGGGAAAATTTTACAAAATACCACCGCACTTTGAATTATAGAGAATGAAAGGCAGGGGGAAGTGAAAAAGCGGTTTAAGCTAAACCAAACCGCTTGAGAGTTTGATGAGATTAATGGTTGTAGCCGAGTAGCATTGCGCCAATAAATGAAATTAATGCAAGCAGAAATGCCACTGGGTTATTAGCTGTGCCACGTTTGAAAAACTTAGCGGCAAAAATGATGTAGCTAATTAATAAGGCAAATTTGGCGATAATCCACCAAGGGAAGCCTATTCCTAGGGAGAATAATAAGATTGCACCGCTTGCGATAATTAGCGTATCAGATAAGTGCGGTAGGATTTTGAGTAATTTTATGGCGCGCCAATCTTTTCCAGCAAATTGCATTAAGGCTCGAATAATAAATAGCCCTAAGCTAATAAAAGCACAGAAAAAGTGGGTGTAAATAGCATAAAAAATCATTGTCTAAATTCCTATAGAATGGTTTGGGATTTTAAAAGTCCAGTGTGAAAAAAGGTTTCAGCTTTGGGTAAAGAGAAAGTGGGCGAATTGCCCACTTTGTTTTTATTCTACATTGTCTGTTTCAATGTCCGATTCTTCATCGTCCACATCACAAACACGCTCAAGGCTTACTACTTGCTCGTCTTCGGCGGTGCGAATTAAGCGAACCCCTTGGGTGTTTCGTCCAACAATGCTTACTTCGCTAACGCGAGTTCTTACTAAGGTTCCCGCATCGGTAATCAGCATAATTTGGTCATTTTCTTCCACTTGGGTCGCGGCAACCACTTTACCGTTACGCTCGCTCACCTTGATAGAAATCACCCCTTTGGTGTTACGCGATTTGGTTGGATACTCCGCTAAATCGGTACGTTTACCATAACCGTTTTGCGTTGCGGTAAGGATTGCGCCGTTATCTTTCGGGATCACCAGCGACACCACTTTGTCGATATTCAGATCAAGGGTTTCTTCGCTGTTATCGTCAGAAATTTCTTCAATTTCCACCGCACTTTCATCTTCCACTAGATCGTTAGTTAGGGCTAATTTAATGCCGCGCACCCCTGTTGCGGTACGTCCCATTGGGCGCACTGCGCTTTCTGCAAAACGCACCACGCGTCCTTGTGATGAGAACAGCATAATCTCGTTTGAACCGTCTGTAATGTCCACGCCGATAAGTTCATCTTCATCACGCAAGTTAAGGGCAATAATCCCGTTTGAACGTGGGCGGCTGAATTCAGTTAGGGCGATTTTTTTCACCATACCGCCTGCGGTTGCCATCACCACAAATTTATTTTCTTCATAAGCAGAAATTGGCAAGATTGCGGTAATACGCTCGTTTTCATCTAATGGCAGAATATTGACGATTGGACGACCACGCGCGCCACGGCTGGCTTGCGGTAATTGATACACTTTGAGCCAGTATAAACGTCCACGGCTAGAGAAACATAAAATCGTATCGTGGGTGTTGGCGACCAGTAATTTTTCGATGAAATCTTCTTCTTTCATCTTGGTTGCAGATTTACCTTTACCGCCACGGCGTTGTGCTTCGTAATCGGTAAGTGGTTGATATTTCACATAACCTTCGTGAGAAAGGGTTACCACCACATCTTCTTGTGCGATTAAATCTTCTAAATTAATATCGCCTGATGCCATTGTGATTTCAGTGCGGCGTTCATCGTTAAATTCCGCTTTAACGCGTTCTAACTCTTCACACACCACTTCTCTTAAGCGTTCAGTGCTATTTAAAATGCGTAATAATTCGCCAATTTCGACCAAAATTTGTTGATATTCAGTAACGATTTTTTCGTGTTCTAAGCCAGTCAAACGTTGTAAACGTAAGTCTAAAATAGCGCGGGCTTGTTCTTCAGAAAGGTAATATAGCCCATCACGCACGCCAAATTCTGGCGCAAGATCTTCAGGGCGAGAAGCATTCATTCCTGCCGCTTCTAACATTCCACTCACGTTGCCTAAATCCCAACCGCGTGCAAGCAAGGCTTCACGGGCTTCATCACCGGTTTTTGATGCACGAATTAATTCAATAACTGGATCGATATTGGCTAAGGCAATGGCTAAACCTTCTAAAATATGCGCACGTTCACGGGCTTTACGCAGTTCAAACACTGTACGGCGTGTCACCACTTCACGGCGATGCTTCACAAAGGCTTCAATGATTTGTTTTAAATTGAATAATTTCGGCTGACCGTGATCCAACGCCACCATATTGATACCAAAGGTCACTTGCATTTGGGTGAGTGCATAAAGGTTGTTCAACACCACTTCGCCTACGGCATCACGTTTCACTTCAATTTCAATACGGAAACCTTCTTTATTGGATACATCAAGCACGTTGCTAATGCCTTCGATTTTTTTATCACGCACCAACTCAGCGATTTTTTCCACCAATTTCGCTTTGTTTACTTGATAAGGAATTTCCGTCACGATAATGGTTTCGCGGCCTTTTTCGCTAGTTTCAATTTCCGCTTTGGCACGCACATAAACCTTTCCACGCCCTGTTTTATAGGCATCTTCAATGCCTTTGCGACCATTAATTAACGCAGCCGTTGGGAAATCTGGGCCAGGAATAAATTGCATTAATTCATCAATGGTGATGTCTTCGTTGTCTAAATAAGCCAAACAACCGTCTAACACTTCACCTAAATTATGTGGGGGAATATTGGTTGCCATACCCACCGCAATCCCCGATGAACCATTGACTAACAAGGCTGGAATTTTGGTTGGCAACACATCAGGGATCATTTCTTTGCCATCATAGTTTGGCGAGAAATCCACGGTTTCTTTGTCTAAATCCGTTAATAATTCCTGCGTGATCTTTTGCATACGCACTTCGGTATAACGCATTGCCGCTGGCGCATCGCCATCAACTGAACCGAAGTTACCTTGACCGTCCACCAACATATAACGCAATGAAAACGGCTGCGCCATACGCACAATGGTGTCATAAACCGCACTATCACCGTGTGGGTGATATTTACCGATTACATCACCCACCACACGGGCAGATTTTACATAGGCTTTATTATAGGTAATGCCACTTTGATCCATTGAATATAAAACACGGCGGTGTACCGGCTTTAACCCATCACGCACATCAGGCAACGCACGCCCAACAATCACGGACATTGCGTAGTCAAGATAGGAAGATTTCAGCTCTTCCTCAATACTCACAGGGGTAACGTTTGAAACCAAATTCGTCATTGAAATATTCCCTAATTAGATAAAAAATTAGGCGAGATTGTAGCATAATTTCAATGATTTCTCTAATCGTTATGTTGGTTTTTTGTTTGGGATTGATAACGAGTTTCGCCGTTTGCGATTTCCTTTCTTTTGCGTTTCCCCGAATGGAATCAAGTAAATAAATTGCTTTTTTCTTTGTGATTAATAACGAGTTTCGCTCGTTGAGCGACCTACTTTCTTTTGCTTGCTCAAAAGAAAGTAGGCAAAGAAAAAAGCACCCGACTAAATTGCTTATCTTCATTTTTAACAAATTTTCTTAACGAAAAGTAAGCCCATACTCGCTATGCTGCGTTCAGGCGTTACTTTTCTAAAAATTTGTTAAAAATGAAGGCAATTTACATGGGAAGTTATGAGACGGCTTCATATCTAGTAGGAGGGGCTTTAGCCCACCATTTTGCCGTTTTCACACCGTGGAGGTGCCTATGCTTTTGTTTTAGGTGGGCTAAAGCCCACCTACAATGCTTAATCACATT
>NZ_PQVJ01000010.1 GCF_002921135.1 Avibacterium gallinarum | reverse complement strand
AAATTTACCCCAAAATAAAAAAGATAGAAAATTTACGCTAAAATAATAAAAACCAAAAACAAGAGAACAACCCAATGCAAAACATCGACCAACAAGAACTCGAAAAATTTGAAAAAATGGCTAAAACTTGGTGGGATCCTGAAGGGGATTTCAAGCCGATTCACCGTTTAAATCCAGTGCGTTTAGACTATATTTGCCAGCAAGCAGAGGGTTTGTTTGGCAAAAATGTGCTAGATGTGGGCTGCGGTGGCGGTATTTTAGCGGAAGCAATGGCGAAACAAGGGGCGAAAGTAACAGGCATTGATATGACCACTGCGCCCCTTGAAGTGGCGAAATTGCACGCGCAAGAAAGCGGTTTAAGCATTGATTATCAACAAACCACAGTAGAAAATTTTCTTGAAAAACACACCGCACTTGGTGGGGAAAAATTTGACGTGATCACCTGTATGGAAATGCTAGAACACGTTCCCGATCCCAGTTCGATCATCAATGCCTGCAAAGCCTTGTTAAAACCCGATGGCGTGCTGTTTTTCTCCACCATTAATCGCACCTTGAAAGCTTGGGCTTTAGTGATCATCGGTGCGGAATATGTGCTAAAAATGCTACCAAAAGGCACGCACGATTACGAAAAATTTATCAAGCCGGCTGAACTTTTGGCGTGGACGGACGAAGCAAAATTAGAATGCGTGAATATGGTGGGTTATCACTATAATCCACTAACAGGAACATTTAAATTAAATCAGGACGTAAGCGCCAATTATATGGCAACATTTAAGATATGATCTCTACTCCAGATCCTAGACACCTAGGAAGTTAAATATTGAGCTCTGTATTGCATAGGGCTCAAATTGTTTAACGCGGGTTTGATCCGCACTTCGTTATAATAGCGAATATATTCGTGCAGCACCTCCTCCAGCTCCACGACATTGGCAAAACGATTCGGGTAAAAACATTCCGACTTCACAATGCTAAAAAAGCGCTCTATCACCGCATTATCATCGCAATTCCCTTTGCGACCATGCTTTGAATCTTGGTCGCTATGAATCAGTGGAGCTGCGCCAGAACCTCGCTTCGATAAGGCTTCTTTAAGCATTTTTGAAACAAGCCCAAAACGTTGCCGCCGTCCGATTTGGTAGGCAATAATCTCACGGTTCGCCAAATCCATCATCGGCGAAAGATACAGCTTTTCATTCCCTACACGAAATTCGGTCACATCAGTGACCCACTTCTTATTTAGTACTTTTACTTTAAAATTTCTTGCCATCAAATTCGGTACGAGATAAGCGGTTCTTCCCGTCTTCATACGCTTTTTCGCTTTTACGTAGGAACGGATATCTAGGTGACGCATTCGTTTCAGCACCGTTTTTCCACTTAGATAATGCCCTTGCTCGCGCAACTTTGCTTGAATAATATGGTAACCATATCGTCCTTGACTCGCCTTAAATATTTCCAGTATCAAGTTATTAATATTATCTAACCCCTTGATTTTTCTGCATAATAGAATGTAGTGCGAGGCAGTTTCGCCACTGTCAGTAATACGGAAAGGGGAAATTGCACCCTTAACTCTCGGACGGTGGCACACTTTCCGCTTGAGTTTGAGGCCTCTGAGCGCCAAAGACTTTTTTAAATAGGCATTCTCCGAACGAAGAGACTCAAGTTCTTATAATAAAAGTTCTTTTTCATCGGTTTTGACGGGGCGTTTGGGTAATCTCATCACATTCTTCTTCCGATTAGGCTGACGGATGAGCCCATTAATACCGTATTTCTGGTATTTCTTAACGCGTTGCAACCAAATCACAATTTGGCTATGATTGGAAAGAGCACAATATTCCGCTGCCTGACGTACGCTCATTCCCTACTCAGAGACTAACGATATCGCCCACAGTTTAAACTCTGTTGAATAATGTTTTCCCATAAAAAATCCGCTCCTTAATTTGTGGATGGTGTCCAACTTTTGGGGAGCAGATCAAAGTGCGGTGCTTTTTTCAAATTTTTAATTAAAGCACTTTTACAATGCTTTCGCAGAGATAACGGATGTTATCTTCGGTGATGCCGGCAACGTTGATGCGGCCTGAGCGAACGGCGTAAATGGCGAATTCTTCTTTTAAGCGATCCACTTGTTCTGAGGTTAAGCCGCTGAAAGAGAACATACCATTTTGTTGTTCGATAAAGCTGAAGTCTTGCTGTGCGCCGTATTCTCTTAATAATTCTACGAATTTATGACGCATTTCTTTGATGCGGTTGCGCATTTCGGCAAGCTCACCAGTCCATTCTTCTCTTAATGCAGGATCGGCCAACACGATGGCTACAGTGGAAGCACCGTGAGAAGCTGGGTTAGAGTAGAGTGTGCGGATAATGGATTTCACTTGGGTTAGCGCGGTTGCAGCGATTTCTGCGGTTTCTGCCACTAAAGTGAATGCGCCGACACGTTCGTTATATAAACCGAAGTTTTTAGAATAAGAACTTGCGATCAGTAACTCTTTGTGATTTGCCGCAAAGGTGCGTAAGCCGAAGGCATCTTCTTCTAAGCCGTTAGCCAGTCCTTGATAAGCGAAGTCGAATAGTGGTAACCAACCATTTTTAGCAGACATTTCAGCCAGTTGTTGCCATTGTTCAGGGGTTGGGTCGATCCCTGTTGGGTTGTGGCAGCAGCCGTGTAATAACACCACATCACCTTCACCTGCGTTGCTTAAATCGGCAATTAGGTTATCCCAGTCTAAGGCTTTGCGTTCTGCATCATAATAGCGATATTCACGAATGGTGATCCCTACCGCATTAAAAATCGCATTGTGGTTTGGCCAAGTTGGTGTGCTGATCCACACGTTTTGTGCTTTAGTTTGGCGTTTGATAAATTCTGCGGCAATGCGTAATGCACCTGTGCCGCCAAGGCTTTGTACAGTTTTGGCACGCCCTTGTTTCACAATATCAGAATGTTCACCGAATAATACGCCTTGCGTACGCGCATTGAAATCGGCAACGCCGTCAATAGAAAGATAATTTTTGGTGGTTTCTACATCAAACAAACGTTGTTCGGCAGCTTTCACCGCTTTCATAATTGGTGTGCTGCCTTTGGCATCTTTATATACACCAATCCCTAAGTTGATTTTGTTAGCACGATCATCTGCTTTGAACGCTTCACCTAAACCTAAAATTGGATCGGCAGGAGCAGCATTAATATGTTCAAACATAGTCATTATCCTTCTAATGTTGTGTTTTGTTGTTAATAATGCGATTTCCTTTTTGTAAAGAAAATCCTGTGCCAAGTTATACTTGAGAATTAACCCTTTTCGCAAGTATTTATTGATACTAAATAGGCTTTCTTCTTAGGAAAGCCAATATTTATTCAAAAATTACAATAATTATTTAGATAATTTCAATTTCTCTTTTGCCCAAGTTAAACCAGATTGATAATCTTGTGGCAGTTGTTGCGCAAATTGATCTAATAAACGCATTAATTCTTGGCGATCTGGGTGGGCTAGATTAATATGCCCCACTTTTCGCCCTTCGCGTACTTCTTTGCCATACCAATGTAGCTGGCTAAACGGTATATTGAGCCATTGAGGATTATGTGCCGTGCCAATCAAATTAATCATCACCGCAGGCATAGTGCTAACTAATTCTGGCGTTGGTAAATTCAGTAAGGCACGCAAATGCAATTCAAATTGGCTAATGGAACAGCCCAGTTGCGTCCAATGTCCGCTATTATGAACCCGTGGCGCAAGTTCGTTAATCAATAACTTATCGTCCACCACAAAACATTCCATTGCCATCACGCCGATATAATCCAACTTGTGCATTATTTTGGCTAACATTGCTTCCGCTTGCTGTTGTAATACGGCCTGTTGTGGCAGTGAGGTATCCGCAACGCTATAACGCAAAATGCCGTTTTGTTGTAAATTGTGCGTAACAGGATAAAAACGGGTTGAGCCGTCTTTAAATCTTGCCCCCACGAGAGAAATTTCACCGTCAAAAGGAATAAATTTTTCCGCGATCACTTGCCCAAATAATTCATCGCCAATCAGATCTTGATTTTCTTGCGTGATGATCCACTGACCACGCCCGTCATAGCCGCCAGTACGGCGTTTCACCACCACTTTCTCACCAATTTGTTGCCAAATATCTTGCCATTGAGATGCAGAATGAATGAGTGTCCAAGGAGAAGTGGGAAGATTGAGTTCATCAAGGAGAGATTTTTGCGAAAGGCGATCGGCAAGCAAGCCAAAAACGGAACGATTAATAAACTGCGAATGATTGGCTAATTTTTCCGTCAGCGGGGTGCTTTCCCAACGCTCAATTTCCGCGGTAATTAGTCCGTTTTCTTGCAGCTCAAACACAGGGGCATTGAAAGGCAACGGCTCAACCTGAATATCTAAAGGCGCACCAGCATAACGCAGCATTCGCCCAAGCTGCCCATTACCTAAGACATAAATGACGGGATATAAAGCACTTTTTTGCATTATAAAATCCTTGATGATGTTGGTTAAAAGAATAATCTTGCACGCAAAGTGCGGTGTATTTTTTGCTTATTTTTCTGTATTTTCAGCGTTGTTTTCCGCTTCTTCTCGTTCATCTTCATTTTGTTTTAACAGACGAGAAATCGCACTTAAATAAGAAATTTCCAAGGTTTCACGGCTGGTTGCCATCACCCCTTGATCAATCAAATAGCCGTCATTCACATCATAAACCCAACCGTGTAAGGAAAGTTTCTTCCCCCTTTTCCACGCAGATTGCACAATAGAAGAACGCCCAAGGTTATAAACTTGCTCCGCCACATTCAGCTTGGTCAGCATATCTGCCCGTTTTTCTGGCGGAAGTTTACCCAATAAATGGCTGTGTTTAAACCAAATATCACGAATATGTAGCAACCAATTATTAATCAAGCCTAAATCTTGTTCCGACATCGCCGCCTTTATCCCACCGCAGTTGGTATGCCCGCAAATGATAATATGCTCAATATCCAACACGTCCACCGCATATTGCACCACGGAAAGACAATTCAGATCCGTATGAATCACCTGATTTGCCACATTACGATGCACAAACAGCTCACCGGGGCCAAGGTTAGTCAGCTTTTCCGCTGGCACACGGCTATCAGAACAACCAATCCACAAATAACTCGGCGTTTGATGATCCGCAAGCTCGCGAAAATAATCCGAATTTTCCTCTTTCATTCGCGTTGCCCAGCTATAATTATTGGCGAAAAGTTGCTCGATTTTTTTCATTGAAATACTCCAAAATTAACGAAAGCACAGTATAGCGAATAATAGGGAAGTGGTAAATTAATCTATGCGGGATAAACAACAGGTATGAGGTGGTGGGAAAAGGGGCTGTGAAAATTCACAAATTCAGGATATATAACTTTTTAGGTGTTTTCATTTAAGAGAAGCCTGCATTTGCAACGTCTCTCAAATTAAATTGGATGATTTCTGACATTTCTCATCATATTTGAACTCTTGGTATGTGTTTTTATTGGAGTTGATTATCTAGAGCCTTGTAGTTACTGGGAGAGTATAGGTTCATATAAATACCATTGTTGTATCGATAAATTCAGCGACTAATTATTTTGTCAGAATAGGGTTTATGTAAATTATGTTTAATCAAATGTTGATTTAGAACTATGTGAAAATACCAAGAAGAAAAACCTGCGCACACTGAGTACGCGAGGTTAATGCTTGGCTTATCCTTCTTCATTTGGAAACATAAACGGATTTAAACCACTGCGCGCAAGGCCTTTTTCTTCCATTTCAATATCAAGATAAATGCTTGCCAGATCATCGGCAATGGCTTCCACATAAGGATCTTTTTCTTGATACATCATTTTCAGATAACTATGGCAATCGCCGCAGCTTTCTGCTTTCACTGGCGCAGATTCGCTGTTGATTGACCAATAATCCAATTTCCCTGTGTGATTGCAGTTGGTGCATTTGCTACGCACCACATTCCATTCGCTTTCGCAAAGAGAGCAATGCACATAACGCAAGCCTTGTTCTGAGCCAAAATGGACTACGCTGGCTGTCGGCGGCGCACTGCATACAGGGCAAAGATGAAGGTGTTCACCGCTTTCCATTTTACTATTTTGCGGTAATTGTTGAGCAAGCTGAATCCAATAAAGGGAAAGTGCCGCCCAAATAAATAAGGCTTTGTCGCTGCTAACTTCAGAAAATTGTTGCGCAAGCAGTTTGTCAGCAAGTTGTTCAAGCTCGCTGTCGGAGGCTTTTTCTAAATTCTCAATGGTGGCTTGTACGCTTTCATTACCGTTATTTTTCATTTTATGGAGTAAGGCGCGCAACAAATCTAGCCATTGGGGATTGCGCTGCCATTTTGTGATGTCAAGAGGAACGCTGGTTTCCGTGCTGATTTCAATTTCTTGCGTAACAGGCTGTTCATTGAGTAGCGCGAGCTGGCAATCAACAATATTGGCGGCAAAGTTAAGGTAATCCGCCATTGGGTGATTTTGCGCTAAAGAACGTAGGCGTTCGGCACGGCGTTGGTAAAGATTTTTCGGGTTGGAAAATAAAAGAATAGGGTGATGAAAAGAGCTGGCAGCTTGTACAATTTCATCTTTTGGTAGGATTTTTATACTCATAATTTTTCATTAACGTTCGTCAATAAAGAAAGTGTGGTGTAAATTTGCAAAATTTTGCAAAAAATCACCGCACTTTGCCATTGTTAATTATTTAGCGTGCTTTTCTTTCGCTTTTTCTTCGGCTTCTTTTTCAAGTTCAGGCAGAATGTCTTCACGGAACCAGCGTGGGTGATGTTTTTTCGCCCAGCGTACCGTTACCCAACCTTCAACCATTCCACGAATAGAACCTTTCACCCAGAATGCCATATACATATGTACCATAATACCAGTAAAGAGCATAAAGGCACTGGCTGAGTGAAGCAAAATAGCAATGCGAATAACAGGAATTGGGAAATTATGGGAGAAATATTGTCGCCACATAATAATTCCTGTTGTTAGTAGGGTAACCATTGCAAGGATTAAGGTCCAGAATAGCATTTTTTGCCCTAAATTATATTTTCCGTTGTCTGAAACGGCGTGTTCGTTGCCTTTTAAGACTTCTTTAATATTTTTTAGCCATACCCAGTCATTTTTCTCAGGAATGTTGTAAGGCCAGTAAATCAAACAAAGATTGATAAAGGCAATAAACATTATTATCCCAGTGAATGGGTGGATAAAGCGGGCAATTCTTGGGTTACCTAAGATTTCCGTTAGCCAAGCAAAATCAGGGAAGAAGAATGCAAGCCCTGATAAGCCTGTGGTGAAGAAACAGATTACCAGTAACCAGTGACTTAAACGCGCAGGCAATTTGTGGCGAACAACTCGTTGATCGTTGCTGATCTTAACTTTACTCATTTTCGCCTCCTTTATGTGCTTGTTCATCTTCTGGCACGACTTCTTCGTGTTCTTCTAGATCTTCCGTATTTGGCCCAACTGCAAGATAGTGCGCAATTTCAGAAAGCACTAAGCCTCCCATTGCCACCGCTGCAACTGGTTTCAATACGTCTTTCCATAATTTCACGGTCACGTCAATTTGTGGATCTTTCGGTAAGCCTGAGTAAAGCTCTGGCTTATCAGCGTGATGTAACACATACATAACGTGTGTGCCGCCCACGCCTTCTGGATCATAAAGCCCAGCATTTTCATAACCACGGGATTTGAGATCCGCAATGCGAGTTTCCGCATAGTGTTTCATTTCTTCTTTTGTACCGAAATGAATTGCGCCTGTTGGACAGGTTTTCACACAAGCGGGTTCTTGACCCACGGTAACGCGATCAACACAAAGCGTACATTTGTACACACGGTTATCTTCAGGGTTCATTCTTGGAATGTTGAATGGACAACCTGCGATACAGTAGCCACAACCGATACATTTATCCGATTGGAAATCAACGATGCCGTTTGCATACTGAATAATCGCACCTGGTGATGGGCAAGATTTTAAACAGCCCGGTTCACTGCAGTGCATACAGCCATCTTTACGGATCAGCCATTCTAGACGGTCATTTTCTTCAACTTCGTTGAATTTCATCACCGTCCAAGCTTTGGCATTGAGATCAATCGGGTTATCGTATGAGCCGATACATTTTTCCGGCTCAGCACGAATATCATTCCATTCTGAACAAGCCACTTGGCAGGCTTTACAGCCGATACAAGTGGTAACGTCAATCAGTTTTGCCACTTCAAGCTGATGATCTCGCGCTTGCGGTGGTGGTGTTAATCCCGATGTTGCAGAGGCTTTAATAATATCTTGCGATTGAATAGTTCCCATATTATGCCCCCACTTTCTCAATATTTACCAACATACATTTTGATTCCGGTGTTTGTGTATTTGCATCACCTGCGCGAATGGTGAGGTTATTGGCAAAGAAACCTTGTTTACCAATACCGCCAAAGCCCCAGTGAATTGGGATACCTACGGTATGCACGGCTTTGCCATCGGCAGTGAGTGGACGAATACGTTTGGTTACCACGGCTACGGCTTTAATATAACCACGTTTTGAGGTAACTTTGACATAATCACCATTATTGATGCCTTTCTCTTTTGCAAGTGCTTCGCCAATTTCAACAAATTGTTCTGGCTGGGCAATCACATTGAGCAACACATTTTTCGTCCAGAAGTGGAAATGTTCTGTTAGACGATAGGTTGTACCCACATAAGGGAATTCTTCCGAAGTACCAATGTCTGCTTTATCGCTTTCCAAAATACGCGCCACAGGGTTGGATACTACATTTGGGTGTAGTGGGTTTGTGCCAATTGGTGTTTCAATTGGTTCGTAATGTTCTGGGAACGGGCCATCAGCCATACGTTCACGCACGAACAAACCACTTACCCCTTCAGGTTGCATAATAAATGGTAGGGTAGGACTATTTGGTGGTGCTGTACCGAAGTCTGCCACGTCCACATAGTTCCAGTTTTTGCCATTCCATTTAATTAACTGGCGTTTTGGATTCCAAGGTTTACCAGATAAATCCGCACTTGCACGGTTGTAAATAATACGGCGGTTCATCGGCCACGCAAAGCCCCAACCTAAGGTGTTACCTAAGTTAGACGGATCTGCGTTATCGCGATTCGCCATTTGGTTACCTTTTTGTGTCCATTGACCAGTATAAATCCAGCAAGCACCTGAAGTGCTACCATCAGCACGCATTTGTGCGAAGCTTGAAAGCAGCTCGCCTTTTTTCAAGATCACGTTGCCGTTGGCATCAAGGAGATCTTGTAAAGCATAGCCGTTCATTTCTTTCGCCACTTCTTCTGCTTTTGGCTCAAGCGGATTGTCATAGTTCCAGCTCATCGCTTCAAGGCTATCCAGTGATACGCCACCTTCTTTATGATAAAGCTCGATTAATGCAGCTCTTAATTCAGAAAGAATTTCACCATCGCTTTTCGCTTCAAATGGGGCATCAACGGCTTTCCAGTGCCATTGTAACCAACGACCAGAGTTAGCGATTGAACCGTGTTCTTCCACGAAACAAGTGGTTGGTAAGCGGAATACTTCGGTTTGAATTTCTTCTGTTTTCACATCATTAAATTCACCGTAGTTTTTCCAGAATTCAGAGGTATCTGTAATTAACGGATCCATAATCACCAAGTATTTCAAATTACTTAAGGCTTTGATGATTTTGCCTGAATTTGGATAAGAGGCAACAGGGTTCATTCCTTGGCAGAAATAACCATTTACGCGACCTTGATACATTTCATCAATGTAGCGCATTTGATCCATACCGCCTTTCGGCAATTTCGGTAAATAATGGTAGCCGAACTCATTTTCTGCAGTGGCTTTTTCACCAAAGAAAGTTTTCAGCATACTTACCATAAATTTCGGCGTATTTTGCCAGTAGTTTACCTGATCTTTCATCATTGTTTTTGGCGTAATACGGTTTAGGAAGTTTTCTAAACTGGTATCCGCTTCGGTTGGCAATGGAATATAGCCAGGCAACATATGTGGGAATAAACCTAAATCCGTAATCCCTTGTACATTTGAGTGTCCACGCAACGCATTCACACCACCACCAGAAACCCCTATATTACCGAGTAATAACTGGATCATCGCCATCGTACGAATATTTTGTGAACCCACAGTATGTTGAGTCCAACCTAATGCGTACATAAAGGTTGCCGCTTTGTCAGGTGCAGAGGTTTTGGCAATTTCTTCACAGAATTGTAAGAAACTTTTTTGTGGTGTACCCGTGATACGTTCTACCATTTCAGGGGTATAACGAGAAACGTGATCTTTTAACAGATTAATCACGCAACGAGGGTGTTGTAAGGTCAGATCACGAATAGGCTGACCTTCCGCATCAAATTGATAACGCCAAGTTGAACGATCATATTTGCGAGTTTCAGGATCATAGCCTGAGAACAAGCCGTCTTCAAACTTGAAGTTCTCATCAACGAGGAATGCCGCATTCGTATAATGTCTAACGTATTCGTGTTGGATTTGATCTTTTTCTAATAAATAACGAATAACGCCAGATAAAAAGGCAATATCTGTCCCAGAACGCAATGGCATATAAATATCTGCAACTGAAGCTGTACGGTTAAAGCGTGGATCAACCACCATTAACTTCGCACCATTTTGTTTTTTCGCTTCAATCGCCCAACGGAACCCAACAGGGTGAGCTTCCGCAGCGTTACCGCCCATTACGATTACTAAATCAGAGTTTTTAATATCAACCCAGTGGTTGGTCATCGCACCGCGACCAAATGATGGAGCAAGACTTGCTACCGTTGGTCCGTGTCAGATACTCGCTTGGTTGTCGGTATAAATCATACCGAGTGAGCGCACAAATTTTTGCGTTAAGATGCCCGTTTCATTACTACAAGCAGAGCCTGCTAAGAAACCTGACGTCATCCAACGATTCACAGGCGTGCCATTTTCATTATTTAACACAAAGTTGGCATCGCGGTCTGCTTTCATATGTTTTGCGATACGCTCAATGGCTTCTTCCCAAGAAATGCGTTTCCACTCGCTTGAACCTGCTTCACGCACTTCAGGATATTTCACACGGCGTGGGCTATTTACATAATCCAATGCCCCTGCGCCTTTCGGACAAAGCGCCCCACGGCTTACTGGATGATCGGGGTCCCCTTCAATGTGATAAAGTTTACCCACGCTATTTTTTGCGCCATCACCTAAGCTGTATAACAACATACCACAGCCTACGGCACAATAGGTGCAGGTATTACGGGTTTCTTTACCGCGTAATAACTTGTATTCGCGAGGAGCTGCTAAAGCTGTTGCTGGAGCAAAGCCCAACATCGCCGCAGACGTCCCTGCCATACCACCTGCACAGATCTTAAAGAATTTTCTTCTTGTGACCTGCATAGAGATACTCCTTAACCAACAAAATTGTTGTGTTATTGTGTAGTAGTAGATTTGTTTTTTATATAGATATTCGTTCAGGTTAGCTGAATATTTCAGATTTTTATTTAGCAAAATACAACGGCAAATAGCACATTTTCACAAATGAAATAATTCAGTTACAGTATAGTTTGTTGTCAAATTGTATTACAATTAACACAACGTAATACTGTGGCTAGGATACGCCTTTTCACGCCTAAAATCTATAAGTAATCTTGATTAGAAAGGAAAAATTCTTGAGTTGGATCACAAAATCAACAGTTAATTTTTTCAAAAAATTAACAAATAATAAACATTCTCAACACACATCACTTTGGCAAGAAAAAGAAGAAACCTTAGCGGTAGAAACCCCTATTGCCTTAGTGTATAACGGCATTAGCCACACCGTAATGATGTGTTCCCCACAAGACTTGGAAGATTTTGCCCTTGGCTTTTCTTTAACCGAAGGCATTATCGAAAAGCCTGCGGACATTTATGGCATTGATGTAGAAGAAACCTGCAATGGCATTGAAGTACAAATAGAAATTGCCACACGCTGTTTTGTCGCGCTCAAAGAACGTCGCCGAACTCTAGCAGGAAGAACGGGCTGCGGCATTTGCGGCACAGAACAGCTTGATCAAATCCACAAAAACTTGCCTATTTTGCACCGCACTTATGTTTTGGATATTTCTCTTCTTGACGATTGCCTGAAAAAATTACATTCAGCCCAACAGCTTGGACAACAAACCGGCTCAACCCACGCTGCCGCCTTTTTTGATTTACAAGGAAACCTGCTTGCTATTCGAGAGGATGTTGGCCGCCACGTTGCTTTAGATAAACTCTTAGGCTGGCACGCCAACCAACAAACCCAACAAGGTTTTGTGCTAATTTCTAGCCGAGCGAGCTATGAAATGGTACAGAAAGTCGTAAGCGCTGGCATTGAATGCTTAGTCGCCATCTCCGCCGCCACCGCCCTTGCCGTGCAACAAGCCAAACAAAGCCAACTTACCTTAATTGGCTTCGCCAGAGAGGGCAGAGCAACAGTTTACACAGGAAAAGAGCGGTTGGATTTTTTTGGAGAATTTATCTCATCGCTAAATGCTTGACCCTAACCCTATGTTAAGGTTTATGCTATGCAAAATTTTTACTAGAAGGAGAAAAAGATGAAAACCACTGTGTTAGCGTTAAGCGATTTATCTTGCCAACATTGTGTAAAATCCGTACAGAAAACCTTAGATGGCATTTCTGGCGTGCAAAGTGCCGAAGTGAGTTTAGATAAAGCCGTTATAGTGGGCGATGTTGATCCGCAAGTGTTGATTAATGCCATTGTTGAAGCTGGTTATCAAGCACGCCTTGCGGATAACTCGGCAAAGTAAGTTCACTACCCGAATCTTCCACAGAAACCTTAAAACCTGATCCTGTGGTAGTTGGACAACATCAGGATCAGGTTACCCTTTTACTTGATGGCTTAAGCTGTGCTGCTTGCGTAATGAAAGTGCAAAAAGCCTTGCAAGCCGTGCCACAAGTCGCCCAAGTGCAAGTGAATTTAGCAGAACAAACTGCTTTAGTGAGCGGCAATGCCACACCACAATCTCTTGTTGCGGCTGTGCAGCAAGCAGGCTATGGTGCAGAAGTGGTGAATGATGACGCGCTACGAGCGGAAAAACAGCAAAGCAAAAGCGCGCACGAAGTGAAGCAGCGTAAATGGCAAGGCATTGTTGCTCTTGGTTTAGGCGCAGCATTAATGCTTTGGGGCTTGCTTGGTGGCACAATGAGCGTGAATCAAAACAATCGCGTTTATTGGCTCGCTGTGGGTGTGCTGACCTTGTTGGTGATGATTGGGACAGGCAAACATTTTTATCAAAAGGCGTGGCAGAATTTGCTCAATCGCACAGCCACAATGGATACCCTTGTAGCACTAGGCACTGGCACAGCTTGGCTTTATTCAATGTTTGTTTGCATTAATCCAGAGTTTTTCCCTGAAAATGCCCGTCATTTATATTTTGAAGCAGCGGCGATGATCATCGGTTTCATCAATTTAGGTAAAATGTTTGAAGCCAAGGCGAAACAACATTCTTCACAGGCCTTGGCGCGCTTGCTTGATCTTACCCCGAAAACCGTACATCTAGTTACGCCACAAGGCACGCAAGATATTCCCCTTGCGAAAGTGCAAGTAGGGCTACAGTTACGCTTGCAAACAGGCGAACGAGTGGCGGTGGACGGCACAATTACAGAAGGGCAAGGTTGGTTTGATGAAAGTATGCTAACAGGCGAGCCTGTTCCCGTGCAAAAACAGGCAGGGGATAAAATCAGCGCTGGAACGCTTATTTCAGATGGCACGGTGATTTACCGCGCAGAACAAATTGGTGAGCAAACCACTTTGGCCAATATCATCAAATTAGTGCGTCAAGCGCAGAGTAGCAAGCCAAAAATGGGACAACTGGCAGACAAAATTGCAGCGGTTTTTGTCCCTGTGGTGATTACCATTGCTTTAGTCGCCGCCTTGGTTTGGTATATTCTTGGGCCAGCGCCACAATTTTCTTATAGTTTGGTGATTTTTACTACCGTCCTCATCATTGCCTGCCCTTGTGCCTTAGGGCTTGCGACACCAATGTCGATTATTTCAGGCATTGGGCGCGCCGCGGAATTAGGCATTTTAGTGCGTGATGCCGATGCTTTACAAAAAGCTGCCAGTGCCGATACCATTGTTTTTGACAAAACAGGGACGCTGACAAAAGGTTCACCAAAAATCACCGCACTTTATTGTTTTAATGATTATTCAGAAACACAAGTTAGCCAGCTTGCAGCAAGCCTCGAACAGGGTTCAAACCACCCTTTAGCCAAAGGCATTGTGCAGTTTAATCAAGAAAATCAAGGCGAGCTCAAACCGCTTCACGCCTTTACCACCTTGCAAGGTTTAGGAGTGATTGGGGAAGTGGAAGGGCTTGAATTATTGCTCGGTAACCAAGCTTTAATGACGCAGCAAGACGTGGATATTCAGCCTGCAATGGCGATCTTTCAGCAACAAACAGAACGTGGCGCAACGGTGGTCTTTTTCGCGATCAATCGTCAATTAGCAGGGTTATTTGTGCTGAGTGATCCTTTACGAGAAGATTCAGTGAATGCCTTACAACGTTTGCACGAGCAGGGCTATCATTTGGTGATGCTCACTGGTGATCAAGAAAAAACTGCTCGCGCATTGGCGCAAGGCACCGCGATTGATAACGTCATCGCTGGCGTGTTGCCTGCTGAAAAAGCGAATATCATCAAGGCATTACAGCAAGAAGGCCGTAATGTGGTGATGGTGGGGGACGGCATTAATGATGCGCCTGCCCTTGCCCAAGCAGACGTGAGTATCGCAATGGGCAGCGGTTCAGATATTGCCATAGAAACCGCAGAATTAACCTTAATGCGCCACAATATTTCTGCCGTGGCTGATGCCCTTTGCCTTTCCAAAGGCATTTTACGCAATATGAAGCAAAATCTGTTCGGCGCATTTATTTACAACATTCTAGGCATACCTATTGCCGCTGGGTTGTTGTATCCCTTGTTTGGTATTTTGCTTAACCCAATGATTGGCGGACTGGCAATGGCGTTGTCTTCCATCACCGTGGTGAGCAATGCCAATCGCTTATTAAAATTTAAAGTGAAATAATTGATAAGGCTCATAACGAGCCTTATTTTTTATGAATTAGGCAAATAAAAAGAGTATAATCCCAACATCTGACGCACGGTAAAAGTGCGGTGCTTTTTTTGAGAATTTTCGAGGCAATGATGTCATTACAATTTAACGCAATCGCCTTGCTACTGGTGATTTTAATTTTGCTTGGCGTGTTAGGTAACAACAGTTCAATCACCATTTCGGCGACGATTTTGCTATTAATGCAACAAACCTTTTTAGCTAAATATATTCCTTTTATGGAAAAATATGGCTTAAATATCGGCATTATTATTCTCACCATCGGCGTACTTAGCCCGATTATTTCTGGCAAAATTCCCTTGCCTGCTTTTACTGAGCTGTGGAACTGGAAAATGTTTTTAGCGATTGCTGTGGGCGTGCTGGTGGCGTGGTTTGGTGGACGTGGGGTAAACCTAATGGGCGCGCAGCCGACTTTACTCACAGGATTATTAGTTGGCACAATTTTAGGTGTCGCCTTTGTGGGCGGTATTCCTGTCGGGCCGTTGATTGCGGCGGGGATTTTGTCTTTGCTGTTGGGTAAAACGGGGTAAATATTAATCTTTATAAAAAAATTAGCCCCTGTGTTTACAAGGGCTAATTTAAAAATTCGCTAATTTTCCACCGCACTTATTATTGAGGTGAAATTAATTTCGCATCGCATTTTTCATAATACGATCTTTGGCAACTTTCCATTCGCGATCTTTAATGTCATCACGTTTATCGTGTTGTTTTTTCCCTTTCGCGACACCAATTTTGATTTTTGCCCAAGGACCTTTCCAATAAAGAGAAAGGGCAACAATGGTAAAGCCATCACGGTTTGCTTTGCCGAAGAGTGAAGCTAATTCTCGCTGTTTTAACAATAACTTACGCGTACGCGTTGGATCGCACACAATATGCGTTGAAGCCACGCTTAACGGTTGAATGGTTGCACCGAATAAATAGGCTTCGCCATTTTTGAAAATAATATAGCTGTCGCTAATATTGGCTTTGCCCGCACGCATTGATTTTACTTCCCAGCCTTGCAAGGAAAGCCCCGCTTCAATTTCATCTTCAATAAAATATTCGTGTCTAGCGCGCTTGTTTAAGGCAATGGTATTTGATGTTTGTTTTGGTTTTTTCTTTGTCATTTTAATTAATTTATTCTGATAAAATTACCGCACATTCTACCCAATCTAGGGAAAAATCGCAAAAGCACTTGCGTTGCAAAGCGATCTTTATAACAATGAAGCATTAATTTTTGCATTGAGTAAGCATTGATGAAATATAAGAATTTACGCGATTTTTTGCAGCTGTTAGAAGAACAAGGCGAATTAAAACGCATTTCGCAAGAAATCGATCCTTATTTGGAAATGACCGAAATTTCCGACCGCACTTTGCGTGCCGGTGGGCCAGCGTTATTATTTGAAAATCCAAAAGGATTTGCGATGCCCGTGCTATGCAATTTATTTGGCACGGCAAAGCGCGTGGCGCTTGGAATGGGGCAGAATGATGTGTCTGCCTTGCGTGAAGTGGGGAAACTGCTCGCCTTTCTAAAAGAGCCAGAACCACCAAAAGGGTTTAAGGATTTATGGACAACCTTACCGCAATATAAGCAAGTGCTAAATATGCCCGCAAAGGTGCTAAGTAAAGCGCCTTGTCAGGACATTGTACTCAGTGGCGATGAGGTGGATTTATACCGCTTGCCGATTATGCAATGCTGGAAAGATGACATCGCACCGCTTATCACTTGGGGGCTCACCATTACCAAAGGGCCGAATAAAAAACGGCAAAATTTGGGGATTTACCGCCAACAGTTGATCGGCAAAAATAAATTGATTATGCGTTGGCTCTCGCACCGTGGGGGCGCATTAGATTTTCAAGAATGGAAAGAACAATATCCTGATAAACCTTTTCCTGTTTCTGTGGCATTAGGCGCTGATCCCGCAACGATTTTAGCAGCCGTAACGCCTGTGCCTGATAGCCTTTCTGAATATGCTTTTGCAGGATTGCTGCGTGGCAACAAAACGGAAGTGGTGAAATCGGTGAGTAACGATCTTGATGTGCCAGCTAGTGCAGAAATCGTGTTGGAAGGCTATATTGATCCCAATGAAACAGCATTAGAAGGGCCTTATGGCGATCACACGGGTTATTACAATGAACAAGAGTATTTCCCAGTGTTTACTGTTACCCACATTACAATGCGACAAAACCCGATTTATCATTCCACTTATACCGGGCGGCCACCTGATGAGCCAGCGATTTTGGGCGAAGCGTTAAATGAAGTGTTTATCCCGATTTTACAAAAACAATTCCCTGAAATTGTGGATTTCTATTTACCGCCTGAAGGTTGTTCTTACCGTCTTGCGGTGGTAACGATGAAGAAACAATATGCCGGCCACGCCAAGCGTGTAATGATGGGCGTTTGGTCTTTCTTACGCCAATTTATGTACACCAAGTTTGTCATCGTGTGTGATGATGATATTAATGCCAGAGATTGGAAAGACGTGATCTGGGCGATCACCACGCGTAGCGATCCTGCGCGCGATTGCACTATTGTGGAAAACACGCCGATTGATTATTTGGATTTTGCCTCGCCTATTGCAGGGCTGGGTTCTAAAATGGGCATTGATGCCACCAATAAATGGCCCGGTGAAACTAACCGCGAGTGGGGTGTGCCTATTAAAAAAGATCCTGAAGTAGTCAAACGCGTGGATGAAATTTGGGAAAGCCTAGGGATTTTTGATATCGTATAGCTGTTGTGTAAAGCGTAAAATTAAATAAAGTGGAAAATAATCCTCTTACTTTTATGAAGAGATTATTATGTCTACTGATTCTTTTTAACATAAGGAATGCTTTTCTATTACAACTCTCGGTGGAGTCAATTACACCAATTTTTCTTGTTTAATTAAACGCAACGAAAAATATAAAAAGTGAGGAAGGTTGGTATGAGTATAAAATAATAGTTAAAAGGCAGGTATTGCCTGCCTTTTTAAGATTATTTTAAAAATTGATACTCAAATAAAAATGGCACAATTTCTTTCTGGTAATAGATTTTTACCAACTGCTTTAGGGTTTTTAAATGCCCATTTAATTCAGGATAATCATATACAGTATTACCTTTTTCATCTTTGTAACGAGTATTTAATTCTTCTTCGATTTGATACGCGCCATAAGTATAACTTGGGTTATAATTAGCGGTTTCTTTCGCATTTTTTAACACCAAATCCCATTGCTTTAATAATTTTGTTTCCTCCTTATTCAGAATAAAATTATTTAATTTCTCTCTTGCTAGAGTATCACCATTTGAGCAATCTAAACAAAGTTGATTACGATAAAATCTGCCATCCGAACCTTCAATACTTCTGATGTGAGAATAATGTGTAAGCGATACCCATAAAAGATTTTTAAGCAAGATTAGGTTTAGTTTCCCATTTTTGAGATCGTGGTGATATTTTTCTTTTCCATCCGCACTTTTCATTATCATTGACATTATCTTCCAGTTATTTTCGTGGTCAGTGTATTTACCTGCAGAAAAAATGGGTAATATTTCAATGAAATTATCACTTCTTAAAAACTCTCCATGTGCATCATATCGTCCAGTAACTGTTAGCGCGGAGTTTAAACGTGGGTTATCAAAACCAGAACTATTTGCAACAACATACCCAATGATATTTTGATTATATTTTTTGACTAATGGACAAGATTTATCTTTATCTCTTTCTTTGCCATTTAGATCCACACAAATACCATCACTTATTGAATCACCAGTAAATTGTCTTTTGTCATAGTATTCACTAATTTGACTATCAATTTGATGAACTGAAATACTTCCTTCATCCAGAAGTTGATTGCTTTTGACATCAATATCATAACAAGTTAATTTGAATGTCTTTTCCATTGATATTTCGTTAGACCAATAAATACAAGAAATACAAGCATTCGTTTTTGTGTGAAAATGCTTTCTATTAAAAGCGAAACCAGCAATAAATTTTCTATCTATAAGTTTATGAGCTTTCCAATATTTTATTGGACTATATACAATATAGCTGTCTGTTGGTTGTCTTAAATAATATTTAAAAGCACTCCAAATAAATAAGTTTGCTAAGTCATTTAACGCAGAACCTTTAATTTCTTTTTTCATCTCATTACTAACAAAAGATTGTTTCCAGATAGCTTTTTTCCCTGTTCCAATCGTTGTTCCATTTACTTCTGAATAAGGAGGGTTTTCAAATAAAATAATAGTACATTTGGGATTATCCACATACTGCTTAATTAATGTACTTTTTACATATTCTTCAGATAAAGCATCAGCCCCTCTTACCAATCCCGCATTAAAGGTATCGCTTGATTCGGTTGGGGGAATAATATGACGAACTTTATCACCTAATAATTCAAACAACACCTTGTATTCATAGTATTCTACAGTTGAAACGATGGTATGTGATAGTTCTTCATCAGTAAAATATTGTTGTAAGTTTCCTGTTCCTGCGCATCTGTCAAGAATAATGTAATCATTATCTTTTGGTACTCTAGCAATAGCTTGACGTAATAATTCAAGAGATTTTTCAGCATATAATTTAGGTGTATAAAATGCACCTAAATTCTTTTGCATCAAATTATCATTTAGTTTATCCATCAAATAACGGAATTTAACATTATCCTCACCAGTGTATGGCTCAATAAAATTTTTAAATTTATCAGGCTTACGAATTTCGCCAATAATTTTAACTTTGCCATTTTCTTCACCAATAAAATCTGCTTTTTTGGCAAGCGGATTTTCACGATAAAAGCGTTCTCCCCAGCCAACAATACAATTTTCATCAAGATTGATTTTGGTGTAATTTTTACTTTTTAAGGTAGCGATCAGTGTTTCCTGATCTATTTGATTTTCTAGGTTAAAAGTTAATCTTGGTTTACCCCCTTGAAATCCACTATTTTCTTTAGAAGCACCTAAAGTATAAATTTTTTCAATAAATTGGAGGTAATCTTTCGAATTAAATAAATAAGCTTTAGCGGTATTTAATGAAATGAGTACGATATTAGCAGGAATAGATTTACCTTTAACACGCATTGCGGAAAGGTATTTAATTGCTTGAAACAAAACGCTATTTACATCGTTAATATTCAGCTTAAACTCTAATAAATTCCCATTTAATACGCCATCGGTATTATCCGTGAGAATTTGTTCAAGAGTTAAAGTTTTATCAATGCGAGGTAAATAAGTTTGATAAAAATCACGTTGTCCATCAAGTTCTAAGGTGTATTTTCTCATTTTACACCTCAAATTTACTTGACGATGATTGGTTAAAGATTAGACTATTGCGTTGCGTTGCGTTGCGTTGCGTTGCGTTGCGTTGCGTTGCGTTGCGTTGCGTTGCGTTGCGTTGCGTTGCGTTGCGTTGCGTTGCGTTGCGTTGCGTTGCGTTGCGTTGCGTTGC
>NZ_PQVJ01000009.1 GCF_002921135.1 Avibacterium gallinarum | reverse complement strand
GCGTTGCGTTGCGTTGCGTTGCGTTGCGTTGCGTTGCGTTGCGTTGCGTTGCGTTGCGTTGCGTTGCGTTGCGTTGCGTTGCGTTGCGTTGCGTTGCGTTGCGTTGCGTTGCGTTGCGTTGAACATTTTTTGCTCCTTATAAAACAAATGTCAAACGATAATTACAATTTTTCTGAAATTCTTTTACGAAATTGAAAAGGTTTCTTTCTGTTTTTAAGCATTGAGCGATAGCTAGATATTGCGGTTTCTTATTGTGCAACTTTCTTTTATGGCTGTTTGAATCATTAAACTTTTAATAAATAAAAAGATAACATAACATAAAGAGTAAATTCTCATATAATAGCTATATGATACCGAAAATTTTATCAAAAAGCACCGCACTTATTTTTTTGTTTAGATTTTTAATTTACGCTCTGCTTCTTTGGCTTTCACCAAGAATTGTTTGCGTTCAGCGGTGGACATTTGGCTACTTGTACCCGGCAATTTCACCGTGAGCGGATTAACTGGGCGACCATTAATATGAAATTCATAATGTAAATGCGGACCAGTTGAACGCCCGGTATTGCCAGAAAGGGCAATGCGTTCACCTCGTTTTACACGTTGCCCCGCTCGGACTAATGGGCGGCTTAGGTGCATATAAACGGTTTGGTATTCACGACCGTGGCGGATCATAATATAGCGCCCTGCACCGTTGGCTTGATATGCCACTTTTTCGACAATACCATCAGCAGGGGCGATAACCGGTGTGCCGATTGCCATTGAGAAATCCACGCCGTTATGTGGACGAATTCGCCCTGTAACAGGGTGGCGTCTTGCTGGATTGAATGGTGAGGAGACGCGTGCTTGGCGTTGCATAGGATAACGCGCAAAACCTTTACCCAGCGTTTCCCCTTGACGGTTATAATAGCGACCATTGCTAGATTGAATGGCATAGTAACTTTTTCCACCCGAGCTAATATGAATGGCTTCCACATTACCTTGCCCAGTGAGTTTGTTATCCAAATATTCACGGGAAACGAGCACGGCAAATTTATCACCTTGTTTGAGTTTTTTCATACTAATTTGCCATTGCAAAGCGCTGCCTAATTGGCTTATTTGTTTTGAATTTAGCCCTTGTGCTTTTAAGCTGCTAGAAAATGAGCCTTTGATTTGCCCTTTTAGCACTTCTTTTTTCCATACGCTTTTTTTCTGCAAGATTTGGCGTTTAAATTTGCCTTCCGCAGTGCGTTCATAAATTCGTTCTTCTTTTTCAGAAACTAGCCAGTTTAGGTATTCTAATTCGCCGTCTTTATCTAAAATCCAATAGAATTGCTGTCCCGCTTTAAGATTTTTTAGCTCGGGATAAGCAGCAATAAGGGTTTTACTGGTTTCATCTTCTAGCCCAGATTGCTCTAGCACATCTTTCAGACTATCGCCTTTTACCACGGTATGGCTAAATTGATCTTTGATGCGAATGGCTTGATCTGCTACATCAAGTAAGTCATTAACGGCGTTTTTGGCGTCTTCAGGCAAATCGGCAAATTCATCTTCATCATCAAGATTGACTTGCTCAACTTCATCATCTTTACCTTGCAGATCATCGTCATAAGAGGTGGCTTCATCAGAATTTGGTTTTTCTGTGTTTGTGCTATCGCTTTGATTTTCTTGCGAATGTTCGGTGATATTTTCATTTGCTTGAATATCCTGAAATTCGCTATTGGTTTGTGGTTGAGGGGCTTCTTCGGTTTCATTGAGTGGCTTATACTGCACTTCGTCCGAAGATACCGCAAGCGGATCGGTTTTTGCATTGTCTTTTACGCTTAATACAATGCCAATGAAAATAGATAATATCGCCAAAAGGAAGACCGCCGCCTTAATTCGCGACTTTCTTTTTCGTCTATCCCTTGCTAGTTTAACGTGCTGCACTACCTATTTCCTTTTATATACTAATTAAAACTTGCATTCTATTAAGACCTATGAAGTGCTAAAAAATTCATTCGCACCTGCTGAAAAGGATTTAACTGAATAAATTCTAAGCATTTCAATGAGAAACTTGTTAAATCCGACAAAATGGGCTATTTTAAGCCAATTTTTCGTAATGTATAGAGATAAAATGCAAATTCACGCCATTAAACAGCCATTAATTGAATTAAAAAATATTAATGTGCAATTTGAACAACGAAATGTCTTACAAAACATTAACTTATCTCTTTATTCTGATTCCGTTCTCACCATTGTAGGCCCGAATGGTGGTGGCAAATCCACTTTGCTCAAAGTCTTACTCAAATTGATTAAGCCAAGTTCGGGTGAAGTGATTTATCACAATAATGTGCGTATTGGCTATGTGCCGCAAAAAATTCATCTTGATCATAGCTTACCTTTAACGGTAGAAAAATTTCTTGCTTTAAAAAAGGGTGTGAGTAAATCTGAGATTGAAGCGGCGTTAGCTCTCCTTTCCATTTCCCATTTAAAGCAAAATGCAATGCAAAAGCTATCGGGCGGTGAAATGCAACGGGTGTTGCTCGCTAGGGCCATTTTGAATAAACCGAATTTGCTCGTGTTAGATGAACCCACACAAGGGGTGGATATTACTGGGCAGGCGGAGCTTTATCAGCTCATTCATCAAACACGAAAACAACTAAATTGTGCGATTTTGATGGTATCGCACGATCTACATATTGTGATGGCGGACACCAACGAAGTGCTGTGTATTAATCAACATATTTGCTGTGCCGGCACGCCTGAAATTGTGTCGAATGATCCGACATTTATGCATTATTTTGGTAACCAATTTTCGCAAAATATTGCCCTTTATACTCATCATCATAATCACAAACACAATATGCACGGCGATGTGTGCTGCGGCAAAAATTTTCAATCGCAACAATGCGAACATAAAAAGCATCATTAAGGAACTGAAATGTTTGAGATTTTACTTCCCGCTTGGCTTTCGGGTATTTTGCTCTCGTTTATCACCGCACCTCTAGGGGCATTTGTGGTGTGGCGAAGAATGGCGTATTTTGGCGATACGCTTTCCCATTCCGCTTTGTTGGGTGTGGCAATCGGGATATTTTTACAAGTTGATCCTTACCTAACCATCTTAATTCTCACGCTCTTGCTCGCCTTAGGAATGGTCTGGCTAGAAAGCAACACGCAATTTTCCGTGGACACCTTGCTTGGCATTATTGCACACAGCTGCCTTTCTTTAGGCGTAGTAACAGTGGGGCTGCTGCAAAATGTGCGGGTGGATTTAATGAATTATTTATTTGGCGACTTACTTGCAATTAGCTATGATGATCTTTATCTTATCGCCGTTGGTGTTCTAGTGGTGGTGGGCTGTTTGTGGTATTACTGGAAACCACTGCTTTCCACCACGGTTAGCCCAGAGCTTGCGCAAGTGGAAGGCATTAACATTCGCAAAATGCGTTTTGTATTAATGATTTTAACCGCCTTAACCATTGCTTTAAGTATGAAGTTTGTTGGCGCTTTAATCATCACTTCCTTGCTGATTATCCCCGCCGCCACCGCACGGCGTTTTGCCCGCACCCCAGAAGCAATGGTGGCTATCGGCGTGCTTATTAGCATTCTCGCTGTTTCTTTCGGCTTAATGCTCTCCGCTTTCTACAACACCGCCGCAGGCCCTTCTGTGGTGATTAGCGCAACGTTCTTATTTCTGCTTTCTTTGTTTAAACGCGAAAGTGCTTAGTTTCAACAAAGCGAATAAAAAGGGCTAAATCTTAAATTTAGCCCTTTTTTCTGCCTCAATGCTACGCTTTACTTAACTCATCTGCCACTACTTCCGCTTGTTTAAGCATAAATTCGATGGCTTCATCTTTGTTCTCTGGTGGGTATCCATATTTTCTAAGCGTTCTTTTTAGCTGTCTTCGTATTTCTGCTCGTACATTTTCCTTATATTGCCAATCAATGGTAACGGATTTTTTCAATTTATCGGTGATTTCTTTGGCAAGATTGAGCAACACTTCATCGCCTAAAATTTCCACCGCACTTTGGTTTTGGCTTAAAGCATCGTAAAACGCCAGTTCCGCTGGGCTAAGACTCAAGAGAGTAGTTCCAAATTTTGGATATAGTTGAAACTTTCTTAATTTAAAGGTAGAGTTTTAATCATAAATAGAGAAATTGTCTATGAAGAAAAATTCAATGTATTGCCATAAATATCTTGAAACCGTCCGTTTATCGACAAACGTTTGATAAAAGTCTTACGGAGTAATGAGAAAAGCTATCAACTGTTTTAAATTATGCAAGAGATTCAAGCGATGGATGCCAACGCTTACATTATTTATATCAACAAAGAAGATTTAGTATTTATCCATATTACGGTTGTTGAAAACCTGCTAAAAATCCAAAACAATTACCCGAAATATGTAGTAACGATGGACGAATTTAAGGGAAATGTGTTTGATTTGGTACAGTGTTTACGTTTGGTGTGAGTTTTTGAAGGGATTGGATATAGATGTACTATTGAATACGGCTTATAGTTATTAACTTAAGGGAAATTATTATGTTAAAAATAGATAAAGCAATTTTAGATACAAATAAAGTTATTTGCAAAAATATAAGTAAATTTGATGAAAGCGAAAGGGGGTTATTATCTCAAAATATATTAGCTCAACTCAGAAATCTTGTTGAATACATATCACAGAAAATATATAGTCAAGGAAATGACATTGATCCAAACGATTATAAGAATAAAAAATCTGCTTGGGAATATATAAAATCAAAGGGGAATCTTAATTTCTTACATAAATTTCATGAATTACTTCAAAAATCCGCATCTCATTATACATTAGATGAAAATGGTTCTGAACGATTAATGTTAAAGTATTATGAATATTTATTGAGAATAAAGGCCTTCTTAGAAGATGAATATAGACTTCAAATCTTAAATAATATTGATGATTTCCCATTGGAACTTGATAATAGCTATTATGAATTTTATAGCAAAGTATCTGAAAAGATAGATAAATATAATTACAAAACTAATTATTTAGATTACCGAGATAAGTATTATATTCAAAAGATTAAGCCATTCTTTATTAATCATCGCATATATTATGAAATCACTTTTACTCTTGCTGATGATAAAGTTAGTAAATTTGATCGGATTATTGCATTTACCAAACTAAACATTTTGCATAACTATTCTGTACAGCTAAGAGTACGAGAAGAATTTATTGATACTTTTGGTGGAAAAATGCCTATTAAGATTATTGATGATTGGGAAGTATCCATTCGTTCTTGTGAGTTTAGAAATTTTTCAAAGATCTTTAAAACTCAACCTATTAGCTCAACAAGCATAGAATATAGTAATTTAATGAAAGAGCTAAAAGACTCTAAAATGTGTTTAGTAGATATTTTAAATTTATCAGATAAATATTACAATGAATTTAGAAATAGAGTTTTATTAAACGCTAAAACAGAACATTTTATAAAACTTCTTGATACCTGTAGAGATTTATTCTTTGAAAAAAAGGAAGATGGAGCTAATGTAATAAGATATTTATTGTACAGAATGAATAATAAAATTATAAAATCCCAGTTAAATGATGTCCAATGCCCTAAACTATCCAACCTATATTTACAGTGGGGATGTATTCCTTTTGAACAAATGCCATTTACTACATCTCTTGTGAATCATAACCCCAAAATTTATGATTTATTTGATTGTATAGAGTATAAAGATCGAGAGAGTGAGTTTTTAGCAAGACTAATTAAAAATAATACTGAGCAAAAAGAAATGCTATTTACGCCTATAGATGAGATAGTAGGATTTAATAATATTTCAGACTTGGTGGGAAAATATAATTCTAAACTTTATTACACACATAAAGGGAGAAAATTAGTTAAATATAAAAATTATCTTTGCATAAGTGAGTATGTAGCTGATTGCCTTGAAATCATAAAGAAACTAAAAGAATTCTCAACACAAAAAGTATCTGGCTACACTAATTCAATAGAGTCATGGATAGAAACTAATAGCTATTCAATAGATTGTGAAGAAAAATTAAATTTCTTAAAGCGTATGTTCAGCAACTCCCGCTTAGCTTTAGTTTATGGTGCAGCAGGAACAGGAAAATCTACATTTATTAACCATGTATCTCATTTTTGGAGTGAAAAAAGTAAGCTGTATTTAACAAATACTAACCCAGCTATTAATAATTTAAAAAGAAAAGTATCTGCTAAAAATTGTGAGTTCATGACTATTTCTCGATTTTTATCACCTAGAAATAAAAGTAATGAATATGAAATTTTAATTATTGATGAGTGTAGTACCGTTAGTAATCGAGATATGAAGGCTATCCTAACAAAAATAAAATGTAAATTAATGGTGTTAGTTGGAGATGTTTTTCAGATAGAATCAATATTATTTGGTAACTGGTTTAATATATTAAGGGAATTTCTAGGTAAATCATCAATCATAGAGCTTACAAAACCTTATAGAACAACTGATAATGATTTACTGACTGTTTGGAATAGAGTTAGAGAACTAGATATCGCCATCTTAGAGCCAATGGTTAAGAATAATTATTCTGTCTATTTAGATGATAGCATTTTAAAAAGAACTAGAGATGATGAAATTATACTTTGCCTGAACTATGATGGGGTTTATGGAATAAATAATATTAATAGATTTTTACAAAATAGTAACCCTAATACACCTATAATATGGGGAGTAAATACATATAAAATTGGAGATCCAATATTGTTTAATGAATCAGAACGATTTGCTCCACTGATTCATAATAACATGAAAGGAAAAATAGTTTCTATCAAAAAAGAAAAAGAAACAATATTTTTTGAAATTGAACTTTATATTAAAATTAATGAAATAGATGCTGAACCTTATGATTTTAAACTTATAGAAACTGATAGTAACTTAAATTCTGTTATCGGTTTTACTGTTAATCAGTACCCTGGTGCTGATGAAGATAATGATTCTTCATCTGCTCTTGTTCCTTTTCAAGTTGCTTATGCAGTTTCTATACATAAATCCCAAGGTCTGGAATATGATTCTGTAAAAATTGTTATTACAAACGAAATTGAAGAGCTTGTAACACACAGTATTTTCTATACAGCAATTACAAGAGCTAAGAAAGATCTAAAAATTTATTGGTCTCCTGAAACTGAAAAATCTATTTTAGCTAGTTTTGAGAAAAAAAATTTCTCTAGAGATACAAAGCTTTTAAAAAGTATAATAGATAAAAAGAATTAATCATTGTTAAATTATAATGCCGTCTGAAAAATTTTTTAGACGGCATTTTTTAGTCTGATTTATAACTCGGATTCAGCAGTTCTAACAACTTCGCATTGTGTTTATGTTTTAATTCCACCTTATTATCAAAAATTGCTATGTTGTAGTTTTCTTTAGAAAAAATGTAATAATATTACATTTTTTCATTGAGATAAGCGCAAAAGCTCAAAAGGATTGAAGCAAAACAAAACCGTCCATCACTATCAAATATTATTGTTCGATAGCAACAAACACTTTGCTTTTCTCTCTATTTTTCGCATAAAATAGCTTCCATTATTATCAAATACTTTTGTTTGTTAGTAACGAACAGGTTGATAAGGAGTTAGTTTATGTTGTTAAAATCAGAAATTATCCAAGCTATTACAAGCCAGCAACAGCAGTTATTATCGCAGCAGACCTATCCACGCAAAATACTGGAAAAAATCAAAATTCTGCCTAATTTTGCTTTGGTGGTGTCGGGTATTCGCCGTAGTGGAAAAAGTACATTGCTCACTCAACTTATTAAGAAACAAGCAGAAAATGATTATCTTTTTCTCAACTTCGATACCCCTCAACTTTTTAATTTTGAGTTTAGCGATTTTGCCTTACTCGATGAAATCATTGCAGAAAACCCACAGATTCAAACACTCTATTTTGATGAAATCCAAGTGATTGACGGCTGGGAAGTATATGTACGTGGCAAACTTGATCAGGGCTATCAAGTGGTGGCAACAGGTTCTAATGCCTCTTTGCTCAGCCGTGAGCTAGGCACAAAACTGACAGGGTGGCACATCAGCAAAGAGCTTTTCCCTTTCTCTTTTGTGGAATTTTGCGAATTTCTCGGCAAGGCAAAAAATGCCGAGGCGGTCTCAGATTATTTGACTCTCGGCGGTTTTCCACAATATCTGCAATTTAATGAAGATGAGATTTTAAACGCCTTGATTAACGATATTTTATACCGCGATATTATCGTCCGTTTTGGCATTCGTGACGAACGTGCGATGAAGCGTCTGCTACTTTTTCTGGCGGGTAACGTGGGCAATTTAATCAGTGCAAACAAACTCAAACAAAGCCTTGAAGTAAAAAGCACTTCCACCGTACAGGAATATCTTTCGCATTTAGAGCAAGCCTATGTAATCCATTTGCTGCCAAAATTTGCCTATTCCTACAAAACCCAGCTCGCTAACCCACGCAAAGTCTATTTTATCGACAATGGTTTACAGCGTGTAATTAGCCCATTTTTCAGCCGAGATCTCGGCAGAAAACTGGAAAATGCCGTATTTTGGGGACTTAGACGACAATTTTCAGAGCTATATTACTACAATGAAAACAACAAAGAATGCGATTTTGTGGTCTGCCAAAACAGCACTCCGATACAACTTATCCAAGTCTGCTGGCAACTAAACGCCGAAAATATCGCCCGAGAACGGGACGGTTTAGTTGATGCGATGAATTTCTTTAAATTGGAGCAAGGCGTTATCGTTACCTTTGATCAGGAAGATAAAATGATTGTTGATGGCAAAGTGATTGAGATTGTGCCGTTTTGGAAGATATTTGGGGAACAAAATTATGGCTAAAATACATTTATTGAATGAATACAATATCTTGCAAAAGCTAGCCGTAAAAAATGGAAAATCTGAAATAAAAAATGTGGGAAAAAAACCACCGCACTTTTTATATTAACAATAAAAATAGGCTTAATGATTAAGCCTATTTTTTATCCATAAATTATGCTTTACTCAACTCGTCCGCCACCAATTCGGCTTGTTGAATGATAAATTCAACTGGTTCTGGTCCTTCGTCAGGAGGTGGATATTTATATTTTCTAAGCGTTCTTTTGATCAGCCCACGCATTTTCGCTCGCACAGATTCCTTATACTGCCAATCAATGGTAACGGATTTTTTCAATTTATCGGTGATTTCTTTGGCGAGATTCAGCAATACTTCATCGCCCAAAATTTCCACCGCACTTTGGTTTTGGCTTAAGGCATCGTAAAACGCCAGTTCCGCAGTGCTAAGGCCTAATTCTTGCCCTTTGCTGAGCTGAGCTTGCAGTTCTTTTGCAAGTTTTAATAATTCTTTGATCACCTCGATTACGGTTAAATTATGCGCGTTATATTGATTTAGTGCTTCTTTGAGTTTTTCTTCAAAGGTTTTTTGCACGGCAATATTGTTGCCTGCTTTGTCGCGAATTTCCCGTTTTAAATAACTTTCAATGGCAGAAGCCCATAAATTTGGCTTGCCACTTTTTTCAACGATACCGAGAAAATTGTCCGAAAGAATGGAAATATCAGGGTGTTCTTCACCCATTAATTCAAATAAATCTACCACGCCGTCTGATTGCACCGCTTGGTTGAGCAGGCGGACGAGCTTGATTTGCTTTTCTTTTGGTGAACTTGGCGAACCTTGTTGATTTGCTGTTTTGATGATGGTGGCACGCACCGCATCAAAAAACGCAATTTCTTGTTCGTAATGCTGGGCTTCAGCCATCGAACGGCAAAGGGCAAGGCCTTTTTTGGCTAAGGAAACCGCCTCTAAAAAGGCTTTTTTACGCGGTGTTTTGGCCTTTTTAGCAAAATCTTGCGAAATTTCCCCCGCACTTTGTGGATCATCGGGTTTCTTTTCTTGATGATCTAATTCCAGAATATGATCTGCGGCAGCCCCAATGGCTTCAAGTAATTGCTTAGGATTTCGCTCTTGCAAGGCGTGGGCTAAATCAAAAATCTTGCCCTCAACAGGCGTAGCAAATTGTCCACGGATAATGGAAAGATATTCCAACATTTTTTGAAACACTTGCTCAATATCGGTTTTCACCTGATCACTACCACCTGCGTTGGTATATTCTTCCGTGGCGGCTTTCAGTTCTTCTTTCAAGCCTACATAATCCACAATCAGCCCGCCATTTTCACGGCTTTTATTGCGGAACACACGGTTTACCCGCGCAATTGCCTGCATTAAATTATGCCCTTGCATTGGCTTGTCGATATACATTGTATTGCACACAGGCGCGTCAAATCCCGTCAGCCACATATCACGCACGATCACGATTTTGAGCGGATCATCAGGATCTTTAAAGCGTTTTTCTAAGGTTTTATGTTCAGGCTTAGAATAGCTATGGGCTTGCATACTTTCAGAATCTGAAGCACTGCTCGTCATTACCACCTTAATCGCCCCTTGATTGACATCATCGCTATGCCAATCTGGGCGAAGTTTGACGATTTCATCATAGAGCTTCACGCAAATTCGGCGGCTCATTGCCACCACCATCGCCTTGCTTTCGATTAGCTCGTTGCGTTTTTCAAAGTGTTGCACTAGGTCTTCCGCTAATTTTTTGATTCGCGAATCACTGCCCATTAACTGCTCACGCACACGGAACGCATAGCTATTTTCGTCATCATCAAGTATTGTTTGCGCTTCTTCCACCGCTTGCCCAAAGTCCTCGCTTTCATTTAGACGAATTTGACGCGGTTCATAGAAAATCGGCACAGTCGCGCCATCATTCACCGCATCTTGAATGTCATAAATGGAAATATATTTGCCGAACACATCTTGCGTATCGCGATCTTCAAGGCTGATTGGTGTGCCAGTAAAGCCGATAAAGCTCGCATTGGGTAGGGCAGTGCGCAGATATTTCGCATAGCCCTCGCGGTATGCCCCTTGCGCATTCACTTTTTGGTGAAAACCATATTGCGAGCGGTGCGCCTCATCGCTAATCACAATAATATTGTGCCTTGTATTCAGCACAGGGAATTGGCTTTCTGTTTCGTTTAAGCCGAATTTTTGAATGGTGGTAAAAATAATCCCGCCGCTTTCCCGTTTTGCCAATTCCACACGCAGGGCTTCGCGATCTTCCACTTGAATCGGCGTTTGGCGAATAATATCTTGATCTTGGCTGAATGTGGCGAAAAGCTGACCGTCTAAATCATTGCGATCCGTTACCACCACAATGGTGGGATTTTTCAATTCAGGCTGGCTGATCAGTTTGCCCGCATAAAACAACATAGAAAGGGATTTGCCCGAACCCTGCGTATGCCACACCACGCCAATTTTACGGCTATCGCTTAACTGCGCGCCAATGGTGGCTTCCACCGCTGCATTCACGCCATAAAATTGGTGATAGGCGGCAATTTTTTTCACCGTGCGACCTTTGTTATCGCTTTCAAACACCACAAAATTATGCACATAATCGAGCAAGGTTTGCGGCGAAAACAGCCCTTGCAACAAGCCTTCAAGTTCATATTCAAATTTCACTCGCTGGCTTTTTTGGCTTTCATCGACCACACGCCACGGCAAAAAACGCTGAAAATCTGCCGTGAGCGATCCCACCCGTGCCATTGTGCCATCTGAAATCACCATTAGCTGATTAAATACAAAAAGATCGTCAATTTCGTGCTTATACGTTTGTAGCTGATTAAAGGCGCGATCCAAATCCGCATTCACCTTAAAGGGATTTTTTAGCTCAAAAATCACCAAGGGCAAACCGTTCACAAAGCACAAAATATCTGGAATCCGCTTGCCTTTATTGCCCTGAATATCGAACTGATTGATCACATAAAAAAGGTTATTTTCTGGCTGTTTAAAATCCACCAACAGCGCCACATCGTGCTTTTCCTGATCGTTTTGCTGATAACGCACCTTCACCCCTTGCTTTAACAGCTGGTAAAACTGCTTATTGCGTTCTTCCACCGGCAAAATATCGCTTTTGCACACCAACTGCACCACATTAAGCAGGGTTTCCTCGGGCAAGTGCGGGTTAATTTTGCGTAAACTTTGCAATAAATGGGGCTTCAGCACCACTTCTTTCAGGCTATCCCGCCAAGGATAAGCCAGCTCAGCCAACACCTCCTTGCCATAGGCATATTGCCAACCAAGGGATTTCAACTGTTCAATGGCGAGATTTTCAATGGTGGATTCGTTTATTCGCATTGGGGATTCCTTTTGTTGTTTTTCATTATTTCAGCGTAGGGTGGGCTTTAGCCCACCCTACGTTTCTACGTTGCAGAATATTATTGGTAATTAAAAGTTATAACTTATTTGAATTTATTAGCGTGTTTATAATTTCATCCCATTTTTTAGGAGCTTTTCTATATTCTTTTAAGTATTTTGATAATGTAATAGGGGTAATGCCTAATTTTTCTGCAATAACAATATTAGATTTTAATTGTAGTACATTTTCTTTATAGAAAATTATTGACTTTGCAAATTGTATTTTATCAATTTCTTTTTTCTTCTTTATTTCTAGATGATAAGGATTTACACACTTTGGGTTTTGGCAAGTTTCTCTAATACGTAGTCTTTCTGGATAGTATATCTCAGGATTTTCATACATAAGTAGAAATAACCTTACAGGTATTGCAATCACTTTATCTTGTCTTCTTGTGTAATAGTAAGGGCGATCCCCATTCATCGAATGAGTCCAAATAAAGCAGTCTGTTTCTTTATCAACAATAATATGTTCATAGATATTGTTAATAATTTTTTTAATTTCATCATCAGAATATAAATCACGTAGCTTATTCATCTTTATTCTCATTGTATTCATTAATTAATACATCCCAAGGCTCTGGATTATCACGATAGATCCCTAGATATTTTGAAAGAGTGGGGTGGCTGATACCTAGCTTTATAGCAACTTCTCCATCAGTGTCATATAAATATCTATTGTTTTTGTAGAATCGAAGTGCCTCAATCATTCTTTGAGTAGCTTTCTTCATTTTTACTGGCATTGCATTTTCCACTTTTTTATCAGCCATATAGTTGCTTGACTCTTCAATAATTTGTAGATGGTAAGGGTTTACACACATTATATTTCCACAAGTAGAATCTACCTTAATCCTATATTTAAAATTTCTATCAGGATTTTCATACATTAGAAAAAAACGTTTTATTGTAACATAAATTCTTTTATATCCTGCCGTAACAATAAGATAAGGTGTTGCTTTATCAGTAGGTCCTTTCCATACGCAGCAGTCAGTTTCAGTATCAACTTCAATATGTTTTGATATTTCATCAATAATGAGGTTTAATTCTTCTTCTGTATATATATCGTGTAATTTTGCCATATGTTTTTCCTATTTTATCTATCCTCTCTCGAACATTTCTCTTAGTAAGAGCGATTGGGGAGATTTCAGCGTAGGGTGGGCTTTAGCCCACCGTTTAAAATAATTTTTCATTCGGTGGGCTAAAGCCCACCCTACGGGCAAATATAGTTAAAAATAATTATTTTTATAAATTATTTATTTTTTAATAGCATTTCATTTACTTTCTCAATTACTCCTTGTATATCAGGGTAAATGGTATCTATTTTTATTCCTATAAAATCTAGATAGTCAATTATTTCATCTCTTAGTTTATTGTTGATAAAATATTTTCTAGCTATTTTTATATTGGCTTCTCTTGAGTTTTTATTGTTGATATTTCTATTTAGTTTATCTCTGATATATATAATGGCTTTATTAGTAAGAAATAAACCTTGTTGTGCTGTTAATCTTCCATAGGGATCGGAAATAGGTTCAAAAATCTCACTCACATAATTTAACCCTCTGTCTAAAATATCAGAATTAAGACAAAATACGGCTCTATAGGGTGAATTATTATTTCTTTCTTTAAAGGCAAAAAATAAACTAATAAAAAATGATTTAGACCAATCTAATAATGGAGTTTTTAATCCCATATGTTGACCTACAGCCCAAATTTCATTGATGTATTCAGTTTCTTCTGTTTTTTGAAGTAAAAATTGCTCATTTATTTTTCCTCTAGCGAACCGTCTAAAATTTTCTAAATGTTTATTTTTGATAGTATCGAAGTCTGAAGTTATTTCTCTCTCTAAAGAGCTTATAGGCTTCCAATGACAATCTCTTTGTCCACGAAAAATAAAAGTTCCATATTCTCTTTGATTTTTAGTTTCTTTGATTAGCCACTCTAATTGCTCCCAAGTTTCTATTTTTAAACATTGAAATATACTTTGATAGTCATCATATGCTTCTGCAATATAATCTTGATTAAATATATTTTTATTGATGTTGGCAACTTTTATTTTATCTAGGTTTTTAATTTTTCCTGTCATAATTCAATATCCCCACTCAAAAGCTTAGGCAATAACTCATCTCTTGTATCACTTAAAGATATGCTTTCTTTTTTATTTGATAAAATTTTATCGAACAAAGGTTGTACCTTCTTATGAAAAAATTCTATTAAATTATTATTAGGTATTAATAATGTTATATTTGAAAATGCAGTGGTGTTTAAGTTCAGTGTAGCACTTCCACCACTAGCTAAATCTTTCAGTTTCTTATTCATAGTATCTTGTGAAAAGTAAAGGTATAAATATTCTGTGAATATTTCTGAATTTGGAACGATACTATTAATTTGTTGATTAGTCTGAGAACGTTCACTTGTAATTGAAACTAGGCCAACAGTAGCTATGCAACTAATGCAAATACTACCTTTCTCAATAAATTTAGTTTTTTGATTATTTGCACCTAATAAACTTAAATTATCCGTTGTTTTTATAATAAAGGTATTATTATGCATATCAGGAATTTTGATAAATGGAATGTCATTACCATAAAATTCTTCTTTCTTTTTAGAAGGTGTTTTTCCACAAATGATTTTTCCCATATCTTTAACTTGCTTCACCTCCCACCCCCTAGGCACTTCCCCCATTTCGGTTTCCACAAATTCGCTTGGGAAAGCGGCGGCGGTTTGTTGCAGTTGGTGGTAGGCGGTGGGATCTTGGGTTTTAAGTGCGGTGATTTTTTCCACAGTTTTTCCGCTTAAGCACGCCATTGCTGCCAGTTCTGCTTGTTCGGCGGTTTCGCCACGCGCCAAGGCGTTGGCTTTGGCATGTACAGGGGCGAAGTCGATAAACCAGTGTTTAAAAATTCCTTGTGCGATTTGCTCTAGGGTTTGGTTGGTTTGGGTGTTTAGGGTGATTTTCTCATCTAATTTATTCAGTATATTCTTAATTCTAACGCTGTCTTCATAGGTTACTTTCGGTAGTTCTATAGATAGAATAGTTTCTGCACTTATGTTTACTTGATTAGCACTACCAGTAGAATTATCAACTAAATATTTTTGAACTGACTTTTGACTTAAAAAATAAAAAATGAAGTCTGGATCTATATCTCCAGTAACAATAATTCTACCTATTCTCTGATTTATATATGCTTTTTCTTCCCCTTTCCTAACTCTAGCGACTCTACCAACTAATGATGATGGAGCATTTGGACCAGAACCTGTCATAGAAATTAAAATATCATTTTCTTTGGTTTCCCATTTTTTAGTTTTATTGGCTAAATCAATATTAATAAAATTACAATCTGAATAATCAATGTATCCATTTCTTATATTTTTTATCTTTAAGACAGGAAATTTTCCTGTACTCAAAAAATCTTTTGCTTTATAAGCATATCCACTTTGTATATATGCTAATTCTTTTAGAATTGCCATTTTCTTAATTTCTCCAAATCCCCAAACTCTTCTTAATCTGCTCTTCCAACCCTCGCCCTTGTTCAAATTGTTCATTTAAAAGTGCGGTGAGTTTTTCCATTTTTTCGGCGAAAGGAATACCGTCATCTTGTTGCTTTGTCGTGCCGACATAACGCCCTGGGGTGAGAACAAAATCATTGTTTGCGATTTCATCAAGGCTGGCGGCGTAGCAGAAGCCCGCTTGGTTTTTATAGCCGTTGTTTTGCTGCCAAGCGTGGTAGGTGTTGGCAATGTGGGCGATGTCCTCAGGGGTGAAATCGCGCAGGGTGCGGTCTTTCATATAGCCGATTTCTCGTGCGTCAATAAACAGCACTTCTTTTTTGCGTGCTTTGTTTTTGTTTAAAAACCAAATGCAGGCAGGGATTTGCACATTGGTAAAGAGCTGGCTTGGCAGGGCAACCATCGCCTCCACCAAATCGGCTTCAATTAGGCGTTGGCGAATTTCGCCCTCGCCGCTTGATTGGCTGCTCATTGAGCCGTTTGCCAGCACAATACCCATTCGACCTTGTGGCGCAAGTTGGTTGAGCATATGCTGAATCCACGCAAAGTTGGCGTTGCCTGTTGGCGGCACGCCGTATGCCCAGCGTGGATCGCCTTGTAGGGATTCGTCCCACCAATCTTTCACGTTAAAAGGGGGATTGGCCATTACAAAATCCATTTTTTTATCAATGTGCAGTGGCTTGACTAAGCTATCCTCTGGACGCTTCCCAAAATCAAATTCGATCCCACGGATTGCCATATTCATTGCCGCCAGTTTCCAAGTGGTAGGGTTATATTCTTGCCCGAAAATAGACACTTGGTTAATGGTGCCTTGGTGTGCGCGGATAAATTTTTCCGTTTGCACAAAAAAACCGCCCGATCCCATTGCTGGGTCGTAAATGCGGCCTTGATAGGGTTCAAGCATTTCAACAATGAGAGTTACAATAGATTTTGGGGTGAAATATTCACCGCCTTTTTTCCCTTCGGCGGCGGCAAATTCACCAAGGAAGTATTCATAAACGTGGCCAAGAATATCTTTTGCTGCCATTGAAATGGGCTGGCCGTTGTAAGTGGGCTGACTGAAATCGGTATCAGAAAAGGTGGAAATTAAGCCGATGAGGGTTTTGTCGCTCACATCAAAGCCTGAAATGCGTTGAATCACACCTTTGAGTTTGTCATTTTTTTCTTCAATGGCGATAAAGGCGTTATCAAGCAGATTTGCTACGCTACGAAAAGTGCCGCCCCAAGGCAACGGCGCACCTTTGCTTAAGGTGGCATTGTTGCGAATATTTTCCCAACGAGCTTGCGGTGGCACCCAGAAGATGTTTTCTGCCGCATAGTTATCTTTATCTTCCATTTCTTCATTAAGGACGGCTTGATATTCTTCAGGGGAATATTCTTTCGGATCAATATAAAGTGAGCTTTGTGGATCTTGCAGTTGAGCGAGAAGTTTTGGACGATAGCTGGTAAAGCTATCAGAAATATATTTTAGGAAAATAAAACCAAGGACGATGTGTTTATAATTGGCAGCATCAATTTGATTACGCAGCTTATCTGCTGATTTCCAAAGTTTGGCATCTAAATCATTTAAAAACGCTTGCTGTTGTGCGAGGCTGGCACTAGAATCTTGCTGTGCTGTGCTGTGCTGTGCTGTGCTGTGCTGTGCTGTGCTGTGCTGTGCTGTGCTGTGCTGTGCTGTGCTGTGCTGTGCTGTGCTGTGCTGTGCTGTGCTGTGCTGTGCTGTCATTGGATTACCTCTTTTTTACCTCTTTGGTTGGTCTCGATACTTAAAGACCGGCGAATTATAACAAAACCCCTTGTATTTTAAATTGTCTTTTTTGCCTAAAGTTTAGGCGAGCGTGTGTGTTTTCGTTGTTTATTTTACGAAAAAACGCGTTAGCACTTTTATTTTTCTTCTCTATCTCTTTGATATTTAAGGCTTCTATATTGGTGTAGGTTAAAAATGAAGCAGAAAGCAAAAAATTTGTTTGCTTGCCCTTGAAATTTCTCTTTCAGCCAACATTTTACTTCCATCAGTGAGTTGGGCTGAAAAATGTGGAAATTTTCCACCGCACTTTGAATGTTATTCGCGTGTGAAAAAATGCAAAAAATTTGCAACATTGCACTTGAAATTTTTAAAACCAGCCCAATTTAATCAAGCGTAAACGAATTAATCGAATTTTATTAGGAGAAAACATATTATGGGAAAAATTATTGGTATTGACTTAGGTACAACAAACTCTTGTGTGGCTGTAATGGACGGCGACAAACCGCGTGTTATTGAGAATGCGGAAGGGGATCGTACAACTCCGTCAATTATTGCTTATACAAATGATGGCGAAACCTTAGTAGGTCAGCCTGCGAAACGTCAAGCAGTAACAAATCCAAAAAATACATTATTTGCAATCAAACGTTTAATCGGTCGCCGTTTTGAAGATCAAGAAGTACAACGCGATGTGAACATTATGCCATTTAGCATTGTGAAAGCAGACAACGGCGATGCGTGGGTTGAAGTGAAAGATGAAAAAATGGCACCACCGCAAATTTCTGCTGAAGTGTTGAAAAAAATGAAGAAAACAGCAGAAGATTTCTTAGGTGAGCCAGTAACTGAAGCGGTAATTACTGTACCAGCTTACTTCAACGATGCACAACGTCAAGCAACCAAAGATGCAGGCCGCATTGCAGGTTTAGATGTTAAACGTATTATTAACGAACCAACAGCAGCAGCGCTTGCTTATGGTTTAGACAAAGGTAAAGGCAACCACACTATCGCAGTATATGACTTAGGTGGTGGTACATTTGACTTATCTATCATCGAAATTGATGAGGTAGATGGCGAAAAAACTTTTGAAGTATTAGCAACCAATGGTGATACTCACTTAGGTGGTGAAGACTTCGATAACCGTGTAATTAACTACTTAGTTGATGAGTTCAAAAAAGAGCAAGGTGTTGATTTACGCAACGACCCGCTTGCAATGCAACGTTTGAAAGAAGCTGCAGAGAAAGCGAAAATCGAACTTTCTTCAGCGCAACAAACTGATGTGAACTTACCTTACATCACTGCAGATGCAACAGGGCCAAAACACTTAAACATTAAATTAACTCGTGCGAAATTAGAAGCTTTAGTAGAAGATTTAGTAGCACGCTCATTAGAGCCTGTGAAAGTGGCATTGAAAGATGCAGGTTTAAGCGTATCAGACATTGATGACGTGATCTTAGTAGGTGGTCAAACACGTATGCCATTAGTACAACAAAAAGTGGCAGAGTTCTTTGGCAAAGAACCTCGTAAAGATGTCAATCCTGATGAAGCAGTAGCTATTGGTGCGGCGGTGCAAGGTGGTGTATTAGCGGGTGATGTGAAAGATGTCTTGTTATTAGACGTAACCCCTCTTTCACTCGGTATCGAAACAATGGGTGGTGTAATGACGACCCTAATTGAGAAAAACACAACGATTCCAACGAAGAAATCACAAGTGTTCTCAACCGCAGAAGATAACCAAAGTGCAGTAACCATTCACGTGTTACAAGGTGAACGTAAACAAGCTTCTGCAAACAAATCATTAGGTCAATTTAACCTTGAAGGCATTAACCCAGCACCACGTGGTATGCCACAAATTGAAGTAACCTTTGATATTGATGCGGATGGTATTATCCACGTTTCAGCAAAAGATAAAGGTACAGGTAAAGAACAGCAAATTACCATTAAGGCTTCATCTGGTTTAAGTGAAGATGAAATTCAACAAATGGTTCGTGATGCAGAAGCAAATGCAGATGCTGACCGTAAATTTGAAGAGTTAGTGCAAGCTCGTAACCAAGCTGATCACCTAGTTCATAGCACACGCAAACAATTAGGCGAAGTTGGCGATCAATTATCTGCCGATGATAAAGCCCAAATTGAAAACGCTGTGAACGAACTTGAAACGGCAGCGAAAGGTGAAGACAAAGCGGACATTGAAGCGAAAATTCAAGCACTTGTACAAGCTTCACAAAAATTAATGCAAGCGACAGCACAACAAGCACAAGCTGGTGAACAGCCACAGCAAAACAGCAATGATGATGTGGTAGATGCTGAATTTGAAGAAGTGAAAGATAATAAATAATTCACATTCAACAATAATCCAAAGGGCATAGCGATATGCCCTTTTAGCGTATAAAAAATAGGATAAAAATGGCAAAACGAGATTATTATGAAGTACTTGGCGTTGAGCGTGGTGCTGATGAAAAAGCGATTAAAAAAGCCTACAAACGCCTTGCAATGAAATTACACCCCGATCGCAATCAAGGGGATAAAGACGCTGCAGAAAAATTTAAAGAAGTGCAAGAAGCCTATGAAATTTTAGGTGATCAAGAAAAACGTGCCGCTTATGATCAATACGGACATCAAGCCTTTGAACAAGGTGGATTTGGCGGTGCTGGCGGTGGTTTCGGAGGCTTTAGCGGTGCTGATTTCAGTGATATTTTTGGCGATATGTTCGGCGATATTTTCGGTGGCGGACGTGGTCGTCAGCAGCGTGTTGTACGTGGTGAAGATTTACGCTATGACATTGAAATTAGCCTAGAAGAAGCAGTAAAAGGAACGAAGAAAGATATTCGTATCAACACACTTGCAGAATGTGATCACTGTCACGGTACAGGGGCAGAAAAAGATTCTAAAGTGGAAACCTGTCCAACTTGCCACGGTGCTGGACGCGTAAGACGCCAACAAGGATTTTTCGTAACGGAACAAGTATGCCCAACCTGTCATGGTACAGGAAAGAAAATTGAAAAACCTTGTAAAAAATGCCACGGTGAAGGACGTGTTCAGAAACAGAAGAACCTGTCAGTGAATATTCCAGCAGGCGTAGATACAGGAAATCAATTACGTTTAGCCGGTGAAGGCGCAGCAGGCGAATTTGGCGCACCAGCGGGGGATTTATATGTGGTTATCCACGTTAAACCACACCATATTTTTGAACGTGATGGTAATAATTTATACTGTGAAGTGCCAATCAGTTTTACAATGGCGGCCTTAGGTGGAGAAATTGACGTACCAACATTAGATGGACGCTTAAAAGTAAAAATTCCTGCTGAGACACAAACTGGCAAATTATTACGCTTGCGTGGTAAGGGAATTGCTTCGCCACGCAATGGTTATACGGGCGATTTAATTTGCAAAGTTATTGTAGAAACCCCTGTTAAATTGAATGAAGAACAAAAAGAACTATTAAGAAAATTAGAAGCAAGTCTGGAAGGTGGAAAAAAACACCGCCCAAAATCATCTAGTTTCTTAGATGGTGTAAAAAAATTCTTTGATAATTTAGGTAAATAGCTTGTTAAATTCGCTGAGATAGTGAATTAAAACAGGATTATTTGAACTAAACCAGCCTTTAAATTAAAAACGATCGCATTTTATCAAGTGCGGTCGTTTTTTTGTATTTTTTGTGATAACGATCACGATTGTGTTTGAAATGAACTATTGCATAATAACTGTAAATACTATAGAATTTGCCCGTTTTTGCTTTAGATAAAGCAAGTGAAATTTCGTTCTTCTGCATTGCAGAAAATTGTTTTAATTATATAGAGGAATAAGATTATTAAAACCGTAAAAAAAGCACCAACAACAAATCGCCCAAATCGCATTAATGAAGAAATTCGGGCGAAGGAAGTTCGCTTGATTGACCAAGATGGTGAGCAAGCAGGAATTGTCAGTCTGCAAGAGGCTTTAAATAAAGCGGAAGAAGTAAATCTCGATCTCGTGGAAATCAGCCCAAATGCTGAGCCACCCGTTTGCCGTATTATGAATTACGGTAAATTCCTTTATGAAAAAGGTAAAGCAGCGAAAGAGCAGAAGAAAAAGCAAAAAGTTGTACAAGTGAAGGAAATTAAATTCCGTCCGGGTACTGATGAAGGGGATTACCAAGTTAAATTACGCAGTATCTTACGTTTCTTAGAAGATGGTGATAAAGTAAAAATTACAGTGCGTTTCCGCGGTCGTGAAATGGCTCACCAAGATATTGGATTAAATGTGCTAGAGCGTGTTAAACAAGATACCTCAGAAATTGCAATGATTGAGTCAGCTCCGGGGAAACTAGAAGGTCGCCAAGCTGTAATGGTAATTGCACCGAAGAAAAAATAATTTTATTTCTTGCCTAAAACGGATGGATCTTATAGAATTCATCCGTTTTTCTTTGCGGAAAAACAAAGTGATAATCAGGTAAACTACGCAACCTGATTTCCTTATGTAGGATAGCCCTCGGCTAACTAAATCGAAATGATGAGTGCTTTACAAGTAATAAAATTTTTATTCGCCTGATCATTAAATTTAACTTAAACAATGCGGAGTTATTTAAACAATGCCTAAAATTAAAACAGTACGTGGTGCTGCGAAGCGTTTCAAAAAAACAGCTTCTGGCGGTTTCAAACGTAAACAATCTCACTTACGTCATATTTTGACTAAGAAAACCACTAAACGTAAACGTCATCTACGTCATAAATCAATGGTTGCGAAAGCAGACCAAGTTTTAGTTGTAGCCTGCTTGCCATACGCATAAGCGTAAACAAGTAAAGCGTACGTCAAGTGAATTTTAGTTAATAATATTGTATAGGAGATTAAATAATGGCTCGTGTAAAACGTGGTGTTATTGCAAGAGCTCGCCATAAGAAAATTCTTAAGGCAGCTAAAGGTTATTATGGTGCGCGTTCACGTGTTTATCGCGTTGCGTTCCAAGCTGTAATTAAAGCAGGTCAATATGCTTATCGCGACCGTCGTCAGCGTAAACGTCAATTCCGTCAATTATGGATTGCACGTATTAATGCTGCGGCCCGTCAAAATGGCTTATCTTACAGTAAATTTATCAACGGCTTGAAAAAAGCTTCTGTTGAAATCGATCGTAAGATCCTTGCTGATATTGCAGTATTCGACAAAGTTGCATTTGCAGCATTAGTTGAAAAAGCAAAATCTGCGCTTTAATTTTTAAAGGCTGATTGTTAAGGGACGCTACATAGCGTCCTTTTTCTTATAAGCTCATTTTGCCAAAATAAGCATAAGAATGATTTATCAAGGTTTTTTATCCTCTTAAAGAGCGGTGAAAAAATGATGAATTTTCCCACCGCACTTTGCCTTGTAGGGATGGATCTATGTGTCTGCCCGAAACAATATTTTCTAAACAACTGATGGGAAAATGAACACGGGCGAACACATAGGTTCGCCCCTACGAGGAAATAATGGTAAATCTCACCACCCCCTCTTTACAAAAGAGAGAAACTTTTCACTGGGAATAAATAGATCTCGGTAAAAATTAATAAAATAAAAAATGTGCGATGGAATTTTAGCTATTTAAAAAGAGCCTGTAGGAACGGACCTATGCGTCCGTCCGTATAAAACGAAAAATAAAGTGCGATGGAATTTTAGCGATTTAAAAAGAT
>NZ_PQVJ01000008.1 GCF_002921135.1 Avibacterium gallinarum | reverse complement strand
CCTCGTAGGGACAGACCTATGTGTCAGTCCGCATAAAACGAAAAACAAAGTGCGGTGCAAATTTTATTTATTTTTTGATTGTTTTTAGTAAACTTGCCCACAAATAGATAAACAGAAAATCTTGAAAATCATTCATACAATTTATCATTTCACGCCTAATGAAAACGGACGTGATCCTATATAAAACCAATGAAAAATACAAAACACAAACAACCATTTAGCCCATTACAAAAAGCCTTATTTGCTCAATTAACGGAGATGATGAACGTGGATTATCGCCGTCTGCAAGGGCGAATTAAAGGGCTGCATCAAATCAAAAATCCACAAACCCAAGAAAAAGTTGCTGCAGAAATTCAGTTACAAATTCAGCAGGCGCAAGCACGTTTACAGCAACGAGAAAGTGCGATGGGAAAAATTGAATTTCCTGAAAACTTGCCAGTAAGCCAGCGTAAAGATGAAATTCTCAAAGCCATTGAGCAAAATCAAGTAGTGATTATTGCAGGGGAAACAGGGTCAGGTAAAACCACCCAGTTGCCGAAAATGTGCCTTGAGTTAGGGCGTGGAAAAAAAGGCTTGATTGGACACACCCAACCGCGCCGTATTGCCGCACGTTCAGTGGCAACACGCATTGCCGAAGAGCTACATTGTGAGCTAGGAACGCTGGTGGGTTATAAGGTGCGTTTTAACGATCAAATCAGTGATGACACCCAAATTAAGCTGATGACAGATGGTATTTTGCTCGCTGAAATTCAAAGTGATCCTTTTTTAAATCAATATGATACCTTGATCATTGATGAAGCTCACGAACGTAGCCTAAATAACGATTTTATTCTTGGTTATTTAAAACAGCTGCTGCCAAAACGCCCAGATTTAAAAGTGATTATCACCTCAGCAACCATTGATGTGGAGCGTTTCTCGCGTCATTTTAATAATGCGCCAATTATTGAAGTTTCGGGGCGAACCTATCCTGTGGAAGTGCGTTATCGCCCTGTGGCGGAAACGGAAGAACAAGATCAAATCCAATCCATTCTTAATGCCGTTGATGAATTGCAGGCAGAGGGGCGGGGCGACATTTTGATTTTCCTAAATGGTGAGCGTGAAATTCGTGACACCGCAGAAGCCTTGGAAAAACAGCACTTAAAACACACTGAAATTTTACCGCTCTTTGCTCGCTTATCGGCACAAGAGCAAAATAAAATTTTTCACCCAAGTGGCTTAAATCGCATCGTGCTTGCCACCAACGTGGCAGAAACTTCATTAACTGTACCAGGGATTAAATATGTGATTGACCCCGGCACGGCGCGCATTTCCCGTTATAGTTACCGTACCAAGGTGCAACGCTTGCCCATTGAGCCGATTTCACAAGCTTCGGCAAATCAACGCAAAGGGCGTTGTGGACGGGTATCTGAAGGGATTTGTATCCGCCTGTATTCAGAAGAGGATTTTAATCAGCGCTCAGAATTTACCGATCCTGAAATTTTGCGTACCAATCTCGCTTCCGTCATTTTACAAATGACCGCACTCGGGCTAGACGACATCAACGCATTTCCTTTTGTGGACGCACCAGATAAACGCCACATTCAAGACGGCATAAAATTGTTGGAGGAATTACAAGCCTTCCAAATCGTGAAAACCAAGCACGGCGAAAAACGTCAGCTCACCCAGATTGGACGCCAGCTTGCTCAGCTACCTGTTGATCCTCGTTTGGGGCGAATGATGATTGAAGCGGCGAAGCTCGGTTGTTTGCACGAAGTGATGATCATCATTGCCGCCCTTTCCATTCAAGATCCGCGAGAACGTCCACAAGAAAAACAACAAGCGGCAGATGAAAAACATCGCCGTTTTGCGGATAAAAAATCAGATTTTCTCGCGTTCTTAAACTTGTGGAATTATCTGCAAGAACAGCAAAAGGCTCTGAGCAAAAATCAGTTCCGCCGTTTGTGTCAGAAAGATTATTTGAATTATATCCGCGTGCGGGAATGGCAAGATATTTATCATCAAATCCGCCTTACCGTGCGAGAAATGGGCTTGCCGATTAATTCGCAAGCGGCAGAATATCCGCAAATTCACACCGCACTTTTATCGGGTTTGCTTTCTCATATTGGTATGAAAGAAGCGGAAAAACAGCAATATTTAGGCGCAAGAAACGCTCATTTTGCGATTTTTCCTAATTCCGTGCTATTCAAGAAGCAGCCAAAATGGTGTATGGCAGCGGAATTAGTGGAAACCTCCAAATTATGGGGACGAATGGTGGCAGAGATCGATCCCGAATGGATTGAGCCATTGGCACAGCATCTAGTGAAAAAATCTTATGCCGAGCCTCGCTGGTCAAAATCCAAAGGGGCAGTCATTGCTAATGAAAAAGTCACCCTTTATGGTGTGCCAATTGTGGCAAGCCGCCCTGTGAATTATGGCAAAATTGATCCCGTAGTGAGCCGTGAGATTTTCATTCAATCTGCCTTGGTGGAAGGAAATTGGCACACGAAACACACCTTCTTCTTGCAAAATCAACGGCTGATTCGCGAAGTGGAAGAGTTAGAACATAAAACGCGCCGCCGAGATATTTTGGTGGACGAACGCCGTTTATTTGAATTTTATGATCAACGCATTGGCACAGAAGTGGTGTCGCAAAAGCATTTTGATACTTGGTGGAAAAAAGCGCGGCAAAAAGATCCTGAATTGTTGAATTTTGAAAAAGCCTTTCTCACCAATGATAACGCCAATGTCAGCGAGCTAGATTTCCCTAATTTCTGGCATCAAGGCAATTTAAAATTAAAGCTTAGCTATCAATTTGAACCGGGTATGGAAGCCGATGGCGTAACAGTGCATATTCCTTTGCCATTGCTTAACCAAGTGGAAATGCAGGGTTTTGACTGGCAAATTCCGGGCTTACGCAAAGAATTGATTATCGCCCTGATTAAATCCTTACCAAAAACATTACGTCGCCATTTTGTGCCAGCACCGAATTATGCGGAAGCCTTTCTTGGCCGCGTGAATGACGTGGACAAACCCTTGCTAGAAACGCTGTCTGCGGAATTGCGCAAAATCACAGGTGTTTATGTTGCCCCTGATGAATGGAATCTCGCGCAAATTCCACCGCACTTAACAATGACATTCCGTGTGGTTAATGAAAAAGGTAAGAAAATTGCCGAGAGCAAAAATTTAGATGAACTCAAAGTGAGTCTGAAAGTGCAAGTGCAAGAAACCTTGTCAGCGGTGGCAGACGAAGGCATTGAGCAAACAGGGATTCATTTATGGAATTTCGACCAATTACCGCAATATTATGAGCAGAAAAAACAAGGCTTTACCATCAAAGCCTATCCTGCCATTGTGGACGAAAAAGATTCTGTTGGGATCAAATTATTTGAAACAGAATTTGAGCAAGCTGTCGCAATGGAACAGGGACTACGCCGTTTATTATTGCTTAACGTGCCATCACCGATAAAGTATTTGCACGAAAAACTGCCCAACAAATCAAAATTAGGATTGTATTTCACGCCATTTGGCAAAGTGCTGGAATTGATTGATGATTGTATCGCCTGCGCCGTGGATAAATTAGTGCAAGATTTCGGCGGTTTTGTGTGGAATGAACAGGATTTTGAACGCCTAAAAGATTACATTCGAGCCAATTTAAACGAAACCACAGTGGATATTGCCAAACAAGTGGAAGAGATTTTGACGCTCGTGTTTGAAATCAACAAACGCTTAAAAGGCAAAATGGATTTCACCTTAGCCTTTGCTCTTTCAGATATTAAAGCGCAAATTAATCATCTTATTTACCCAAACTTTGTGCAGAAAACGGGCTATCAACGCTTGCCAGATTTATTACGTTATTTGCAAGCCATTGATAAACGCATTGACAAATTATTGCAAGATCCCAACCGTGATCGTGCCGCAATGTTGCGGGTAGAAAATGTCGAAAAGGCGTATCAGCAGTTATTATTAAAATTGCCAAAATCTAAGCCAATCCCCGCAGAAGTGGCAGAGATCCCTTATATGATCGAGGAACTACGCGTCAGCCTATTCGCTCAACAACTCGGCACGAAATATCCTATTTCAGATAAACGGATTTTGAATGTGATTAATGAGATGGGGTAGCAGTACAATTATTGAAAAATCACTGCACTTTATTTATTGCTTTTTTCTTGGTGTAGCTAACGGATTTCGCCGTTGGCGACTTCCTTTCTTTTGCTTACCCAAAAGAGAGTAAGCAAAGAAAAGAACCCCGATCATCGTCAAATTTCTCTTACTTTCAGACTGCGTTATTTTGTCTTGCCGTACTGGCGTACTGTCTTCGCCAAAATGCCTTGTCTGTAAGTGAGAAATTTGACGAGCTCGCTTTTTCCTCATTCCGATAAAATTTTCTTAACGAAAAATCAGCCTGATGTTCGCTTCGCTCTCGCTCGGCGTGATTTTCCTAAAGATTTTATCTCCATTCGGGCGGTTTGGACGGGGAATGTGATTAAGCATTGTAGCATTGTAGGGTGGGCTTTAGCCCACCTAAAACAAAGCATAGGCAACCCGTGGCGTGAAAACGGCAAAATGGTGGGCTAAAGCCCACCCTACGAGATATGAAGGCGTATCATAACCTCCCGTGTAAATTGCCTTCATTTTTAACAAATTTTTAGAAAAGTAACGCCTGAACGCAGCGAAGCGAGTATGGGCTTACTTTTCGTTAAGAAAATTTGTTAAAAATGAAGATAAGCAATTTAGTCGGGTGCTTTTTTCTTTGTCTACTTTCTTTTGAGCAAACAAAAGAAAGTAGGTCGCTCAACGAGCGAAACTGGTTATTAATCACAAAGAAAAAAGTGATTTAACGATGAAACGATGAAACTAAAACTTTACTTTTCTCCTTTCGGGGACGCAAAAGAAAGTAGGTCGTTCAACGAGTGAAATCCGTTATTAATTCCAAAGAAAAACGAAATTTAATATAGAAAATTTAAGATAAAGTGCGGTGGAAATTTTTCAGATTTTAAAAATCTCAGAAAATTACACCGCACTTACTATTTTTTATAACTTAATCTTAAACATCATAAGTGCCCATTACGCTCGCTTGCGCAAGGATATGATTTTGCATCGCGAAGTGTAAGTCATTAAATCTAAAACCTGCTTTAAGATCGAGTTTGGTGTCTAAGGCGTAAACGATTAATTCATAACGGTGGCGGCAATTTGGTGGTGCCATTCCGCCGTAAAATGAGGCTTCAGCGATGTCGAATTTGCCTAATACACTCGCCCAGCTGTTTGCGCCTTGTACATAATCTGTCGCACTTTGGCTTTCATTTTCTTGCACGGAGGTGCGTTCTAAATTGGCAATGAGCCAATGTATCCACACAAAACCGCTGGCGGTAATGGCGTCTTTATCTTCTAACACCACTGCGAAAGATTTTGTGCCTTCTGGTGCATCTTCAATTTCAAATGGAATAGAGTAAGTTGGCATTCCGTTTGGGCTAAATTGCGTGCCGCGTTTTCCATATTTATCCAAAAAGACGCCTTGTTCAATGGCTTGGCTGGTTACTTTCATCCTGTTCTCCTTAATGAAAATAGTTGATAGCAAGAAAATAAAAAGTAAATAATAGTTTTAACCTTTCATTAATAATTTATCGGAAAAAATAAATCAAAGAAGTCATTTATTTGAATGGGATCACAGTAGATTCTAAGCAAGTTTTTTATATTAAACAAGCAGTAATCAAACAGTCTGAGGTTTTATATGGGAATTAGACAACTTTGGCAAGGAATGCAAACCTTGAATAATAAAAAACTTTTTTGCTTTCTTTTTTCTATTATTTTTGCTTTATAGCTTACCTTGCTTTCTTCCAATGCAAGTTTCACGAAAATTCAAAATTATGTGTTATTTCTGCTATTTTTGACGGTTAGGTTTATGGTGAACGGAAAAGATCCCTTTTTCCATCAGTATATAGCTTGATTTGATTGTTTCTAGTCTTTTTACTGAAGCAATGAAGAAAACCAAACTAATATTATTGTGGGGTTTTAATCAACCGTTACGATTGGTAGAGCGGGCGAAGTGGTAAAAAATTAGATACTGCATTAACGTTAGCGCAAGGATTAAAAGGCAGTAAGCCATAATTCACAGCATAATTTAAAATCTCGTTTATCAAGCGAATAGTGCGTTTTAGTGTGTCGCCTTTGCCTTGCTGGCTTAACGGTTCAAGGGATTTAATCACCACATTAGGCAGCATTTCAGCAACGGGCAAATGTCCGAGCAAAGGGAAAACATAAGTTTCCAAGCGTCGCCAATTCTTCTTCAAGGTGATAGGCTCAATTTCTAATGCTTTTTTCTCTTTCCACTTTTCAGCTACAGACAAAAAACTGTTCTCTATTTGCTCATTGATAGCCTGTTCTTCTTCCTTAGCTTTCTCTTGCGGATCGATACCTTGAGCAAGTAACGCACGAAATTCTTCACGTTTAGCGCGAGCCTGGGCTAGGGTAATGCTTGGATATGCGCCTACGCTGAATTTTGTTCGTTTTTTGCTAAAGGGGCGGTGATAATTAAATTGCCAAGTTTTAGATCCGGTAGTAGAGATAAGTAAAAATAGTCCATTGCCATCGGTTAAAGTGTAGGGCTTGTTTTGTGGTTTTGCCCGCTCAATTTCTGTATTAGTTAAAGGCTTGATAATACGCGCCATATCTAGTATCTCCGTAATTTTAGTAACTATGAAAGAGCGATTAGTAACTATATTCCGCTCGTGGTTACTATTATAGTTACTAAAAACTGCGGTTTAAGTCAATTGGCTACGATTAGTTGCGATAGGTAAAATAGGCTAAACCCTTGAAATTACAGGCATTAAAAAATGCCTTTCGAGTGGTTACGAAAGGCTTAGTTAAGTGTTTTGGTGCTCTGAGCGAGACTTGAACTCGCACGTCCTATGGACACTACCCCCTCAAGATAGCGTGTCTACCAATTCCACCATCAGAGCAAAATTCGGTTTAAATTATTGTGGGATATCTGAGTTTTGTTTTTCTTCCACTTTTGGTTGCTGTTCTTGAATTTTTTCTGCAACTTGTGAAAGATTATCAAATTTCCCTGTTTCAACATTATTTCTGTGAGAATTAATATTTGCAATAGCAATACTCACAACAAAGAAAATAGTGGCTAAAATAGCCGTAGTTTTAGTTAAAAAGTTACCTGCACCACTTGCACCAAATACTGTACCCGATGCACCGCCGCCGAATGATGCGCCTGCATTTGCGCCTTTACCTTGTTGGATCAAAATGAAACCAATAAGGACAACGGATACCACTAAGTAGATAATTAACAGTGCTTGATACATTATTTCTTCTCTTGTTCTTGAATAGCAAATTTAACGCGCGAATATTAGCGAATATTACAATGACACGCAAGGGATTTTCAGCAAAAAATGGTTAGTTGTTTTAATTGTAAGCAAATTTTTTCTGTTTTGCTGAAAAGTGCAGCGAAAAATTTACGATTTTTTTACCGCACTTTTGCGTTTGTAGCCTTTGTTGGGGGGGGGGCCATCTGTCTTGAAAGTACTCCGAGCTGTCGTAATGCATCAAAATTGGTATAACTGAGCATTGCAGGCAGGGATTGCACCAATTCGTGCATAAATTGATGATAACTCAGCGCTTTTTGGCTAATGCTGTTGAGCTGTGCTTCCCAGTGGGCGGTCATATCTGGTAGCGTGGCGATGTCAGGCAGGGCTTGAATTAAAATTCGTCCTGTTTCGGTACTATGAATATGACGCCCTTTTTTATAAACAAAACCACGCTTAAATAGCAGTTCAATAATGCTGGCGCGCGTGGCTTCTGTGCCTAAGCCATCGGTTTCGCGTAGGATTTTTTTCAACGCTTTATCTTGTACGAAACGTGCGATCCCAGTCATTGCGGAAAGCAGTGTCGCATCTGAAAAGGGTTTTGGCGGTTGCGTTTTTTTACTCAGAATTTCGCCTTTTTCACAGAATAATTCTTGTCCTTTTTTCACTTCAGGCAGCAAGGGTTCAGCGTTATTTTGCTCATCATTTTCTTTGCCCCACAGTTCTTTCCAGCCAGCCACTTGTAAATTGCTCGCTGCCGCAACAAATTTTCCCCCTGCAATATTTAAGGTGATTTTACAGCGGCGGTATTCCGCATCTGCGCAGAATTGGGCGAGATATTGGCGCGCGATAAGCTGATAAATATTGCGTTCCATCTGCGTTAGATTGACAGGCCGATTTTTTGCTGTTGGAATAATTGCGTGGTGCGCTTCCACCTTTTTATCATTCCAGCAGCGATTTCGCTGTTCAGGATTGATAATAGTCGGTAACGGCTGATAATCGGGCGCGTGAATGGAAATGGCATTCATCACCTTATGGCGTTCAGCGAAATGTTCTTCAGGCAAATAACGGCAATCGGAACGCGGATAAGTAATCAAACGGTGCGTTTCATATAAGCGCTGGCAAGTATCCAGCACTTCTTGCGCTGAAAGCCCATAGCGTTTTGCCGCATCAATTTGCAAGGCGGAAAGGGAATAAGGCAAGGGCGCGCTTTCTTTTTCACGTTTGTCTTGATAATCCGTTACCGTTGCAGGTTGGCTTGTAATGCGCTTTACCACATTTTCCGCTAAGGCGCGGGAAAGCACACGGCCATCTTCATCTTGATAATCCTCGCACGCTTTACTTGGCTGCCAAAGAGCGGTGAATTTTTGCGGAATTTCTTCCTTGGTTTGTACAAAAGCCTGCACTTCAAAATAATCTTTCGGTTGGAAATTTTCAATTTCTAGATCACGGCGAACGATTAAGCCCAGCACAGGCGTTTGCACTCGCCCCACCGAAAGCACGCCACGATAGCCCACATTCTGTCCACGCTTAGTGTAAGAACGCGTCATATTGATGCCATACAGCCAATCCGCTCTAGCACGCGCCAGCGCAGAGGTGGCTAGAGGGATAAAGTTTTGATTTGATTGTAATTTTTTTACCGCTTTTTGCACCGCACTTGGGTTTAAATCGCTAATTAAGCAGCGTTGAATTTGTGCTTTTTTCTCAGCAGAAAGATTGGCGTAGCTAAACACTTCGTCCACCAATAATTGCCCTTCACGATCAGGGTCTCCCGCATTGATAAGTTGATCGGCTTGATGAATCAGCTTTATTACCGTATCTAGCTGTTTTTTCACTGATTTTTTGGGGATAAGCAGCCATTTTTGCGGCACGATAGGTAAATCTTCCACACGCCAAGTTTTGAATTTGGGATCGTAAGCGTCAGGTTCGGCTTGTTCTAACAGATGACCAACGCACCAAGTGACACAATCATTTTCACCACAGCGAATAAAACCATCACCGCGCTGATGAGGTTTGGGTAATACATCAGCAATGGCGCGGGCAAGGCTAGGTTTCTCGGCTATAAATAATCGCATAGGGGACAACATCAATCATCTAAAACAAAGTTCGGCATTCTAACACAGATTTGATTATTCCCAATTTATTAATTTTTCGTTAGAATGTCGCCACTTATTAACATTGAGGATAAAAATTATGTTTGGAAAAGGTGGCTTAGGCAACTTAATGAAACAAGCCCAGCAAATGCAAGATCGTATGCAAAAAATGCAAGAAGAAATTGCACAGTTGGAAGTAACAGGAGAATCAGGCGCAGGCTTGGTAAAAATTACCGTGAATGGTGCGCATAATTGTCGCCGTATTGAAATCGATCCTTCGCTAATGGAAGACGATAAAGAAATGCTCGAAGATCTTATCGCAGCAGCGTTCAATGATGCGGTTCGCCGTGCAGAAGAATTGCAAAAAGAAAAAATGGCATCTGTTACCGCAGGAATGTCATTACCCCCTGGCTTTAAAATGCCATTCTAAATTTTCCCTAATTTTGCACCGCACTTCGTTTCTTATTAAAAATCAAAGTGCGGTGCGTTTTTTGTTTATTTTTAGGCAAAACAATGCAAACAAGCCCATTATTAGAAAATCTTATTGACGCATTACGCTGTTTACCTGGTGTCGGCCCGAAATCTGCACAACGAATGGCGTATCATTTATTGCAACGAGATCGCAGTGGTGGAATGGATCTGGCGCGTGCATTAACTGCCGCAATGTCGCAAATTGGCCACTGCGAACAGTGCCGAACCTTTACTGAAGAAGAAGTTTGCACCATTTGCAATAATCCACGCCGTCAAAACACAGGCTTGCTTTGTGTGGTAGAGCAGCCTTCCGACATTCAAGCCATTGAACAAACAGGGCAATTTTCAGGACGTTATTTTGTCTTAATGGGACATCTTTCCCCGTTAGACGGCATTGGACCAAGAGAAATCGGCTTAGATTTACTAAACAGACGTCTACAAAATGAAGCCTTTCGTGAAGTGATCCTTGCCACCAACCCAACGGTGGAAGGCGAAGCCACCGCCAATTACATCGCGGAACTTTGTATGCAACAAAATATCAAAGTAACCCGCATTGCCCACGGTATTCCTGTCGGCGGTGAACTAGAAACTGTGGATAGCAACACCCTCGGGCATTCTTTCTCAGGGCGGAGAGAGATTCAGTATTAAATATTGGAAAATTCAATGCGGGTATAATAAAGAAAAGAATGGTGCGACTAGCTGGACTCGAACCAGTGACCCCCACCATGTCAAGGTGGTGCTCTAACCAACTGAGCTATAGTCGCACTGAAATTTGCGAGCTATCTTAGCGAGTTTTATTGCGTAAGACAAGCACGTTTTGCATATCAAATAATTAATTGACATAAATTTAATCAATGGCTTAGCGTTTTTTGCTGTTTTTTTCGTGTGGGCGATCTCGATCTCGTCTTGTTTTAGGCGTATAATAGCCCGCAATTTTTAGTTTGTATTTTGAAGAACAATGGAGTAAGTAATGTCTAGAAGACTAAGAAGAACCAAAATTGTATGTACTATGGGACCTTCTACAGACCGTGGTAATAATTTAGAAAAAATTATTGCGGCGGGCGCAAATGTAGTGAGAATGAACTTTTCTCACGGTACGCCTGAAGATCACATTGGGCGTGCGCAACGTGTGCGTGAAATTGCACAAAAATTAGGTAAAACCGTGGCAATTTTAGGGGATCTACAAGGGCCTAAAATCCGTGTTTCAACCTTTAAAGATGGCAAAATTTTCTTAAATGTTGGTGATAAATTTGTTTTAGACGCAGAATTACCAAAAGGTGAAGGTGATCAAGAGTCTGTAGGTTTAGATTATAAAACCTTACCGCAAGACGTTGTTCCAGGTGATATTTTATTATTAGATGATGGTCGTGTTCAGTTAAAAGTATTATCTACTGAAGGCGCGAAAGTATTCACTGAGGTGACAGTTGGCGGCCCTCTTTCAAATAACAAAGGGATTAACAAATTAGGTGGTGGTTTATCTGCAGATGCCTTAACTGAAAAAGATAAAGCTGACATTATCACTGCAGCGCGTATTGGCGTGGATTACTTAGCGGTGTCTTTCCCACGCTCAAGTGCAGATTTGAACTACGCGCGTCAATTAGCGGAAGAAGCAGGACTTAAAGCAAAAATTGTTGCGAAAGTAGAACGTGCGGAAACCGTAATGAGTGATGAAGCAATGGACGATATTATCCTAGCTTCTGACGTGATTATGGTGGCACGTGGTGATTTAGGGGTTGAGATTGGCGATCCTGAATTAGTGGGGGTGCAGAAAAAATTAATCCGCCGTTCACGTCAATTAAACCGTGTGGTGATCACCGCAACACAAATGATGGAATCGATGATCAGCAACCCAATGCCAACGCGTGCGGAAGTAATGGACGTAGCAAATGCGGTATTGGACGGTACAGATGCAGTAATGCTTTCAGCGGAAACTGCTGCGGGTCAATACCCAGCTGAAACAGTAGCTGCGATGGCGAAAGTATGTTTAGGCGCAGAAAAAATGCCTAGCGTAAATGTTTCACGCCACCGTGTTGATCGCACTTTTGAAACGATTGAAGAAGCGGTTGCGATGTCAGCAATGTTCGCGGCGAACCATATGAAAGGAGTGGCGGCAATTATTGCAATGACAAACAGCGGTCATACAGCGAAATTAATGTCGCGTATTAGCTCTGGCTTACCAATTTTCGCATTATCACGTCATCAAGAAACCTTGAATCTTTGTGCGTTATATCGTGGTGTTGTGCCAGTTCATTTCGATCAAGAAAGCCGTACAATCGAAGGCTTAAAAGCTGCGATTCAATTGTTGAAAGATAAAGGGTATTTGGTAACAGGTGATCTTGTATTATTAACTCAAGGTGATCTTTTAACTTCTGGCGGAACAAACACTTGCCGCACATTAGTGGTTGAATAATCTGATTTTTAACCAAAACTAGGTTTGAAAAAGAAAAGTTACCCACAAAATGGGTAACTTTTTTATTTGACGCCTATCAACTTTAGTCGGAATAACATTTCCTTATTTTTCCTACTGATTGTTATAATGACGAAGTTTAATTTGATCGGGAGAAAGCATAATGAGCGTATTTAGCAAAGACCAAGTATTAGACAGATTTCGTTTTCGTGCCGCAACACGTTATTACGATCCAAATAAAAAAGTGAGTCGTGAAGATTTTGATTATATTTTAGAGCTTGCACGTTTATCGCCAAGTTCTGTAGGCTCAGAGCCTTGGCACTTTGTGGTCATTCAAAATCCCGAATTGCGTGAAAAATTGAAACCAGTGAGTTGGGGAATGGCAACGCAACTTGATGATGCGAGTTATGTAGTGGCGCTTTTAGCAAAGAAAAATGCCCGTTACGATTCAGATTATTTTCATAATGCTTTGGTTAAGCGTGGATTAACCGCAGAACAAATGGAAAAAGCAAAAGAAAAATACCGCACTTTTCAGCAAAATGATATGAAAGTGCTAGAAAGTGAGCGTGCATTATTTGATTGGACAAGCAAGCAAGCCTACATTGCACTAGCAAATATGATGACTGGCGCGGCATTTATTGGTGTGGATAGCTGTCCGATTGAAGGCTTTAACTATGAAGCGGTAAATCAAATTTTAGCCGAGGCTGGTGCGTTTGATCCTGCGGAGTGGGGCGTTTCTGTGATGGTAACCTTTGGTTATCGTGCGAAAGAGATTAAAGCCAAATCAAGAAAACCGATGGAAGAATTAGTAACTTGGGTGGAATAGCAGATTTAATCTAAATAAAGAAACTCCTATATTTTATTCTAACGATCTATTTTTTAAAACCCACTGTCCCTGACCTTGATGAAATCGTTCCCTTACCCCCAGCCAAACTTCCACCTTGGGACGGTAAAATCGCTTTTCAACGTTGGTTTGAAGGCCCTTCACCGCAAAAACCAAGTGATGAGTTAATGCAGAAACTGGCTGAAAAAGCCGGGTTAGATTGGCAGACTGGATTGCCGATGAAAAAATAAGGGAAAAACCACCGCACTTTTTATTGAGAGCAGAAAAAAGTGCGGTGGAAAATTAAGGCGGATTTATGGTTTTTGTTTAAGCATCACTGTTCTATTTTTATCCTAATGTAGCGAGGTCAGACTAATGAAATCAATCAAAAAACTAGTATTACTCAGTCTTATTGCCAGCTTGTGTGCGTGTCACACAGTGGCCTCAACCAGTAAGGATAAGCCGATGCAAAAAAACAACAGCATTTTAGATAACCTCACCTTTGAGTGTAAACACGAAGTGCGTCCACCTATTGATAAAGAAGTACATAGCCTCTATGACTATGCGCTGTATCATGGCCTACACAATATGTGGCGGGGCAAGAAAGGTGATGAGGTCTGGCAAAATATGGCAGTGTATTACCGTATTGCTGCCTATAATGGCGATTATCAGGCGAATTTACGCTTGCAATGGTTATTGGAAACCAAACGTGTGGTGGTGAAAAAACCACAAACAGAAGTGTATCACTTAAATAAAGAACTGGAAAAAACTTTACCTGCCACGGCGATGTATAAACTTTACTACCACCTTGATAGCAACTATGGGGTAAAAACTAGCCCAAGGGGGAAGTTTGCTTATCTGCGTAAAGCAGCTGATATGGGAAGTCGAGATGCACAATATGATATAGGACAGCTTTTAGCGTTGCTTAATGATAAAAATACCTTGCGATTTAGGTTAGATCTGCGGGAACAATTACTAAAATGTGCAGCGACGCAAGGGCAGTCAGAAGCAGCTGGATGGCTAGGAATATACTATGAATCAGATAAAAAGTATCAAGAGGCGATTCAAGCTTATCATCAAGGAGTCAAAGCTGGAAATCAGCAATCTGCATATAGTTTATCTCTTGGATTTAGAGAAACTAATCCTAAAGATTCAGATTATCTAGGCGGTAAAATAGATCTAGAACGCGCCACACGCTATAAGATGATCGATGATTATTTATTTAAATATTACTTTTTAAAACCCACCGTCCCCGATCTTGATGAAATCGTTCCCTTACCCCCAGCCAAACTGCCTGCTTGGGACGGTAAAATCGCTTTTCAACGTTGGTTTGAAGGCCCTTCACCGCAAAAACCAAGTGATGAGTTAATGCAAAAACTGGCTGAAAAAGCAGGGCTAGATTGGCAAACTGGATTGCCGATGAAAAAATAAGGGAAAAACCACCGCACTTAAGTGCGGTGGTTTTTTCTCAATTTTTAGTTTTTATTAAGCCAGTTCAGCACGCAATTTCTTCGTCACATCAACCATTACTTCTAATTGCTGTAAGGTTTCTGTCCAACCGCGGGTTTTTAAGCCACAGTCTGGGTTTACCCATAAACGCTCTTTTGGTACCACTTTCAAGGCTTTGCGTAGCAGATGTTCGATTTCCTCTGGTTTTGGTACGCGTGGGCTGTGAATGTCGTACACGCCTGGACCGATGTCGTTTGGATATTTGAAATCAGCGAATGCGTTTAACAATTCCATATCTGAACGTGAAGTTTCAATGGTGATCACGTCCGCATCCAGTGCCGCAATGGCTGGCAAGATGTCGTTAAATTCGGAATAACACATATGGGTGTGAATTTGTGTGTCATCTTGCACGCCCATTGAGCTTAAACGGAATGCTTCGCCTGCCCATTGTAGATACGCGTCCCAGTCTGCACGTTTAAGCGGTAAGCCTTCGCGGATTGCTGGTTCGTCAATTTGGATCACTTTAATGCCTGCTTTTTCTAAATCTAACACTTCGTCAGAAAGTGCCACGCCAATTTGTTTACACACGGTAGCGCGTGGAATATCGTTTCGCACGAACGACCATTGTAAAATCGTAACAGGGCCAGTGAGCATTCCTTTCATTACTTTGTTGGTTAGGCTTTGTGCATATTGCGACCAACGAACCGTCATCGGCACAGGGCGAACGACATCACCGTAAATAATTGGTGGCTTCACACAACGTGAACCGTAGCTTTGCACCCAGCCGAATTTGGTGAATGCGAAACCATCTAATAATTCCCCGAAGTATTCCACCATATCGTTACGTTCCGCTTCGCCGTGAACGAGGACATCAAGGTCGAGTTTTTCTTGCTCACGTACTACCAACTCGATTTCTTTTTTCATCGCCGCTTCGTAATCTTCAAGGCTTAGTGTACCTTTTTTGAATTGGGCGCGAGCTTGGCGAATTTCGCTAGTTTGCGGGAATGAGCCGATATTTGTGGTTGGTAATAACGGTAAATTTAACCACGCATTTTGTTTGGCGATACGCTCAGCAAATGGCGATTTGCGTTGATCCGCACCTTCTGGCAAGTTAGCTAAACGTGCAGCCACTTCAGGGCGATGAATTTCTTTGCTGTTGGCACGCGAATCAGCCGCTGCTTGGCTTGCATCAAGCTCTGCTTGCACGGCAGCACGCCCTTGTTCAAGTGCGGTCTTAATGACGGACAATTCTTGCACTTTTTGAAGCGTGAACGCCAACCAGTTGTAAAGCTCAGGTTTGTTCTCTTTGAGTTGCACTTCCACCGATAAATCATAAGGGCTATGCAATAACGAGCAGCTTGGCGCAATCCATAAACGCTCGCCTAATTTGGCTTTTAACGGTTCAAGTACATCTAACACCTGATTGAGGTTGGCACGCCATACGTTACGCCCGTCAATTACACCAGCGGAAAGCACCTTGTCATAATCTGCAAAGGCGACGAGCTGTTCAGGGGCGCGTACTAAGTCAATGTGCAAACCGCCCACAGGTAAGGCTTTGAGCAATTCCGCGTGTTGTGCTACTGAGCCAAAATAGGTCGCAAGTAATAATTTTGCGTTGACTTTTTCGCTTAATGTGGCATACACCGCTTTGTAAGCCTCAACCCACTCAGGGGCTAAATCCACCGCTAAGGCTGGCTCATCAATTTGAATCCACTCCACGCCCTCAGCCGCTAACGCATTGAGAATTTCCACATAAACAGGCACGAGTTTATTTAATAATGCAAAGCGATCAAAGGCTTCACCTTTTTCCTTACCTAAATGTAAGAACGTCAATGGGCCAACAATGGTCGGTTTCACATTTAAACCAAGGGCTTTGGCTTCACGAATTTGTTGCACATAATGGGCTGGGTTGGCTTTAAATTCGGTGTTTTTGTGAAATTCTGGCACTAAATAGTGATAGTTGGTATCAAACCATTTTGTCATCTCAATGGCGAATTGCTCTTTGTTACCACGCGCCAGTTGGAAATATTGATCAAGCGTTAATTGCTGGCTATCAAAACCAAAACGTGCAGGAATTGCCCCTGTTGCCACCTGCAGATCTAAAATATGATCATAAAAAGTGAAATCTGCCACTGCCACATAATCTGCATTGGCGGCTGCTTGGTGTTTCCAGTTAATCTCACGCAAGGCTTTGGCAATATCTAATAAATCTTGCTCCGCAATCTCGCCACGCCAATAACGCTCTTGGGCAAATTTAAGCTCACGTTTCGCGCCAACACGCGGAAAACCTAAAAGATGAAATGTTGTCATAATCGAACTCCTGTCTTTATTATTAATCAAATAGACGTCTAAACGTCTTTCTTGCGTCTAATAATGCCGAAAGGCTCTGTATTATGCAATGTCATAATTTTCACGTTTTGTATGAATAAAATTAATATTCATATAATGGCAAAAAATTTATCCCAAAAGCACCGCACTTTAGCTAGTGTGCTTTGTTTATATAAATCATTGTGTTGTGCTACAATCTCGCTCATTTTAATCTTTTAGGATCATCAAAATGAAAAAAGCCCTATCACTCATTGTGTTATACAGTGTGTTATTACTCGGAAGCGAATTACTCTATCGCATTGTGTTTGCTGTTCCAGCTTTGCCTATGGGTAAATTAGTGGAGAATTATGCGTTTATTTTGGTATTTGTTGCATTGTTATATAAGAGTCGTACAATGCTTACTTCTTGCTTTCTTTGCAATAAGTTTTATTGGTAACAATGTTCATTATGCGGCTTATCAAAGCTGGATTACGCCAATGAATTTATATTTGCTCTTTGAAGAGTGGCATGAGGTGATAGGGGCAAGTAGTTCCTTAATCGATAAGGCGTTATTTCCCGCATTATGGGGCTTATTAGAAGTGATTTTTGTCAGCTCTATTTTATGTTTTCAACGTAAACGTTCTTGGATTGCTGATGGAGTATTTTTTCTCTTGATGATTTTTGGCCTTGTGCGTGTGGCTTTAGATGAGAGTAAGAGCATTATTTCGCCGAAATTGTCTTATGGACGCATTAAAACGAACTATCTCAGTTTAAGTTCATTTGTGGGGCATACCTTACCTTATAAGGTGTTACACCTAAGCGTTGTGCCTGATTATCAAATGGCTGAGCCACAGGTGGTGAGCAAACCTAAAGTTCGCAATATCATTTTTTTACTCGGAGAGAGTGAAAGTGCTAAACATGTCAGTTATTTTGGTTATGATTTTGAAAATCGAAACACCACGCCATTTTTAACTCGGTTTGCTCAATCTGATGCTCAACCTATTGTCAAAGAAACCTATTCTGCGGGATTACTTACTGCAATTGCACTTCCTTCTTTATTCAATGCTATTGAATACCCAAATGGATTATCCCAAATTTCTAAAGGTACAACGAATTTATTTCGTTTAGCTAAACAGCAAGGCTACCAAACTTATTTTTATACTGCACAATCTCAAGAGGATATGGATCTGCTTAATTTATTAGGTAAAACGTGGATTGATGAGCTGAAATATCCTACAGATCTTGGTTTTGGATTTAAACAACATATGTCTGATAGGGAATTATTACCCTTATTGAAAAAGATTAATTTACGGGAAGGTAATCATTTTATTATTTTACATCAGCGCGGTTCACATATGCCTTATGGCAAGATTTTAACTGCGGAGCAAAAAGTATTCGGTGATAAAACCGCAAATGATGAATATGACAACACTATTTATGCCACTGATCAGCTAATGAAAGCCATTATTCATTATTTACAGCAACAAACTGAGCAAGATTGGCTGTTTATTTATACTTCTGATCACGGACAATTTGTTACGCCTGAACGTCATATTCAGGCGACAATGGACGAGGATAATTATCTTGTACCAACTGTGTTGTATAGCCCTGACAGCGTAGTGCAACAACAATTGCAGCAAGCTTTTTCACAATGTGATCGTTTATTTCATCAGCAAATTGCTACGTTATTGTTAAATAGCTTTGGTTATCAACAGCGAATTAGTTCTTGTGAACAAGGGTATGTCAATAATAATGATCTTTCAGGCGATCAGGGTTATTTACAAATAACGCCAAATGCAATCGAGTGGGTGAATCCTAGCAAATCTCTTAAATAAAGAAAATGAGGTAGAGTAAAGCGCTACCTCATTTTTGATCTTTCTTCTCTGTCAATTCTAACCTGTACAGTACTCCTATTTTTGTGTTTTGACAAAGCATACGCAGTTAAAAATAGAAGTGCCATTTCATAAAAAAATTTTATGTTGTTTAACGATGCATTTACTTCCTGATATTTTGTGTTAGCATAATGTCTTATTTTTCTTTAAAAAATAAGGTGTTTTGTAATGCAACTTTTTGATTCTAAATATTTTTCTTTGAGTTTTTTCGCGTTTTTTAGTGCGTGTTATTGTTATGGGCAGGAAAATGTTGAAAGCACACAGCAACTCGCTCCAATTTTTGTTGAGGCTGAGGCGGTGAAAAATGCTGTGCCAGATCATTATCTCAATACGCAGTATCGTATAAATCAAGCTCAACTTAGCAATAATCATTCCACCACATTAGGGGCTGTGGTAGAGAAAGTATCTGGTGTGCAAAGCAGTGCCTTTGGGCCAAATTCTTCTCGTCCTATTATTCGAGGTTTGTCGAGCCAGCGTGTGGCAGTGTTAGCGAATAATATGCCAATTAATGATTTAGCCGTGGTGAGCGGTAATTTGGCGACTTCAATTAACCCGTTAAATGCCACGGGGATTGAGATTAGTAAGGGCGGTGCCGCGGTGCTTTATGGCGGAAGAAGCCTTGGTGGGGCAATCAATATTTTAGATGAGGCTATTCCAAAACAAATTTCACAAAATAAAATAAGTGGTGAGGTTAGCCTAAATAAAGGTTTTAATGCGCCTAATCAAGGGGCTTTTAAACTGAATATTAACAACGGTGAACATTGGGCATTTTATCTTGATGGCGCAATGAGTAAAATTTCGTCAATAAAAGTACCGCACTTTAGTAAAGCGGGTGTATGTTATGATAAGGCTTATTTGCAGTCTCGCACGGATTTACAGCGTCAATGTCAAGTGAGCATTCCCGTGTTATCTAGCCTTAATCCTGCGTATTTTAAATATATTAGCCAATATTATTTGGATAATTATCAAGATAAAAGTTTGGGGCTAACTGAAGAAGATAAATATACCAATCGTCGTGGGTTTATGGGAGGAAATCCTGAGAATCCACTTTATGTGCCAAACAGTCCTTACTATATGGAAAAATTTGGTGATTTGAAGGAATATCACTCCTATCCCAAAGGAAGAATTCCGAATAGCCATTCTGCAACACGCACTTTTACTTTAGGCAGCAGTTATATTGATCATTTTGGTTATACTGGGGTGTCTTGGCATTATTTTGATACTGATTATGGTGTGCCGGGCTTTGCTTATTTAGCGAGCCAAGCGAATGAGGGATATGCGCCTGTAACAGTGAAAAACCAAACCTACCGTTTGAATTGGGATACCCATTGGGTGATGCCGATCAAAGGAATTGAGAGCGTAGATTTTCAAGTGAATTATCAACACGCGAAGGATCAAGAGTTCTTAGGGGCTGTGATGTCTAATGGTTTTTTGTCTGATAATTATGCTTATCGATTATCTGCAATTCACGCCCCTTTATTTGAGCGATTAATTGGAACTGTTGGTACGGATTTTTCATATCAAAAGGTTAGTGCCAAAGGTCAGGATAGCTACCTTCCCGATTTAAAACGCAAAGCATACAGTATCTTTGCGATTGAAACTCTTGATCTTGCTCCTTTTACGTTGGAGGTTGGACATCGTATTGGAAAAGTGCGTTATCAGTTAGGAGAGTTGCATCGCGAGAGATCGCAAAGTGTTGGAGCTTACTATGCAAAAGATCGTCATTTTTCCTTACAAAATACTCATTTCGCTTTTCAATTTAATCCTAGCGAAAGTAGTTATATTAAGCTTCAGCGTACTTTTGCTGAACGGGCATTAGAAATGAATGAATTGTACGCTAATAATAACCATTATGCTCTGTTGATTGAAGAAAATGGTGATGCACGTTTGCAAAAAGAGAAGAGCCATACTTGGGAAATTTCTGCCGGTATTGAGCAAAATGGGTTCAATGTGGCGGTGAGCTGGTATCGAAATCATTTTGATCATTTCACTTATTTAGGTTACACCAGTCTTGTGCGCAATGGTTTAATGGTAAAACAATGGCGTCAAACACCGCTCATCTTAACTGGGTGGGAAGTGGATTTAAGTTATCAATTAGAAACATCGCATTGGGGTGTTTGGAATTGGCATCTCTTCTATGATCATATTAAACAAAAATTGCCACAGCGTTTAACGGGATTAGGCAATTATTTACCGAATTTACCGTCTTCGCGTTTTGGTGGGGATGTGAATATTGAGTATAAAAATTGGCGCGCCTTTCTTGCGGCAACGCATTATAAAACACAGAAGTATGTGAGTAATGAAGTTGATGAGAAGCTAGTTAATCCATCATTTACTTTGGTAGATATGGGCATCAGCTATGTTTACCCTTGGAAACAAAGTGAAATGGAAATTTATTTCCATATTAATAACTTAACTAATCGAGAAGCGCGTTCGAATACTTCTCCATTAAAATTTCTTGCGCCACAGGCTGGGCGAAATGCCGTATTTGGGATAAAAGTGAACTTTTAGCTTTATGCTCCCTCATCGTTGAAGGTGGGGGAGTTATACAAAGATAAATTGGACAAGTATCATATACAAACCTGTGCCGACAATCATTGATAAAAACATATTCTTTTTCCAAAAATGTAAGCCTAAAACCACCGCACCTGCAATAAAATCAGGTGCGCCTAAATAGGCCGTTGAAAAATCAATGTTTTTATAACAATACACCACTAACATTCCAAACATTGCGGCAGGCAATACTTTACCTAAATAGCGAATATAGGGAGGTGCAGGGCGATGCGCAGGAAAAATAATAAAAGGTAAAATCCGACACAGTTGCACGGCAAAAATGGCAATAATGATAGTAAGGATTTGTTCTGTTAAGGTCATTATTCCACCTTGTTTAATTGGCTGGTTAATTTAGGTCGCCAAAGGGTTAGCGCGACTAAGATTCCGATAAGGGTTGGAATGAGAAAATGATTTTTACCAACCACAATTAAGCACACTAACGCGATACCTAAGCCTAACAAAGAACTTTCGTGTGATTTTTCTTTCAGCCAATTTTCCGCAAAAATAACCAGAAAAAGTGCTGTCATCGCAAATTCAATGCCTTTTAAGTTAAACGGCACTAGATCGCCAAATAAATTGCCGATCACCGCACCAATCACCCAATAACAATGTAAATATAGGCTGACAAAAAGCATATACCAACCTTTGTCTAAGTGCGGTGGAATTTTCGCCATATAATTGAGCGAAAAACTTTCATCTACCAGCGTGCTGATCAAATACCAGCGTTTTTTGCCCAATTTTGAATGATATTTTTCCAGCATTGAAAGGCTATAAAAGAGCTGGCGTAAGCTCACCATTAAGGTCAGCAAGAAAATATGCAAGGGCGCGAAAGCCATCACTAATGCCCCTGCAACAATAAATTCGACTGAGCCTGCGTAAATTAATGCCGCCATAAAAAAGGGATACCACACGCCAAAGCCTAGGGCTTTCATATAAAGGCCGTAAGCTACGCCAAGAAAAAGAAAGCCGATCACCATTGGCAAAGAATAAGGAAATGCCGCCTTGGCTGCCGCCCAAATTGGGCTGTTATGTTGTGCTGGTTGGTTACTACTACTCATCTAAAACAGATAATCCCGGTAAGGTAGAAAAACTTTGTGCTTTTACGGTTTGATAAAAATCATCAACAAACGCCACATCTGCGTCCATTTCACGAAATGCCGCATAAAGATTGCTGTATAACCCTTGATTGGTAATTTTTTTCGCTACAATATAGCCGCGATCTAAATAAGGTTTGGCCGCCCAAAATGGCAATGCCGCAATCCCGCGCTTGCTCGCCACTAACTGAATAATCGCAATGGTTAATTCACTGGTGCGGCGTGTTGGATTAATGCCTTTCGGATTTAACACTTTTTTCAGCAAATCTAGCATATCATCAGGCACAGGATAGGTAATTAAGGTTTGATCGATAAAATCTTCCGCTTGCCAAATGTCTTTATTCGCTAAAGGGTGATCTTTGGCACACAAGCCCACCATTTCATAAGAAAACAACGGCTTATGCACAATGTCTGCGGTTTCTTCAATTTCCGAAACCACCGCCCAATCCGCACGATGGCTGAGCAGCAAGCTCACTGTATCCGTATGGAAGCCCGATACAATATCCAACTCCACCAACGGCCAATTTTGGCGAAAGCTATCCATCGCCGGCATCAGCCAATCAAAACAAGTGTGGCATTCCACCGCAATGCGCAACTCACCCGCCTCACCTTGCTTAACGCGCGCCAAATCTCGCTCCGCCTCCACCACTTTCGGCAAAATATCATTCGCCAACTTAATTAAACGCTCTCCCGCCGAAGTAAAACGCAGGGGCTGGCTTTTACGCTCAAATAACGGCAAGCCGTATTGCTCTTCCAACAATTTAATTTGATGAGAAAGAGCCGATTGGGTGAGATACACACGTTTAGCCGCCAAAGAAACACTGCCCGTTTCTTTCAAAGCTAAAAGGGTTTTCAAATGGCGAAGTTCAAGAAATATGGGTTTCATTTAATAACTTATTAAAACAACAGAATGTGTGGGATTATACAATAAAAATCCACGAACGAGGCGGGGAAATTTTAAGAGAATTCTTCTTTGTAAAAGGGAGGAATATTCAAGGAAAATCAAATCGTCACCAACACAATCTGTTCAGGATCAATATAGCAAAACAGCTTATCACCTTGTTGGAAATTTGAGTTATCATCAATGCTGGCAGTGCATTGTAGGTTTTCGCCTAAGGTGAGCGTGGCTTCTTGGGTGTTGGGTTGTTGGTTGATGTGGGATAAAAGTGCGGGGAAAATATTGCACGTTTTTTGCGGTTTTTCGGTGAATAATTTTACCCACGGCGCTTTGATCATCAGCATCACTTCTTTGCCAAAAACAAGCTGTAAACGAACCGCACTTTGTGGTGTGATAAAGGCGGTAATGGATTGATCTAAATGGGGAATTTGAATTTCTACCGCACAATGATTGCCTGTCTGCGTTAGGTTTTTCACCGTGCCAAAAAATTGATTTCTGGCGCTACTTTGTAAGGAAAAACGCGCGGTGGCGGAAAGCAGGCTATCAAGGGAAACCTGTTCGTCTTGCAAGATAGAAAAGGCTTTTTGTTGCGTTTGTTCCAAGAGATCATAAAGTTTGAGTAGGCGTTTGGCATAGGTTGTGAGTGTCGTGCCGCCACCATTTTTTCCTCCAGTATTGCGTTCTAACAAAGGCATTGGGCTGAGGCTATTCATCGCTTCAAGGTGATCTCACGCACTTTTATAGCTCACTTTGGCATTTTTCGCCGCTTGGCTGATTGAGCCTGATTTGGCAATTTCACGCAGCAGACGAATCCGTTTCGGATCAACAAAAAGTTGTTGTTGCAGTTTTATGGTGAGTAACACTTCGCTATCTAACATTGGGTTTCCTACGTCATTATCTTTAAAGTGCGGTAGAATTTTTTGTCATTTTACGCAAAGTTCGGTTTTTAATGTAGCTTTTATAGGCAACTGTCAAGTGCCACAGAAAGCTGATATGGAAAAAATGGCTTAAAAATGGTATAATATTAAATAAAATAGGATTGCGAGGGGAGGTTACCTATATGGCAATTGCAAATATAAAGGTTACTCTTTTATGTCCAATAGAAAAAGTTTGGAATAAAGTTACTAACTTGAGTGGTTTTGGTTGGAGAAGTGATATAAAAGATATAAAAATCATTGATGAAAAAAATTTTATAGAGATTACAAAAGATGGAGTAGAAACGCATTTTAAAGTTACAGAATGTGCTAAACATCAATGTTGGTCTTTTGAAATTGAAAATGAAAATATAAAAGGGACTTGGACAGGCAAGTTCTATTCGCATGGAGATAAAACAACTTTAGATTTTACCGAAAATATTGTGTCTAAAAAATTCATATTTAAACCTTTTTTGGGGGCATATTTGAGAAAACAACAGAAACTGTATTTTAAAGATTTGAAGAAAGAACTTAATTGCAATGAAGCAAGCTATGTTCAAATGTTATGAAAGTGAAATCAATATAAACTAATATAAACAATTAAATACAAGCAATAATATAGCAACTTACGAAACAGTAAATCAAAAAAGGTTTACTGTTTTTTCTTTGTCTAAAAACGGAAAGGAGGACTTATGGAAGAAGAAAAAAGAGTAACAAAAGAACCATCACACAAACAGTTAATAATGGATATTGGAAAGACAAAATATACTGTAAACCTACATTTTAAGCAAGGTACAGGGGAAACATACAAGGATAAAATACTAAAGCTAATAAAGAGAGAAATAGAGAAGATATAAATTTGTCAAAGAAATTTTGTTTATGTCCTTGACAAATCTTCCCAAATGGATCACGTTTTACAGGCAAAAGACCAATCATTACTGTTAGTCATTTGTTTAGGGTTGTTTCTGTTCACCTTTTTCCGTAGTGTAATTAGTATGTCTAGAGCATGGATTTCTTTGAAAATGAATTACCTGATTGATTTTCAATGGACTAGTAGCTTTTTCTCACATCTTTTGAGATTACCGTTGGATTTTTTTGAGAAGCGGCAGGTAGGAGATATTAGCTCACGTTTTGACTCACTAAGTACAATTCAAACTACGCTGACAACTAGTTTAGTTACCACCATTATTGACCTGATTATGACGATAAGCGTCCTCATTATGATGTTTCTCTATGGTGGTTGGTTAACTTGGGTCGTTATTGCTTTTTCGGTCATTTATTTTATTAATCGTTATATAATTTATTTTATAATGGTAAGCCAAAAGGGAGAAAATCTATGTTAAGAATAAAAAATCGACTGGTTTCTGCGCTAGCGATTTGCGCGTTGATGTCATTTTCTGCACAGGCGAAATTAACTGTTTTTGCTGCCGCCTCAATGACCAATGTGTTAGAGCAAGTGAAATCGAGCTATCTCAAACTTCACCCTAAAGAAGAGATTGATTTTTCTTTTGCCTCTTCTTCCGTATTGGCACGTCAAATCTCGCAAGGTGCACCGGCAGATATTTTTATTTCGGCCAATCAAAAATGGATGGATTTTTTAGCTGAGCATAAGGCGCTTGAGCCTACAAGCCGTGTAAATATTGCACAAAATCGTTTAGTGATGATTGCGCCTAAAACAAGCAAACTTACTCAATTGGACGAGCAAAATCCACAATGGCAAAGTGTATTAGCCAATAGCTATCTTGCTGTGGGCGATCCCGCACACGTTCCAGCAGGGAAATATGCCCAACAGGCGTTAACTTATTTACATCAATGGCAAGCTGTTGAAGATAAATTGGCTCGGGCAAGTAATGTGCGTGCGGCATTAGCATTGGTTGAGCAGGGCGAAGCACCTTTGGGCATTGTTTATGCCACAGATGCCGCAGCAAGCCAAAAAGTGAAAGTGGTGGCGGTGTTTCCAGAAAACTCTCACGCGGTGATTGAGTATCCTGCGGCGATTGTGGCAGGGAATGCTAATCAAGAAAGTGTTACTTTTCTTAATTATCTACAATCACAAGAGGCGAAACAGATTTTTACCCACGCAGGTTTTATTGTGCAATAAAGGATGATTGGTAAATGGATTGGCAAACTTTTTTTCATTTCAGCTCGGCAGAATTAAATGCCATCGGGTTAAGTGTGAAAGTGGCATTGGTTTCTGTGCTAGCGGGCTTGCCCTGTGCCATTTTAGTGGCTTGGTTGTTGGCACGTAAAACCTTTTTGGGGAAATCTTTGCTTAATGGCATTATTCATTTGCCGTTAGTTCTGCCGCCTGTGGTGGTGGGGTATTTATTATTAATTGCAATGGGGCGAAATGGCATTATCGGGCGTTATTTATTGCAATGGTTCGATTTTAGCTTTGGTTTTAGTTGGTATGGTGCGGCGTTGGCCTCTGCCATTGTGTCTTTCCCATTAGTGGTGAGATCGATCCGCTTGGCGATCGAAAATGTGGATTTCAAGCTCGAACAAGCAGCGCACACCCTGGGAGCGTCTGCCTTGAAAACCTTTTTTACCATCACCTTGCCCCTTGCGTTACCCGGCGTGTTGGCAGGCGTTATTCTGGGGTTTGCGCGTTCGCTAGGGGAATTTGGCGCGACCATTACCTTTGTTTCCAATATCCCAAAAGTTACGCAAACCATTCCCCTTGCAATGTTTTCCTTTATTGAAACCCCAGGGGCAGAAAGTGCCGCAGCGCGCTTATGTTTCATAGCCATTGCTATTGCCTTGATTTCCTTACTTATTTCTGAATGGTTAGCAAAATACACACAAAAACGCTTAGGACAATCCAATGTTAGAAATTAATGTACGCAAACAATTAGGCAAAATGTCGTTTGCGGTGGATTTGCAACTGCCTACGCAAGGCGTAACGGCATTATTTGGCTTGTCTGGTTCAGGAAAAACCACGCTGATTAATTTAGTCAGCGGTTTGTTACAACCCGATCAGGGCTATATTCGTTTGAACGGTCGAGCGTTAGTTGATACACAAAAGCAGATTAATCTTCCGCCGAATCATCGCAATGTGGGCTATGTTTTTCAAGAGGGTAGATTGTTCCCCCATTATTCGGTGAAAGGCAATTTGTGCTATGGAATGAAACAGAAAAATAGCGCCGAATTTGCGCGCATTGTGCAGCTTTTGGGGATCGAACATTTGCTTAAACGCTATCCGATCACCTTATCAGGCGGGGAAAAACAGCGTGTTGCCATTGGACGAGCGTTACTCAGCCAGCCTGAAATTTTGCTGATGGACGAACCGCTCTCCGCTCTTGATCTGCCGCGCAAATTAGAATTATTGGATTATTTGGATAAGCTCGCGCAAGAAATTGCTATTCCCATTTTATATGTGACCCACAGCCTTGAAGAATTGGCACGCTTAGCACAACAAGTGGTGTTGCTGGATCAAGGCAAAGTGATCGCCTACGATCAGTGGCAAAATATGCAAGACAGCCCATTGTTTGCTCTTTGGCGAGAAAGAGAAAAGTAAAGCGAAAAACAAAAGTGCGGTAAAAAATTTCAACATTTTCCACCGCACTTATTTTCTTTGCTATTTTTCTTTCCTATGATTTTTTCTTCGCTAACATCGTGACAAATTTCATTTTGATGCGATTGCCGTTTTCATCGGTTTTGTGCAGTTCGCCCATTTCTTCTTGGTATTTAATCAATTCCCAATCTTGATAATAATTTTTCAGCTCGCCCTCTTTAAAAAGTGAAAGAAAACGGCATTGGACAAGGCACATCATCGGTACTCATTGCCGCTACAATCAAGTTATAACCGCCTGCGTTTGTGTGATTTTGCATATTCTCAATAATGGCAGGAATGGCGTTGCGGTCAAGGAACATAAACACTACGGTGGAGAGAATAAAATCGTAATTTTCCTGAATATTGGCATCATTGATGTTGTAAAGTGCGGTCTGAATATTGAGATTTTCTTTTTCTGCCGTGCTGGTGAGGAAAGCAAGGCTGTTTTCGTTGTGATCCCAAGCGGTAACATCATAGCCGAGCAGGCTTAAAAAGAGCGAGTTGCGTCCTTGTCCACAGCCAAGATCCAGCACTTTACAAGGGGGAATAATTTCCACCGCACTTTTCACTTCAGAATGGGTTGGCGTCATATTGTATTTTTTGCTGAAGTAATCTTCTTTTTTGCAATAAAATTCTAAATAACATTCCAGATCATCAGACGCCGCTTCCACGCGGTGCCAAAGTTGAGGTTCAACAAAAGGCGTATCATCTTGCGCGGTGAAAATATGTTCACTCACCACATTGCCGTCTTCCGTTAAAACGAAAAATTTCAGTTTACCTTGTAACACGGTGATTTTGCCCCAAGTGCCAACTTTGGTGTTATGTTTTTCTTGGAACATTTTTGGCAGGCTGTCTTTGTTCCATACGGGCATTTTTTTGTAGCAAATTAATTCATTTTTCATTGTATTTCTCCAAATATGAAAATAGTTGAGTGATATAGTAGGAAATTAATCCGCCTAAGGCAATAAGGCAAGGCAAAAAGTCGCAAAATACCTGCGTAAGATCATTTTTTGCCCTATAAAGATCGTAAAAAAAGGGAAATTTTGCTACAATCCAAGCCTTTATAAGAAGAATTTTTACGCTGTTTTAGCGCTTAAAATGGAAAATACCATTTAAAAGGGGATTAGGAGGATTTATGCGTTGTCCTTTTTGTTCAACAGAAGAAACCAAAGTGATCGATAGCCGTTTGGTGTCCGATGGCTTTCAGGTTCGCCGCCGCCGTGAATGTGGCCATTGCCACGAGCGTTTTACCACCTTTGAAATTACCGAATTAGTGATCCCAAAAATTATTAAAAGTGATCAATCCCGTGAACCCTTTGATGAAGAAAAACTGCGCCGTGGTATTCAGCACGCTTTAGAAAAACGCCCAGTGAGTTCTGATGATGTGGAAAAATCCATTAACCGCATTATTCATCAACTGCGCGCGACAGGGGAACGTGAAGTGCCAAGCCATTTTGTCGGCCAGCTTGCGATGAATGAGCTAAAAAAATTAGACAAAGTGGCTTATATCCGTTTTGCTTCCGTTTATTTAAGTTTTGACGACATCAACCAATTTACCAAAGAAATTGAGAGCTTGAAGGATTAATATGCAACAAAATGCACAACAATTTACCCAGCAAGATCAGCAGTTTATGCAAATGGCGTTGGATCTTGCTAGCCAAGGGCGTTTTACCACCACGCCAAATCCTTCCGTAGGCTGCGTTTTGGTAAAAGACGGCAAGGTGATCGGCAAAGGTTTTCATCTAAAAGCAGGACAGCCCCACGCAGAAGTAATGGCATTACGCGAAGCCGGGGAAAATGCGCGTGGCGCAACGGCTTACGTTACCCTTGAGCCTTGTTCCCATTTTGGCCGCACGCCACCTTGTGCCAAAGGGTTAATTGAAGCAGGCGTGGCGAAAGTGATTGCCGCAATGACCGATCCCAACCCGCAAGTAGCAGGGCGTGGATTAAAAATGCTCGAACAAGCTGGCGTGCAAACTGCGGTGGGATTATTGGCCGAAAAAGCAGAGTTGCTCAATCAAGGTTTTCTAAAAAGAATGCGTAGCAATCGCCCATTTGTGCAACTGAAAATGGCAATGAGCATTGATGGACGCACCGCAATGGCAAGTGGCGAAAGTAAATGGATCACAGGGGAGCAGGCGCGCCAAGATGTGCAACAATACCGTGCGGCCGCTAGTGCAATTCTTTCCACCAGCCAAACGGTGCTAATGGATAATCCTATGTTAAATGTACGTTGGGAACAGCTTCCTCTGGGCGTTCAGCAACAATATCCTGATACTGAACTGCGTCAGCCTGTGCGGATTATTTTAGATAGCCAACACCGCGTAACGCCAGAATATCAATTATTTCAACAACCTACGCCAGTTTGGTTGGTGAGTTCTGGTGCAAGAGATATGCAAGGCTTCCCTGATTTTTGCCAAGCAATACAGATTGAAAAAAGTGCGGATTTTTTCACCGCACTTTTAACCGAACTCGCAGAACGCCAAATCAACAGTTTATGGATTGAAGCGGGCGCACAATTAGCGGGGGCGTTGATTGAAGCAAAATTGGTTGATGAATTAATCGTTTATATTGCGCCGAAATTATTAGGCGATGCAGGCAAAGGACTGTGCCATTTGCCTCATTTACACAAATTGGCTGATGCCCCTTTATGGCAGCTGCAATCTGCAACGCCAGTGGGGGAGGATTTAAAGCTCATTTATCAGCCGAAAAACTAACCCAAGTTCAAATTTAACAAAAGTAAAGCAACAACCAGAAAAAACAAAAAATACAAAGAGAATCAGAATGTTAAGAAAGATTATCCAATCGATCATCATTGGTTTACTTGCCGCAGGGGCAATTTTGTTGATTAGCCCTTCCCTGAAGCAAGGTCAGCCTTTGTTTCAAAAAGAAATCTTTTCTTTTAAAGATGCGGTTCGGCTTGCCTCGCCTGCTGTGGTGAATGTGTATAGTCAATCTTTCACTTCAGTGAGTGGGCAACCGCAGATCACTAATCTTGGCTCGGGCGTGATAATGGCGAAAGAGGGGTATATTCTCACTAATAAACACGTTATTCAAAATGCCGATCAAATCGTGGTGGCAATGCAAAATGGACGAATTTTTGAAGCGAGTTTAATTGGCTCAGATAATCTTACCGATTTAGCTGTGCTAAAAATCCGTGCAGATAACCTGCCGACCATTCCTAATACCAAGCGTAAATTGCACGTTGGTGATGTGGTGCTGGCCATTGGTAACCCTTATAACTTGGGACAAAGTGTTTCGCAAGGCATTATCAGTGCCTTAGGGCGCAATGCTGTGGGCGATTACATTGGACGACAAAATTTTATCCAAACAGATGCGTCCATTAATCGCGGAAATTCTGGCGGTGCGCTGATAAATTCCCTTGGTGAATTAGTGGGGATTAGCACCCTGAGTATTGGCAAAAATGCCAATGAAATTGCCGAAGGGCTGAATTTCGCCATTCCCATTGATCTTGCCAATGACGTAATGAAAAAAATTATCCGCGATGGCCGCGTGATCCGTGGTTTCCTAGGTATTCAAACGGACGTGTTGTTTAGCGATGGGCAAACGAGCAACAAAGGCATTGAAATCACCAGTGTGAGAGAAAACAGCCCTGCGGCTAAAGCAGGTTTGCAAGCGGGTGATATTATGTTGCAATTTGGCGATGTTAAAGCAGAGTCGCCCGCGCAAATGATGAATGTGATCAGCAATACCAGACCAAACACCAGGGTGAATATGGTGATTTCACGCTTAGGGAAAATCATCACATTGCCTGTAACCATTGAAGAATATTCGGTGAATTAAATGTCTTTACAATCTCTACAACCTAGCCATTTTTTTGCTTGTCTGGATCGTTTGAAACTCATTCAACGCTGGTCTTTAATGCGTAATATTGAAAAAGAAAATCTTGCCGAACACAGCCTGCAAGTGGCATTTGTGGCGCATATGCTAGCGGTGATCAAAAATAAATTTTATGCAGGGCAGGTGAACCCTGAACGCATTGCCGTAATGGCAATGTATCACGATAGTTCAGAAATTTTCACTGGTGATTTGCCTACGCCAATTAAATATTTTAATGACAGCATTACTCAAGCCTATAAAGAGATCGAAAGTGCGGCGGAATTTCATTTATTGAGCTTATTACCTGAAGAGCTGCAAGCTGATTTTGCTCCTTATTTACATAGCGAACAGTTTTCTGATGAAGAAAAACACCTTGTAAAACAAGCGGATCTGCTTTGTGCTTACATTAAAGCGAAGTTTGAATTGGAGCAGGGGAATCAAGAATTTTCATCAGCAAAAACGCGTTTGGAAAAATTAATGGCGGAATGGCGCAGCGAAGAAATGAATTATTTTATTCAAGTGTTTATTCCGAGTTTTGGGCGTAGCCTTGATGAAATTGCGTTGTAATGGCTGAATTAACAAGTGCGGTGGAAAATTTCAAAAAATTCCACCGCACTTTATTTTTGCTTTAATGTGATGAGGTTTTCTCGTTTTTATTCTGATTAAACCAAGCCAGATAATCAAATTGATCATAATAGCGTTTGCCAAGCCAGCCAGAATAAGCAAAAAGATCGCCGACACAATCTTGTTGTTCAAGGCCTTGAATATAAAAAGCAGAGCGGATTTCAGGATAAGGTTTATGGGTGAATACCACTTTGTTTTTGTAAGGCAGTGCATCAAAATCGTTTAGATCTTGTTCTGTGCAGCCATCGCGATCGGTCATAATGATAAAAAGATTATCAAAATCAATACGTTGCGAACGCTGTTGCCATTTTTCTTGAGCTTGTTGCGCATTGGCATAATGCACAAAATGGATTTTTATATCATCTAAATAAGCCACAGGGTAGGGCTTATTGTTATTCTCTACAAATTTTAGCGGTTGTTGCTGATAGTGTTCAATGCGTTGCAAATAACGAATGAAATCTTGTGGCTCAAGATATAAATTCACAAAAGGTGAATTGAATGGCTGTCCTAAATCGTGCAGCATAAATGCCCCATTGCAATTACTGGCTAATACGCTCATTCCCTTATTTTTCAAACTATTACGAAGTTTGGGATTAATGAAAAGCTTGCGCATTAGCGCGCTGATTTTAGTTTTGATGAAAGAAAATAACATTATTAATCCTTTAACCGCTGTTTTTCTTGTTCAATGGCTTTTTGGCGGCGGCGGTTTAATTCTTCGCGGATTTTTTCTTTTTGAAATCCATCGGCAATCACTTGTTGCACATTAACTTGTAATGCGGCTTGGTACAGTTTGAGTAGAAAATTCGCTTGTGGGTAATCCACTTGTTCAAAGCCTGTGCGGCCTTTGGCATCAGCCGTGCAAACAAGTAACACTTCTTTGAAACGTTCTGGTTTACGCCACACATCGAGCTGATTGAATAATTTGACAATAGTGGCAGGGCGTAGTTCAAAAGCACGGTGGACATTGGTGTGCGTTTCGCAAACAAGGCACGACAGTTCTTTAATGTAGCTTGGCACTTTGAGCCGATTGCAAAGATTGCGTGTTGGCGTAACGCCTTTTTGTTCGTGGCCAAAATGGCGTGGCAGAAGATCTTTTGGCGTGAGTGCTTTGCCAAGATCGTGGCAAATTGCTGCAAAACGCACCGCACTTTTTTGTTGTGCAGGGCTATTTTCAGTGAGCTTTGTGGCTTGTTGCAACACCAGCATTGTGTGGATAAAGCTATCCACCTCAGGGTGATGTTGCACGGGATTTGGCACGCCGTAAAGGGCGTTAAGCTCTGGGAAAAGCACAGCTAATGCCTTGATGTCTCTTAAAATGTCAAAATAAATTTCAGGATTTGGCGTTTGTAAGGCTTTTTCTGTTTCTAGCCAAACGCGTTCTGCCGTGAGATGTTCAAGCTCGCCCGATTTGGTGATTTGTTTCATTAAGGCAAAGGTTTCAGGGGCGATTTGGAAACCTAAATAATGGTAACGCGCAGCAAAGCGCGCCACTCTTAACACGCGCAAAGGATCTTCGGCAAACGCAGGGGAGATATGGCGGAGTAGGCGATTGTTCAGATCATTGATGCCACCATAAGGATCGTGCAACTTGCCTTGGCTGTCTTGTGCAATGGCGTTAATGGTGAGATCGCGGCGGATCAGATCTTGTTCTAAGCTAATGTCGGGGCTGAAATCGCACACAAAACCGGTGTAGCCTACACCCGCTTTTTTTTCTGTGCGCGCAAGGGCATATTCTTCTTTATTTTTGGGATCAAGAAAAACGGGGAAATCTTTCCCCACTTGAATATAGCCTTGTTGCAATAGTTGCTCTGGTGTTGCGCCAATTACCACCCAATCTCGGTCTTTAACAGGGAGATTAAGTAGCGCATCGCGCACGGCACCGCCAACTAAATAAATTTCCATTTTGCTGAATGGGGTAGTTATGCCCAGCCATCACGGCGGCGACGTTTTGGCATAATGAAAGGTAAGATTAAGCCAAGTAGCAAACCAACACCTAGCACCGAACCGCCATAAATAAACCATTGGATCGCGATTTCACGTTTGCCTGCATCAAGCATTGCTTCTAAATCGCGGTTTTTATTTTTGGTGATTTCAAGTTCACGGTTGAGCTGAGAATTTTGCTCTAACAATTGGCTGCTTTGTTGCTCAGCTTGTTTGGTGCGGCGTTGCATTTCGCTGGTGCGTTGTTGCCAATCACCGTCTAATTGATTGAGTTTTAAGGTTAATTCTTCAATTTTTGCTTTTAATCTTGGATTTTCATCTTTGCTGCTCGGTGTGCTAGAAAGTTCAGAGGTTAAGATCCAAGCTTCACGATTTTTGCTATCACGAATAAGCGTATAGCGATCTTTGTGGTTTAGCACGGTTACCGGTTCGCCTGAACGAATTGCCCCTGCAATTTTAAATTGATCGCCAGCCCCTTTGCGTAAAAAGGTGGAAAGGTTTTCTGTTACATAGCGGGTTTCCGCTTGCGCAAATGGCACGGAAAGAAAGAGTAAAAACAAGATCTTAGTAATTTTTCGCATTACAACACCTTAAAAAATAGACAATAAAAAAGTGCGGTAAATTGTACCGCACTTTCTTTCATTCACAAAATCTTTGTCTTATTTTGTGTGCTTTTTCTATGGCTTACGCAAATTAGATGAAAATGGCGTGCAGCACATAGTAAATTAAAATCGCAAAGAATGCGCCAGCAGGTAAGGTGATCACCCAAGAGGCGATAATATTGCGAATTACCGTTAAGTTTAATGCGGCGATACCACGCGCGAAGCCGATACCTAAGATTGCACCCACAAGGGTTTGGGTGGTGGAAATTGGTAATCCCGTACCAGAAGCCAGTACCACGGTGGTTGCCGTTGCAAATTGGGCTGAGAAACCACGGCTTGGGGTGAGATCGGTGATCCCTGTACCAATGGTTGCCATCACTTTATAGCCCATAACGATTAAACCTAAGGCGATCCCTGCCGCGCCTAATGGTAAGATCCACCAAGCAAGTGGGCTTTTCGCCATAATTTCACCGCCGTTATCCACGATAGAAACCACCGCAGACAAAGGCCCGATAGCATTCGCCACATCGTTTGAACCGTGCGCAAACGCCATTGCACAGGCGGTTAGTAGCATTAGTATACTAAATACTTTTTCTACCGCACCGAATGTGCCTGATTTAACTGTTTGACGGAATTTTTTGCTACGAAAATAGAAATGGCTTGCCACCACAGAAAGGGCGCTGATGCCTAATGAAATAAAGAAAGTTTCGCTACCAGTTAAATGTAAACCAACGTGCTTTAAGCCTTTTATCATTGTTACTACGGACAAAATAAAGATGGTGAGTCCCATATAATATGGGCCATATTTTTGTGCGTTGCGTAACGGTTTTTCTGTATCGAAAATCAGTTTTTGTGTGCTGAAGAAAATGCCATACGCCACCACGCCTGCGATCACAGGGGTGATAAACCAACTGCCCACAATGTTGCGGATAGCTGACCAATCAATCGAGTTCGGCCCAACGGTAATTAAACCGAAACCGATAATTGCGCCAATAATGGTGTGCGTGGTGGAAACTGGCCAACCCATTCGCGAGGCGATGAGCAACCATAATCCAGAAGAAAAGAGGGCCGCCATCATACCTAAGGCCAAAATTTCTGGTGTGGCGATATATTCTGTTGGATTTAAAACCCCGCTTTTAATGGTTTCTGTTACTTCACCACCGGCTAAATATGCCCCTGCACATTCAAAAATCATTGCAATAATAATGGCTTGTTTAGCGGTAATGGTGCCTGAACCTACGGACGTTCCCATTGCGTTAGAAACGTCATTCGCCCCCACACCAAATGCCATAAAAAAGCCGAACGCCGCAGTGATGATCACTAATAAAGTGCCATATTGTTGAATAACTTCCATAGTATTATTCCTATGTTGCTAACAATTGTTGCCTAACAATTATGAACGAGCCAACATTAATTCAATGCGTGAACCCACACGTTGCGCTTGATCTGCAAGCACACCAATCCATTCAAGGATTTTGTATAGGAACATTGCATCAATGGGATTAAATTGATCTTCCATAGAACGCAAAATTAAGCGCAATTTAATTTGCATTTTATCCGTGTCGTCTTCAATATCATCAAGGGTTTGGATCATTTTATTCACAAATTGCACTTCACGCCCTTTGAAACCCGTTTCAAGCAAGCCGTCCATTTCATCGATCACAAGATGTGCTTGCTCCGCCGCATCAATACTGCGGGTTAAATATTTCATAAAATCTTCTTGCATTTCAGGAGGGAATGGACATTGACGACCAATCATTCTGCCTGCAATATCTTTGGCGTAGTTCGCTAATTTATCTTGTTGCGTAACTAATTCTAATAAATCAGTACGTTCAATGGGCATAAACAAACCGCGTGGCAGTTTTAAGCGAATTTCACGCTTTAATGTATCTGCTTGGCGCTCTGTGTCAGAAATCTTTTTGCGTAATTTCTCCGCATTTTCCCAATCACCTTGGAAAGTGTATTCAAAAAATGGAATGAGATATTTACAACAATCAGTTACCTTAGCAGAATGACGTGCTAAAGGCTTTAATGGGGAATGGGCAAATAATCCTAAAATATTATTTACAGCCATAAGATAACTCCTTCTAGGGGTTAGGTTGATAAATTTTTGTGCATATTCATCTTGTTCAAGGCTATGCGGGCGTAAAAATACACTATATTTCATCGAAAAAACAAGGAATTTATTAGATAATATGAAAAAACTTGATTAAGGTTGGAAGGAATCGACAAAATGAGTACAGAAATTGAATTAAAACTACTAATTCCGCAATTTGGCTTAAATTCATTCAAGCAAAATTTGCTGAAAAACGCACCGCACTTTCATCAACAGGTATTTTTAGGCAATACTTATTACGACACCGCCGATAAATTTTTCGCGCAGCACCAAATGGGCTTGCGTGTTCGCAAAGAAAATCAACAGTTTACCTTAACCTTGAAAACCAAAGGGGAAGCACTAGGCGGTTTGCATATTCGCCCTGAATATAATTTGCCGCAGCAAAATGAAACGCCTGATTTAGCCCAATTAGTGGAAAACTATGATCTCGATCCCAGCTGGAAAACACTTTCATTACAGCCGATTTTTGCCACGGATTTTGCGCGAGAAACTTTCCTTATTCGCCCAGAATTTTCGTCAGAAACACCAAAAACACAGGAAACAGCAGAAATTGAAGTGGCGCTTGATCAAGGCAAGATTTTGGCTGGTGATAAACAGGCAGAAATTAGCGAAGTGGAATTTGAATTAAAGCAAGGTAAGGTGGCAGATTTGCTCGATTATGTGCGATCTTTACCGTTGGAAAATGGCGTGCGATTAAGCGCCATTAGCAAAGCGCAACGGGGTTATGCCTTGGCAGAAAATCATCAGCCTAAAGCACAAAATTGTTTGGATAAATGGCGAGATTTTTTAGATTTCGCGCAAAGTGCGGGCAATTTTTCGCAAAAATTAACCGCACTTTTCCAGCTGGAACAAGGTCTAATTGAAGAAACCTTTGCCTTAGGGCAGGCCTATTTTGCCGAAGACTTTTTACGCACGGTGGAGCGAATCGGTGCGTTTTTCAATCTTTATCATTTTTATACGGAAAATGGCAATTTGTTGGAAAATGCCTTTAATGAACAAGGTTTAAGCGATGCGCTTAAAACAGATTGGCTGGCGTTGGTGGAAAGTAGTCAGCAATGTTTGGCAGAATGTAAACAGCTGATTGCACTTCATAGCGAAACAAAAAATAACGCCGAAGTGATCGCGCAATTATTTGATTTATTGCAATCGGCATTTTATTTACAACGAATGTTAAATCTGATTTCGCTCACTTATGTTGAAGAGAATGACGCAGCGAATTTGGAAAATTTGGAGATGAACAATGGCTAAAGCAAAAACCGCTTTTGTGTGCAATGATTGCGGTGCGGAATATGCCCGTTGGCAAGGGCAGTGTAATGCCTGTAAAGCGTGGAATACCATCACCGAAATTCGCCTTGCCCCAGCCAAAGCAAGCCGTGCTGATCGCTTCAGTGGTTATGCAGGGGAAACGCAGGCAAAAATCCAAACGTTGGCAGACATCAGCTTGCAAGAAGTTCCCCGTTTTCATAGTGGCTTTTACGAGCTTGATCGTGTCTTAGGCGGAGGCATCGTGCCGGGCAGTGCTATTTTGATTGGCGGACACCCCGGCGCAGGGAAAAGTACTCTATTATTACAAGTGATGTGTGGTTTAGCGCAAAATATGACCGCACTTTATGTTACAGGCGAAGAATCCTTGCAACAGGTAGCAATGCGCGCCAATCGTCTTGGGTTGCCAACAGATCGGCTGAATATGTTGTCGGAAACCTCTGTAGAACAAATTTGCCATTTGGCCGATCAGCTTAAACCGCAAATCATCGTGGTGGATTCCATTCAAGTGATGCACCTTGCGGATATTCAGTCTTCCCCTGGTAGTGTTTCCCAAGTGCGCGAATGTGCGGCGTTTCTAACCCGTTATGCGAAAACCCGTCAAGTGGCGATTGTGATGGTGGGACACGTTACCAAAGACGGCACCTTGGCGGGCCCGAAAGTGCTAGAACACGCCATTGACTGTTCATTGTTATTAGAGGGCGAAGCGGATAGCCGTTTCCGCACATTGCGTAGCCATAAAAACCGTTTTGGCGCGGTCAATGAACTCGGCGTGTTTGCGATGACAGAGCAAGGCTTGCGCGAAGTGAAAAATCCTTCTGCCATATTCTTAAGCCGCGGTGAAGAAGACACCGCAGGCAGTTCCGTAATGGTGTTATGGGAAGGCACACGCCCGTTGTTGGTGGAAATTCAAGCCTTGGTGGATCACTCAATGCTCGCCAATCCAAGACGGGTGGCAGTGGGCTTGGAGCAAAATCGCCTTGCTTTATTATTAGCCGTATTACACCGCCACGGCGGCCTGCAAATGTCCGATCAAGATGTTTTCGTGAATGTGGTCGGCGGCGTGAAAGTGAGTGAAACCAGCGCCGATCTTGCCTTATTACTGGCGTTAATTTCCAGTTTCCGCAATCGCCCATTGCCAAAAGATCTGGTGGTGTTCGGCGAAGTGGGGTTAGCAGGGGAAATCCGCCCTGTACCAAGTGGGCAAGAACGCATTTCTGAAGCGGCAAAACACGGTTTTACCCGCGCCATTGTGCCATTCGCTAACAAGCCAAAAAGTGCGGTGAAAAATATGCAAGTTTTCACCGTGAAAAAATTGGCTGATGCCTTGGCGATTTTGGAGCAGTTTTAAAATATAAAAATGAACAAAAAGAATGTGGCTTGTGCTGCATTCTTTTAAAAAATGCAACAAAAACCACCGCACTTAAAATTAATTACCATAATTTACTAATTAATAGTGTTGTTTAAGAAATAATCTTGTTATACTTCGCGCCCGCTATTAATTTGACCTGTTTTATTTAGACAATAACTATGAAACCAAAAACATCATTTATGCTATCTCGTTTTAAGTATAGTCAATTATCCGCGTTAATTGCTTCGATAATTGCTTCCACTCCTTTATATGCAGCAAATGTCCGTGGTGATATTGATTACCAATACTTCCGTGATTTTGCGGAAAATAAAGGGAAGTTCACCGTTGGTGCAATGAATATTCCTGTATTTAATAAAAATGGGGAGAACATCGGTTTGATGATGAAGGATGTGCCGATGATTGATTTAAGTCCTGCCGCAAGAAATGCGGGCTATGTTACTTTAATTGCGCCGTCTTTTTTAACGGGGGTGGCACATAATGGTGGATTTGGTTCTTCTCAATTTGGTGGTGCAGATGAAAATCCTGACTCTCATCATTTCAGTTATTTAGTGGTGAATCGTAATAACTTTCCTGAAGAGTGGGAAGGCAAGGCTGTTGAAAAACGTGATCGAGATTACCACGCTCCGCGTATCCACAAAATGGTTACGGAAGTTGTGCCAGCTGAATTAACCGATGCTGCAGTTGGCGATCCTGCCATTGATACAAAAACATTCAAAGATAGAACGCGTTTCCCTATTTATGCTCGTGTGGGTTCGGGGAGGCAACAGGTACAAGATTCTCCAGAGGCGGGTAATAAGCCAAGAGATGTTGCACCAGCTTACCGTTATATGATCGGTGGCGTGTCGTATGATATGTATTCCGTATCAGATCGTAATGAAATTGCTTCTTTCGGTAGCCATTCAGAAGATGGGAAATGGCTTTACAATGGGCCAATCAGTTTGTTTGGTTCTCAGTATTACGGTCCAATGATCACTTATGCAAAACCTGGCGACAGTGGCTCTGCTTTGTGGGCTTATGATAAACAGAAAGAGAAATGGGTAATTGTCGGTGTTTTGAATTTTGATTATGACTATGACAATATTTGGGCATTGCCACGTTTGGCTTATGTGAAATATGTGCAAGACAAAGCAAATGCTGGAAATATTGAAAATGCACAGAAAGATCAAGTATGGACGTGGGCGGTAGATAGCACTGCGGCCGAGCATAGTGCGATTAAAAGTGACGATACTTCTCTTTCGGTGGATTTATACAATCAATCTTTAACAGGTCAGGATACAGCGCAAACTCGCCCTTCTTTAGATTATGGTAAAAGTGTTTTCTTTAATGGCGCAGATGGCGGTGTATTGCTTTTAAAAGATAATATTAATCAAGGTGCTGGATCACTTTATTTCAATGCAGATTTCACGGTAAAAGCAGAAAATAATCAAACTTGGCTTGGTGGTGGCGTGTCTGTTGCGAAAGATAAAACTGTAACTTGGCAAGTGGCAAATCCACAAGGTGATCGCTTATCTAAAATTGGTGAGGGGACATTATTAGTCCAAGGAACAGGCGAAAACCTTGGTGATATTAGCGTGGGTGATGGTACAGTTATTTTGAATCAGCAAGCGGATTCTGCTGGACAAAAGCAAGCATTTAATCAATTAGGAATTACCAGTGGGCGCCCAACAGTTGTTTTACAAACAGCAGATCAAATGGATCCAGATGAGATTTATTTTGGTTATCGTGGTGGACGTTTGGATTTAAACGGTAACGATTTAACATTTCAACGTATTCAACATTCTGATGAAGGCGCAATGGTTGTTAATCACCGTGCAGATAAACCAGCCACTCTCACTTTAACGGGAACGAATGTTAGAGAAAAAGATTTAACCTGGGGAAGTTGGGGGAAAGCTGGCTACGATATTTATGAATATGCCAATCCTTATGCAAATGGGCAGAAAGATTATTTTGTCTTAAAAGGTGATCCTTGGGGTTTTTATCCAACCAATCAAACTAGTACAGATCACTGGGAATATTTAGGCAGTGATCGCGCGGCGGCGATTCAAACGATCATTGAGCGTAAAAATGCACAACAGACATTAACCGCGTTTGCCGGTTATTTCGGTGAAAAAGCTTCCGACAAAACAAATGGTGGCTTAAATGTAAATTATCAACCAGTGGTAGAAGAATCAACGCTATTATTAACAGGGGGAATGAACCTTAATGGTGATTTTTCAGCTAAAGGTGGTAAGGTTGTTTTTGAAGGTGTGCCGACACCACACGCGCGTGATGTGTTGAATAATCGTGAGGTCATTTTTGACGATGATTGGATAAACCGTGATTTCTCAGCGAAAACTATTTCGGTATCCAATAAAGCGAATTTTACCGTAGGGCGTAATGTTTCCTCACTTAATGCTAATATCAATGTTAATGATAATGCGATTTTAGATCTGGGCTATCAAGCAGGGCAAACTGTTTGCTTGCGTTCCGATCACACTGGAGAAGTCAGCTGTGATATGCCAACTTACAGTGAAGAAACCTTGAACAGCATTCCAAGAATGGCACTCGCAGGGGATATTAGTTTATCTCAACAAAGCCGTTTAAATTTAGGGAAAACAGATTTTACTGGTTCGATTCAAGCTGCAAAGACTACTCAAACCTCGTTATCCAAAGAATCACATTGGACATTAACAGGTAACAGTACGCTAGGAAATTTGAATTTAGCAGAGGGCTCACAAATTACTCTGAGCCAAAATGACAAACCATTTAATACCTTAACCGTTAATGGCGATTTAAGCGGAAATGGAAAATTTTATTACCGCACTAACTTTTCTACATTAAACAGCGATAAAGTTGTGGTAAACGGAAAAGCATCAGGTAATCATCTACTTGTGGTGAATGATATTGGCAATGAACCGCAGCGTAGCAAAGATCGCCTAACCTTAATAACAGCTAATTCATCTGAAAATTTAGCTGTAACATTGCAAAATAATTATGCGGATATTGGTGCTTACCGTTATAACTTGATTCAAGAAGGGAACACATTCCGTCTATATAACCCTATTGTTGAAAAAGAAATTGCGGAAGAAGAACGTAAAGCCGCAGAAGAACAAGCACGCCGTGAAGCGGAAGCAAAACGCTTAGAAGAAGAGCGTAAAGCCGCGGAAGAACAAGCACGCCGTGAAGCGGAAGCAAAACGCTTAGAAGAAGAGCGTAAAGCCGCGGAAGAG
>NZ_PQVJ01000007.1 GCF_002921135.1 Avibacterium gallinarum | reverse complement strand
AAGAAGAGCGTAAAGCCACAGAAGAACAAGCGCGCCGTGAAGTGGAAGCAAAACGCTTAGAAGAAGAACGCAAAGCCGCGGAAGAACAAGCACGCCGTGAAGCGGAAGCCAAACGTTTAGAAGAAGAGCGTAAAGCCGCGGAAGAGCAAGCGCGCCGTGAAGCGGAAGCAAAACGTTTGGAAGAAGAGCGTAAAGCCGCGGAAGAGCAAGCCCGTCGTGAAGCGGAAGCAAAACGCTTAGAGGAAGAGCGTAAAGCCGCGGAAGAGCAAGCACGCCGTGAAGCGGAAGCAAAACGCTTGGAAGAAGAGCGTAAAGCCGCGGAAGAACAAGCGCGCCGTGAAGCGGAAGCAAAACGCTTAGAAGAAGAGCGTAAGAAAGCTGAACTAGATCGCTTGAAACAGGCACAACTTGTTAGTGGTGTATCAAATACCGCATTGTCGGAACTTTCTGCACAAGGAAATGCAATATTACGCAGCGATCAACATTTAAACCAACGTTTGTTGCAAGAAGGTGGCGAGCAAACTCAAGTATGGACGAATGTCGATTATCAAGAGGCTGATTATCAATCAGATAATTACCGCGTTTATAAACAGCATAGTAACTACACTGAATTAGGCGTAGAAAGTGCTGTAAATGAGCAAGGCATTAGTTTAGGCACGATAGTGTCGCAAACCCGCGGCAACATTGATTATGAGAATGCAAGCGGCAAGATGACTTATTCGCAAGCTACGGTTTATGCCAAAGTGCAAAGTGAGTCAGGTCTGTTTGTTGCGGCAGACATTGGTTATGGACGTTCTAATAATCTCATCACTTTAGATGAACAACGTGCCGCTTTTAAACGTAATATCGTTAGTTTCGGTGCAACATTAGGTAAGAAATGGGGGCTAGGATACCTCGATCTCAAAGCAATAGCTGGGGTACGCTATCATCACCTCACGGCTGCTGATTATGAGCTGAAAGGTCGTGCGGTTCATACTCGAGCTTTAGATTTTGTTAATTATCACGCTGGTGCAGAATTGTCCAAAACTTGGCAGTGGAACACGCTTTCTATTTCACCGAGTCTTGCCCTTTATTATTTTGATGCGAGCCGTAAAACATTTAACAATGCGGTTACTGTGAATAACAACGGTTTACAGCAACAGTTTAATCGTGGCTGGCAGTATCAAGCAGGACTCAATTTGAATATGGGGGCTTGGTCAGTGGGGACAACCTTCTCTTATGAGAATGGTGATGAATCTTCTCACAGCCGCCAATTTGGTTTAAAAGTGGGTTATCGTTTTTAAGTTTGATAATTAAGCAAAATAAAAGGCATTCAATCTTGGTTGAATGCCTTTTTTTGCTATTCGCTTTTCGTTAAGTGCGGTGTTATTTTGCCAAAATTTTTTGTACCGTAGCGGCGACATCTTCTGCTTGCATAATGGTGGAAATCACTGCAACACCGTCTGCACCGGCTTGTAAAAGGGCTGGAACGTGTTCGGTTCTAATTCCGCCAATGGCGACCAAAGGCTTATTGATGCCTTGTTCACGCAAAAATTGCACAAAGTTGATCCCCACATCTGGCGCAGCGTCCGCCTTGGAAAACGTCGGGAAAATCGGGCCGCAACCATAATAATCCACGCCATTGAAAGCATTATGTTGCTGCGCTTGCTGCAAGGTATTTACGGATAAACCAATGAGCATTTTGCCTTGAATTTGTTGAGCGAGTTTATCTACGGCAAAATCTTTTTGCCCAACGTGAATGCCGTCTGCGTGCAATTTTTCTGCGAGTTGAACATCATTATTCATAATAAAAGGCACATTATATTGTTGGCATAAATCTTGGCATTGGCGGGCAAGTTGTTCAATTTTTTGCGGATCTTGCAAAGAAAATTGCCCTTTTTCACGAAACTGATAACAGGTTATCCCCGCTTTTAGCGCTTGTTCTAAACGTGTTAATAAGGTTTGTTGTGGGTTATTGGCATAGTCGGGCAGATGACGGCAATCTTGTGTACCCGCCACTAAATAACAGCGTAAAATTGATTTATCCATTTTTTTGCTCCTGTGAATACGCCCAGTGATTGGTTGGGCCGTGTCCGTGTCCGATATTTAAAGGGTGCGTGATGGCGCTGGTAATAAAGGCTTTGGCAGTTTTGCAGGCTTGCTCCAACGGTTGCCCTTTGGCAAGTTCAGCGGTTAAGCAAGCGGAAAAAGTGCAGCCTGTGCCGTGGGTATGCGGCGTGTTAAAACGTGGGCTTTCCAAGACAAAAGATTCTGTCGGCGTGAAAATAAAATCTTGGCATACCGCACTTTTGCTATTTTGCTGATGGCCACCTTTTATAATTACGGTTTTTGCGCCCATTTGTTGTAAACGTTCAGCAATTTGCGCAATACTGTGCTGATCTTCAACTTTTAATCCTGTTAAGGCTTCTGCTTCAGGCAGATTTGGCGTTAGCACATCGGCCAAAGGCAATAGTTGTTCACGCATCGCTTGAATTGCCGATTGTTCCAATAAACTTGCGCCCCCTTTGGCGATCATCACAGGATCGATAACCACATTCGCAAATGGGTGCTGACGCAAAAAAGCGGCCACGGTTTGGATAATTTCAGCCGTGCCGAGCATACCAATTTTTACCGCATTGGGCGTGAAATCTTCCACAATCGCCTTGAGTTGCGCTTCAATGGTGCTAAGGGGGATTAAATGAATATCCGTTACGCCTAAGGTGTTTTGTGCAGTAACGGCAGTAATTACGCTCATTCCAAATACATTACGCATTTGAAAGGTTTTCAGATCGGCTTGAATACCCGCACCACCGCCACTATCTGATCCAGCAATGGTTAGTGCTTGTGCAATATGAGTCATTGTTGCTCCTTATTCTTCTATGTGAACCTGTGCGAATTGTGCCACTTGTTGATCATTGAGTTCACCAAGTTGATCTAAAAGTGCGGTGTAAAACTGCCCATATTTTGTGCTTCCTAAGTCTTTCGCAGCCAGTTGCCCTGCCACCGCATAGGCCGCACTGGCTTGCACTACCACATTAAAAGGTTGGCTTGGAGCGACCGCTAAAAAAGCCCCTAACACCGCGCCAAGCAAACAACCTGAGCCCGTGATTTTAGGAAACATTGGCGTGCTGTTATCAATGGTCGCCACTTGCACGCCATCGCTGATATAATCTACCGCACCGCTCACTGCCACAACACATTGATGACGTTGCGCGGCCAGTTTGGCAATTTGTGCCACATCGCCTTCACCTTGCCCTGCGTCCACACCTTTCGCCGCCCAATTCACCCCTGCTAACTGGGCAATTTCCCCGGCATTGCCACGAATGGCGGTGAATTTTACTTTATTCAGTAATTCAGCCACCACGTCCTTGCGGTATTGCGTTGCCCCCACGCCCACAGGATCAAGCACCACAGGAATGCCCGCTTTATTCGCCGCTTTGCCAGCCGCCAACATTGCTTTCACTTTGAAAGGATCGAGCGTGCCAATGTTAATCACCAAGGCAGTGCTAAATTGGGCAAGATCCGCCATTTCTTCTTCGGCATCTGCCATAATCGGCGATGCGCCCAAGGCTAACAACCCATTCGCTACATAGTTTGCCACCACAATGTTGGTGATGTTGTGGATTAAAGGATTGGTTTGGCGAATTTTCGTGATTAAATTAAAGTCCATTTTTTTCTCCTATGCATAAAAATTAAGCGTAAAAAAAGCCCAATCGCATTTGCCTTTATAATGAAAAATCATCTATAAAATCAATGTGATAGGGAATGATGTCGCGGAATGACGATTTGAAAATAGAAAAGGGAAGTATAAAGTGCGGTCAAAAATAGACAGATTTTTTACAACAAGCGTTTTCATAATAAGTTTCCTACGTCAGTGCTAACTGGATCAGGTTCAACGGGTATCATCTCAGCTACACAAAGCAGCACCCCGACTATTAATGGCTTCACTCTACAAAGAAATAGACAGAAACACAATCTCACCACTCAGAATTTCCGCATTTTACGTAAAGTATTTTTTCGTTTTGCGAGCAAGATCGCAAAAATTGTTTAACAAGATTGCGAAAGTGCGGTGCTTTTTTCATCATATTTTTATTTGTAGTGGTAGGCGTAGTGGGCGTAGGAGGGTGGGCTTTAGCCCACCATTTTTTATCAGGGTTGGCAATGGCCAAGGTTATTCAATCCCAAATGGTGGGCTAAAGCCCACCCTACGTTTCTTATGAGAGGGGCAGAAATAATGCCAAATTATCGGAGAGATTTTACAAAAGGCGCGTGTTATTTTTTTACATTGACATTGCAAGATCGTACAAAATGTTACCTTACTCAGCATATAGAAAAATTACGGCAAGCCTATCAAGAGACAGTGAGAAGATATCCCTTTGAAACCATCGCAATTTGTGTGTTACCTGATCATCTGCATTTCATAATGCAATTACCACAGGATGATGATAATTATTCTAAGCGTATTGCTTTTTTTAAAACGGTATTTACGAAATTATTACCAAAGGCGTATCGTAATGAGAACCAAAGTAGAATAAAAAAGCGAGAAGCTGGAATATGGCAAAGACGATTTTGGGAGCATCGTATCCGTGATGAACGAGATTTGAACAATCATTTAGACTATATCTATTTCAATCCTGTTAAACACGGTTATGTTAATGCCCCCAAAGATTGGCCGTTTTCCTCATTTCGAAGAGATGTTGAAAGAGGATTTTTTCCATTGAATTGGGGGAGTTAATCAAAGGTTTAATCAGATTAAGCGTAGGGTGGGCTTTAGCCCACCGTTTTTATCAAAGTAGGCAATGCCAAGGTTATTCAATCCTAAGTGGTGGGCTGAAGCCCACCCTACGATTTACAACGATTTTTGTTTATAAAGGTAATTTTTAATCTTATATAAAAATGAAATTTTCGCTTAAATTAGATGTGATTCTATGGCTGATTATTGGCGCAGGCTTGAGTTTGCTTTATGTGCCGAAAGCCTTATTGCTTAGTGTTGAATTAATGCTTTGCACTGTGGGAATTGGGATCTTAGCTGTTTTGACAGCCTATCTTTTAGCCTATTATAAAATCGCAAAAGGGCTGGTTTACGGCGTGATTTTTGTATTGAGCTTGGGCTATTTTCATCATCAAGCTCAGCAAATTTTGAGCCAAGCAGAGCAGAGCGCCAGTTTAAACAAGATCAGCATTCCAATTAAGATTGAGAAAATCTTACATCAGCAAGATTATCAAACTGTGATTGCCACTGGGAAATTGGCAGAAAATTTGCCTAGCCAGCGAATATATTTGCAATGGCAAAACTCAGAGAAAAATTTGGGAAATAAGGCAGCAGAGCAAATTAAAGTGGGGCAAATTTGGCAGGCGGAATTATTGCTCAAACCCTTATCAAGCCGTTTAAATCAAGGGGGCTTTGATCGGCAAAAATGGTATTTCTCACAAGGTATCACGGCCTATGGCAGAGTAAAAAGTGCGGTGCAAATTTCGCAAGATTTTGCGTGGCGAGAGCGATTATTGCAAGCCAGTTTTCAGCAGACCCAAGGCTTACCGATGCAAGGCTTATTGTTGGCGCTGGGCTTTGGCGAACGGGCGTGGCTTAATGCTGAACACTGGCAAATTTATCAGAAAACCAACACGGCACATTTAATTGCCATTTCTGGCTTGCATATTGGTTTGGCAATGTTGCTTGGCTTTGCTATTGCAAGAGCAGCACAGTTTTTCTTGCCCACGCATCGAATAGGGGCGATTTTGCCATTATTGTGCGGTGCTTTTATTGCTTTAATTTATGTTCAGCTGGCTGGCTTTTCCATTCCCACCTTAAGGGCGTTACTTGCTTTGGGATTGCTGTGTTTGATTCGAGTGTTACGCTGTTATTATACGCCTTGGCAATATTTTCAATGTGTGGTGGCATTGCTCATTTTATGGGATCCGCTGATGTTACTTTCCGTTAGTTTTTGGCTTTCCGCAGGGGCGGTGGCAAGCCTGATTCTGTGGTATCAACTTGTGCCGTTGGATTTAATCCAAGGGCAAATTTATCCCATTAAAAATCAGTGGGCGAAAAAAATCCTACGCTGGATTTTTTCCTTGTTTCATCTACAACTCGGTTTGTTATGTTTATTTACCCCAATTCAGCTTTATTTTTTTCACGGAACGTCCTTGTCGGGAATGATGGCGAACCTTTTAGCTGTGCCAGTGTTTAGTTTATGTCTTGTGCCAATGGTGCTGTTTGCAGTGTTGAGCCAAGGGGCGTTTAATTCGTGGCAAGGGGCGAATTATTTAGCAGAAAAAATCACGACGTTGCTCAATCAATGGCAAGGGAATTGGATCGATTTGTCAGAAAATCAATCGCAATGGATCGTCATTTTGTTGCTCATTTTGGGGCTGGGGTATGTGTTTTATTTGCAAAAATTTTCGCAAAAATTGCCACAAAAAGTGGCAAAAAATCCGATCTTAGCAGGGAAAAAGACAATCTCACTCAATGCAGAAAAATTGCCCAGTCCGTTATTCTTACAAAGAATGAAGCCTATTTTTGCAGGGTTACTTGGAATAATGCTGATGAATTTGGCGTGGCAAGAGATAAACGCCCCTAAATGGCGATTAGAAACCTTAGATGTAGGGCAGGGCTTGGCAACATTATTGGTGAAAAATCAGCGTGGCATTTTATATGATACGGGGGCAGCGTGGCGTGGGGGAAGTATGGCGGAGCTAGAGATTTTGCCTTATTTGCAACGGCAGGGGATTGTGCTAGATAAGCTGATTTTGAGCCACGATGATAATGATCATTCAGGGGGCGCTAGTGCGATTTTACAGGCGTTCCCACAGGCTGAATTGATCACACCGTCAGAAAAAAATCACGCAAAAAAACACCGCACTTTTTGTCTTCAGGGACAACAATGGCAATGGCAAGGATTACGCATTACCGCGCTTTCCCCACAAAAGATCCGCAAGCGTGCAGAAAATCCAGATTCTTGCGTGTTGTTGATTGATGATGGCAATCGAAAGGTGCTTTTAACTGGTGATGCTGATAGCCAAACAGAGCGGCAATTTGCTGATTTAGCTGGAAAAATAGAGATATTGCAAGTGGGGCATCACGGCAGTAAAACCTCTAGCAGTGAATATTTGCTTAAAACAACGCAGCCTAAGATCGCATTGATTTCGAGTAGCCGTGGTAATCCTTGGCATTTCCCCCATTCCGTGGTGTTGGAACGCCTAAAGGCGCAACAAAGTGCGGTCTATAATACGGCAGATTTTGGGCAGATCAGCCTGTTATTTTTCCCCGAACAGATAAAAATTTATACCGCAAGATCGGAGTTTTCCCCTTGGTATCGGGGATTAAGTATCGGGGATTAATTGGCTTGTCGGCAAAATAAGGGTAAAATGGCGAAGTTTTTTAACTGAAATGAATCAATTATGCAAGATAAAGACTTAACAACGCTGCAAACTTTCAAACGCTTATGGCCGATTATTGCGCCTTTTAAAGCTGGCTTAATTGCCGCAGCAATTACCTTAGTATTCAATGCCTTAGCAGATGCTTCTCTTATTCAAATGCTTAAACCGTTGCTTGATGACGGTTTTGGCAAGGCGGACGTGAGCTTTTTGCGCATAATGGCTGTGGTGGTGGTGCTGTTGATTATTGTGCGTGGCGTAACAAGTTTTGTTTCAACTTATTGTTTAGGCTGGGTGTCAGGCAAAGTGGTGATGACCATTCGCCGCCGTTTATTCAAGCATTTAATGTATATGCCCGTGCCGTTTTTTGATCAAAACTCCGCAGGCAAATTGCTTTCGCGTATTACTTACGATAGCGAACAAGTAGCCAATTCTTCATCGGGATCCTTGGTGACCATTGTGCGTGAAGGGGCGTATATTATCTCTTTACTTGGTGTGATGATTTATACCAGTTGGCAGCTTTCTTTGGTGCTTTTCGTGATTGGGCCGATTATTGCGGTGCTGATTCGTATGGTATCGAAAAAATTCCGTGAGTTAGGTAAAAATATGCAAAACTCAATGGGTGAGCTGACCTCTTCCGCAGAACAAATGCTGAAAGGGCATCGCGTGGTACTTTCTTTTGGTGGACAAAAAATTGAAGAAGAACGCTTTAATAAAGTGAGTAATGATATGCGCCGCAAGGGAATGAAAGTGATGGTGGCAGATGCCATTTCTGATCCTGTGGTGCAAATTATTGCGTCTTTCGCCTTGTCGGCGGTGTTGTATTTGGCAACCGTGCCAGAAATTATGAGCCAAAACCTAACGGCAGGCTCTTTCACGGTGGTGTTTTCTTCAATGTTGGCAATGATGCGACCATTGAAGTCTTTAACGAATGTGAATGCGCAATTCCAGCGTGGTATGGCAGCGTGCCAAACCCTGTTTGCTATTTTGGATATGGCAACCGAGAAAGACAACGGCACTTATGAAGTGGAAAAAGCCAAAGGAAATATTTCTTTCAAAGATGTTACGTTTAGCTATTCAGGCAAAGAGCACCCTGCGTTAAATCATATTTCCTTTGACATTCCGCAAGGCAAAACCGTGGCGTTGGTGGGGCGTTCAGGTTCAGGAAAATCGACCATCGCTAATTTGGTTACGCGTTTTTATGAGATTGAACAAGGGGAAATCACCCTTGATGGCGTGAATATTCAAGATTATACGCTGAATAATCTGCGTGAAAACTGCGCGGTGGTATCACAGCAAGTGCATTTATTTAATGACACCATTGCCAATAATATTGCCTATGCTGCGGCGGATAAATATAGCCGTGAAGATATTATTAAAGCGGCTAAAGCGGCGCACGCAATGGAATTTATTGAAAAATTAGAAGATGGCTTGGACACCGTGATTGGCGAAAACGGCGCAAGTTTATCAGGCGGACAACGTCAGCGCTTGGCGATTGCTCGTGCCTTGTTGCGTAATTCCCCTGTATTGATTTTAGATGAAGCGACCTCTGCGTTGGATACAGAATCTGAACGTGCAATTCAAGCGGCGCTTGAAGAATTGCAAAAAGAGCGCACGGTTTTAGTGATTGCCCACCGTTTATCAACCATTGAAAAAGCCGATGAAATTTTGGTGATTGAACACGGTGAAATTAAAGAACGTGGCACGCATCAAGAGTTGCTGGCATTAAATGGCGCTTACAAACAGCTACATCAAATGCAATTTAATCATTAATCTTATGTTGGTGTACGAATTTTCAGCGTACACCAATCTATCCATTTTGATGAGGTGATAATGAATTTTTGGTATCAATCCAACCTTTTGGCAAAGGCGCTGAAGTGGTTATTATCACCTTTCGCCCTATTATTTTTACTCATCACCCGCCTGCGCACGTGGCTATATCAGCGCGGCATTTTGGCTTCTTACAAAGCACCTGTGCCTGTGGTGATCGTAGGCAATTTATCCGTGGGTGGAAACGGCAAAACCCCTGTGGTCATCTGGCTAGTGCAACAATTACAGCAACGAGGCATTCAAGTTGGCGTGATTTCGCGCGGTTATGGGAGCAAAGCAAAAAGTTATCCCCGTTTGGTGGCAAGCCACGATGATCCTGTGGAAACAGGCGATGAACCCTTATTAATTGCCAAACGCACTAATGCCCCTGTGTGTATTTCACCAAATCGTCAGCAGGCGATAGAACATTTACTCGCGCACTTTCCTTGCCAAGTAATTATTAGCGATGACGGCTTACAGCATTATAAATTGCAACGCGATAAAGAAATTGTGGTGCTTGATGCGCAGCGCCAATTTGGTAATGGTTTTGTGTTGCCCGCAGGGCTACTGCGCGAGCCAATTTGCCGTTTAAAATCTGTCGATTGGATTATCAATAACGGCGCAGAAACACCTTTTAGCCAAACGGTAATGACATTAACACCGCAGGTTGCCATTCATTTGCAAACGGGGGAAAAACGTCCTTTGCAGGATTTTGCCCAACAAAACATCACCGCCATTGCAGGCATTGGCAACCCACAGCGTTTTTTCTCAATGTTGCAAAAGTTGGCGATCAATGTAGTGGAAAGCCAAGCCTTTCAAGATCATCAGGCTTATGATCTAGTGCTATTTGAAAAATTTGATAAAAACCAACCGCTCTTTATGACCGAAAAAGATGCGGTTAAATGCCAAGATTTTGCTCAATCCAATTGGTGGTATGTGCCTGTTGAAGCAGAAATTAATGATGAACAAAGTGAACAATTTATTGCCGCGTTGATCCAGCAAGTAAAAACTGCGCCAAAAAGCACCGCACTTTAATTTATCTGTTTTATGCACCGCCTGATGAAGCGGTTAACATAGCCTTCTGAAAAGAAGTGGAGAAACCTTAATGAACGAAAAACTACTCGATATTCTCGCTTGCCCGATTTGTCAAGGGCGTTTGAAATATGACAAAGAAAATGAACAGCTGATTTGCACCTTTGAACAACTGGCTTATCCCATTGAGCAGGGTATTCCTGTGTTGTTAGCGGAGCGTGCAATTGCCTTGCAATCAGAAAACGAGAAACAAGAAAAAGCGCAACAAGAAGGAGCAGAATAATGGCAAAATTCACGGTAATTATCCCTGCACGCTTTGCTTCAAGTCGCTTACCTGGTAAGCCTTTGGCGGATATTGCAGGCAAACCAATGATCGCCCACGTTTGGCAAAAAGCACAGGAATCAGGAGCGAGCCGTGTGGTGGTAGCAACGGATAACCAAGCTGTGGCGCAAGCTGTGCAAGCCTTTGGCGGCGAAGTTTGTATGACGTCAGAACATCACAATTCAGGCACGGAGCGCTTGGCGGAAGTGGTGGAGAAGTTAGCCCTTGCCGATGATGAAATTGTAGTGAATATTCAAGGTGATGAGCCGTTAATTCCCCCTGTGATCGTGCAGCAAGTGGCGGATAATTTAGCAAAAAATGGTGTGAAAATGGCGACCCTTGCTGTCCCATTGAATGATGCGGAAGAATTATTTAACCCTAATGTGGTGAAAGCTGTGGCGGATAAATCGGGCAATGTCTTATATTTTTCCCGTGCGCCGATCCCTTGGAATCGCGACCAGTTTGCCGGCTTATCTGATGAACAAAAAACGCAACTTGTGCTACAAAGCCAGTATTTACGCCACATTGGCATTTATGCTTATCGTGCAGGCTTTATCAAGCAATATGTACAATGGCAACCTTCAGCGTTAGAAAATATCGAATCTTTAGAGCAACTTCGCGTGTTGTGGTATGGCGAAAAAATTCATATTGATCTTGCGAAAGAAGTGCCAGCGGTCGGCGTGGATACACCTGAAGATTTAGAAAAAGTGCGGGCGATTTTAGCGTAATTTTTCAATTTTATTCCTTGGGCGATTTTTCGCCCATTCTTTTTTATCAGCAGATCCTAATGTTTTTAAAATGACCTTTGATGCCAAAAAGTTTCTTACTAATGTAACTCACGATCCCGGTGTTTATCGTATGTATGACGATAAAGAACAGGTGATTTATGTGGGCAAAGCCAAAGATTTAAAAAAACGCTTATCCAGTTATTTTCGGGCGAATTTATCCAGTAAAAAAACGGAAGCCTTAGTCGCCAGTATTCATCGCATTGAAACCACCATCACATCAAGCGAAACGGAAGCCTTGCTGTTAGAGCATAATTATATTAAAACCTACCAGCCACGCTATAACGTGCTATTGCGTGATGACAAATCGTACCCCTATATTTTGCTCACCAAAGAACGCCACCCGAGAATCACTGCCTATCGGGGAAGCAAAAAAATTCAAGGTGAATATTTTGGCCCTTATCCTAATGCAGGAGCAGTGCGCGAAACTCTTTCTTTATTGCAAAAATTGTTCCCTGTACGGCAATGTGAAAATTCCGTTTATCGCAATCGCTCACGCCCTTGCTTGCAATATCAAATTGGACGCTGTTCTGCGCCTTGCGTGCCAGGCTATATTTCCGATGAAGATTACAATCAACAAGTGAATTTTGCGCGTCTTTTCTTGCAAGGCAAAGATCAGCAAGTGCTAGATCATCTTGTGGCAAAAATGGAGCAAGCGAGCCAAGCGTTGAATTTTGAAGAAGCGGCACGCATACGGGATCAAATCCAAGCGGTGCGCGCGGTGATCGAAAAACAATTTGTCAGCAATGATCGCCTCGATGATATTGATATTATCGCCATCGCCTACCAACTTGGCATTGCTTGCGTGCAGGTGCTGTTTATTCGACAAGGTAAGATTTTGGGCAACCGTAGTTATTTCCCGAAAGTGCCAGCCAATACGGATTTATCCGAGCTTACCGCCACGTTTGTAGGGCAATTTTATTTGCAAGCGCACCAAGGGCGAACCGTGCCGAACACCATTATTGTGGATCATAAATTGGCAGAAAAAGCTCAATTAGAAACCCTGCTCGCGGAACAAGCAGGGCGTAAAGTACAAATTCAAGACAGCGCCAAAGGGGATAAAAGTAAATATTTACAGCTTGCACAAATGAATGCGAAAGCCGCGCTGGTTACCCAACTGAAACAATCCACGCTGATCCACGAACGCTACCAAGCGTTGCAAGCGTTGCTCGGCATTGAAAAAATCCAACGAATGGAATGTTTTGACATCAGCCACACAATGGGCGAACAAACCATTGCGTCTTGTGTCGTGTTCAATCAAGATGGGCCGCTGAAATCTGATTATCGCCGTTTTAATATCACAGGCATTACTGGCGGCGATGATTATGCCGCAATGGAGCAAGCCTTATTGAAACGTTACGATAAAGATCTGGACGCAGAAAAAATTCCTGATGTGATTTTTATTGACGGCGGTAAAGGGCAGCTTAACCGCGCCTTGCAAGTGTTCGAGCAACTCAAGGTAAAATGGGACAAAAAACGACCGCACTTAATCGGCGTAGCAAAAGGTGTGGATCGCCGTGCAGGCTTGGAAACGCTCATCATCAGCAAGCAAGATCGCGAAATCAACTTGCCGCCAGACAGCCTTGCTTTGCACCTAATCCAACATATCCGTGATGAAAGCCATAACCACGCTATCAGCGGACACCGCAAAAAACGCCAAAAAGCCTTCACCCAAAGCGGATTAGAAACCATCGAAGGCGTTGGTGCAAAACGCCGCCAAGCTCTATTAAAATACCTTGGCGGAATGCAAGGCGTGAAAAAAGCCACCCTTGACGAAATCGCTTCCGTACCGGGCATCTCAAAAGCGTTAGCAGAAAAAATTTTTGAGGCGATGAAGGGGGAGTAGAATAACCCCAAGATCTGGTTGTTGATGCAAATTAAAAATAAAACTTGTATTAGTAGTAATTAATGCAAGTTTTATTTTTATAAATTAATTCTATTTTTTAAGCAAACTAATAATTTCATTCAAAGATTTAATTTCATTATCTTTTTGCTGTAAAAGCAAATCTTTTGAATGCAATAATTGTTGCTGATTTTCAATAATCAATTTTAATTTTTCTAATTCTAAAGTTAAAGCACTATCAGAAGAGTAATAATTAGCAACATTATTGTTATTAGAGCAGTTTTCACCAAAATACCACATTGGCATTCTTTTATCTAAATCAATTAAATCATTTACACTAATATTAAATATATTAGCAATTTGTTCTAACTTGTCATAATGCAATTTTGATTGCCCACGTTCTATTTTAGCGTAACCTGTTACTGACATTCCCATTCTATCAGCCATTTCTTCTTGCGACCATTGACGGATTTCTCGCATAACACGAACTTTATCATAGATTTCCATAGTTTAACCTTCCAAGTAAATTGTGATTAACTAAATTTTTCGCAGTATATCACTTTTTAAGCATGGGGGCTATGTTGTTTTTTGGTAAGACTTTGAGTTTTTTTAGTAACTAAATGAGTTAATTTTGTAACGGTTTGATTCTGGAATATTAACCAGTAAAAAATATAGAATCCTACCAATATTAAATATTAATTTGAGAGTATTCTATGTTAGAACTTAAAGAAGTAGAGTTAATAAAAGAAATTATTAAAAAAAGAAATATTAAATGGTTATGTCATTTTACCCCTAGAGAGAATCTAGAATTTATTAAAAGAGATGGATTACAACCTAGAAATCTCATAACTCATCATTATCAAGTTACAGATACTGGTCGTTTCGATCGTTTCAAAAATTCTATTTGTTTATCTATTAGTAAGCCTAATAAACGGATGTTTGATAGAAAAAAAGAAAGCGGGTTAGATCTATGTCTATTATTAATTAGCCCTGATGTTTTATTTGAAAAGGAATTTTTGTTTTATCCTCATAACGCAGCAACAGCAAGTTATAGATATATAGATATCAATGCGATAAGAGGTTCTCAAGCATTAGATAATTTATTTTCACCTTCTATTTCTTATCAGAAATCAAATTTACCTCCTCAAACTATTTCTCGATCTAATGATTTATTAGACAGCGAAACAACTTCAGATCAAGCAGAGGTCCAGTGTTTAGATGTTATTGAGCCTAAATATATAGAATATATTCTTGATGAAAATATTATTCCTTTAGAGTATAAAGATATACTAAACTATATAGAAAGCAGAAAGGAAAAAATCAGTGAGCTTTTAGGAGTAATTAGTTCTACTTCAAGATCAAAGGTACCTAACTATATAGATGATATTTCTAAAGAAGATAGTGATAGTAAAGCGTACAATAAAAACTCTAAAACATTTAGAAATAATAGTATGCCTGCTGTTAGAGGAATTTTAATGAAGTCTTATAATCGTGAGTTAAAACAGAATAAAGATAATGATATATTAATTAAAGAAAATGTTAAAAAAGAAGAAAATTATAAATATAATGTTAAAGAGAAAACAAAAATTGATGAATTACATAAATATAAAAAAGTAGACGTATCATCATCTTCTAGTGGTGATAACCTTTGTATTAGTATAATTATAATTATTATTATCTTGTCATTTTTAATTTTATAGAGGTTTTTAATATGAATAAAAAAAGTATCGGAAAATCAAAGCGTCCCATATTCATTCCAGATAGAGAAAATATTGGCGTAATAGAAAAAAATATTGAATTTGATTGGCATATGGGGATGAGCTCAGAAGTTAGAAGACGTTCTATACATAGCCTACATAATGAGGCGAAAAAATATGGCTATAAAAAAATATTAGAGGCTTCAAGTAAATCTGAACAAGAAATTGGTATTCAATTAAGTGCATTTTTTCTCAGAAATATCAAGGGATATCCTGTTGAAAATCTCTTCCAAAGTAGCAAGGTATTTGAAAATGGAGGGCCATACAGAGATTTGTTGACAGTTACACCAAGGGAAGCTAAAAAAGATCAAAGATTAAAAGAGAGTGGAAATCTCATTAATTTTACTTTTAATGGAAAAGATTACCCTCTTGAACCTAAAAGCTTATTTTATGATTGGCTATATCTTAATGTTTTATTTTCTGATAGAAATGTAGAGTTAAGGGATTCATTATTTGATCAAAAATTTGATGCTTTTACAGATATTGAATTTAATCCCGATAAGTCCTTTAGTTGCCAAGCGAGAACGTTAGCTTTATGCGTTTCTCTTTATGAAAATGAAAGCGTGAAAGATTTTATTCAAGATCCTATAGGTTTTTCAACAGAGTTTAAATTATACAGAGCAGGAAATTCTATTTCGGAAGAAAATAAGAACCTTACACTTTTTTAATTTTTACTATTAAAGATTTTATGTAAGTTTATAGTTCATTATAAAAGTGAGAGTTTTCCATTTTAAATGTGAGTTAGAAAATCAGTCTAAATTAAAAAAGAAGCTCTCATATTTTATAATTTAATTTGTAGAAATTATTTCTCTTCATTTTCTAATGTGTTAATAAGATTTTCATCAAAATCTAAAAATAATTCAAGAAAGTTTAAATCCGCTTTAGGTTTAAAAGGGCGTAAAATAACATCACCATTTTTACCTTGTAGAATCTCTATTGTATCCAGATCTAAACGAAAGCTTGAAGGAATTTGTACTGCTTGGCTATTTCCACTTTTAAATTGAGAATCAATTAATCCCCTGCAAAGAAGCTAGGAATTTCTTTAGCTATTTTGATTGGTCAAAAAATAAGGCTAACTGAAAAGTTAGCCTTTGTTGTTACAATAAATCACATCTTCTCAACAGTCTTAATCCCCAACAGATCCAACCCTTGTTTTAAGGTTTTCTCTGTGAGTAAGGCCAATTTTAAACGGCTGAGTTTAATGCTTTCATCTTCATTGTTAAGAATTGGGCAATGTTCGTAGAAACTTGAGAACACGCCAGCCAATTCATAAAGATAAGCGCAAAGAATATGTGGTGAGCCTTCTTTTGCCACTTGTTGGATTGCTTCTTCAAACTGGAGCAATTTAATGGCTAAAGCACGCTCTTTTTCATTGACTACTTTGATTGGTGCATCTGCAAGCTGTGCAGGGCTAATGCCGGCTTTGTTGAAAACGGAGCGGATACGCGTGTAAGCATATTGCATATAAGGCGCGGTGTTGCCTTCAAAGCTGAGCATATTATCCCAATCAAACACATAATCAGTGGTGCGGTTTTTGGATAAATCCGCATATTTCACTGAACCAATTCCCACCGCTTCCACTACGGCTGATTTTTCCTCAGGAGAAAGTGCGGTGCTTTTTTCGCTAATTAATTTATCCGCACGCTCAATGGCTTCATCAAGAAGATCGGCTAATTTTACTGTGCCACCACTACGGGTTTTGAACGGTTTACCGTCTTTACCAAGCATCATTCCAAAGTTTTTATGCTCTAATTGGAAGCTCTCTGGCACATAACCAGCTTTGCGGGTAATCAGCCACGCTTGTTGCATATGTTGGCTTTGACGAGTATCCGAGAACACCAATACGCGATCGGCTTTTAAGGTTTCATAACGATATTTGGCGGCGGCGATGTCTGTGGTGGTGTATAAAAATCCACCATCTTTTTTCTGCACGATCACGCCCATTGGATCGCCATCTTTGTTTTTAAATTCATCAAGATAAACCACCAATGCGCCGTCATCTTCCACGGCCAATCCTTGCGCTTTTAAATCTTCCACAATAGCAGGCAACATTGGGTTATACAGGCTTTCGCCCATCACATCTTTTTCTGTCAGAGTAACGTTTAGGCGATCGTAATTGCGTTGATTTTGTTGCATTGTAATATCAACCAATTTTTTCCACATTGCGCGACAGTATTCATCGCCACTTTGCAATTTCACCACATAACCACGGGCTTTTTCAGCAAAGGCTTCATCGTTGTCGTAATGTTCTTTCGCCGCACGGTAAAAGGCTTCTAAATTGCTTAATTCCATTTCACTGGCGTGTTCATTTTCCATTTTTTCTAAATAGGCGATAAGCATACCGAATTGCGTTCCCCAGTCGCCAACGTGATTCGCACGGATCACGTTATGCCCTAAAAATTCGAGGGTACGCACCACAGCATCACCAATAATGGTTGAACGCAAATGCCCAACGTGCATTTCTTTTGCCACATTAGGTGAAGAATAATCTGCCACGATGGTTTCTTTTTTGTCCGTGTGAATGCCAAGGTGATCGTCTTTTAATGCGGTTTGCACGTTATCCGCAAGCCAAGTTGGTGAAAGAAAAATATTAATAAAGCCGGGGCCTGCAATTTCAATTTTGTCGGCAATCGGGCTAAGATCAAGATGTTCTAGCACTTTTTGTGCAAATTCACGGGGATTTAAACCCAATTTTTTCGCCGCCGCCATAATGCCGTTAGCTTGATAATCGCCAAATTGTGGCTTGTTAGATTGGCGTACTAGGGCTTCGCATTGTTCATCTGCCCCTGCTTGGATCATCGCGTGCTTAATTTTGTCAGATAAAATGGATTGAATATTCACGGTTTATCCTTAATTTTTAATTGTGAAAATAAAATAATCCGCTATGATACCTTCTTTCTGAATTAAGACAAAGACAAAGCAAGAAAAAATGACAAGAGCGGTGCAAAATTTTTCATTTTTTGACAACCCTTTCTTTTCCTACGATGAATTTGCCAAATTTGAGCAGCATATTTTACAACTGGCGGAAAAAATGGCGTTGCCGTTGCAAGATTATGTGATTGATCATCTTGCGGTGCGTGTGAACAGCGAGCAATCCGCGCAACGCTGGCTCAGTGAGTTATTAAAGTGCGGTAAAATTTTAAGTAATAATTTAGTCAATGGGCGAAAAATTTATCTTATTCAATTAGATACGCCATTAACTTTTGCCAATCAGCAAGTACAGATCGTGGAATTGCCGTTCCCGAAAAATAAACAATATCCACAAGAAGGATGGGAGCATATTGAAGCGGTTATGCCTTTTTTGCCTAAGGAAACAGCAAATGCGTGGATTGAACGGATAAATTCACATTTTTTATGGAACAAAATGACAGATGTGCGCGTCAAAGTGAGTGAACCTAAGGTAGAGGGTGAAACGCTCCCAAATCCTTCAATTGCAGTGAGTGGTGATAACGCCGCGTGCATTAAGGTGCATCCTTATCATATTAAGACGATTGTGGCGTCTTGATAAGGGAATAAAGATAATTAGTTAAATAAAGGTGTATTTCTTATGAAAAAAATGAGTTTAGCATTAGCGATTTTAATGAGCTTGGGCTTAGCAGGTTGCGCAAATCAGGATATTTACAGCGGTGATGTGTATTCTGGCGGACAAGCAAAAGAAGCGCGTTCAATCAGCTATGGCACAATCGTTTCTGTAAGAGCGGTGAAAATTCAAGCGGAAAATGAAGGTGTGATCGGCACAGTTGGTGGTGGTGTGCTTGGTGGTATCGCAGGTTCTGGCATTGGCGGCGGCACAGGTCAAGCTATTGCAACGGCTGTAGGCGCAATCGCGGGTGCGGTAATTGGTAGCAAAGTAGAAGAAAAAGCAAGCCAAGTGAATGCACAAGAATTAGTGATCCGAAAAAATGATGGTAAGCAAATTGTTGTTGTACAAAAATACAACGAAAAATTTGTTCCGGGTGCAAAAGTTCAAATCGTAGGCGATTCAAAACTTAATGTATCGGTGATGTAATTTTTTCTTTTAACAAAGTGCGGTGATTTTTCACCGCATTTTTTATGCGCTAAAAATGTGATCTAGCTCTCTAATCTCGTCAAACGCTGTTTACAATTCATTAACACTTCCATATATTCTTTCAAGATGGTTGATTATTAACCGCATTCTGTTCTTTTTTCCTATGTTATGGAGGTCTGATTTATGGATAGCGCAACGCTACTTCCTTTGGTGGGCATTCCCATTGTTGTAATTGGGTTTGCCTTACGTTTTAATCCCCTACTTGTGGTGGTTGCGGCAGGTTTAGCTACAGGATTAATGGTGGGAATGGATTTTGGTTTGTTGCTAGAAACCTTCGGTGAGAAATTCATTAACAGCCGTTCTCTTGCCACATTTATCCTGATTTTGCCGGTTATTGGATTATTAGAATATTACGGCTTGAAAGAACGCGCTCAGGCTTGGGTGGCGAAAATGGCCAGTGTTACTTCAGCACGCATTTTGATGCTTTATTTTGTTATGCGTGAAGCTACCGCCGCATTAGGTTTGATGTCTTTAGGTGGACACGCACAAACTGTACGTCCTTTGCTTGCACCGATGACAGAAGGGGCAGCGGTCAATAAATATGGTGATTTACCACAGCATATTCGCGATAAAATCAAAGCTCATTCCGCCGCCTGCGACAATATTGCCGTATTCTTTGGAGAAGATATTTTTATCGCCTTTGGTGCGGTATTGCTGATTGATGCTTTCTTGAAAGAAAACGGTATCACCAACGTAGAACCATTACACATTGGATTATGGGCAATTCCAACAGCGATTGCTGCATTAGTGATTCATATGTTCCGCCTTGTACGCCTTGATGCGAGTATTCATCGCGATGTGTTGGCGTGGCAAGCCCAAACAGGTAAAGCAACAGAGGAGGCGAGCAAATGACCTTAATCAGCATTAATTCCGTTTATTATTTAATTGGCATTATTGTGATGATGCTCGTGGTAATGACCTTGCGTGATAAAGCAAATGCTAAACGATTTACCACCGCACTTTTCTGGTTCTTATTTGGCAGTATTTTCTTATTTAGTGATCTTATGATCGCCACCTTAGGAAAAGCGCTTACTTACCGTATTGTTGGTGCCGTTGTAATCGTTATTGCGCTATTGGCTGGACTTGGCTTAGTAGGCAAAGGCGAATACCCAATGGCAACTGATGCGCAACGTGAAGCTTCATCAAATAAATTGAAAAACTGGTTATTCTTACCTGCAGTACTCATTCCTGTGGTAACGGTGATCGGAACGATCTTCCTGAAAGGCGTATCCATCGGTGGCGTATTCTTGCTTGATCAAAAATATCTCACCCTTGCTGCATTATGCTTAGCTTGTATCACCGCGTTATTAGTCGGCTGGAAACTCACAGGCGGTTCACCATTGCAAGCGGTAAGCCAATCCAGACGTTTGGTGGACACCATTGGCTGGGCGGCAATTTTACCGCAAATGTTGGCAATGTTAGGCGGTGTATTTGTGGCAGCGAACACTGGGGAATCGGTGCAAAAAGTGGTGAGCTTGTTTATCGATCCAAATAATCGTTTCTTACTCGTTGCCACTTATTGCTTAGGAATGGCGCTCTTCACAATGATTATGGGTAACGCCTTTGCTGCTTTCCCAGTGCTGAGTGCGGGGATTGCCTTGCCGTTTTTAGTGACAATGCATAATGCTGATCCAGCACCGCTGTTTGCGATTGGTATGTATGCGGGTTATTGCGGTACATTAATGACCCCAATGGCAGCAAACTTTAATATCGTGCCTGCCGCATTGTTAGAATTAAAAGATAAATATCAAGTGATTAAAGTGCAGATTCCTTCTGCGGTATCCATTTTGATTGCCAATATTATTCTGATGTATTTCATTATTTTTTAGGGAGCAAGTATGAAACTCACTCAACAACAGGCGACTGAATTTGCCAATATGCCCTTGCAATTTTTACGCCAAGAATACCCAAATCATATAATGCACCTGCTTAATTCTGAAGCCGATGTGCAATCGCCACGTCAGCTACACCCGATTTTTTACGGCTGTTTTGACTGGCATTCTGCGGTACACGGTTATTGGCTTTTATTACGCTGTGTAAAAATTTATCCTAATTTAGACAGCAAAGCGGAGATCGAAAAATTATTCGCCGAACATTTCACGGCAGAAAATGTGGCGCACGAGTTGGCTTATTTTCACGCGCCATTCCGTGCTTCTTTTGAACGCCCTTATGGTTATGCGTGGATCTTGGCACTTGCTCAAGAGCTTAAACAATCCGACTTACCGCAAGCAGCGCAATGGTATGAATTATTGCAACCGCTCACCTTAGATATTCGCCAAAAATTACTCGATTATCTAGGTAAATTAAGCTATCCAATTCGTGTTGGAACGCATTTTAACACCGCCTTTGCATTGGTTTTGGCGTTGGATTATGCAAGAGCAATGCAGGATCAAGAATTGGAAAATGCCATTTTACAGGCAACTGAACGTTATTATCGCCAAGATAAAAATTACCCTGCCAATTATGAACCCGCCGGGGACGATTATCTTTCAGGCGCATTAACGGAAGCCTTATTAATGAGCAAAGTGTTAGCGGATTTCCCAGCTTGGTTTGCAGAGTTCTTGCTGGAACAGCAGCTCAACACTTTGCTAAGTCCGGCAGAAGTGAGCGATCGTGCTGATCCAAAAATTGCCCATTTAGATGGCTTAAATCTCAGCCGTTCGTGGTGCTTTAAACACATCGCGAAAGCGCTACCAGCGGATCACGCCTTACAAACAGCGCTTAAAAATGCCATTCAACAGCATCTGCAAGCGAGCTTAGATCACGTTGTAGGCAGCCATTACAGCGGTGCGCACTGGCTTGCAACTTTTGCCTTGTTGGCGTTGGAATAATCCATCATTTTGCTTTCGCTTAAAAAGCAAACGATAAAAACTTGAGAAAAAATAACCGCACTTTGAGCGAATAGCCAATGTTGCGGTTTTCTTTTGATCAGAAATAAAATCCTCTTTTCTTTTTCTTAATTCTCCCTGCAATTTGGTATATGATAGGCATAAATTTTTATCGTAATCAAAAACGGATTTATGGCGAAACAATACCCTTCAAGCTCGAAAGATAAAAAAGTTGATCAGATTAACATTCCCCCTCATTCCATTGAAGCAGAACAAGCGGTTATCGGCAGTATGTTGCTGACAGATGCCCATTGGGACGCCGTATCTGAGCGCATTATTGCCGAAGATTTTTACACCTTTGAGCATCGTCTGATTTTTCAGCACATAATGAATTTGATCCGCAACAATAAACCTGTGGATCTTTTAACCTTAGATGAAACCTTAAAAGCCGCTGGCGTGAGCGAAGAAGTGGGCGGTTTTGCCTATTTAGCCGAGCTTTCAAAAAATACGCCAAGTGCAGCGAACGTGCTGACTTATGCTGATATTGTACGCGAAAAAGCCATTTTGCGTGAGCTAATTGCGTCCAGTAACAAAATTGCTGAAATGAGCTATCAAACCAAAGGGCGAGATGTTAAAGAAATTCTTGATGATGCCGAACGCGAAGTGTTTAGCATTGCAGAAAAGCGTACCACGGCGACCGAAGGGCCGCAAAATATCATTGATATTTTAGATAAAACCATTGATAAAATTGAATTGCTAAGCGCGAGCGAAACCCATAACGGGGTAACTGGGGTAACCACAGGGTTTATTGATTTAGACCGTAAAACAGCAGGCTTGCAACCTTCTGATTTAATTATTGTCGCCGCACGCCCTTCTATGGGGAAAACCACCTTTGCGATGAACTTGTGTGAAAATGCCGCATTAGCCAGTGATAAACCTGTGCTAGTGTTCAGTTTAGAGATGCCATCAGAACAAATTATGATGCGTTCCTTAGCCTCTCTTTCTCGTGTGGATCAAACGAAAATCCGCACAGGGCAAGGTTTAGATGAAGGGGATTGGGCGAAAATTGCCAGCACTTTAGGGGTGTTTAAACAAAAGCCAAATTTGTACATTGATGACTCTTCAGGCTTAACGCCAACTGAATTGCGTTCTCGTGCAAGGCGAGTGTACCGCGAACACGGAGGCTTAAGTCTCATTATGGTGGATTACTTGCAGTTAATGCGTGCGCCAGCTTTTTCTGATAACCGAACCTTAGAAATAGCAGAAATTTCGCGTTCTTTGAAAGCCTTAGCCAAAGAGTTAGAAGTGCCAGTGATTGCCCTTTCTCAGCTTAACCGTACCTTGGAAAATCGCGCGGATAAACGCCCGGTAAACTCAGATTTGCGTGAGTCAGGCTCCATTGAACAAGATGCGGATTTGATTATGTTTATTTATCGCGATGAAGTGTATAACGATAATTCGGAAGAAAAAGGCATTGCGGAAATTATTATCGGTAAACAGCGTAATGGCCCAATTGGTAAAGTGCGGTTGAAATTTAACGGACAATTTTCCCGTTTTGACAACCTTAAAGATCAACCAGAATATATTCACGAGTAGGCATTATGATTGATGTAAAACCTGCAACAGCAAAAATTAGTTCGCACGCATTAAGACACAATATCGAAGTGATCAAACAAAAAGCGCCAAATAGCAAAGTGATCGCGGTGGTAAAAGCCAATGCCTATGGACACGGCGTGGCCTTTGTGGCGTCCGTGTTGGAAGAATTGGTCGATTGCTTTGGTGTCGCACGTTTAGAAGAAGCGCTGACGCTGCGTTCCAACGGCATTACCAAGCCCATTTTATTATTAGAAGGCTTTTTCCGCGCCAAAGATTTGCCGATTATTGCGGTGAATAATATCCAAACTATCGTGCATAACAAAGAACAATTACAAGCTTTACAGCAAGCCGATTTACCTAACCCGATTAAAGTCTGGCTTAAAATTGACACAGGAATGCACCGCCTTGGCGTAGCCTTAGATGAAGTGGAAGCATTTTGCCAAGCCCTTGAAAAATGCCCAAATATTGAACCGCACTTTGGTTTTGTTAGCCATTTTAGCCGTGCTGATGAATTAGAATCTGATTACACGCAAAAACAACTTAACGCCTTTCTTCAAGCTACCGAAAATAGAGCAGGGGAGCGTAGCATTGCGGCATCAGGTGGCATTTTATTTTGGCACGAAGCGCATTTAGATTGGATTCGCCCCGGCATTATTTTATACGGCATTTCGCCGAACAATGTGCCAAGCCGAGAATACGGCTTAATTCCTGTGATGACGCTAACTTCATCATTGATTGCGGTGCGCGATCATAAAAAAGGCGAACCCGTGGGCTATGGCGGAAAATGGGTGAGCGAACAAGACACCAAAATTGGCGTGGTCGCCATTGGCTATGGCGATGGTTATCCAAGAGATATGCCAATGGGAACGCCGGTTTATCTTAACGGTCGCCTTGTGCCAATTGTGGGCAGAGTATCAATGGATATGCTCACTGTTGATCTCGGCAAAGATAGCCAAGATCAAGTGGGCGATGAAGTGATCCTATGGGGTAAGGTATTACCTATTGAAGAAATCGCAGCAATAAGTGGCATTTTAAGTTATGAATTAATAACAAAACTCACCCCACGAGTTTTGACGGAATATGTGGATTAAATATGTGTAGCATTTTGGGTTCCCTTTCAGCGTTGCCCGAATGGAAGTTAAATTTTTAGGCGAAAAAAATTGTAATTTTGCGAAGCAAAATCTCTTTTTTCGCCGCCCGAAAAATTTGACTGGAATGAGGACAAAAAACATTGTTTTTTGAGCGTTGCTTTAGCAACGACCCGATAGGGTGAGCAAGTGAACGAGGTGAACTTGCGAATAACAGCAACGCTGCAAGGGTGTGTTTATTCGCTTTGCTCACCCTATATGGGCTGTTACCTGCGGTAACATTCAACGCTTTGCGTTGTCTTTTGCCTACTTTGCTTTGCACAAGCAAAGAAAAGTAGGTCGCCCTTCAGGGCGAAACCTGAATTGCTATAAGGTTATTTAACTGATTAATTTTGAATTTATTTTACTATTAAGAAGGAAACTCAAATGAAAAACATCAACCCAACCACCACTAACGCGTGGAAAGCCTTAGAACAACACAAAAGCAACCTAGGTGAAACCACGATTCAGCAATTATTTGCGCAAGAACCGAATCGTTTTAAAGATTATTCTTTAACCTTTGATAACGAGATTTTGGTGGATTACTCAAAAAATAATCTTACCCAAGAAACCTTAGGGTTATTACGTCAATTAGCCGAAGAATGTGGCTTGCAAGAAGCAACAGAAGCAATGTTCACCGGGGAAAAAATTAACCGCACAGAAAACCGTGCCGTGTTGCACACCGCATTGCGTAATCGCTCAAATACCCCAGTATTAGTGGACGGCAAAGATGTAATGCCAGAAGTGAATGCGGTGTTGGCGAAAATGAAATCTTTCTGCGACCGTGTGATTTCGGGCGAATGGAAAGGCTACACTGGCAAAGCCATCACCGATGTGATTAATATTGGTATCGGCGGTTCAGATTTAGGACCTTATATGGTAACTGAAGCGCTACGCCCTTACAAAAATCATCTCACGATGCACTTTGTGTCTAACGTGGACGGTACGCACATCGCCGAAACCTTGAAAAAAGTGAACCCAGAAACCACCCTAGTGCTAGTGGCATCAAAAACTTTCACCACACAAGAAACAATGACCAACGCCAATTCTGCGCGTGATTGGTTCTTAGCTAGTGCGAAAGATGAAGCGCATATTGCAAAACATTTCGCCGCACTTTCAACGAACGCAAAAGAAGTTGAAAAATTCGGCATTGATACCGCAAATATGTTTGAATTCTGGGATTGGGTTGGCGGACGCTATTCCTTATGGTCAGCCATCGGTTTATCTATCGCCCTTTCTATCGGCTTTGAAAACTTTGAAGCCTTGTTATCGGGGGCGCACGAAATGGATAAACATTTCCGCACTGCACCACTGGCTGAAAATATCCCTGCGACGCTTGCCTTAGTGGGGTTATGGAACACCAATTTCCTTGGCGCACAAACAGAAGCTATCTTGCCTTATGACCAATATTTACACCGTTTCGCTGCCTATTTCCAACAAGGCAATATGGAATCAAACGGAAAATATGTGGGACGTGATGGCAAAGTGGTGGATTACCAAACAGGCCCAATTATCTGGGGTGAACCGGGGACAAACGGACAACACGCGTTCTATCAATTAATTCACCAAGGGAAAATCTTAATTCCTTGTGATTTCATTGCCCCAGCGCAAACTCACAACCCACTTTCAGATCATCACCTGAAATTATTGTCTAACTTCTTCGCCCAAACTGAAGCTCTTGCTTTCGGTAAAACCAAAGAAGAAGTGGAAGTAGAATTTGTCAAAGCGGGCAAATCCCTTGATGAAGTGAAAGACATTGTGCCATTTAAAGTGTTCACTGGTAACAAACCAACCAACTCAATTTTATTGCAAAAAATCACCCCATTTAGCTTGGGCGCACTCATTGCAATGTACGAACACAAAATCTTCACTCAAGGTGTGATTTTCAACATTTTCAGCTTTGACCAATGGGGCGTAGAGCTTGGTAAACAGCTCGCCAACCGCATTTTACCAGAGCTTGAAAACAACAACGAAATCACCAGCCACGACAGCTCAACCAACGGTTTAATCAACCAATACAAAGCGTGGCGTTAATTCATTTCTAATTTGAAAATAAAAAGTGCGGTGATTTTTCACCGCATTTTTTTCGTATCAATAAAATGTTTCCTAGCAAGAAAAACACCTTTTCCAATAATAGGTATTGGTACGTTTTAGCTTGTGGTACAATCCGCGCACTTTTTTAACCTTAGGAGAAAATAATGAAAAAATTAGCTTTTGCAGGGGCATTATTTGCTTTTGCAGCAACAAGTGCCAGTGCCATCGATGTGGTAAGCAAAGATGGCAAGGTGGATTTTGGTTCACGTTTTGAAGCAACGGTTATCGCTAACAATGTGGATGGCGGTTGGGAGATGATCTGGGGGCCGAAAGAGCAACTTTGGCTAACAGAACGTGCAGGTAGAAATATCGTGAGCATTGATCCAAAAACGGGTGAGAAAACCGTGTTGTATCATTTTGCTAATGCTTATGAGAAATTCCCACATCAAGGCGTGTTAGGGTTAGCCTTAGATCCAAATTTTGATGCGGGTGAACCTTATGCTTATGCAGCTTATACTTATGTTGATGGGGAGAAAAAATTCGCTCGTATTGTACGCTTAACTTATGATGCGAAAGCCAATAAATTAGGCGATGAGCAAATTGTGATTGACCACATTATCGCAGGCGTGGATCACAATGCAGGACGCATTAAATTCGGCCCAGATGGCAAACTTTATTACACCACGGGTGATTTAGGTTATAACCAAGGTAAACACGTTTGTGATGAAATTACTTCACAAAAATTGCCAACGGCTGAACAAGTGAAAAATCACGATCACAGTGCTTATAACGGCAAAACCTTGCGTATCAACAAAGATGGCTCAATCCCTGATGATAACCCTGTAATTAAAGGCGTGAAAAGCCACGTTTATACTTATGGACACCGCAATCCACAAGGTTTAGTGTGGGTGGGGAATCACCTTTATAGCACAGAACAAGGCCCATCAAGTGATGATGAATTGAATAAACTTGAAGCAGGTGGAAACTACGGCTGGCCACACGTTGCAGGCTTTAAAGATGATTTAGCCTATGTTTATGCGAATTATTCTGCAGCGGTAAATTGTCCGACAGTGAAATACGATCCGAATGTGATCCCGGAAGGCGTGCCAACGCAAAAAGAAACGGATTATAAAGAGCCAGTTGTTGATCCGGTGAAAACTTTCTTCACCGTGAACAATGACTACAATTACACCAACGCTACTTGTGGTAAATTGGCTTATATTTGTTGGCCAACCATTGCCCCAGGTAATGCGGTATATTATCCGAAAGACGGCGTTATTCCTGAGTTCCGTAATTCATTATTATTAGCAACCTATAAGAGCGGTTCGATTTATCAAGTAAAAATGAATGAAGACGCAAGCAATGTGCAAGGGGATACGGCAAAATATTTCACCAGCGCAAACCGTTATCGCAATGCGTTAGTGAGCCCTGATACCCGCAAAATCTATGTGGTAACAGATAATATGGGGAACGGTCGCCAATTAGATGACACACCAACATCAAAAATGGCAAACCCAGGATCAATTATTGTGTTTGAGTATATCGGTCAATAATTCTTCTTTTAAATAGAAAAGTGCGGGTGAAAAATTTAAAAAAATTTCACCGCACTTTTTATCGCATTATTTTTTCCAAATAATATGATATTGACGATCTTCTTCTTGATGAGAAATGAGGAATTTCGCGAAAATATCGTCCATTTCGTCTTGCTCATTGACTAAGCCGATCCAAACTTCAGCATATTCTTCAGGATCAATTAGCACGCCGATTTCTTCTTCCCAATCTTCTGCGGTTTCGACAAATTCCACCGCACCGCGTTCTTCAAATTGGAGATTAAAAAGCAGAATATCTGCGGGATCAAGATTTTCCCCAGCCATTTCAAGAAAAATATCGTAGGCAATATCAATGGCTGTATCGGGATCGAGTTTTTGTTTTTGTTCTGTCATTGGTTGTCTTATTTAGGTGAAAAGGGTAGCTATCATAACATAAGAATAATGGCGAAAGAAAAAGTGCGGTGATTTTCCACCGCACTTTATTTTTTGCTCGATTAGCTTTTAGCCCGTATTACGCATTCCCGCTGCGATACCTGTGATGGTGATCATCAAGGCTTGTTCAACATCAGGATTTGGATTTTCTGGGTTTTCACGCAAGCGGCGTAATAATTCCACTTGTAATAAGTTAAGTGGGTCGGTGTAAATATTACGCAGCGCAATAGATTCGGCAATCCAAGGAAGATCAGACATTAATTGATCTTCGTGCGATAAAGACAGAATTGTTTGAATATCCGCTTTTAATTGTTCGCGTAATGATTGCCCTAAGTACCACAATTCAGGTTTCACAAGGTGCTGATCGTAATGCTCTGAAAGCCAAGTGTCGGTTTTGCTGAATACCATTTCCAACATTCCGATACGCGTAGAGAAGAACGGCCATTGTTTACACATTTCTTCGATCACATCACCTTTGCCTTGCTCAATAGCTAAACGCACGGAAGCGCCTGCACCAAGCCAAGCTGGAAGCATTAAGCGGTTTTGCATCCACGCGAAAATCCAAGGAATAGCACGCAAGCTTTCTACCCCACCATTTGGATTACGTTTTGCAGGGCGTGAACCCAATGGTAATTTTGACAGCTCTTGTTCTGGCGTTGCAGAACGGAAATAAGGCACGAAATCTTTATCACCACGCACCACGCCACGGTAAATTTCGCAAGACGTGGTAGAAAGCTCGTCCATCACTTCACGCCACGCAGTTTTTGGCTCTGGCGGTGGTAATAAATTGGCTTCTAAAATTGCGCTGGCATAAAGATCTAAACTGCCCACAGCTACGGCTGACAAGCCCAGTTTAAAGCGGATCATTTCCCCTTGTTCAGTAACACGCAAGCCGTTTTTCAATGAGCGTGGTGGTTGAGAAAGTAACGCTGCGTGTGCTGGTGCGCCGCCACGTCCGATTGTGCCGCCACGTCCGTGGAATAAGGTGAGCTCAATGCCGAGTTCTTCGCACAAATTCACTAGCTGTTCTTGCGCACGATATTGCGCCCAAGAAGCCGCCATCATTCCTGCGTCTTTGGCACTGTCGGAATAGCCGATCATCACCATTTGTTTGTTGTCAATCACGCCACGATACCAACCGATATTGAATAATTGGCGCATTACCTCTTCAGACGCATCTAAGTCATCAAGAGTTTCAAACAATGGCACAACAGGCAAATGATAAGGCACGCCCGCTTCTTTCAAGAGTAAATGCACGGCAAGCACGTCAGAAGCCGTGCGCGCCATAGAAATAATGTAGCAGGAAATCACGCCCTCTGGCTGTTCTGCGATCACTTTACAGGTATCTAACACTTCTTGCGTTTCTGCTGAAGGTTGCCAATCACGCGGTAACAGTGGGCGGCGTGAGCTTAATTCACGGATTAAGAACGCTTGTTTGTCATCTTCCGTCCATTGTGAATAATCGCCTAAACCGATATAACGGGTGATTTCCGCAATGGCATCGCTATGACGTGTACTTTCTTGGCGAATATCAAGGCGAGAAAGGGATAAACCAAAGCAACGGATACGGCGTAAGCAATCAAGTAGCGCGCCGTTAGCGATAATGCGCATTCCGCATTGATGTAGAGATTGATAACAATCGTAAAGGGGTTCCCAAAGCTGTTCGTCATCAGTGAGCAGTTCTTGCTCAGTTACAACTGGGGTTCTGCCCTCCAATAAATCGCCGTAATACGCCACGGTTTTGATCAATTTGCTACGCAAATCTTTCACCACAAAACGGTAAGGCTCTAGGTGATCGCCATATTTAGCACGAAATTCTGGCGTGCATTCAATCACAGAAAGTTCATCAGCAAGTAATTTAATGTCTTCTAAAAAGAGTTCTGCGGCTTTCCAACGATTCATCAGCAACACTTGGCGGGTGGTTTGCGCGGTAACAAATGGGTTTCCATCACGGTCACCGCCCATCCAAGAAGAAAAACGCACAGGGGCAAGATCCACTGGCAGCTGCACCGCAAAATTTTTCTCTAAATGGAAGTTAAATAAACGGCAGAATTCTGGCACGGCTTTCCATAAACTGTTTTCAATCACCGCCATTCCTGCTTTGGCTTCATCAACGGGCGTTGGACGTTGAGTACGAATTTCATTGGTATGCCAAGCAAGAGCAATCAGCTGCATTAAGCGGCGTTTAAGTTTGGTGGTTTCCGCTTCGGTTAAATCATCGTGTTCCAAACGGCTTAAACAGCGGTTGATTTCAACGTGTTTATGCCCGAGTGAACGGCGTGTTACCTCTGTTGGGTGAGCGGTAAGCACCAGCTCAATAATCAGTTTCTGTACCGCATCAAGCACTTTTTCTGTTGGCACATTTTGCGCTTTTAAGCGTTGAAAGAGCGCTTCTAAGGTACGGTCGGAAGACTCTTGGTCAATATGCTGACGGGAAATGGTTTGATATTGCTCAGCAATATTGGTGAGGTTTAAGAAGTGGCTAAAAGCACGCGCCACAGGAATGATGTTTTCATCGGAAATCGTGGCTAGTATTTCAAGCAATTGTTCACGGGATTTTTCATCACCTGCACGGGAATTTCTTGATAACACGCGAATTTTTTCAATTAAATCAAGAATTTCACTACCTTGCGCATCACTAATGGTTTCCCCTAAGAAATGCCCAAGCATATTGATGTTGTTACGCAGCGTTGTGTATTGTTGGATCATAAGCACCTCACAAAAAAGTAAATTCGTTTTCTGAGATAGATATAATCAAAAATAGGGAAAAAGGTCAATTATTTAAAAGATAAAAAATAATATAATCAAAAGTGCGGTGGTTTTTTCTATGAATTTTTCTAATTTTTTTATATAAAATCTAAATAAGTTACAAATTTGTTAAAAATAGAAATAAAAATGCCCGCACTTAACGGGCATTGTACTAAGAGGATAAATTGGCGTTAATTACATTTTTTCACCGAGCTACGGATCACCAATTCAGGGTGCATTTCAATAATTTCGTGCTGTCCTGATTTCTCACTAATGCGTTGGAACAATAAGTTCACCGCTTGTGCACCTAAACGAGATTTAGACTGGTGTATCGTAGTGAGTGGCGGCGAATAAAAACGTGAGGCGTGGATATTATCATAGCCAATAATGGAAATATCATCAGGCACTTTCAGCCCTTTTTCACCAATGGCAGAAATTGCGCCTAGCGCCATTACATCATTACAGCAAAACACGGCGGTTGGCAGTTCATCTTGCCTTAAGATTTTATTCATACATTCATAACCGTCTTCTGGCTCAAAAAAGCCCTCCATCACCCAGTTAGGATTGATGGGTAAATTGGCGTCTTCCATTGCTTTAACAAAGCCTTCATAGCGTGTTTTGGCAGTGGTTTTAATTAATTCTCCTGCGATAATACCAATAGCTTTATGTCCGTTATCAATCAGATATTTGGTTGCCATATAACCGCCCTCAAAGCTGTTATCTTGAATAATATCTGTGTTTTGATTATTCGGCCCCCAATCCATTACCACCATTGGAATGTCCGTAAAATTCGCCAATAGATCAAGAGAATCTTGCGTATATTCTGCACACATTACCAATACGCCGTCCACGCGTTTTTTGGCTAACATTTCTAAGTGATTTTTTATTTTTTCAGGTTCATTTTGCGTGTTACATAAAAATAAAGAATAGCCTTGGCGATAACAATGCTCTTCCACGGCGTGAATAATTTCCGCAAAATAAGGGGCTTCACTGGTGGTAACGATCATTCCAATGGATTTTGTGGTGTTGACTTTCAAGCTTCTTGCCACCGCACTTGGCGAATAATTCAGTGCTTGAATGGCCTCGCGTACTTGCTTTTCTGTTTCAGGTGCAACAAAGCGGGTTTTATTGATCACGTGGGATACTGTGGTGGTGGACACGCCCGCCATTTTTGCCACATCTTTAATTGTTGCCATAGTTCCTCCAAAAAATTTTGGCTATTATAAGGGGCGAAATGGAATTGTTAAGGTTTATTGTGAAAAAATTTGCGTTTCATCACAGCTTTTTATCGTTTGTTTAAGAAATTTTCTTTTTTTCGCAATTTTGCTATAATCCCGAGAAATTTTATCAACTTTTAGGAATAAATTATGGGTACATTTGGCTATGCAATGATGATGGTAGTTCTTTCACTGAGCGTGATCCTTGTTCTTGCATCATCAATTTTTTAATGATTTGATCCAAAGAAAAGCTAAGTTTAATTAAACTTAGCTTTTTTATTGTGTCTTTGATGCAAAAAATAAGCCCTACATTTGTAGGGCTTATTGTGTTCCTAAATAAAATCAAACGAAATAGAAAATTAAAGTTTATCTGCGTTTTGTTTTAAGTATTTTGCAACGCCTTCTGGGCTGCCAGTCATACCTTCTTTACCTTTTTCCCATTGAGCTGGGCAAACTTCACCGTGCTCTTCGTGGAATTGTAACGCATCTACCATACGGATCATTTCGTCAATGTTACGACCAAGTGGAAGATCGTTTACAACTTGGTGACGAACTACGCCATCTTTGTCGATTAAGAATGAAGCGCGAAGTGCAACGCCTGCTTCTGGGTGTTCAATACCGTAAGCTTGTGCGATGTCGTGTTTAACGTCTGCAACCATTGCGAATTGAACTTCACCGATACCACCTGCTTCAACAGAGGTTTTACGCCACGCATTGTGAGTGAATTGAGAGTCGATAGATACACCAACCACTTCAACACCGCGGTTTTTGAATTCTTGATAACGGTGATCGAATGCGATGATTTCAGATGGACATACGAAAGTAAAGTCTAAAGGCCAGAAGAAGATAACTGCTGGTTTACCTTTGATATGTTCTTTTAAGTTAAAGTTATCAACGATTTCACCGTTGCCTAATACTGCTGATGCAGTAAAATCTGGTGCTTGACGAGTTACTAATACCATAGTACAAATCTCCTATAAAAAATTGATGATAGATATGCTTAAACAACAATAAGCGTAAATCGGCAAATATTCTAAAGAAAAGCACCGCACTTGAATAGCTGTTTTTATCTATTAAATTGATTATTTTTACCTAAGTTTAATAAAAGTAAGGAAAATTTATGAAAGCAAATACCACATCAAATACTACTTTTGTCCACGCTGGACGCAAAAAGAGAATGACGCAAGGCAGCGTCAATCCAGTGATTCAGCGAGCTTCTTCGCTGGTTTTTGATTGCCTTGCAGACAAAAAAGAAGCGGGCAAAAATCTCACCAAAGGGGCGTTATATTATGGCCGCCGCGGCACGCTCACTCATTTTGCTTTGCAAGATTTAATGTGTGAATTAGAAGGCGGCGCGGGTTGTTATCTTTACCCTTGTGGCGCAGCTGCCGTAACCAATGCGATTCTATCTTTTGTTGCCACAGGGGATCATATTTTGATGACGGGGGCGGCTTATGAGCCAACTCAAGTATTCTGCAATGTGATTTTGCAAAAAATAGGCGTGAGTACCACTTATTATGATCCGCTTATGGGCGCGGAAATCGCCACTTTAATGCAGCCTAATACCAAAGTGGTGTTTTTAGAATCACCAAGTTCACTCACGATGGAAGTGCCTGATATTCCTGCAATTGTCAAAGCCGTGCGTGCGGTGAATCCTGACGTAGTAATAATGATTGATAATACTTGGGCAGCTGGTGTGTTGTTTAAGGCATTGGAACACGATATTGATATTTCGATCCAAGCTGGCACGAAATATTTAGTGGGCCATTCCGATGCAATGATTGGCACGGCGGTGTCTAACGCCCGTTGTTGGGATAAATTACGCGAACATTCTTATTTAATGGGGCAAATGGTAGATGCGGATACCGCTTATATGACTGCGCGCGGTATTCGTACCCTAGCGGTTCGCCTTAAACAACATCAAGAAAATAGCTTAAAAGTGGCACAATGGTTGGCTCAACAACCTGAAGTCAAAGCGGTGTATCACCCTGCTTTATCAAGCTGTCCGGGACACGAAAACTTTAAGCGTGATTTCACGGGCGCAAGTGGGTTGTTTTCTTTTGAATTAAACGAAAAATTAACCCAAGAGCAATTAGAACGTTTTATGGATCATTTTGAGCTCTTCTCAATGGCCTATTCTTGGGGTGGATTTGAATCTTTAATTCTGTATAACCAACCTGAAGAAATTGCCAAAATTCGTCCAAATATTGCACGCAAGCTCACTGGCACATTAATTCGTGTACATATTGGTTTTGAAGAGGTTGAAGATTTAATCGCTGATCTGAAAGCAGGCTTTGAACGCTTGAAAGGCTAAATTTGAAAGGCTAAAAGCACAGACCCCACCTCAAAAGTGGGGTCGTTTTTTGGCTAAAAATTAATTTTCTTTTTTCAGTTTGATTTCTTGTACCCATTTATTCACTAAACGTTTCCCTTCTTCCGCTGAGCCGAAGCGCTCGAAGTCAATATTAATTGGCTTTAAGGTTTTGGGATCAACGGATTTTGGTGAGGCGGTCGCATTCACATTGGTTGGAATTTGATACACACCTGCTTCACGCCATGGAATTTCTTGTGCTTCTTTAGATAGCGCCCAATCCACAAATAATTTCGCGTTATCTAAATTTCTTGCGCCTTTGATAATGCTTAATCCACCAAGGGAATAACTATCTCCCTCGCAAGGCAAAATGGCTTCCACCGGTGCGCCATTTTCTTTCTCCGTGGCATAACTATGCACAAATCCTACGCTTACCGCGCTTTCGCCGCGCGCTAGGTTGCTGGTAACTTGGTTGCTTTTCATATATTGCGACACGTTTGCATCAAGCTGTTTTAAATATTCAAAGGCTTTTTCTTCCCCTAAAAGCTCAATGAGCGTAACAATGGCCGTGTAAGTTGTACCAGAAAGCTGAGGATCTGGCACTTGAATTTGTCCTTTTAAGCGTGGATCGAGCAAATCTTTCCAGCATTTTGGATAGTCTTTAATACCGAGTTCAGCAAATTTTTCCGTATTCACGCCAAAGCCGAGCACAAGCATATACAAAATAGAGGTGAGATCCCCTTTTTTATCCAACAAGGCTTTAAATTGTGGCATTGTTTCCGCTTGTTTTGGTGAGCGATAAGGGCTAAGCAAGCCAAGATCTGCCGCCTGATAATGCAATTCGATTGTGCCGCCATACCACACGTCTGCTTGCGGATTATTTTGTTCCGCTTTTAACTTGGATAAGGTCGCCCCTGTGCTGTTACGCACAAATTGAGTTTGCACATTGTATTTTTTACTAAAGGTTTGAGTGATTTTTTCGCAAGTTGTGCTTTGCACACTGCAATATATTGTTAGCTTGCCTTCTGCGTGAACGGCATTAGAAAGTAGAGTAGCCGAGCCTAAACAAAGTGCGGTGTAAATTTTGCTTAAATTTTTATTTAGAAAGTTCATCATCACTCCTTTTCTTTCCCTTTCACATCAATAATAAACACTTCCGATTGCGATCCCAATCGCATTGGGATTCCCCAAAACCCATAACCTGAAGTTACGAAAAAATGTCCATTGCCAATTTTCTCATAACCATAATCTAAACGATATAACACTTTTGTGATCAAACTTGCGGGAAACACTTGCCCTTTATGGGCGTGGCCCGAAACTTGAATATCAATCGGCAAGGTGGAATGTTCCATAATTTCTGTTGGACGATGATCTAGCAGAAAAATCGGTAGCTCCCCTTTTGTTTTATCATTAGTTTTATCAAGTGCGGCTAAAATTTGCTTAGTTTTTGGCCGCGCTTTGAATAAATCATCATTGCGTCCAATCAGCACAAAACGGTTATCCACTTCTAGTGTCTGATCCATCAGAACCGTAATGCCCGCCTTGCGAATTTCTTTCGCAATGGCTTGTTGCTGACCAAAGAAATCGTGGTTGCCTAAGGTGGCATAAACCCCAAGGGGCGCACGCAGTTTCGCAAGATGCGGCTGCATTTTTTCTGCTACATAAGCGCGAATATTATCGTCCATAATATCGCCCGGCAGCAAAATAATATCCACCTTTTGTTCATTCATTATTTCAGCCAGTTGATCTAACTGTTTCCCACCAAATAAACGCCCAAGGTGAAAATCACTCGCCATTCCAATGCGTAATGGTTTGAATGGCTTATCCAGCTTAATTTCATAATGAACAACCTGAGGAACATAAGCATTATAAACGCTCAATCCAAGCAAGCCTGCTAAACCCAATGGATAACACCAAGATAAAGTGCGGTGTAATTTTGACTGAAATTTTTGTTTTCTAAAAATAAAGTAAATCGCCACGCACACCAAACTGACAAAACTGGCAAAGAGCAAAAACGCTAAAATAAACGCACTGGTGCGGAACATTGGGTAAATGCGCGACACAGTGAGCAAAATAATACTGTTTGCGCCGAGATAAGTAATAAGGGTTAAAATTTTACGACAAACAGGACTGGTATTTTGCAAATAAAGCCAAGATAACGTGCGGTTAAAAATATAAATGAAGAATTGTAAAAAAATAATACAAATTGCGAAAATAATTTGGTATCGCATTACGAACAGCTTTCCTAAAATAAAAAAATCATAAAGAGCGGTTATTTTTAACCGCACTTTATATTTTGTCAATGGAAAAGCTTAGTCGAGCTTAATTTCTTCAATCCAACGCTTAATCAAGCGCTTGCCTTCTTCATCTGAACCAAAGCGTTCAAAATCAAAGTCAATGAGTTTTAAGGTTTTTGGATCAGTGGAGTTTGGTGAGGCTTTGGCGTGAATATTGGTTGGAATTTGATACATTTTTTCTTCGCGCCACGCAATTTCTTGCGCTTCAGGCGTTAATGCCCAATCCATAAATAATTTTGCATTTTGTAAATTTCTTGCCCCTTTCAAAATGCTGATGCCGCCAAGGGAATAGCTGTCGCCTTCGCAAGGTAAAATGGCTTCCACAGGCGCACCGTTTTCTTTCTCGGTTTGATAACCATTAATAAAACCAATGGTTACCGCCGCATCACCACGAGAGAGATTGGATTTCTCTGTACCACTTTTAGCATATTGAGAAATATTTTTATCTAAGGCTTTCAGATAGCGGAAGGCTTCTTCTTCACCGAATAACTGTACTAGCGTTGCGATAAAAGTATAGCCCGTGCCAGTATTGCGCGGATCAGGCATTTGAATTTGATCTTTAAATTTAGGATCGGTTAAATCTTTCCAGCATTTTGGATAGTCTTTAATGCCTAATTGTTTGAATTTTTCCGTGTTTACGCCAATGCCTAACACAATAATGTAGCCAATGGAGGTAACATCGCCGTGTTTATCAAGCAGGGCTTTAAATTGTGGCATAGTTTCCGCTTGCAATGGCGAACGATAAGGCTCGAGTAAGCCTAATTGTGCGGCTTGAAAGTGCGGTTCAATTGTGCCGCCGTACCAAATATCCGCTTGAGGCAAGGCTTGCTCCGCTTTGATTTTAGCAAGGGTTGCACCCGTGCTGTTACGCACAAATTTGGTGTCCACGTTATATTTCTTGGCAAAAACTTTCGCCATTTTTTCGCAGACGGAATGTTGCACACTGCAATAAACCGTTAATCGCCCTTCAGCTTGCGCATTGTGGCTGAATAAAAATAGACTACCTGCAGCACAAATAGGGAGAAGCGATTTGGTTAAAAATGATGAGAAAAACGTCTTAAATTGCATTGTCATTTCCTTATTAACAAATGATTAAAAAGTGATATTGACGAGCAAGAAAGAAATTAGAAAGGTAAAGCAGAAAATTCCGCAAAATAAAGGCGTTTGCAAGAATATGATCTAATTAGTTTCCTACGTCAGCATTAACTGAATCAGGTTCACGGGTATTATCTCAGCTTGTTTGGATATTCCATCAAGCACCCCGACTAATTCTCGTTTAGTATAGAAAGAGCAGGCTAGGGCTGTCAATGAGAAAAAGGTTAAATGGCATTAATTAATGATGAAAAGATTTAATAAAAATAATGAAAAAAATTACCGCACTTTGCTTTTTATTTAGGAAAGAAAATAACTGCATTTTTATTTTTAATAAACAGAGAAAAAAGAAAAGTGCGGTGAAATTTTTTAATTTTTCACCGCACTTTTGTGATAGGCGTCATTAAGCTGGTGCTTGGAAGATCACTTGATCGGCTTTTTGTGTATATTGATTAAGTTGATCAAAATTCATATAGCGATAAGTGTCGTCTTTGTCTTGCTGTAAATCCGCTACATAGGCTTGGTATTCTTCTGGCGTTGGCAGTTTGCCGAGCAGTGCTGCTACGGCGGCGAGTTCTGCGGAAGCCAAATACACATTTGCGCCTTGTCCTAAGCGGTTCGGGAAGTTACGGGTGGAAGTGGACACCACGGTGGCGTTGTTTGCCACGCGCGCTTGGTTACCCATACAAAGTGAACAGCCTGGGATTTCAATACGCGCGCCACTTTTGCCGTAAATGCTGTAATAGCCTTCTTCTGTTAATAGGCTGGCGTCCATTTTAGTTGGAGGCGCAAGCCATAGACGCGTTGGAATCACGTCTTTGAATTTGGCTAATAATTTTCCAGCGGCACGGAAATGCCCAATGTTAGTCATACAAGAGCCAATAAACACTTCGTCAATTTTATCCCCTTGCACTTCAGAAAGCAGGCGAGCGTCATCAGGATCATTTGGTGCGCATAAAATCGGTTCTTTGATTTCGTTGAGATCGATTTCGATCACCGCGGCATATTCTGCATCAGGATCAGCGCTGAGCAATTCTGGGTTTTCTAACCATTTTTCCATTGCTTTGATACGGCGTTCAAGGGTGCGCGCATCGCCATAGCCTTCTGCAATCATCCATTTGAGTAACACGATATTGGAATTAAGATATTCAATAATCGGTTCTTTATCTAATTTGATGGTACAAGCCGCCGCAGAGCGTTCAGCAGAAGCATCGGAAAGCTCAAAAGCTTGTTCCACTTTAAGGTGTTCTAGACCTTCAATTTCTAAAATACGACCTGAGAAAATATTTTTCTTGCCTTGTTTTTCTACGGTGAGTAAGCCTTGTTGGATCGCATAATAAGGAATAGCGTGTACTAAATCACGCAAGGTGATCCCCGGTTGCATTTCCCCTTTGAAACGCACTAGCACGCTTTCAGGCATATCCAACGGCATTACACCTGTGGCAGCGGCGAACGCCACCAAACCTGACCCCGCAGGGAAAGAGATACCAATCGGGAAACGTGTGTGCGAATCGCCGCCAGTGCCTACGGTATCAGGCAATAACATACGGTTGAGCCAAGAGTGGATCACGCCGTCCCCTGGGCGCAGGGATACACCGCCACGGTTCATAATAAAATCTGGCAGGGTGTGATGAGTAACAACGTCCACCGGTTTTGGATAGGCAGCCGTATGGCAGAAAGATTGCATCACCAAATCTGATGAGAAACCTAAACAAGCGAGATCTTTTAGCTCATCACGGGTCATTGGGCCAGTGGTATCTTGCGAGCCGACTGAAGTCATTCTTGGTTCGCAATATTGCCCAGGGCGAATGCCCTCTACACCACAAGCGCGGCCGACCATTTTTTGTGCAAGGGTAAAGCCTTTGTGGTTATCCGCAACGGCTTGTGGTTTTGCGAACACATCATTATCGGGTAAGCCAAGGGATTGACGCGCTTTATGGGTTAGCCCACGTCCGATAATTAATGGAATACGTCCGCCTGCGCGTACTTCATCTAATAACACATTGGTTTTTAAGCTAAATTCAGCCAAAACTTCATCGCTATCGTGTTTGCAGATTTTGCCTTGGTATGGGTAAATATCAATGACATCGCCCATATTAAGCTTGCTAACGTCCACTTCAATTGGCAATGCCCCCGCGTCTTCTAAGGTGTTGAAGAAAATAGGGGCAATTTTTCCGCCTAATACCACGCCACCTGCACGTTTATTCGGAATGTAAGGAATATCTTCCCCCATAAACCATAGCACCGAGTTAGTGGCAGATTTGCGTGATGAACCTGTGCCGACCACATCGCCCACATAAGCAAGCGGATAGCCTTTTTCTTTTAACGCATTAATTTGTTGAATTGGCCCAATGTTGCCAGCGTCATCAGGCTGAATGCCTTCTCGTTCATTTTTCAGCATTGCTAAGGCGTGCAAAGGAATATCAGGACGCGACCACGCATCTTGCGCAGGGGAAAGATCGTCTGTGTTGGTTTCGCCCGACACTTTAAATACGGTAACGGTGATCTTTTCATCTAATTTTGGACGTGATAAATACCAGTCTGCATTCGCCCAAGATTCAAGAATTTGTTGCGCGTAAGGATTGCCTTGTTTGGCACGTTGTTCTACATCGTAGAAATTATCGAACATTAAAAGGGTAGAAGAAAGGGCGCTGACGGCATAAGGGGCAAGGGCTTCATTATCAAGGGCTTGTAGCAAGGGTTCAATATTATAACCGCCTTGCATTGTACCCAAAATTTGCACCGCACTTTCTGGGCTAATCAATGGCGAATGGGCCGTGCCATTGACAATTGCAGCAAGGAAGGACGCTTTGACATAAGCTGCTTCGTCCACCCCTGCTGGCACGCGGGTTTTAAAAAGCTCAAGGAGATAATCGGCTTGCTCAGCAGGGGGATTTTTTAATAATTCGATAAGCTGTGCGGTTTGTTCGGCATCTAATGGTTTTGGTACAACACCTTGTGCCGCACGTTCATCAATATGTTTTTGGTAATTTTGTAGAAAGTTTGACATTGTGTTTCCTCTTATTGCTTTTATCGTTAGGGGTAGCACTTTTCTTGTTTTCACTTTCTTACGTTAAACAAGAAAAGTGCGGTGTTTTTTGAGAGAATTTTTGCGATTTTTTGCTTAGAAAACTTTCTTAAATGGCTTAATAATCACCTCGCCATAAACGCCTGCTTCCACATAAGGATCTTGGCTTGCCCATTGTTGTGCTGCTTCAAGGCTGTCAAATTGGGCGATTACTGTTGAGCCAGTAAATCCAGCTTCACCGGGGTTTTCGTCATCAATGGCAGGATTTGGGCCTGCAGTTAAAAGGCGGTTTTCTGCTTGTAATTGTTTTAAACGTGCAAGATGTTGTTCACGCACCGCAAGGCGTTGAGCAAGGGTATTGGGTTTGTCTTGAGCAAAAATAACGTAATACATAGTTTCTCCTTTTTTAGGCTTCATCAATTAACGCAAGGGCTTTTTCTAGCTCTGGGTTATTTTCTCTTGGAACAACACGCGGTCGTCCGTTGCTATCTACTGCAACAAAGCTGAATACGGCTTCGGTTACGCAATAGCGTTCACCAATGGGTTCGCTGGATACTTTTTTCGCCCACACTTCAATTTTAATTTGCAATGAAGTGCGTCCCACTTTCACGCAGCGGCCGTAGCAACATACCACATCGCCCACAGAAATCGGGCGGATAAAGGTCATACTATCCACCGCCACGGTAACCACACGGCCGTGCGCAATTTCTTTGGCTAAAATTGCACCGCCCATATCCATTTGCGACATAATCCAACCACCGAAAATATCGCCGTTGGCATTGGTATCAGAAGGCATCGCAAGGGTGCGTAATAACAATGTGCCTTGTGATTGGCGGCCCGTTTTGGTTTCAATAAATGCAGACATAATGTTTTCCTATTGTTCTTTATTCTCTGTTTTTGGAAGATAACGATAAATATAAACGCCTGTCGCGACTGTTGCAACAAGGCTGAGTCCAATAATGCCGAAGGTTTTGAAATCCACCCAAAGATCATCGGAAAAATATTGGCTGATGATGATATTTAGGATCATACAAAACAGAAAAAATCCTGCCCAGCCTAGATTTAATTTATTCCAAACGGCATCGGGCAGTTGAATTTCTTTACCTAATAATTGCTGAATGAGCGGTTTCTTAAAAATCACTTGGCTGATGATTAATGCCAAGGCAAACAAGGCATAAACTACCGTTACTTTCCATTTTAAAAATTCTAATTCGTTGAAATAAGCGGATAAAGCACCAAAAAAAACCACCGCACTTCCCATAATGAGCTGTTGTTTTTCAATTTTGCCGTATTTCAGTTTCAGCACCACAAGCTGAATGATTGTCGCAATAATCAAGGCGATGGCCGCTTCACGAATGCCGACTAGTTTATAAACAGCAAAAAAAACTAAGAGCGGTATAAATTCTAAAATTTGTTTCATTATTGTTGATCCTTGCGCATAAATAAGGTGTAAAAGCGATAAGTGAAAAGTAACGAAAACACGCCAACCGCAGCGCTTAAAAATAACATTACCACATCAAAAACAAGGTTATCGCTCAATGAAGAAATGCGTCTTACCACAAACGGCAGTACCACATAAATTAACAAACAATAAATAAACAATGGCGCAGCGCGTTTCACGCCACTTAACCAGCTATTTTTCAAGGCTTGCATAATGCCCACGGGCTGAATCAGATATTCCGTAGAAGCGAGGCTTAAGCGCACAAAAATAAAAAAGCCAAGCAACATTGCCACCAAAGAGAGAATTGAAGGGGATTGTCCTTGCAAAATGGCAAACAGGCTTTCTACCACGCCAATCATCAAGGGAATAAATCCAATCACACTAATTGCCACCACGCCCGCAAAACGTTGCAACGTTAGTACCGCACTTTGGTTTAAGGGATTTTGATTTAACGGATTTTGCTGCTGAATGCTAATGCGGTGAAATGTGAGAATCCCCCAAGAAGAAATAAATAGGCTAACTAGCTGTTGCGCCACACCAATTACCAAAAATTCTGCGCTGATATTGCTTGGCAAAGGCAAATTTTGCCCACTGGCTTGGCTGATTTCAGGCATCGGCACGACCGCGCTTAAAAGAAAATAGAAGATTAACGAGCTAATAAAAAAGAAAAAGATAAATTGCTGGGTAATCTTCTTTTGATTACGCATAAAATTCCAACAATCTTGAAAAATTTGAGTAAAATTAATGTTCATTAGTTTGCTTCCAGTTAAAAATCATTGCGATATTATACAATAAGTCGCTAAGCATTGCCCTTTCCTTTGCTGAAACCCTATCTTGTTACGCATAATGGCTTTTGAGTTACAACGCTTAATTTTGTGTTAGATCAAATTTTCTCTATTGTTAAACAAAATGAAAAGTGCGGTAAATAAATTTTTCAATTTTTTTAACAAAAATTTAAAAAATTTGAGCTATATCACAAAAGCGATAACTATTTAGTGGTATATTTCGCAACGTGTAAAATACACAAAGTTTGTAAGGATATTAACTATAGAGGTACTTTTTATGAAAAAAACACTGATTGCACTAGGTTTAGCAAGTCTTTTTGTAGCCACTTCTGCCAATGCACATCAAAGCGGAGATGTATTATTAAGAGCAGGTGGTGTGTTTGTGAGCGCAAATTCTGATTCTCACACTAAAACACCAATAGATGTTAATTTGAAAGTAAGTGATAATGCACAATTAGGGCTAACCGCGACTTATATGCTTACAGACAATATTGGCGTGGAATTATTGGGTGCAACACCATTTTCACATAAGATTAAAGCAAATGTTCCTGCGGCAGGTTTAAATTTAGGACAAGTTGCTAAACTTAAACAACTTCCACCAAGTTTGTATGTGCAATATTATTTCTTAGATAAAAACGCAAATTCGCGTCCTTATATTGGTGCAGGTTTAAATTACACCAGATTCTTCAGTGCAAAATCCACTCACTCTGGGGTAACTGATTTACAAGTGAAAAAACATTCTTTTGCTCCAGTCGTGAATGCGGGGATTGATATTAAATTAGCGGATAACCTTTATTTGAACACCGCAATGTGGTACACGCAAATCAAAACTACAGCGAGATTCAAAGCCTTAGGTGCTGCGCACGAAGTCGATGTAAAACTTAATCCATTCGTATTCTTTATGGGATTGGGGTATAGTTTCTAATCTGTAATATTCATTTTTCTAGCCCACGAGTAAGGTGGGCTTTTTCTTTAGTTGAAATTTCTTTTTATCCCTTTTATAGTAAATGTTAAATTATTGTTATTTTTACAAGGGGATCTCAATGTCAGCCACTCAATTAATTACGCAATTAGCGCAAATTGTTACACCTAAATATCTTATTACCGATCCGCTAAAAGCGGAAGAATACACTACAGGCTACCGCTTCGGACAAGGAAAAGTGCTAGCCGTGGTGCGCCCCGGATCATTATTAGAATATTGGCAAGTATTAAAAGCTTGTGTTGCAGCCGATGTGATCGTGATTTCTCAAGCAGCAAATACAGGGCTTACGGGCGGATCAACTCCTGCAGGCAATGATTATGAGCGCGATATTGTGCTTATCAATACAATGCGAATGACGGGCATTCAGCCTATTAATAATGCGGAACAAGTGGTGTGCTTTGCTGGTTCGCGCCTAAACGATTTGGAATTATTGCTGAAAGAATATAAACGTGAGCCACATTCCGTTATCGGTTCGTCTTGTATTGGCGCTTCGGTAATTGGCGGAATTTGTAACAATTCAGGTGGAGCATTGGTGCAACGTGGACCAGCTTATACGGAAATGGCACTGTACGCACAGTTAGATGAGAACGGCGAATTGCACCTCATCAACAATCTTGGTATTGATTTAGGTGATAGCCCAGAAGAAATTCTGACTAACTTGCAAGAAGGACGTTATCAGCGTAAAGACATTCATCTTGATTGTGGTAAAGGACACGATCACGATTATTGCCACCACGTTCGCCAAATTGATGCGGACACACCTGCACGTTTTAATGCCGATCCGAATCGCCATTATGAGGCTTCAGGCAGTGCAGGAAAATTGGGCGTGTTTGCTGTACGTTTGGATACGTTCCCGCAAGATAAAGAAAGTGCGGTGTTTTATATCGGCACAAATGATACCCAAGTTTTAACCGACATTCGCCGCCATATCTTAGCTGAATTTAGCAGTTTGCCGGTATCGGGTGAATATATTCATCGTGATGCCTTTGATATTGCCGCTGAATATGGAAAAGATACGTTCTGGGTGATTAAACGTTTTGGTACGCACCGTTTACCAAAATTATTTGCACTCAAAGCCAAAGCCGATCGCCTAATGAAAAAATTCGCGTTTTTACCAAATCATCTCAGTGACAAAGCATTGCAATTTGTGTCTAAATTGCTGCCACAACATTTGCCACAAAGTTTGAGAGATTATCGTGATCAATATGAACATCACTTAATCTTAAAAATGGGTGGGGAAGGCGTGAAAGAAGCAAGAGAATATTTGCAAAGCCTATTTGCAGATAAATCCAAAGGGGCATATTTTGAATGTAGCCCAGAAGAAACCCAAGCTGCAATGTTGCATCGTTTTGCTGTTGCTTCCGCTGCCATTCGTTATCGTGCCATTCACGAACCTGAAGTGGAAGAAATTGTGGCATTGGATATTGCTTTACGCCGTAACGATCAAGATTGGTTTGAGAAATTGCCTGCCGAGTTAGAAAATAAATTAATTCATAAACTCTATTACGGCCATTTTATGTGCTATGTGTTCCACCAAGATTATTTAGTGAAAAAAGGCTACGATTGGGAAGAAATCGAACACGAAATGTTAGCCTTGCTTGATAAACGTGGCGCGCAATACCCAGCGGAACATAACGTAGGGCATTTGTATGAAGCGAAACCTGAATTGAAAGCGTTCTACCAAAAATTAGATCCGACCAATAGCTTCAACCCAGGCATTGGTAAAACTTCTAAAAAGAAAAACTGGGCGTAATTATGGTTTGAGTGAAAAACGAAAGTGCGGTCTAATTTTTAGAAAAATTTAGCAAAATGCCTAGACATTCATCTAGGCATTTTTTTCTATATTTTCTTCTTAATTAATTCCGCCATCATTTCAATGTGAGCGGGTTCTGCGTTAAGGGCTGGGATATATTGGAACGATTTTCCGCCGTTATGCAGGAAAATTTCGCGGTTTTCTACTTCAATTTCTTCCAACGTTTCTAAACAATCCGCAGAGAAACCGGGGCAGATGACGGCGATTTTTTCAATGCCTTGGTTTTTTGTGGCATTTTGTAAAAAATGATCTGTATAAGGCTGCAGCCATTCTTCACGGCCGAAACGAGATTGAAAGCAAAGTTGCCATTGGTTTTCTTTTAAGCCAAGGCGATCAACCACGGCGATGGTGGTTTGTTTGCAATGCTCGCGATAATAATCCCCTTCTTGCTCATAACGCAATGGAATACCGTGGTAGGAAAAGAGCAGGAATTCATCAGGTTTCATTTTGGCTTTGATGGATTGTGCAAGCGCATCAATATATTGTTCGTCAAGATGATACGAATGAATAAACTCAAACGGCACAAGCCCACGAATGGATTTTAATGCTTGGGCAAAACAGTCCAACACTGCCGCCGTTGTGGTGCTGCTGTATTGCGGATAAAGCGGTAGCACAATGATTTTATCCACTTGATTTTTGAGCAAATTTTCCACCGCACTTTGCATTGAAGGATTGCCATAAGTCATTCCAATTTCCACAAGAGCATTAATGCCTTGTTGATCGAAATAGTGCTGTAATTTCTGTTGTTGCTGTTTTGAAATCACTAATAATGGCGAGCCTTGTTCTGTCCAAACACTGCGGTAGGTTTCTGCCACACGTCTGGAACGGCGAGGCAAAATTACGCACTTTAATAGTGGCCACCATTGCCAGCGGGGCAGATCTACCACGCGTGGGTCGGTGAGAAATTGCCATAAATAGCGTGAAAGGGCTTTGGGTTCAGGGGAGTCTGGCGTGCCTAAATTGGCAAGAATGACGCCGATTTTTTGTCTGTTCATTGATTCACCACGCTTAATGTGAGTTTTGCAAAGCAGCATAGTTTATCCGCTTGATCTTTAATGTCAATTTGCCAAAATTGGGTGGTTTTGCCTAAACGAATAGGGGTGGCTCTGGCGGTTACCACGCCTTCACGCACAGGGCGAAGATGGCTGGCGTTAATCTCTAATCCAACCACTGCTTGCTTTTCTTCCACGCAGCAAAACCCTGCCATTGACGCAACGGTTTCCGCCAACGCTGCAGAAATTCCGCCGTGTAAAAAGCCCATTGGTTGAGTGGTGCGCTGATCAACAGGCATTGTGGCTTCTAGCCAATCGTCCCCTTGGGCGCTAAATTGAATGCCTAAATGGGCCACGGCACAATGGGCGTTAAATTGATTAAGTTGTTCTAAGGTAAAGTGTTTTTTCCAAATTTTCATTGTTTTATTCTAGTTAAGTAAGGTTAAGAGGGCTTGCACTGGGTGTTTTGGTTGCCATTTTTCCAAGCGTTTCACTTGGCTGCGGCAAGAATAGCCTGTGGCAAGGCAGTAATCAGGATTTTTACCTGCCAATTTTTTCTCCCACGAGCTAGCATAAATGGCTTTCGACATTGCAATATGTTGTGTTTCGTGACCGAATGTGCCAGCCATTCCGCAGCAGCCCACGGTTTCCACTTGTAATGGTTGCCCAAAGGCAGCGAAGATTTCTTGCCATTCTTTAGGACTATTTGGCAGCCCTGTAGATTCAGTACAGTGAGGGAATAAATGCCACTGTTGATCTTCTGGCAAAGTGCGGTGGTTTTTTTGTGAATTTTTTATTCCCTGTGCGAATTGCTCAGAATGGAGTTGATTTTTTAGCCATTGATGGGCGGTAAGCACTTGGAAATCACCACATTCTGCGCCCAAAATTTCACGATATTCATCACGGTAAGACAGCACAATAGCAGGATCTACACCCACTAAAGGCAGGCCTAACTTCGCCATTCGATTTAAAAATTCTGCTTGATTTTTCGCCGTTTTGGCAAAGCGAGTGAGAAACCCTTTGATATGCTGTGCTTTTCCATTGGGTTTGAATGGCAACAAAATTGGTCGATAGCCGAGCTTTTGGGTTAGCGCCACAAAATCCGCCACTACTTTGGCATCATAATAAGAGGTGAAAGGATCTTGTACGATAAGCAGCATATTTTGCTTTTCGGTTTCGCTTAAGTTTTCTAGCTGTTCTAAACGCAAACCTTGATAGTTAAGGGCGACTAATTGCTGTTGCAAATTCGGTTGGCTTAATAAAGGCAAATCCACCATTCCTAAGGCTTTTTGTGCCAGCGGTTGGGTGATTTTGGCCGCGGTGAAAAAGTTAAAAAATTTCGGTGCTTTTGCCATATAAGGCGCAACCAGTTCCACATTTGACACCACATAATCTTTGATTGGGCGAGCATAACGTTGATGATAAAAATGCAAGAACTTGGCACGGAAACTCGGCACATCAATTTTTATCGGACATTGGCTTGCGCAGGCTTTGCACGAAAGACAGGTATCCATCGCAGCTTTCACTTCGTGAGAAAAATCATATTCGCCACGCGCTTTTTGCAAGCTGTGGCGAATTTTAGCTACAAAATCGCTGAGTTTCATTTGGCTTTGGCGAAAATCTAATTGATCGGCAGAAATGTTTTGATTAGCCAGTAAACGCAGCCATTCACGCACCATCGCTGCACGTCCTTTCGGTGAAAACAAGCGATTTTTGCTCACTTTCATTGACGGACACATTGTGCTGTTTAGGTCAAAATTAAAGCATAAACCATTGCCGTTGCAGTTTATTGCGCCAGAAAATTCTGCTTTCATTTGAATTGGAATTTGGCGATCTTGATCCGCGCGCATTGGCGATAGGATAGAGTAAAGCGCTTGTTCGCTGTCAAGTGCGGTGCAAATTTTGCCCGGATTTAGGCGATTTTGCGGATCGAATAGGGTTTTGATATAACGCAGTTCTTGCCATAATTCAGGCGTGAAAAAGGTTTCGCCATATTGCGAGCGCATTCCTTTGCCGTGTTCGCCCCAAATTAGTCCGCCGTACTTGTGCGTGAGATCTGCCACTTGATCGGAAATGTCTTTGAACAGTTTCACTTGTTCTTTGTCGCATAAATCAAGGGCAGGGCGAACGTGTAGCACGCCAGCATCAACGTGGCCAAACATTCCGTATTCTAAGTGATGGGCATCAAGCAGCGCACGAAATTCACTGATGTAATCGGCAAGATGTTCAGGCGGTACGCAGGTATCTTCCACAAAAGGAATGGGTTTGGCCGCACCTTTCGCATTCCCCAGTAAACCCACGGCTTTTTTACGCATCGCATAAATACGCTCAATGGAAGGCAAGTCGCTGCAAACTTGATAGCCGATAATATCATCTTGATTTTGCGCAATTTTCTCATCAAGCTGGGCGCAAAGTTGTGCCACTTGTTTTTCAATCAGGGCTTTGCTGTTGCCGGCATATTCCACAATATTCAAGCCAAGAATGGGGTTTTCTTGATCTTCAGTCAACAGATCGCTCACGGAGTGCCAAATGATGTCTTGTTTGGCAAGGTTTAGCACTTTGCTATCCACGGTTTCCACTGAAAGGGCATTGGCTTTGAGCATAAAAGGTGCGTTACGCAACGCGGCATCAAAAGAGCGGTACTTTATATTAATTAATGTGCGATATTGTGGGATTGGCGTGAGATCTAAAGTCGCTTCACAAATAAACGCGAGCGAGCCCTCTGAACCTGTTAAAATGCGTGAAAGGTTAAATTCTGATTCATCATTATTAAATACATTTTTGAGATCGTAACCCGTTAAAAAGCGATTAAGCTGTGGCAAATCACGCAAGATCTCAGGGCGTTTTTGTTGGCAACGCTGGAAAATTTCTTGATGTAAATGACGGTTGCGCTGAGAAAGCGGTTGTTGCTGTAATGATTGCTCGAAATCTGCGGTTTTCAGCGCGTGGGTGTCAATCACTTCGCCATCGATTAAGACGGCACGCAAACCTAAAACGTGATCGGAGGTTTTGCCATACCGCAATGAGCCTTGCCCTGAGGCATCGGTGTTGATCATTCCTCCTAGGGTCGCACGGTTACTGGTGGATAATTCAGGCGAGAAAAACAACCCATAAGGTTTCAAAAATTGATTCAGTTGATCTTTTACCACGCCGGCTTGCACTTTCACCCAACGTTCTTGTACATTGAGTTCAAGAATTTTCGTCATATAACGCGAAAGATCCACAATAATATTATTATTTAAGGCTTGCCCATTGGTGCCTGTACCGCCGCCGCGTGGGGTAAAGGTGAGCGAAAGGTATTTTTCTTTTTGAGCTAATTTAGTGAGGCGCACCACATCTGCCGTATTCTTAGGGAATAAAATGGCTTGTGGCAGTTGCTGATAAACACTGTTATCCGTTGCAAGACTTAAGCGATCCGCATAGCTTGAAGCAATATCGCCTGTAAAATGTTGGCGCTTGAGTTCTGTTAAATAATCAGAAACTAAAGGTGAAAGCTGTGGAATATCAGATAGACGTGGTAGCATTTTATTACTCATATAATGATTAACAGAATGGCGAGATTTTAGCATATTGTTACGATCCTTTCATCGAAAGAAAGGGATCAAATTTGTTTTTTCGGTAAGGTGAAACGAGAAAATAGATCTATTTCTGCTTAAAAAATAATCTGAAATAGTAAGTGTTTGTATGAATTTTGAGCTAAAAAGAGAAAAATCGTTTGATTTTCTATTTTTTCAAGCTGATAATATATTCGCTTTGAATAGGTCCGATCTGATTAGATTGACGTAAAAGCAAAGTAGGAATAGAGGAAATATCGTTCTCTAAATACTTATAAGATTAAACTTAGCCATAAACTATGGGTTCATTTTATAAAAAAAGTTTGTTTTTTTGTAAAAAAAGTTTAAGATCAACGTACACACATTATTGTGTTTAGGTTTCATTTGGCAACTGATACTAAATGAAACTTTCATTTTAAATTTATTGATGACTAAATAGAGGATCATCCAAATGAAAAAAACTGCAATCGCATTAGCTATCGCTGGTTTAACTGCTGCATCAGTAGCACAAGCTGCACCACAAGCAAATACGTTCTATGCTGGTGCAAAAGCGGGTTGGGCATCTTTCCACGATGGTTATGGCCGTTTAGATAACAATGCTACCTACGGTGTTTTACGTAATTCTGTAACTTATGGTGTATTCGGTGGTTACCAAATTACTGATAACTTCGCTGTTGAGTTAGGTTACGATGACTTTGGTCGTGCTAAACTTCGTAAAGCTGGTAAAACAGTTGCTAAACATACTAACCACGGTGCACACTTAAGCTTAAAAGCAAGCTACCCAGTATTAGAAGGTTTAGATGTTTATGGTCGTGTAGGCGCGGCATTAATCCGTTCTGACTACAAAAATAAGAAAGGTACAACAACTCTTCTTGGTGAAGATGCGCACAGCTTAAAAGTATCTCCAGTATTTGCTGGTGGTTTAGAATATAACCTTCCATCATTACCAGAGTTAGCATTACGCGTTGAATATCAATGGGTTAACGGTGTTGGTCGTTTAGAGCAAAACGGTAAACGTGTAGATTACACACCAAACATCGGTTCTGTAAGCGCAGGTTTATCTTACCGTTTCGGTCAAGGTGCACCAGTTGTAGCGCCTAAAGTTGTTTCTAAAACTTTTGCGTTAAGCTCTGATGTAACTTTCGCATTCGGTAAATCTAACTTACGTCCAGAAGCACAAAGCACATTAGATGGTATCTACGGTGAAATCGCTCAATTAAAATCTGCAAACGTTGCAGTAGCTGGTTACACTGACCGTATCGGTTCAGAAGCATCTAACTTAAAATTATCACAACGTCGTGCAGAAACTGTTGCTAACTACTTAGTATCTAAAGGTGTTTCTCAAAACGCTATCTCTGCAACAGGTTACGGTGAAGCTAACCCAGTAACTGGCACTAAATGTGACGCAGTTAAAGGTCGTAAAGCATTAATCGCTTGTTTAGCTGATGACCGTCGCGTAGAAATCGCTGTTAAAGGTAACGAATAATTTTTCGTTAATACTTTGATAAGTTTATGAAAAAAGACCTAAACGAAAGTTTAGGTCTTTTGTTATCTCATCATTTTATCGTTAAGGAAAAGAAAATGAAAAAGTGGATTATTGTGCTAATCGTGGCTGTGATCGCAGGTTTCACACTAATGACAAGCTACAATGGTTTAGTGCAAGCGGAAGAAAAAATTGATTCCGTATGGGCAAATGTTGAATCGCAATATCAACGCCGTGCAGATCTCATTCCAAACATCGTGAATACCGTAAAAGGTCAGGCTAATTTTGAGAAAGAAACCTTAACAGGTGTAATGGAAGCGCGTGCAAAAGCGAGCCAAACAAAAATTGATCCAAGCAATATGACAGAAGAACAGCTTGCACAATTCCAACAACAACAAAATTCTGTGGGATCGGCCTTATCTCGCCTATTGGTTACCGTAGAAAAATATCCAGATCTTAAAGCACATGAAGGCTTTATGAATTTACAAGCACAATTAGAAGGCACGGAAAATCGCATTAATGTGGCGCGTGATAAATTTAATGAAGCGGCTCGTGAATATAACCAAAAAATTCGTCAGTTCCCAACAAAATTAGCGGCGATGATTTTTGGTTTCAAAGAAAAACCTTACTTCAAATCTGCAGTAGGATCTGAAAACGCGCCTGTTGTAAGTTTTAACTAAGAGCAGTCTATTATGGCGCTATTTTCAAGAATCCCTTTTGATAAAAAGCAAATCGAGGCGGCAATTGTTCGCCTCGAACAACAAACTTCGGCAGAGTTGCGCGTTTATATTGAACGTCACATTCCAAAGTCATCAAACTCAGTCCTTGAGCAAGCCTTATCTGTTTTCCAGAAGTTAGAAATGACAGCCACAGAGGCGAGTAATGGCGTGTTGATCTACATTGCCTATAAGGATCATCAATGTGCCATAATTGGTGATGAAGGTATTCATCAGTATGTCGGGGAAAACTTTTGGCAAGCGCAATGCACTGAAATGACAAATCATTTTAGCCAAAAGGTTTATACTGAAGGCGTTGTCAATATTATTGATAATATTGCTCAAGTTTTGGCGCAATATTTTCCTATTCAGCCAAATGATCGTAATGAGCTTGATAATGAGGTGATTATTAATGATTAAGCTAATGAAAAGTGCGGTCGTTTTTTTGCTTGTTTTTTTGAGTTTAAGTGCAAGCGCGGTCAATTTCCCACCACCGCCTAATCCTTTTCATTATGTGAATGACTATACCAAAACGCTCACTCCATCGGAAAAACAGCTTTTGGAAAATAAGCTCATTGCTTATTCTAAAGAAACCAGCTCGCAAATTGCGGTGGTGTTAATTCCAACCACAGGGAATTATGATATTGCACAATATAGCTTTGAATTGGGCGACAAATGGGGAATTGGGCGTAAACAGCTTAATAATGGTGTATTAATGTTGATCGCCATAAATGATCGCAAGATTTTTATTGCCACAGGACAGGGGCTTGAGGGTGCGTTGCCTGATGCTTTTCTTTCTCGAGTGATACGCAATGTGATTACGCCAGCCTTTAAGCAAGGGCATTATATGCTAGGTATTGATCGTGGATTGGATTACATCATTGCCGCAAGCAAAGGGGAATATGACGCGGCTCAAACAGAAGATGATGATTGGACACAATATATTCCAATCATAATGATCAGTATTTTTGTCTTATTTGTACTGTTTGGCGAACTAAGTTGGCGTAGAACGCCTTATATCAGCCCTACTAATAATCACAATGGACAAATTTTCCGCCAGCCCCCTGTTCGCAGACGCCGTAGCGGTGGATTTGGTGGGGGCTTTGGCTCTGGCGGTGGCTTTGGTGGTTTTGGGGGCGGCTCAGGTGGAGGCTTTGGCGGCGGTGGCTTCGGTGGCGGTGGTGCTGGTGGAAGTTGGTAATACCCGATTATTATACTCGGGTTATTGGTATCTCAGGCCCCTTATGCTACAATCAGCCCACTTAATTCAAAACGAGGATAATTATGGAAACCTTAGAACGTATTAAAAAACAAATTGCTGAAAACCCTATTCTTATTTATATGAAAGGCTCACCGAAATTCCCTTCTTGTGGATTCTCTGCAAGAGCGGTAGAAGCCCTAATGAATTGCAAAGTACCTTTTGGCTATGTGGATATTTTGCAAAATCCAGATATTCGTGCAGAGCTACCCGCTTATGCAAACTGGCCAACCTTCCCACAATTATGGGTGGAAGGTGAGCTAATTGGTGGCTGTGATATTATTTTAGAAATGTATCAACAAGGTGAATTACAAACTTTATTAGCTGAAGTTGCAGCGCGTCATAAAGAAGAAAATTAATGAAATTTACACCGCACTTATATAAGTGCGGTTTTTTTTAGATTAATTTTTTATTGGGTAAAACCGTGAATTACTTCACAAATTTGAATATTACTCTTTGCTTATTGAAAATGACTTGCGTATTATTTATGCCATAACAAGTGCTATTTTAATAGCCTGATGGTCATATTTTGCTTTCCGAGTGTGCCTCTAATGAGGCACTTTTTTTATTTACTCGTTTATTTAAGCCAAGGTTTCACATATTCAGGATTGAGTAGATCAATTTCTGTTTGCCCCCAATATAAATCCAACGTTCTTTTTCCTTCTGCATAAGAATTAAGTGCATAAGGTGGATAAACAAAATGGATTCCTTCTTGGTCAAAATAAAATTCAGGTGAAATATAAAAATCCTCTAGGGAAGTAAAAGGCTCTTCGCCTTGTTCAAGATTTTGTGTATAAACTTTCCATAAAACATTGCGTAATGTAGGCTGATTTTCTTGAGAAACTACTTTTTCCAGAGTGATTAAGGTTTTTTGTTGTACATCAATATTGAGATAATCAGTCCACCCAAGCCCGTGTGCACCGCCCTCATAAGTATAGTTATCAACCCGAAATCCCACCCAGTTTTGGCGTTGCCCTAAATAGTAAGGTGAAATGGAAAATTCCTTGCCTATCGTTCCTACGGTCAAACTTTCTTCGTGATAATCCTTATAAATTTGTTCTATGCCTTGACGCAACTGCTCTTTAGTCATTCGGCTAGGTTTTTGTTCACCATCGGCTTTCTCATTTTGAGTATATCGCCCCCAATATTGGCGAAGCAATTCGTCAAGCCATTCAATATGGGTTTCAGGCATACTTACTGAAACCTTGATGGTTGCTGTGCTGTCAGTGTTTTTTAGGGTTAATGTTTCTTCTTTTTGGAAGAGCGGAAAAATTTCCACTTGCAATGCAGGGAATAAGGATTTCTGTGCATTCAGCTCATTTTGTAATTGGTTAATTTCTTGCTGTTGGCTCTGTTGCATTTTTTCAGCTTGTTGCAATTTTTGTTGTAATTCAGCCACTTGTTTATCATCACAAGCAGACAGTAAAAAAATCGCACTAAAACTTAAAGCTAAAACTGTTTTGTTCATTTTGATTTCCTCTTGGTTATTTGCTCGTCAGTATAAGTGAATTATGATTTCAGCGCGACAAAATGTTTATATTTTGTTTACACAAATATTTCGCTATAATTGACCGCACTTTGATGCAAAACAAAAGATTATGAAGTTACAAGCCAATAATAAAACCCTTTCCCTAGCTCAGCCCCAAATTATGGGGATTTTAAATTTCACGCCAGATTCTTTTTCTGATAGCGGTCTGTTTTTTGACCGTGATAAAGCCTTATTTCAAGTGGAAAAAATGCTTAATGAAGGGGCAACTATTATCGACATTGGCGGTGAATCCACGCGTCCAATGGCAGAAGAAGTCAGCCTTGAGCAAGAATTAGAGCGTGTTGTGCCAATGGTGGAAGCCGTGAGAAAACGCTTCGATTGTTGGATTTCCGTGGATACGTCTAAGGCGCAAGTAATGGCGGAAAGTGCCAAAGTTGGAATGGATTTCATTAATGATATCCGTGCTTTAACCGAACCCAATGCGCTACAAACCGCCGTGCAGTTAGCCTTGCCCACCTGCATAATGCATATGCAAGGGCAGCCGCGCACAATGCAACAAAATCCTCATTATGAAAATGTGGTGCAAGAGGTGCTAAATTTTCTCGAAAATCGCACCGCACTTTGTTTGGCTGCAGGAATGAAAAAGGAAAACATTATTTGGGATCTGGGTTTTTGCTTTGGTAAAACCGTGCAACATAATTATCAATTATTGCAACAACTAGCAAAATTTACCCAAGATTATCCAGTATTAGCAGGCATTTCGCGTAAATCAACGATTGGCGCCGTGTTAGATAAACCTGTTGATGAGCGTATTGTGGGCAGTGTTGCCGCCGCATTAATTGCGGTGATAAATGGCGCCAAAATTGTGCGCGTACACGATGTTGCGCCCACCGCTGATGCATTAAAAATTTGGCAAGCCACGCAAATGGCATAATCACTTAACTTAATGATTTTTAACCATAAAACATAAAAAGGAATACAAATGGCAGAACGCAAATATTTCGGCACTGATGGTGTGCGTGGAAAAGTAGGAACTTCACCAATTACCCCTGATTTCGTCCTTAAACTTGGTTGGGCAGCAGGAAAAGTGCTAGCAACGCAGGGTTACGGCACCGTATTAATTGGTAAAGATACCCGCATTTCGGGCTATATGTTGGAATCTGCCCTTGAAGCTGGTTTAGCCGCAGCAGGGCTTTCAGCCGCCTTTACAGGGCCAATGCCAACCCCTGCTATTGCTTATTTAACCCGCACTTTCCGTGCAGAAGCGGGCATTGTGATTTCCGCTTCCCATAATCCTTATTATGATAACGGAATCAAATTTTTCTCCACGCAAGGTACAAAATTGCCTGATGATGTAGAAGAAGCCATTGAAGCAATGTTAGAACAGCCAATGGATTGTGTGGAATCCGCACAACTTGGACGTGCAAGCCGTATTAACGATGCGGCAGGGCGTTATATTGAATTTTGTAAAAGCACCTTCCCAGCCCATTTAAGCTTAGAAAATTACAAAATCGTGGTGGATTGCGCGAACGGCGCAACCTACCATATTGCCCCGAATGTAATGCGTGAATTAGGCGCAGAAGTGATCGAAATTGGCACGCAGCCAAATGGAATGAATATCAATGAAAAATGCGGCGCGACCGACATTAAAGCCTTACAAGACAAAGTGTTAGAAACCAAAGCAGATATTGGTTTAGCCTATGATGGCGATGGCGACCGCCTAATCTTAGTGGATCACCTTGGTAATAAAGTGGACGGCGACCAAGCTTTATTTATCATCGCCCGTGAAGCCTTGCGTGCAGGCAAACTAAAAGGCGGCGTGGTTGGTACATTAATGAGTAATATGCGCCTTGAACTTGCCTTAAAAGAATTAGCGATTCCGTTCGTGCGTGCCAATGTGGGCGATCGTTATGTGTTAGAGCAAATGCAAGAAAAAGGCTGGCAGCTTGGCGGTGAAAACTCAGGGCATATCATTATTGCTGATAAAAATACCACAGGGGACGGAATTATCGCTTCCCTTGCAGTGTTAGCGGCAATGGTAGAACATCGCTTATCCCTTAATGAATTAGCCAGTGCGGTGCAGTTATTCCCACAAGTGTTAATTAATGTTCGTTTCGCAGGTGGCAGCAATCCATTAGAAAGCGAACAAGTGAAAGCCGTAGCCGCAGAAGTGGAAAAACGCTTAGCGGGCAAAGGTCGTATTTTATTAAGAAAATCAGGCACCGAGCCGCTAATTCGTGTAATGGTAGAATGCGAAGACGGCGAGCTTGCACAACAATGTGCAGAAGAAATTGCCGAAGCGGTGCGTGCAAACTAAATAAATTGAAAAGTGCGGTGTAAAAGAAGCGAGTTTTTAGCTTCTTTTCTTCTCATTAATTCGTTGCTTTTCATTGAAAATAGAGTAGTGATATGAAAATTTTTGTAATGCGACACGGTGAGGCGCAGACCATCGCCCCATCAGACAGTGCAAGACCGCTCACAGAAAATGGTAAACAGCAATCTTATCAGCAAGGGCAATGGTTACATTCCATTAATGCCGAATTTGATAAAGTGCTAGTTAGTCCTTATCTGCGCGCGCAACAAACCTTTGAGCAAGTTAATTTAGCGTTCCAAAATCAACTGCAAACCAAGTTAGAAACTTGGGACGCTATCACCCCTTATGGCGATTCAGGTTTGGTGCGAGATTATTTGACGGTTTTGGCACAAGATGGGGTAGAAAGCTTGCTGATTATTTCTCATTTACCTTTGGTGGGCGATATTGTGCGCGAATTGTGCGGTCGAAATCCTGCAAATTTTTACCCTGCCACCCTTGTGGAAATAGAAATAAATTGCGCAGAAAAAATGGGCAAAGTAGAAAGAGTCAATTATCCTAAATAGCATATTGAAGAAGAAAAAAGTGCGGTAAAAAATACCGCACTTTTTGTTTTATTAGTTTATTCTTATGGCGTGTAATAGGTAGCTGAACCCGGGCCAACAGGCAAGCCAAGGACAAACACCCAAACAAAGAATAGCCCTGACCACGCAATTAAGAATGCAACAGAATAAGGCAACATCATTGACACCATTGTGCCTACGCCTGCATCTTTCTTATATTTGATCACTGTTGCCATAATTAGTCCGAAATAGCTCATCATTGGCGTAATAATATTGGTTACGGAATCACCGATGCGATACGCACCTTGAATCACTTCAGGGGCATAGCCTGCCAGCATTAGCATCGGGACGAAAATTGGGGCGGTAACAGCCCATTGTGCCGAGGCAGAGCCGATCATTAAATTAATGAAAGCACAGATTAAAATAAAGCCAATAAATAATAGCCCGCCGTGTAAACCGAGATCTTTGAGCAATGTCGCCCCTTTTACAGCAATAATTTGTCCAATATTTGTCCAGCTGAAGAAAGCAATAAATTGAGCTGCGAAGAAAATAATAACCAAATATAGCCCTAGGGTGCTCATTATTTCTGCCATTGCATTGACCACATCTTTGTCGCTACGGATAGATTTTACCACTACGCCATAAACAATGCCGGGGATCGCAAAGAGTAAGAAAATAAATACCACGATAGATTTTAAGAATGGTGATCCTGTGATTAGCCCTGTACTTGGGTTACGCAAAATACCATTTTCTGGCACAACGCTAAGAGCAAGTAATGTACTAAGTAGTAAGAAAGTTAGCCCAGCGAAGACAAGCCCTTTGCGTTCCAAAGGAGACACTTCGGCGGAGCGCTGTTGAGCCAATTCTTCTTGGCTGAGTGAACCTGTGTATTCACCTAACTGTGGTTCTACGATTTTCTCAGTAATAATATAGCCGATAATCGCGATCACAAAGGTGCTCGCGCACATAAAATACCAGTTTGCTTCAGCGCCAACGACATAGCTTGGATCGATAATTTGTGCAGCTTGTTGCGTGATCCCAGCCAGTAACGGATCGATTGTGCCAAGTAATAAATTCGCAGAATAACCACCAGATACCCCTGCAAAAGCGGCGGCTAAACCTGCAAGCGGGTGGCGACCAAGAGAATGGAAAATAATGGCTGAAAGAGGAATTAGCACAAGATAGCCTAATTCTGCCGCCATATTCGACATAATCCCCGCGAACACGACTGCAAGTGTAGTGAGTTTGCGTGGTGCTTTTAATACCACTAAACGCATTGCGGCAGAAATTAACCCCGATTTTTCTGCAATCCCCACACCGAGCATTGCTACAAGCACTGTTCCCAACGGTGCGAAGCTTGTAAAATTCTTCACTAAATTGGTAAGGATTTTTATCAAGCCTTCTTGATTAAGTAAACTGACGGCATAAATAACCCCATCAGGGCTACGACCTTTCGCCCCTTCGGGACGTGGATCAAGGGTGGAAAGTCCAAAATATTCGCCTAAAGCAGAAGAAATAAGAAGTAAAGCAATAAGAATAATAAAGAGGGTTACAGGGTGGGGAAGTGCATTACCAAGCCATTCTATGGTGCGCAGAAACTTGCTTCCCTTTTGTGGTGGGGTTTTTAATGATGTCATCGTTCACCTCATTGTTAGTTGTTAATAAAAAGTAAACATCTATAACTTTAATGCTTTTTTCTCAAAAAGCTAGCCTTATGATAGATTAAAATTGCATAAGATATAGCAAAATTTTTATTGAAAGAAATAAGAAAAAGCCAGTATTATGTGAAAACTTAGGATCAAAGATTTGTAATAAACATTAAGGAGCAACAATGATGTGGGGCTATATTACGATTAATTTAGTCATATTTATTGCTTTATTAGTCGGCGTGAAATGGTACTTTAACCGAAATCACACGCTATCACATAGTGTGTTTTTGGCGTTAATTTTAGGGGTATTATTTGGTGGCGCATTGCATTTGTTTTATGACAGCAATACCCCTGTGATAAAAGAAACCTTAAACTGGATTGGCATTGTCGGCAGTGGTTATGTGAGATTACTACAAATGATCGTAATGCCGCTGGTTTTTGTATCGATTCTCTCTGCAGTGGCACGCTTGCAAGGGGCAAGTTCGTTGGGCAAGATCAGTGTCAGCGTGCTTTCTGTTCTGCTCATCACAACGGCAATCGCAGCGGTGATTGGGATTACAATGGCAAATTTATTTGATCTTTCTGCCGAAGGGCTAGTGGCAGGCGATCGTGAACTTGCTGCGCAAGATCGCGTACTTGGACGAGCAGAAAAAGTAGCAGGCTTGAATGTGCCGACAATGTTGCTTTCTTTTATTCCGAAAAATCCGTTTGCTGAACTCACAGGAGCAAACCCAACTTCTATTATCAGTGTGGTGATTTTTGCCGCGTTTTTAGGCGTGGCGATTTTGCGCATTCGTCAAGACAATGAAGACCTTGCCGATCGCTTATCGCAAGGGGTGGAAAGTTTGAATAAATTAGTGATGAACCTTGTTCGCGTGGTGATTCGTCTTACCCCTTATGGTGTATTGGCGTTGATGACAAAAGTGGTTGCCACTTCAAATCTTGCGGATATTCTTAATTTGCTCGGCTTTATCGTGGCATCTTATTTAGCCATTTTCTTAATGTTTGTGGTGCACGGTATTTTACTTTCTTTGGTGAAAGTGAATCCAATTCGTTATTATCAACAAGCCTTTCCAACCTTGCTGTTTGCATTCACTTCACGTTCAAGTGCAGCGACAATTCCAATGAATATTGAAACCCAAGTATCAAAATTGAATGTGCCTTCAGCCATTGCCAATTTTGCGGCTTCTTTCGGGGCGACAATCGGACAAAACGGCTGTGCAGGGATTTATCCCGCAATGCTCGCCGTAATGGTTGCGCCAACAGTGGGGATCGATCCAATGTCGTTAGATTTTCTGCTGACCCTCGTTTTAGTGGTAACCCTTTCTTCCTTTGGCATTGCTGGTGTGGGTGGTGGCGCAACCTTTGCTGCGATCATCGTGCTTTCCACAATGGGCTTACCGCTAGCATTAGTCGGCTTACTCATTTCCATTGAACCGCTGATTGATATGGGACGCACCGCCCTAAACGTAAACGGTGCAATGACCGCCGGTGTGGTTTCAAGCAGAATTCTGCGCAAAGCTTAATTCTGCAAAAATATAAGTGCGGTGGTTTTTTAGAAAGTTTTTTCAGATTCTATATAAAAATAATAAAGGCTAGCTTTTAGATTTTTATCTTTTAAGTTAGCCTTTTGATTTTTAGTATTTTTCTGCTACTAGATCATTTCGCTTTGCTCATCATAGAGAAATCAAATTTATAGGATACAAATCCATAAAGAGTCCAACCAACAAAAGTTACGATTGAGCCATATAGCATAGCTTGTTCTCCTGCTGCATAGAGCGCATAAATGCTATACAGTGAACCAATGAAAGCAACAAAAATAGTAATTTTATATTTATTGCTTGAAGCATTAGCAGATCTTAAGAGTACACCAAGTGCAGCCATAGATAATAAGTATGGAATAACATTGGTAACTACAGCAAGATCGACTAACACATTAAATTGTTTATTTAATGATGGACTAATAGTCATAAATGCGAGTAGTGTTTGAATTGCAGTGATTGTTACCATTCCAATAATTGGGGCATTTTTATCGGTAACTTTTTTGAAGAAAGCAGGGAAGTACCCTTCTTCTGCAGAAGATTTAAATACTTGAGCTATAGTAAATTGCCAGCCCAATAATGAACCAAAACAAGATAATACCATTAATCCCATAATGATTTTTCCTGTCGTTTCATTAAACATATGTGCAAAAACTAATCCAAATGGCGCTGTAGAATTAGCGAGTTCTAAGTTTGGCACTATGCCAGCAATAACATTGGTTGATACGATATAAATTACGGCAGCGCCAAGTGTTCCACCTAATACAGCAATGGGAACATTTTTCTCTGGATTTTCTACGACATCAGTATTTGCACAAGCCGATTCTAAACCCAGAAACGCCCATAAGGTCATTGAAATAGATACACTAATGGCTTCAAATGTTGGAACATGATGTGGATTCCAAGAATTTACATACATTGAACCATCGAACCAATACCAACCAATAATACTAATTCCTACAACAGGGATAATCACTCCCCAAATAGTGAATGAACTGATATTCCCTGTGATTCTTGGTCCTCCGAAATTTAGTGAGGTAGCAAGCCATAGTGTGAAAATTGTCCATAAAGCAATGCTCACAGGAGATAGGCTTACGCCAAATAATTCTGAACCATAGCCTACAGCAGAGATTGCAATGGCGGTATTTGCAATAACAAGTGATACGCCGTAGGTGTAATTAGCCATAAAATTTCCAGCTTTACCGAAAGAATATTCTGCATATCCTCCCATGCCACCAGATTTTTTACTAAACATACCACATTGTGCAAAAGCATAAGCTAATGCAGTTGAGCCAACCGCGGTTACAAGCCAAGATACAATTGAAATTGTTCCGATTTCAGCTAATTTTGTAGGGAGCATAATAATTCCTGATCCCATCATATTTACCATTGTTAAGATAGTGAGCTGAAGTACACCAATTTTGTTATTTTTAGTACTCATAATTTACTCCTTAGAAAGTGCAGTGAAATTTCACCACACTTTCTATTTCTATTTCTATTTAGTGGTTAGTTAATACATATCCGTAAGCCCGAGTGCGTCCATCAGGATCTTTTTGGAGATAAACCCCTTGGATCTTTGGTGCAAATCCTGGAAGTGTATTAATGCCTTCTTCTAAAGCGAGAAAATATTGTTGTGCCGTAGTGCTCCATTTTTCTCCTGGTACTACGCACAATACGCCTGGTGGGTAAGGGAGTGCCCCTTCTGCGGCAATTCGACCAACAATATTGGTTAGAGGGACAAGCTCGACATTATTACGAATAAATTCAATGTTCGCGGCTTGTGGATTGAGAGCGTATTCAGGTAATGTTGCTTTACGGAAAAGTGCTTTTTGTAGCTGTTTTACGTTACGGCTAACATAGAGATCGTGCATTTCCTGACAAAGTTGATGAATCGTGTAACCTTGGTAGCGTTCCTCATTATTTTTGTACACAGTAGGCAGTACGTCTTTGAGTAACGAATTTTGCTTAATGTGTTTTTCAAATAATGCGATTTGTGCAACCAATGTTTGCATTTTTGTGAGAGTTTCTGCTGGAGTAAGAAGGAATAAAATAGAGTTTAAATCGCATTTTTCAGGGATAATGCCATTTTCTCGCAAATAGTTCGCAAGAATAGTGGCAGGAATTCCGAAAGATTCATACTCACCATTTGCAAGGCTAATACCGGGCGTGGTTAGGAGAAGCTTGCAAGGATCAACGAAGTATTGATCTTCTGCATAACCTTCAAATTTATGCCAAGTATCGTGAGCGTGGAATTTAAAGAATTCAAGATTAGTTGCAATCTCTTCAGTATTGTAATCTTGCCATTTTTTACCATTAATCATAGTTGGAATAAATGGACGAATAAGCTCACAGTTGTTGAGAATCATTTTTCTTGCTTCTATACCAACCTTGACACAATCATGCCATAGCTTGCGCCCAGTAGCGCTACCTTGAATTTGGGCGTTCACATCCAAACTTGCAAATAGAGGATAAAATGGACTTGTTGAAGCATGTAGCATAAAAGCGTTATTTAATCGTTTATGATTTACATAACGAGCTTGTCCTTTAATATGCTTATCTTTTTTGTGAATTTGTGATGCTTGTGAAAAACCAGCTTGTTGCTTATGTACAGATTGAGTAACAAAAATACCCGGATCATTTTCGTTGAGTTCAAGTAGTAATGGTGAACTATCTTTCATCATTGGAATGAACTGTTCATAGCCAACCCAAGCAGAGTCAAACAAAATATAATCACAAAGATGACCAATTTTATCGACAACTTGACGTGCGTTATAAATTGTTCCGTCATAAGTACCTAATTGAATAACGGCTAAACGGAATGGACGAGACTGAGATAATTTTTCTGGCGCGGTTTCTTTTATTAGCGATTTTAGGTAATCCTCATCAAAGCAATGACTATCAATTCCCCCAATAAAACCAAATGGATTTCGTGCCGTTTCTAGATAAATTGGTGTAGCACCAGCTTGAACTAAGGCACCGTGATGTACAGACTTGTGATTGTTTCTATCAAATAAAACCAGATCACCTGGTGAAAGTAGGGCATTTAACACCACTTTATTGGAAGCTGACGTTCCATTTAATACAAAGTATGTTTTATCAGCGTTGAATACTTGAGCAGCGTGTTTTTGTGCATCACAAGCTGCCCCCTCATGGATAAGCAAATCACCTAGTTTTACGTCAGCATTACAAATATCTGAACGGAAAATGTTTTCACCATAGAAATCATATAAGAAACGACCAGCGGGATGTTTCCGATAGTATTGACCACCTTGGTGTCCAGGACAGTCAAAGGCAATATTCCCCATTTCTACATACTCACTTAGCATTTTGAAGAAAGGAGGAAGCATTTTCTCTTCATAGAGTTTTGCTGAAGTTTCTATTTGTCTGCTATAAAGATGAATGTCATAGCTGTTTAAATCCTGGATATGGAAGACTTTATCGAAATATTTAGGATTAAGTTTCTGATTTTCGTGTAAAACAACAAAAACAGGAATATTAAACTCAGTTGCTAATATTTCATCAATATATTGTTCAATATCATCTGTAGTAAGTACAATTGCACCAACATCTGTAAAATCAGTGTTTTCAATTAACACTAGTTCTCTTTGTGTTGAAAAATACTGCTCAACATCTTTGCTATATGCGATTTTTAAAATTGACATAATAAAATCCTTGTGTAATTTTAGGCAAAGAATCCCCTTGAAATAAAATTTAAGTTTTATTTCTAGCTAGGAAATAGATTGCAGTTAATGTTTTGAATACAAAAATCTACTATGTAAAAATATAAATACTTTTACAAAATAAATAATGTAAACTAAACAGGGAATGTTTTTTAGATGAAAGACATCATCTATTACGAGAAGTAATGAGATGAGCTGTTCTGAGTAGCAAATAAAGAATAAGAAAAGCAAGAACGGTGAGATGGCATCATAATATGTCGTGTTCTACGAATGTGGGCCATTAAAGAAATTCCTTTACCAGGATTATAATCTATGTGATACTTTTGTTTGTTTGTTTGTTTGTTTGTTTGTTTGTTTGTTTGTTTGTTTGTTTGTTTGTTTGTTTGTTTGTTTGTTTGTTTAGCATAATTTCCTCCCGAACTTATACTATAAAGAGCATATTCTATTGCTCACTTATATTATTCATTTGATAGTTTCTTGTATCAAGAGAAATATGTTAAATATGTGATCGGAATCACTTTTTATATTTAAAAAATTGTTTTTTAATAAGGTGTGAGTTTAAATTGGGATTATTTGGTTTGAGATTTAACAAATTAGTAACACTTTTATAAAATTAATATAATGGTATTTGTGTTATATAATAAGTGTTTTTTAAATTTGGGTGTTTATTAGATTGAAATTTATGTTAGTTATATAAAAGCTGTTTGAGATTCTGAATTTGAATAACAATTTGTGCTGTTACAAAGTTACGGAGCTGGCACTAACGATAATTCAACTATTTTTCACCAGAATATTACAAAGAGAGATTGTTATCTTTTCGTACTTAACTCCAATGAAGTTTCTATAGATAAAATATAATTTAGTAAGGTTACTATTTTAAATACTCAGAAAATATAACGGAATTGATAAGAAATCTTTTCCGTTATTTCTGAAAGAAGGCGAATTTTGTAACATCAGCACACGAAAAAATGGTAACATCTTGTAACTTTAGCATGGGGCTAGGGCTAACCTAAGTTAGCCCTTCCTTTTTATGCCTCTGTTTCTTCCTTCTGCTCCGGCTTTAATCCCACATACCCCCTTGCTTGCAAGGTCGCTTCTTTCGATTTACGAACCATTGTTTCAATGGTGGTGCCTTGGACGAGAATGGAGAACATTACCACGGCGTAGGTCATTACCAAAAGCAGATCACGTACGTTCATACCGATTTTCGGGATATACAGGCTGCCTACGGGAATGGAAAGTGCCATTGCGAGTGAAAGTCCGCCGCGCAAGCCGCCCCAGGTGAGAATGCGTAAGGTGTATGGATTGTAAGTAGTTTTCATACTTAAGAATTTAAACGGTGTCCACACGCTGATGTAACGGCAGATTAGGCAAAGTGGAATGGCGAGTAGGCTTAAAATAATCCCTTGGTAGGTGAAGTTTACCAGCAACATTGCCGCGCCGATGAGTAGGAATAACAAAGAGTTTAGGAAATGGTCGATCATCTCCCAAAAATGATCTAAGTAATGCTGACTTTGTTTGGAGAAGCCCGTGTGTCTTGTCCAGTTGCCGATGATAATGCCTGAAACCACCATTGCCAATGCGCCTGAAACTTCGAGCAAATTAGCTACCATAAAGCCTGCGGTTGGAATGGTGAGCGTGAGCAAAATTTCTAAACTTCCGTCATCGGTAGCGGAAATCAGGAAATGCGCCACCAAGCCGAGTATCAGACCAAACAGCAAACCGCCGCCTGCTTCCATTAGGAAAAGTTCGCTCACATCAGCTAGGGTAGGCTGTTTGCCACCGAATGCCACGGCAAAGATGGTGGTGAAAATCACTAATCCCACACCGTCATTAAATAAGGATTCCCCTTCCACTTTCATTGAAAGTTTTTTTGGTGCTTTGAGATTTTTGATGATGGCTAGCACGGCGATAGGGGCGGTTGGAGAAATCAAAGCGCCAAACAGCATACAATAAATGAAATCCACTTCCCAGCCTAGGGCTAAAGTTAAGAAATAAAAGGTTGTACCGATAAGGAAAGTAGAAGCGAAGGTGGAGAATAAGGCGAGAATGGTGATTTCACATTTTTGGCTTTTCATTACGGGCAGTTTTATCCCCAGTGCGCCGGCAAAAAGTAGGAAGCCTAAAATCCCGTTGAGCAAGAAACTTTTAAAATCAATCTGTTCCATTACGCCCTTGGCGAGCAAATCAACGTGTAGAAAATTGAAATGCCCCATTACCAATAACACCAGTGAAGCAACCATTGAGGTAGCGGTAATGGCGATGGTGTATTGAATTTTGTCGTTAATTTTTTGCGTAACGAAGCCGATCAGAATGGAAATGGCTGAGAGAAAGCAAATATAGGTATAAACGTTCATTGAAATGCCTTAATCAAAATAATAAAGAATTTGGCTAAGAAATGTGGCTGATTTTGCTCCATTTGGTGATTTAGACGGGAAAGGAACGCAAGCCAAATTAATTGGCGTAGTATAAGTAAACTGCTATTATTTAGAAAGCACAAATTTCAAAATACATCAAAATGAGTAAACTAAAATCCTTTTTTATTGCCCTGCTAGGATTGATTCTACTGGGCATTGGCTATTTGTGGTATAGCCTAGAAATTTACCCCGAGCCACAAATTCAATTTCGCACAGAAAATGCGTTACATTATGAACGTAAAGCCTTGGATAATACCGTGGCTTGTTTTTATGCGGAGCAGTCTGTAAAACCCATTGAACAGCAGGATTTTCGCCTGTTGGTGTGGAATATGCACAAAGGGCAAGATCAAGGTTGGCAACAACAATTAGCGAACTTGTCGCAAGGGCAAGATTTTCTTTTATTGCAAGAAGTGTCAAGTCAGCAAAAGTTGGTGGAGCAACGTTCTTCCCAAAATTTTCCCAAATTTTCCACCGCACTTTATACCAGCAGTTTTGCCTATTTGGGCAATCAATCAGGTGTCGCACTGATGAGCCGTTTTGCGCCACAATATTATTGTGCAGGATCTTCCATTGAGCCTTGGATTCGTATTCCTAAAGTGGGCAATGCAATGGCGTTTCCGTTGAGCAATGGGCAATCGCTATTGACAATTAATTTGCATTTGGTGAATTTTGAGCTGAATCCAAGCCATTATCAACAGCAGCTAGAAGCGATGTTTAAGCTGATTGAACAGCATCAAGGGCCAATTATTTTGGCAGGCGATTTCAATGCGTGGAATAAAGGGCGGATAAATTTAATCAAAAAACTCACCGCACTTTATGGCTTGACTACCGTATCATTTCAGCCTGATGATAGGCTACGTTTCTTGGATAATCCGCTTGATTGGGTATTTGTGCGCGGTTTTAGCGTGAAATCTGCGCGTACAGTGCAGACCACCAGTTCCGATCATAATCCGTTACTGGTGGAATTAACTTTGGCTACACCGCAGCGGTAATTACGATCTCCACTTTCCACTCAGGCACGGCAAGTTTGGCCTCTACGGTCGCACGGCTTGGCGGATTGTGGCGATCAACCCACTCGTCCCAAGCGCGGTTCATCTCTGCATAATCTTGCATATCGGCCAAGAAAATTTGTGCATTTAAGATTTTGCTTTTATTTGATCCCGCTTCAGCCAGCAATTTATCAATTAAACCAAGCACTTCCTTGGTTTGCTCATAAGCATTGCCTTGCGTATTTTCTGGCACTTGTCCCGCCAAATAAGCTACGCCATTATAAACGCACATTTCAGCAAGGCGCTCATTGGCGTGAAAACGTTGGATTGTTGTCATCTTTTTTCCTTCATATGAAATAAAAATAATTCGCAAGGATTATAGCGATTATGCGCAAAAATAGCTAAAATTCTTGGCAATTTTTCACCGCACTTATTCGTTATTATGAAACTGCTTATTTCCAATCAACACGGTGCTATCGTAATGGCACTGATGCCGTTTTTATACGGAATGTTGCTTTCTACACCGATCACGCTGCATTTATTTCTGTTATTGGCGTGGTTCGCCCTTTATTTGATGACCTATCCCTTTTTAAACTTATTCAAAGGTAGAAATCTTGAGCTTTATCGAAAATGGACGCTAATTTACGCCACCGCCAGCTTACTTTTCGCCTTGCCCGCTTTATGGCATAACTGGCATATTTTATATTTCCTGCTAGCAATGTTGCCTTTTGTTGTGGTGAATATTTACTATGTAAAACAAAAAGATGAGCGCGCATTGCTGAACGATTTTGCCGGCATTATCATTTTCGCCATCGCAGGAATGGCAGCGTATTATTTCGCCAATTCACAATTTGATCACAAAATCTATTGGGTTGCGCTCTACCCAAGCTTATTTTTTGTCGGTGTAACGCTGTATGTTAAATCCGTCATGCGTGAACGCAAAAATCCACGCTATCTGTACGCGTCCATCGCATTCCATTTACTCTGCATTCTCGGTTTCGCCTTATGCCAGCAATATTTATTAGCTTTCGCTTTCGTCCCTCCATTTATCCGCGCAATCTTGCTCCCCAAATACAAACTTTCCGTTAAACAAGTCGGAATGGCAGAAATGGCAGTATCCTTGCTGTTTTTTGTGATGTTGGTGTGGGGGAGTTGTGCCTCTTAAGAAAGAGAAGAAATTAAAGAGCGGTGCTCTTTTATCAATTTTTTATTAATGGCATAGCAGGAATATTCCTGCTATGCCTTTATTTTTGAGTGATTAACTCAATGCCGCACCACTGAGATCAATAAAGAATCCTGCGATAGTAGCGCTCATTAGGTTGGCGAGAGTGCCGGCGATGACGGCTTTTAAGCCTAGACGAGCGATGTCTGAGCGGCGGGTTGGCGCCATACTGCCAATTCCGCCAATAAGTACGGCAATTGCGCTGAAGTTAGCGAAGCCACATAAGGCAAAAGTGATAATGGCTTTGGTTTTATCGCTAAGTTGTACAGCCGCGTCAGGTTGTAAATATTGGGCGAACTCTAAATAGCCCACAAATTCATTTACGGCTAATTTCATTCCGATCATTTGTCCTGCGATTTCGGCATCTTGCCAAGGCACCCCGATGATGAAAGCGATTGGTTGGAATAAATAACCGAGTAGGCTCTGTAAGGTGAGATCGCCATAGCCAAACCAGCCACCGATTCCGCCGATTAAGCCATTTAATAAGGCGATAGAGGCGATAAAGGCGATCAACATACCGCCCACATTGATGGCAAGCGTTACCCCTGACGCTGCACCATTGGCAAGCGCTTCAACGATATTATTTGGTTTTTCGGTTTTGACATTTTCTTCTAAGGTGTCGCTGAATTTTTCTGTTTGTGGATACATCAATTTGGCGAACAATAAGCCTGCGGGCGCTGCCATAAATGACGCGGCGATTAAATAGGTGAGTGGCACTCCCATACCGGCATAGCCAGCTAGTACAGAACCTGCGATGGAGGCCGTTCCACCTACCATTACAGTAAATAATTCAGATTCTGTCATTCGGCTAATAAAAGGTTTAACTACAAGTGGAGCTTCGGTTTGTCCAACAAAAATATTGGCAGCCGCCGACATTGATTCTGCCTTTGATGTACCTAGTGCTTTTTGCAAGCCTCCGCCGATAATTTTAATTACCCATTGCATTACGCCGATGTAATACAGCACGGAAATTAAGGCTGAGAAAAAGACGATAATTGGTAGGACTTTGAAAGCAAAAATAAAGCCTACATTGCTTGGATCGGCAAGGTTACCAAAAAGAAAGGCGATCCCTTCGTTACCATAATTTATCACTTTGCTTACGCCTTCAGCGGTGCTAAGCAGGGCATTTCTTCCCGCTGGCACATACAAAATCAGCGCAGCAAAGCCGATTTGAATGGCTAAGGCACCAAAAATAGTTCGGAAATTAATGGCTTTGCGGTTGTTGGAAAACAGCAAGCCAATGCCAAGCAGGACGAAAACCCCGACAATACTGATAATGAGATCCATAGTTACGCTCCTTGATGAATGAATTTAGGTAATTGTGGTAATTTTTTGTATTCCGCATTGTTTAGCAAATGCTGCCAGTGCCTGAGTTTCTTCCACTGTGGGAATAAAAGGGGTTAAACCCGTTTCATCTCTTGCCCCTTTGCTATGCACTCGAATAATTTTGAATAACACCTCAGGATAATCTCGTAGTAGTTGTGCCGCTTTTTCCACTAAGTAATAGGCGTCAAAAAAATCTTTGATAAAAACCAACCGCACTTCTTCAATTTTATTGTGCGGTAATAATTTAGCGAGATTCTGCCAATTTCGGGTGAGGTTTTCTGTTTTGATATGCTGCGTTGTGGGGATAATTTGAGTTGGCACTTTGCCTTGCTGATTTCGGCGTTCAAAACAGAGTGTCTGTAAGCCTAAGCCATCACCTTTGAGATCAAAGAGAAATTTATCGGTTACGGCAATTAAGGATTGCGTGCTGTCATAATCAAAAAATCCGCTGCTATCAAGATAACAAGTTAGACCCTGCTGACGAAGTGCGGTGAAAAGTGGCACTAATTTTTTATGATGAATGGTGGGTTCACCGCCAGAAATGGTGACGCCGCGAATAAATGGTACGGCGTTCATTACCTGATTATACAAATATTGCAAGCTGACCAGTTTTGCTTCGCTATTTTTTCTTGGAATAGTTTCTGGGTTATGACAATAAAGGCAATTCAGCTTACACCCTTGCAGAAAAATGCTGGTGCGGTTGCCTTGTCCCTCTACATTGGAAAAGGGGATTATCCGATGTAGAGGAACATAGATCTCTGAGAGGGAAGCTGAGCTTTTCATTATGAATGAGCGGTTACATCTTCTTTATCGCGTAATTGGCGATCAAAAACCTTGGCACAATCGTCTGTACCTGAGCCATACCAAGTGGTATCGCGTAACACCGCTTCACCTTTGCGATAACGTTCAACCTCGCTTTTCTTCACTAGGTAGCCTGTTACGCGAATCAGATCGGTATTTTTCAGGTAAGTTGTAATGTAGCGATAGCCTTGTGCAAAAGCACCATCAATAATATCCACCACCGCATCAAGATGATCTACATAAGTTTGGTCAAAAGCAAAAAGATCCCCTGTGCCGGAAGGGAAGTATTTATGGAATGGTGCAGATTGTTTTAAATGCGCTAATAATGTCGGCTCTTCACCCACGCGAATACGGTGTGCTGGCGTATTCATCTTATCTTCTTCGTGGTTGCTCGCCCCCACTTGCGCGTGTAGTAAATAACGGTTATTGGTTCGCTCCACATAAAGCCCTTTATGCGCGTTATTGACCTCTTCCAATTTATCCATAATGAGTGTGGCGATCTCATCACCACGTTGGCTTTGTCCGAAGGTTTCGTTAATGCCTTCTTGTTGTAAAAGATGATTGACCGCATCGGCTAATCCCACAATGGCGATCATACTGGTGAAGTTTTCACGCTTGATAAATTCTTCTTGCGCTAAGAAACTGCTTTCAAAGAAATTGCTTTCTTCGATCAAGAATTTATGTCGTTTATCCATTGTGGAAAGGGCGAGTTTTGCCACTTTAGGCAATAATTCATTCACCATTTCGTCAACATTTGAGCAAGTACGTCCGATAGTACCTAATCTTAAGCGAGTCAGGGTATAAGCACCGCCACATTCAGGCAGGGCATTGTAACAACTGGCGATACCATATTGTTCTCCCAGATCTTCAATGTAATAAGGATCATTGGCAAAAGAAGGTTTTGACACCAATAAACAGGCTTTGGCAGCAAGTTCTGCAAATTCACGCGAGGTTTTTTGTTTATCGTAGCGAATAGTCATATTTGGTGTGGTATTTTCTAGCTCAATGACCGCCTGTAAAATTAAACGCCCTGCTTTGGTATCATAAGGGCCAATATTGGCGTGGCAGAAAGAATCTGCAATGGTTTTATCAATATGGTTTAAGAAACGTTTAATTTTGATGTAATCTTGCTTCTCGTCAGTAATGAAAGGATCGAGCAACTCATCTAAGCGTCCAATATAAACGGGATAAGTGGTAATGGACGGAACGTGGGAATAGAGAATGAGCAAGCCATCTAGCACTTCATCAAGATCTTTTGGTGGCGGTAAGTCAAGGAATTTACAGCCTTTTTGAATATAAACATTATAGTCAGGCAAAATATAACGCGGACGATAAATGGCATAGCCTTCACATAAATCACAAATCATATGATTTTGCAGATATTCCCATTCTTCTTCTGTGTAGCCTAATAAATCAATGGGATTAAATAGCCGCTCAGCAATATTGCCTAAGCTCATTAATTTTTGATGATAGGTTAGATTTTTTGCTTTAACCACATCGAGAATATCTTGTAGTGAGGCTTGCATTGTTTGCTCCTTTTATTCATAAAAGATCGGTAAGAAGCCCAATCCTACCGAAGTTAGCTCGATCTTGCTGTGATTTAGATCACATTTTGGGCAAATTGAAACTATATTTATGGGCTTATTTTAAACCGCAATATACTCCAACTTCACTTCCCCTAAGTAGCCTAATAATTCTTCGGCCATTTGTTTGTAGGAGAGTTTTACTGGGTGTTCTACCATCACTACGCGGGTGATGTTTTCTACTTCGTTACCGCTTAGTAGAAGATAATTGATGGCTACTTGTAGGGCGGGGAGGCTTGGGTTGAAGGCGGCGTTTTCGGCGTAGCTGCCTTGGAAAACTTGTTTATCTTGTAATTCTACCGCGACACCGCAGAAACTTTGGGTGTAAGGTGCGTGGGATTGGTTTGCGGCTTCAAGTGCGGTGTGAATTAATGGATCTTTTGTGGTTAATTGTAAACCATTGGTTTTTTCGTCAAATAAACGATAAGGAATGGCTAAATCTGCAGGGCCAAAAGCATCGGGCAAATAGCTATGTAGTAGATTGTTTTGGCTATGCGGCAGGTGAATATGCAAGCTGTCTGCACTATTTAATTCGTTCATAAATTGACGACAATGGCCGCACGGGGTGTAATTCACCGTGATGTCGGTGAGCTTTTTCTCTTTGCGCATCCAAGCGTGAGAAATGGCACTTTGTTCTGCGTGAATGGTTTGTTGAATATTGGTGGCGCAGAATTCTTGATTTCCGCCAAAGTAGAAATTGCCACTTTCGCCAATGGCCACCGCACCCACGTTAAATTGTGAGATGGTTGGATTGGCATAGGTTGCGCTCACGGGTAACAACAATAAAGAAAGGGTTTTAGGATCTAATTGATGTTTTTGGCATAAATGCTGTACGGCAAAGTGCGGTAGAAATCCTTGAAAATGTTGTTCGGCAAAAATATGCCAAAGATCTTGTGCCAAATTTTGATTTTCTAATTGGGCTAAGGCGTGTTGTAAACGGTGAGAAATATGTTGTTCAATACGGCTCATTTTATCCTCTCTACTCTCTATAATACGGAGATCATTTTTTTCATCATAAAGCAGAAAAAATAAAAAAGCTTGCGTTAAAGTTAAAATTTGTGAGCAATATCAAAAATTTAGCGAAAGAAAAGTGAAAAAATAGGCGAACCTGATGATTCGCCTATAAGCATATTTAGGTTTTATTGATTTGGCTCAATCACTTCAATTTCTGCGCCACTATGCAAGCCTCTTGGTAGCTGGCTGCCTTTGCGACCGCGCTCTGCACGGAAACGTTGTAAATCTTCCGCTTTAAGGGTGATTTTGCGTTTGCCTGAATGGAATACCAAATTCGCTTGTTCGGAAATCAGCAATAAGCGAACCAATAATTCACTGCGATCTTTCGCGTTCGCTGCGGGGATAGAAATGATTTTGTTACCTTTTCCTTTGGATAATTCAGGCAGATCTTGCACTGGGAAAATCAACATTCTGCCTGCGGAAGTGAGTGCCACCAGCAAGTTTTTATTTTCTTGTAAACTTAATGGTGGCAAGACTTGGGCGTTTTCTGGTAGGGAAATCAAGGCCTTACCTGCTTTATTACGTGCCACTAAATCGCTAAATTGGCAAATAAACCCATAGCCTGCGTCCGATGCCATTAATAATTTTTGCTCATCATTTTCCATTAACACTTGAGAAACTGTAGCCCCCGCAGGCAAGGAAAGTTTGCCCGTGAGTGGTTCGCCTTGTGAGCGTGCAGAAGGCAAGGATAGCGGTTCTACCGCATAGCTGCGCCCTGTACTATCAAGGAATACCACAGGCTGATTGCTTTTTCCGCAGGCGTGCGCCAGATAACCATCACCTGCTTTGTAGCTTAGCCCTTGCGGATCAATATCGTGACCTTTGGCGCAACGCACCCAGCCCATTTGCGATAAAATCACGGTAACAGGTTCTGCTGGGAGCATTTCGTTTTCAGCCATTGCTTTGGCTTCCGCACGTTCTACGATTGGTGAAAGGCGAGGGCTAGCAAAGGTTTTCGCATCTTGCTGAATTTCTTTTTTGATGAGCGTATTTAAACGGCGCTCAGATCCCAAAATTTGCTCTAAATTCAACCGCTCTTGCTCTAATTTATCTTGCTCTGCTTGCAGTTCGTGCTCTTCCAATTTGGCTAATTGGCGTAAGCGCAAGTTTAAAATAGCCTCGGCTTGTTCCTCACTTAAATTAAAGCGTGCCATTAATTCCTGCTTTGGCTTGTCTTCGTTACGAATAATGGCGATCACTTCATCAATATTTAAAAAAGCAATCATCAAACCTTGCAAAATATGCAGTCGGTTCAGCACTTTATCTAAGCGATGTTGTAAGCGTCTGGTTACCGTGGTGCGGCGGAAAGTCAGCCATTCGGTGAGAATTTGCAGCAGATTTTTCACCGCAGGCTTGTTGTCCAAGCCAATCATATTCATATTCACACGATAGCTTTTTTCTAAATCCGTGGTAGCAAATAAATGCGCCATTAGGGCATCGGTATCCACGCGGTTGGAACGTGGCACTAGCACGATACGGATTGGATTATTGTGATCCGCTTCGTCACGAATATCTTCTACCATTGGCAGTTTTTTCGCATTCATTTGTTCCGCGATTTGGCTGATGATTTTTGATGGCGAGGCTTGGTGGGGCAGTGCGCTAATGATGATTTCGCCATCTTCTTTTTTCCACACCGCACGCATTTTGATTGAGCCTCGCCCTTGCTCGTAAATTTTACGAATATCTTCTTTGCTCGAAATAATTTCTGCTTCCGTTGGATAATCAGGCCCTTGCAGTACGCCCATTAAGTCCTCTAAATTGGCTTTCGGATTATCCAGCAACATCACCGCAGCGTCCGCCACTTCATTGAGATTATGTGGCGGAATATCCGTTGCCATACCCACGGCGATCCCTGTCGTACCGTTGAGCAAAATATGCGGGAGGCGTGCGGGGAGGTATTCGGGTTCTTCTAATGTGCCGTCAAAATTCGGCTGAAACTCCACCGTGCCTTGCCCCAGTTCGCTGAGCAAAATTTCTGAAATTTTGGCTAAACGCGATTCGGTATAACGCATTGCCGCAAAGGATTTCGGATCATCAGGCGCTCCCCAGTTTCCTTGTCCATCAATAAGCGGATAACGATAAGAGAAAGGCTGCGCCATTAGCACCATAGCTTCGTAACAAGCGGTATCTCCGTGCGGGTGAAATTTACCTAATACGTCCCCCACAGTACGTGCCGATTTTTTATATTTCGCCGTGGCATTGAGCCCTAATTCCGACATTGCATACACAATACGGCGCTGCACGGGCTTTAATCCATCACCAATAAAGGGCAATGCGCGATCCATAATCACATACATTGAATAATTCAAATAGGCACTTTCGGTGAAGTTTTGCAGTGGCATTTGCTCAATGCCTTCGTAATTAATTTCTGCCATAAATTTGTTTTTCTCTTATATTCGTTAAAATTAAAGTGCGGTGGTTTTTTACGCTATTTTTAATGTTGAAATCCTGTGGACACGTCCGCATCAGGGTTGCGCTTGGTATAAGGCTCATCTTTTAATTTTCCACTGAAAATCTGTGGATTTTCTTCCCCACTTACCATTAACACCCCTTTCGCGCCTTTTTCGGTACGGAAAATAGAATGATCCACAAAAGGATAAGGGCCAGGTACAGGAATAGTGGTTTCAGCCATCATCGCGCCGCCAGCAGGAATTAAAGTGGTTTGTATATTGTGATTTTGCAATGAACCACCTTCCACATACACTGTATCAAAAGGCTTGCCGATCAAATGGAAAGAGGACACCTTATTGGGCCCAGCGTTGCCGACATAAAAGCGTAACTTCTCGCCCACTTTGGCTTTTAACGCATTATCGCCGAGCATTGAGCCATAATGGCCGTTAAAGACCACATAGTCAGGCAGTTCATAGCTCGCTTTTTGCATACTAAAAACTTGCAAGCCTGCTTCACCAAATTCCCCTTGGGTATAAAATTCGTTCTGTACAATATAAAATTCTTTATCCACAGGCGGTAAGCCTTCTTTTGGCTCAACCAACATTAAACCGAACATTCCCTTGCCGATGTGAGTTGGCGCGCCGGGCATTGCGGCGCAGTGGTAAAGATAAAGCCCAGGTGATAGCACTTTGAACTGATAAATACTGGTATGCCCTGGGGCTGTGTTGCTCGCCAGTGCCGTGCCTTCAGGGGCAGCGGAAGAGTGGAAATCAATGCTGTGCGGCAGTTTGGAATTGATTGGGTTGGATAAATGCACTTCCACCGTATCGCCCTCACGCACACGGATAAAAGGGGCAGGCGTTGAGCCGTTGTACGTCCAATATTTGAATTGCACCTTAGGCATAATTTCCATTATTTTTTCCAACGCTTCCAGTTTTACCACCACGCGCGCAGGATAATCGCGCGTAATGGGGGCTGGCACATTTGGTGCGGTGGTGAGTTCTGCTTCAATCACGGGAAGATCAGAAATTTTCACATTTTGCACCGCACTTTTATTTTCAGACAAATTGGTATTTTCAGTTAAATTAGTATTTTCCGCTGTATTCGTATTTTCAACCGCGTTGGGCTTGGTTGAATGTTGCTCTGTGGCGATAACATTGCCGCTTAAAAGTGCGGTGAAAATTAAGGCTAAAAAGGTCTTTTTCATTGGTGTTTCCTTGCTTATTTGGTGGTGAGCTTATACGCTCAAATCCACTTGGTCTCCTTTGGCTTGTAACCACATTTTACGATCTTCAGAACGTTTTTTCGCCAACAGCATATCCATTAATTCAAAGGTTTCTGTTTCACTTTGTTCATTTTCTTGATCAAAGGTGAGCTGCACCAAACGGCGCGTATTGGGATCCATAGTGGTTTCACGCAACTGGCTTGGGTTCATTTCGCCTAACCCTTTGAAGCGCTGCACATTGATTTTGCCTTTTTTATTTTTTAGGCGATCTAAAATGCCTTCTTTTTCCCCTTCATCAAGGGCGTAATAGACTTCATTGCCAATGTCGATACGATAAAGCGGCGGCATTGCCACATAAACGTGTCCTTCCGCCACCAGTTTTGGGAAGTGGCGTAAGAATAGGGCGCAGAGTAGGGTGGCAATATGTAAACCATCAGAATCCGCATCAGCAAGAATACAAACCTTGCCGTAACGCAACTGGGAAAGATCGCTATTGTCAGGGTCGATCCCCAATGCCACAGCAATATCGTGGACTTCTTGTGAGCCAAGCACCTGATCGGCGGACACTTCCCAAGTATTTAGAATTTTTCCGCGCAATGGCAAAATGGCTTGGTATTCACGATCGCGTGCTTGTTTGGCCGATCCCCCTGCGGAATCCCCTTCGACTAAGAATAATTCGGTCAGTGCTAAATCTTGTGAGCTGCAATCGGCGAGTTTCCCCGGCAGGGCAGGGCCGCTCACTTGTTTTTTGCGCACGATTTTTTTCGCGGCACGCAAACGGCGTTCTGCTGAACTAATCGCCATTTTCGCCAGTTCTTCGGCTTCTTGCACGTTTTGGTTGAGCCATAAGCTAAAGGCATCTTTCACCACGCCGCTGACGAACACCGCACTTTGGCGGGAAGATAAACGCTCTTTGGTTTGCCCAGCAAATTGCGGATCTTGCATTTTGATCGAAAGCACATAAGCACAGCGATCCCAAATATCATCGGCGGTAAGTTTCACGCCACGCGGTAGTAAATTGCGGAATTCGCAAAACTCACGCATTGCATCGAGCAGGCCTTGGCGTAAGCCATTAACGTGCGTTCCCCCTTGGATAGTGGGAATTAAATTCACATAGCTTTCGCCGAGCAAATCGCCCCCTTCTGGCAACCAAATTAACGCCCAGCTGGCGGTTTCTTTTTCGGTTTCAAAATTGCCCACAAAAGGGGAGGCTGGCAAGGTGGTGTAGCCTTCCACGCTTTCTGTTAAGTAATCAGATAAGCCGTCTTGATAGAGCCAAACATCTTCTGTGCCGTTGATTTTATCAATAAAACGAATTTCTAAGCCTGAACACAGCACCGCTTTGGCGCGCAACAAATGGCGTAAACGGGTGATGGAAAAATTAGGGCTGTCGAAATATTTCGGGTTCGGTTTGAAATGCACGGTTGTGCCAGTAGTACGGCGACCGCAAGTGCCGATAACTTCCAATTCTTGCACTTTTGCCCCATTTTCAAAGGCGATTTTATACACTTGTCCGTTACGCTTAATTTGAATATCCACGCGTTCAGAGAGCGCATTCACCACAGAAATCCCCACGCCGTGCAAACCGCCAGAGAAGGTATAGTTTTTATTGGAGAATTTTCCCCCCGCGTGCAATTTGGTAAGAATCACTTCCACCCCTGAAATGCCCTCGGTGGGGTGAATATCCACCGGCATTCCACGTCCGTTATCAATCACTTCAAGGGATTGATCTTTATGCAGAATGACTTCAATTTTGGTGGCGTGGCCGGCTAGTGCTTCGTCCACGCTGTTATCGATCACTTCTTGTCCTAAATGGTTTGGGCGCGTGGTGTCGGTGTACATACCGGGACGCAGCTGAACTGGCTCAAGATCTTTTAAAACGGTAATTTCATTGGCGGAATAATTTGTTGTCATTGGGAAAACCTAATTTCAAATCAAAAATTGGCGAAAGTGTAGCAAAAAAACGACCTGTATAAAATACCAGTAGGGTAAAATTAAAGTGCGGTCGTTTTTTTGTAAATTTTATTCGTTACCTAAAATGCCTAAATTCCAGTTTATGGCTTCTTTAGGACGTTTGTCTTGCAACAAGAAACGCTGGTTAGCTTTCGCTTGCGGTTGCACCACAGAGCCAGACGGCGTTGAGAAGGCGATGCCGCCTTTTAACAGTTGCTGCATTGATCCTGTATTAATGGATAAGCCAGTGAAGCCAAGCTCCATTCCATAACCTGATGAGATCCAGAATTCTGAATTTTGGCGCACAAGAGCTTTGTGTTTATTGGCAATCACAATATGCACTAACACGCGGTCGCCAAGGCTGTTAAGCTCTAAATTGCGAATTGTCCCCACTTCCACACCGCGGTACAACACAGGTGATCCCACCGTGATATTCATTGCGTTTTTGGTTTCTAAAATGAGTGGGAAACCATCACCGTATTTGTTGGTGGTTGGCACAGATTGCGCGAGGCGGAATTGACTGCGTGCTTTGCCACTGCCAGCTTCTACATCAATATAAGGTTGTAAAAGGCTATCTAAATTCTCAATGCCACCTGCGGAAATCTGCGGTGAAATCAGGCGGAATTTGCTGTTTTCTTTGGCAATGATGGCCATATATTTCGGGTTAATCAACGCCGTGGCGATAATTTTGCGATCAGCGGAAAGTTCAATGCTATCCACTTCACCAATATTTAAACCCATATAACGCAACGGCATTCCTTTACTTAAATTGGTGGCATCTGCGGCGGTGAGTTTAATCACTTGTCCTGCGGATTTGGCTCGCATTTCATTTGGGTAAAGAATTTTGTTACCTGAGCCACTGTTATCAAAACTGATCGCCCCTTTTAAGGTACGGGCAATAGGCGTGGCTTGAATGCTAATGCCTTTCGGTGTGATGTCCACCTGCGCGGCACTTTCCACCCAGAACAGACTTTTGCTGGTGAGCAAATCGCGATGTTTCGGATAGATAAATACGTCCACATCAAAATGATCTTTTTTCGGGCGGATAGCCAGAATTTTGCCCACTTCATATTGGCGATAAAGCACCAGAGAACCTTTATCAATGCTTGGTAGCTGTGAAGTGGTTAAGGTGATAGTTGGAGTCAGATTATTACTCACGATCCCTGCTTCAGCATTACTGAGATCACTGTATAACGGGAAACTTTCAGGCAATTTACCCGATTGATGACCTGCCACAATGCGAATACCACCTTGTAGCCATTTTTCAGGGCTTGCTGCTTGCATTTTCACGCCGTCAGTGCCGATGCTCACTTCAAAATTTGATGCGGCAATAAAGAGCGTATCAGGGTGAATTAAATGACGATATTGTCCAGCGATCGCCACTTTAAAACGCACCGATTCTTGTTCGATCCGCTGATTTACAATTTCACCAATAGGGAAATTATTGTAGTAAATTTGCTGCCCTTCACTGATGTTATAGGTTTCAGGCGCGGTTAAGGTTAAAACCAAGGTATCAGGCTGTTTGAGCAACAGTTCATTTTCTTTAATGACAGTAAATTGTGTTTGTTTTTCGCCTGTACCGCTGATCACATCAAAATATTCACCACGCAATAATTTTTGCGTGTCGCTCAGTTCACTTAAATTAAATTTTGTGTTGTGTAGCACGATTTCGGTGTTGGTTTTAAACAAATTTTCAGCGCTTGGATCAATGAGTAATTTGCCTTGCAAAATTTCTTCATTATTTTCCACCGCACTTAATTCTGAAAGCAAACCGATTTGTGCATCTTGTGAATATACCGCAGTTTTGCCTGCGCGTAATCCCGCAATATTTGGCACGGTAACATTGATTTCAATACCGCGTTTGGCCGCCTGTAAATTAGCATATAAACGATAGCGTTCGTTGCTTTCCGCCTTTGGACTATTTTGCGGTGAATCAAATGCCACAGCCCCTTGTACCACGGAATTTAGGCTATCCATTTGCACGTTAATACCAGAAAGTCCAACACTGGCGTTAATACCGCTAATGTTCCAGAAATGGCTGTCTTTTTTTACGAATTGGGTATAAGGCTTATCGATCACCACATCAATTTCAATTTTCTTCTGATCTTTGGTGAAGCGGTAATCATAAATTTTCCCGACAGGCATTTTTTTGAAATAGACAGACGCTCCGATTGAGATGGAACCTAAATCATCAGCCAGTAAATGAATAAGCAAATCGCCTTCAGTAACTTGGGCGATCGGGCCTTCATCTTCTGCAATAAATTCATCTTGCGACTCACCGTCCCCGGGTTGTAGGGTGATGTAGTTGCCCGAAACCAGTGCATCAATGCCAGAAATCCCTGCCAGAGAAGCACTTGGACGAACGAGCCAAAACTTGGTGTTTTCACGCAACACGGTTTTGGCTTCAGGATAAATACTGGCTTCCACTTCCACTTTTTTCAGGTCGTCAGTGAAATTTACTTTTTTCACCACACCTATTTGCAAGCCTTGGTAACGAATTTGCGTTTTTCCTGCCACTAAACCATCACCATTATCAAAGGTGATTTTGATGCTAATGCCTTGTTCTTGCACAATTTGAAAGAACAAAATCGCACCAATACATAAGGCAACAAAGGGTAACAACCAAAATGGTGAAATCCGTTTGTTTTTATGAATCGCGGCTTTTACCGCGTTGTAATTATCCTGAATGGACGGCGTTTTGTTGTTGTCTGTCATAAATTTTCCAAAGTAAACGACTGTCGAATTGCGAAGCTGAAATCATAGTTAAGAACACTGCAGCCCCAAAATAAAAGGCAGCAGGGCCTACGGAAAAATTGATGATTTGTCCGCGTGCAACCAAGGACATCATCAATGCGAGTACGAACAAATCTAACATCGACCAACGACCGACAAAATGCACAATATGGAATAGGCGCATTTGCCATTTTATGGATTGTCGAAGGTTGAAATGTACACAAATTAATAAATAAAGCAAAATAAAAATTTTGCTAATAGGAATAAAAATACTGGCGGTAAATACCACAAATGCCACGAAATAACTGCCCATTTCAATAAAGGTGATCACGCCAGACATCAGGGTATCGGCGCTCGGCGCACCATTGACATAAACTACTGACATCGGCAGTAAATTAGCAGGAAAAAGCATAATAATGCCAGCAATCAAGGTTGCCCAGGTGCGTTGCAATTTAATGTTTACTGGCACATCTAATAGCGTTAAACAACGCGGACAACGCGCTCGATGTTTGCTGTCTTGATAAGGCTCGGTAAACGTGTAATGGCACTCCAAGCAGACACAAGGCGGCTCATCGGGCATTTCAGTCAAAAGTCTATCTTGTGGATAAAAATCATTCCACAGCGCATTTAGATTGAGCTTAATAAAAAGAAGCGTGGTTAAAAGTGCGGTGAAAACAAAGGCAATTAAATAAACATCAAGGCTAAGGGTGGCGTATTCTCGCACCTTAAACATTGTTACTCCCAGTGCGACCAAATACACATCAAACATTACCCAAGGTTTAATGTACCCTAGCGCGAGCAAAATATTACGCGGTTTAATGCCAAGCAGTTGCGAAAGACGGAGCAAAATCACCAAAACCGCAAAGGAAATGGGCATAAACACAGCACAGAGAAAAATGAGAAATGCCGTATAAGGATAGCCTTCCGTTGCCATTTTCCACACACCTTGCCAAACCGAAGCGTCCACCCGCGTACCCAATAAGTCAATGCTTAATAAGGGATAATTCAAGGCAAAAGGCATCAAAATTAAAATGGATAGGGCAATCATCGCGCAGCGATGCAAATTCCAACGGCTGCCCGAACATAGCACCTCATCACAGCGAGGACATTCCGCATATTGGTTCGCCTCCAACGTTGGCACAGACACCGTGGCATCGCAATGGGTGCAACGGGCAATATGCTGTTTGGCGTAATGTGTCGTTTTTAACGGTGTTGTCATCGCTTAGGTTCTGCTAATTTTGCTCTAAAAGAAATTCAAAAGCGCTATTTTATATGGATTTGTGCGCTTTTCAAAGTGCGGTGGTTTTTTACGGAAAATTTATCACAAAAAGCACCGCACTTTGTCTGATTGACAAAATTTGTGGTGGACATTAACCTGATAACATTGCTGTTACGATAAAAAGGAGCCAACGCGTGCTGAATTTATTTAAGAAGCCAATTAATAAAAGTGATTTTGAGTCTTGGTCAAAAATGTCAGATGATATTGCTAAAGTTGCAATTTTAGCGATACCTGTTATCCTGTATGGCAAAGATTCTATTGCGATAAAATGCCTAAATACACTTTTACTTAGCGGAGCGATTTATCTCTTTTTAGTTGGTGGGCGTTTGTTTAGAGAAAAAGCAAAGGGAGAAAAATAATGGAAATGACATTTGGACTTGTTGTTTTTGCCTTAATTGGTTTGGTTGTCGCCTTAACTGCAACTTATTTAACAAAACACTAATTTAACAAAACACAACACAAAGTTTTATTTTTAAAGCCTGCGATGCAGGCTTTTTCATTATAAGTTATTCTATCGAATGCTGATTTATACAGATTTTCACATATCTCAACAGTAACTCCCGTATAAACCCGATCAAAAAATTGCCATTTCTTGCCAATTTAAGCTAAAATGTGCAACGTTTTTCTATTTAAAATTAATGGTATGTGAGATTACACAATGACAGAAGTTCAGAAATTAACCAATAATAAAGAAATTATTGCCTATTTAGCGGAAAAGTTTCCGCGCTGTTTTTTCCTTGAGGGTGAGGCAAAACCGTTAAAAGTCGGGATTTTCCAAGATTTAGCCGAAGCCCTTGCAGATGATGAAAAAGTAAGTAAAACCCAATTGCGTCAAGCTCTGCGATTATATACAGCAGGCTGGCGTTATTTATACGCTTGTAAAGAAGGGGCTGAGCGCGTTGATTTACAAGGCAATCCAGCAGGCGTATTAGAGAAAGAACACGCAGAGCACGCTGCACAGAAATTAGCTGAAAGCAAAGCGAAAGTGGCAGAAAAACGTGCAGCAGAGCGTGCGGCAAATCCAAAAGCGAATAGAAAGCCGGCACGTCCAAATGCGAAGAAATTTGTAGCGAAAAAACCACAAAATAAACCTAATCTTGTTGCGGTAGATGTTACAACCTTAGCACAAGGTGATGTGGTGAAAGTCAAAGCCGGGAATAGCACAAAGCGTGCGGTAGTTTTGGAAGTGGTAAAAGACAATGTGCGTGTAGAGTTAGAAAATGGCTTAACAATGTCCGTTACCGCAGAGCGTTTATTTGCATAATTCTCATTATTTCGTTAAGTAAGAAGTCATCATCGTGATATTTACTTTGATTAGGACATTTGAATGAAGTTTAATAAAAGAAAAGGCTACTTAGCCAGCTTGGTGCTAAGTGCCTTATTTGTTAATGCGGATCTTGCCGTTGCTGTTGCACCTAAATTGAAGGCAACAGATATTGTCATTCCTGAACCAACTGAAACGAACCAGTTGGTAACAAAGCGTGTTGCAACGCGTTTAACTCAATCTCATTATCGTAAGTTTCAGTTAGATGATGACTTTTCGCAAAAGATTTTTGATCGCTACTTAAAAAATTTAGATTTTAACCGCAATACCTTTTTAGCTTCAGATGTCGCGGAAATGCGAGCTAAATATGGCGACAAGCTTGATGATCAGCTTAACCAAGGTAAGCTAGATATGGCGTTTGCGATCTATGATCTAATGATGAAACGCCGTTATGAACGCTATAAATATGCCTTATCGCTTTTAGACAAAGAGCCGAGTTTAACCACAGATGCACAAATTGAAATTGAACGCAAAGACGCTGCTTGGCCAAAAACGGAAGAAGAAGCCAATGAGCTTTGGGCGCAGCGTGTTAAAAATGACATCATTAATTTGAAGCTCAAAGGCAAGAATTGGCGTGAAATTAAGAAAACCTTAACGAAACGCTATGATTTAGCAATCCGCCGTTTAACGCAAACTAAGGCTGATGATATTGTGCAAGTGTATTTAAATGCTTTTGCGCGTGAAATCGATCCGCACACAAGTTATCTTGCGCCAAGAAGTGCAAAAAGTTTTAATGAAAGTATGAACCTTTCATTAGAAGGCATAGGGGCAACATTGCAATCGGAAGATGGGGAAACCATTATCCGCTCACTAGTGGCAGGTGCGCCGGCTGATCGCAGTAAAAAAATTAAGCCGGGTGATAAAATCGTTGGCGTTGGTCAGGCAAAAGGTGAAATTGAAGATGTTGTTGGTTGGCGTTTAGATGACGTGATCGACAAGATCAAAGGGAAAAAAGGCACGAAAGTGCGGTTAGAAATTGAGCCAGAAAAAGGCGGAAAATCCCGCATTGTTACCCTTATTCGAGATAAAATTCGCTTGGAAGATCAGGCAGCGAAATTAACCGTGGAAAAGGTTGATGGCAAGCAAATTGCCGTGATTAAAATTCCAAGTTTTTATCTTGGTTTAGCGGAAGATGTGAAAAAACTGCTTGCAGAAATGAAGCAGAAAAATGCACAAGCCTTGATTATTGATTTGCGTGAGAATGGCGGTGGTTCGTTAAAAGAAGTGGTTGAATTAACAGGCTTATTTATTACCGATGGGCCAGTGGTTCAGGTGAGAGATGCTTATCAACGCATTCGTATTCACGAAGATCCTGATAACACTCAAGATTATGCAGGCCCACTCTTAGTGATGATCAATCGCTTTAGTGCTTCTGCGTCTGAAATTTTTGCAGCAGCAATGCAAGATTATAACCGAGCGATTATTATTGGACAGAATACCTTTGGTAAAGGAACTGTTCAACAAAGCCGCCCATTGAATTTTGTGTTTGATTCAGAAGAAACCCCAATGGGGCTAATTCAATACACCATTCAAAAATTCTATCGTATTAATGGCGGAAGTACCCAGTTGAAAGGGGTTGCACCAGATATTACGTTCCCATCATTGATTGATTTGAAAGAATATGGGGAAGAAAACGAAGATAATGCGTTGCCTTGGGATAAATTGCCGCCAGCCCCTTATTCTGAAGCTGGGAAATCAAGAGAAGCAATTAATGCACTGGAAGCTCCGCATATTGCTCGAATGGCGAAAGATCCTGAATTTATTGCGCTTAATGAAGATCTTAAAGTGTTAGATGAGCGCCGTGAGCGTAAATATTTATCATTGAATTTTGCAAAACGCAAAGCAGAGAATGATAAAGATGACGCAAAACGCTTGAAAGATTTGAATGCGCGCTTTAAACGAGAAGGTAAAAAACCATTGAAGAAACTTGATGATTTACCGAAAGATTATGAAGCCCCTGATTTCTACTTAAAAGAGGCAGAAAAAATGGCGGTGGATCTTATTAATTTTGATGAAAAACATCATCTTTCGGGTGCAGAAGTAACACCGAAAAAATAACTAAATTTCTGACCGCACTTTAATAAGTGCGGTGCTTTTTATTGTGATTTTTATATTTAAGGACTCTAGAATGTTAAAAACGACTTCATTTAAGTTAGCTACACGCGCGGCTTTATTGACGTCTTGTGCTTATGTGGGAACAGCTATTGCGGCAAACACTGCACCTGTGGTGAATGTAGGGCAATCCTCAACGCCGGCAATGATAAAACTGACGAATGAACAGCTTTTACTCGAACGAAAAGCGATTGCTGAGAAAATCGCAACAGAACGTAAAGCGGAAGAAGATCGTCTAAATGCAGAACAGCAACAGCGTTCAGAACAGCGCTTAACAGATATTATTGGCACACAGCCGTTGATGTTTAAATCGGCGGTAGCCAAAATTTATACGCAAAATGATTATGTGTTGCTATGGGAAGATAAAAAAGCCGAGAAACAATTTTTACGCGAATATGCCGCATTGGTGGCGAGTGGTATTTCTCGCCAGTCGGCACAGAATTTAGATCGCATTTATAATGCCGAAGGCAAAGATCGTTTGGTTTATGATATTTTGCTTACTGACGCATTCCTTGATTATCTTTACTATTCACAAAATGCGCTGAAATCTGCGCAGAAGTGGTTATATTCTCCAACCGCTTATAAAAGTGCAGAACCCTCAGAGCAAGAAATTCAACGCTGGTTAAGTGCGGTGAAAAATAATCAAAATTTTGAATTTGTTGCCCAACTTGCGGGTAAAAATAATTTATATCGCCAAACTTTATATCAGCTAGAAGCCTTAATTTCTTCAGGAAAAATGGATCGTAACCAGATCTATAAATTGGCGATCAACACGCAACGTTTAAGAATTTTGCCTGAGTTCACTAACGGACTTTTTGTGAATATTCCAAGCTATCAGCTTAATTATTATCGTAATGGCAAATTGGTGATGAATTCACGCGTTATCGTGGGAAAACAAGCGCGCAAAACCCCTGTGATGTATAGCAAATTAAGTAATGTTGTGGTTAATCCACCTTGGACGCCAACGCCACGTTTAATCAATGAAGATTTAGTACCAAAAATTAAACGTGATCCAAGTTATGTGGCACGCAATGGCTATACCATTACAGACGGTTCAGGGCGCACCATTGATCCACATTCCATTAACTGGGCGGCGATTGGCAGTAAATTCCCTTATCGTATCCGTCAAGCGCCGGGGGATAGTGCCTTAGGTAATTATAAATTTAATATGCCAAGTGCTGATGCCATTTACTTGCACGATACACCAAACCACAGTTTGTTTAACAAGAAAGACCGTGCGTTGAGTTCTGGCTGTATTCGTGTGGAGCAGTCCGATCAGTTAGCAAGCATTTTGCTCAAAGAAGTTGGTTGGTCTGATGAACGTAAACGCAAAGTGCTAGGCAGTAAAAAAACCACTTCTGCGAATGTGGGGTCGGATAATCCTGTTTATCTTTATTATGTAACCGCTTGGATGGACGGTGGAAAATTACACACCTTGCCAGATATTTATGGCTATGATTCAGCACCGAATTTAAGCTATGTAAACTGGAATGCGGTGAAAAAATATTTGATGTAATGCCTAACACATTGAAAAGTGATTACTATTTTTAAATTTTTTACTTTTTTATGAACTAATTAGAACGTGAGTAGTCGAAAGTAAAGAATTGTAAATTTAGAGTAAAGAATTATTACTATGAGCGAGATTAATCAGCAGCGCCGTAAATGGCTTTCCCTTGGTGGAATTGCATTGGGTGTATCCTTATTACCTAATACAGTATTAGCAATGGTTTCAACGCCAAAACCACGCATTCTAAGCTTTAGAAATATCAATACTGGCGATCGTTTTGCAGGAGAATTTAACCCTACAAAAGGATTTTCTGCGGCAAGTTTGAGAAAGTTGGATTATTTATTGCGTGATAAACGTAATAACCAAATTCATCGAATGGATCCCAGACTATTTGCCAAGTTTTATCAAATTCAGCGTACTTTAGGCTTACGCAATACTGAAATCCAAATTATTTGTGGTTATCGCTCACCAACAAGTAATGCGGCAATGCGTAGAAGAAGTCGTGGTGTAGCAAGTAATAGCTACCATATCCGTGGGCAAGCGATTGATTTTCGTATTGATGGCGTGCCATTGGCGAGTGTAAAACGTGCGGCGGAAAGCCTGAATAATGGCGGTGTAGGATATTACCCAAGAAGTAATTTCGTACATATTGATACTGGCCCTGTTCGCACTTGGCGTGGAAGCTGATTATCCGCATTTCAAATATATAAAACCGCAAGCAAATTTGCGGTTTTATTCTTTTAATTTCAAAGAAATATCAATAAAGGACAAAAAATGAATATTGAGATTATTCCTGTTACCGCGTTCCAACAAAATTGTTCAATCATTTGGGACGATGAAAAAAATGCCGCCATTATTGACCCAGGTGGTGAGGCAGAAAAGCTCATTAAACGCATTGAAGAATTAGGTCTAAATTTAAAATTAATTTTGCTCACTCACGGACATTTAGATCATATCAGTGCAGCAGAAAAGCTGAAAAATCACTTTAATGTAGAAATTTGGGGTTCGCACGAAGCGGATCGCTATTGGTTTGAAGGCTTACCACAACAGGCAGAACGCTTTGGAATGCTATTTGAAACCAATGCCTTTTTGCCTGATCGCTGGTTAAATGAAGAAGGGGAAGTCATCAAGGTGGGCGATTTTAATTTTGAAGTGTTGCATTTACCGGGGCATACACCGGGGCATATCGGCTTTATTGAACATAACAAAAACATTGCATTTACTGGTGATGTTCTCTTTCAAAACAGCATTGGACGCACAGATTTCCCCGGCGGTGATCATCAAACCTTGCTGAACTCAATTAAAGAAAAACTTTATCCGTTACCTGACGAAATGATCATCATTGCAGGCCACGGAAATTACACGACCATTGGTAAGGAAAAGAAAAGTAATCCGTTTTTGCAGGGAATGTAGCTTTATCAAAGCAAAAAATTTAGGCATTAAAGAATGCCTAAATTTTTGTATCAATATCAGAAACTCTTATCGAACAACAAATTAATATTTTTACTTTGGTAGGAATACATAGAAGGAATATTACTTACTTGTTTCTTCCAACTAAATTGTAATTTAGGGGTAATTCCCCATAAATGCCAATCTCGCTTCCATAGCATTAATTGGGCTTGGTAAATTTTGTCAGAGCGTATTTTCCCTAAGGGTAATATGCCACCTAATTTGGCTTCCGCTTTGTATTGGCGTTTCGCAAAAGAAAAAGATAAGCGCGAAGAAATACCTTTTCCCCATTCTTGCCCCCAGCCTAAACGCAGCGTTTTTATATCTGAACTATATTGACGAACCTGCGTCTTTTCACGATTAAAATCAATACCCGTATAAAAATATTGGCGAGCATTGCGTAGCCATAATGCCGTAATAGAAGCAAGCTGATTAAAACCATTTGAGCCGGGTTGTGAAAAATAACGTTGCTTACTATATTCAAGTGCAGTAGAAATTTGCCAATTTGGAGAAAGCCAACGAGAAAATTCACCGCGTAATCCCTGTTCCCATTGATAGCGATGATTCCCTACCCAGCGGCGACCATAAAAAGGCAAAATTTTCCAATTTTGCACCGCACTTTTATTCATATAGCCTAAATAAGTGCGGTTTAAAATATCGTTATAATCTTTATTATCCCAATAATATTTTCCCCATAATGTATTTTCAAAATAGGCATAATGATTGGAAAATAAATTATATTCTTTAGAAAGATTAAAACGATAAGCGATACCGTGCGCAGATTGCGGTAACATTTCTTTTGATTTTATAAAACCTGTATTTTCTATTTCTTGGGTGTGAGATGTATTATTAACATTAGGATCACGCAAATAATTGAAACTCAAGTTACTTTGCCAGTCAGAATGTTGTTTAATTGCATTCAAATACTGGTCAAGTAAATGTGCAATAGTCGCTGGTAAATTTGGTTCAGCTTTGGCTTTCTCAAATTGTTCTTTGGCAGCAGTTAATTGCTGATCAGCAAATAGAGTTGTTGCAAGTTCAATTCTTACTGGGTTTAAATCAGGATTTATAGCAAGAATTTGACGAAAATAAGAAATAGCCGTTGCATAATGCTGTTGTAATTTTTCTGAAACACCTTTGGCGAATAAAACTAAAATATCATCTTTTTGTTCAAATTGCTGATAAATAGGTAACAAGATTTCGATTGAAGCATTATTTTGTTGCAATATCGCTAAATTTAATAAATGTTCTGCCAGATTTTTATCTTGTTTAATTTGTTCAATTGGCACTTTAATCTTTTCAGATTTTGTTGGCTGAATAAATGACATTGATTTTATTGGCTTTTCGGGTTGTGCAACATATTGATGTTGTTCTGGCTGAAAAGTATTTTCGGCTAAAATTGGAAAAGGTAATAAGCTAATTAAAAATAGTTTTTTCATTGTGAGAAACTCGAAAATAAAGGAAAAGCCACTGCAAGCAGTGGCTTGATTGAGATTAACGTTCGCCAGCGAATACTGCGTTTATCATTGGATATGCTGAGTGATTATGATCTACGATTTTAACTTTTCCAGCTACTTGCGCTGCATTTTTGCCCATAAATTTTCCTTCATAGTTGCCTTCATATTTTATATTGGTTAATCCAAGATTATTTGAATAATCAGGTTGGTTCATAGTGAAATGTGCATTACCTGAAAATTCTAAAATATCATTTTTTGTAGTGATTTTAGTATCTTCCAAATAAATAGTTTTATCTTGTGTATAATAGCCGATACCTGAAGAGCTATTATTAATGCGAATTTTTCCATTGATTTGTTGGTTAATAAAATCGGCAGTGAGAGTAAAAGTATCTTCACTACCGCGGTAATTATCAGCAGTGATTAATGCTTTTCCTGTGTACGTTGCAACTCCAGGTATGCGTTGTAAATCTTCTAAGGCTGTCATTCGAGTTGGGTTACCCCCATAAGCGATTTGATGTAGCGTGCCATTTTTGTAAGTAACGGAATAACCTGCATCTTCTAAATTATAGTTATAATTTTTATAAACATTGAGTTCTGGTTGATAGTTAGTTGTATGATCTTGAATCATTTCTACATAACTCGTAATATTTTCACTTTGAGTACCATCTGCCGTGATATTGCCATAAACCTTGTTATTATCTTGTAGTGATGTATCACCATAATAATTAGGGCTGCCAGTTATAATGATACGTTTATCCACAAATCTTCCATTTTCTTCCTCCCGAGCTTTGCGTGCTTGTTCTTGCTGTTCAAGATCGGAATTAGTCGCATAAGTGCCTTTAGTGAGTTGATTATATTGCGCTTCTAAATGTCGGTTTTTATCTTTGAGATGAGAAATTTCTTGTTCTTTTTCGTTGATTTTTTGTTCGGCTTCATTGCGTTCTTGTTCTAATTGATTACGGTGTTCATAAACATTTTGTAACTCCTTATTGGCTGATTCAAGGAGCATATTGGCATAGTCGGCATCAGCCTGAGCATTTTTCAATTGGTTTTGAGCTTCAGTCAGTTTTAGAGATAATTCTTGCAATCTATTTTGATCGATAACAGATCGCTCTTTCAGTTTATTTAGCGATTTTTCAGTCGCTTGTAACTCTTTTTCTAATTTTTCTTTTTGACTATTGGCAAGGGAAAGTTGCTTTTCGGCTTGTTGCAGCTTTTCTTTGGCTAAGGTTTCCTGTTGAGAAAGTTGGTTAATTTTCTCATTTGTTTGACTAAATTTCTCTTTTTCCGCTTCTAGTTGTTTTTGTTTTTCTGAGATTTCATTAATTTGTTCCTGATGTTTCTTTATCGTTTGCTGTAAATTTTCAATGGTTTTTTCTTGACTTGTAGGGGATTGATTTTGTGCGGTATCTTCTGATGAACTTGAACCACCACTAGATGACCCACAAGCCACCGCGCCTAATGAAATTAATAATGCCAATGCCGTTGTTTTAAATTTAGGTTGCATAAAAAATTCCTCTATAAAAGATTATTAAGTTAAATAAGGGAGTTTATTTTTAGGAAAAACAGGATTTTTTTCTAAAAAACAGCAAAACTTTCTTAGTTTAAAAAAAACAAGAGGTTAGCGATCTTTTAGCGAAAAATTTGATCTTTATTAAGATTTAAGTAAAAAAGAAGAAAGGAAAAATTTGGCAAAAAACAACCGCACTTTTATAGAAAGAAAAAAAGCGGAAATAACTCCGCTTTCTTGATTGAGTTGAGTTTATTTCAAAACTAAAATTGGTTTTTTGCCATAGCGGGCAACTTTTACTGTGTTGCTACTTAAGCCTTTGGCATTCGGTTTGCTGCTGGCGAGCATTATGATGAGATCCACTTCTTTTTCATTGGCGATGCGGTTGATTTCTTCATAAATTGTGCCGTGGGCAACGATATGTTGCACTTTTGCTCCTTCAGGGAAATGGGCTTTAGTGAAATCGTGCAGGGTTTTATTGGCTTCTTCAATCACCGATTTATCAAAGTTTTTCGGCAAGAATGCGGAGATAAAGCTGTCATCAATAGGCTCAATAATGGTAGCGACGCGATAAATGGCGTCAGGGTTGTTGTGGGTGAGTTGTAGTGCGGTATCCACTACATATTTGGCGCTTTTGAGATTGCTAAGATCAATGGCGATAAGTAGTTTGTTATACATAATATTATCCTTTATGGTTAAGCATAAAATTTGCTAAAATTTAACCGCACTTTAAAAACAAAGTGCGGTCAATTTTTTATTGTTTTTTTGCTCTACGGCGTTGATTTAATCCAATAAGGAGAATAATCAACAAGCCAGGAATGAACATCCATTCTTTGGCAATTGCCGCTTTTGGTAGCGTGATATCAAGTAAGGTTTGATCCCAATTTAAGCCGGCTTTGGCGGCAGGGGAATCAATTTCAACCATATCAATGATCACTTTTGGCGTAGCTTTATTATCAATTTCAATGGTTTCACCAGTGTTGAGCAAGGTTAAGCCGAGTTTATTCAGGCGCTCTTCACCAGTTTTTCCTTCTGGCACGCTGAGTTCAGAATAGAACTCAATTTGTTTTCCATAAGGATTGGTGCCTGCCACTTTGACGGTAATTTTTTCATCAACTGGCACTTTTTCCAACTCTTGTGCCAAATGCACTGGCTCAATGTGATAAGAGGTTGGTGAAATATATTCCATAAAGAAACCAGGGCGGAAAATAATAAATGCCGCAAAAATAAGGGCAAGAGTTTCCCACACTTTGTTCTTCGTGATGAAATAATTCATTGTGGCGGAAGTAAAGGCGAGTATGGCAATGGTGGATACCACCGCAACCAGTATGCCTTTTGCCCAGCCCACATCGATTAATAGCAGATCCGTATTAAAGATGAATAAGAATGGCAAGATCGCCGTTCTTAGGCTGTAAAAGAATGCCACTAAACCTGTTTTAATCGGATTGCCGCCAGATACCGCTGCCGCAGCGAAAGAGGCCAGCCCCACAGGTGGCGTTACGTCAGCCATAATTCCGAAGTAGAATACGAATAAATGTACGGCGATCAGCGGTACGATTAAGCCATTTTGTTTACCCACTTCTACAATCACTAATGCCATTAAAGATGACACCACGATATAGTTAGCCGTGGTTGGCAAGCCCATTCCGAGAATTAAACTGAATATTGCCACAAGGATAAGCATAAGCAAAATGTTACCCATTGAGAGCATTTCAATAATGCCAGAGAGCTGTACACCAAAACCAGTGAGTGAAACAACGCCGACAATAATTCCTGCGGTTGCGGTGGCGATACCAATCCCGATCATATTACGTGCACCCGTTTCTAAACCATCAACAAGGGCATCAACGCCTTGTTTAAACAGATCTTTCGTGATCGGTTTGTTACGGAAGAAGTTTAGTAACGGATGCTGAGTGACTAAAATGATCATCAAGGTAACCGTTCCCCAGAAAGCAGAGAGCCCTGGTGAAAGCATTTCGACCATTAAACACCAAATTAGCACGACAACAGGAATTAAATAATGCAAGCCTGCGTTTACTGTTGGTTTGGCGGACGGCAGTTTTACCACTGGGGAATTAGGATCATCTATTTCTAAATCGGGGAATTGTGCCACACGGCGAATTAAGGCGAGATAAATCAGCGCCAATAACACCGCAACGATTAAGAAACTATGATCCGGTGCAACGGTTTTCAACCAGCCTAAACCAAATTCCACGCCAATTACTAAACCGATCACTACTAAAATGGTGCTGACCAATTTTAACAAGGTCACTAAAAACGGATTTGGTGGATCGGTTCTTGGCAAGCCGTGCAAGTTCATTTTTAATGCTTCTAAATGCACGATATAAACCAATGCAATATAAGAAATCAGAGCAGGTAATGCAGCATAGGTGATGAGCTGGCTATATGGCATATTGACATATTCGATCATCAAGAAAGCTGCTGCGCCCATTACTGGTGGCATAATTTGTCCATTTACCGATGAGGCCACTTCTACCGCACCAGCTTTTTCTGCCGAAAAGCCCACGCGTTTCATCATTGGAATGGTGAATGTTCCAGTGGTTACTACGTTAGCGATAGATGAGCCTGAAATTAGCCCCGTTAAGCCTGATGACACCACAGCCGCTTTCGCTGGCCCACCGCGCAGGTGTCCAAGATAAGCAAAAGCGGTTTTAATGAAATAGTTACCCGCGCCCGCTTTGTCGAGCAATGCACCAAATAGCACAAACAGGAACACATATTTGGTGGAAACCCCTAATGCCACGCCAAACACGCCCTCAGTGGTTACCCATTGTTGGTTCACCATTTGTGAGAGTGATCCTGAACGGTGGCTGATGATCCAATCTGTTGGCAGGAATTGTCCGAAGTAGTTATAAGCCAAAAACACACTGGCGATAATTACCAAAGGTAAGCCAAGGCTACGGCGACAGGCTTCTAACAGCAATAATACGCCTAGACAGCCTGCAATAATATCTTGCGTATTGGGTGCGCCAAAACGTGTGACTAAACCTTCATAAAAGAAAATGTAATGGGCGCCTAAAAATGCCCCAAGGGTGGCAAAAAAACAATCTAACAACGGAATACGGTGTTTTGGCGAGGTCGCAAAAGCAGGGAACGATAAATAGGCCAAGAACAATGCAAAGGCAAGGTGGATCGAACGCGCTTTGGTGTCATCGATCACCACGTTAATATCCAGCCCCCAATTGCGCACCACTTCTTGTAGCCAAAATGGCACAGGGGAGGTGTAATAAAGTTGGAAAACCGACCATAAAATCGCGGTAATTACGATCAGTTTTCTGCTTGCACCAGTAGGATTTCGTCCGCCTGAATCATTGGAGGCGACCATATCTTGCAGATCATCGTAATCCATTTTTTTTGTGGATTCGGACATAAAATCTCCCGAAAAATTTGAAATAATGAAAACGGAAAAAGGCAGGGCTAAGCCTGCCTAAATAATAAAGATTAGATTATTGTAACCAACCGCGTTCTTTATAGTAACGCACCGCACCTTCGTGTAATGGCGCAGAAAGTGCGTTTTTAATCATATCTTCTTCTTTAAGATGAGCGAACGCAGGGTGTAAACGTTTAAAACGATCAAAGTTATCAAATACCGCTTTAACTACCGCATAAACTTTGTCATCAGGCACATCTGAAGACGTTACTAAAGTGGCATATACCCCGAAAGTATCTACTGGATTATCTGTACCACGATATAACCCACCCGGAATAGTTGCTTTCGCATAGTAAGGATTTGCCGCTACTAGACGATCAATGGCTTCACCTGTTACAGGAACAAGATGAGCATTACAAGAAGCCGCTGCTTCTTTCAACGCACCATTTGGGTGACCAACATTATAGGTAATCGCATCAAGATTGTTATCACACATTACTGATGCCATTTCAGCCGGTTTTAATTCAGACGCCACTTTAAATTCTTTGTCTGTCCAACCTTTCGCTGCCAAAATTACATTCATTGTTGCGCGCGTACCAGAACCCGGATCGCCCACATTTACGCGTTTACCTTTCAAATCATCAAAAGAATTAATATTTGAATCATCACGCGCCATTAAAGTGAATGGTTCTGGGTGAATGGAGAACACTGCACGCAATTTATCATTTTTCTTACCCGCAAAGGAGCTTGTACCGTGGTAAGCGTGATATTGCCAGTCTGATTGCGCAATGCCCATTTCCATTTGATCTGCCGCAATTGCATTTAAGTTTGCCACAGAAGCACCTGTTGAAGGCGCGTTACATTTAATATGAGTTTTTGCGGTATCACGATTCACTAATTGACAGATTGATTGCCCAACCACATAGTAAACCCCAGTTTGACCACCTGTACCGATGGTAACAAACTGATCTTCCGCTTGCACAGAAAAAGAGGTGGCTGCTACGCCCGCGATAAGAGAGAGTTTTAATAATTTTTTCATTTTTACTCCTTTACTTTTCAGTTTATAGAAAGGCTCAACCGCTTTAGAACAAAGCTTATGCCTAAAAGATGTTGTGTTGCCCTAAAACTTTCACAAAAGTTTTTACAAAAATTTTACAGACGAACAAGATATACCCTAGATTGTCTTTTGTTGCAATCATTTTTTACACTAGTGCGGTATTATTTTGATGAATTTTTACCCATAAAAATAAAATTTAAGGAACTTTTCCACGAAAAAGGAAACTAATAGGGGAATTCACGGGAAACCATTCTCAATTAACCCCCGCAAGGGAATATTCATTAACCTAAGGAGTTAAAATGAAAGCATTAAAATCTGTATTAGCATTAAGTTTAGCAATGGCAGTATCATCAACCGCTTTTTCAGCGGAAAAAAACGTTGCAACTGACGCTGCAAAAAATACTATTCAAACAATGAAACAAGACACGCTAAAACAAGGTAAAAACTTTGCGACAGAAAAAGTCAGTAAAGTAAAAGACAAAGTGCTTGATACAAAAAGTGCGGTAGAAAATAAAGCAAAATCTGCCAAAAAAGTCGTGGAAGATAAAGCTACCTCAATGAAAGAGAGCGTAACAAACACCAAAGATAAAATGGCAGACAGCAAAAACACCATTGAAAGCAAAGCGAAATCAGCTAAAAAAGTCGTGGAAGATAAAGCCACTTCAATGAAAGAAAGCGCAACGAAAGCCAAAGACAAAATGGCAGACAGCAAAAAAACTGCTGAAACAAAAGCTAAAAACAGCGCCAAATCAGCAGCTGAAAATGCGAAAACCAAAGCGTCAGAAAAAGCAAAATCTTTGAAAGACAAAGCTAAGTCTTATGTTGGCGAAAAAATCAACATCAATAAAGCAGACGCAAAAACCTTACAAAACCTTTCTGGTATCGGTGAAGCAAAAGCGAATGCGATTGTTGAATATCGCAATAAAGTAGGCAAAATCAAATCTGTTGAAGAATTATCCAACATCTCAGGCATCGGCGAAGCCACTATCGAAAAAATCGCCCCTTACTTAAGTTTCTAAAAACTTGCAAAAAAAGACCGCACTTTAAGTGCGGCCTTTTTTATAGATTTTATTCCTTACCCTCTAGTGGCGTAAATGGGCGTTCTGTGTGGCCTGTGTAAAGCTGGCGTGGGCGGACGATTTTCATATTGCCCGGTTTGAACATTTCTTTCCAGTGGGCGATCCAGCCGACGGTTCTTGCCAATGCGAAGATGACAGTGAACATTGACGTTGGAATGCCAATGGCTTTGAGAATAATGCCTGAATAGAAATCGACATTCGGATAAAGCTTGTGATCAATAAAGTATTGATCGCTTAATGCGATACGCTCTAGTTCCATTGCTACATCGAATAATGGGTTATCAATATTCAACTCTTTTAGCACCTCGTGGCAGGTTTGACGCATTACTTTGGCACGTGGATCATAGTTTTTGTAAACACGGTGTCCAAAGCCCATTAAGCGGAATGGATCGTTTTTATCTTTGGCACGCGCAATGTATTCTGGAATGCGGTCAATGGTGCCAATTTCTTCCAGCATATTAATGCAAGCTTCATTTGCACCGCCGTGTGCAGGCCCCCAAAGTGAGGCGATACCTGCGGCAATACAAGCGAATGGGTTTGCACCAGAGGAGGCGGCTGTACGCACCGTTGAGGTTGAAGCATTTTGTTCGTGATCGGCGTGTAGAATAAAAATGCGATCCATTGCACGTTCTAGCACAGGATTAACTTCATAAGGCTCGCAAGGGGTGGCGAACATCATATGTAAGAAATTACCCGAATAAGAAAGTTTATTCAGCGGGAACATAAAAGGTTGCCCGATAGAATATTTGTAGCACATCGCCGCAAGGGTTGGCATTTTAGCCAGTAAGCGAATGGCGGTGATTTCACGGTGTTCAATATCGTTAATATCTAAAGAATCGTGATAGAACGCCGCTAACGCACCACTTACCCCGCACATAATCGCCATTGGGTGTGAATCTCGGCGGAATCCGTGGAAGAAGCGGGAAATTTGTTCGTGAACAAGGGTGTGCTTGCGTACTAATTGGCGGAAGGCTTTGTATTCTTCGGCACTTGGGCGCTCGCCAAATAATAATAAGTGTGCCACTTCTAAATAATCGGCATTTTTTGCCAAATCAGCAATAGGATAACCACGGTGGAGAAGAATGCCGTTGTCGCCGTCAATATAGGTGATTTCGGAAACACAAGAGGCGGTGGACATAAAACCGGGGTCAAAGGTAAAAAGTTTATTTTTGACTAGGGATTGAACATCAATGACATCATAGCCGAGTGAACCTTTACGCATTGGGAGTTCAAGTTCACGTCCATCATTTAGCGTTAGTTTTGCGTTGAGTTCTGTCATAGCTCTTCCTCTTTAGTTGGAGTTGATAATGTTGTGTTTGTTGAATTATTGTACTTTCTAATGAATTTTCACTATAACCTGTTATGGAGTACCTGTCTTTAATATTTACAAAAAAATTTTGTTAAGGAAATGTTATTTTTTCAAAAATGAGAGACAGATCAAAAAATCAGAAAAATGTTAATGTTTTGTTAATTGAATTAGTTGCTAATTGTGGGAATTTGATTTTAAATTATTCGACTAACACTGAAAGAAAAATCAGTGCGTGTTTCTGATTGAATCCTATGTATAATAAACCTAATGAATTTTTATGTTGTAAATTCTACCCAACCAAGCTAGGTGGTATTAATGAAACAAACGAGCCCAATTAGTGAATGGTTAGCTTCAAGCGCTTTAAATGGAGCAAACCAATCTTACATTGAAGAATTATATGAAAGTTATCTTCAAGATCCCCATTCTGTCGATGAAAGCTGGCAACAAATTTTCGATAAATTGCCAAAACACACCGCTGTAGAGCAAGCACATTCCCCAGTTCGTCAATATTTTAAACGGTTGGCGCGAGATACTGGCGTGGACGGTACAACCGTGATTGATCCGAAAGTGAGCGGACGGCTGGTAAAAGTATTGCAATGGGTGAATGCACACCGTAATAGGGGGCATTTACACGCGGATCTTGATCCATTAAAAATTTGGCAGCGTATGGATTCGCCAACCTTAGATTATAAATTCTATGGTTTTACTGATGATGATCTTGATGAAGAATTTGATATTAGCGGTTATGTGTATGACAAAGATCGCATTAGCTTGCGTGAGCTTTCTTTCTCATTAAAATCAACCTATTGCGGCACTATAGGCCTTGAGTTTATGCACGTTAATGATCTTGAGGCGCGCACTTGGTTACAGAAAAAGTTAGAAAATTGGTTAAATCAACCTTTATTTAGCAAACAAGAACAGCTTAAATTCCTTGAAGAACTCACCGCCGCAGACGGTTTAGAACGCTATCTTGGTGCAAAATTCCCTGGGGCAAAACGTTTTTCTCTTGAAGGCAGTGATGCGTTTATCTTGCTAATGAAAGAAATTATCCGTCAAGGGGCCAAAAACGGCATTAAAGAAATTGTAATGGGAATGGCACACCGTGGACGTTTGAATTTATTGGTGAACGTGCTAGGCAAAAAACCGGCGGAATTATTTGATGAATTTGCAGGAAAACATCAGGGTAACGGAACGGGTGATGTGAAATATCACCAAGGTTTTTCTTCTGATTTTATGACCGATGATGGCTTAGTGCATTTAGCGCTTGCGTTTAACCCATCTCACTTAGAAATTGTAAACCCAGTGGTACTGGGTTCAGTGCGTGCTAGACAAACCCGCATTAACGATGTAGAACGCGCGCAAGTGTTGCCGATTACGGTACACGGTGATTCCGCAGTAGCAGGGCAAGGTGTGGTGCAAGAAACATTGAATATGTCGGCAACCCGTGGTTATAGCGTAGGCGGGACGATTCGTATCGTGATCAACAACCAAATTGGCTTTACCACGTCAAATCCACACGATACCCGTTCTACTGAATACAGTACCGACATTGCGAAAATGATCGAAGCGCCAGTTATTCACGTTAATGGTGATGATCCTGAAGCCGTGGCTTATGCGGCACAAATGGCAGTGGAATTTAGAACCAAATTCAAGCGTGATATTTTTATTGATCTGGTTTCCTATCGCCGTCACGGACACAATGAAGCGGACGAGCCTTCTGTTACTCAGCCGTTAATGTATGATCGCATTAAACGCCACCCAACCCCACGCAAAGTGTATGCCGATCGTTTAATTGCAGACAATGTGATTGACGAAGCTTACAGCTTAGAATTAATGAATAAGTATCGCGATGCCTTAGACAACGGTGATTGCGTTGTGCCAGAATGGCGTGAACGTGATGTTGAGGCCTCGGATTGGATGAAATTCCTCAGCCAAGAATGGTCAGATTACGAGGGTAGTTTTGATGAAGAACGCTTCACCGCGCTTGCCTTAAAAGTGTGTGAATATCCAGAAAATCACCCACTTCATTCGCGCGTGAAAAAAATCTATGATGATCGCCGTCTAATGGCAAAAGGCGAAAAACCATTCGATTGGGGAATGGCAGAAACGATGGCTTACGCCACCTTGTTGGACGAAGGCTATAACGTTCGATTATCAGGTGAAGATGCAGGACGTGGCACATTCTTCCACCGTCATTCTGTTTTACATAGCCAAAAAGATGCCACAATTTACACCCCACTTACCCATCTGCACAATCAGCAAGGGCATTTTGAAGTGTGGGATTCCGTGCTTTCAGAAGAAGCGGTGTTGGCTTATGAATATGGCTATGCCACAGCGACACCAAAAACGCTCACCATCTGGGAAGCGCAATTCGGTGATTTCGCCAATGTTGCGCAAGTGGTGATCGACCAATTTATCAGCTCAGGTGAACAAAAATGGGGCAGAATGTGTGGTTTGGTAATGCTATTACCGCACGGTTATGAAGGGCAAGGGCCTGAACATTCATCAGCCCGTTTAGAGCGTTATTTACAGCTTTGTGCGCAACAAAATATGCAAGTTTGCGTGCCTTCAACGCCAGCGCAGATTTACCATTTATTACGCCGTCAAATGTTGCGCAAGGTACGCCGCCCATTGATTGTGATTACACCAAAATCCTTACTGCGCCACCCACTTGCGGTGTCCAGCAAAGAAGAGTTGGTGAACGGCACTTATCAAAACGTGATTGGCGAAATTGACAAGCTCGATCCAAAACAAGTGAAACGTGTGGTAATGTGTTCGGGCAAAGTGTATTACGATTTATTGGAACAACGCCGCAAAAATAACCAAACCGATGTGGCTATTGTGCGCGTGGAACAGCTTTATCCTTATCCGCACGAAGAAATGAAAGCGGCGCTTGCCCCTTATGAACAGGTTACTGATTATGTATGGTGTCAAGAAGAGCCACAAAACCAAGGTGCGTGGTATTGTAGCCAACATAACTTTGTGAGTTCATTGCCAGAACACGGCAAACTGCGTTATGTGGGCAGACCAGCTTCAGCATCGCCAGCGGTGGGCTATATGTCCTTACATAATGAACAGCAACGCGCCTTAGTGAATGAGGCTTTAGAATAATTTGTAAGCAAAAAGTGCGGTCAAAAATCACCGCACTTTTGTACAACCGAATGCAAATAAAACGCAAACCAAAGAAGGAACAGAAAAATGAGCGATTTTGAGATTTTAACTCCCGTGCTACCTGAATCTGTGGCAGATGCAACGGTTGCCACTTGGCATAAAGAAGTGGGCGATGAAGTAAAACGTGATGAAGTTTTAGTCGAAATTGAAACCGACAAAGTCGTGCTTGAAGTGCCGGCGGTTGCTGATGGTGTGCTAGAAAGCATCATCGAAACCGAGGGCGCAACGGTGATTAGCAACCAAGTGTTAGGTAAAGTTTCTGCCTTAGCGGCGGCAGGCAATGCCACCAAAGAAAGCGTGCAAAAAGTAGAAAGCACGCCAGCAGATCGCCATTTAGCCAACTTAACATCCGAACCGACTAACGCTGATGTGGTTAGCCCAGCGGCGCGCCGTTTATTGGCAGAAAACGATCTTAAAGCGGAAGAAGTGCAAGGCACAGGCGTGGGCGGACGCATCACTCGTGAAGACATTGAACGCACTGTGGCACAAAAAGCTGCGCAGGCTCAATCTAAGTCTCAGCCACAAGCACCTGAAGCACCAGCATTAAATGTATCAGGACGTGATGAAAAACGTGTGCCAATGACTCGTTTGCGTAAGCGCGTGGCAGAGCGTTTATTAGAAGCGAAAAACAGCACCGCAATGCTCACTACCTTCAACGAAGTGGATATGCAGCCAATTATGCAACTGCGCAAAAAATATGCAGAGAAATTTGAAAAATCTCACGACACTCGCTTAGGCTTTATGTCTTTCTATGTGAAAGCCGTGGTGGAAGCGCTAAAACGCTATCCAGAAGTGAATGCGTCTATTGACGGTGATGATATTGTGTATCACAACTATTTCGACATCAGCATTGCGGTTTCCACCCCACGCGGTTTGGTCACCCCAGTGTTACGCAACTGCGATAAACTGAGTATGGCGGAAATTGAAAAGCAAATCAAAGCGTTAGCAGAAAAAGGCCGTGATGGAAAATTGACCGTGGAAGATCTCACAGGCGGAAACTTCACGATTACCAACGGCGGTGTGTTTGGATCACTTATGTCCACACCAATCATCAACCCTCCACAAAGTGCGATTTTAGGTATGCACGCCATTAAAGATCGTCCAGTGGCAGTGAATGGTGAAGTGGTGATTCGCCCAATGATGTATCTTGCTCTTTCTTATGATCACCGTTTAATTGATGGGCGTGAAAGTGTGGGATTTTTAGTAACCATTAAAGAAATGTTGGAAGATCCAACACGCTTATTATTAGAAGTGTAGTCTTGGCATAGGGCGATAAGGGATCTTATCGCCTTATTTTTATCAATTTATCACGGATTTAGTGAAGCACTGCGCAACTACAGCGCAACGATTACAGCGCAACAAAGGGAGAAAGATAACTCTATGAATTTACACGAATATCAAGCAAAACAACTTTTCGCCCAATACGGCTTGCCCGTCGGTGAGGGCTATGCGTGCGAAACCTTAGAACAAGGATTGGAAGCCATCAAAAAATTAGGTGGCTCAAAGTGGGTACTAAAATGTCAAGTGCACGCAGGAGGGCGTGGCAAAGCGGGTGGTGTACAAGTAGTGAGCTCCGAACAAGAAGTGCGGGCGTTTTTTGACAAATTTTTAGGTAAGCGTCTGGTTACCTTCCAAACCGATGCCAAAGGGCAGCCGATTAATCAAATTTATGTAACGGGCTGTGTGGCAGTGAAAAAAGAGTTGTATCTCAGTGCGATTGTCGATCGTAGCTCGCAACAAATTGTCTTTATGGTTTCCACAGAAGGTGGCGTGAATATTGAAGAAGTGGCGGAAAAAACACCGCACTTATTACACCGTACTAGCATTGATTTACTAGTTGGCGGAATGCCGTACCAAGGCAGAGAATTAGCCTTTAAACTCGGTTTAGAGGGCAAACAAATCAAGCAATTTACCGAGCTATTTTGTCAGCTCAGCCGCTTATTTATCGAAAAAGATCTAGCATTATTAGAAGTGAATCCATTGGTGATTTTGGAAAATGGCGATCTCGATTGTCTTGATGCCAAAGTGGTGGTGGACAGCAATGCCTTATATCGCCACCCAGATTTGCTCGCAATGCGCGATCTGAGCCAAGAAGATCCTCGTGAAGCCCAAGCAGAAAAATGGAATCTCAACTATGTTGCCTTAGATGGTAATATTGGTTGTATGGTTAATGGTGCCGGGCTGGCAATGGGAACAATGGATATTGTGAAATTATACGGCGGACAGCCAGCTAACTTCCTTGATGTGGGCGGCGGTGCAACTAAAGAACGTGTGGCTGAAGCCTTTAAAATCATCTTAACTGATCCTGCGGTGAAAGCCATTTTAGTCAATATTTTTGGAGGCATTGTACGTTGTGATCTCATCGCCGAAGGCATTATCGCTGCCAGTAAAGAAGTGGGCGTAAATGTGCCTGTGGTGGTGCGTTTAGAGGGAACCAATGCGGAGTTAGGCCGTGCAATGCTGGCAGAAAGTGATACCAACATTATTTCAGCACAAAGTTTACAACAAGCGGCAAGTGAAGTCGTGAAAGCAGCAAAGGGAGAATAAAATGTCAATTTTAGTGAACAAAGACACCAAAGTGATTTGCCAAGGTTTCACTGGCGGACAAGGCACATTTCATTCCGAACAAGCCCTTGCTTATGGCACAAAATTAGTGGGCGGTGTTTCCCCAGGGAAAGGCGGCACAACCCATTTAGGCTTGCCTGTGTTTAACACCGTGCGCGAAGCCGTTGAACAAACTGGTGCAACAGCCACCGTGATTTACGTTCCCGCACCATTTTGTAAAGATGCCATTTTTGAAGCGATTAACGCAGGATTATCCTTAATCGTCTGCATCACCGAGGGCATTCCTACGTTGGATATGCTACAAGTGAAACAAAAACTGAATGAAACAGGCGTAGTGATGATCGGGCCAAACTGCCCAGGCATTATCACTCCTGAAGAATGTAAAATCGGCATAATGCCGGGCAATATTCATAAAAAAGGACGTATCGGCATTGTTTCTCGCTCAGGCACATTAACCTATGAAGCGGTTAAACAAACCACCGATGAGGGCTTTGGACAATCCACCTGTGTTGGCATTGGCGGCGATCCAATCCCCGGTTCAAGTTTTATTGATATTCTCAAACGCTTCCAACAAGATCCCGAAACTGAAGCCATCGTGATGATTGGCGAAATTGGCGGCAGCGCGGAAGAAGAAGCAGCAGAGTTTATCCGTCATAACATAACCAAACCTGTGGTGGCATACATTGCAGGCATCACTGCACCAAAAGGAAAACGAATGGGACACGCAGGCGCGATTATCAGCGGCGGAAAAGGCACTGCCGATGAAAAAATCCAAGCCCTCCAACAAGCAGGCGTAACCACCGTAAAAAGCCTTGCGGAAATTGGGACGGCGTTAAGATCAATCTTGAAGCAATAGGCCATTTCTAAAGTGCGGTCAGTTTTTTGTGATTTTTTATAACAATGAAAACGTAGAGATGAATAGTATTCATTTTTATGATGAATAATTCAGATTTGCGAACCCAATGGTGCTATGTCAAAATAGCGCCATTTTTATATAGAAAGGAAAGACAATGCAAAAAAATATTATCACCACAGCAATTTTGCTCTCATTTTCTACCGCACTTTATGCCATAGAAAATGCAGCACAAAGCGAACAGCTCGCACCAATTTATGTTTATTCCGCTTATGCCGAGCCTGTAAGCGAAGAGCAAACGGCGTCATCAGTAACGGTTTTAACCGAAAAAGATTTCGCTGAACGCAACGCCAACTATGTTTCTGATGTATTAAAAACCGTGCCAAGCGTGGCATTGGGTGCATCAGGCGGACGCGGTACATTAACTAGCCTTTATCTGCGTGGCGCAGATCCAAATCACACTGCGGTGATTATTGACGGCGTGAAAGTTAATCCTGTGTCAGGTTATGGCTATGATTTCGGTGGATTAAGCCTAAGCAATATTGATCGCATTGAAGTGTTGCGTGGTGAACAATCGGCATTATGGGGTAGTGATGCAATGGGCGGTGTGGTTTATATCACCACGAAAAGCGGGCTTTATAAGGATAAACCCTTTAATGTGGACTTTGATTTAGGCACAGGTTCAAAAGGCACTTATGACAGCTCATTGACTCTTTCAGGTCAGCAAAACGGCTTTTATTATAGCTTGCATGGTGATAGCCACCGCACAAAAGGCATTTCGGCTTATAGTTCAGATCGCTTCCATTATACAGCGGAAGATGGCAGCCGCGTGAGTACGGGCGGAGCAAAAGAGCGAGATAAATTCCACCGTGATGCACTATCATTGCGTGTGGGCTATGATGACGGCGAAAAAGGTATTGATCTTTTAGCTAGTCATTTTAGCCAAACAGCACATTTTGATAATAGTTATGCCGCAGAAACAGCCTTTGATGATTATACTCGCACTCGTGAAACCACCTTTAAATTAAGTGGTTATGTTGGCTCGGAAAAAGAGTTATTTAAGCATAAAGCAAGCGTTAGCCATCAAAAAACCGACAGCGATACACTTGGTTCGTGGGCAAGTGGTTATGATGCCAAAAAGCTAAATGCAAACTATCAGTTAGATATTAATTTTGATCGAGAAGGTGAGTTGCAACAAGCGTTGAGTTTGCTTACAGAGTATCAACGTTCTACCTATGATTTTGGTTCTTCGACTAACCGTAAAAAGCATTTAACCGAGAAAAGCGTGGCGGCGGAATATCGTCTGTTCAGTGAAAATGACCATAGCTTAAGCCTAAGCGGGCGTTATACCGATAGCAATCATTATGACAACAGCTTCACTGGACGCATTGCAGGAACTTATCGCTTATTGCAGAATGTGAAAGCGCACGCAAGTTTTGGTACAGCCATTCAAAATCCAACAATCACCGAGTTTTATGGTTACAACGGCACATTTTTACCTAACCCAAACCTTAAGCCTGAAAAAAGCAAAGGTGGGGATATTGGTTTGCTTTTTGAAACCACAGATAAACGCCATAGCTTAGATGTAACTTATTTTGCGCGCAATGTGAAGAACTTTATTAGCACCGCCTATTTGCCTAATGGGGTTTCGCAAGCGGTAAATATGAGCGGTTCAACTAAAATCAAAGGGGTTGAAATTGCCTATAACGGCAAGATCACCGATGATTTAAGCGCTTATGCCAACTATACTTATACCCAAACGAAAGATAGCAAAGGGCAAACCTTACTTCGCCGTCCAAAACATATGGCAAATTTAGGTTTAGCCTATCAGATCACAGAAGCACTGGGTGTGAATGTGAATGTAAACTATGTGGGTAAACGCGTTGATACTTACTTTGATGAAACGACTTACGCGTCTTCACGAGTAAAAATGCCGTCTTACACCTTGGTTAGCCTTGGTGCGAATTATCAAGTTACGCCAAACTTAAATGTGTATGCGAACTTGAATAACCTGTTTGATAAAAAATATGAAAGCGTTGCAGGCTATGGCCAATATGGTCGCACCTTATATGTGGGCTTGAAAGGCAGCTTCTAACGTATAAGCAGATAGGCTTTTGTGAAAGTGCGGTGTAAAATTAATAAAATTTTCACCGCACTTTGTTTTTTGGGACATCATTTTCTAATGCAAAAAATTCGCGTATTTTTCACCGCACTTTTCTTTTCCATTCCGCTTTGGGCGCAAGAGCAATTTGTTTCGCTCACCCTATGCAGTGATCGCTTGTTGGCGGAATTAGCGCGCCCTGAACAAATTGCCGCACAATCTATTTATTCCAAAAATCCCTTGATGATGTTGGATAAAATTAATCAAAATAAGCCCGCACTTAACGCGCGATTAACGGATTTATTGCCTTATTTGGATAAAACGATTTTGCTTAACGAGCAGTTTTATCCCCAGTTGGTGGCGGATCTGAAAAAGCTTGGGGTAAAAATTTTGCCTATTAATGACAGCCCACAAACCGCGGAACAGCTTTTCGCCTTGATACTGGAATTAGGCAAACGCTTTGGCAACGAAACCCACGCCCAGCAGTTGGTGGAAAAGCTAAAAAATAGCGATTTTCAGCTCCATCAAAGGAATACACAAACCTTAATTCTTTCCGATACAGGCGTGGTTGAACCGATTTTTCCGCAATACCAAACCTTACTAAAATTACTTGGCTTAACGCCCCTTGAAAGCACTATTACGGCGCAAAATTTTTCCTTAGAGAAACTTTTGCGTGCGCAGCCAAATTGGCTGATTTCCATTAGTGATAAACAAGGTTATAACGAACAGGCGGAAGTGCTGACACACCCTTTAATTGCCAATATGTTCCCTGCGCAACGAATGGCGACAATGCCACTGAAATATGGTTATTGCTTTGATCAGGGCGTTTGGCAAGGCGCGGCGATGATTTATCGCCAACTGAATAAGAGAGAGCAAGCAGAATGAAACGATTAAACCTTTCCCTTTTGACCTTATTGCTTTTGTTGATTGCCTTTGCGATTTTTCATCAGCTTAGGGATTTTGCTTATTTACGCAATGCACAGGGGATCGCCACCGATATGCGATCTTTAGTGCTATGGGATATTCGCTTGCCACGCCTTGGTTTAGCCATTTTAACGGGAGCAAGCCTTGCGCTGGCAGGCAATGCAATGCAAGGGTTGTTTCAAAATCCCTTGGCTAGTCCAGGGTTGTTGGGAGCAGCAAATGGCGCAACCACGGCGAGCGTGGTTTTGCTCTATTATTTTTCTTTACCCTTATCTTTTCTATTGTTTGGCGGCATTTTAGGGGCGTTGAGTAGTTTTTTGTTAGTCTATTTCATCGCCAAAAATAAAGGCACAACAATGATGATTTTGGCCGGCGTTGCGGTGAATATGTTGCTCGGCTCGGTCATCGCCTTATTGCTTTCCAACGCACAAAGCCCTTGGGCATTAGCAGAATTATACCGCTGGTTGCAGGGGGCATTAATGTGGGCAAAAATCGAACCGCTCTTGCTTTCGTTGCCTATTGTGGTGGTGGGTGTAATCTGTTTATATTGCCAACGCCGTTACCTAGATTTACTCACTTTTGGGGAAGAAACCGCCAGCACGATGGGCATTGACCCAAAACGTAGCTTTTTTATCACTACCCTTGGCGTAGCGTTGCTGGTGGGCGCCACCATTCCGCAAACTGGCACAATCGGATTTATCGGCTTAATTGCCCCGCACTTTGCACGCATCTGGCTGAAAAAACGCCCTTCACAGCTTTATTTAACTAGCGGATTAATTGGTGCGTTACTTTTGTTACTTGCCGATCTTGCTATTCAATATGTACCGTTTTTCTCGCATATTTATATTGGCACGCTCACCGCCATTATCGGCGCACCTTGCTTGATTTGGATTTTGCTCACCCAACAACGGAGATTAGCCCGTGATTAAATTGCACAATGTTAGCCTTGCTTATGGCATCAAAAATATCAGCGCCCAAATTCCCCAAGGTAAATTAGTGGGCATAATGGGCGGCAATGGGGCAGGGAAGTCCACTTTGCTCAAAGCCATTGCGGGCATTTTACCACTCGAAACAGGCTCAATTTTATTGAACGACAAACCACTCACTGAAATGAGACTGACTGAAAAAAGCCAAATTTTGGCGTATTTTGCGCAAAGCACCAATATTTATTGGGATTTATCTGTTTATGACGTAATTGCGCTCGGCTTGCCCGAAGCACTGCTTAACCCTAAGGAAAAAGTGGGGTCAAAAGAAGACAAATTTTTTGATCGTTTATTTAATTCATCACACCAACAATGGCAGCAAGAAAAGATCCAGCAAGCCGCGAAGCAATTTTCTGTTCAACATCTATTAGAACAACCTTTCCAACAGCTTTCAGGCGGCGAAAAAGCCCGCGTTCAGCTTGCCCGTTGTTGCATTAAAAACGCACCAATTTTATTGGCAGACGAACCTATCGCGCCTCTTGATCCTTATTATCAAATTGATATTTTAGAGCAATTAAAATCACTCACCCCAAGCACCACCTGCGTTGTCGCTATTCACCACCTTGATCTTGCCTACCGTTTCTGCGATGAAATCATCTTGCTCCACCAAGGCAATTTACTTGCCCACGGCAACACGCAAAACGTCCTAACCGCAGAAAATCTAGCCATTGCGTTTGGGGTTAAGGCGGAGATTGATGTGGAAAAAAGAATGTTTGGAAATATTCAGAAATTATGATTAACTATTTATATTTAATCAAAAATGAGAAAAGAAAATGACAAGCACAATACTTAAATCCTTAGCTGAAATTCATAAAGCACTTGCTTTTTTTCAACGTGAAAATGCTAAAAAAGAATTATATGATGCGAGCAGTTTTAGCCCTTTTCAATTTATAAGGAATGATGAAAATGGTTTATCTGAAATCATTGCGTTCTTACTTGATTCTAGTCAAAATCACGGGCAGCAAGAATTATTTTTAAATAGTTTATTAAAATATTTGAAACTGCCAGAATATTTGTCTTATAACAATGTGTCAGTAACTTGTGAAAAAGCAACTTTTAATAATAGAAGACACGATATTTTTATTGAAGGTTTTTTACATAATGAACGCCAATGGATTGTTTCTATTGAAAATAAGTTAAGATATGCAGCCGATCAAAATAGCCAATTAGAAGATTACTGGAAAGATATTAATAGTTATAGACCTAAGTTTAGCTATTTGGTCTATTTATCCCCATTTAAACAGCAGCCCAGTGAAAAATCTATTAATACAGATAGCTGGAAAAAATTAATTCAAGATAATCAAGCAAAAGTGATTGGTGCAGAAGATCTGATTAAGTGGCTGGAACAAACGCCAATAGTTGCTCAAAATATTCGGGCTTTTTGTCAGAGTTTTATACAATTTTTAAAGGAAGATATTATGAATGAAACAAAAGAAAATAATCAATTATTAGATGAGTTAGTGAAAAATCCTAATTGGGTTGAAACAGCAACAACGTTATTGGAGTTATCAGATAATATTTATCAAAAATTAGAAGATAGCTTGGTTCAACAACTTCAGAATAAGCTTAAAGAAGAATATCCAAGAATGATTGAATATAACTGGCATTTTTATAATGTACATAAAGAAGGCATTTATCTTGATAAAGAAGATAAAAAGTATCCTTGGAGTATAGGTATAGCAAATGATAATAAAAAGTATCATGATGTATATTATGGATTTTGGGCTAACAAAGATTATATCTCACAGGAAAACTATCAAAAATTAGAAGAAATGTTTAAATTAGACGGATTTGAAAAATCTACATGGTGGATACAATGGCAATTTTGCAATGGAAACTTAAGAAATTGGGACGGAAAAATCTGGAAAGAAGTTATCACTGGTCGATTAGCGGAAGATATTTTTGAGTTATTAAAACCCTTTATCGAGAGAGCTAATGACCATTTAGAAACATTAGAAACGTTTGTTAATAAATAGAAAAAGTGCGGTGGTTTTTCACCGCACTTTTGTTATAAAAAATCAAATTTTAAAAATCCGAGTTTCCCCCATAGGCATATCAATAGCAAGGCTGAGTTTTCCGCCCATTGTTTCTACATAGCGTTTAAGCGTAGAAAGGCGTAATTCATTGCCTCGCTGTTCGATTTGTACAACAGCAGGTTGTGAAATACCGAGAGCATCGGCCAGCTGTTTTTGAGAGATTTCCATTTCTTGACGAATGCTAGATAATCCTGATTCAAGCATTAATTCTTCTGCTTTTTGCTCAATTCTTTGGCGAGCTTCAGGAGAAAACTCATCTAAAAGTTGTTCTAAAGTTTTCATTTCACTTCTCCAGTGTTCTTAAATAAGCGCTAAATTCAGCGTCAGCTTGTTTGATCATTCTCTTATAGAACTGTTTATCGTTGCTTTTATCACCTGCACATAAAACAATAGCTTGACGCAAGGAATCAAAAGCAAAAAATGCTCTTAAGGGCTTGCCTTGATGCTGAATGCGTAGCTCTTTCATATTTGGGTATTGCGAACCTTTTAACGTATCGGCATAAGGGCGAGAAAGTTCGGGGCCAACCGTTTTTAAAAGTAAAAGTGCAGCGGTAACATCTTCTTGAATAGCATTGTTTTGCTGTTTCAACCAAGCAACAAAATTATCCGTTAATATAACGTTCCAGTGCTGTGGTTTAGCCATTTACCTACCTTTTATAAGCTATAAATTATGATATAAATTATAGCTTATTATTCTATGCTGTCAAAGGCTATGTGAAAAAATAAAACCTTTATTACTTCATCGAAACCCCAAGCCATTTGTGCATTTCTTTTTCGTTCCAGCCTTTGCGTTGGGCGTAGTCTAAGGCTTGGTCTTGGTCAATGCGGCCTAGGGTGAAGTAGTTGCTGGCAGGGTGGGTGAAGTACCAACCGCAGACGCTGGCCGCGGGCCACATTGCGTAACTTTCGGTGAGTTTCATTCCAATGCGTTGTTCCACTTCAAGTAAATCCCAAATCAGTTGTTTTTCTGTATGTTCTGGGCAGCTTGGATAACCCGGTGCAGGGCGGATACCCACATAATTTTCTGCGATCAGATTTTCGTTATTGAAGGTTTCATTGGAATAGCCCCAAACCTTAGTGCGAAGTTCAAAGTGTAAGTATTCTGCCATCGCTTCGGCTAAACGGTCGCCAACGGCTTGGAGTAGAATTGCGTTGTAATCATCGCCAGCGGCTTTGAAGCCTTCTACTAAATCGTGTTCTTCAATTCCTGCGCACACCGCAAACATTCCGAACCAATCTTGTTGGCCGCTTTCGCGATCAGCAATAAAATCACTTAGAGCAAAATTGTAAGGGCTTTTGCTATTTTTGCCACGCTCGCTTTGTTGGCGCAGATGATGCGCCACGCCTGCCACAGAAGTGCGGTCGGAATTTTGATAAATTTCAATATCATCGCCCTTACGATAAGCAGGGAAAATGCCCATAATTCCACTTGGTTTGAGTTTGCCGTTTTGCTCAAATTCATCAAGCATTTGTTGTGCATCATTATAGACTTTGCGCGCTTCTTCGCCGCCCTCTGGATAGTCAAAGGCATCAGGATAACCGCCCATTAACCCCCATAAACGGAAAAATGGCGACCAGTCAATAAATTGGCGTAAGGTGGAAATTGGCACATTTTTGTATTCCACAATGCCTGTTTGTTTTGGTTGTGGCACTTGATAATCCGCCCATTCGCCAGAAAACGCAGGGAAAGCGTTAGCACGCGCTTCTTCAATTGGAAGCTGTTGGCGCAGAGGTTTACGGTTAGCAAAACTGTGCTGAATTTTTTCGTATTCTTTTTTGGTTCGTTGCCAAAGTTCTGCTTTGCTTTCTGGGTTCATCAAAGCGGCACAAACCGTTACAGCACGGGACGCATTGGTGGTGTAGATCACTTCGTGCTTGTATTTTGGATAAAGTTTGATGGCGGTATGTTCTTTTGAGGTGGTTGCGCCACCGATAATTACAGGCAAGCTCAAGCCAAGGCGGTTCATTTCACCTAAGAAATATTCCATTTCATCTAACGATGGTGTGATCAAACCGCTTAAACCGATAATATCGGCTTTTTCGTTGATCGCCGTTTCAATGATTTTATCCGCTGGCACCATCACACCAAGATCGATCACTTCAAAGTTATTACATTGCAGCACCACGCTGACAATGTTTTTGCCGATGTCGTGTACATCACCTTTTACCGTGGCGATCACCACTTTTCCGCTGGATACACCTTGCTGTTTGGTAGCGTTGATGAAAGGCTCTAAATAGGCGACCGATTGCTTCATCACGCGCGCCGATTTCACCACTTGGGGCAGGAACATTTTACCGTCCCCGAATAGATCACCGACCACGTCCATTCCCGCCATTAATGGGCCTTCGATCACTTCTAGCGGTGAGCTAAATTGCAGACGCGCTTCTTCCGTATCTTCAATAATATGGCTAGTGATGCCTTTCACTAAGGCGTGTTTTAGACGCTCTTCCACCGGCCAAGTACGCCATTCTGCCACGGCACTATCGCTACTTTCACTGGCTGAACCTTTGTATTTATCCGCAATATCAAGCAGGCGATCGGTGGCGTCTGCACGGCGATTTAGCACTGCATCTTCGACAATTTCACGCAGTTCAGGATCAAGATCATCATAGATTGCCAGTTGCCCCGCATTGACGATCCCCATATCCATACCTTGTTTGATGGCGTGATAAAGGAAAACGGCGTGAATGGCTTCACGCATTGGATTGTTGCCACGGAACGAGAAGGAAACATTGGACACACCGCCAGAAATTTTAGCGTGGGGGAGTGAGCGTTTAATGCGTCCTGTGGCGTTAATGAAATCGACCCCATAGTTATTGTGTTCTTCAATCCCTGTGCCGATGGCGAAAATATTCGGGTCAAAAATAATGTCTTCTGGTGGAAAGCCCACTTCATCAACCAAAATATGGTAAGCACGGGTACAGATTTCCACCTTACGTTCTTCGGTATCTGCTTGTCCCACTTCATCAAACGCCATCACCACGGCGGCTGCACCGTAACGGCGGATCAATTTGGCTTGCTCAACAAATTTTTCCTTGCCTTCTTTCAGGGAAATAGAATTTACAATCCCTTTGCCTTGAATTGATTGCAAGCCCGCTTCGATCACTTCCCATTTTGAGGAATCGATCATCACTGGCACTTTCGCGGCATCAGGTTCAGTTGCCATAATATTAAGGAATTGAACCATACATTTTTCGCTATCAAGCAAGGCTTCGTCCATATTTACATCAATCACCTGAGCGCCATTTTCCACTTGGTCAATGGCAATCTCAATGGCTTCGGCATAGCGATCTTCTTTAATTAATTTTTTAAATTTCGCTGAACCCGTAACATTATTACGTTCGCCCACGTTTACAAAGAGGCTGTTTTCATCAATGTTTAACGGTTCTAAGCCTGATAAACGCATTGCCACAGGCAAATCAGGCAAGGCTCTTGGCGGCACGTTTTTCACTACTTCTGCAATGGCGTGGATATGCTCTGGCGTTGTTCCGCAACAGCCGCCCACAATGTTCAGCCAGCCGTTTTGCGCCCATTCTTGAATATAAGCGGCCATTTCTTCTGCGCCTAAATCATAACCGCCAAAGGCATTTGGTAAGCCTGCATTCGGGTGAACGGAAACAAAGGTTTCGCAGATTTTTGACATCACTTCCACATATTGACGCAATTCTTTTGGCCCGAGGGCGCAGTTTAATCCAAAGCTTAATGGCTTAACGTGGCGCAACGAGTTATAAAAGGCTTCCGTGGTTTGCCCTGAAAGGGTACGCCCTGAAGCATCGGTAATCGTGCCTGAAATCATAATTGGCAATTTAACGTCAAGTTCTTCAAACACTTGATCAATGGCGAATGCCGCCGCTTTGGCATTGAGCGTATCGAAAATGGTTTCGATCATAATGAGATCCGCGCCGCCTTCGATTAATCCTTTGGTGGCTTCTGCATAGGCATCAACCAACTGCATAAAGGTGATATTGCGGTAAGCAGGATCGTTCACATTAGGCGAAATAGAGGCGGTACGGTTAGTCGGCCCAAGTACGCCAGCTACAAAACGTGGTTTTTCTGGCGTGCTATATTTATCCACCGCCAAACGCGCCAATTTCGCGCCAGCAAAATTCAGCTCATAAGCAATGCTTTCAAGGGCATAATCCGCTTGTGCAATAGTGGTGGCGGAAAAAGTGTTGGTTTCAATAATATCCGCCCCAGCGGCAAGATATTTTTCGTGAATTGCTTGAATCACCAAAGGCTGAGTAAGCGTAAGTAAATCATTATTACCGCGTAGATCGATGGTGCTGTCTTTAAAGCGCTCACCGCGGAAATCTGCTTCGGTGAGTTTATATTGCTGGATCATCGTCCCCATCGCTCCATCTAAAATAAGAATGCGATCTTTAAGGGCTTGTTGGATAAGAGAAAAAGAAGGATGTTGTTTCATTTTGTTACGACTTATTGTGATGACTTAGATTTAATAATAACAGGCATAATAGAAATAAGGTGGGGTTGTGTCAAACCTTATCTTTATGCGGGGAAAAGTGCGGTGCAAATTGAGCAAGTTTTATTTGCTTTCAGACGCAAAATTTTGAAAAAATCCCACCGCACTTTGAAAGGTTTCGCCATAAAAAATCAGTGGAATGCGGTTGCGTTGCCAAACGGGGATATTATGGGCTTGCCAGCATTTTTTGATATCTTGGTTAATGCCATTTAGGTTTCTCACTTTGCCTGAATAGGCGAAGCGAATACTAATAGGGGCTTCAGGTTTAGGTAGGGGCTGAATGTAATCTTGCCATATTGCTTGCACGCCAGTTGGGGTTTCCGTTAAGCAAATTTGCCCTAACTTGTCGGGCAAAGTTATAGGTTGGTTGAGGGTTACGGGCAGGTTAAGCTGACGGAGATCGGCAAAATGCTCGGTGAGATACAACCGATGTTGATAACGGCGGAGCATTTTATCGCCAAGCTGAAATTGCGGATTGCGATCCACCTCGGCAAGAATCACATCTTGAATGACTTGTGAGAGCTGTTTACTGCTAGGCATTGGCTGTTGCAAGGTTTCCAGCCATAAGCGGAGTAGGGCTTTTTGTTTCAAATCAGACCATTGCGAGAAATCCGTTAAATCAAAAGTGCGGTGCGTTTTGTCCGAATATTTTTTTAGCTCTGGCTGTAATAATTCGGCTAAAAGCTGTTGTTGCTCCGCACAATGGGTGGCACTGCGTTGCACTGCTTGATCGAAGTGCGTCCAGCGTTCACGCAGCTTTGGTAAGATTTCATTGCGTAAGAAATTGCGTTCGTATTGGTTGTTTTGATTGCTTTCATCTTCAATCCACGACAGCTGATTTTCCGTGGCATATTGCCAAAGTTGTTGGCGTGAAAAGCCGAGTAGGGGACGAAAAATATTCAGATTAAACACCGCACTTTGCGCTTTCATTGCGGATAAACCGCTGACACCGCTACCACGTTTTAAGGCGAGAAAAAAGGTTTCGGTTTGATCTTGTTGATGATGGGCGGTGAGCAAAATCTCTTGCGCTAAAATATGACGAGCGATGGCTTGATAGCGTGCTTGACGTGCGGCAGCTTCAATGCCCATTCCTTGTGTCAGCTGAACTTTTTCCACGATCAAAGGAATGGAAAAGTGTTGGCAAAGCTGTTGGCAGTGGCGCGTCCAATCATCTGCATTTGGGCTTAAGCCGTGATGAATATGGATCGCGCGCAGTTGGAAGTGCGGTTGTTTTTCGCGTAATTTTGCTAAAAGCGCAAGCAACACGGTAGAATCCAGCCCACCGCTTAAGGCAATCAGAAAATGCGAGTGGGGCTGGCGTTGTAATTGCTGTTGAAATTGCTCAATTAGCGTCATAGCAAGGGCAATGTTAGGCGATTTTTACTGCGTTAAATTGGCTCACAGGGCGAACAATCTGTTCACGCGCCGCCACAATTTGCAGTTCATAATTATCCTGCTGTTGCGTTACCGTCATTACATCATTAACGGCATTGGCGGTATGCTCAAAGGCTTCCACATCGCTTTTGCCATTGAGTAAATTCGCCATAAATAGCCCTGCGGTTAAATCGCCCACGCCCACAGGTTTTTTCTTAAATTGATGAAGTGGGCGGCTAATATGCCAAATGCCCTCTTGGTTGGCGAGCAACATTTCAAATTGGCTTGGATCTTGCCCCACTTTGCTCAGGTGTTTCACCAGCACTTTTTTCGGCCCTTTGGCTAAAATTGCTTTTACCGCTTCAATGGCTTGAGCAAAGTTTTCTACTGGCAAACCGCTCAGCTCACGTAATTCCACTAAATTCGGCGTGATAATATCCGCTTTCGCCATAGCAAGGTTGATGAGATTTTCTTTCACACCATCAGCCACAATACAGCCTTTGTCGGGGTGGCCCATCACAGGATCGCACAAATAAACGGCGTTAGGATTGCGAGATTTCACTTTTTGCACCGCATTAATGATTTCTTCCACTTGCTCCGCCGCACCGATATAACCTGAAATCACCGCATCACATTGATGTAATTGACCAATATTATCAATGCCTTGCACGATTTCGCCAATTTGTGCTGGTGGCATTACCATTCCCGTCCATTGGCCATATTGAGTGTGATTGGAAAATTGCACGGTGTTCAACGCCCACACATCAATGCCGAGTAATTGCATTGGAAAAGTGGCAGATTTATTGCCCGCATAGCCATAGACAACGTGAGATTGAATGGAAAGAAGATGTTTCATTTTGCTATCCTTTATGCTTTCTAATAATGCTTGAAAGTAAAAGTGCGGTTAAAAAACCGCACATTTTTATTTAGCAATAACCGTAGCTCATTAGGCGTTGGTAACGGCGTTCGAGCAGTGTATCTGGATCAAGAATTTCTAGATCCGCTAAATCTGCCAGTAAACGCTGTTTAAGATTTTGCGCCATTTGCTCATAATTGCGATGCGCACCGCCCAATGGCTCAGGGATAATGTTATCGATCAGTTGTAATTTTTGCAGACGATCTGCGGTTAAACCCATCACTTCTGCAGCGGTAGAGGCTTTATCGGCACTTTTCCATAAGATAGACGCGCAGCCCTCTGGGGAAATCACGGAATAAGTGCTGTATTGCAACATATTCACTTTATCGCCAACACCAATGGCTAACGCGCCACCAGAACCGCCTTCACCAATTACCGTACAAATAATTGGCACTTTTAGCATTGACATTTCACGCAAGTTGCGCGCAATGGCTTCTGATTGCCCACGCTCTTCCGCGCCCACACCAGGGTATGCGCCAGGGGTGTCAATAAAGGTGATGATTGGCAATTTAAAACGTTCTGCCATTTCCATTAAACGTAACGCTTTGCGATAGCCTTCAGGCGCTGGCATACCAAAGTTACGTTTCACTTTCTCTTTTACTGTGCGCCCTTTTTGGTGGCCAATGACCATAACAGGCTTGCCGTCTAAACGGGCTAAACCACCCACAATGGCTTTATCATCTGCAAAAGCACGATCGCCTGCGAGCTCTTCAAACTCGGTGAAAATTTGTTCGATATAATCCAATGTATAAGGACGATTTGGGTGGCGAGCCATACGAGAAACTTGCCACGCATCTAAGTTGGCAAAGGTTTTTTTGGTTAATTCTTCGCTTTTTTTCTGTAAGCGAGCAATTTCATCATCAAGATTGATTTCATCATCTTGCCCCGCCACTGCACGCAAGGATTCAATTTTTGCTTCAAGTTCAGCAATCGGGAGTTCAAAATCTAAATATTCTTGGCTCATTTGTTATTCCTAGTATTTTCGGCAAAATTAGTACGCACTTTAGCAATATTTTACTTAGGGTGCAAATCTACCGAATATTTTATGCGTTTTTTACAAAAAAAGTAGTGTTTTTTGCAGTTAGCTGGTTAGACGACTGGTAGAAATCTTTTTGTCATTTAGGAATTGGGGTTAATCCCTTTTTGATAATATTTTCTAAGGCGCTGTAATCACATTTATGCGATAAAATAGACGCTTGAATCATTTCATCTGCACTTACTTTCTCAAGATTTAAATAAAAACCTAAGGTTTGAGCTAATTGGTGAATGAATAATCGTTGAGTACGACCATTGCCTTCACGAAAAGGGTGTATCGCATTAATTTCGCCTAAATAGTAAGCTAATCTTGCAGGGATTTTTTCAGGAAGCGTATTTTTCAAAAATTGCTCATTTTTTAGCTCATTAAACAATTTTTCTAGCTCAGGAACAATTCTTGAGCTGGTTGCAAACATTGTATCTCCTTTAGAGATATCAATACTTCTAATTTCGCCAGCCCAAGAATAGATGTCATTAAACAAATGTTTATGGATAGCTTTTAGGTGAGCGATATCAAATTGCCCTTTCACTGGTGTAATTAACAATATAGCTGTTTGAATAGCAGTGATTTGAGCTTCTTTTTTATCTAGTTCATCTTGCGTTTCGATGTTCAGCTTATTAATTAGTACCCCATTTTTATTTAGCATAGGATCAGAGCTATGATATTTCATTCGTTTTTACTTTTAATTCTGAAATAGTGATTTCACCCATTACCCATTTTTGAAAATAATGGAGCATCTCTTGGCTAAGATATAGTCCTTCAAGGCGATTATTGTCAATCGCAAACTGTAGGGCTTGTTGTCTAATTTGTTGTTCTTTTAAATTAGGCATTATTTTATTCTCCATTCGGCACTTCTTCCTGACAATGTGGGCAGGTCATTAGGTGTTTTTGGTTGTTATGCACGATGAAATGGCCCATTTTTTTTGCTTTGGTGTCTAAATATTCCGTGTTGTAGCGGTTTTCGCCCACGTTTAATGGAACACGTTCTACCACGTTAATCCCCGCTTTTTTCATTGTGTCGATTTTGTTTGGGTTGTTGGTGAGCAGGCGAACTTGTTTTACACCGAGTAGATCAAAAATATCCGCGCAAACTTCAAAATTACGTTCATCTGCGGCAAAGCCTAAAGCAAGGTTGGCTTCAATGGTATCCATTCCTTGATCTTGCAAGGAATAAGCACGGATTTTGTTAATTAAGCCAATGCCGCGGCCCTCTTCGCGGTGATAAATCAGCACGCCACGGCCTTCTTCGCTAATTTGACGCAGTGCGGTGGCAAGCTGAAAACCGCAATCGCATTTCAGGCTATGCAACGCATCGCCCGTTAAACATTCTGAGTGAATGCGCGCCAAAACTGGCTCATCTTGATTGCTAATATCGCCCATTACCAAGGCAACGTGTTCTTTTTTGGTGTCGGGAAACTCAAAGCCCACAATGCGGAATAAACCAAATTCGGTCGGTAAATTTGCTTCCGTAACCCGTTGAATTTTTGTCATCGCTAAATCCTTCATTCTTTTTTTATTGAATAATGCTAAACTATGCACTCAATTTATGGAGTGATTAAAATGTTAAAACGCCTTTCATTATATACCTTATTACTTTGCCTTGTGCCTTTTTTTGCGTGGGCTTTCCACTGGCAATGGCAAGGGGACGAACATACCACAACTTTCGATACTTTTCTCTATTTTTTAACCGAAACAGGAAGCGTGCCTTACGCCGTTATCACTTGCGTCGTCTTTGCGGCTGCGTATTTTTTCTGCATAGCAGATAAAAAGCAAGCCCTTGCGGTGATTGGCGTGATGGCGCTTTCCGTGGGCGTAACCCAAGGGGTGAAATTGGCGCTCAAAACGGTGTTTGCTGAACCCCGTCCTTTTATTGTGCAATTAGCGGAAAAATCAAGTGTCAGCCCAGATTATTTTTACGATCAGCCTCGCAAAGTGCGTGAGCAAATCGTATTGGATTATTATGCGGATAAACAGGTGGATGCGCATTTGGTGCATCACCGTAGCAAAGAAACAGGCTATTCTTTCCCATCTGGCCACAGCATTTTTGCCGCCACTTGGTTAATGCTTGCGGTAGGATTTGGGCAGCTGCTTGGACGTAACAATAAAGGAATGAAATATCTCACTGCAGGTATTGCCGTTTGGGCGGTGCTAATGCTAGTCAGCCGTTTGCGTTTAGGAATGCATTACCCGATTGATTTATTGGTTTCCGTGTTGCTGGCGTGGGTGTTTCATTGCGGATTATTCGATTGGATCAAAAACAAATCGATTTTCAACCGCACTTTGCAAGATAGTGTGCGATAAAAAAGTGCGGTCAGATTTTTAATTATTTTTTGAGGTGAACAATGTTATACGGATTTGATATTGGCGGTACAAAAATTGAACTTGCCGTATTCAATGAAAAATTGGAAAAACAATATTCCGAACGGGTGGATACACCAAAAGACAGCTACGAACAATGGCTTGATACCATTGTGAATTTGGTGAAAAAAGCCGATGAAAAATTTGGCGAAAAAGGCACAGTGGGGTTGGGCTTGCCGGGTTTCGTGAATCACGAAACAGGTTTGGCAGAAATCACCAATATTCGCGTGGCAGACAACAAACCTATTTTGCAAGATTTGAGCCAGCGTTTAGATCGTGAAGTGCGGGCAGAAAATGACGCAAATTGTTTTGCCTTATCAGAGGCTTGGGCAGAAGAAAATCAGCAATATCCGAGCGTGTTAGGCTTAATCCTTGGCACAGGTTTTGGCGGCGGTTTAGTGATTGACGGCAAAATCTACTCAGGACAAATCGGAATGGCGGGCGAACTGGGACATATGCAGCTGAATTACCACGCCTTAAAATTACTCGGCTGGGACAAAGCGCCAATTTACCCTTGTGGCTGCGGCAATCAAGCCTGCTTAGACACTTACCTTTCAGGCCGTGGCTTTGAAATGCTTTACCGCGATCTTAAAGGGGAAAGTCTCTCTGCCAAAGAAATTATCCAGCGTTTTTACGCAAAAGATCAAAGTGCGGTGGAATTTGTGGAAATGTTTGTGGAACTCGCCGCCATTTCTATCGGCAACATCATCACCGCCCTTGACCCACATTTAATCGTACTTGGCGGCGGTTTATCCAACTTTGATTATCTCTACGAAGCATTGCCAAAAGCATTACCAAAACACCTAATGCGCAGCGCTAAAGTGCCTGTGATCAAAAAAGCCAAATACGGCGATTCCGGCGGCGTTCGCGGTGCTGCGGCGTTGTTTCTTTCACGTTAATATTTAAGGAATGTATTATTGGATTAATAGTCACTATTAGGTGATTAATATGAGGCTAACATTAGCTATGAATGTAAGAAGTTTATATAGTTAATTTATTAGGGGGAATTATGACATGCGGAATATTTCTAAATTAAGTATTTCAGAATTAATGGTTTCCCTGCCTTCCAATAAATTAAGAGTCAATCAGTGGGAGTGAGAATATGAATTGGTGTTTAAAATTTATGCACTTAAAGAATTTAAAAACTCAAAATATCGTACAATAAAATCCCCAATCCCCCCATTTTTTATGATAAAATCCGCCCCTATTTCCATAACATCAAACATAGGACAGATTATGAAAGTATTAGAAGGCGCGATTGCAGCACCAAACGCTAAAGTTGCGGTGGTGATTGCTCGTTTTAACAGCTTTATTAACGAAAGTTTATTAGAAGGCGCGTTAGATGCCTTAAAACGTGTTGGGCAAGTAAAAGACGAAAATATCACCTTAGTGCGCGCACCGGGGGCTTATGAGTTGCCATTAGTGGCTCGCCGTTTAGCGGAAAGCAAAAAATATGATGCGATTGTGGCATTAGGCACGGTGATCCGTGGCGGTACAGCGCACTTTGAATATGTAGCAGGCGAAGCGAGTAGCGGTTTAGGCCAAGTGGCGATGCAAGCGGAAATTCCCGTGGCATTTGGCGTGCTAACCACTGAAAATATTGAACAAGCCATTGAACGAGCAGGCACAAAAGCGGGCAATAAAGGCGCAGAAGCGGCATTAGTGGCTTTAGAAATGATCAACTTATTAGCACAAATTGATAACGCATAATGGCTGAACTTGCAATGAACGATAAAGTAAAGAAACCAAGCCAGCGCCGCCGTGCCAGAGAATGTGCGGTGCAAGCTCTTTATTCTTGGTATGTGTCGCAAAATCCTATTGAAGAAGTGGAATTAGCGTTTATTACCGAGCAGGATATGCAAGGCGTGGATATGTCTTATTTCCGCAAATTATTGCGTCAAACCGCAGAAAATATTGAAGCGGTTGAAGCGACAATGACCCCTTATTTGGATCGTAGCCTTGATGAATTAGATCCCATCGAGCGTGCGATTTTGCGTTTAGCCGTGTATGAACTGAAATTCGAGCTAGACGTGCCTTATAAAGTGGCAATCAATGAAGCCATTGAAGTGGCAAAAGTATTCGGGGCAGATGACAGCCACCGTTATGTGAATGGTGTATTAGATAAAGTTGCACCTGCATTATCGCGTAAATAATCATTTCAGGGAAGGAAGCCAATGAGTGAAGGCGAATTTGATCTAATTAAACGATATTTTAATGCGTCTAAGCGCCCTTCCCGTAAAGATGTGATTGTTGCCATTGGTGATGATTGTGCGATTACCGAACATCGGCAAAACCAACGCATTGCCATTACAACGGATACTATGGTGGAAAATACCCATTTTCTGCCATCTATTTCTCCTGCCGATCTGGCTTATAAAGCTGCCGCCACGAATTTAAGCGATCTGGCCGCAATGGGCGCAGAACCTGCGTGGTTTTCCCTTGCGTTAACCTTACCCCATATTGATCATCAATGGCTACAAGCGTTTAGCCAAAGTTTTTTTGATGTGCTGGATCACTATAATGTAGATCTGATAGGCGGCGATACCACCAAAGGTGCATTACACGTCATTAGCATTACCGCACAAGGCATTATCCCCAAAGGTAAGGCGTTATGTCGCCACAGTGCTAATGTGGGGGATTGGATTTATGTGTCTGGCACCCTTGGCGATAGCGCAGGGGGCTTGGCATTATTGCTGAATTCTGCAAAGAAAACGGCTACGCAAATCCCTGCGCAAGCGCAAAGTGCGGTGCAAAATGGGACAGATTTTGAACGCGATTATTTAATTCAACGCCACCTTCGCCCGACACCGCGAGTGTTGCTTGGTTTGGAATTAGCAGTATCCGCACTTGCCAGTTCTGCCATTGATATTTCAGATGGTTTAATTGCCGATCTGGGGCATATTTTAGAACGTAGCCAATGTAGTGCGGTGATAAATTTAGATAAATTGCCGTTGTCCAATGCCTTGATTAACACATTTGGACGCGCTCAAGCAGAGCAGTTTGCCTTAACTGGTGGTGAAGATTATGAGCTATGTTTTACCGTGCCAGATCGTCAGCGAGAAAAACTCGATCAGCATTTAAAACACATTGGCGTAAATTATACCTGTATCGGCCAGCTCCGCGCGTTACGCCCAAATGGCAAAAAACGCCTTGTTTTTCAACGTAATGGGCAAGAAGTGGACGTAGCACATACTGGCGGTTTCGATCATTTTAAATAGAAAAATTATGCAAAATACAGCCCAACAAGATCCCCGCAGCAGACTTTCTTTAACCAATCCCGTGCATTTATTGGCGGTCGGGTTTGGCTCAGGCTTGCTTCGCCCCGCCCCCGGCACTTGGGGAAGTTTAGCCGCCACGCTAATTGGCGCGGCGCTCTTGCAGATTATGCCATTAAAAATTTTCCTTTTTTTCACCGCACTTTGTTTTGTGGCTGGTTGCTTTATTTGCCAGAAAACCGCTGATGATATGGGCGTTCACGATCACGGTGCGATTGTGTGGGACGAATTTGTGGGCATTTTTATGGTACTTGCGGTATTGCCTGAAATCAATCTACTATTGTGTGCGGTCGGTTTTGCGGTATTTCGTCTTTTCGATATTTTGAAGCCTTATCCGATCCGCTATTTCGATCGTAAATTGAAAAGTGGCTTTGGCATTATGATAGATGATGTGTTGGCAGCAATTTATAGCATAATTACGATTTATTTGTTGTTGTATGTTCTGTTAGAGGTTTTTTTGTAATGTGGACAGTATTATTTGTTAATTTTGCTGGTTTACTTAGCCCCGGACCAGATTTTTTCTATGTAAGTCGCAAAGCAGCAAGTGAAAGTCATCGTAATGCTGTAGGTGGTGCATTAGGCATTGCATTAGGAATTCTATTTTGGTCAGCTGCGGTAATTTTTGGCTTAGCGATGATTAACCGCACCAATAATTTAGTGCAATATATCATTATGTGCTTAGGCGGCAGCTATCTTGCTTACTGCGGAATCAAAATGCTACGCGTTACCCAAAACGCACAGCTAACCGATTCTAGCCAGCAAAAAATAAAGCAAACGTCCTTTTTTAGCGAAGTGATGAAAGGCTTATTCATCAACATTAGCAATGCCAAAGTGATCGTATTTTTCAGCAGTGTGTTATCAGGGTTTATGACGAGCTTTTCTGGCACGGCAGAAATTGTACTTATCATCGTGCTTCTGGCCTTGGAAAGTTTTCTCTATTTTGTGCTGATTGGCTTTTTCTTTTCGCGCAAAATGGTGCGTGATTTTTACAACCGCTACAATCGTTATATCGATAATTTTGCCGGTTTAGTTTTCCTATTTTTCGGTGGCGAACTGATTTATTCAGGCTTAACCACCATTATTGAACTCACCTCGTAACAGGAGTAGAAAATGACATTAAAAATTGCCGTGGTAGGTGCAGGTGGCCGTATGGGACGCCAATTAATTCAAGCCGTACATAGCGCAGAAGGCGTGGAGTTAGGCGCGGCTTTTGAACGCAAAGGCTCATCATTAGTAGGCGCAGATGCGGGTGAATTAGCAGGCGTTGGACAACTTGGCGTGAAAGTTTCTGATGATTTGAATGCAGAAAAAGATCATTTCGATTTAATCATTGATTTCACCCGCCCTGAAGGCACGTTAGCGCACTTGGATTTTTGTGTTCAACACCATAAAAAAATGGTGATTGGTACAACAGGTTTTGATGATGCAGGCAAAGCTGCGATCAAAGCTGCTGCAGAAAAAATTGGTATCGTGTTTGCGTCTAACTTCAGCGTAGGCGTAAATCTCGTATTCAAATTGTTAGAAAAAGCCGCCAAAGTGATGGGCGACTATTGCGACATTGAAATCATCGAAGCACACCACCGCCACAAAGTGGACGCACCGTCAGGCACAGCTTTATCAATGGGTGAACATATTGCGAAAACTCTCGGACGCGATCTCAAAACCCACGGCGTGTTCTGCCGCGATGGCATCACAGGCGAACGCAAACGCGATGAAATCGGCTTCGCCACCATTCGCGCCAGCGATGTAGTAGGCGAGCATAGTGTATGGTTTGCCGATATTGGCGAACGTGTCGAAATCTCTCACAAAGCCTCAAGCCGAATGACCTTCGCCAACGGCGCCGTGCGTGCCGCCAAATGGCTCGAAGGCAAAGAAAAAGGCCTGTTTGATATGACAGATGTGTTGAGTTTAAATGAGCTTTAAGGTTTGTTGAATTAAAAGTGCGGTGGGAATTTTTGGATTTTTTAAAATTCCGTGGAAAATGACCGCACTTTTTTGTTTGGACGTTATCGTTGGTTAATTGCTTTTTTCTTTGGGAGTGATAACGGGTTTCGCTCGTTGAGCGACCTACTTTCTTTTGCTTGCTCAAAAGAAAGTAGGCAAAGAAAAAAGCACCCGACTAAATTGCTGATCTTCATTTTTAACAAATTTTCTTGACGAAAAGTAAGCCCATACTCGCTACGCTGCGTTCAGGCGTTACTTTTCTAAAAATTTGTTAAAAATGAAGGCAATTTACAGGGGAGATTAATTCTTTCTCTCTTCTACATTTTGTTTGAAAATTAGAGCAAAGTAGGTGAAGAGATTTATTTTCCTATTTTGTAATATGAAAAGTGCGGCTATTTTCTACAGAATTTTAAAACTTCAAAAATTCCCACCGCACTTTAAAATTTGCCTTAACCGTATTCCCCGTCCAAACCGCCCGAGTGGAGATAAAATTTTTAGAAAAATCACGCCGAGCGAGAGCGAAGCGAACATCAGGCTGATTTTTCGTAAAGAAAATTTTATTGGAATGAGGAAAAAGCTGTTTGATCGGGGTTCCCTTTTCTTTGCTTCCTTTCTTTTGGGTAAGCAAAAGAAAGGAAGTCGCCAACGGCGAAACCCGTTATCAACCCAAAGAAAAAAGCAATTTAAAGCAAAAAAAGAAAATTTTACTCGAACACTATTATTTCAATATTCCATTTTAAACGATGAAAATCACCCTATTAAAACAAAAAATCACCCTTGAACACTACAACGAAATGTCGTTACTCCAAAAATTAGAAATCAACGGCATTTATCCAGAATATCAGTGCCGTTCGGGTTATTGCGGCGCTTGTCGCACAAAAATAAAAAAGGGTAAAGTCCGCTATAATGAACCCCCACTTGCTTTTGTAAATGAAAATGAAGTGCTACTTTGCTGCTGCCAAGTGGAAAGTGATTTGGAGTTGGAGTTATGAGGTAAAAACTTTAACCGTTTTACTCCCCGTGTAAATTGCCCGAATGAAAATAAAAGTTTAGAAAAATGGAACTTATCAACGTCAAAGAAAAAGCGTTCAATTAAACTTAAAGCGCAATCTAAAAAACAAAGAAAAAAATAACCGCACTTTAATTATCTAAAAGTGCGGTCAGAATTTTCCATAAATTTATTACAGATCAAAATCCCCAAAATCGCTGGTATCGACTTTTGAATCAATTTGACCAACAAGATAAGAACTCACTTCCACTTCTTGTGGGGCGACTTGTACATTGTCCGACACCAACCACGCGTTGATCCAAGGGATTGGGTTTGAGCGGGCTTCAAATGGCAATGGTAAGCCGACTGCTTGCATACGGATATTGGTGATGTATTCTACATATTGCACCAAAATATCTTTATTTAAGCCAATCATTGAACCATCTTTAAATAAATAATCAGCCCATTCTTTCTCTTGTTCCGCGGCAGCTAGGAAAAGTTCATAGGCTTCTTGCTTACATTCTTCGGCAATTTCAGCCATTTCAGGATCATCTTGCCCTGCTGCCATAATGTTTAGAATGTGTTGAGTACCGGTTAAATGTAATGCTTCATCACGGGCGATAAATTTGATGATTTTCGCGTTACCTTCCATCAGTTTGCGCTCAGCAAAGGCGAAAGAGCAGGCGAAAGATACATAGAAACGAATGGCTTCTAAGGCGTTTACGCTCATTAAGCAGAGGTAAAGTTGTTTTTTCAGATTACGTAGGGTGACGACACATTCTTTGCCGTCCACGGTGTACGTGCCTTCACCATAAAGGCTGTAAAGCTGGCTGTCGCGGATTAAATCATCGTAGTAGGCAGAAATGTCTTTTGCACGTTTGATGATTTCTTCGTTAGTCACAATATCATCAAAAACGATAGAAGGATCATTGACGATATTGCGGATAATGTGGGTGTATGAACGGCTGTGAATGGTTTCAGAGAATGTCCAAGTTTCGATCCACGTTTCCAGTTCAGGAATAGAAACCAATGGCAATAGCGCCACATTTGGGCTACGACCTTGAATGGAATCAAGCAGAGTTTGATACTTTAAGTTACTGATAAAAATATGTTTTTCGTGTTCGGGTAGGGCGGCATAGTCAATGCGATCTTGCGACACGTCCACTTCTTCGGGACGCCAGAAGAAAGAAAGTTGCTTTTCTATTAGTTTTTCAAAGGTTTCGTATTTTTGTTGATCGTAACGGGCGACGTTGACATTTTGCCCGAAGAACATTGGTTCTTTGAGCTGATCGTTTTTGGTTTGTGAGAAAGTGGTGTATGCCATAGAAATATCCTTACATCTTTTTAATTGAGAATGGCTCGTATTTTACACTAAAAATCTGATTCGTTTAATGGGTTTTATATATTCTTGAAATTAGCGGACAATAAAAACGGTGTGTTGTTTTAAAACTCACCGTTTTTCAAAGGGTTAGGAAATCATTAAGGACTATTTTTCGGCTTTTAAGATACCTGAAGATCCTTCAGAATAATCTCTTGGGGCATTTTCTTCAGAGCTGTTTTCGGCTTCTGTGGTAGTTTCTTCTGGTTTTTTTTGTTCGAGTTGGTTCTCAAATAACGATTTATTTTCTAATTGAGGTAATAGCTGAACAGAAGAGGTCGCTAAATGTTGATACAGTTTTTGATAATCCTGCGCGAGGGTTTTCAATAAATCTGCACTTTCAGAAAAATGTTTTTCCAAATGTTGTTTTTGTTGATCCAATTCGGATTTTACTTTTTGTAATTCAGCTTCCGTTTTCACTTGTTTTTTCACTGAATCCTTAGTAAAGCGTAATAATAAATAAGCGAGGACAAAACCTACTACTAAACCAATTAGGGCAGGTTGCCACATTTCGGGTGTCCAATTTTGCATAAAAAACTCCTTATGGTAAGAAAAGAGCCTTTGGTATCATAACCTTAATCTCAATTTATTTCTTTGGCACAGATCACAAAAAAATACATTGGATAAGTAAGGCGGCGGTTGCACGCCTTATTTTCTATTTTATCTTAAACCGCACTTTGCCAGTAGTCTGTTTTGGCTTTTTGCAATTTATGATAGGCGTTGAGTAATTTTTGATGCGCGTGGAATTGTTGTAAATGCTCATCATCAGCCAATAAATCATAGAACGGATTGCCGCCTTGAATGGCATTCCAAGCAAATTCCAACGCACTTTTGCCATACATTTTCTCAAATACCGCACGATATTGAGCGGGATCGCGGTTTTCATCAAGGAATAATTCTAGGCTATTGACTAAACAGCGGTAATAATTCGCGCGTTCTGATGTGAATACCGATTGATTCATATTTAGTGTCCAGCTTGCCCAATCTAAGGCATTTTCTAAATCTTGTGTGGCAAGATAGAGCATTGCTTTGAGTTCACCAATACGCAAGGTTGTCCAGCCCGATTTTGGCGGTGGCACGATGCCAATAAACTCACGCACGCGGGTAGCATCATCAATGCCTTGTTCGTCAAGCTCATCAAGCAATTCTTGATAAGTGTCTTGATCGTGATGGAAATGGGGTAAATCAAGCAAGATCTCGCGCCAATCCATTCCCATATTGTTATTGGCGTAGATTAAATCGTCCGCAGGGTAAATATCCGACATTCCCGGCACAATAATGCGGCAAGCGTAAACGCCGAGATGCTGATAATCCATAATATAGACTTCCTGATTGAGCGCTTGGAAAATTGCCATCAAATTTTGATATTCTTGCTCCGTTGTGCCAGAAAAATCCCAGTCCACAAAAGGATAATCGCTCTCTTGTTTGAATAAATCCCAAGAAATTAAACCGCTTGAATCAATAAAATGCGTTTCCAAATTGGCGTGTTCTGCCACATCATCATTATTGAAAGAAGGCGGCGTGAACACATCAAGATCTTTCAGGCTGCGGCCTTGTAATAATTCAGTTACCGTGCGTTCCAATGCCACGCCAAAATTAGGGTGCGCGCCGAAAGAGGCAAAGCAAGTGCCATTTTGTGGATTGAGCAACACCACACAGATTACAGGATATTTCCCGCCTAAGGACGCATCATAAGCTAAAATTGGAAAGCCTTCTTGTTCAAGGGTGGCAATGGCTTCTTGCACTGCAGGGTAGCGCTGCATTACATCTTGTGGAATAAGCGGCAAGCTAATGGCCTCTGCAATGATTTTGTTTTTCACATAACGCTCAAACACTTCTGAAAGCCCTTGCACACGTGCTTCAAACAAGCTGTTGCCTGCGGACATTCCATTGGAAACATAAAGGTTGGCGATAATGCTTTGTGGAATATACACCGTTTGGTTATCGGATTGGCGCTCATAAGGCATTGCCACAATGCCACGTTCTGCATTGCCCGATTGGAGATCGATCAATAAATCAGGTGTTAATTCGCCATTGGGATCATAATAAGCCAATAAATGCTCATCTAAAATGCCTTCGGGCAGTTCGGTTTCATCTTCAATTTCAAACCATTTTTCATTGGGATAATGTACAAAAGGCGCATTGGCAAGATCTTGACCAAGGTAATAATCGGCAAAGAAATAGTTGGTGGAGAGACGTTCAAAATATTCCCCTAAAGCAGAAGCCAGCGCCGCTTTTTTGCTCGCCCCTTTACCGTTAGTGAAGCATTGCGGGCAATCTTTATCACGAATATGCACAGACCAAACATTCGGCACGGGATTGAGCCACGAGGCTTCTTCAATATCGAAACCAAGTGCGGTCAATTTTTGCTGAAATTTTGCAATGCTATCTTCAAGAGCGGCGTCTTTGCCGGGAATAAAGGTTTGTTCGGTCATTTCCTGTTCTCCGTTATTTCATATTGTCCAAGGGGCGAATCATATTGAGCCGTGCATAATAGGCAAGTTTCGCCTATTCAGCAAGGGGAAATCCTGTTAAAAAGCAAAACTAGCTTGTTATTTCAATGAGTTGTCTTTGATAAGCCTTTCCGCTTTGGCGGCTTGGCGAAAAGCATTAGCTGGGTTGAGAACAGGGGAAAAGGGCGATGTTTGGGGATTTAAGGTCATTGGCAGCGTGCGCTTTTGGGCCACAATGATCATCATTTCGCCAAAATAATGGGGTTTTCCTTGCAAGGATAAGCATTGCTGATCAAGCAGATCGAAATTGAGCAGGCTCAGCCAATCCACAATCCGACTGGCAAAATAAGGGTGAAACGGCAATTTATTTGTGCCAAAAGGCAAATGTTGTTTAAGGGAAAATAGGCTGAGTGGATTAAATAATGAAAGAAATAAGATCCCGTCTTGATTGAGCGTACGCGTAATTTCGCGTAACACTTGGTGCGGATCAACGGTGAAATGCAAGCCGTGCGCAAGCAAGCAGGCAGAGAAACATTCATCAATAAAAGGCAGCGCCGTGGCTCGAGCTTGCACCAAATCGATGTGTGGGCATTGTGAAAGTGCGGTCAAATTTTGCGGAATTTTTTCGCTCACAATAATTTGTTGATCGCAAGGATAATACGCCACTTCACCACTTAACGCGCCCAATTTGAGGCAATAATCTCCCGAAATTTGTGCAAAGTGCTTTGTTAAATATTGCTGAATTAGGCTACAATAGCGCGCACCTTGTGGCACTTGTTGCCAGCTTAGCGGTGTTTCTATTTGTGCATTGTTTAGAATATTCCACTTCATTTTTAATAAGGATCAATATGTTAGTACCCATTCCTGCTCTTGATGATAACTATATTTGGCTGTATGCACGAGAAAATTTACCTGTAATTGTGATCGACATCGCAGAAAGTGCGCCTCTGCTTGCTTATTTACAGCAACATCAGCTTGAAGTGGAAGCGGTGCTACTTACCCATAAGCATCAAGATCACGTTGGCGGCTTGGCTGAATTTAAACAGCATTATCCCAATGTCCCTGTGTTTGGCCCACAAGAAACCGCAGACTTGGGCGCAACGCAAATCATTAATGAAGGGGAAATTCGCACCACGCATTATCAAATCCAAGTGCTGCCCTCGGGCGGACACACGGAAAATCACGTGAGTTTTGTGGTGGACGGCCATTTATTTTGTGGTGATACCTTATTTTCCGGCGGCTGTGGCCGCGTGTTTACGGGGGATTACGCACAAATGTTTGATTCGCTCCAGCGGCTCAAAGCCTTGCTTGATAGCACTATTGTTTGCCCTGCGCACGAATATACCTTAAGCAATTTACAGTTTGCCGAGAAAGTGTTGCCAAAATCGGTATTTTTGACAGATTATGTAGCGAAAATTGCTGATCTACGCCAACAGCACCAGCCAAGTTTACCTACCACCTTAGGGCTAGAAAAACGAATCAATCCGTTCTTACAAGCAGAAAATTTGGCGCAATTTACCCAATGGCGACAATTAAAAGATCAGCAGTAAATTGAACAAAAATTTTGCTTTTCGCTACGAAAGGGCAATCCTATTTGCTCAATGGCAAATAATTGCTTAGAATGAGCAAGTTTTTATTTTCTTTCTTTTTATTTTGTGGGGGCTTGACCGAAAGTGCGGTCAAATTTCAATTAATTTATGACAATTCTTGTTTTAGGCATTAACCATAAAACCGCTTCTGTGGCATTGCGTGAAAAAGTGGCGTTTTCTGATGAAAAACGCGAGCAGGCATTGCAACAAATCGAGCAAGCTGCTTTGGCAGACAGTGCCGTGATTTTGTCCACCTGCAACCGCACGGAAGTGTATTTTCATAATAAAGCTATTTCCCCACAAGATGATGCCCAATGGCAACGCCAATGTATTGACTGGCTGAGCGAAATTCATCAGATCGACAAAGAAGAACTCAAGCACAGCCTTTATGTCAAACAAAACCAGTTTGCTACGCAGCATTTAATGCGTGTCGCGTGCGGATTGGATTCCCTTGTGTTGGGTGAGCCGCAAATTTTAGGGCAAGTGAAGCAAGCCTATCAGCTGAGTGAGGATTATTATCAGCAACATCAAGGGGCGATTTCTGGCCAGCTTTCTCGCTTATTCCAAAAAACCTTTTCCACTGCAAAGCGTGTGCGCACGGAAACCAGTATCGGTGAAAATGCCGTATCGGTGGCCTATACCGCCTGCACGCTCGCTCGTCAAATTTTTGACAGCCTACGTCAGCTGAATATTTTACTTGTCGGTGCGGGCGAAACCATCGAATTGGTGGCTCGCCATTTATTACGCCACGGCGTGAAAAGTTTAACCATTGCTAACCGAACCCTTGCTCGCGCTGAACAGTTAGTGGAAAAATTGGGATCTGCGCAGAAAATTCGTGTGGTAGGGTTAGATGATCTTCAAGCAGGCTTAGATCAGGCCGATATTGTGATCAGCTCGACAGGCAGCCCAAACACCCTAATCAGCCAAGCAATGGTGCAACAAGCGCAGAAAAAGCGTTGCTATAATCCTATGCTGATTGTGGATATTGCCGTACCGCGTGATGTAGAAGAAAGCGCAGGCGAAGTGGAAAGCGTTTATCATTACACCGTTGATGATTTGCAAAATATCATTCAGCGTAATCTCACCCAGCGCGAACAGGCTTCCGCCGAAGCAGAACAGATTATTGACGAAGAAAACCAAGCCTTTTTTGAATGGCTCAAGGTGCATCAATTTTCTAATTTAATTCGCCGTTATCGTGAAGAAGCGGAGCAAACCCGCCAAGAAATGCTTGAAAAAGCCTTGAGTGCCTTACAGCAAGGCGAAAGTGCGGAGCAAATTTTGCAAGAATTAAGTTACAAACTAATGAATAAATTAATCCACACCCCTACCCAAGCCATGCAAGCCATGGTGAAATCAGGCAACGCACAAGGCTTGCAAGCCTTTTCGCAAGAAATTCAAACCAAACCAGAATAAGGCGAAAAAATCGCCTTATTTTGCACCGCACTTTATTTTTTCGCCTCCCCTAATCCGTCAAAATCACAACCATAGCCATTACTGCACCGGTCAGGATAAACCATAGGCTACGTTTTAGCATTTTCTTTGAGCCTGGGATAAGCCATAGGGAGCTTATGCAGAAAAAGAGCAGAGAAATGCCGAAAAGGGTAGTGAGCCAAGAATAGGGATATTGCGAATTGCCTAAGTGTAGGCGATTTAGTTCAGCGAGCCAGCCTGGGTATTCCATTGCGTGATATTTTACTTCCCCCGTTTTGCTGTGATATTCCCCTTGCTTAAAATAAAGCACGTCATCTTTTTTCTCGCTGATCAATAAATTTTTTATGCGTAATTTCTGCCCAAGCTGTTGTTCAGTGAGTTGGGGGGAAATGTTTTTTTCGATATAGACTGAACGTTTGAAAATGTTGGTATCTCGATAAATCAACACGATGCCAGTCAGGGCATAAATCGACATAATGACTAATAATAAAAATCCGAAATAGCGGTGCAAAATCCGCATCCATTTTGCTGTTGTTTTGCTCATTTGTATGTTGGTTGGAGGTTAAAAATGCGGTGATTATATAGAAATTTTATCCATTATGTAAATGAAAATAATTATTATTTGTTGAATTAATAATTATTATCAATAGAATAGGTGGCTGTTGTTCAATAGATAAGGAGTTCTAACTTTATGAAACTAGCTTGCCCTCTAAATTTTCCTTTAAAAACGACCGCACTTTTAGTTATAAGTGTTTGTTCTAGCAAGGTGTTATATGCGGAGGAAATTTCTTCATCAACAGAGTATATGGCCGTGTTACCAACGATTGATGTTGTTACCACACAGGAAACCGCCAACACAAAGGGCTATGTGGGGTATGAAGAAGCACAGGCAACACGCAATCTTCTTACGATCAAAGAAATGCCGCAGACTGTTGATGTGATTAACATTCAGAAAAATAAAAATTATGGAACCAATGATTTGAGTTCTATTTTAGAGGGAAATGCGGGGATTGATGCCACCTATGATATGCGTGGTGAAAATATTTACTTGCGTGGTTTTCAGGCTGATGCGAGTGATATTTATCGTGATGGGATTCGTGAGAGTGGTCAAGTTCGCCGTAGCACCGCGAATATTGAACGGGTTGAGATTTTAAAAGGCCCATCGTCAATTTTATACGGACGCAGTAATGGTGGTGGTGTGATTAATATGGTCAGTAAATTTGCTAATTTTACAACCAGCAGAAATATTGGCGTAACCTATGGTTCTTGGAATAGCCGCAGTGTAAATTTAGATGTGAACCAAAAAATTAACGAAAATGTTGCAGTGCGTTTAACTAGTGAGCTTTCTGCGGCAGAGGCTTATCGCTATGGGGTTAGAAATAAAGGGAGAATGTTTTCGCCAAGCATTAGCCTACAAAGTGATGATGGGCGGCTACAATGGGTGGGGCAATATACCTACGATTATCAATGGCGTATTCCAGATCGCAATCCAGCTAAATCTGTTTATGATGAAATGGGAATAGGCTATCGCAATAGTTTTTTCCGTGATGGGGATTATGTCGATGATAAATTGCAAGTTTGGCGTTCGGATCTCAAATATTTTATTAATGATCAGTGGATGGTAAATTGGCAGCTGGCTTATCGCCAAGCAGATCAGGATTTTGATCATTATTTTGCAGGAACTTATTCTGCAACAGATAAAACGTTAAAGCAAAGCTATGCGTGGCAAAAAACACGGAATAAAACATTCACCAATAATATTACCTTTAATGGTGAATTTGACACAGCTAGTCTTAAACATAAAGTAACCATTGGGCTGGATTATAGTCAGGAAGAACGCCACCCTATTTTGGCTGTTTTGCGTAATCAAGAAATTGATCCTTTTCTTAGCCGACATCAATGGCCAGCTCGTCAGCACCCAAATGCGACGGTAAATAATCGCCATAAAGCGTATAGTACAGGTATTTTTGTACAGGATTTAATTTCATTAACCGATAACGTAAAAGTGCTATTAGGCGGGCGTTACGATTTTTATCGTTTTAACTCCACAAATATTAAGCAAGAACGTCGTGATACAAAAGGGCATTCCTTCAGCCCAAATGTGGGCGTTGTGTGGGAAGTTACACCAGAACATACGCTTTACGCCTCCTTTAACCGTAGTTTCTCACCTTATGGCGGGCGTGGCTATTTAGGGATTAGCACCGATCAAAAAGACGTGTTTAATGCCTCACCCGAATATAATCAACAATATGAAGTGGGCATTAAGAGCGATTGGTTTGACAAAACCTTAAGTACCACCTTATCTGCTTATCAATTAGAACGCCGTAATATTCGTTATCGTCCTAATAAAGATATTCTTGATGTTTGGGCGGTGCGTGGAAAAGATCAATCCAAAGGTGTGGAATTAAGCCTATTAGGGCAGCTCGCACCGAAATGGTATATCCGTTCTTCAGTAGGCTGGATGGTCGCAAAAATTAAGGAGGATAAACAAAATCCGCAAAATAACAACCGCACTTTAAATAATACGGGAAATTTCACGAGTAACCTGTTTGTGCGTTATGTGCCAACAGAAAAACTCTATTTAGAAGCAGGAGTAACGCATTTAGGAAAACGTTATTATTTCAATAACAATAAACAAACCATTCTGCCAAGTTTTACGCGTGTTGATGCGATGGTGGGATATAACCTTAATCCTGTGAATATCACCTTGGCAGTATCAAATTTATTTAATAAAGCTTATTGGCGCTCCGATTCAATGCCGAGTAATCCGCGTTCCTTTAATTTACGTTTAACTTATACCTTTTAATTAATCAAACAATGCGGTGTTTCAAGCACCGCATTATTTTTTAGAGAATAATTGTTTTGTTTTTATAAACAAAGATCCGATCTTGTAGCGCGAGATCTAAGGCTTTGGTGAGAACGGTTTTTTCCACATCACGCCCTGCACGCATCATGGCATCAGCACTGTATGTGTGATCCACGTTAATTACGTTTTGCATAATAATTGGGCCTTGATCTAATTCATTATTAATGAAATGCGCAGTTGCACCAATAATTTTTACCCCACGTTCATAAGCCTGATGATAAGGTCTTGCGCCAATAAAGGCTGGCAAGAAAGAGTGGTGGATATTAATCACACGGTTTGGATAGCGCGCAACAAATTCAGGGTTTAACACACGCATATATTTCGCTAACACAATATAATCTGGCGCATATTGATCGATTTTTTCCGCTAATAATTTATCGTGTTCAACGCGGGTTAATCCTTCGTGGCTAATACCATGAAACGGAATGTCAAAACGTTCCACTAAATTTCTTAAGGTATCGTGATTTCCAATAACGGCAGCGATTTCAACATCTAAACCACCGTAATAATTTTTCATTAAAATATCACCAAGGCAATGGGCTTCTTTGGTGACTAAAATAACAATGCGTTTTCTTTTTGTGCTAATTAATTGGCAATTTGTTCCGGCTGGTAGGCTAAATGTTAAATCAGCAAGCAAGGTTTCATCATTGAAAATCCCTTCCAATTCAGTTCGCATAAAGAAATGTTTTGTTTCAAAATCGACAAACTCATTGTTATGAATAATGTTGAGTTGGTGTTTATAACAAATATTGGTTATTTTTGAAATGAGTCCTTTATCATCAGGACAATCAGTTAGAAGAATTTTATTTTCTCGCATAATGTTGTGTGTGGTAAGGTTTTTTGAGATGAAAAAAAGTAAAGCCAAGGGGCTTTACTTTTCTTAGAAATTAAATTTCAAAATCAGATAATGATTTTCCAGCATCTAAAGCGCGTTGAATAATAGAAGGCGTTCTGCCTTGACCTGTCCAAGTTTTTACATTGCCATTTTCATCAGTGAATTGATATTTCGCTGGGCGAGCAGGGCGTTTTTGACGTGGTGCTTTTGGTGCTGCAGTTTGCTCTGAAATTAAATCTTCAGGTGTAATTCCTTTTTCTTTTAAGAAATTATGCACTTCAGCAAGAGATTTTAATCTTTCTGCTTCTTGTTGTGCAGCTTGTGCCACTTCTTCACGTTTTTCTTCAAGTACAGTTTTTACTTTTTCTAAGATTTCTTCTAAATGTTCTACATCTAGATTTTTTGCTACAGCGCGTAAACTACGAATATTTCTTAATGATCTTAATAAATCACTCATTTTTAATCTCCCAAAGTATGATATTAAATTAATAAGGACGTGGCTATAATAACGAAAATATTATTCAAGGTAAATAGCAAATGTTATTTAATGTTTCATTCTTTTTATTTCCTTTATAAAAGTGCGGTGTTATTTTGCCAAGTTTTTTGCATAAATTCCATTTTCGTATAACGCAATCCTTTGCGTGCGGTGAGATGATGTTTAGATAAAAAGTTATCGCTTTTTTATGGATAATGCTTGCATTTTTCCTTGCTTATTGTAATCTTTGCGAGATCCTACTTATGTAGAGGAGCGACTATTATAAGTATTTTTTCTGAGTGGATAACGATGAGGAAAAAGGAAAGGAATAGTTGCCGAAATCAATTAAAAGTCGTTTTAATTGGTTGGGAGCGTTTTCGAAAGAAACGTTACTGTCATAGTCTTTTTAACAACTATGGAGCGCTACTGGTTAGGTTGGGTAATTGTGCCTGCCTTTTATTTTAAATTTTCACCCTTCTTTAAAATAGTAAACTTCAGTGGTTCTCCCTTATTCTTAGGTAGAACAATAATGGAACTCTTAGATTATTCCACATCAATTTGGTCGGTTGTCCCGCCCCTGTTAGCCTTATTATTGGCGATTTTCACTCGTAAAGTGATTTTATCTTTAAGCATTGGTATTTTAATTGGCTCATTAATGTTGGCAGATTTCAACATTGCCAACACAGCGATTTATTTAAAGAATACCGTGCAATCTTTAGTATATGGTGATGACGGTTGGAACTTTGATACCATCAACATCATTTTATTCCTATTATTATTGGGAATTTTGACCGCACTTTTAACCGTATCTGGCAGCAATCGTGCCTTTGCGGAATGGGCGCAGAAGCGTATTAAAAATCGCCGTGGAGCGAAATTAATGGCGGCCTCTTTGGTCTTTGTTACCTTTATTGACGATTATTTTCACAGTCTTGCGGTGGGTGCGATTGCCCGTCCTGTTACGGATAAATTCAAAGTTTCTCGTGCAAAATTAGCCTATATTTTGGATTCCACCGCTGCGCCAATGTGTGTGATTATGCCTGTTTCAAGCTGGGGCGCGTACATTATCACCTTAATTTCAGGCTTGCTTGCCACTTACGCGATTACAGATTACACCCCAATCGGGGCATTTATGGCAATGAGTGCGATGAATTTCTATGCGATTTTCTCTATCTTAATGGTGTTCTTCGTGGCGTATTTCTCTTTTGACATTGGCTCAATGGCAAGACACGAAAAACTCGCTCTTGAAAGAGCAGAAGAAGATCAAGATGAGCAAAACGGCGTGAAAGGCCACGTTCGCAACTTGATTTTACCTATCGTTACCTTAATTGGCGCAACGGTATTTATGATGTTGCACACAGGTAATGAAGCCCTTGCCGCAGATAGTAAACCTTTCTCTGTATTAGGCGCATTTGAAAACACTACGGTAGGGATTTCTTTAGTCGTGGGGGGCTGTGCTTCAATTGTTGTGGCAACCCTTTGTATTTTAATTGATCGTCAAGTGAGTTTTGCAGAATACGCTAAATCTTGGGGGCTTGGCGTAAAATCAATGCTTGGTGCAATTTTGATTTTATTCTTCGCTTGGACAATCAACAATGTTGTGGGCGATATGAAAACAGGGACGTATTTATCTAGCCTTGTTTCTGGCAATTTACCTGTGGCAGTGCTGCCTGCCTTATTGTTCGTGTTAGGTGCTGTAATGGCGTTCTCAACAGGAACAAGCTGGGGGACATTCGGCATTATGTTGCCAATCGCTGCAGCCATTGCCGCCAATGCCGCACCAGAATTAATGTTGCCTTGTCTTTCAGCGGTAATGGCAGGGGCGGTGTGTGGCGACCACTGTTCACCAGTTTCCGATACCACCATTTTGTCTTCCACAGGTGCGAAATGTAATCATATGGATCACGTTACCACCCAGTTACCTTATGCCTTAACCTTAGCCGCTGCAACCATTGTGGGCTATCTTGTGGTCGGTTACACCGCCTCAGGCGTGTTTGGCTTTATTGCCACAGCAATCACCTTGGTTGCGCTCATTTTCTTATTTAAAAGACGTTAGAGTGTGATCTAGATCACAAAATTGGAAATAAAATTTTATTTCGTCTATTTTATAAAATGCGGCAGATTGTCGCATTTTTTTATTTTAAGCTGAATTTTGTTTTATAAAATATCGAATTCGTAGAATTTTTAGAAATTTATTCTGAAAAATCACCGCCCTTTTCATTCAAATCTTGCTAGACAAGCCATTCTCAATCCGTTACAAATAATCATCGTTAATGAAAAAACAGAAGTGCGGTGCAAATTCCGCAAATTTTTGTGAGGTAACAATGAAAAAATTATCAGGTGCGGAAATGGTTGTGCAATCTTTGCGTGATCAGGGCGTAAAATTTGTCTTTGGCTACCCCGGTGGCTCGGTATTGGATATTTATGATGCTATCCACACATTAGGCGGCATTGAGCATATTTTGGTACGCCACGAGCAAGCCGCCGTGCATATGGCAGACGGCTATGCACGTTCCACAGGGGAAGTGGGCTGTGTGTTAGTCACATCGGGCCCCGGGGCAACCAATGCAATTACAGGGATTGCCACTGCGTATATGGATTCTGTGCCTTTGGTGGTGATTTCAGGGCAAGTAATGTCTGGCTTAATCGGCAGTGATGCGTTCCAAGAATGTGATATGGTGGGGATCTCTCGCCCTGTGGTGATACACAGCTTTTTAGTTAAACGGGCAGAAGATTTGCCTGAAGTGATCAAAAAGGCGTTTTATATTGCCTCCACAGGTCGCCCAGGGCCGGTAGTGATTGATGTGCCGAAAGATGTGCTAAATCCGGCTAATAAATATACTTATACCTATCCGCAAGAAATCAGCTTGCGCTCTTATAATCCAACAGTGCAAGGGCATAAAGGGCAGATCAAAAAAGCCTTGAAAGCCTTATTGGTGGCGAAAAAGCCGGTTCTTTATCTTGGCGGTGGGGCGATTACAGCAAATTGCAGCGCACAAATTAGCCAATTTGCCAAGCAGTTGAATTTGCCTGTTACGTCTTCATTGATGGGCTTGGGCGCATTTCCAAGCACGGATAAACAGTTCTTAGGAATGTTAGGAATGCACGGCACATACGAAGCGAACAACGCAATGCACCACAGTGATTTAATTTTCGCTATTGGCGTGCGTTTTGATGATCGTACCACCAATAATTTGGAAAAATATTGCCCGAATGCCAAGGTGGTGCATATTGATATTGACCCAACGTCCATTTCTAAAAATGTCCCTGCGGCGATCCCCATTGTGGGCAGCGCAGAAAATGTGTTAAACGAAATGCTAGCTTTATTAGAAGAAGATAACTTAGTCAAATCTCAAGCGGATCTGAGCGATTGGTGGAAACAAATTGATGAATGGAAAGCGGTGAAATGCTTGGATTTTGATCGTAATAGTGGCGTGATTAAACCGCAGCAGGTGATTGAAACTGTTTATCGCCTAACCAAGGGCAAAGCCTATGTGGCATCAGATGTGGGGCAGCACCAAATGTTTGCCGCCTTGCATTATCCTTTTGATGCGCCACGTCATTGGATCAACTCAGGCGGGCTTGGCACAATGGGCTTTGGCTTGCCAGCGGCATTAGGCGTGAAATTGGCTCACCCAGAAGCAACGGTGGTGTGTGTAACGGGGGACGGCAGCATTCAAATGAATATTCAAGAGCTGTCCACGGCGCAACAATATGGCATTCCTGTGGTGATTATTAGCCTAAACAATCGCTTTTTAGGAATGGTAAAACAATGGCAAGATTTGATTTATTCGGGGCGTCATTCGCAATCTTATATGAACTCACTGCCAGATTTCGTCCAACTTGCGGAATCTTACGGACACGTTGGCATTCAAATTGATCGTCCTGAAGAATTGGAAGAAAAATTGGCACAAGCCTTTGCCATTAAAGACAAACTTGTTTTTGTGGATATTAAAGTTGATGAAACGGAACACGTTTACCCAATGCAAGTGCGTGGTGGCGCAATGAACGAAATGATTTTAACCAAACCGGAGAAAGCCTAATGCGTAGAATTTTATCAGTGTTATTAGAAAATGAATCAGGGGCGTTATCCCGCGTGGTGGGCTTATTTTCTCAGCGTGCCTTTAATATTGAAAGCCTAACTGTTGCGCCCACCGATGATCCTACGCTTTCGCGTATGACCATTGAGGCTTACGGCGATGAGCAAGTGCTAGAGCAAATTGAAAAGCAACTGCATAAATTGGTGGACGTATTTAAAGTGATCAGCCTAAGCGATTGTGAACACGTTGAACGTGAAGTGATGTTGGTGAAAGTGCGTGCGCAAGGCAGTTCCCGTGATGAGTTAAAACGCTTGGCAGAAATCTTCCGTGGACAAATCGTGGACGTTACCACCAAATCCTACACCATTCAATTAGTGGGAACGAAAGACAAACTTGATGCTTTTGTGAAAGCATTAAAAGAAGAAAGCTCGCTGATTGAAATTGTTCGTTCAGGCTTAATCAGCCTTTCGCGTGGCGAGAAAAATTGTTTGTAGGAATAGAATAGAAAAGCCGTAAAAAATAAAGTGCGGTGG
>NZ_PQVJ01000006.1 GCF_002921135.1 Avibacterium gallinarum | reverse complement strand
GTTTTTTCCGCACTTTTTTAATCAATATTATTTATCCATTATTAACACTTCAACCCTGTGCTTTCTGCCACTTGCTCAACCACTTGGCGTAGGGCTTTGGCGCATTGGTGAAGTTGCTCTAACTCATCAGCGGGTAGTTTGTATTTCAAAATGCGTTCTACGCCTTTGCTACTGATGATCATTGGCACGTTCACCACCACATCGTTTAAGCCGTATTCGCCGTTGAGCATTGTGCCAACGGGCAAGACCGAATATTCATTAATGCTAATGGCGCGAATAATGCGGAACACGCTCGCCGCAATGGCGTGATTGGTGTTGAGTTTTAAGCTGAACACTTCCAAACCAATAGCTTTGGTGGCTTTGAGTAGCTCTTGTGGATCGAGCATAGGCACATCATTTTGCTGGCAAAAATCATCGATTTTTTGCCCAGCGATATTGACGATACTCCAAGGAATAAAACTATTGGCGCCGTGTTCGCCCATCACATAACCGAACACGTTTTTCGGATCGATTTTTACTTTATCGGCAATAATTTTCATCATTCGTGCCGTATCCACCACACAACCTGCGCTAATCACACGGTGTGCGGGGAAGTTCGTATTACGAATAATAAAGTGGGTGAGAATATCACAAGGATTGGTAACTACAATGATAATCGCATTGGGTGTATGGCGTTCTAATTGACGAGCAATATCCACGGTGATTTTCGCATTGATATGACCGATCTCTAAGCGATCTTGTCCCACTTTAATTTGTGCGCCAGCAGTGATCACCACCACATCGCTATCACGGGTATCTTCATATTCACCGGAAATAATTTTGGTGTTTTTGGCGAAGGTTAATGCACTGGTATGGCTGAAATCTAACTGTTCGCCACGAGTGCGTTCTTTGTTGAGATCCACCAAGACCACTTCTTGGCATTCGCCCATTGTCAGAAGATAATTACAAATGCCCACGCCCACTGCGCCTGCACCGATAATGGATACTTTCATTGTGTTTTCCTGTATTTGTTATAAGTTAAGTTGTTTTCAAAAGGGCGTTAATCTTACTTTATCTGTTTCCCTTGCTCAACGCCTGAATAGAAAGTGCGGTGTTATTTTTGCGAATTTTTTGCGATTTCGCTCAAAAAATTAACAAATGTCCGCACCGTTGGCGCAAGCCCGCGATTTTTATAATAAATGGCATATAAAGGCACGCTTTCCACTTGCCAATCGGGTAATAATTTTTGCCAATGAGGTTGAATTAAGCCTGAAAGCTCAGGCAGCAGGGCAATGCCGTAGCTATCTTCAACAAGCTGCGCTAACACGGAAGCATCATTGGCTTGTAAGGCTTTTTTCCCTTGAATTAATTCTCGTTGATTGCCCTGCTTGAAAAGCCAATTTTTGCCATCACTTTTATGCAGCAAGCGGTGGTTTTTCAGTTCTTGTGGGGTGTGTGGCGTGCCATTTTCCTTTAAATAATGAGGTGAAGCGTAAACCCCAGAATCAATATCCAGTAAATGTTTGGCAACCACATCATCAAGATCAAGCTCACCAATGCGTAAGGCTATATCCACGCCTTCTTGCAATAAATTCGCGCGGCGGTTTTCCATTGTAATATTTAGCTCAACATCAGGGTGTTGCTGTAGATAGTGCGATAAATAGGGCGTGAGCCAATAACGCAAAATTTCACTGGAAACGGAAATACGCAGTAACCCACGGGGCGTGGCTAAACAATCTGCCACAGAATTCACCGCACTTTCTGCCGCTTCCACCGCAATTAAGGCGTGTTGATAAAAATGTTCGCCCAGATCATTTAGTCGCACCCCATTGCGATTGCGATCTAGCAGTTTGCTGCCCAGCTGATTTTCTAATTCGGTTAAACGGCGGCTTAAACGAGATTTCGGCACGTTTAGTTGTTCCGCTGCGTGGGTGAGGCTACCAGATTGGATCACGGTAACAAAAAAGCGCATATCATTGAGATCGATTTGTTGCATAAATAGAACCTTGTGTTTCAAAATTGACTATTGTTCACTATATGGAACAAGTATAAACTACGCCACAAGAAATAAGCAAACAGTTTAGGAGAAAGAAAATGCGTATTTTGGAATTAGATAGAATTAACGAATTAGCGCGTAAAGCAAAAGTTACCGCACTTTCTGAAGCTGAATTAAATGAGCGTAGTGCGTTACGTCAGCGTTATTTAGCGGCAATCCGTGGACAATTAAGCAATATTTTATCCACCGTAAGTGTGGTTGATCCAGACGGCAATGATGTTACCCCAACGAAATTGCGTGAAGCGCAACGTAGTGGAATGCAAGTTGCAACTTATTAATGAACTAACCACCCTGAATATTCAGGGCATCACAAAAAACAGAATTGATCAAATTTAGGAGAAAAATTATGCGTACAGTAAATCGAGTATATCAAGCACCACAACAACACTGGGTGGGCGATGGCTTTTATGTATCACCTTTATTTTCACATAGCCAACAGGATAAAGTAACTAGCCCGTTCTTAATGCTAGATTACGCAATGCCAATGGAATTTAAACCTCATAACGGCGCGCCAAGAGGTGTAGGGGCACATCCACACGCAGGATTTGAAACCGTCACAATCGCGTTACAAGGTGAAGTAGAACACCGTGATAGCGATGGTAACGGCGGCGTAATTGGCGCAGGCGATGTACAATGGATGACCGCAGGGAATGGGATCGTACACCAAGAGTTCCATAGCGAAAACTTCAGCCGCACAGGCGGAATGTTTGAAATGCTACAACTTTGGGTAAATTTGCCTGCGAAAGACAAAAACGCCCCAGCGGGTTATCAAAGCATTAAAGCGGCAGATATTCCAACTTATCACTTTGCGGATAATGCAGGAACAGCACGCATTATTGCAGGTGAACTGGACGGCGTAAAAGGCCCTGCTCGCACCTTTACTGAGTTAAATATGTGGGAAATGGATATTAAAGCCAACCATAGCGTAACCATTAACGTGCCAGAAACCCACCATTTAATGTTGGTGGCATTACGCGGATCTGCCGTGATTAACGACAGCGATCGTGCGAACCCAACAGAATTGGTGATTTTCAACCACGAAAACGGCGAAGTTAAAATCACCGCAGGTGATAAAAACGTGAAAATGGTGCTACTCAGCGGCGTGCCAATTGATGAGCCAATTGCAGCCTACGGCCCGTTCGTAATGAACACCCGCGAAGAATTAATCGAAAAATTCAACGCGTTTAACAAAGGTGAGTTTGGTGATATTCATTAATCATCAATAACGAACCAAATAACCAACCAAGTGCGGTGGTTTTTAGGAAAATTTTCTCTAAAACCACCGCACTTTTTTATTTCAATGTCAAAACTTTCACTTCATCATTTACGCGAATAATCCCCGTATTCAACGGAATTAAATTAATGCCGAAAAGTGGTGCGCCTTGTTCGTTTCGGTTGAGTTTTTTCAGCGTGCGGAAAGGTTCCATTTTCGGATCGGCTTGGTTGGTGATAGGGTTGCGCGTGGTAAGAACACAACGTTCGCAAGGTTTGCTGTGTAAGAATTTGACTTCACCGATTTGAATTTCACCCCATTGCTGTTCTTCAAAGGGGGTGATGCCGTCAATAATTAGATTTGGGCGAAATTGCAGCGGTGAAATTGGGCTTGGGCAAGCTTGCTGTACCGCGTTAAAAGACGTGTCAGTGGTGAGCAAAAGTGGGTAGCCATCAGCAAAAGAAAGCGGTTGGTCGGGGTAGCGTTTAATTTTGCGTTGCGTGTGTTCGCCTGTCCAGCGCAATTGCACGGCACGGCCTATTTTCTCGCTAAACCATTGATTAATTTCTTGTGGCGCAAGCAATGAGTTAAATTCATTTCTCCACACTTCGCAGGCTTGGCTTTGCTGAAAATCCGTATATTGAACTTGAATGGCTGAACCGTCTTTATGCTGAATATATAAACCAAGCGGTGTCGGCAATGCGTGAAAGTGATAAAGTTCCGCATCTTTGCGTGCTGTGATAAAGGTGCCGTCTAATTCTGTGAGCATAAAGGTGCGATCAAAATTCAGCCCTTGCGGTTGAACCAAGGCTTGCGCCACTTCATAACTTTGCGTAGATTTGATGGGGTATAAGTAAATATGCTGTAATTTCATTGCTTAATCCTGATAAAGTTGGTTGTAAAGGGCATTTTCAAAACGCACTAAGGGCGCACGCTTGGTTTTGTTTTCCAGATCGCCCGTGGAATAGCCATTAATAAATTGTATGAAGGCAATAGGGTCTCCTTTCGCATTTTTCATAAAGCCTGCTAGGTTATAAACCCCTTTTAACGCGCCTGTTTTCGCAGAAATATTTTGCGCTAAAGGGGGATTGGTCATCGAACCGCGTCCGCTTAATGTGCCATCTACTCCCGCAATGGGAAAGCTGTCTAATAAATGCAGTTGCGTTTCGTGATTGGCAATATATTCAAGGGCTTGCAACATAATATTAGCAGAAATTAGGTTGTGGCGTGAAAGCCCAGAGCCATCGGCGATAACGCTATTATCAAATTTTATACCCGCTTGAGATTGCAATATTTGGCGCATTGCTTTAGCGGAAAGCTGAAAGGACGCAGGGCGTTTGTAATAGTGATAACCAATGGTGCGAAAGAGGGCATCGGCAATTTGGTTATCAGATTTTTTCATCATTTTTTTGATCAAATCTGGCAGCGGTTTAGACAAATGTTGCGCCAAAACTTGCCCTTTTTGTGATGTGCGCGGCTGTTGGATTTTACCGTTAAATGCAATGCCAAGGCGGTTTAATTGACGTTGAATAATGGCTGCTGCATAAGCATTGGGATCTTGCACGGCAAAACTGAGGGCAAAAGGTTTGCTTTGACGAGCAAGGCAACCTTTAATTTGATAGCGATTGTTATCGTGCAACACGGCATCAAGCTGGCAATAAGGCGCTTCTTCTTTGCTTGCCACACGAACTTGGCCGAACACTTGCACGGGATATTGCGCAGGCACGTTGAATTTCACCAGTTCGCCCACAGGCAAATTAGCATCAAGATCCACATAAAAACAGTTGTGATTGATATTCACCGCCGCAGGAGGCGAATTAAAGCACATTGACAAATCATTCCAAATCCAACCTAAGCCACGGTCGTGTCCTGTAAATACGGAAGTATCTAAAATAAGATCACCAGTAATACGCTGAACACCTTGCTGTTTTAATTGGGCAAGTAGCTGATATAGTTGATCACTGGTTAAATCTGGATCGCCGGTGAAAACAATAACTAAGTTACCGCGTAACTCACCATTTTGAATATCCCCTTGGCGTAGCAGAGTTGTTTTAAAATAAAATTCATCGCCAAGGCTGAGCTTGGCAGCAAGCGCGGTAAATACTTTCTGCGTACTTGCAGGAAGCATAAAGGTTTGTGGATTAAGTGCGGTGAGAATTTCTTGCGTTTTTAAATTTTTCGCCACAAAAGAAAGACTCGTTCCCGCAGGAAGTTGCGTACTAAGTTGTGCCGCGTCCACTTCAGCGGCACTATATGGCGTGTGCAAAGCAAAGGAAATGCCTAATGCAAAAGGCAGTAATTTTGATGATAATTTGTACATAAATAATCGCTATGGTTGCTATTTTTTTTTAGAAACACAATAATAGTGCTGGATACTGCGAGAGTAAAATTATTTCTCGCATAAAATGGTGTAATAACGCGGTTTACATCAAAATGATTTTTTGAGCTACGGCAAAGCTGAACAATGAAAACGTGTCGCTTTGTCGTGGTTTTGTTTTTGACTAAAAAAAGGAACAAGGATTAACAATGCAACAAATTCCAATGACGGTACGCGGTGCAGCGCAATTAAGAGAAGAGTTAGAGTTTTTAAAGAATGTTCGCCGTCCAGAAATTATTAAAGCTATTGCAGAAGCGCGTGAGCACGGTGATTTGAAAGAAAATGCGGAATATCACGCGGCGCGTGAGCAGCAAGGTTTTTGCGAAGGGCGTATTCAAGAAATTGAAGGGAAATTAGCCAACAGCCAAATCATTGATGTGACTAAAATGCCAAATAACGGCAAAGTGATCTTCGGTGCAACCGTGGTGTTGGTGAATGTGAATACGGACGAAGAAGTTACCTACCAAATTGTGGGCGATGATGAAGCGGATATTAAACAAGGCTTAATTTCGGTAAATTCACCCATTGCTCGTGGCTTAATCGGTAAAGAAGTGGACGATAGTGTCACCATCGCAACCCCAGGGGGAACGGTTGAATTTGATATTATTGAGGTGGAATATAAATAAAAAATAGGGCGTTTTAATACGCCCCATTTTACTTATTTTTTAGGCAAGGAAATTTTATGTTCTTCACTTGGGCGATAAAGCACAAGGATATGACCGATAGTTTGCACTGCAGCGGCTTGTGTTTCTCTCACAATCGCATCAATAATCAGCTGTTTGGTTTCGCGATCGGCGCCAGCAATTTTCACTTTAATTAATTCGTGATGATTGAGGGCGTTGTCGATTTCAGCGATAACCCCTTCGGTTAAGCCATTTCCACCTAGCATAACGACAGGGCTTAAATGGTGTGCAAGCCCTTTTAAAAATTGTTTTTGTTTTGTTGATAACTGCATTAATTTAATCCTATGTTTATAAAGTGCGGTGGTTTTTTATGGAGAAATTCCGAATACCACCTTGAACTGGGAAATTTTAACCTCATATTGACAAAACTACCACAAAAATTAAGAAATTATGGGAAAGAAAAAACGTTCAGCAAGTTCAACCCGTTGGTTGAATGAGCATTTTAAAGATCCATTTGTGCAAAAAGCACATAAGCAAAAATTGCGTTCTCGAGCTTATTTTAAGCTTGATGAAATTCAGCAAACAGATCGTTTATTTAAACCGGGTATGACCGTGGTGGATCTCGGTGCAGCACCGGGTGGCTGGTCGCAATATGTGGTGAGCCAAATTGGTGGTAAAGGGCGTGTTATCGCCTGTGATATTTTAGAAATGGATCCTATTGTGGGGGTTGATTTCCTGCAAGGGGATTTCCGTGAAGAAAATGTATTGAATGCCTTGTTGGAACGCGTAGGCGAGGCAAAAGTTGATGTGGTAATGTCGGATATGGCGCCAAATTTTAGTGGTATGCCATCAGTGGACATTCCTCGTGCAATGTATTTAGTGGAACTGGCTTTGGATATGTGTAAACAAGTATTGGCGCACAAAGGCAGTTTCGTTGTGAAAGTTTTCCAAGGTGAGGGCTTTGATGAATATTTAAGAGAAATTCGTTCTCTGTTTAGTGTCGTTAAAGTGCGTAAACCTGAAGCATCTCGTGGGCGTTCTCGTGAGGTGTATATTGTGGCAACGGGTTACAAATATTAACTATAAATTCAATAACTTCTCATTTTGGAATGAATGTAGTAATCTTGTAACAAATTATTAACTTAGAAAAACGAGGTCAAACCTTGAAAGATATGGTCAAAAACTTAGTCCTATGGATTGTGATTGCAGTAGTTATGATGTCTGCATATCAGGGCTTTAGCGGTAGTTCGAATGGTAATCTTACCGATTACACCACCTTTATTACAGATGTGGGTAATGATCAAGTACGCCAAGTGCGATTTGAAGATAACGAATTACAAGTTACTAAATCTGATGGTTCAAAATATTCAACCGTAATGCCAATTTATGACGATAAATTATTGAATGATTTATTAAATAAAAAGGTAAAAGTAGAGGGAACGTTGCCAGAAAGACGTGGTATTTTATCGCAAATTCTTATTTCTTGGTTCCCAATGCTATTACTTATTGGCGTATGGTTCTTCTTTATGCGCCAAATGCAAGGCGGTGGTGGCAAGGCGATGAGCTTTGGTAAAAGCCGTGCCAAAATGCTCACCAAAGAGCAAATTAAAACCACCTTTGCTGATGTAGCGGGCTGTGATGAAGCCAAAGAAGAAGTGGGTGAAATCGTTGATTTCTTGCGTGATCCAAGCAAATTCCAAAAATTGGGCGGTAAAATTCCAAAAGGGATTTTAATGGTTGGACCACCAGGAACGGGTAAAACCCTATTAGCCAAAGCTATTGCAGGTGAAGCGAAAGTGCCATTTTTCACTATTTCGGGTTCTGACTTCGTAGAAATGTTTGTCGGCGTGGGGGCTTCTCGCGTGCGTGATATGTTTGAACAAGCGAAGAAAAATGCACCTTGTTTGATTTTTATTGATGAAATTGATGCAGTAGGTCGCCAACGTGGTGCAGGTCTTGGCGGGGGACACGATGAGCGTGAGCAAACCCTTAACCAAATGTTGGTGGAGATGGACGGCTTTGAGGGCAACGAAGGAGTGATTGTGATTGCCGCAACCAACCGTCCAGATGTGCTTGATCCTGCTTTAACGCGTCCAGGGCGTTTTGACCGCCAAGTGGTAGTGGGCTTGCCAGATGTATTAGGGCGTGAGCAAATCTTAAAAGTGCATATGCGTAAAGTGCCAGTTGCACCAGATGTGAATGCGATGACCCTTGCGCGTGGTACACCGGGCTATTCTGGTGCTGATTTGGCTAACCTTGTGAATGAAGCCGCATTATTTGCTGCTCGAATGAACAAGCCATTGGTTTCAATGCTTGAGTTTGAAAAAGCGAAAGACAAAATCAATATGGGGCCTGAACGCCGCACAATGATTATGACGGATAAGCAAAAAGAATCCACCGCTTATCACGAAGCAGGACACGCCATTGTGGGCTATTTAGTGCCAGAACACGATCCGGTACATAAAGTAACCATTATTCCGCGCGGGCGTGCTTTAGGGGTAACTTTCTTCTTACCAGAAGGAGATCAAGTAAGCATTAGCCAAAAACAATTAGAAAGTAAACTTTCCACCCTTTATGCAGGGCGTTTAGCGGAAGATTTGATTTATGGTGAAGAAAATATTTCTACTGGTGCATCAAATGACATTAAAGTCGCAACAAATATTGCGCGTAATATGGTTACCCAGTGGGGCTTCTCTGATAAATTAGGGCCAATTCTTTATTCTGAAGATGAGGGCGAAGTGTTCTTAGGGCGTTCAATGGCGAAAGCGAAACATATGTCCGATGAAACAGCACATCTTATTGATGAAGAAGTGCGTGCGATTGTAACGCGTAACTACGAGCGCGCAAGACAGCTATTAATTGACAATATGGATATTTTACACGCAATGAAAGATGCGTTAGTGAAATATGAAACCATTGAAGAAGAGCAAATTAAACAGTTGATGAACCGCGAGCCAGTAACGCCGCCAGCAGGTTGGGACGATAACGGCAAAGCGAGTTCAGAAAAAGCCGCTGAACCCAATGCTTCTGCACAAAATCAAAGTACGGCAGATCAAAGTGCGGTAGAAAATTCAGACAAATCTGAACACAACTAACCACTTAATAAATATTAAAGGACTGATTTTTATAAGAAATCAGTCCTTTCTTTTTTCTTCTTTAGGCTTTAACATAAAGTAAATTCAAATAACAAAATCCAGCTTATTTTTTATTTTAATTTACTGTATCAGTGAGATTGAGAATAACCGAATGAATTATGCAGATTGGCTTGCTTGTGCAGAAACACAGCTTGCCGGCAACAAAAAGACAGATCCTTTCATCAATCCAAAGGTAGATGCCAACTTACTATTACAATTTGTAACAGGGCGATCTCGTTCGTCTATTTTGGCTTTTTCTGAAACTGAGCTTTCAGCGCAAGAACTCACACAGCTTGAGAAATTATTACAACGCCGCATAAACAGTGAGCCAATGGCTTATATTCTTGGTCAGCAACCCTTTTGGACGCTTGATTTGAAGGTGTCCGAAGATACTCTTATTCCAAGAGCGGATACAGAAATTTTAGTGGAAAATGCGTTAATTTGTGCGGAAGAACGCATTTCGTCAGCCCAATTTGGCGAAGAATTAAAAATATTAGATTTAGGCACAGGTACAGGGGCAATTGCAATAGCCCTTGCACAAGAATTGCGATCTAGATCGAAAAAATTATTTAAAGTTTCTGTTGTAGGTGTTGATCTTATTGATAATGCGGTAAACTTAGCTCAAGACAATGCAAAGCGTAATGATGTTGATAATATTCTTTTTTATCAAAGTAATTGGTTTGAAAATTTACAAGATCAGCGTTTTGATATCATTGTAAGTAATCCGCCTTATATTGATAAAGATGATCCGCATTTGCAGTTGGGCGATGTGCGATTTGAGCCATTAAGTGCTTTAGTCGCTAAAGAACAGGGGTATGCAGATTTGCGGCACATTATCATCAATGCACCAACTTATCTAAAACCGCAAGGGTGGTTGTTATTGGAGCACGGTTGGCAGCAGGGAGAGAAAGTGCGGTCTTTTTTTCAAAAGAATTTGTGGCATAACGTTATTTCTCGTAAGGATTATAACCAAAACGAACGTATAACATTAGCTCAATTAAATACAAGAGGGAATGATTGATGAATACAAATCGCAATGCAATTTATAATGAAATGCTTAACTTTTATGTGCTTACAGGGAATGATGGGCAATGCGAGCTAGGGAATATTCATTCAATTATGAATGGTTTTTTAACTCAAGCAAGAGAAGCCATTGAGCAAGAAAAAGATGATGAAGCAAAAATCAGAAAACTGATCGATTTAGTTTATGTTGATTGGGGCTTTTTGACGGATTCTAATAATTCTTTTGATCATTCTAATTATTACTTACCTGATGTTTTAACAAATCGTCGAGGTGTCGCGATTTCTGTTGGCGGTGTTTTATTGTATCTTGCGGAAAAATTAGACTTACCAATTTATGCAATGGAATTTCCCGTCAATATTATGCTTAAAGCAGATGTGAATGGAAAACATCTCTACTTTGATCCTTGGACTGGCAGAGAGTCTTCAGAACAATATATTGAATACATTTTTAGAGTGCATTACGGTGATGAAGTGGAGTTCTCTGTTCCATTATTAGGTGAACAAGATGAAGAAGAACTAGAGTTCCGTTATGGTCAGTTAGCGAAAAATTCTTTAATGCGAGAAAATAACTTTGAGCCAGCCTTGGCTTATATTGAAAACGTGTTAGAACGTTATCCGGGCAGCTTAGATGAAATTCGAGATCGTGGGATTTTAAAAATGCAGCTTGGGCGTCTTCAAGAAGCATTAGAAGATCTTGAAGAATTTGTTGAGAAAAGACCTGATGATTCTTTTTCAATAATGTTCAAAGAGCAATTACCGTTAATTAAAAAAGACATTGAAGCGCAAGAAAAAGCAAAAAAAGAATCTATTCACTAAATTTATTAGAGAAAACTATGCAAAATAAAGTTATTAAAATTGGTAGCATTGAAGTCGCGAACGATAAACCATTTGTTCTGTTTGGTGGAATGAATGTGTTAGAAAGCCGTGATATGGCAATGGCAGTGTGTGAGAAATATGTTGAAGTAACGCAAAAGCTCAACGTGCCTTATGTGTTCAAAGCGTCTTTTGATAAAGCGAACCGCTCGTCAATTCACTCTTACCGTGGGCCGGGAATGGAAGAGGGGTTGAAAATTTTCCAGGAATTAAAAGACACCTTTGACGTTAAAGTGATTACCGATGTACACGAAATTTATCAATGTCAACCTGTGGCTGAAGTGGTTGATGTAATTCAGTTACCCGCATTTTTAGCGCGTCAAACCGATCTTGTTGAGGCAATGGCGCGAACAGGAGCGGTGATCAATGTGAAAAAACCACAATTCTTAAGCCCGGGGCAAATGGGAAATATCGTAGAAAAAATTGAAGAATGTGGTAACGATAAAGTGATCCTTTGTGATCGAGGGACTAACTTTGGCTATGATAATCTTATTGTAGATATGCTTGGTTTTAGCGTAATGAAGAAGGTTTCCAAAGGTTGCCCTGTGATTTTTGACGTAACCCATTCTTTGCAATGTCGTGATCCTTTTGGTGCAGCATCAAGCGGTCGTCGCGCACAGGTGACAGAATTGGCACGTTCAGGGATGGCGGTAGGGTTGGCAGGGTTGTTCCTAGAAGCGCACCCTGATCCACAAAATGCCAAATGCGATGGGCCTTCTGCTTTACCATTAGCCAAATTAGAAGCCTTTGTAAGCCAAATGAAAGCGGTAGATGATTTGGTTAAGTCTTTTGAGGAATTGGATACATCAAACTAATTGCTTGAAGATTAAATGTTAGAGAAAACCAACAATAACAGGTGAGTTTTAGGCGGAAATATGATAAAAATACCGCCTTGTTTTAATTTTTTCATTTGAATAGGAAACAAAATATGTCAAATTTACAAAATATCATTGAAGCTGCCTTTGAACGTCGTGCAGAAATCACCCCTAAAACGGTAGATGAAGAAACGCGCGCTGCGATCGAAGAAGTGATCGAAGGTTTGGATAGCGGCAAATACCGTGTTGCAGAAAAAATTGACGGTGAATGGGTAACTCACCAATGGTTGAAAAAAGCGGTATTGCTTTCTTTCCGCATTAACGATAACCAAGTGATTGACGGCGCAGAAACCAAATATTACGACAAAGTAGCCCTTAAATTTGCAGACTATGACGAAGCACGTTTCCAACAAGAAGGTTTCCGTGTTGTGCCTTCAGCAACCGTGCGTAAAGGTGCATATATCGCGAAAAATGCTGTATTAATGCCATCTTATGTAAACATTGGTGCTTACGTTGGCGAAGGCACAATGGTAGATACTTGGGCAACCGTTGGTTCTTGCGCGCAAATCGGTAAAAATGTTCACCTTTCTGGTGGGGTAGGTATCGGTGGCGTATTAGAGCCATTACAAGCTAACCCAACCATTATCGGCGACAACTGCTTTATCGGTGCGCGTTCTGAAGTGGTTGAAGGCGTTATCGTAGAAGATGGCTGTGTAATCTCAATGGGCGTATTCATCGGTCAATCAACTAAAATCTATGATCGTGAAACAGGCGAAATCCACTATGGTCGTGTACCAGCAGGCTCTGTGGTAGTATCGGGCAGCCTTCCTTCAAAATGCGGTAAATATAATCTCTATTGTGCAGTAATCGTGAAAAAAGTTGATGCGAAAACTTTAGGTAAAGTCGGTATCAACGAGTTATTGCGTAGTATTGATGAGTAATATTTAATACTAATCAAAAATAAAAATCTGCATGAGAGTTTCTTGTGTAGATTTTTTTATGAAAATTTTTATTGGAACATTGCCAAAAAATTTAACTAGAAAGTGTTTTTAGATGAGTAGTGAACAAAATATCAAAAGGAGCGTTTGTGCTTATTGATAATCGTTTTTACAAGAGCCAAGAAAGGAAAGATCAATAAAGCCACCTTATAAAGGTGGCTTATTTTGTGTGGGGAAAAAATAATTAAATTTATTACTGCACTTAATAAATTAGATTTTACACGCTCCGCCAGCGCAATCATCATTGAGATCTTCTTGGCTGTCTTCTGCACCATCACGGGTGTTTTGGTAGTAAAGAGTTTTCACGCCGTATTTGTAAGCGGTTAATAAATCTTTTAACAACACTTTCATCGGCACTTTACCGTCTTCAAAACGTTGTGGATCGTAGTTGGTGTTGGCAGAAATCGATTGGTCGATAAATTTCTGCATAATGCCTACTAAATGTAAATAACCGTCATTATTTGGAATGTCCCATAATAATTCGTAGTTTTCACTGAGGTTTTCATAATCTGGTACAACCTGTTTGAGAATACCGTCTTTTGACGCTTTTACGCTAACGTGTCCACGCGGTGGCTCAATGCCGTTGGTCGCATTGGAAATTTGCGATGAGGTTTCTGATGGCATAAGCGCCGTGAGTGTTGAGTTGCGTAAGCCGAAGGTTTTAATGTCTTGGCGCAGGCTTTCCCAATCGTAATGTAACGGCTCTTGCGTGAGCGTATCCACATCTTTCTTATAAGTATCAATCGGTAAAATGCCTTGCGCATAAGTGGTTTGGTCGAAATATTCACAAGCGCCCATTTCTTTCGCAAGGTTCATTGATGCTTTCAATAAATAGTATTGAATGGCTTCAAACGTGCGGTGCGTGAGATGGTTAGCGCTGCCGTCCGAGTAACGCACGCCATTTTTGGCTAAATAATAAGCGAAGTTAATTACCCCGATACCTAAAGAACGGCGCGCAAGAGAGCTACGTTCTGCTGCGATCACAGGGTAATCTTGATAATCTAATAGAGCATCTAAGGCACGCACAGCAAGATCCGCAAGCCCATCTAATTCATCAAGGTTTTCAATTGCCCCTAAGTTGAAAGCAGAAAGCGTACAGAGCGCAATTTCACCTTCTTCATCGTGGATATGAGAAAGCGGCTTAGTTGGCAATGCAATTTCTAAACAAAGGTTAGATTGGCGCACTGGCGCAACGCTTGGATCAAATGGCGAGTGCGTATTACAGTGATCCACATTCTGAATATAGATGCGCCCTGTTGAAGCACGTTCTTGCATTAATAGTGAGAACAGCTCAACGGCTTTCACGCTGCGTTTACGAATGTTTGGATCTTGCTCATATTGGGTGTAAAGACGCTCAAACTCATCTTGATCGGCAAAGAATGCTTCATATAACCCTGGTACATCAGAAGGGCTAAACAAGGTGATTTCGCCGCCTTTGATTAAGCGTTGATACATTAATTTGTTAAGCTGAACGCCGTAATCCATATGGCGAACACGGTTATCTTCCACGCCACGGTTATTTTTTAATACTAACAGGCTTTCTACTTCTAAGTGCCAAATCGGATAATAAACCGTTGCCGCACCACCACGCACGCCACCTTGCGAACAAGATTTCACCGCAGTTTGGAAGTATTTATAGAATGGAATACAGCCCGTATGGAACGCTTCACCACCACGGATTTGGCTACCTAAGGCGCGAATTGCCCCTGCATTTACCCCAATTCCCGCACGTTGTGAAACATATTTCACAATGGCAGATGCCGTGGCGTTAATTGAATCTAAACTATCGCCACATTCAATTAATACGCAAGAACTGAATTGACGGGTTGGTGTACGCACCCCTGCCATAATTGGAGTAGGCAGAGAAATTTTAAATGTTGATGTGGCATCGTAGAAACGGCGTACATAGTCTAAGCGCGTTTCTTTTGGATAGTTTGAGAACAGGCTCGCCGCCACCAAAATATACAAGAACTGCGCTGATTCATAAATTTCACCCGTTACACGGTTTTGCACCAAATATTTACCTTCAAGCTGTTTGACTGCCGCGTAAGAGAAGGTCATATCACGCCAGTGATCTAAAAAGCCGTCCATTTCGTCCCATTCTTCACGGCTATAATCGGTTAGCAAGGCTTGATCATATTTGCCTAAACGCACCAATTTCTTAACGTGATCATACAAACGCGGTGGATCAAAATGCCCATAGGCTTTTTTACGCAAATGGAAAACCGCAAGGCGAGCAGCCAAATATTGATAATCAGGCGTATCTTTGCTGATTAAATCTGCCGCTGCTTTAATAATGGTTTCGTGAATATCCGAAGTGCGAATGCCTTCATAAAATTGAATGTGGGAACGCAATTCCACTTGAGAAACAGAAACGTTATCCAATCCTTCCGCTGCCCAAGTAATCACTCGGTGAATTTTATCTAAATCGATGGGTTCTTGTTTTCCGTCACGTTTGGTGACCATCATAGCTTTGTTCATAGAAATGATTCCGACTGGTTAGTATTATTTGTCAAAACCACAAGATATAGTGGTTTATTGAAAACGGGATACAAGATAATGTGTTCTTAGCAAAACTGCAAGCACTAAATTTTACGTTCGATTATTGACATAAACTAAGTTATTTATAAATAAGCAAAAATCATAAAAGCTGATTTATCCCTTATTTTTATAAGGAATTAAAAGTCAAAGTGCGGTTAAAAAATGTGTAAAAAATCACAAATTTTTCAATAGCTAAGAGAAATTTGCCGATTTTTATTGACCTATTTTTCTCTTCTATGTTAGAAAAACTTACTGATGACATTCATTTTTCTTATAACAGAGAAATGATCCATTTGGGTGGATATTTTTAAGCCCGCGATTTTTACTAGGAGAGATTAATGGTTCGATACATTCGATACTTTATGAAATTAGAAGCTGCCAGCGGAATGTTACTACTATTTTTCGCTGCGTTTGCAATTTTATTGGCAAATACACCGTTAAGTCGTTTTTATTTTAGTTTTCTTGATGCACCAGTGGTGATCCAATTTGGTTCGATTGTGCAAATTAACAAGCCACTCTTAATGTGGGTGAATGATGGCTTTATGGCCGTGTTTTTTGTACTGGTGGGATTGGAAGTAAAACGCGAATTGCTCACAGGGGCAATTTCAAGTTATCAAAAAGCCATTTTCCCTGCCGTTGCTGCCTTGGGGGGAATGGTTGTGCCAGCGGCAATTTATTGGTTTGTTACTAAGGATACTCCACAATATCAAGACGGCTGGGCAATTCCAATGGCAACAGACATCGCTTTTGCGCTGGGGGTGCTAGGTTTGCTTGGCAGTCGCGTTCCTTTCGCATTAAAAGTGTTTTTACTTGCATTGGCGATTATTGATGATTTAGGCGCGATTATTGTGATTGCCTTGTTCTTCTCACAGGATTTAAGTACCCGCGCCTTAATTCTTGCCAGTATTGCCATTGTGGGCTTGATTTTGCTTAACCGTTTTAAAGTATCCAATTTAGGGCCTTATGTGATTGTCGGCTTAGTGTTATGGGTATCCGTGCTGAAATCAGGCGTACACGCCACGCTTGCAGGCGTTATTATCGGTTTTAGTATTCCGCTCAAAGGCAAAAACGGCAGAAAAGTGTTGCACGATATGGAACATATTTTAGCCCCTTGGTGTTCTTTCTTTATTTTACCGTTATTCGCCTTTTCCAATGCTGGCGTATCCTTATCAGGAATGGGGTTAGACACCTTAAGTTCACCACTCACCTTAGGCGTGATCTTAGGGCTATTACTGGGAAAACCACTGGGTGTCTTTTTGTTTAGTTATCTCTCAGTATTATTCCATATTGCAAAATTGCCTGAAGGAATTAATTTTAAACAGATTTTCGCCATTGCCTTACTCTGCGGTATCGGCTTTACAATGTCAATGTTCTTAGCAGGTCTTGCCTTTGGTGGCGATGGGGCAAGTGAAATGGCAAGCTTTGCTCGAGTAGGTATCTTACTTGGTTCAGCCATTTCAGCGGTCGGTGGTTATTTTTTACTAAAAGTTTGTACGAAATCTAGGGGATAATATGAGATAAAAAAATCGGGCTATTCAACGTAGCCCGATTTTTCATTAATGTTATTTTTTCAATGTTGGAATATATTCCGCTAATCCTTTCATTTCTTCTTCACTTAGACGAGATTTCGCCGCATTTCCTGCACCGACAATTTCCCCCGCTTTACGTTTTTCAAGTGCGGTGAGAATTTCTTCAGTTTTTAAGCTATTGATAATTGCAGATTGATTTAATGCTGATTTTTCCCCTTGTTTGCCGTGGCACATGGCACAAGAGCGATTAAAAATTTTTTGCGTATGCTCAAGGCTTTCATTAGCGTGGCTGTTGAGCGCCAATAGCGAGCCTGCAATAAAAAATAGAGTAGAAGCGTAACCTTTCATTATTTTTCCTCAAATAGTTTTCGTAATTCGTCCTCAGGGATTAAGCCCTCGAATTTATAAAGGATTTTTCCTTTAGGATCAAGCACGAATGATGTCGGTGTGCCAACCAACTGATAGCGTTCAGCCGTGATATTAAGCTGATCTTTGGCAATCGGCAGTGTGAGTTGATTTTTGTCTGCGACAGCTTGCGTGTTACCACGTTCACCATCAATATTAATGGCTAAAAGTTGTAAGCTCTCGGGATAGCTTTGGGAAAATTGCTGTAATAATTTCATTTCAACAATGCAGATGCCACAGGTTTCTGACCAAAAATTGATGAGCAATTTTTTCCCCGCAAATTGGCTTAATTCCACCTTGTTGCCTTGCAAATCAAAAGCCGCAATATCAGGGGCTTGGCTGCCGATATTGGCGGTTTGGTCTTTACAAGAAATAAGTAAAAAAAGCACCGCACTTAATAAACCAAGTTTTAGACTATTTCTTAATTGCATTCTGTTATCCATAAAAAATTGATGTGCTATGTTACCACAGAATGTCGCATTCAATATTTTTTGATTTGTAAATTAACAATAACGCTATCCAGTACAACACTGTATAGCGTTTTTCTGTTAGAATAGCCGCTAATTTTATTTACCCTAACCCCGAATTGAACGAATGGATAGCCAAAATGTGATCAACGCCTTTGCGGAAACGGGCGTGCTGAGTCAGCATATTAAAGGATTTCGCCCCCGAGCAGAGCAGCTAGAAATGGCGCAAGCCGTGGCGCAGGCGATTTCACATAAGCAAGCCCTTGTGGTGGAAGCAGGAACTGGCACGGGAAAAACCTTCGCGTATTTAGTGCCTGCGTTGCTTGCGGGCAAGAAAACCATTATTTCCACAGGGTCAAAAAATCTGCAAGATCAATTGTTCAATCGTGATCTTCCCGCCATTAAAAAAGCGTTGGGTTATACAGGCAAAATCGCGCTTTTAAAAGGGCGAGCCAATTATCTTTGCCTTGAACGTTTGGATCAGCTGATTGCGCAAGGGGTATTGGGTGATCGAACGGTGTTAGCAGATCTGGCTAAGGTGCGGAAATGGAACAATGCCACTAAAACAGGGGATTTAAGCGAATGTGTGGAAATTGCGGAAGACAGCCCGATTTTGCCACAGCTTACCAGCACCACAGAAAGCTGTTTAGGTTCAGACTGCCCGAATTACGGCGATTGCTATGTGGCGGCGGCGCGTAAAAAAGCCTTAAATGCCGATTTAGTGGTGGTGAATCATCATTTATTTTTTGCCGATATGGCGGTAAAAGAAAGCGGCTTTGGCGAGCTGATCCCCAATGCGCAGGCGATTATTTTTGATGAAGCCCATCAAATTGCCGATGTCGCGAGCCAGTATTTCGGCATTTCTCTGACTTCACGTCAATTATTTGACTTATGCAAAGATGCCAATATTGTTTATCGCACAGAATTAAAAGATATGAAACAGCTTGGCGTGGCGGCGGATACCTTGCTCAAGGTGGTGCAAGATTTTCGTTTATTATTGGGGGAGGGCAATCGCCGTGGCAACTGGCGTGAGCTGTATTCTCAGCCTGCGATGGCGCATTCCGCAGATAAAAGTGCGGTACAAAAATGCGTAGAATTATTGCAAGAAAAATTGGCATTTTTATCTGATGTGGTGAAACTTGCGCTCGGTCGTTCACAAACCCTAGACAGCATTTTTGAGCGCATTGCCAGTATTCAGGTGATTTTAAAACGTCTGCAAGAAACCCATTTGGTGGGATATTGCTATTGGTATGAAACAATGGGGCGTGGCTTTGGCTTGCATATCACACCGCTCACTGTGGCGGATAAATTCGGTGAACAGCTCAGCCAAAAAGAAGCCGCGTGGATTTTTACTTCTGCTACCTTAGAAGTGGGGGGCAATTTTCAGCATTTTTGCCAACGTTTAGGCATTCAAAATGCCGAGCAGAAAATTTTGCCGAGTCCGTTTAACTATCCTGAACAAGCCTTATTATGCGTGCCACGTTTCCTGCCGGCATTGAACCAATCACACACGCAAACACTGCTCGGGCAAATGTTATTACCGATCATCGAAAAAAATCAAGGGCGCTGTTTTGTACTTTGTACCTCTTATTCAATGATGCGTGGGCTGGCGGATTTTTTCCGTGAACACAGTGATTTAACCGTGTTATTGCAAGGGGAAACGGCAAAAAGCAAATTATTAGAACAGTTTACCACCCAATCTCACGCCGTGTTGGTCGCCACTTCCAGTTTCTGGGAGGGGGTAGATGTGCGTGGCGATGCCCTTTCCTTAGTGATTATTGACAAATTGCCCTTTACCGCACCTGATGAGCCTTTGCTCAAAGCACGAATGGAAGATTGTCGCCTACAGGGCAAAGATCCGTTTAATGAGATCCAAATTCCCGAAGCGGTGATCACCTTAAAACAAGGGGTAGGGCGTTTGATCCGCGATGTTACCGACCGTGGTGCGGTGATTATTTGTGATAGCCGTTTGGTGATGCGATCCTACGGTGAAACTTTCTTGAAAAGTCTGCCGAATGCTAAACGAACCCGAGATTTAAACAATGTAATCCAATTTTTAACAGAGAAAAAATAATGACAACTTTACTTGCTTTAGATACTTCAACGGAAGCTTGTTCCGTTGCCTTATTGCATAAAGGGGAAATCACCCATTTAGATGAATTAGCGCAACGCACGCACACAAAACGCATTTTGCCAATGGTTGATGAAATTTTAAGTCAGTCTGGTGTTACACTCAATCAAGTTGATGCCTTGGTTTTTGGCCGTGGGCCGGGTAGTTTTACTGGTGTGCGCGTGGGCGCAGGCATTGCACAAGGCTTGGCGTTAGGGGCAGATTTACCCGTGATCCCTATTTCTAATCTCACCACAATGGCACAGCAAGGCTATGAGCAATATGGCACAACACAGGTGCTATGTGCCATTGATGCCAGAATGAATGAAGTGTATTTTAGCCAACTTCAGGCGCAAAAAGTGCGGTCAGATTTTGGAGAGTTTTTTGACTGGCAAGCGTTAGTTAGCGAACGAGTTTGCAGCCCAGAATCCGTGCTTCAGCTGGCTCAACAAACGGAAGATTGCGTTAAAGTGGGAACGGGCTGGCAGGCTTATTCGCAACTTGCTATATTAGATTGGGCGAAAGATTCTGACATCATCTTGCCTTCTGCCAAAGCAATGTTGCCTTTAGCCTTGCCTTATTACTGGCAGAAACAATGGATAAGTGCGATGGAAATTGAACCAGTTTATTTGCGCAATGAAGTAACTTGGAAAAAGTTACCTGGGCGTGAATAACGCAGCAACATTTGGCACATTCGTGAGCTAATGATAAAATCCGTAAGATTTAATAAAAATAATAAGGATAACAAATGGAAAAGCCTTGGTTTATCAATTATCCAGAAGGTGCAGAAAAGCATATTGACACTTCTGCCTATGAAAATATCTTAGATATGTTTGATAAGGCGGTGCGCGAACACCCTGATCGCGCTGCTTATATTAATATGGGGCAAGTGCTGACCTTTCGTAAATTAGAAGAGCGTAGCCGTGCCTTTGCTGCCTATTTACAAAATGAATTGAAGTTACAACAAGGCGATCCTGTGGCATTGATGATGCCAAATTTATTGCAATATCCTATTGCCTTATTTGGGATTTTACGCGCTGGAATGGTGGTGGTGAATGTTAATCCCCTTTACACGCCAAGAGAACTAGAACATCAGTTACAAGACAGCGGTGCGAAAGCCATAGTGGTGGTGTCAAATTTCGCTTCAACCCTTGAAAAAGTGGTATTCAATACAGAAGTGAAACACGTTATTTTAACCCGAATGGGCGATCAGCTTTCTTTTGGTAAGCGCACGCTGGTGAATTTCGTGGTGAAATACATTAAAAAGCTCGTACCAAAATATAAATTACCGCACGCCGTAACGTTCCGTGAAGTGCTGGCTGTGGGCAAATATCGTCAATATGTGCGCCCGCATTTAACGGGTAATGATCTTGCTTTCTTACAATATACGGGCGGCACGACAGGCGTTGCCAAAGGCGCAATGCTTTCTCATCACAATATTATTACCAATGTATTTCAGGCAAAATGGATTGCTTATCCTTTCGTGGGCGATCACACGCGCGAACGCAAAGCCATTCTGGCTTTACCGCTGTATCACGTTTTTGCTTTAACGGTAAACTGCTTATTGTTTATTGAGCTGGGCGTTACCGCAATTTTGATCACCAATCCGCGTGATATTGATGGTTTTGTCAAAGAGATGAAAAAATATCGCTTTGTTGCCATTACTGGGGTAAACACCTTATTTAACGCCTTGTTAAATAATGAAAATTTCAAAGAAATCGATTTTTCACAGCTTAAACTTTCCGTTGGTGGGGGAATGGCCATTCAGCAATCTGTGGCAACCCGTTGGCACGAAACCACAGGCTGTAACATTATTGAAGGCTATGGAATGACAGAATGTTCGCCGCTGATTGCCGCTTGTCCAATTAATGTGGTGAAACACAACGGCACTATTGGTGTTCCCGTGCCGAATACGGATATTAAAATCATCAAAGATAATGGCGAAGAAGCTCAACTTGGCGAACCAGGGGAGCTTTGGGTGAAAGGCGAGCAGGTGATGCAAGGTTATTGGAAGCGTCCAGAAGCCACAGCGGAAGTGCTGAAAGACGGTTGGCTTGCTACTGGCGATATTGTGGTGATGGACGAATCTTACAGCTTACGCATTGTGGATCGCAAAAAAGATATGATCTTGGTTTCAGGCTTTAATGTGTATCCAAATGAAATTGAAGATGTGATTATGCTCAATTACAAAGTGGCAGAAGTGGTGGCCATTGGCGTACCTAATGAAGTGTCAGGCGAAACCATTAAAGTGTTTGTGGTGAAAAAAGATGAAAGTTTGACGCGTGATGAGCTACGCCAACATTGCCGCCAGCATCTCACGGGTTATAAAGTACCGAAAGACATTGAATTTAGAGATGAATTACCAAAATCCAATGTAGGTAAAATTCTGCGCCGCGTACTGCGCGATGAAGAATTAGCCAAGCGACCAGCAAATTAAATTTGCTTAATTTACTTGAATAGCAACAAAAGCGGACGATTGTCCGCTTTTGTATTGTAAAAGTGATGGAATAAAATTATGCCAGCAATAAAAAAAGAAATCAAAAATCCACCGCACTTTCAAATAGTTACTTCGGATATTGTGCTAGCAGAAGTATGCCAGCGAGCAAGAGAGAAATCTTGCGTGGCATTGGATACGGAGTTTATTCGTACCCGAACCTTTTATCCTAAATTGGGGCTAATTCAGCTTTATGATGGTGAGCAGGTTAGTCTGATTGATCCGTTGGAGATTGATGATTTCTCTCCTTTTATTGATTTACTGGCTGATCAAAATGTGGTGAAAGTGTTGCACGCGTGCAAGGAAGATTTGGAGATTTTTCACCACTATTTCAAACAATTACCAACGCCGTTAATTGACACACAAGTGATGAGCCATTTTTTAGGCTTTGGTCGTTCAATGGGATTTGCCAGTTTGATTTATCATTATTTTGAGCTGGAATTAGACAAGGGCGCTTCACGTACTGATTGGCTAGCTCGTCCGTTGTCGGAAGTGCAGTTACGTTACGCTGCGGCAGATGTGTGGTATTTAATTCCTCTATACGAGGAAATGCAGCAACACTTGGCGCAAACGCCTTGGCAAAGTGCGGTGCAAAATGAGTGCGAATTTTTATTGGAAAAATGCCAGAAAACTAAATCACCCGACACAGCCTATTTAGATATTCCAAATGGCTGGAAACTGAATGAAAGGGAGTTGATGGCGTTAAAATTATTAGCCAAATGGCGTGTGGAAGAAGGAATAAAACGCGACATTGCCCTGAATTTTATTGTAAAAAGTGAGCATTTATGGCTTGTGGCAAAACATTTTCCTAAACATACTTCGGAGCTGCTTGATTTAGGCTTGCTACCAATGGAAGTGCGAGTGAATGGCAAAAAAAATGTTGCAGCTTGTTGAAAAAGCAAAACGTACAGCAAAAAAAGAATATCCGTCACGAATTGTTCGTTTGGTTGATGATCCGCGTTATCGTTCTGGATTAAAAATTTTGCAGCAAAAATTAAAAGAAATTGCCCCAGCAGAGCTGCCGATAGAAGTCATTTCAAGCAAACGGGGCTTAGAAAGTTTGATGAAATGGTGCTGGATAAAACAGCAAGATTCAAATGATTTACCCGATTTGTTACAGGGTTGGCGAAAAGGGTTTGGTGAAGTTTTGCTCAAATCTTTACAAAGCTTTTAACTATATTGCTTGGCAATTTCTCAGTAGACAGATTAAAATATCCCGTTCTCTATGAGAATGAGTATATAACTAAGGTTTTGGTTATATTATTTTGTTTATTATTTAAAGGAAAATACAATGAATAAAATCATCAAATTAGGTACGGCTGTTATTTTTGCTCTTTTTGTTGTAGCGTGTAATAAAGCGGATCCAGAACTAGATTATCAAAAATTAGTTGAGTGGAGCGTGGCAAATCAGCAAAGCCAAGTTGCTTTTCATCAAGAATATATGCAAAAACTATCATCTGGAGATGAGAAACAAATTGCGGATGCAATGAACGCATTAAGTGCAAGAAACGCAGAAGTGCAAAAAAGCTTGAATGCTTTAGATATTAAAAGCCCTGAAATCAAACAGTTAAAAGATAAAATGCAATCGGTATTAACCTTAACTTCAGAGCTTGCAAAAGATGGTTTAGCATTAATGCATAATGCAACGCCTGAAGCCACTAAAGCGGTACAAGAGAAAACAGAAAAAACCACTGCTGCAACTGCGGAGTTACAAAAACTTCAAGCTGAATTAGCAGAAAAATATGGTAAAAAAGCAGAGTAAAATCGCTTCATTATTTGTAAAGGCCGCCGTTAAGGCGGTTTTTTTATGCTTGAATTTATTGCAGCGAAGGGATTTGGCGAAATATCTTCTTAAAGAAGATAAATTTTAAAAGCAATGAGAAAAGGGATTTCCGCATTATTAGGTGTAGCAGAAATGCTTTTCTATGAAGCAAAAAAGTAAGAAACGCAAATTGATTAGAAAAATACTGAAAGTTGTTTATTTAATCAGTTAAAGCGAAATCATAATGAAAGATTTGCAATTCCGTGGGGCTTGGGGCATAATGCGAGCGTTCTGTTGCTAGATTTGGTGGCAGATGTTATGGAAACCTTCTCGGTTCCTCGCAACGAGGTCTGGTTTACCCGGTCAGGTTCGGAAGAAAGCAGCCAAAGTCAGATTTTTCGTGTGCCGAGATCAAGCTGGGAAGGTTTCCGCCCAGCTTTTCTTTTCTCAACTTTTTCTCTTAAATCAATCTTTTAGTTTTTCAACTCAACTAAATTCTTTCCACTAATTGTTTGAAAAAGCCGTTTTCTTTTGCCATTAAGGTTTGATAATTGCCTTGTTCGATCAATTTGCCATCATCAATAATGCAAAGGTTATCAAATTGTTCAATCGCGGTAAGGCGGTGCGTTACCATAATTAAGGTTTTGTTTTGGCAATGGGCGAGAATTAAACGCAGAATTTGACGTTCTGTTTCGCGATCTAAACCTTCGGTAGGTTCATCAAGCAGTAAAATGGGCGCTTGATTTAGCAATAGGCGCGCTAAACCTAAACGGCGCTGTTCACCGCCTGAAAGCGGTCGACCGCCATCGCCAAGCCATTGATCTAAGCCCTGTTCTTGCTCTAGCAATTTGCTTAAGCCCACTTGGTTTAGCACGTTAATCATTGCCTCATCAGAAATCGGTTGCTGATTTGCCAGCTGTAAATTATTACGCAAAGTATCGCTAAAAATATGCACGCGCTGGGTTAAAAAACACATTTGGTTGCGCAAACTTTTTTCGCTGTAGCTGTCAATCGGTTGATTGGCAAGGAAAATTTTCCCTTGTGCGGGATTATAATTACGAACTAAAAGTTGTAACAGAGTGGATTTGCCACTGCCAGTTTTGCCTAGAATGGCGACTTTTTGTCCTTGTGAAATTTCAAGGTTGATGTTCTGTAGTGCAACATCTTGACGTTCTGGATAAGTGAAACTCACTTGCTGAATGAAAAGATCAAGTGCGGTGTTTTTTTCGATCGTTTTTTGTCCGTCAAATTGTACGAGTGGCGTTTGTTCGGTGATTTCGGTAACCCGATCAGCAGAAGCAATCACTTGCCCAATATGCAAAAATGCTGAACCCAAAGGCATTAAAATCTCAAAGGCAGCCAGTGCGGCAAGGGCAAATAGGGCGATGATCGCAGGGCTGTATCGATCACTGCCAAAATCAGCATTGGCGGCAAACCATAAGGTGAGCGCGAGCAAAATGCCATTGGCAAAAAGTACAAGTGCGGTGGAAAATCCGCTTAAATTCGCTTCTTTTTGTTGAAAGTGTTGCCATTGCTGTTCTGTTTCGTCCAGTTTTTGTTTGAGCGGTTTTTCGGCATTAAACAGCAATAATTCTGCTTGGGATTGGATATATTCCACAAATCGCGTGCGATAAACAGCGCGCGCTTGGGTGAGTTTATGCCCGAATTTTTGCCCTAGATGATAAAAAATCGTTGGCACAATCAAGACAAGTGCGGTCAAAATTGCACCAAAAAAGAGCGCTAGCGGAAGGTTGAAAAAGCTCAAACCTAGAGTGAGAAAGCCAATCACTAACAACGCCGTGATAAAGGGCGCGAGCAGGCGAAGATAAAGGCTATCGAGCGTATCCACATCTGCCACTAAGCGGTTTAATAAATCACTGTTACGATAGCGATTTAGCACGGCTGGGCTTAGGGGAATGATCTTTTGAAACACTTGCACACGCAATTTAGCAAGGATTCTAAAGGTGGCATCGTGAGTAACGATTTTTTCAAAATAACGGGCTACGGTGCGTCCAATCGCCAAGCCACGCACGGTAGCTGAGGGATAGAAAAAATTGAATAACGTGCCAATGCCCGCCAAGGCGGTGGCAGCCAAGAACCAGCCTGATACCGTTAATAAACCAATACTGGCGGCAAGCCCTGTGATCATCAGGATTAAGCCTAAAAATAACACGAATTTGGCGTGCTTAAATAAACGTAAAAATGGTAAAAGTGTACGCATTAATTAATATCCTGTTTACGTTGTGCAAGAAGTTCTGCGAAAAATCCGTTATTTTGTAATTGGGCAAAATTGCCTTGTTGAACGATTTGTCCTTGTTGCATCACAAAAATGCAATCGCATTGTTTCAGATCTTCAATGCGGTGGGTGATCATCAAGGTGGTTTGCTCGCGGCTAATTTTTTGCAAGGCGGAAAGCACCAGATTTTCTGATTGTGCATCCAGGCTGGCGGTAGGTTCATCAAGGAGCAATAAATGACGATGACGCAATAAGGCGCGGGCAATGGCTAAACGCTGTGCTTGCCCCACGGAAAGTCCAATGCCCCCTTCTTTAATTTCGGCATCTAGCCCTAATTTATCGGTAAATACGGTAGCCTGTGCTTGTACCAAAGCGTGTTGAATTTGTTCATCGCTAGCTTGGATACCGCCTAAGAGTAAGTTTTCGCGAATCGTGCCTTGTAATAGCAAGGGATTTTGCCCCACCCACGCAATCGCACTGCGCCATTGGGTTTTATTAATTTGATTGAGTTCAATACCATTAATTTTCAGGCTGCCTTGATAATCTAAAAAGCCGAGTAGGGTATTGATTAATGAAGTTTTCCCTGCGCCACTTTGCCCGATTAACGCTGTATGACTTTTAGCCGGCAGATGAAAATTAAGGGCTTGGGTGAGTGGTTTGCCTTGTGGCGAGAGCACCACCAGATCTTGCGCGTGGATTTCAACCGTTTCATTTAATGTGAAATCTTGGCTTGCTTTCGCTTCATTTAAAATCGGCTGTTCTAAAAATTCCACAATGGCATCAGCTGCGCCAATGGCTGCCGCGCGATCGTGATAATAAGTACCAAGATCACGCAAAGGCTGATAAAACTCTGGGGCTAGAATTAAGCAGAAAAAGCCAATAAATAAGGTGATTGGCGTGCCATAAGCGCCGAAATCAAGCTCACCTAGATAACTAAAACCAAAATAGACGGCCATTAGCGCAATGGAAATCGAGGTGAAAAATTCCAACACCGCAGAAGACAAAAACGCCATTTTCAGCACGTCCATTGTGGTTTCGCGGAAATCTTCCGTGGCTTGTTCAATATGCGCGGTTTGTTCTTCCGTTTTATTGAATAATCGCAAAGTTTCCAGCCCGCGCAGGCGATCTAAAAATTGCCCACTTAATTTAGCCAAGGTTTGCATATTTTTTTGGCTGCTGTCTGCGGCGGCGATCCCAACCAAGATCATAAAAATTGGCACAAGGGGCGCGGTAACGAGCAAAATTAGCCCTGCCGCCCAATTTAGTGGAAAGACGGCAATTAAAATAATCAACGGAACGATCACCGAAAGGGCTTGTTGAGGTAAATAGCGTGCGTAGAAATTATGCAGATTCTCCACCTGTTCTAACATTATGCTTGCCCAACTGCCAGCGGGTTTTTGGTTAATCATCGCTGGGCCAACTTGATGTAATTTGGTGAAAATTTGTTGGCGAATAAAATGCCGTAATTTTTGACCGCACTTGAAACCAAGGCGTTCACGCCAATACAAAATGATCGCACGCAAGCCGAAGCCGATTACTAAGGCGATAAAATAACCGATTAAATTTTCCCTTGCGGTTTGCGCCATAATGAGCTGATGTAATAGGGTAGCGAGCAAGTAGGTTTGGGCAACTAAGATCAGAGATGAAAGGCTAGCCAATAAAATATTTAGGCTAAGTAACTTTTTTATCGGTTTTTGTTGGGCGCGTAGCCATTTTTGTAGGTGTCGTTGGCGAGCTTTATCCATAATTCTGCGTAAAAGGGTTAAGTAAGATAATAAGGAAAAAAGAAAAGTGGTGCATTACGGCAATAATGCACCGCTTAGGCTTATTCTTGGCTATCTAAGAAGCGTTCTGCATCTAAGGCTGCCATACAACCTGTGCCAGCAGAGGTAATGGCTTGGCGGTAATTGTGATCCATTACATCACCTGCGGCAAAGACGCCCTCTACTGATGTGGCGGTGGCGTTGCCCTCTAAACCTGATTTCACCACGATGTAGCCATTATTGAGTTCAAGCTGACCAGCAAAAATCTCTGTATTTGGCGCGTGGCCGATTGCCACGAACATTCCGTCTAATTTGAGTTCTTCCGTTTCACCTGTTTGGGTGTCTTTTAAACGAATGCCGGTTACGCCCATATTGTCGCCTAGCACTTCATCTAAAGTGCGGTGGGTATGTAGGATAATTTTTCCTTCTTCCACTTTTTTGTATAGACGATCCACTAAGATTTTTTCTGCGCGGAAGCTATCACGGCGATGCACTAAATGCACTTCAGAAGCAATATTGGCTAAGTAAAGGGCTTCTTCCACTGCGGTGTTTCCACCACCAATCACCGCAACAGGTTTATTGCGATAGAAAAAGCCATCACAAGTGGCACAAGCAGAAACGCCACGGCCTTTGAAAGCTTCTTCAGATGGCAAGCCGATGTAGCGTGCAGAGGCACCTGTGGCAATAATTAACGCATCGCAGCTAAAACTTTGCACATCACCATAAAGTTTGAATGGACGAGAGGAAAGATCCACACGGTTAATGTGATCGAAAATAATCTCGGTATCGAATTTCTCCGCGTGTTGCAACATTCTTTGCATTAACTCAGGGCCTGTGGTATCACCAAAATCCCCTGGCCAGTTTTCGATTTCTGTGGTGGTAGTGAGCTGTCCGCCTTGTTGTAAACCTGTAACGAGAACGGGGCTTAAGTTAGCGCGTGCTGCATAAATGGCAGCGGTGTAGCCCGCAGGGCCTGAACCTAAAATTAACAGTTTGCAATGTTTCATTTCTGACATAAAAATTCCTAGTTTATAAATCGTAAAAAATCTTCGCTATTATAGAGCCTTACGCTGTTAAATTCATTAATAGAGTAGTGAATAGAGCAATCGGCGGTATTTATTGGTAATAGGATCATTATTGCCAATAGCAGCCAGAATAGATAAAAACTCTTGTTTCACTTCGCCATTCAGCACGCCTAAATCTTGTTTTAATAAGCCAAATAATAATTCCAAGGCTTCTTCATTGCGGTGCGCTTGGTGTAGCTGTAACGCCAGTTTTAAGGCCACTTCAGGGCTTGGATTGTTGGCGTATTCAGCTTGTAACTGCTGAATTTCTGGCGTGTCTGCTGCTTTAATTAATAATTCGATTTGCGCTTGCAACCCTTGCCAACGGCTATCGCGTTCTTGCAATGGAATGCGGTTTAAAATTTCCTGCGCTGGTTCAACGCGTTTCATCGCGATATAGGTTTCTGCATAAAGCAGGGCAATATCGCTGTTTTTGTGATCGGAAAGTTCCCACGCTTCTTTTAGCAATGGCAAGGCTTGCTCATAGTTTTCATTTGCCAGAAAATCTAACGCTTGGGTAAATTTGATCTCTTCTTCTTTTGGTAAGATCAGGCTTAAATGTTGTTCAAGGGTAGCATCATCTAATGCCCCTTGGAACGCATCAAGAGCTTGTCCATCTTTAAATAAATAGGTGGTTGGCAAGGCTTGAATACGAAACTGCGCCGCGACCATTTGTTCGGTTTCACAGGTAATTTTGCCTAATAAAAATTGCCCTTGGTATTTTTCCGCATAGCGTTCTAGCACGCTCACAAACGCATTAGATTCCCCGTGGCTTGGCGCATAAAACACTAAAGCAACAGGTTTTTGTTGGGTTTGCTGCAAGATCTCGGTGAGATTTTGTTCGGTAACATCAATAATATAAGCTGACATTTTCACTCCACGTTTCAGGCTAATTTGAGTTACAAAAATTGCCATTGATTGTAACAAAAGTGCGGTGGTTTTTGGAAAAAACTTCCCAAAAAACCACCGCACTTAATGATTTAATAAAAATCTTGCTTAGAACAAAATACTTCCCACTAAGGCAAAAGCAAATCCGGTAAAGCCGATGAGGGTTTCTAGCACTGTCCAAGTTTTTAATGTGGTTTTGGTATCCATTTCTAGGAAACGGCTGACTAACCAGAAACCGCTGTCATTAACGTGAGAGAATACCGTCGCACCTGAGGCGATAGCGATCACGATAAAGCAAAGATCGAATTGGCTTAATCCAACCGTTGCCGCCACCGTTGGCGCAATTAAGGCTGATGTGGTGGTGAGTGCCACGGTGGCAGAACCTTGTGCTACACGCAATGCCATTGAAATAATGAAGGCGGCCACAATCACAGGCATTCCTGTATCTGCAAACATAGCAGAAAGCTCATTACCAATGCCACTTGCACGAAATACGCCACCGAACATACCACCTGCGCCAGTGACAAGGACGATAGAACAGATTGGCCCGAGTGCGTTATCACAGATTTTTTCGATTTGTTCATTACTGCGCTGATCTTTTAGCAATAAAATGGTTACAACTAAGGTAATCAATAATGCCACAGGGGTTTTGCCGAGTAAGCGTAAGCCTTGCACCCAAGCCTGTGAGCCATCAACCACGCCTGCGACAGAAAGGGTATTCAAGCCGGTATCACATAAAATCAGCACTAATGGCAATAATAAAATGGTTAACACTTTACCAAAACTTGGTGGATTTAGCACCGCAGTTTCATTGATGGCGTTTGCGTTTAAGAACGCTTTTGGTAAATCTACCATCACTTTTTTACCTAAGTATTGGCTAAATAAGTAGCTTGCGATGTACCAAGTTGGAATACCACAGACTAAACCAACGATGACTAATAAGCCAATGTTTGCTCCTAATAAATCGCCTGAAGCAACAGGGCCAGGGTGCGGAGGCACAAAGGCGTGCATTACAGCAAATGCGCCTGCTGCTGGGAAGGCATAGCGCAATACTGAACCCCCAAAGCGTTTTGCCACACTAAAGATGATTGGTAGCATCACGACTAATCCCGCATCAAAGAAAATTGGGAAGCCAAACAATAAAGAGGCGACTCCTAAAGCGAATGGTGCATTTTTTTCGCCAAATTTATTGATGAGCGTATCAGCAAGCACTTTTGCGCCGCCAGTGATTTCAAGCAAGCGACCGATCATCGCGCCTAAACCAACTAATAACGCCACAGACGCTAATGTGCCGCCGAAGCCTTTAGTTAAAGTTGGCAGAATTTCATTGAATGGCACGCCAGTGGCTAGTGCCGTGAGCAAGCTAACGATAATTAAGGCGACAAAGGCGTGAACTCTGAATTTCATAATTAATAAAAGCAACAGCAATACTGAAGCTATCAAAGTGAAAATCAACATATAAGATCCTTAGTATTTGATGATTAATTTCTTAGCCAACGACCAAGAACGGATTGCTAATTTACCCGTAACATTAAAATTAACTAGCAAGGTAAAATAGATAGGCATATTATTAGGGAAATTCTAGCTAAAGTTCAAATGATTAGGACGAAAATAGCGATTTTTGTTAAAAATTTGTGAGAATGATCACAAAATAGAATGTTACCAGTAACTAAAATCTGCAATTTTTTGTTATGGTTAGCACAGTAGAAATAAAATTTAGCGGTAAGGAAAAGAAAATGGAAAAAACAAAAGGCAAAAGTTTTATCTTAATGGGCGTTTCTAGCACAGGAAAAACTTCCGTAGGTACGGAGGTTTGCCGCCGTTTAGGGTTAAAATTAATTGATGGGGACGATCTCCACCCTAGAGCTAATATCATCAAAATGGGCAATGGGCAACCACTCAATGATGAAGATCGTGCTCCTTGGCTTGAACGTATCCGTGATGCAGCATTCAGCTTAGAACAAAAAAGTGAGCAAGGGATTATTGTTTGTTCCGCATTGAAGAAAAAATACCGCGATCAAATTCGTGATGGCAACGAAAGCGTGAAATTCCTGTTTTTAGAAGGTAGCTTTGATTTAGTGCTAGAGCGAATGAAAAATCGCAAAGGGCATTATATGAAAACAGAAATGCTCAAAAGCCAATTTGATACCTTAGAAACCCCACAAGCTGATGAGCCAGATGTTATTCATATTGATATTGATGGAACATTTGATGAAGTGGTTGAGCGTTGTGTGGTGGCGTTAAAGCCGTTTTTGAAATAAATGTGGATAGTTTAGTAAAACTTTACTTTCTATACGCTTTTCGCGTATAATTTTCTGAGTTTTATTGGAGAAACTATGAAAGCGGTTTTTATTGAATTGCCTCCTTTTGAACGCTATCGAAAAGCGTTAATGACTGATGATGAATATTTTGTTTTGCAAAATGAATTATTAGCAAATCCAGAAAAGGGGGATTTGATTCAAGGTTCGGGCGGTGTAAGAAAAATCCGTATTTCGGATGAAAAGCGTAACAAAGGAAAAAGAGGCGGAGCAAGAGTGATTTATTACTGGCTTAGTCGCCAATGTCATTTTTTGATGATTACTGCTTATAGTAAGAAACAGAAAGATGATTTAGCTCCGGAAGAAATAAAAGCGATTTCGCAACTTATTAAGCATATTAAGGAGGAATAATGGAACGGAACATTGCAAATGAAATTATTGAGGGATTGAATGCTTACCTTGATTATCAACAAGGCAAAACCACCCTCAAAACCATTGAGCGTGAGCTTCCAGCGGAAATGGGTGAAATAAGCGCGAATGAAGTGAAGTCTATTCGCGAAAAACTTAATCTATCACAATCGGTTTTTGCTAAGAAATTGAGAATGAGCGTACGCACTTATCAAGGTTGGGAACAAGGCAAAACCACGCCAAATAAACAAGCCACATTACTCTTGAAGATGATTGAGCGCTCACCACAAACCTTTGAAGAAATTGCCTCTCTCTAATTGGATCCCCTAGTCAATAGGGGATTTCTCTTTTTTATCCCTCTATAAACCCTTTCATAAACCTGTTAAAATCCACAAAATTTTTTTGAGATAAGGACAGAGTGTGGCGTTAATTAGTTTAACTAACGGTTATCTTTCTTTTAGTGATCACCCCTTGTTAGATCACACGGATTTATACATTGAATCCGGCGAGCGCGTTTGCTTGGTGGGGCGTAATGGGGTAGGCAAATCTACCTTAATGAAAATTTTGGCAGGCGAAATGGTGATGGACGATGGCCGCCTGCAATTTGAGCGTGATCTGGTGATCTCGCGCCTTGAACAAGATCCCCCACGCAATGCGCAAGGCAATGTGTTTGACTATGTGGCGGAGGGCATTGCCCATTTGGCCGATTTATTGAAAGAATATCACCGCACTTCGGATTTGCTTGAGCAAGAATATAGCGAAAGCACGCTAAATCGTTTGGCAGAAATTCAAGCTCAACTTGAACACGCCGATGGTTGGCGGTTTGAAAATAAAATCCGTGAAACTCTAATGAAATTAGGGCTTGAGCCAAATATGCGATTGGCGGATTTATCAGGCGGCTGGTTGCGTAAGGCAGCATTGGCGCGCGCTTTGGTGTGCGATCCTGACGTATTGTTGCTTGATGAACCCACTAACCACCTTGATGTTGATGCCATTGAATGGCTAGAAAATTTCCTGCTGAGTTTTGCAGGTTCGATCATCTTTATTTCTCACGACCGTGCTTTTATCAGCAAAATGGCCACCCGTATCGTTGATCTTGATCGAGGAAAATTGGTGTCTTACCCCGGTGATTATGCGAAATATCTCCTTGAAAAAGAAGAAAATCTGCGTGTGGAAGCCCTACAAAACGAGCTGTTCGATAAAAAATTAGCGCAAGAAGAAGTGTGGATTCGCCAAGGGATTAAGGCGCGGAGAACCCGTAATGAAGGGCGAGTGCGAGCCTTGAAAGCCTTGCGTGAAGAACGCCGTCAGCGTAGAGATGTGCAGGGTAGCGCCAAGTTGCAAGTGGATAATTCCACCCGTTCAGGCAAAATCGTCTTTGAAGTGGAAGATGTAAGCTATGAAATTGCAGGGAAAAAACTGATTTCGCATTTTTCAACCACCATTTTGCGTGGCGATAAAATTGCCTTAGTCGGGGCAAATGGGATTGGAAAAACCACCTTGATTAAATTGCTTTTAGGCGAAATTCAGCCAACTTCAGGGCGCATTAAATGCGGTACAAAATTAGAAATTGCGTATTTCGATCAATATCGTGTCGATCTCGATCCTGAAAAAACTGTGATGGATAATGTGGCGGACGGCAAGCAGGATATTGAAGTCAATGGCGTGAAACGCCACGTTTTAGGCTATTTGCAAGATTTCTTATTTCCACCTAAGCGCGCAATGGTGCCAGTCAAAGCCCTTTCTGGCGGTGAGCGTAACCGCTTATTATTGGCAAAATTATTGCTCAAACCCAATAATTTGCTGATTTTGGACGAACCGACCAATGATCTTGATGTGGAAACCTTAGAATTATTGGAAGAATTGCTGGCAGATTATCAAGGCACGTTGCTGATTGTGAGCCACGATCGTCAATTTATTGATAACACGGCGACTGAATGCTACATCTTTGAAGGCAATGGCGTGATCAATAAATATGTGGGCGGTTTCCACGATGCGAAACAGCAACAAGCCAATGTGCTTGCTTTGAAAGAAGCAGAACAGGCCAAAGAGAAAAAAGCGAAAGAAAAACAAGCGGAAAGTGCGGTGGAAATGAACAGAGTTTCTCACAAACCGGTGAAAAATCGTCCTGTGAAACTTTCTTACAATGAGCAACGAGAGCTAGAGCAACTGCCACAAAAATTGGAAGATTTGGAAGAAAAAATCACCGCACTTCAAGCGGAAGTGTCTGATCCGAATTTCTTCCAGCAAGATCACCAATATACGGCGGACAAACTACAACAGCTTGCCGATGCGGAACAAGCGTTAGAACAGGCTTTTGCCCGTTGGGAGGAATTGGAAGAAAAGAAAAATATGGCAAGTTGATAACTTGCTATAAAGATAAGTGCGGTGGAATTTTAGCAAATTTTATCCATAAAAAAACCGCCACATTAAAAACAAGTGGCGGAGAGGTCTTAAATAAGAAATTAGTTTGAAAAAGACAACTGCAATTTGCAGTGCACTAGCATTTACTAAGACTAGCGAGGCAGGAAATAGTTCACAAAAATTTTAAATTTTTTTACTTTTTTGCAAAAAAGTAGTGATTTGCTCTTCAATACCTTGTGCGTCTAGTTTTAAGTCTGCCAAAATTTCTTGTTGCGTGCCTTGTGGAATGAAGAAATCTGGCAAGCCTAATTGTAAAAGTGCGGTGGTTTTTGGCTGAGAATTTAGCACTTCTGCCACGGCACTGCCTGCACCGCCTTGAATGGCGTTTTCTTCGAGGGTAACTAATAATGAATGGTTTTCAGCAAGTTGCAAAATTAGCGTTTCATCAATCGGCTTAACAAATCGCATATCCACAAGGGTGGCGTTTAATTTTTCGGCTACGGCTTTGGCGTTTGGTAATAGCGTACCGAAATTTAAAATGGCGATCTTTTCCCCTTCACGCAGCACTTTCCCCTTGCCGAGCGGTAACATTGCTAATGGTTCAAGCTCTACACCAATAGCATTGCCACGCGGGTAGCGCACAGCGGCAGGTTTACCGCATTGATAGCCGGTATAAAGCATTTGGCGACATTCATTTTCATCGCTTGGGGTCATAATCACTAAATTTGGAATACAGCGCATAAAGCTAATGTCGAACGCACCTTGGTGGGTTTGTCCGTCTGCGCCCACCACGCCAGCACGGTCGATGGCAAATAGTACTGGCAGATTTTGAATGGCGACATCGTGAATTACCTGATCGTAGGCACGTTGCAAGAAGGTGGAATAAATGGCTACTACAGGTTTAAACCCTGCAATCGCCAAGCCCGCAGCAAACGTAACAGCGTGCTGTTCAGCAATGGCAACATCAAAATATTGTTGTGGAAAGCGGTTGGAAAATTCAACCATTCCTGAACCTTCACGCATCGCAGGGGTGATGCCGATTAATTTCGGATCTTGCTCTGCCATTTCACATAGCCAGTTGCCAAAAATTTGCGAATAGGTTGGGGTGGTGGATTTTGGCAACTTTCCGCTTGTGGGATCGAATTTCGGCACACCGTGGAAGCCGATTGGATCTTGTTCCGCTGGGGCATAGCCTTTGCCTTTTTTGGTTTTAATATGTAAGAATTGCGGCCCTTTCAGACTGCTCATATTTTTTAACGTGCTAATTAATTCGTCCACATTATGGCCGTCAATTGGGCCGATATAGTTAAAGCCTAGCTCTTCAAACATTGTGCCAATCGGTGAAACGAAGCCTTTAACGTGTTCTTCTGTCTTTTTCACAAATTCTTTAATCGGTGGCACGCCAGAGAGAATTTTTTTGCCGCCCTCGCGCAAGGTGGAATAGAAAGAACCAGAAAACAAGCGGGCAAGATAGTTGTTCAGCGCGCCCACATTTTCTGAAATAGACATTTCGTTATCGTTGAGAATCACCAACATATCGGTGTGCAATGCGCCAGCGTGATTGAGCGCTTCAAAGGCCATTCCTGCGGTGATTGCGCCATCGCCAATGACACAAACCGTTTTGCGCCCTGCGTTCTCTTTTTCTGCTGCTACGGCAATGCCAAGCCCAGCACTAATCGAAGTGGAAGAATGTCCCACACTTAGCACATCAAATTCACTTTCATCACGCCAAGGGAAAGGGTGAAGCCCGTCTTTTTGGCGAATAGTGGACATTTTATCACGGCGTCCAGTGAGAATTTTATGCGGATAGGCCTGATGCCCTACGTCCCAAATGAGCTGATCGAATGGCGTGTTGAACACATAATGCAAGGCAACGGTGAGTTCTACCGTGCCTAAGCCAGAAGCCAAATGGCCGCTACTTTGACTAACACTTTCCAACAAATATCCGCGTAATTCATTACAAAGTTGGGGAAGTTGATCTTTATTTAAAAGACGCAAATCGTCCGGTGAATTAATCAGTGATAAAAGAGGATATTTTTCCATTGTTAATCAAATCCAAAAAAGGGTTAAATTTCGACCGCACTTTAATAATACAAGGCTTAGGCGGTGTCCAATATATTAATTTTTTCTTGTTACAATAAACTCGCTCAATGCCTTTAATGGCGAGCTATCAAAAGGTAATTTGGCCAAAGCATCAAGGGCTTGTTGATGAAGTTCTTGCGCTTTTTCTTTCGCCCCTTGCAAGCCGAGCAATTTCGGGTAAGTGCTTTTATCTGCAGCTAAATCTGCCCCCACGGTTTTACCGATCACAGCACTTTCGCCTTCAATATCTAAAATATCATCTTGCACTTGGAACGCCAGCCCAATGGCATCGGCATAGCGTTCGAGCTGTTGACAAAGTTGTTTGTCGGCAAAATGCGGTGAACAAAGAAAGCCCATTTTTAATGCACAGCGTAACAACGCGCCCGTTTTGTTGCGATGAATTCTTTCCAATTCAGTAAGGCTGACTTGTTGATGCTCAGCTTGCAAATCAAGGCTTTGCCCCAAACACATTCCTTGCACGCCAGAGGCTTTTGCCAATTCTGCCACCAAAGCAAGGCGTTGCTCGGCAGATAAATTTGGTGTTTGGCTCAGTAATTCAAACGCAAAGGCTTGCAGCGCATCACCCGCCAGAATAGCGGTGGCTTCATCAAAGGCAATATGGCAAGTGGGGTGGCCACGGCGCAGTGCATCGTTATCCATTGCAGGCAAATCATCGTGAACTAAAGAATAAGCGTGAATCGCCTCAATGCCAGCAGCGGCATAATCCAAATGCACGAGTTCTGCCCCTAACATTCTGCCTGTGGCATAAACCAAAAACGGACGAACACGCTTTCCACCCAATAAAAGCGCATATTTCATTGCTTCCGCAAGGGGAGAGGGTTGCGTGTCAATTTGCTCAAATTGTTGCTCGAGAAATTGATTAATCCGCTGTTGAAATTGTTGTAAATCCTGTGCAAATTGGTACATAGCAGTGGCTTAGTTATTGGGTTGCTTATTCGTTGTTTTGATAGTCGCTTAATTCTGCTTTATCGCTTTTAGAAAGCAAAATTTGAATGCGTTGTTCCGCTTGTTGTAAACGTGCTTGACCTAATTGCGCCAGCTTAATTCCGCTTTCAAAATCCTTTAACGCCTGTTCTAAAGGCAATTCGCCACTTTCTAAACGAGCAACAATGCTCTCTAATTGGGTTAAGGTGGTTTCAAAATCTAAGCTGTTTTCGTCTGTGGTAGGTTTGCGTGCCATTGTTTTTCCTAAGTTCAAGCTAAATAAATGCCACATTGTACTGTATTTTTATGGACTTGTTAAAGCCTATAGCAAGATTGTTGCGCAAAAAAATCTCAGAAAAAAGCACCGCACTTTTGTTTCCCTTGATTAGCCCCAAAACAGGTGCAAGCAACGGGCGAGAAAAATTGGGGATTTGCAAAAGATGTTGTACAATACCGCCCAATTTTTTGCTTAAAACAGAAGTATTCCAATGAAATTTATTATTAAACTTTTCCCTGAAATTATGATTAAAAGTGAAAGCGTGCGTAAGCGCTTTATTAAAATTTTGACAGGGAATATTCGCAATATTTTGAATAAATATGACGACACAGTGGCCGTGGTGAAGCACTGGGATTATATCGAAGTGCGGTCAAAAAATGCGGAAAATCGCGCCTTATTAATTGAATTATTAGGACGAATCCCCGGTATTCATCATTTTCTTGAAGTGGAAGAAAAACCGTTCAACAACGTGCAAGATATTTTCCAACAAACTTTGCAAGATGTGGCACATCTCCTTGAAAACAAAACTTTTTGTGTGCGCGTAAAACGCAAAGGCAAGCACGATTTTTCTTCCCTTGATGTGGAACGCTATGTCGGCGGCGGCTTAAATCAACATATCGCCAGCGCAAAAGTGAAGCTCAGCAAACCTGATGTTACCGTTCGTATTGATATTGAAGACGACAAAATGATGCTGGTGAAAGCCCGTCATACAGGACTGGGTGGTTATCCTATTGGCACGCAAGAAGATGTGCTTTCGCTTATCTCGGGCGGCTTTGATTCGGGCGTATCCAGTTATATGCTGATTCGCCGTGGCTCGCGCGTGCATTATTGCTTCTTTAATCTGGGCGGTGCAGCACACGAAATCGGCGTAAAACAAATGGCGTATCACATTTGGAATCGCTTTAGTGGCTCGCATAAAGTACGTTTTGTGGCGATTAATTTTGAGCCTGTGGTGGCAGAGATTTTAGAGAAAATCGATAACGGCCAAATGGGCGTGGTGTTAAAACGAATGATGGTGCGTGCTGCAAGCAAAGTGGCAGAACGTTTTGGCATTCAAGCCATTGTTACGGGCGAAGCGCTAGGTCAAGTTTCCAGCCAAACCCTCACCAATTTGCGCCTAATTGATGAGGCTGCCGATGCCCTTGTGTTACGTCCGCTTATTACCCACGATAAAGAACAAATTATCGCAATGGCAAAAGAAATTGGCACGGACGATATTGCGAAATCAATGCCGGAATTTTGTGGCGTGATTTCAAAAAATCCAACGGTTAAAGCGGTGCGAGAAAAAATCCTTAGCGAAGAAAATCATTTTGATTTCAGCGTATTAGAAAGTGCGGTGCAAAATGCGCAATATTTAGATATTCGCCAAATTGCAGAACAAACGGAAAAAGAAGTGGTGGAAGTGGATACCATTTCCGTATTAGGCGAAAACGACATCGTCATTGACATCCGCAGCCCCGAAGAAACAGACGAAAACCCGTTAGAACTGGCAGGGCAGGAAGTGCGTTTAATCCCATTCTATAAACTTTCTACCTTATTCCCAGAATTAGACCAAAGCAAAAATTACGTCCTTTACTGCGAACGCGGCGTAATGAGCAAACTCCAAGCTCTTTATTTAAAAGAAAATGGGTTTGGGAATGTGAGAGTATTTAGGAAGTAAATGGAATCACCGCATTTTATCAGTGCGGTGATTTTTTATCATTTTTTCTAATACATTATAAATAACTCACAAAATTTGCTAGATCGATTTGCTTAGGCTCACGGCTGGCTTTTTCTTCGCCTGTACCTAGCATAATAAAAGCGACTACTTTATCGTTTTGATCACATTGTAGCGCTTGGCGTAATTCAGAGCCATCAACCCAAGGGCCAGTTACCCATACATTGTCGAAGCCTTGTGCATTAGCGGCAAGTTGCATTGCGTAGGTGGCGCAACCTGCGGTAAGCATTTGTTCCCAAGCGGGGACTTTAGCAATATCTTTTTGGATTTTTGCGATTACGGCAATGATCATTGGCGCGCGATTAGGTAAATTTTCCGCTTTTTTCAACCGCTCTTCACCAAGGTTAAGTTCTTGTACGGCACTTTTTAATAAGCCGCCAAGTTTGTTTAAACCGTCTTTTTCAATCACTACAAAGCGATAAGGTTGCAATCTACCGTGATCAGGGACGTGCAGTGCGGCTTGGAAAATCTGTTCAAGTTGTGCTTGGTTTGGCGCAGGCGCAAAGAGTTTCTTGTTAGAACGGCGTGAAGTGAGTAGGGTTAAAGCGTCCATAATCAGTCCTTTTGTGATCATTTTTGTTATAAAAAGTGCGGTGGATTATAGCATAGTTTTTGCTCTTATAGGTGATATAGAAAAGCCCCCTTTATATCGGGGGCTTATGTAATTAGTTCTTTTTACTCTCTTTATCGGCTTCTTTTGCTGCGTGATTAATCCCTGCACCAAAAGCTAAAACTACAGCCAATAAAACTAATAATCCAATAGTAAGCTCCATTTAGCCCTCCTTCGATATCTGGAATTAGTTTTTTTTATCTTCTTTTTCAGCTTGTTTTATGGTGTGGTTAATGGCAGCTAAAAAAGCCAGAACAATCCCTAAAAGAACAAGTAATCCAATGGTGAGTTCCATTTAATCCTCCTTTGATAGCTGGGATTTGTGTTTTCTAAGCAACTTTCCAGCAACGAGAGTGGCATAAATAACAAACATTAATGTAAGACTACTCATAATCTTAAATAGTATTCCATTTTGACCAAATATTATCACGGGGACTGCAAGTATCGCAACTTTGGCAATATCTTCTACCATTTTTGCCCAAGCTTCTAAGGTTTCCACTTCGATCGGGCGTTTGAATAAATTTAACATTGGGTTCTCCTTGTGCCGAGATCAACCATAGCAAAACCTTTTTAAGTGCGGTGATTTTTTGGTGAGTTCTGCGATCCTGATCGAGAAAACAGATCAAAGTGGATAAAAACAGGCATTCTGGAAAGAATAATTCGCATTTGGGTGTTAATCTGTTTATGATACGCTCTCTCAAATAAAATCAAAAAATAAGGAAATCTATGAAATCGCTGATGAAACTAGGCTCTATGCTATGGCGAGGATTAAATTTTGTGCGCAATGTTGTGATGAATTTAGTCTTTCTTGTTTTTGTGTTGTTTCTTTTTACAGTGGTGAGTTTGCTCACAAATGCAAATAAAGAAACTCAAGCGCCACTGAGCGCGGATGAAGGGGCGTTATTGCTGAATTTAGATGGATATTTAGCGGATAATCGTGAAGAAATCCACTCTTTGCAAGATTTGTTAAAAGAAGTGGATTCTCAATATGTGCCACGTCAAATTTCTACCTTTGATTTGGTGTATAGCATTCGCTCTGCGGTGAATGATCCACGCATTAAAGGCTTGGTGTTAGATCTGAACCGTTTTGAAGGGGCTGATTTGCCTGCGATTAAATATGTAGGCAAGGCGATTAATCAGTTTAAGCAAAGTGGTAAGCCGGTGATCGCTTATGCGGATAGCTATACGCAAAAACAATATGTACTCGCAAGCTATGCCGATGAAATTTATCTCAACCCGATTGGTGCAGTGGAGATTCAAGGCTTGGCACTGGAAAACCTGTATTACAAAGATTTGCTCGACAAGCTAAAAATCACGCCACATATTTTCCGTGTAGGGACGTATAAATCTGCCGTTGAGCCGTTTTTGCGTAATGATATGTCGGCAGAAGCCAGAGCCAATATGCAACGTTGGTTAAGCACAATGTGGACGGATTATAAAACGCTGATCGCAACCAATCGCCAAATCCCTGTTGATAATGTATTGCCTGAAGCGGAGCAATATTTTGCGAATTTGAAAGCCTTAAATGGGGATTTGACGGCCTATGCTCAACAGCAAAAATTTGTGACGCAACTTGCTGATCGTTTCACTTTAGAACAAAAACTCACCGCACTTTTTGGCAAAAATGCAGAGGGTAAAGCAAAATTGTTGCCGTTTGATCGCTATTTGGCAGATTTACCTGATCGCATTGAAGGGGAAGGTAAAACACGCATTGCGGTGGTCAATGTCGAGGGTGCAATTATTGACGGTGAAACCGATGACAATGGTGTTGGCGGTGATACGATTGCCACATTGCTGCGTCAGGCTTATGAAGATGAAAAAATCAAAGCCGTGATTTTGCGTGTAAATAGCCCCGGTGGCAGTGCCTTTGCGTCAGAAATTATCCGTCAGGAAATCGTTCATTTACAACAAGCAGGCAAGCCAGTGGTGGTGTCAATGGGAGCAATGGCAGCTTCGGGCGGTTATTGGATTTCTAGCACGGCAGATTATATTTTAGCTGATGCGGATACCATTACGGGATCTATCGGTATTTTTGCCATGTTCCCAACCTTTGAGAAAGCCGTAGCAGAAATTGGCGTGAATGCTGATGGCGTGGCTACTTCACCATTAAGTCAGCAGTCTTCTTTTGGTGGCATCTCAAAAGTAAAAAGTGATCTTTATCAACTGGAAATTGAACATGGTTACGATAAATTTCTTTCGCTTGTCAGCAAAGGCCGTCAGCTAGCTAAAACAGATGTAGATAAAATCGCACAAGGTCAAGTGTGGTTAGGATCGGAAGCCTTACAAAATAAATTGGTGGACGAACTCGGCGATTTTGATCGTGCGGTGGAAAAAGCAAAGGAATTAGCTAAAGCAAAACAAGGCGAGCAAAGTGCAGAAGAATTTAGTGTGGAATGGTTAATTGAACGCAATGATTCTATGCTTGATGCCTTGGTGAAAAGCTTTGGCAAAGGCACGCAACAGCAATTATTCAGTGCGCTTGGCTTGGCAAAACCATTCAATGAAGTAAAACAACAGCTCAACCAACTGAGCCAATTTAACGATCCAAAAGGGCAGTATTTATACTGTATTAACTGCGGAACGTTACGCTAAAAATTATTTTCCCCTTTTATGTAAATAGAAGGGGAAAATTTTTGAAAATTGCACCGCACTTTTTATTTCTTTTTGTTTCTTTTTATTTCTATTATTCCTTCTATTTATTGCTAGCGGTTTCTTGGCATAACCCAAGCTGACTTAAAAAATCCACAAAGGCTTTCACTTTCGCCGCCAAATGACGGCGGTGGGGATAGACAATATTCATATCAATCTGATGTTGTGGATAGTCAGCCAGCACTTCCACTAATTTCCCTGAAGCTAATTCATTTTCAATCAGAAAACGTGGTAAATTCACAATGCCAAGTCCTGATTTTGCCAGTTCTGCCAAGGCCAAGCCACTGTTGCACATTACATCAGCTTGTACACGTAAGCGCTCAATTCTTGTACCGTTGATAAATTCCCAAAATACTTGATTATTATTGGATTTATACAGCATTATTTTGTGTTGATAGAGTTCTTCTGGCGTTTGTGGAATACCCTTTTTAGCGAAATAATCGGGCGATCCCACAATGTGCATTGTTGAACTTGCAATTTTTTTCGCCACCAGCGAACTGTCTTGCAAATTGCCAATGCGTAAAGCGAGATCAAAGCCTTCGGTGATTAAATCCACTAAACGATCGTTAAATTCAATGTCCACTTCAAGATCAGGATTAGCGTGTAAGAATAAGCCCAAATTAGGCGCAATAAAACGCAAGCCAAAATCCCGCGGCACGGAAATATGTAGCTTGCCTTGTAATGCACTAGCAAGATTGCTGATACTGGCTTCGGCATCTTGTAATTCTGCCAGAATAGGCTGGCAACGTTGGTAATAAAGCAGCCCCGCTTCAGTAGGCACAATCTTTCTGGTGGTGCGCTGCAACAAGCGTGTTTTCAGCTGTTCTTCCAGTTGTGAAACTAGCTTACTTGCCATTGCTACGGAGATATTTTGCTGTATAGCGGTTTGGGTAAAACTTTGCGTTTCCACCACTTTACAAAAGACAGAAATTGCATTGAGTTTATCCATTTATTCTTCCTTTTTTAAAAAAATGATTGACCAATCCACAGATAGTCCGCAATATATCGGGCAATTTTACACAAGTTAGCAGAAATTAGGTAAAGAAAAAGATGAGTAAATCTTTAGTGATTGTGGAGTCGCCAGCCAAGGCGAAAACCATTAATAAGTATTTAGGAAAGGATTATATAGTGAAATCCAGCGTAGGGCATATTTGCGATTTACCTACCGCTGGAATGAGTACTGGTGAAAAAGCCAAGCCAATTTCTACCAAAGGATTAAGCCCCGAACAAAAGCAAGCCATTAAGCAAGAAAAAGAACGTAATGCCTTGGTGAAGCGTATGGGGATCGATCCTTATCACGATTGGAAAGCTAACTACCAAATTTTACCAGGTAAAGAAAAAGTGGTGGCGGAACTCAAATCGCTGGCGAAAAAAGCCGATCATATTTATCTCGCTACCGATTTGGATAGAGAAGGGGAAGCCATTGCTTGGCATTTGCGTGAAGTGATTGGTGGTGATGATGATCGCTTTAGCCGCGTGGTATTCAACGAGATCACCAAAAATGCCATCACTCAAGCCTTTGAACACCCAGAACATCTCAATATGGATCGTGTTAATGCCCAACAAACACGCCGTTTTCTTGATCGCGTGGTGGGCTTTATGGTATCGCCATTATTATGGAAGAAAGTGGCGCGCGGTCTATCAGCAGGGCGTGTGCAATCGGTTGCGGTGAAATTATTAGTAGAACGCGAGCGTGAGATCAAAGCTTTCCAACCTGAAGAATATTGGGAAGTGGCGGTGCAAACGGAAACCGCACAGAAAATTGGTTTGCGTCTTGATGTAACCAGTTTTAAAGGGAAAAAATTTGAGCCGAAGAATGCACGACAAGCGCAAAGTGCGGTGGATTTTTTACAAAAATCTGACTATATCGTTTCTGATTTAGAAACCAAGCCAACTAGCTCTAAACCGAAAGCGCCATTTATTACTTCAACCTTGCAACAAACCGCAAGTACTCGCCTTAATTTTGGCGTGAAAAAAACAATGATGCTGGCGCAGCGTTTGTATGAAGCAGGTTATATTACCTATATGCGTACTGATAGCACTAATTTGAGTAAAGATGCGTTAAATATGGTGCGTGATTATATCGGTTCAAATTATGGTGATGCCTATTTGCCAGCTAAACCGAATTTTTATTCGAGCAAAGATAATGCGCAAGAAGCACACGAGGCCATTCGTCCTTCAGATGTGCGTGTGTTGGCGGCTGATGTGCAGGGAATGGATAAAGATGCGGTGCGTTTATATGATCTTATTTGGCGTCAATTTGTGGCTTGCCAAATGCCTGCGGCGCAATATGACAGCTCAACACTCACGGTAACGGCGGGCGATTACGGCTTGAAAGCCAAAGGGCGTATTTTACGTTTTGATGGTTGGACGAAAGTGTTACCGCCAATGAGCAAAAGTGCCGAAGATCAAGTGCTGCCAGCCGTTGCGGTGAACGATCAGCTAAATTTAAAAGAAGTTATTCCACAGCAACATTTCACAAAACCGCCTGCGCGCTTTACTGAAGCGGCACTGGTAAAAGAGCTGGAAAAACGCGGAATTGGTCGCCCTTCTACTTATGCTGCGATCATTTCAACCATTCAAGATCGTGGTTATGTGCGGGTGGAAAATCGCCGTTTTTATGCAGAAAAAATGGGGGAGATTGTTACCGATCGCCTTAACCAATCGTTTACTGATTTAATGAATTATGATTTCACCGCCAATATGGAAGATGTGCTAGACCAAATTGCCAATGGTGAAAAAAATTGGAAAGCGGAATTAAATCAATTCTTTAAAGATTTTTCTGCTCAGCTGAGCCAAGCCGAATTAGATGAGCTAGAAGGTGGAATGAAGCCAAATAGCCTTGTGCTAACCGATATTAAATGCCCAACTTGTGGCCGCCCAATGGCGATTCGTACCGCAAGTACAGGCGTATTCTTAGGCTGTTCAGGCTATGCTTTACCTCCAAAAGAGCGGTGTAAAACGACAATAAATTTAATTCCAGAAGCCGAACTATTAAATGTGCTGGACGAAGCTTCTGAAACCAAAGCCCTAATGGATCGCAAACGTTGCCCGAAATGTGGCACGGCAATGGATAGCTATATTATTGATCCACAAAGAAAACTTTATGTATGCGGAAATAATCCAAATTGTGATGGCTATGTGGTGGAGCAAGGCGAGTTTAAGATTAAGGGTTATGACGGCCCAGTGGTGGAATGTGATAAGTGCGGCGCAGATATGCACTTAAAATTGGGGCGTTTTGGCAAATATATGGCTTGTACCCAATGTGATAACACGCGCAAAATCTTAAAAAATGGTGAAGTTGCACCACCAAAAGAAGAGCCAGTACATTTCCCAGAGCTAAAATGTGAAAATTCTGATGCGTATTTTGTGTTGCGAGATGGGGCAAGTGGCGTGTTTATGTCTGCACATAATTTCCCGAAATCTCGTGAAACTCGGGCTGCAAAAGTGGCAGAATTGGCGCTATATCGTGATCGTCTGCCAGAAAAATTGCAATATTTAGCCGATGCACCACAGAAAGATCCTGAAGGCAACGAGGCCATTGTTCGCTTTAGCCGTAAGGAAAAACGTCAATATATTACCTCTGAAAAAAATGGCAAAGCCACAAAATGGCGTGCTGATTATATTGACGGAAAATGGGTTGAGAATGGTAAATAACCCTTTGATATAGAAGTTATTTTGTGAAAAGGCGATATTAATCAGATAGAAAGTGCGGTGGAAAATTTGGCGTTTTTCTACCGCACTTTTCTTTTTCTGCTTTTATTCTCTTTTTTGTTTGTTTTTTCTAGAAAATATTTTTCTATTTTAATTTGAAATGTTCAGCTTTGGCTATCGCTTTTTTATTAGTAAAAAGCAGATAATAGGAAAGAATAAAAAAGATAAATAGAAAAAATTTGCTAATTAAAATATTAGAAAAACTTGGAGCGGGAAACGAGGCTCGAACTCGCGACCCCAACCTTGGCAAGGTTGTGCTCTACCAACTGAGCTATTCCCGCAAGAGATAAGGAGATTGGAGCGGGAAACGAGGCTCGAACTCGCGACCCCGACCTTGGCAAGGTCGTGCTCTACCAACTGAGCTATTCCCGCATATTCCATAAGGAACGGGGCGTATTATACGAAAAATTTTTACGCCCGCAAGTAAAATTATAAAAAATTTGATTGCTTGTTTAGTTATTGATCAGAAAGCGAGATTTTTCCCATTTCCTAGCAATAAATAGGCTAAGGCATTTTGATAAAATGCTCACGATAATAAGCCAGCTCTGCAATAGATTCACGAATATCATCTAAAGCAAGGTGGGTATTCTTCTTACTAAAGCCTTTTAACATTTCAGGGTTCCAACGCGATCCAAGTTCTTTCAAGGTGCTGACATCAAGGTGGCGATAATGAAAATAGTCGGCGAGTTCAGGCATATATTTGAATAAAAAGCGTTTATCTTGCGCAACGCTGTTGCCACAAATGGGTGATGCACCTTTAGGCACCCATTTTTTTAGGAAATCTAAAGTTTGTAATTCCGCGGCACGTTCGGTGAGTTTGCTTTGTTTTACGCGTTCAATTAAGCCATTTTCGCTATGGGTTTTCTGACACCAAGCACTCATTTTTGCCAGTAAACTATCTGGTTGATGAATGGCAAGCACAGGGCCTTCTGCAAGGATATTGAGATCTTTATCGGTTACAATGGTGGCAATTTCAATGATGCGTTCTTTTTCGGGATCTAAGCCCGTCATTTCTAAGTCAATCCAAATAAGGTTTTGTTTATCTAATTGCATTAGGGTATCCTATGTGAGTTTTATTTTGATGATTTCGGCATATTTTAACCGAAAAACAACCGCACTTTAAGGATTTATCTTTGAGCAAACAAAAATTAACTTACAATCAGCAGCGTAGAATTCGTTCTAATAATGCAAAAACATTACAACGTCACAAATCAAGAAATGAGGATATTCAGTGGCAAGATGAAATGCTTGGCCCAACGCAAGAGGGTACAGTGGTAACCCGTTATTCTTTGCACGCCGATGTGGAAAATGAGCAAGGTGAAATTTTTCGCTGTAATTTACGCCGCACTTTGGCGAATTTAGTGGTTGGCGATAAAGTATTGTGGCGTCAAGGCAGCGAGAAGTTACAAGGGGTGAGCGGTGTGATTGAAGCCATTCACCCGCGTAAAAATGAAATTACGCGCCCTGATTATTACGACGGCTTAAAAGTGATCGCGGCAAATATTGATCGCATTATTATTGTGTCCGCAGTGGTGCCTGAGTTGTCTTGGAATATTGTCGATCGCTATTTAGTAGTGTGTGAAAATGCGAAAATCCCTGCGGTGATCGTGATTAATAAAGCTGATTTATTATCGGAAACCCAGCGTGCGGCAGTGGAAAAACAACTTAAGGTTTATGAAAAAATTGGCTATCAAACGCTAATGATTTCTGCTAAAACAGGCGAAAATATGCAAAATCTCACCGCACTTTTATCGCAAGGCACGTCCATTTTTGTGGGGCAATCAGGGGTAGGCAAATCCAGTTTAATCAACAGCATTTTACCTGATGTGAATGCACAGGTTGGTGCGGTGAGCGAGGGAACAGGATTAGGCCGCCACACAACCACCTCTTCTCGTCTTTATCATTTACCGCAAGGCGGCGATCTGATTGATTCACCGGGGATTCGTGAGTTTGGTTTATGGCATTTGGACGCAGATCAAATTACGAAAGGATACCGTGAATTTCAATATGTGCTAGGCACTTGTAAATTTAGGGATTGTAAACATTTGAATGATCCGGGGTGTGCGTTGCGTGAAGCGGTTGAGCAAGGAAAAATCGATCCCGTAAGATTTAAAAACTATCATAATTTAATTGAAAGTTTATCTGAAACAAAGGGGCATAGACACTTCTTCACACAGGACAATGGTTAAATAAAGGTTAATAACCGAATAAAAAAACGCCGCTTTAAGTGTTTTTTTGTGACTTAGTTCAAATTTTGTGGCGATTGGGGTTGATTATTGTTGTGTTAAGTTGAATACTATTTCAAGATTTATTTTTAGAGATGAAATAAATACATAATTGAACGGTAATCTTTACCGTTTGGTTTCAGATCAAGATTTATACTCAAACAATTATTAAGAGGATTTTACTATGTACTCAAAAGATGTTGAAATTATTGCTCCAAATGGTTTACATACTCGCCCAGCGGCTCAGTTTGTAAAAGAAGCGAAAGCCTTTGCTTCTGACATCACTGTAACTTCTGGTGGCAAAAGTGCAAGTGCAAAAAGCCTTTTTAAATTACAAACTTTAGGTTTAACACAAGGAACAGTGATCACCATTTCTGCTGAAGGCGAAGATGAGCAAAAAGCAGTAGATCATTTAGTCGCTTTAATTCCTACATTAGAGTAATCATACCATTAGCCACAAATTTCACTTTCAAGGGAAAGTCTGTTTGTGGCTATTGTTCTATTTATAGCCAGATTTAATTATTAGTTCGGAAGGTCACTATGATTTCAGGTATTCCAGCATCCCCCGGCATTGTTTTCGGTAAAGCACTTGTTTTAAAAGAAGAAAAAATCGTACTTGATACGCAAAAAATTCAAGACGATCAAGTTGAAGCTGAGGTTGCACGTTTTTATGAAGGACGTAATGCAGCCGTTGAGCAATTAACCGCAATTAAAGATCGTGCTTATGCGTCATTAGGTGAAGAGAAAGCAGCAATCTTTGAAGGCCATTTAATGATTTTGGAAGATGAGGAATTAGAAGAAGAAATCATTGATTATTTACGTTCTAATAAAGTGAATGCCGGTGTTGCTGCAAGCACGATTATTGATCAGCAAGTGGCAATGTTGTCAGAAATTGATGACGAATATTTAAAAGAGCGTGCTGGAGATATTCGTGATATTGGTAATCGTTTAATCAAGAATATTTTAGGTATGCACATTGTTGATCTTGGTGAGATCAACGAAGAAGCCATTCTTGTCGCGTATGATTTAACACCATCAGAAACCGCGCAGCTTAACCTTGATAAAGTGCTTGGTTTTATTACTGATATTGGTGGCAGAACTTCTCATACTTCAATTATGGCACGTTCATTAGAGTTGCCAGCGATTGTGGGGACAAATACCGTTACGCAACAAGTCAATACGGGTGATTTCTTAATTCTTGATGCGGTGAATAATCGTGTTTATGTGAATCCAAGCCAAGAAGAAATTGATCGCTTAAAAGCGTTAGAAGCGCAATTAGCCGAAGAAAAAGCAGAATTAGCGAAATTGAAAGATCTACCAGCGTTGACTTTAGACGGTCATCGCGTTGATGTGGTAGCAAACATTGGTACAATTCGCGATGTGGAAGGGGCAGATCGTAACGGTGCGGAAGGCGTAGGCCTATATCGTACAGAATTCTTATTTATGGATCGCGATCAGCTTCCAACGGAAGAAGAACAATTTATCGCTTATAAAGAAGTTGTTGAAGCGATGAATGGCCGTTTAGTGGTATTAAGAACAATGGATATTGGTGGTGATAAAGAGTTACCTTACTTAAATCTACCAAAAGAAATGAATCCATTCTTAGGCTGGCGTGCAATTCGTATTGCCTTAGATCGTAAAGAAATTTTACACGCTCAATTAAGAGCCGTATTAAGAGCATCAGCTTTCGGTAAATTGGCTGTAATGTTCCCAATGATTATTTCTGTGGAAGAAATTCGTACATTAAAAGCAGAAATTGACGTATTAAAAGCGCAGCTACGCAATGAAGGCAAGGCTTTTGACGAGAACATTCAAATTGGTGTGATGGTGGAAACCCCGTCAGCGGCGGTGAATGCGAAATTCTTAGCAAAAGAAGTGGATTTCTTCAGTATTGGTACGAACGATTTAACCCAATATACCCTTGCGGTAGATCGTGGTAACGAATTAATTTCTCATTTATATAACCCAATGACCCCATCTGTATTGAGCTTAATCAAACAGGTGATTGATGCTTCCCACGCCGAAGGTAAATGGACAGGTATGTGTGGTGAGCTAGCGGGTGATGAAAGAGCAACCTTATTGCTACTTGGTATGGGCTTAGACGAGTTTAGTATGAGTGCAATTTCAGTACCAAGAATTAAAAAATTAATCCGCAATGTAAACTATCAAGATGCAAAATTGCTTGCTGATAAAGCGCTCGAACAGCCAACAGCAGCAGATATTGAAAAATTGGTTGCAGACTTTTTAGCAGAAAATGCGTTAAACTAGATACCAATTATTCAAGTTTTGGGCTAGAATAGCCCAAACATTCACTTAGTAGGAGACTAAAAATGGGTTTTTTTGATAAATTATTTGGTTCAAAAAGCAATAAAACCGTTGAAGTAGAGATTTATGCACCGCTTTCAGGTGATATTGTGAACATTGAAGATGTACCAGATGTTGTTTTCTCAGAAAAAATTGTTGGTGATGGTATCGCAATTCGCCCAACAGGTAACAAACTTGTAGCCCCTGTTGATGGTGTTGTAGGTAAAATTTTTGAAACCAATCACGCTTTCTCAATGGAATCTACCGATGGTGTGGAATTATTCGTTCACTTTGGTATTGATACTGTTGAATTAAAAGGAGAAGGTTTCAGACGTGTTGCCGAAGAAGGTCAAACCGTTAAACGTGGTGATACCATTATTGAATTAGATTTAGAATTACTTGAAGCCAAAGCAAAATCAGTGCTTACCCCTGTAGTAATTTCTAATATGGATGAAGTTAGCCATATTGAGAAAAAAACAGGCGAAGTTGTTGCTGGTGAGTCTGTGGTTCTTGTAGTGAAAAAATAAAAAATGCAATATAACAAAGCCCATTCCATTGAGAGAATGGGCTTTTTCTTATAAGGGAAATCTTCATCGCTGATAAGATTTATCCGTCAATCAGCTGACGAGTAGGATTGATAAAGATTAAAGCGCTTTAAGTAAAAATTATCAGTCATCTGCTATTTTTACCGATTATTTAAAGTGCGGTGGAATTTTTTAATAAATTTTTTGCCTTTCCTAAGACTTATCAAAAAATTTTCTAATTTCAACAAATCTTATATTTTTTATAATCTTTGTTAAAGATTTGTAAACGGGTTTTAATAGTTGTAAAATAGCCTAGATATAGGTATTAGTTATCCATTCGTTGTTCAGTTTCGTCTAGAAATTGAACTTAACTTCAACTTAACAAATAAGGAAAAGACTATGTCAGAAATGTTAAGAAATGACGTAGATCCAGTCGAAACCAATGATTGGTTATTGGCGATCGATTCAGTAATTCGTGAAGAAGGTGTTGAAAGAGCACAGTTTATTATTGAGCAATTAATGCAGCACGCTCGTGCAAATTCAGTATCTTTACCAACAGGTGTTACCACAGACTATATTAATACTATCCCTGTTGAAGAAGAGCCGAACTATCCAGGTAATTTAGATCTTGAGCGCCGTATTCGTAGTGCGATTCGTTGGAATGCAATTATGATGGTATTAAGAGCCTCTAAAAAAGATTTAGAGCTTGGCGGCCATATGTCATCTTTCCAATCTTCTGCGACAATCTATGAAGTTTGTTTCAACCATTTCTTTAAAGCGCGTACCGAAAAAAATGGTGGCGACTTAGTTTTCTTCCAAGGTCATATTTCTCCAGGAATTTATGCGCGTGCTTTTGTTGAAGGCCGTTTAACTGAAGAGCAATTAGATAATTTCCGTCAAGAAGTTCACGGAAAAGGCCTTTCTTCTTACCCACACCCTAAATTAATGCCTGAATTCTGGCAGTTCCCAACGGTATCAATGGGTCTTGGGCCATTGAATGCTATTTATCAAGCACGTTTCTTAAAATATTTACATAACCGTGGCTTGAAAGACACAGCAGATCAAACCGTTTACGCATTCTTAGGTGATGGCGAAATGGACGAAGTGGAATCTCGCGGTGGTCTTGCTTTCGCAGCACGTGAAAAATTAGATAACCTTGTTTTCGTGATCAACTGTAACTTACAACGTTTAGATGGTCCAGTAACAGGTAACGGTAAAATTATTCAAGAATTAGAAGCACAATTTAACGGTTGTGGCTGGGAAGTGATCAAAGTTGTTTGGGGTCGCCGTTGGGATCGTTTATTACAACGTGATACTTCAGGTAAATTATTACAATTAATGATGGAAGTAGTTGATGGTGACTATCAAACCTTCAAAGCAAAAGATGGTGCTTATGTACGCAAACACTTCTTTGGTCGTTATCCTGAAACTGAAGCCTTAGTGGCAGAAATGACAGATGATGAAATCTGGGCATTAAACCGTGGTGGTCACGATCCATTAAAAGTTTTCGCTGCATTCAATAAAGCAAAACAAGTTAAAGACAAACCAGTTGTATTGCTTGTGAAAACCATCAAAGGTTATGGTATGGGTGATGCCGCTGAAGGTAAAAACATCGCTCACCAAGTTAAGAAAATGGATATGTCGGGCGTTAAACACGTTCGTGATCGTTTCAATATTGCGGTATCTGATGAAGATATTGAGAAATTACCATACATCAAGTTTGAAGAAGGTTCAGAAGAGTACAAATATCTTCACGAGCGCCGTCAAGCATTAAATGGTTATTTACCAACCCGTGCGCCACGCTTTACTCACGAACTTGAAGTGCCAGCGTTAGAAGAGTTTGCGCAATTATTTGAAGCACAATCTCGCCCAATTTCAACCACAATGGCGTTTGTTCGTTCATTAAACGTATTGTTGAAAAACAAATCTGTGGGTAAACACATTGTGCCAATTATCGCAGACGAAGCACGTACTTTCGGTATGGAAGGTTTATTCCGTCAAATCGGTATTTATAACCCACACGGACAAAACTACACCCCACAAGATCGCGAACAAGTTTCTTATTATCGTGAAGCCATTGATGGTCAAGTGTTACAAGAAGGGATTAACGAACAAGGTGCAACCGCATCTTGGATTGCAGCAGCAACTTCTTACAGCACAAACAACGTACCAATGATTCCATTCTTTGTGTATTACTCAATGTTTGGTTTCCAACGTGTGGGCGATTTAATGTGGTTAGCAGGCGACCAACGTGCGCGTGGCTTTATGATCGGTGGTACATCAGGCCGTACAACATTGAACGGTGAAGGTTTACAACACGAAGATGGCCAAAGCCATATTCAATCAGCGGTAATTCCAAACTGTATCTCTTATGATCCAGCTTTCGCCTTTGAAGTACCAGTGATTATCCAAGACGGTGTTCGCCGTATGTACGGGCCAGAACAAGAAGATGTGTACTACTACATCACAACCTTAAACGAAACTTATGACCAACCAGCAATGCCAAAAGGCGCAGAAGAAGGTATCCGTAAAGGTATCTATAAATTCGAAACAGTAACTGGTCAAGGTAAAGGCAAAGTTCAATTATTAGGTTCTGGTGCGATTTTACGCCACGTTCGTGAAGCAGCGAAATTACTTGCAGATGATTTCGGTGTAACTTCTGATGTATATAGCGTAACTTCATTTACTGAAGTAGCGCGTGATGGTGCAGATGTAGAGCGTTGGAACTTATTACACCCTGAAGCAGAGCCAAGAACAGCATACATTGCTCAAGTGATGAATGATGCACCTGCGGTGGCTGCAACAGACTACATCAAACTTTATGCAGAGCAAGTGCGTGCATTTGTTCCAGCGCAAAGCTATCGTGTATTAGGTACAGACGGTTTTGGTCGTTCAGATAGCCGTGAAAACTTACGCGAGCATTTTGAAGTGAATGCACATTATGTGGTAATCGCAGCATTAACTGAGCTTGTTAAACAAGGTATCTTTGACAAGAAAGTGGTTGCAGATGCGATTGCAAAATATGGCATTGATGCAGATAAAATTAACCCACTTTACGCATAATTAACATCGCTCCCCTTGCTTTAGTAGGGGGAGTTTTGAGGAAAAAAGAAAATGGCTAAAGAAATTCAAATTCCAGATATTGGTGGCGATGAAGTAACCGTTACCGAAGTGATGGTAAAAGCTGGTGATACGGTTGAAATTGATCAATCAGTAATTAATGTTGAAGGCGATAAAGCATCAATGGAAGTGCCTTCTCCAGAAGCGGGCGTCATTAAAGAAGTATTAGTAAAAGTTGGCGATAAAGTTTCAACGGGTACGCCAATGTTTATTTTAGAAGGGGCAGCAGCTGCACCAGCACCTGCCGCTGAAGAAAAAGCTGCAGCACCAGCAGCACCGCAAAGTGCGGGTGGTTCTGTGATTGAAATTCACGTTCCAGATATCGGTGGCGATGAAGTAAACGTAACTGAAATTTTAGTAAACGTAGGTGATAGCGTTGCAGAAGAACAATCTATCTTAAACGTAGAAGGCGATAAAGCCTCTATGGAAGTGCCTGCGCCTGTGGCTGGTGTGGTAAAAGAAATTCTCATTAAGGTGGGTGATAAGGTTTCAACAGGTTCATTAGTAATGAAATTTGAAACCATTTCCGCCTCTGCTCCTGCAGCTCAGCCAGTGGCAGAAGCACCAGCAGCACCTGCAGCAGTATCAGGTGGCGTGCAAGATGTTCACGTTCCAGATATTGGCGGTGATGAAGTAAACGTGACTGAAATTATGGTTGCTGTGGGCGATAGCGTTTCTGAAGAGCAATCATTAATCACTGTTGAAGGCGATAAAGCTTCAATGGAAGTTCCTGCACCATTTGCCGGTGTAGTGAAAGAAATCTTAGTGAAATCAGGGGATAAAGTTTCAACTGGTTCATTAATTATGCGTTTTGAAGTAGCGGGTTCAGCACCTGCAGCAGCCCCAGCGACTCAACCAGCAGCGACAGCACCTGCACAAACTCAAGCGGCAGCACCTGCTGCGCCAGCACAATCAGCGCAGCCTGCTAACCAAGCAGAAGTTACAGCAAGTGCAAGTTTTGCTCACGCAACCCCTGTGGTTCGCCGTTTAGCTCGTGAGTTTGGGGTAAACCTAGATAAAGTGAAAGGAACAGGCCGTAAAGGTCGTATCCTGAAAGAAGACGTTCAAGCCTATGTGAAAGCCGCAGTGAAAGCCGTTGAAAGTGGTTCTGTATCCGCAGCATCAACAGGCGCAGCGAATGGTGCAGGTTTAGGCTTACTCCCTTGGCCGAAAGTGGACTTCAGCAAATTCGGTGAAGTAGAACAAGTTGAATTAGGCCGTATCCAAAAAATCTCTGGTGCGAACTTACACCGTAACTGGGTAATGATTCCACACGTGACACAATGGGATAAAGCAGACATCACAGATTTAGAGCAATTCCGTAAAGAGCAAAATGTGCTTGCGGAAAAACAAAAACTTGATGTAAAAATCACCCCACTTGTATTCATTATGAAAGCGGTAGCGAAAGCCTTAGAAGCTTACCCACGCTTTAATAGCTCATTATCTGAAGATGCACAAAGCTTGATCTTGAAAAAATACATCAACATTGGCGTAGCGGTAGATACACCAAACGGTTTAGTTGTGCCTGTATTTAAAGATGTAAACAAAAAAGGCATCATCGAGCTTTCACGTGAATTAGCCGAAATCTCGAAAAAAGCGCGTGCAGGTAAATTAACTGCATCTGATATGCAAGGTGGTTGTTTCACCATTTCAAGCCTAGGCGGTATTGGTGGTACACAATTTACCCCAATCGTGAATGCCCCAGAAGTGGCGATTTTAGGTGTATCTAAATCTGAAATGACACCAGTATGGAACGGCAAAGAATTTACTCCACGCTTGATGTTACCATTATCGCTCTCTTACGATCACCGCGTGATTGATGGGGCAGACGGTGCAAGATTTATCACCTTCATCAATGGTGTATTAAGCGATCTTCGTCGTTTAGTAATGTAATTCCTTAGCGTTTCTCATTAAAATGGGAAACGCTGTTTAGTTAAAGTGCGGTGTAAAAACCGCAAGAATTTAACGAGGTAGAAAATGAATAAAGAGATTAAAACACAAGTTGTTGTACTTGGTGCAGGCCCCGCAGGTTATTCGGCGGCATTCCGTTGTGCGGATTTAGGTTTAGATACGGTGATCGTTGAACGTTATTCAACCCTTGGAGGGGTGTGCTTGAACGTGGGTTGTATCCCATCTAAAGCCTTATTACACGTTGCCAAAGTGATTGAAGAAGCAAAATCTTTAGCAGAACACGGTATCGTATTTGGCGAACCACAAACTGACATTGACAAAATCCGTGGTTGGAAAGAAAAAGTAATCAACCAATTAACCGGCGGCTTAGCTGGAATGGCTAAAATGCGTAAAGTGCAAGTGGTAAACGGTTACGGTAAATTCTCAGGCCCTAACACCATTATCGTTGCAGGCGATGAAGGGGAAACCACCATTCATTTTGATAATGCTATTATCGCAGCAGGTTCACGCCCAATTCAATTACCATTTATCCCACACGAAGATCCACGCATTTGGGATTCAACAGACGCACTTAAATTAAAAGAAGTGCCGAAAAACCTATTAATTATGGGCGGTGGTATTATCGGTCTTGAAATGGGTACGGTATATCACGCACTCGGTTCTAACATTGACGTAGTAGAAATGTTTGATCAAGTGATCCCAGCAGCGGATAAAGATATTGTTCAAATCTACACTAAACGTATCGAGAAGAAATTCAACTTATTACTTGAAACCAAAGTAACCGCAGTTGAAGCGAAAGAAGACGGTATTTATGTCTCAATGGAAGGCAAAGCAGCGAACGAAACACGCCGTTATGATGCTGTATTAGTGGCGATCGGTCGTACACCAAATGGTAAATTGATCGATGCTAATGTCGCAGGCGTAGAAGTGGACGATCGCGGCTTTATCCATACAGATAAACAAATGCGTACCAACGTACCACACATCTTCGCGATTGGTGATATTGTGGGACAACCAATGCTTGCTCACAAAGGCGTACACGAAGGCCACGTTGCAGCAGAAGTTATCGCAGGACAAAAACACTATTTCGATCCGAAAGTGATTCCATCTATCGCATATACTGAGCCAGAAGTAGCTTGGGTAGGTAAAACCGAGAAAGAATGTAAAGCCGAAGGCATTAACTACGAAGTGGCGAAATTCCCTTGGGCAGCCTCAGGTCGTGCGATCGCCTCTGACTGTGCAGATGGTTTAACCAAATTGATCTTCGATAAAGACACTCACCGCATTATCGGTGGTGCGATCGTAGGAACAAACGGTGGTGAATTGCTAGGTGAAATTGGTCTTGCCATTGAAATAGGTTGTGATGCAGAAGATCTTGCATTAACTATCCACGCTCACCCAACCTTACACGAATCTGTAGGCTTAGCGGCAGAAGTGTTTGAAGGTTCAATCACCGACTTACCAAATCCAAAAGCGAAAAAGAAAAAATAGTTTTCTAAGTTACCCTCAAAAGCCTTTCTGATGAAAGGCTTTTTTATGCGAAAAAGAATGTTTATTTAATTCTAATTAAACTGAAAGATTTGTGATCAATATCACAGCCAAAGTATGACTACTGTCATAGGCACTTTATTATAAATAGACTAATCTCATTATGAGTTTAATCTGCTAATAGGGAGGAAGTGATGTTTCTGACAGTTTTCAGTTTTATTATTGTCACTGGCTTTGTGGCTTGGATTTCTTGGCGGAAAACCAGAAATGATGATTTATCAACAGCTAAAGGATATTTTCTTGCAGGACGAGGGTTGAGTGCAGTTGTTATTGGGTGTTCAATGGTATTAACTTCACTTTCTACTGAACAATTAATTGGTGTCAATGCCAATTCCTATAAAGGCAATTTTTCTATTATTGCTTGGACGGTTCAATCAGTCATTCCGCTTTGTTTTTTGGCTTTGTATTTATTACCGAAATATATTCGTAATGGCTACACGACAATTCCAGAATTCTTTGAAAGCCGTTTTGATCGTCAAACACGCTTAATAATGTCTGGGTTATTTTTAGTATTCTATTTATTTATCGTTATTCCCACCGCACTTTATACAGGGGCAATTGCCTTCAATAAAATCTTCAATTTGGAAACCGTATTTGGAATTAGCTATGGTGAATCCATTGTTTACACCGTAATGGCGATAGGTGTTATTGGTGCGATTTATGCTATTTTTGGTGGTTTAAAAGCGGTGGCAGTATCAGATACTGCGAATGCTATTATTTTGGTCATTGGGGCTATTCTAGTACCAATTTTTGCCTTAATTTATTTAGGCAATGGCAGTTTTATGGAAGGTTTGCATATTATTGGCACAACGCACGTTGAAAAATTTAATGCTATTGGTAGTGCGACAGATGCTGTACCTTGGCCAGCAATGTTTACGGGGATTTTGATCGTAAACTTTTTCTATTGGACAACCAATCAAGCGATTGTGCAACGTGCATTAGGTGCGAAAGATTTAAAAGCGGGGCAAAAAGGGATTTTAATTGCTGCGCTTTTCTTGCTCTTATTGCCGATTATTCTTAATTTACCGGGGTTACTGAGTTTCCATATTTTAGGTGAAGGACTAAATCCAATTGATTTATCTTATCCTGAATTAGTTAATCGCGTTTTGCCAACAGTCCTACAAGGCTTCTTTATTGCGGCTTTATTTGGTGCAATTTTAAGTACATTCAATTCATTCTTAAATTCAGCAGCAACAATTTATTGTAAAGACTTATTGCCTTCACTAACCAAAAGAACCTTTAGTGAAACTGAATTAATTGTTTATGCGAAAAAAGTCTCGGCAGTCATGGCAGTTATCACCATCATTATTGGACCATTGCTTATGTTTGGTACAGATGGCATTTTCTTACTGACTAAACGTTTTGCAGGTTTTGTGAATATTCCTATTGTTGCTCTATTTGCAGTGGGATTATTCAATAAAACTGTATCGGGACTAGCAGAGCGTATTGCCTTATTGGTACATGTTATTTTATATTTCCTTATTGTTTGGGTATTTAATGTAAAAGTGAATTTTGTGTATGTAATGGCTGCACTATTCGTTTTTGATGTCGTATTAATGCTAGTATTAGGTTCGTTCTTACGCAGAAAAACACCTTATGTTGATAACGTATCGAACCAAAGCAATGTAGATTTAAGCAACTGGGAATATGTTAATATCACTGTGGCATCACTTGCATTAGGTTTAGTTTCTCTTTATGCGTTACTTTCTCCAATTGGACTTGCTTCAGAAAATGGTAAACCACTTTGGGTACTTGCTGCTTACGCAATTCTTCAAGTGATTTTATTTGTGGTAATTGGTCGAAATAAGAAAAAGGTGTAACTAATGAAAAATGTAATTTATATTCTTTTAGATCAAGTTAGAAAAGATATGCTCGGTACTTATGGGCATAAGATTGTAAAAACGCCGAATTTAGATCGTTTAGCGAGAGAAGGTGTTCGTTTTGATAATGCCTTCACGCCAGCTTCAGTTTGTGGCCCTGCTAGAACATCACTTTTTACAGGGCAAATGCCTTCTACCCATGGCATTATTCGAAATGGTGAAAAAGGTGGAACAGGAGAAATTCCGGCAGAACAACCGCACATAGGAAAACTGAAGGGCTATAATTGTTATGTTGCTGGAAAATGGCACGTTGGTACGAGATCTGTTCCAAGAGATTACGGTATTAAAGGGCATAATTTTGACGGATATGGTTATCCGGGCAGCCACGTTTATAAAAATTTAGTGTTTGATCAAGCGCCGACTCAGCCAAACCGTTACCCTGAATGGCTTGCAGAAAAAGGCTTCCCTACGCCAGAAGTCAGCCTAGCTTATTTTGGCGATAATCCGCATTTAAGAGTGCAAGAATTATGTGGTTTACTTTCAGGAACAAAAGAACAAACAATTCCCTATTTTATTATTGATGAAACGAAACGTTTTATTTTGGAATCTCTTGCTGAGCATAAGCCTTTCTTTACTTGGATTAATTTCTGGGGGCCGCATACGCCTTGCATTTTTCCTGAGCCTTATTATTCAATGTATGATCCAAAAGATGTCGTCCTTGATGAAAGTTTCTTTAAACCTTTAGAAGGTAAACCCGGCCATTATCGTACCATTTCTAAAATGTGGGGAATGTGGGAAGCAAGTGAAGAACGCTGGAAGGAAGTGATCACCAAATTCTGGGGGTATATCACCTTAATTGATGATGCTATCGGTGAATTATTTGACTTCCTTGAAAAACATAATCTTTATCAAGATTGTTTTATTGTCGCTACCGCAGATCATGGTGATGCAATGGGAGCACATAGAATGATTGAAAAAGGTGAGTTTATGTTTGATACCACCTACAATATTCCACTGATTATTAAAGATCCTGAATCTTCACGTATCAATGAAGTGGACGATAATTTAGTTTATCTGCACGATTTGACTTCAACTGTGTTTGATGTTGCTGGGCAAGCTGTTCCAGAAACTTTCCAAGGCGAAAGCCTATTGCCTATTTTGCGAGAAAATAAATCCAATGCTCGTAAAGGGGTATTAGCTCAACTTGCAGGGCATTTTGTTTATTTTGAACAGAGAATGTGGCGTAGGAAAGATTATAAATTGGTCTTCAATGCAAGTGATGTAGGAGAGTTGTACGATATTCGTAATGATCCTGAGGAGTTACATAATTTGTTTTATGACCCAGAATATCAGCAAGTGAAAAAAGAAATGTTAGAAGAAATGCGGGCAGAAATGCTGAAGTATAAGGATCCATTAGAAAACTGGGTATATCGTATTATTAATGAGATCTAACTCTTCTAAATAAGAACCAAAAGAAAAAGTGCGGTAAAAAATTTCTGATTTTTTCACCGCACTTTTGTTTTAATTGTTACTCAATAATAATTATTTTACAGAGTAATAACCGCCCATTGCGCTATATACGGCGTTTTCGCTTTGAATGAGGTTGTATTTTGCATTTAAAATGGAAAGCTCGGAGTTGCGTTCGGTGCTTGCGGCGTTTAACCATTCTCTTAGTTCTGCAATGCCTGCATCATAGCGGTTTTTGTAATATTGCGTGATGCGTTTGTTGTAGTTGTAGGTTTGCTGCAAGTTGGCGAAGTTTTGACGCGCTTGGTTGTAAGCAAAATAGTTGGTGTCAATATCATTTAAGGCTTTGGTGATGCTTTGTTCAAAGTTCACAAGTGCAAGATCATAAGCCGATTCTGAAATTTTTACGTTCCATTTCACGGTGTTCCAGCTCAAGAATGGCAAGCTAATTCCGACTGTTCCGCCTGCGATAGGGGTGTTGAATGCGTTGTCAATTTTATTGCCGCTAGAACCTAAACTTCCGCCCAAGGTAATGGTTGGGAACCAGCTTTTTTGCATTGCTTTGGCATCTTTGAAAGCGCTGTTTAAGCGATATTGATAGCCTTTTACGTCTGGACGATTGGCAATGGCAGAAAGAGGCACATTAAGGTTTACCCCCACATTTTTTACTTTAAGAATATGCGGGTAGTTCACTTTTAATGGATCACTTGGTTTTAAATTCAATAAGTTACGCAAGGTGGCTTCTGCCGTTTTCTTTTGCGTTTGGTAATTGATTAAGCTGTTACGCGCTGTTAAAACCGCTTGTTGCGCTTGATCGGAACTTGCGCGATCTGCCACGCCTTGGCGGAATTTATTTTGCATAATGCGGTTAATTTCGGAATAGTAATTGATGGTTTTATTCACGGTACTAATCGCATCATTTAAGTAACCAAGTTGATAGTAGGTTAAGATTACAGAGTTGATTAATGAAATGCGCGCCGCTTCAAGATCTTGTTCGCTAGCAGCGTGTCGCCATTCTGCGGCAGAAGCTGAATCAGCTAAACGACGCCATAAATCTAGGGTGTAACTCACGTTTAATGCACCACCGTGGCTAATCACGGAAGAGCCGCCATCGTGAATATTTTTGTTAGCTGAAGAAGATACCGAACCACTGAAATTTGGTACTAAATTTGCGCCGATTAAATTCGCGTTATAAAGCGCCGTATTTACAGCAATGGCTGCTTTGGCTAAATCTTTGTTATTTTCCAAGGCTTGTTCAACTAACTGATTTAGTTGCGGATCTTTATACAGCGTCCACCAATTTTCTTGAATGTTGTATTGTTTGGTTAATTCTTCATATTGTTGGAAATCTTGTTGTGATGCTTTGTAAGAATCGTCAAGATTCGCACAGCCAGCTAACAACACAGACAAGCCAATAGCAAGTGAGAGTTTGGATTGTTTTAACATCATTTTTTCCTTATTAAATAAAATCGTAGGCAAATAAAGTGCGGTGTAATTTTGCCGATTTTTTATTGCCTGATTGTTGAAATTTTATCAAAAAACTATTCCTGAGCTAAAGCGGTAATTGGATTTAATTGCGAAGCATTTTTTGCTGGCATATAGCCAAAAATCACGCCAATTAAGCTTGAGCAGAGCAGCGCGGCGATAATCGAGAAGGTGGAAAAGATCATGGTAAAATCTTTCACCAGCCAATTAAACACTGTGCCTAGCACCATTGATAGCACCACGCCAGTGATGCCACCAATTAAGCAAATCAGCACCGCTTCAATTAAAAATTGTTGCAAGATGTTAAATTGTCTTGCGCCAATGGCCATTCGTACGCCAATTTCTTTGGTTCGCTCGGTTACCGAAACCAGCATAATATTCATCACCCCAATGCCGCCTACAACAAGGGAAATAATGGCAATGGAAGAAATCAGCAACTTCATTGTATTTGTTGTTTTTTCGATAGTTTGCTTGATCGTATCGGTGTTGAATATAAAAAAATCTTTTTTGCCATGGCGCACGGTGAGCAGGCGAGTGAGATCTTTTTCTGCCACTTTAGAACTAATTTCATCGTTAATCTTTACTGTGATTGAGCTAATTTTTTTATTACCAGAAATTTTGTTCATTGCTGTTGTGTAAGGTATATAAATATTCAGGCTAGAATTATTCGTTACCATATTATTGCTGGCTGCTACCCCTATGATGCGCAATGGTTTTTTATTGATCATCAAAATTTTGCCAAGGGGATTTTGATTGTTGAATACTTCGTGTAACGTGTTTTCATCAATCACGGCTACTTGTTCGCTGTGTTTTACGGCGTCTGCGCTGAAAAATATGCCTTCAGCTTTGCTTAAACCGCGGACATTAAAATATTGCTCTCCCACACCACGCACTTGGGCGGTGAAACTTTGGTTACCGTAAGTGAGCGTGCCGTTTACCGAACTATTTGGTGTAACGCTGGCAATATAGCTTTGTTTGGCAAGCATATCGGCATCTGCTACGGTAAGATTTTGATTTTTCGCTGCGCGCCGATCACCAAAGCCTGCACCGTTATAAATATCCATTGTATTTGTTCCTATTGCATTGATGTTGCTAAGAATTTTTTGTTGTGAGCCGTTACCTAAGGCAACTACGCAAACCACAGAAGTAATACCAATAATAATCCCTAACATTGTTAGCAAAGAACGCAATTTATGTGCCACAATGGCTTTAATGGACATTTTGAAGGATTCAATAAACTGATCTTTATAAAATTGTAATCGACTTTTACTGCTTTGTAGTGCAATGTCTTGTTTTTGGGTCATTTGTTCCGATTTTCGGCGATCTTCAATAATTTTGCCGTCTTTGATCTCAATAATACGATTAGCAAAATTTGCCACGTTTTTATCGTGCGTGACCAAAATAATGGTATGCCCCTCGCTGTGTAGCTGGGTGAGAATATCCATCACGGTTTCGCCACTTTTACTATCTAATGCTCCAGTAGGTTCATCGGCTAGAATAATTTCGCCCCCATTCATCAAAGCGCGCGCAATACTCACGCGCTGTTGTTGCCCTCCAGAAAGCTGATTTGGCTTGTTTTCTAAGTGATCGCCTAAGCCTAATTTTTCTAATAACTGTTTGGCTCGTTGTAGGCGAGTAGGTTGATCGATGCCTGCATAAATGGCAGGAAGTGCCACATTTTCCACCGCACTTAGCGTTGAGAGCAGGTTATAGCGTTGAAAAATAAAGCCAAATTTTTTCTGCCGTAAATCAGAAAGCCGATCACGATTGAGCTGGCTGACTTCTAAACCATCGACTTTATAAGAGCCTGATGTCGCTGTATCCAAGCAACCAATAATGTTCATCAAGGTGGATTTGCCTGAACCGGATTGGCCAATAATGGCAATAAAATCGCCTTTTTTAATGTCTAAATTGATGTCTTTTAACACCTGAGTGCAGTTTTCGCCTTCACCGAAAAATTTGTTGATGTGGCTTAATTCAATAATATTCATAAAAAACCACCGCACTTTATAAAATTCGAGGACCGCGGAAAGTATTTCCCACTTTTTCATCACTGGTTACTTGCGAGGAAATCACTTTTTCCCCTTCTTCCAATCCATTTAAAATTTGCGTATTCATATCATCGCTTAACCCTGTAACAACGGTGCGTTTTTCTACTTTATCATTGTCTTTCAATATATTAACAAAGGTTTCTTTTCCTTCCTTGTGTAACGTGATGGTAGGAACCAGTAGGGTATTTTGTACATCGGAAATGATAATGGTATTTTGCGTAGTCATTCCAATACGCAGTTGGTTATCAGGATTATCTATTAAAACATTGGCATAGTAATAAACCGCACTGGTATTTGAGGCACTTTCTTTATATTCGTTATCCGTGAGCGTGGTGATGGCGGGATCAACAGAATGAATGGTTGAATGATAGACTTTGTCTGGTTCAGAAAGGGTGGTAAATTCCACCGCCATTCCTGCTTTCACTTTGGTAATGTCGCCTTCAGAAATTTCTGGCTTAATTAAAATCTTCGTTAAATCCGCCACTTGTACAATGGTTGGGGTAGTTTGGTTGGCGTTCACCGTTTGCCCTTCTGATACGGGAATGGACAGCACTGTGCCGTCTAAAGGCGAAAGAATTTGGGTATATTGTAAATTGGTTTTTGCCGTATCTACTTGAATTTCCGCACGTTGAATGGCAGCTTCCACTTCAGAAATCGCCGCTTTGGCAGAGGATAAATTATTTTTCGCCGCATTCAGTTCATCTAAAGACGTGGATTTACTCGCATATAATTTCGCAAGGCGATCATAGGCAGATTTCGCCACATTATAAGCCACTTGTTTTGCATTGAGCTGAGCTTGGTAGGCTTTTAATTCTGCTTGTGCTGAATTTAACGCATTCACTTGATTTTTAGAGTCAATTTCTGCGATTAAATCTCCTTGTTTGATATGTTGTCCTAGTACGACGTGAATTTTCTCAATTTTACCTGAAGCTTGTGCTCCCACTTCCACACGGTTATAAGCTCGAACTGAGCCTACGGTAATCACTGATTTTTTGATTTCGCCACGGCGTACATTTTCTGTTAAATAGGTTGTTTCTTGTTGATTAGAATGGGTGAAATAACTATAAGCACCAAATGCCACTAACCCAATGGTAAGTAGGGAAAAAATCGTTTTTTTACGCATAAAAACTCCGAGAAAAATAACAATCGTTTTATTCGATGATTATAGTAGAAAATCTTTCTTAAGAAGAGCTTAAGAAAAATAAATTTACACTGAATGAACGTTCGTTCATTTTAGGGCGTGAATTGTATCATTTATCTAAGGAAAATCAACCGCACTTTTGAATTCTGCCGTTAAACATAGTAAAATAAACGACAATTTTTTTACAAAAATCGAGAATATTTTGAGGTCAAAATGAGCCATATTACAGAGAACGAACATCAACCTACCAATTTTATTCGTCATATTATTGATGAAGATTTGGAAACAGGGAAAGTAAACCACGTTTACACCCGTTTTCCACCTGAGCCAAATGGCTATTTACATATTGGCCACGCAAAATCTATCTGCTTAAATTTTGGTATTGCAGAAGATTACAAAGGCTTGTGTAACTTGCGTTTTGACGACACTAACCCGGTTAAAGAAGATGTGGAATATGTTGATTCCATTAAACAAGATGTGGAATGGCTTGGTTTCCATTGGGAAGGAAAGGCACGTTATGCATCTGATTATTTCGATGCGCTTTATGGCTATGCCATTGAATTAATTGAGAAAGGTTTAGCTTATGTTGATGAGCTTTCACCTGAACAAATGCGTGAATATCGTGGCACATTGACCGAACCAGGAAAAAACAGCCCTTATCGCGATCGTAGCGTGGAAGAAAACTTAGCCTTATTTGAAAAAATGAAAAATGGCGAGTTTGCCGAAGGAAAAGCCAGTTTGCGTGCCAAAATTGATATGGCATCACCGTTTATGGTAATGCGTGATCCAGTGTTATACCGCATTAAATTTGCGGAACATCACAATACAGGGAATAAATGGTGCATTTATCCAATGTACGATTTCACCCATTGTATTTCCGATGCCATTGAGGGCATTACGCACTCACTTTGTACCCTTGAATTCCAAGATAACCGCCGTTTATATGATTGGGTGCTTGAGCATATTTCCATTAAACGCCCATTGCCACATCAGTATGAATTTTCACGTTTGAACTTGGAATATACGCTCACGTCTAAACGTAAATTGTTGAAATTAGTAGAAGATGAAGTGGTTGATGGTTGGAACGATCCGCGTATGCCGACAATTTCAGGTTTACGTCGCCGTGGTTATACGCCAGCGTCAATCCGTGAATTTTGCCGCCGCATTGGGGTAACCAAGCAAGATAACGTGGTGGAGTTCAGCGCGTTAGAATCTTGTATTCGTGATGATCTTAACCAAAATGCACCACGCGCAATGGCGGTGATTAATCCGTTAAAAATCGTGATTGAAAACTTTGACGGGCAAGAAATGCTATCCGCACCAAATCACCCAAATCGCGAAGAATTAGGCCATCGCCAATTGCCATTTACTAAAGAAATTTATATTGATCAAGCGGATTTCCGCGAAGAAGCGAACAAACAATATAAACGTTTAGTATTAGGCAAAGAAGTGCGTTTGCGTAATGCTTATGTGATCAAAGCGGAGCGTGTGGAGAAAGATGCTGAGGGCAATATCACCACCGTTTATTGTACTTATGATCCTGAAACCTTAGGCAAAAATCCTGCAGATGGGCGTAAAGTCAAAGGCGTAATTCATTGGGTTTCAGCCACAGACAATGTGCCAGCGGAATTCCGTTTATACGACAAATTATTCACTGTGCCAAACCCAGGTGCGGCAGAAGAGCTTTACGAAGTGTTAAATCCAAATTCTTTAGTGGTAAAACACGGTTTTGTGGAAAAAAGTTTAGCTAACGCACAAGAAGAAAAAGCCTACCAATTTGAACGTGAAGGCTATTTCTGCGCTGACAGCAAAGACAGCCACCCAGAACACCTGATTTTCAGCTTAACCGTAAGTTTGAAAGAAGGGTTCTAATTTTTCATCTTCATTGAAAACATAAGTGCGGTAGGAATTTGATAAGAATTTCTACCGTTTTTTATTGAGAATTTTCCTTGGTTAGAAGTAGTTTATAATGTTGTGCTTTTGATGAAATTAATACCATTCTTAATCTAAGAAAAAGAGGAGGAATAAAAAGGTTTAATAAACAGCGGAGAGTAGTTAGATTAATAGGATAACTTTAAGGGGAGATCCAAGCTATAAAGTTCTACAAATAGAATTAATACTACGCTTGGATTATATCAAATTTGGTGGAGCTGGGGGGAGTTGAACCCCCGTCCGAAATTACTCTACCTTCAGCACTACACGTTTAGTCTAGTCTTTAATTTCACTTAACCACTGCGGACAGACACGCGATAGTTAAGCTAGCTTGATTCAATTTAACGTTTCGATCCTCAAGCGGAGGCGTCCACGCGATCTCGTTTGGGTTTGACTCCTCTTTATCCCCGTCTTACGAGCGGAAGCTGGGGAGAGAAGGCTATGAGCAGGTTATTAAGCTGCTAAAGCGTATTGTTCGTCGTTTGCGACTATTTTTTTGCGGTTTATTTACGAGGCCAACCGCACCTCGACGTGCACCTTGGGCTTCGCTAATCCCGTCGAATCCAGAATCAGCCCCAAAAACTCGGTAATTCTATCAAGGAATTGATTGAATTTAAAGAGAAATACAGTAAAAAGGCTAGAATATTTCTAGCCTTTTTTAATCATAACTCGATGACTAAATTATTTAGTTAAACTTTCAACTTTTTCAACTGCTGCGTCTTTTGCTTCAGTGACTTTTTCAACTGCTGCATCTTTTGCTTCTACAGCTGCATCTTTAACGGCTGTGGCTTTGTCCATTGCAGCGTCTTTTACTTCAGCGGCTTTTTGTGCTGCTGAATCAACCGCTGAGCTTGCTTTTTCTACTGCAGCATCTTTTGCTTCTACGGCAGCATCTTTAACATCAGCAACTTTATCCATTGCCGCGTCTTTTACATCTGCTGCTTTTTCTGCTACTGCGTCTTTAGCACCAGTTACTTTTTCTACTGCTGCGTCTTTCATTTCAGCTGCTTTTTGAGTCGCTGCATCAGCCATAGAAGTTACTTTCTCAGCCGCTGCATCTTTCATTTCAGTCACTTTTTGTGTTGCTGCGTCAGCCATTGAGCTTGCTTTTTCAGTGATTGCATCTTTAGCTTCAGTAATTTTTGATACTGCAGTGTCTTTCACATCTTTTGCTGCTTCAACTGCTGCATCTTTAACATCTGATGCTGCTTGAGCTACAGCGTCTTTTGCTTCAGAAACGCTTGATTTTGCATTTTCAACTTGTGCTGAAACTTTGCTTTCTTTATCGAAACAGCCAGTTACAGTTAAGGTTGCGCCTAATACTAATGCGGCTAATAATGATTTTTTCATTTTTACTCCTAAATAAATAATTCAATAATGAGATACAAACCCCACGTTTGCGGTGCATAGTCTGTAACAAAAATGTGGAAAAATAAACTACTATTTACATTTTTTTACGTATTAATTTTGAAAAAATTTAAGTGGATAGATTTAACTCATTGAAATTAAATGAAAAGATGTTTTTTGAGTAATGAATCGTCATTTTATGTAAAGAGTGAAACTTTTGTAAGTGGTGAATTTTATAGCTTAATGCGGTGATTTTGTCATCACTATGCATTTTTTCATAGAAAATTTTGATGTAAAAAAATCTGCGCTTAACCGCTATTTTTAAGGGAAAAGCGCAGATTTAAAGTGCGGTCGGTTTTTTTCTGAGTTTTTGTTATTGTGTTGCTTGGATTGCTGTTAATGCAATGGTGTACACAATATCATCGACTAATGCACCGCGAGAAAGGTCGTTCACTGGCTTACGCATACCTTGTAGCATAGGGCCAATAGAAACGAGATCCGCAGAGCGTTGTACCGCTTTATAAGTGGTGTTACCTGTATTCAGATCTGGGAACACGAATACAGTGGCTTTACCAGCAACTGGTGAATTTGGCGCTTTAGAACGTGCCACATCTTCCATAATTGCCGCATCATATTGTAATGGGCCGTCAATGATAAGATCTGGGCGTTTTTCTTGCGCAAGGCGCGTTGCTTCTTTCACTTTTTCAACGTCCGCACCGCTACCTGATGTACCCGTAGAGTAGGAAATCATTGCCACTTTTGGATCGATACCAAAGGCTTTCGCAGAATCTGCCGATTGAATTGCGATTTCTGCAAGCTGTTCTGCTGTTGGATCTGGGTTTACTGCGCAGTCACCATAAACAAGCACTTGATCTGGCAATAACATAAAGAAGATAGAAGAAACAATGGAGTTACCCGGTGCTGTTTTGATAATTTGCATTGGCGGACGAATGGTGTTCGCCGTGGTGTGAACCGCACCTGAAACCAAGCCATCAACTTCGTTGGCTTCTAACATCATTGTGCCAAGTACCACGGTGTCTTCTAGTTGCTCACGAGCAAGCGCTTCGGTCATACCTTTGTTTTTACGCAGTTCGACTAAACGAGCCACATAGTTTTCACGCACGCTTGCTGGATCAATAATGGTGATGCCTTTGCCTAATTGTACGCCTTGCGCTTCTGCCACACGTTGAACGTCAGCAGGGTTAGCTAAAAGTACACATTCTGCAATACCACGTTCTGCACAAAGGGCAGCAGCTTTGATGGTACGCGGCTCGTCCCCTTCAGGCAACACAATGCGTTTTTTCGCTTGGCGTGCTAATTCGGTTAATTGGAAACGGAACGCAGGTGGCGATAAACGGCGTTGGCGAGAAGATTCAGCCACGATTGAATTAACAAAGTCCGCATCAAATTGCTGGCTAGTGTATTGTTTAATGCTTTCAATACGCTCTTTATCATCGACTGGCACTTCAAGGTTGAAGCTTTGTAATGCCAGAGCAGTTTGCCAAGTGTTGCCTTCAATGCGGAAAATTGGCAATCCTGTGCTTTCAAAAACAGGTTGGCACAGTTTTTTGATTTGGCTATCTAATTTGTATCCGCCAGTTAAAAGTAAACCACCTAATTCAATGCCATTGCTTGCAGCAAGGGCAGCTGCAACTAATACATCAGGGCGATCTGCTGAAGTCACTAACAAGCTACCATTGCGGAAGTGTTCCACCATATTTGGCAAGCTTCTTGCACAGAAAGTAATGCTACGAATACGGCGAGTTTGGATTTCACCCTCATTGATAATGGCTGCGCCTAAGTGTTTCACTAAGTCAATAACGCGAGTTGCGATAAGTTCTGCATTCCAAGGAATACAAGCAAGCACTTTGATTGGACTTTTTTCAAATAATTTATACACTTCAGCCACGTTGCTATGGCTATGTTGATAAGCGTCAAAAATCTCACTTAAATCAGGGCGAGTACGGCCAGATTCATCAATCGGTGCATTGAATTTGTTGATAACCACACCCAGTAAGTTTTTGTTATTTTTACCACCAAATTGTGAAGCAGCGGCTTCTACACGCTCTTTCAGCTGCGCTGGTGTTTCTGTTGAAGGGGCAGCAACCAAAATGATTTCTGCATCTAGCGCTTGGGCAATTTCATAGTTAATGCTGTTAGCATAGCTATGTTTGCGCGTTGGAATTAAACCTTCAACAATGATAATTTCATTGTTTTTAGCTAATTGTTGGTGATTTTCAACAATTTTCTCTAATAAAACATCAGATTGATTTTGTCCGATTAAGCTTTCCGCCACGCTTAGCATAAATGGCTCAGCGGTTTCAATAGAAGTGCTAGTACGAACGATAGAAGTGCTGCGATCAAGTTTATCTTCGCCAGTATTTGGTTGTGAAATGGGTTTCATAAAACCAATTTTCGCGCCTTTTTCTTCAAGCGAACGAATTAAACCAAGGCTAACACTGGTTAAACCAACGCCAGCACTCACAGGAATAAGAATAATTGTGCGAGACATAATAAACCTTCAGGTTAAATGATGAAAAAGAAACTGCCGAATAATTCGGCAGTCTGTTTATAAAATTAGCTACAAAGTTTTGCAGTATCTTGTGCGATTACTAATTCTTCGTTTGTTGGGATAACCATTGCAACAGGGGTGTTATCTGCGGTGATCACGCCTTCGTTACCGAAACGTGCTGCAAGGTTTTTGTCGTTATCTAGTTTATAGCCGAAGAGTTTTAAATGCTCTAAGGTTTTTTCACGAACAAGTCCTGAGTTTTCACCAATACCACCAGTGAACACGATAGCATCTAAACGCTCACCGATAACCGCCATATACGAACCGATATATTTTGCTAAACGGTAGCAGAATACATCTAATGCACGTTTTGCTGCGGCTTCTGCATCATAGTTATCTTCTGCATAACGACAGTCGCTGGTTACTTCGGTTAAACCTAATAAACCTGATTTTTTGGTTAATAGGGTGTTGATTTCTTCAACGCTCATACCTAGGTTATCGTGTAGGTAGAAAATGATTGCAGGATCTAAATCACCAGAACGTGTACCCATTACTAAGCCTTCTAATGGGGTTAAGCCCATTGATGTATCAATACATTTACCGTGACGAACGGCAGCTACTGATGCACCGTTACCTAAGTGACAAGTGATTACATTCACTTGATCCGCAGGCACATTTAAACGCTCAGCCGCTTGTTGGCTTACATAGAAATGGCTTGTACCGTGCGCACCGTAGCGGCGAACACCGTGATCTTTATATAAAGAATAAGGAATAGCGTATAAGAACGCTTCTTCAGGCATTGTGGTATGGAATGCTGTATCAAACACCGCCACGTTTTTATCTTTTAAGTGCGGGAACATTTTGAACGCTTCTTCAATACCGATTAAGTGCGCAGGGTTGTGTAATGGCGCAAATTGGATCGCGTCTTTAATCCCTTGAATAACTTCATCATTGATGATTACAGAAGAAGTGAATTTCTCACCACCGTGAACAATACGGTGACCAATTGCCACAATCTCATCTTTTAATGATGGATCTAATGGGAAAATATTGTTCACAATAAATGCAAGGGCTTCACTGTGTGCCGCACCAGCACCTAATTCTGCATTGCCTTTTTCGCCGTGTAATTTCCACTTAATACGCGCATCTGGTAAATGAAATGCTTCTGCCAAACCAGATAATTTTTCTTCACCTGTTACAGGATCTAAAATAGAAAATTTAAGTGATGAACTACCGCAGTTAAGTACGAGAACTAATTTTTGAGACATAAGTAACCTATCTTTAATTAAGTTAAAAGGAATCCGTCTAACATAGCCTAAACGGAGCGACATATAAAAGTCGTTAGATCCTGTATAGGATACACTGTTCACTCAATAAAATAAATTCTCAAGGTGGAAAAAATGCGACATTTATCAAAAAAATGATTAAAAATTAAAATTTTTTATAAAAAATAAAATTGAAGTAAAGAAGAAGGAAAGGAAAAGAATGAGCTATAATGGGCAAATTGATTACCGATCAGCATAACTCAGTATAAACAAGGAAAATAATGAAATTTTTCACCGCACTTCAACAAGGTCAACAATATCTCAATACTTGGCCGTTAATCCCGAAATTAGGAATGATTTTTCCCGAAAACCGCGTTATCAAAGCCACCCAGTTTTCGCAAAAACTGATGCCATTTCTGGCGGTGTTTGCGTTAGTGTGGCAACAAATTTATGCCAAAGGGGATATGGTGGCCTTAGCCGCGACCATTTTAACCGCACTTTTTTCCTTATGTTTACCTTTGCAAGGGCTTTATTGGCTTGGCAAACGCGCGCAAACTCCATTACCACCACAAAGTGCGGTGCAATTTTCGCAAATTTGTCAGCAATTGGAAAAAGCGGGTAGTGGTGTTAATGTGCCAGACAATCCCACTTATCAAGATTTGGCATCAGTATTAAAAAAAGCCGAGCAAAAACTGCCCGTAGACTTTTGGCAATCCTTATAATTTTCTTAATGCGTGCTTTGTTGATCCTACCAAGAGCGAGTGATATAGTACGCCACTTTTTAACCCTTAGGATAAAAAACTGCAAATAATGCTACGCAAACGTTTTCGTTTTTTGTTAGAATACGGCGGTCATAAATATCCTATATTTTGTAGAGATTATTTTCGTGAACAATTATTTAGATTTTATCATTATCGGAATTATTGCGTTTTCCATTATTGTCAGCCTTTTGCGTGGTTTCGTGCGTGAGGTGATGTCCCTTGCAAGCTGGGTCGTTGCCTTTTTGGTGGCAAATCATTTTTATCCCTATGTCGCCAACTTTTTAACTCAAATTGAATCAGGATATATTCGTAACGGCGCCGCCATTGCCATCTTATTTATTGCCACCTTAATTATTGGCGCGATTGTGAATTATTTAGTCAGCCAACTGGTCGATAAAACAGGTTTATCAGGCACTGATCGCGTGTTAGGTGGCTGTTTCGGTTTATTGCGTGGCGTGCTAATTGTCGCTGCCTTATTATTTTTCGTAGATACCTTTACCAACTTTAGCCAAAGTGAAGTGTGGAAAGAATCAAAATTAATCCCGCACTTTGGTTTTATCGTGGAATGGTTCTTCCAAAAAATTCAGGAAAATTCCAGTTTATTAAATTCAACATTAACTCAATAGGGGATAACACGAATGTGTGGTATTGTCGGCATAATTGGACATAATCCAGTGAATCAGTCTATTTATAATGCTTTAACGGTGTTGCAACATCGCGGGCAAGATGCAGCGGGAATCGTTACCATTGACGATGAAAATCGCTTCCGCTTACGCAAGGCAAATGGGCTGGTGAGCGATGTTTTCCAGCAAGTACATATGCTACGTTTGCAAGGTAATGCTGGTATTGGACACGTTCGTTACCCGACAGCAGGTAGCTCCAGCGTTTCTGAAGCACAGCCTTTTTATGTGAACTCGCCTTATGGCTTAACCCTTGTGCATAACGGCAATTTAACCAATTCTGAACAGCTGAAAAAAACCTTATACGAACGCGCTCGCCGCCACGTTAATACCAATTCTGATTCAGAGATTTTGCTCAATATTCTTGCTTATCATCTGGATCATATTTATACCCAACATCTTTCGCCTGAAGACATTTTCCACGCCATTAAGGCAACACACAATGATATTCGAGGCGCTTATGCCTGCGTGGCAATGATTATCGGACACGGAATGGTGGCGTTTCGCGATCCTAATGGTATCCGCCCTTTGGTGTTAGGAAAGCGAGAAGAAAATGGTAAAACAGAATATATTTTTGCGTCAGAAAGCACCGCACTTGATGTAGTAGGCTTTGAATTTGTACGCGATATTCAACCAGGCGAAGCGGTTTATATCACCTTTGACGGCAAATTTTATGCACAACAATGCGCGGATAATCCAAAATTAACGCCGTGCATTTTTGAGTATGTTTATTTTGCCCGTCCAGATTCCTATATTGATGGCGTTTCTGTCTATGCCGCACGCGTGCATATGGGGAAATATTTAGGCGAAAAAATTGCCCGTGAATGGTCAGATTTAGACATTGATGTGGTAATCCCTGTGCCTGAAACCTCCAATGATATTGCCTTACAAATCGCCCATATTTTGAACAAGCCTTATCGCCAAGGCTTTGTGAAAAATCGCTATGTAGGGCGCACTTTTATTATGCCGGGGCAAACGCAGCGTGTGAGTGCAGTACGCCGTAAACTGAATACCATTTCTTCTGAGTTTAAAGGTAAAAATGTGCTATTAGTGGACGATTCCATTGTACGCGGTACAACCTCAGAGCAAATTGTGGATATGGCACGTGCTGCGGGGGCGAAAAAAATCTATTTTGCCTCAGCGGCACCAGAAATTCGTTATCCAAATGTGTACGGCATTGATATGCCAACAAAACACGAACTCATTGCTTATGGACGAGAAGTGGACGAAATTGCCAAACTCATAGGTGTGGATAAATTGATTTTCCAAGATCTTGATGCACTTACTCAATCTGTTCAGCAAGAAAATCCTGCGATTAAAGATTTTGATTGCTCAGTGTTCACTGGAAAATATGTTACAGGGGACATTACGCCCGAATATCTTGATCATATTGCCGATTTACGCAATGATAGTGCCAAGAAAAAGCGTGAGAAAGACGCGACCAATCTTGAAATGCACAACGAGAGCTAATGATGAGCAAACAACGTTTAATTATTGCCATCACAGGCGCTTCAGGGGCGATTTACGCGATACGTTTATTGGAAGTATTGAAAAACGTCCCTGATCTTGAAACCCACTTAATTATCAGCAACGCCGCCAAGCAAACCTTGGGCGCAGAAACGGATTACAGCGTTCAACAAGTGCGCGCCTTGGCGGATCAAACCTATGATGTGCGCGATATTGGCGCAGCAATTTCTTCGGGATCTTACCGCACTTTGGGAATGGTGATTCTGCCTTGCTCAATCAAAACCTTATCAGGCATTGCGCACAGTTACACCGATGATCTCATCACTCGTGCCGCAGACGTGTGTTTAAAAGAGCGCAAACCGCTTTTTCTTTGCGTACGCGAAACCCCGCTACATTTAGGCCATTTACGCTTGATGACCCAAGCCGCAGAAATTGGCGCCACCATAATGCCCTTAATGCCAGCCTTTTATCATCGTCCTGAAAGTATTGATGATATTATCAACCAAAGCATCAACCGCCTTTGTGATCAATTTGGCATTGCGCTAGAACAAGATTTATTCCAACGCTGGGGTGAGTAGAAATTCAATCAAATGTAAAGAGATTCTATCGTAATGAAATAATGAAACTAGTTCTATGATAGAATTGTAGGTATTGTGGAACTAAGTTTATAGTAATAAATATGCTAAACGATGAAGATATGGCATTGTTTCGTGATGCGGTGCGAGGGGCTACGCCTTTAAAGCAAAATGAATTTGTGCCAGGTTATAGAAAAAATAAACAAAAACAAGAGCAGCGTGAGCAACGTGAAAGGGAAGATACCTTGTTCTTTTTTTCTGACGAATATGAGCCTTTGTTGAATGAAGAGGGGGCGGTGAAATATTTACGCGAGGGGGAGGATTCCTATCTGCTTAAGCAATTACGCCGTGGTGATTTTTCTCCAGAGCTATTTTTGGATTTGCACGGTTTAACCCGAGAGAAAGCGAAATTAGAGCTGGCGGCGCTAATTCAAGCTTGTGAAAAAGAGCATATCTATTGTGCAAGCATTATGACAGGCTATGGAACTTATACGTTGAAACGCCAAATCCCTTGTTGGCTTGTGCAGCACCCCCGTGTTCGAGCCTTACATCAAGCACCAAAAGAATGGGGGGGGAAGCAGCAATTTTAATTTTGCTTGATGTGTAGCGTTCTTGTTGTAAGGACGCTGTTTTTTATTTTTTAAGATAGCCTTTAAGACTATCCATTTGTTTTTCTGCTTCATTCAGCCCTAATTCATACATCGCCTGAATTTTTCGCGGATCTTTTTCAATGCGTTTGATGTGCAGATCTTGCGGTGGACGAATGACGAAAATTTTCCCTTCCTGTTCCAGCTTAATAATTTTCTCGATTTGTTGATTATAGTCTTCCGCACGTTGAATAAGCTTTTCGGCAAGGCGTGGGTATTTGCGGTAGAACCAATTAATCAGCCATTTTGCTGACGGTTTTTTGCGATAATCTAAAGTGCGGGTCAAAATGACGATAATTTTTTCGTAACCTAAGTGTTGACAAAAATCCAATGGAATACTGTCGGCAATTCCGCCATCTAAATATTTTTTACCATTAATTTCAACATATTGCGAAACAAAAGGCATTGCGGAAGTGGCGCGTAAGGTTTCCATCTGGGCAAAAGGGTCGGTGATTTTTACATATTCCGCTTGCCCTGTTTCAATATTGGTGAGCGTGGCGTAGAAATCGGTATCGGCTTGTTTGAACGCTTCGTTATCAAAGGGATCAAGGGTGAATGGCACTTGATAAAAAGCGAAATCCTTATTAACAATATTGCCTGTGGTAAATAGGCTAGTAAAGCCAAGATAGCGCTTATCATTCAAGTATTTTAGGTTATAGCGAATAACACGCCCCGCTTGTTTAGAAGGATAATTCACACCAAATAGCGCGCCAGCCGACACGCTCACAATGCCGTCAATATGCACATTTTCTTTAAGAAATACATCAAGCACGCCAGCCGTGAACATTCCACGCATCGCACCACCTTCTAACACTAATCCAACTTTCATCATCACACCCTTTGAAATACAAAGGCTGTATGATAACACTTGGTTAGGGTTCATCAAGCAATAAATTTACTTTATAATGCCAGCCCATTAGATGAAATTAGGATAGAAAAATGAAAATTGCGCTTGGCATTGAATATAACGGCAAGCATTATTTTGGCTGGCAACGGCAGGAGAGTGTTGCCAGCGTGCAAGAGCGGTTGGAAAAAGCCATTTCTTTTGTGGCGAATGAAGACTGTCAAATTTTCTGCGCAGGGCGGACGGATTCTGGCGTACACGCAACAGGGCAGGTGGTGCATTTTGAAACCAGCGCCATTCGTGCAGAAAGTGCGTGGAGTTTTGGGGTAAACGCCAATTTGCCCGATGATATTGCGGTGTCTTGGGCAAAGCAGGTTGATGAGGATTTTCACGCGCGTTTTAGTGCTACCGCACGCCGTTACCGCTATGTAATTTATAACAATAAATTGCGTTCGGCGATTTTGCCAGAAGGGGTTACCCATTATCATCAGCCATTAGATCACGCATTAATGCACCAAGCAGGGCAGGCATTGTTGGGCGAAAATGATTTTTCTTCTTTCCGTGCGGCACAATGTCAATCCAATACGCCTTGGAGAAATGTGCATCATTTGAACGTGATTAGACAAGGAAAATACATTATTGTGGATATTCAAGCCAATGCCTTTGTGCATCATATGGTGCGAAATATTGTAGGCAGCTTAATGGAAGTGGGAGCAGGGCGTCAGCCTGTGGAGTGGATAAGCTGGCTGCTTGCGCAAAAAGATCGCAAGTTGGCTGCGCCCACCGCCAAACCAGAAGGGCTTTATTTAGTGCAAGTGCATTATCCTGAACAATTTGCCATTCCGCAAAATGCACTTGGGCCACTTTATTTGTCCGATCAGTTATAGCGTTTAAAAGCTAGAATCTTAGTGCAAATTATGGTGTAATAAGCAGAATTTTTTATGAATAAGAAAGGGTTAAAATGAGCTGGATTGATCGAATTTTTAGTAAGAATACGGCATCAAACACACGCAAGGCCAACGTGCCAGAAGGGGTTTGGACAAAATGTACCTCTTGCGGACAAGTATTATATCGTGATGAATTAACGCGTAATTTAGAAGTTTGTCCAAAATGTGGACACCATATGCGTATTGATGCGCGTACACGTTTATTAGCTTTATTAGATAAAGAAAGTGCGGTGGAAATTGCCGCAGATCTTGAGCCAAAAGACATCTTAAAATTCAAAGACTTAAAAAAATATAAAGATCGTTTAACCGCAGCACAGAAAGAAACAGGCGAAAAAGATGCGTTAATCGCAATGGCAGGTACGTTATATGGTATGCCTGTGGTTGCTGCGGCGTCTAACTTTAGTTTTATGGGTGGTTCAATGGGCGCTGTGGTTGGGGCAAAATTTGTTAAAGCAGCGGAAAAAGCCATTGAAGACAATTGTCCTTTTGTCTGTTTTTCAGCCAGTGGTGGCGCACGTATGCAAGAAGCATTGATTTCGTTAATGCAAATGGCAAAAACCAGTGCAGTTTTGGCAAGAATGCGTGAAAAAGGCGTACCCTTTATTTCTGTGCTAACGGATCCAACCCTTGGTGGGGTTTCGGCAAGTTTTGCTATGCTTGGCGATATTAATATTGCTGAACCTAAAGCCTTAATTGGCTTTGCTGGCCCGCGCGTGATTGAGCAAACCGTACGCGAAAAACTGCCAGAAGGTTTCCAACGCAGCGAGTTCTTATTAGAAAAAGGGGCGATTGATATGATCGTAAAACGTGGTGATATGCGTGAAACCCTTGCGAGCTTGTTAAGCAAACTTTCTAATAAGCCTTCTCCTTTTGTGCAAGCTGAATTAGTAGAAAATCTCCCTGAGAATGAATAATCTTAAATCTTCTTTAACAGCCACTTCGCCTTTGTCGCAGTGGCTTTCTTATTTGGAACAAAGCCATTTTAAAGCCATCGATTTAGGTCTTGAGCGCATTAAATCGGTGGCAGAACAGCTTGATTTGCTCAAGCCTGCGCCTTTTGTGATCACCGTTGGTGGAACAAATGGCAAAGGCACAACCTGTCGTTTGTTGGAACAGATCTTGCTCAATGCGGGTTATCGGGTGGGCGTGTATTCTTCGCCCCATTTAATTCGCTATAACGAACGTGTTCGCATTAAAAATCAAGAATTGCCCGATGCGCAACATAGTGCCTCTTTTGCCTTTATTGAGCAGAATAAAACCCAATCTTTGACCTATTTTGAATACAGCACTTTATCGGCGTTGTATTTGTTTAAACAGGCTAAGCTTGATGTGGTGATTTTGGAAGTAGGGCTAGGCGGACGCTTAGATGCCACCAATATTGTGGATAGCGATATTGCGGTGATTACCAGCATTGATATTGATCACGCGGATTTTCTTGGTGATACCCGTGAGCAAATTGCCTTTGAGAAAGCAGGGATTTTCCGAGCGAATAAACCGGCCATTATTGGTGAGCCTGATATGCCGAATACAATGCTGGAACAAGCGCAAAAGCTGCATTGTCAGCTCAGCCGCCGTGGGGTAGATTGGACATTCAGCCAAACTGATCAAAACTGGCAATGGCAAAGTGAACACAGTCAGAATGGCGAAAATGAAAGCAAAAAAGTGCGGTTAGAAAATCTGCCTTTTCCGCATATTCCCCTAGCGAATGCAGCCACCGCTTTAGCGGTGTTGCCTTATTTGCCGTTTAACATTGCAGAACAACATATCCGTGAAGCGTTGCAAAATGTCCAACTTACAGGGCGTTTTCAACCTTTGGATAGCGCACAGCGACAGCGTTTAAGTGAACTGTTACATTGTAACGAAAAAGCCTTGCCACAAGTGATTATTGATGTAGGGCATAATCCACACGCCGCAAAATATTTGGCGGAAAAACTCACCGCACTTAAAAAACCGACGCAACGTATTCTGGCTGTTTGTGGTATTTTGAAAGATAAAGATGCCCAAGGCGTGCTTTCCCCACTGCTTGATGTGATTGATGAATGGCATTGTATTAGCTTGTCTGGCTATCGTGGACAACGTGGTGAAGAATTGTTAGCCGAACTGCAAGCGGTGGCGTTATCAGAAAACAAAACGCTGAAAGCAAGTTCATCTTCTTCAATGGAGCAAGCGCTACAAAGTGCGGTGCAAAATTCGCAAGAAAATGACGTCCTGCTAGTTTTTGGTTCATTTTATACCGTAGGGCAGTTGTTGGAATTATTAGCATAAAAAATGCCCGATTAAGGGCATTTTTTGTGGCAGTTATATATCAATGAAGTCATTATGCTAAAGACGCTACCATTACCGCTTTAATCGTGTGCATACGGTTTTCTGCTTGGTCAAAGGCGATGTTCATTGGGGATTCAAAAACGTCTTCTGTGACTTCAATACCGTTTGCTAAGTGCGGGTATTTTTCAGCGATTTTTTTGCCGACTTCGGTTTCGCAATTATGGAAAGCAGGCAGGCAGTGCATAAACTTCACTTTAGGATTGCCGCTGCGTTGCATTAGCGCAGGGGTTACTTGATAAGGCAATAGCAAATCAATGCGTTCGCCCCAGCTTTCAAGCGGTTCGCCCATTGATACCCAAACGTCTGTATGCACGAAATCAACACCTTTCACGGCAAGATCCACATCTTCTGTAATGGTGATTTTTGCCCCGGTTTGTTGCGCAAATTCTTGGCACATTGCCACTAATTCCGCTTCTGGCTGTAAGGCTTTTGGCGCACAAATGCGAACGTCCATTCCTAATTTTGCCCCGATTAATAATAATGAATTGCCCATATTATTGCGTGCATCACCAATATACACATAGCTAATTTCTGACAACGGTTTGTCGCAATGTTCCATCATTGTAAGCACATCTGCCAGCATTTGGGTTGGGTGGAATTCATCAGTTAAGCCGTTAAAGACTGGCACACCCGCATATTCGGCGAGTTCATTCACCACCGCTTGTTTAAAGCCACGATATTCAATGGCATCATACATTCTTCCGAGTACGCGTGCGGTGTCTTTCATACTTTCTTTATGTCCAATTTGGGAAGAATTCGGATCAATGTAGGTAACGTTCGCCCCTTGATCATAAGCCGCCACTTCAAAGGCGCAGCGTGTGCGGGTGGAGGTTTTTTCAAAAATTAAGGCGATGTTTTTGCCTTTTAATTTAGGCTGTTCTGTGCCTGCATATTTGGCGCGTTTTAAGTCTTTGGCAAGTTGTAGCAAAAACTTAATTTCTTCTGGGGTGTGGTGCACAAGACTAAGTAAATGACGATTTTTTAAATTGAAAGGCATAATAGTTTCCTCTTATGTTGTGTTTGCAAATTTTGTTGGTATATTACTGATTTCTTTTCGGTGAATAAAGGTAAAAATATGTTAGATCAAGCATTATTAAGTTTAACCCACGAACAGCAGCAAGAAGCGGTAGAAAAAATTCAAGCATTAATGGAGCAGGGCGTAAGCAGTGGTGAAGCCATTGCGATGGTAGCAAAAGCATTGCGCGAACAACATCAACAAAATGCAGAAAATCATTCACGTTAAGTAATAATTTCATAGCTAAATAAAAAATTTTGGAGTAATTTTTTATTTGCTGAACTGTGTAAGCAACGCATATATAAAGAAATTTTGTGATCTCTGTTTGATTTTAGAAGATTTGTTATTGCGAAAAAGTGAAATTTATTTGAATATTTACTCGAAAAATTAGGGAATAAGGCGAGTGCTTTATTGGTTTTCAAAGTTCTATCTGAGATAGAAAATCCATTTAGAGGTTAAATGTTTATTATGGAAGTTGGTGTTGTTAAATGGTTCAATAATGCAAAAGGGTTTGGATTTATTTCAGCGGAAGGCAATGACGCAGATATTTTTGCGCATTATTCTGTGATTGAAATGGAAGGTTATCGTTCGTTAAAAGCAGGGCAAAAAGTCAATTTTGAAGCTGTGCACGGTGATAAAGGTTCTCACGCAACCAAAATTGTCCCAGTAGTAGAATAAACAAAATTATTTCAGATCCTTTAAGAATAAGGCAAAGCGAAATGCTTTGCCTTTTCTCTTTTTCCTTTTCTTCTTTCTAATTTAGTTCTCTTGTGCAATTTTTCTATTATGAAAAATCACATAAATATGCGGGAGAATTTGACTGATCATATTCAATTGTTGAATAGGAATTCCTACCTCAGATTGGCTTAGCCTTTCCCCTTGTTGCTCGTTGAGCTGTTGTAAGGATTGATGAATATTTTCTTGTAGCTTGTCAAATACAGGCTGAGATAAGGATTCAATATGCTCCAAGGCGTAAATCAATTTCTTCGCAATGGGGTAATATTCTGCCATAAAATCAATATTTTGCTGAATTTGCTTAATGTGTTTGCGATATGCGCCGAGGGCGGAAATGTAGCTTAACAAGGAATAATTCAGTTTTAGCATTTCAAAGCCTTCTTGTAAGTGATCTTTATATTTTTCTGGATCACTGTTCATATTTGACATCGTGGCGCTAAGTGCGGTGGCATATTCGTGCGCTTTTCGCCGTGCGATGCGATATTGCAAGCTATCACATTTGCCAAATTGTAACTGGCTGATGATATACAACAAATATTTGCCGTCACTTTGAATGGCTTGATGAATCACTTTATTGAGCTGTAAATATTTCCAATCAGGCCATAAATAAGACACGGCAACCCACGCAATAAATGAGCCAGCTAAGGTATCAATTAAGCGTGAATAAAGGGCCGAGTGAATATCAATCCCGATAATATTAAAGCTAATTAGCACCTGTAAGGTGATGAAAAAAGTGGAAAAGCTGTAATTATTACTGCGGAAAAAGAAGAACAAGGTGCTAGTGGCAACCACCAAGCCCATTTGTAACTCCAAAGTAGGCTGTGCATAAGGCAATAATGAACCAATAATCACCCCTAAAATGGTGCCGATAATACGCTGTTTTAAACGTAATTTAGTGGCGGCATAGTTCGGCTGGCAAACAAAAACCGCGGTGAGCAAAATCCAATAACCACGCGAAAGCTGTAAAAATTCTACGATGGTACAGCAGACAAAAACCACAATAGAAAGTCTTACGGCGTGGCGGAAAAGCTGCGAATCAAAACTTAAATGGCTGCGAATAGTGAGCCAAATATTTTTGAAGCCTTTTACATCGCTGTCATCGTGAATTTTGACCCAACGATGATGTGTTTCAGACGCTTCAGGTGTTTGCCCTAAATGGCGTAACTGCCAATCCACCCCTTGCAAATTATTAATTAAGGTTTTGATCGCCGTGTTTTGCGTATCATCTTGATGAGTTTGCGCATAATGTTCAAAGGATTGATTTACCCCAGTGATGGCACGTTCTAAACGTGCGTTGTAACTGTAATGGGTGTTTTGTTGCAGACTTTGCGCAAAATCGCGACAAGCCTGCGCCTGTAATTCTAAAAGGCGTTGGATACGGAAAATTAAATCCGTATTCTTAAGTTGCTGAGTTAAAACTTGATAATCAAAATAACTGGAATTGGCGCGTTCGTGAATATCTTGCGCGGCAAAATAATAGTTAATCATTTGCGTGGTGCGAGTGTGGCGATATTGCCCACGGATACGATAAAACAGGGCAGTGCGACACGCGTTAAAGGCATTAATCAGCTGACTATTTTTCATTGCAAGGGTAATTTGCTTGCTTTCTAGTTGATCTATATCATCAGGATCAAAAAACAAGGATTTTGCTTCTAAATATTCCGCTAGTGCCACAAAAGATTTCGCCACCGCATCTTGCACGGGGCGGTTTGGGAAAAACAGATAAACCACAATGGCGGTAATGCTATATAGCAATGTGCCTAATAAAATTAATAGGGAATTGAGATACCACAGGGTTTCGGGCTGATAGGTTAGAGTGGTGTAAAGGGCAACCACCAACGTGCCAAAAGAAATGGTGTTGTAACGTTGTCCCACCGCGCCAATCATCGTAAAAATAAAGGTGATGACCGTCATTAACAGAGTGAACGCAATGCCATTACCGAGCGTGAGCTGAACGCTAAGGGTGGACACCGAAAAGGCCAGTAGGGTATAAAAAATATTTTTTAACCGCCCAGTTAAGCGGTTGTCTAAATCCGCCAGACCACCTGCGATAATGCCGAGTACCAACGGCATACTTTGCTGCGAAATATCCAATAACCACACGGAAAAAGCCGCAATATTGACAGCAATAAAAACAGGAATGGTGGCGATAACCTTTGCGTTCAGCCAGTTATTCATTCTTTGTGCAATCCTTAAAAGGCAAAAATTTTCATTATTTTAACCGCTCTTTTAAATAATTGGCATAATCTGGCACGCGAATTTCCACCTTTTGATTAAATAATTGACTTTGCACCAGAAAATCCGCACTGGCCATATTCATTGCCACAGGAATATTCCACACCGTAGCAATACGCATTAAGGCTTTGACATCAGGATCGTGCGGTACAGCATTCATTGGATCCCAAAAGAAAATCAGCACATCAATTTTTTGCTCCGCAATTAATGCACCAAGTTGCTGATCGCCGCCCATCGGGCCACTTAATAATGGGGTGATGGGTAAATCAGTTTCCGCTTGGATTAAATTGCCTGTTGTGCCAGTGCCATAAAGCGTATGCTCAGAAAGTAAAGTGCGGTGCTTTTTACACCAATTTATTAAATCTTGCTTACAATGATCGTGAGCAACCAAGGCAATGTGTTTGCTTTCTGTAAGCTGGCGAGTGGTATTTTGCATTTTTCCTCCAGATAGCAAAAAGTGAGCCTAAAGCCCACTTTTTCTTAATCAATCATTAGCGATTATTTTTGTTTCTTCGCCCAGTTCAAGAAACGTGCTTGTGTTTCTTTGTCGGCTTGTTGGAACCAATATTGTAATTGTTGTTCCACCACATTTTCACCTTGTACGGTAATTTTGCCTTTTTGCGCTTTTGCTGCAGAAGGAAGTGCTGCAGGCATTGCGGTTGTCGCAAAAGAAGATACTGAAGCAACCGCCCCTGACGCATTGTACTCAGAAAGATTGTCAATGAGATTTAAGCCAGGTAAGAAACCTTCTTGTTTTAAAAGATCTTGCTTAAACGGCACATTTTTTCCTGAAACAGTTTTTACACTAACAACAGGGTTTTTATTATAAGCTGCGGTTTCACGCTCATCTTCAAGGTGTGGTGCAGAAATAACCACATCTTCTGCTGTACCTTGGAAAGTAACGATGATTGGATTTGATTCAAATAATGTACGGTCAGAACCGCCTGATCTCACCACTTCACTTACACGCACCACAACTTGGTGAGTTTGCGCATCATCGGCTTTAAAAGAATTGGTTGATTTTAAAAGAGATTTACTTGCTTTTTGTCCGTCAATGGCTAAAAAATCAACATTAGATGAACTGGTTACCATACCGGCAAAACTTGCAGTGCTGGTTAATAAAGCTGCGGTAGCTAATGCAGCAAAACGAAATTTCATATTCGCTCCTTTCATATAAGGGATAATGTTTTATTTTGATTCACTTTAATCATCTAAAGTGTACTTGGCTATGCTATTCTAATTTGGCAAAAATGAAAATAAAAAATTGTATTTTTGCTTAAAATTTGTGAGGTTAAATGGCATTGGAGTGATTTTGGATCATTGGGAGGGAAAATGAAAGTTAAAAAATTTGCCGTTTATGGGCGTGTGCAAGGCGTGGGTTTTCGCTATTTCACTTGGAAAGAAGCCTGCAAAATTGGGCTAACAGGCTGGGTAAAAAATCTTTCGGACGGAAGTGTTTTAGTGATCGCCAAAGGGTCGGAAGAACAATTAACCCAGCTTTATCAATGGTTGCAGCTCGGCTCGCCCAGTGCGGTGGTAAAACAAGTGATAATAGAAGACTATCCTGATAATGAGAGTTTCCAGGATTTTTCTGTGCGCCGTACTTAAGTCATTGTCGTTAAAAGATTAGACTTTGCTTCGATTTAACGCAATCAGACAGCCGATTAACACAACACTTGCCCCTAAGGCTTGGGCAAGGTTGATCCGTTCACCTAAGGTGTAATAACCAATGATCGCGGTAGAAATCGGCACGAGCAATTGGAGCAAATTAAAGGTGACAATGCCTTGTTTTTGCACAATATAAAAAGCAAACAACATTCCCGTTGCCATTCCATAAATCCCTGCCAAAGCAAGGGCGCTGAGCATTAGCCTTGGGGGGTGTTGAAGTTCGGCAATTTTGCCAGAATATAGGGCAAGCGCTAAGAAAATCAGCCCTGCAAGGGTGGCGGTGGACGCACTAATGACAAAAACGGGCAATTTTTGCACCGCACTTTTCACCAGTAAATTTTGTAGGGACTGAATAAAAATACCTAAAAATAAAAACACGGCGCCAAGGACAAATTGCTGTTCGCCCTCTTGCTGATTTCCATTCAAGACAAAAATAAATGAGCCAATAATGGCAAGCAACGATCCCAAATAAAAACCACGCTGTTTCACTTTTTGCCGTTCATCAGCGAAAAAAATCGCTGCTATGGCAATCCCTAAAGGCATTGCTAAAATGCCAAAAATACTGCCAGAAAGGGCGGAAGTAAGCCTTAATCCATTAATAAAGAAATACATATTCCCTGCCATAAAAACGCCCAGTAACAGCAAGGTGAGCAACAAGCGTGGCTGTTTGAAAATCTCTAATAAGGTACTTCTAAATTTGAATGCGCAGATCAGGATAAACAGAATACCGCCCGATAAAAAACGCACGGCATTGTTATTGAAAGTGTCAAAATGTAGGCTCATCAGGCGTAAAATCGGGAAACCAAGCCCCATTAGCAAAATATACAGTGCATTGGTGCTGAGCGTTGTTTTCATCGGCGACCTACCTTATTTGATGGGACGAAATTTGCGATAGCCCAAAGCCAGCACAAAACACAGGGCTTGCAATAAAATAATCGTTGGGCCAGTGGCAGCATCAAGATGATAACTCAGAATGATGCCTAAAAAACTGCTGCTTGTGGCAGTTGCAATGGCGATTAAGAGCATTTTGTTGAAATTCTTACTCAGCACATAAGCGGTAATCCCCGGCGAAATCAGCATTGCCGTGACTAAAATAATGCCCACCACTTGCATTGTGCTAATAATGGTTAAAGCGAGCAAAAACAGTAAACCGTAATGCAATGTTGTTACCGCAAGCCCGATAACGCGCGCGTGATTGGGATCAAAACAGAAAAGCAGAAAATCTTGTTTTTTCAGCAAGATAACCAGCAAAACAAGGGCGGCGATAATCAGCGTTTGGATTAATTCTTGCGGTGTGATGCCTAATAAGTTACCGAATAAAATATGCGTTAAGTGCTGCTCAGTTTCCACTTTGCTGAATAATACGAGCCCTAGCGCGAACATTCCGGAAAACATAATCCCCATTACAGTGTCTTCTTTAATTCGGCTGTGAGATTTTAAATAGCCAATACCAAAGGCACACAGCAAGCCTGAAACTAGCGCGCCGATGGCTAAAGGAATGCTGGCCACATAAGCTAACACGATGCCCGGTAAAACCGAATGGGAAATGGCATCGCCCATTAGCGACCAGCCTTTTAAAATCAAAAAACAAGAAAGCACGGCACAAATCACCGCAATGATTAACGCCATAAACAAGGCATTTTGCATAAAGGGGTAACTGAGCGGCTCAAGCCACCAATTCGTATCAGCCCAGCTCATTATGTTGCTCCTTATTGGCGGCGCGCTTATGGCGTAAAATACCGTATTTGGGGGAAAGGAAAAACGCGCTCAAGAAAAGTGCGGTCTGAAAACAGACAATTAATCCGCCTGTTGCGCCGTCTAAATAATAGCTGATGTACACACCAAGTACACTACTGCTTATGCCAAGGCTTACCGCAATCATCACTAAGGTTTTAAAGCGATCTGTGAGCAAATATGCCGTTGCCCCCGGCGTGATAACCATTGCGATCACTAAAATTGCACCAACGGTTTGCAACGCCGCCACCACACAAGCGCTTAATAAGGTGAAAAATAATATTTTGTAATGAAGCGGCGACAGTCCCACGGCGGAGGCTTGCATTTCATCAAAAAAGACTAATAACAGATCTTTCCAAAAAATCAGCAATAGCACAAAACAAATGCTGATAATAATGGCCACTTGCCAAATATCTTCCGTTGAAATGCCTAACAAATTGCCTAATACAATATCTTGCACATTAATGGCGGTGGGATTAAGGGAAATGATAAATAATCCGAGAGCAAAAAAGGTGGTAAAAATAAAACCGATCACCGCATCTTGGCGTAAATTGGACAAGGATTTCACCCAGAGAATAGAAAGTGCGGCTAAAATTCCTGAAAAAAATGCACCGATCACATAAGGAAAAGAAAAGGCATAGGCGATGGCAACGCCGGGAACAACCGAATGAGAAAGCGCATCGCCAATCAATGACCAGCCTTTCAGCATTAAATAAGCAGATAAAAAAGCACAAATACCGCCCACCATTGCGCTTAACACAAAGGCGTTAATCATATAATCATACTGGAAAGGTTCTAATAATAAGGCGATCATTGGCTGTTCTCTTTGTCAGTACGACAGGGGCAATCTTCCAGATTACAATCACGTACGATTGGCGCAGGCGGATCATTTTTCGTTTGTCCGTAAAATACGGCGGGCAGTTCATCATCGGTAAGCACCGTTACGGTACGCTCATCTTCATCATCGTGCAAATCACGCCCACTCAGCTTCACGTTACGCAGCACGCCACCGAAAACTTGCTCTAAATTTTGCTGAGTAAAGGTGGTGGCGGTGCTACCTTGTGCAAGCACGGTGCGGTTAATCATAATCACTTGATCACAATAATCTGGCACTGCGCCTAAATTATGGGTAGAAACTAAAATTAAATAACCTTCTTCACGCAAGTTGGCAAGCAAGTCCATAATCGCTGCTTCCGTTTGCACATCAACGCCGGTGAAAGGTTCATCAAGCAGAATAATTTTACTTTTTTGTGCCAGCGCTCGAGCCAGAAACACGCGTTTTTTCTGTCCGCCTGAAAGCTCGCCAATTTGACGCTGCGCAAGGTGTGCGATATTTAACCGCGCCATTGCAAGCTGAACTTCTTGTTTATCAAGTGCGGTGGGAATTCTGAGAAAATTCATATAACCATACCGCCCCATCATCACCACATCGTAAACGGATACAGGAAATTGCCAATCCACTTCTTCACTTTGTGGTACATAGGCGATTAAATTTTGCTTTAACGCTTTCTTAATCGGCTGATCGCACAGCAACACTTGCCCTTGTTGCGGTTTTACCAAGCCCATTAAACTTTTGAATAAAGTGGATTTTCCACTGCCATTCACCCCCACTAAAGCACAGGTCGTGCCGCCTTGTAGCTGAAAAGACACATTATGAATGGCGGTGTGTCCGTTGTTATAACGAACAGTTACGTCCTGTACTTCAATGGTGGGCTGATTATTGGGCATTTTCAAATCCTTCAATAATGGTGGTAATGGTGGTGTTAAGCAAATCTAAATAGGTGGGAACTGGCCCTTTGGCGTTGGAAAGGGAATCCACATAAAGTACGCCGCCATAATGAATTTGGCTTTCTTTCGCCACTTGTTGCGCAGGCTTTGGCGAAATGGTGCTTTCGCTGAAAATCACCGGAATCTGATGTTGGCGAATTAAATCAATCATTTTACGCACTTGCTGTGGCGTGCCTTGCTGTTCTGCATTCACCGCCCAAAGATAAACTTCATTAAACCCATAATCTTGTGCTAAATAACTAAATGCCCCTTCAGAAGTGGCAAGCCAGCGTTGTGCTTGGGGAATTTTGTCCAATTTAGGGCGAAGTGTGCTATCTAAAGTGCGGATCTTTTTGGCGTAATTTTCTGCATTTTGGCGGTAAGTTTCGGCATTTTGCGGATCATATTTGATCAGCGCATTTTTGATATTTTCTACATAAATTAATGCGTTGCTTGGCGACATCCACGCGTGGGGATTAGGAATTTTTTTCTCACCATTTTCTGCAATAAAAATAGGCTGAATGCCTTCGGTAAGCACGACCGCCGGTTTATCTTTTACATTCTGGAAAAAACGCTCAAACCAACGTTCTAAGTTTAACCCGTTCCATAGCACAAGATCTGCTGACTGCGATTTAACAATATCTTTTGGCGTTGGTTCATAGCCGTGAATTTCCGCGCCTGCTTTGGTGATGGATTCCACGCTGGCGGCATCACCAGCAATATTTTGCGCCATATCTTGAATAATGGTAAAGGTGGTAACCACTTTGAATTTGGCATAGCTTGCACCGCTAAACAACATTGCGGCAGAAAGCGCGATGGTAGCGAACTGTTTCAACATAAATTCTCCTTTTAATGAATCGTTTACCGCTATTATAAAGCACAAAGTTTATTAAGTAAATGCGAATAATTCTCAAGTTATAGACATTTTGCTGGTTTTGGTAACCCTGCCAGTTTTGTGGCTTGCTTGGCTGGCCCTTCTGGGAATAAACGTTGTAAATAACGGCTGTTGCCCTTATCTTCACCTAATTTTTGTGCCATTGCTTTCACCAACATTCTGATCGCTGGTGAAGTGTTGTATTCCTGATAAAAATCACGCACAAAATGAATCACTTCCCAATGAGCTTCGGTTAAGCTCAGCCCTTCCTTTTCTGCAATAGCCAGTGCGACTTCAGGCGTCCATTGCGTTAAATCCAACAAATAGCCTTCGTTATCGGTTTCAATAATCGTATCGTTAATATTGAGCATTTTTGTTTCCTTATTCATCTGTTTAATTATACAAAAACGCCCCTAAAAAGGGGCGCTGAATTTACCAATTAAAGCAATAATTAATCATTGCGTAAAATACCAAGCAAGTTTAATAAACTCACAAAGATATTATAAATAGACACATAAAGGCTTACTGTTGCGCGAATATAGTTAGTTTCGCCGCCGTGAATGATGCTGCTGGTTTGATATAAAATGCCCATACTAGAGAACACGATAAATAATGAGCTTAACGCCACATAGAATGCTGGCATTTTAAAGAAGAAGCTGGCGATCATTCCTACCACAAGCACGATAAACAAGGTAAACATCATACCAGAAAGGAATGACATATCTTTTTTCGTGCTGAGGACATAGAAAGAACAGGCAAAGAACACTGCTGCCGTGCCGCCAAGGGCAAGAGCGATTAAATCACCTAAACCTGCGCCAATATACATATTTAATACTGGTCCTAAAGAATAACCAATAAAACCAGTTAAAGCGAAAGTGGAAAGAATCCCCCACGCACTGTTTTCTAAGGCGCTATTTAAAAATAATAAGCCATAAAAGCCCACCAATAACACACCAAAATGTAATGGGGCAACATTTAATGTCATTGCCACATAAGCAACAACCGCAGAAAAAGTTAAGGTTAACGCCAATAAGAAATAAGTGTTGCGTAACACCTTGTTGGTGGCCAACACCGATTCTTGACGGCTGTCTTCAACGATTAAACGAGATTGCATAAATGCTCCTGTTATTAATATAAAAATCAAGGCTATAAAGTATAGGCTAGTGGGGGAAAAGTCAATGAATGTCGATGGATTTTTATCAGTTTAACATTGGCTTGCATAGGAAAAAAACGTGAGGATTGTTATAATTCAACACAATTTTGAAGAAATCAGCAACAAAACAAATAACAATGCAATTAGAAAAAAACTTTTGGCAGCATAAATCGCTGTTAGAAATGAATGAAGCAGAATGGGAAGCTCTGTGCGATGGTTGCGGCAAATGCTGTTATCGTAAATTTATTGAGGGGCGTGGGCGACGCAAAAAGCTGTATTTCACTCGCATTGCCTGCAATTTGCTTAATTTAGACACCGCGAAGTGCGGTAATTACGCGCAACGTTTTCAACTTGAACCAGATTGCACCAAACTCACCAAAAAGAATTTGCCAGATTTCCATTGGCTGCCAGCCACCTGTGCCTATCGGTTATTATATGAAAATAAACCGCTGTTTGATTGGCATCCGTTAATTTCTGGCGATCCCAATAGCGTAAAGCTCGCGCATATTCCTATTGAAAACGGCATTCACGAAAAAGATGTGATTGATTGGTTTGAGTTTGTGATTGATGATGAGTAAAGATAAATAAAAAAGTGCGGTAATTTTTACCGCACTTTTTCTATATATTTTCTAGATAGTGAATTTAGCGTGAGTGAGTTGCTCATTCATTGGATTTTTAGGATCTTCGCCAAAACGATTTCTCCCCTGTGTTCCGTCTAAACAAGCAAAGACGAATAGCACAATAAAACCGATTACAGGGATAAAGCCAATTAATAACCACCAGCCAGAGCGATCGGTATCGTGTAATCGTCTTACTCTCACCGCTAAAGAGGGGATTAAGGTCGCAAGTCCATAAACGCCACTAAATCCAAAATCGTTATTAAGCAAAACAACATCGAGTAAACCTAAAATTACATACAATAAAAAATCAACCGCAGTAAACCACCAAAATTCTTTACGTCTTGCGCGCCCATTAAATTGCGCATAATTTTTTAGTACATACAAATACCAGTTCATTTTTATCCTTTAATTTTCCTTGAAAAATTTAATTATTCTAGAAATTGGCAATATCTCTGTCAATTAGCAAATTTTTGTCTTTAAAAGAAAAAATCTTTATTTGACGAAGATCACGAATTTAAAGGAAACCGTTTGCTTTTAACTCATTGATTTGTAGAATGAAGTTAATTCTCCAGTATTTATGGTTGTTGGAAAAGCATATGGATATTAGCGCAACACTTCAAGCAAAGGCTGAGAAATTAGGCATTGCCATTTCTCATTATGATATTAACGGCAATTTGATTTATGCCAATCCAGAGAGTTTGGCGTATTTTATTGAGCTGCTTTCCTTACAGCGAGAAAATCCAGAGGACATAGAGAATAAAAGTGCGGTGCAATTTGATGATGTTTTTGTGGCGCGGGAGGGAGAAACCATTGTTTATGATATTGCACGGTTAAATCTCGACAGCCATATTCTTCAAGTTACCTTATTTAATGAACAACATCAGTCTGTAACACCACTTTCCTTTTCTAATCATCAACTTTCTTTTCCTGCGCAGCCTTTTGGCTATTATCTTTTACAGCTTTCCAGCCGCGAAAGAAATTACCACGTTCGCCTTTTCGTTAGCCCGAAAACCGCCTATCAACCTGCGATTTTTCAACAGCAAAAAGCGTGGGGCTTGAATGTTCAGCTTTATAGTTTACGTTCAGCACGAAATTGGGGGATTGGGGATTTTGCTGATTTGGCTTATTTGGTGGAACAGGGCGTGATATATGGGGCAGAATTTATCGGGATTAACCCCTTACACGCAATGTATTCCGCCGTGCCTGAATGGGCAAGTCCTTATAGTTCAGCATCAAGACGCTATTTGAATTGGCTTTACCTTGCCATTGACCAGCTGCCAGAATATAAATTGTGTAAATCCGTGCAAAATTGGCTGAATCAAGAGAATATTCAACAGCAACTTGCGGTGTTACGCCAAGCAGAGCAAGTGAATTATACGGAAATTACGCAGCTAAAATTCACCGTACTTGAGAAACTTTATGCTTATTTCCAACGTAGCCGTGCGGCAAAAATGCAGCAACGACAAAAAGCCTTTGCGGATTTTGTTAAACAACAGGGCAGAGGCTTGTTATATCAAGGCTTATTTGAATGGTTGGATCGCCAAAGTTACCATCAAGCCATTGAGCAAGAAAATCAAATTGGTTGGCTGGGTTGGCAACAATATCAACAACTTAATGATAAACAACGGGATAAATTAATCCGTCAGCACAAAGACCAAGTGATGTTTTATTGCTGGCTACAATGGCTGGCGCAAGAACAGCTCAATCATCTGCAAACCTTATGCCAAGCGAAAGGAATGCGCTTAGGTATCTATGGCGATTTAGCCGTAAGCAGCTCAAGGGGCAGTGCGGATGTATGGGCTGATCCTGCGCTTTATTGCGTTGATGCTTCTGTGGGCGCTCCGCCTGATCCACTTGGCCCAGTGGGGCAAAATTGGAATATTCCGCCTTATAATCCGACTGAGTTAAAAGCTCGCGGTTTTCAGCCTTTTATTGAATTATTGCGTGCCAATATGCAGCATTTTGGTGTGCTGCGCATTGATCACATTATGGGACTGTTCCGCTTATGGCTTATTCCCCCTGAAAAAACTGCCGCAGATGGGCTTTACGTGCATTATCCTTTTGCTGAATTAATGGCAATTTTAGCCATTGAGAGCCAGCGTAATCAATGTCTTGTAGTGGGCGAGGATTTAGGCACTGTGCCTGATGAAGTGCGGTGGAAATTAAATGAATTTCAGATTTTTTCCTATTTTGTGCTGTATTTTGAACAACGTAATTTGCAATATCCTGATAAGCACGCTTTCCCAATTAACGCCTTTGCCACTATTGGCACGCACGATGTTCCGTCTTTAAGTAGCTTTTGGCATTGCCGCGATTTGGAACTTTTCGCCCAACTTGGCGTGTTACAAGGAGACGTGTTGAAACAGAAATATGATCAGCGTGTCATTGACAAACAGGCCTTACTCAATAGTCTGCACCGCGATCAATATTTACCTGATGATTACTGGGGCGATGCGCTCAGTATGGCAATGCACCAAAACTTAATGCGGGTGATTCATCTTTATTTGGCAGAAAGCCAAACCAAGCTCATTGGCGTACAGTTAGAAAATTTATTGGAGCAAGAAATTTCCTTCAATTTACCAGGGACGTCATTGGAATATCCAAATTGGCGAATGAGATTATATCGTTCCATTGAAGAAATCTTTTCTGACGAAAAAATCACCGCACTTTTAACCGAAATTAACCAAGCGCGTCTGCGATAAGAGGTTTATATGAATAAATTCCTTCCACAAGAAACCATTAATGCGTTTTTCAACGGCACACATTCCGATCCGTTTTCCGTGTTAGGTATGCACGAAACAGAAAAAGGCATTGAAATCCGCGTGTTATTGCCTGATGCGGATAGAGTCGTGATTGTTAATAAAGAAAATCAGCAAAAGGTGTGCGAATTAGATTGTCTTGATGAACGTGGTTTTTTCGCCGGTGTAGTGCCTGATACACGCAGTTTTTTTGCGTATCAGCTTGAAGTTTATTGGGGCAATGAACCACAAATTATTGAAGATCCTTATCGCTTCCACCCAATGATTCAAGAGCTAGATAATTGGTTGTTGGCAGAAGGTTCTCATTTACGTCCTTATGAAATTCTCGGTGCGCATTTTATGGAATGTGAAGGCGTGTCGGGCGTGAATTTCCGTTTATGGGCGCCGAATGCGAAACGAGTTTCTGTGGTGGGCGATTTCAACTATTGGGACGGTCGCCGCCACCCAATGCGTTTTCACGCGTCCAGTGGGATTTGGGAATTATTTGTGCCAAAAGCAGCGCTTGGACAACTGTATAAGTTTGAAGTGTTAGATTGCAACGATCAGCTACGCTTAAAAGCCGATCCTTATGCCTTTAGCTCACAGCTTCGCCCTGATACGGCTTCACAAATTAGCCCATTGCCAGATGTGGTGGAAATGACCGAACAACGCCGCAAAGCGAACCAGTTCGATCAGCCAATTTCTATTTATGAAGTGCATTTAGGTTCTTGGCGGCGTAATCTGGAAAATAATTTCTGGCTAGATTATGACCAAATTGCAGACGAGCTTATTCCTTATGTGAAAGAAATGGGCTTTACCCATATTGAATTTCTGCCTTTATCGGAATTTCCATTTGACGGATCTTGGGGCTATCAGCCTATTGGACTTTATTCGCCAACCAGCCGTTTTGGCACACCAGAAGGCTTTAAACGCTTAGTCGATAAAGCCCACGAAGCTGGCATTAATGTGATTTTAGATTGGGTGCCAGGGCATTTCCCAAGTGATACTCACGGTTTGGTAGCCTTTGACGGTACGGCGTTGTATGAACACGCCGATCCAAGAGAGGGCTATCATCAAGATTGGAATACCTTAATTTATAACTACGGCCGCCACGAAGTAAAAAACTTCTTATCAGGCAATGCGTTATATTGGCTTGAACGCTTTGGTTTAGATGGCTTGCGTGTCGATGCAGTGGCATCAATGATTTACCGCGATTACAGCCGCTCAGACGGCGAGTGGATTCCAAATCAATATGGCGGCCGTGAAAATTTAGAAGCCATTGAGTTTTTAAAACATACCAATTATGTCCTTGGTACGGAAAATGCGGGGGCAATTACCATTGCGGAAGAATCCACGTCCTTTGCTGGCGTTACCCACCCACCGCAAGACGGCGGTTTAGGTTTCCACTTCAAATGGAATATGGGCTGGATGAACGACACCCTTGCCTATATGAAAAGAGATCCGATTTATCGCCAACATCATCACGATCAAATGACCTTTGGAATGATGTATCAATATAGCGAAAACTTTGTGTTGCCACTTTCTCACGATGAAGTCGTACACGGCAAAGGCTCACTGATCGGAAAAATGCCGGGTGATGCGTGGCAACAATTTGCTAATTTGCGTGCTTATTATGGCTATATGTGGGGCTATCCAGGTAAAAAATTGCTCTTTATGGGCAACGAATTTGCGCAAGGACGTGAATGGAATTATCAAGAAAGCCTAGATTGGTTCTTGCTTGATGAAAGTATTGGCGGTGGCTGGCATAAAGGCGTATTAAATTTAGTGCGAGATTTAAACCGCACTTATCAAAATCACCCTGCGCTATACCAATTAGATTGCGATCCAAAAGGCTTTAATTGGCTTGTGGTGGACGATTATCAAAATTCTGTGTTCGTGTTTGAGCGTTGCAGCCGCGATGATGAGCGCATTATTGTGATCAGTAACTTCACGCCAGTGCCACGTTATGATTATCGCTTTGGCGTGAATGAAGCAGGCGTGTATGAAGAAATTCTTAATACGGATTCTTATTTCTACCAAGGTTCTAACGTGGGCAACCAAGGGGAAGTGGTGAGTGAAGAAATTCCAAGCCACGATAAAGATCATTCTATTTCCGTAACCATTCCGCCATTGGCAACCATTTATTTAAAATGGAAAAAGCCTGCAAAAAGTACAAAAAAAGCGCAAAGTACAAAAGCAGAAAAAGTGAAAAAAGCTGAAAAAACGGACGCAGCAGAAAAAGGGCAAAAGGCGAAAACAGCGAAAACTGAAAAAGCGGCAAGCGTAACGAAAGCCAATACAGCTAAAAGCAAAAAAGCCACGAAGAAAAAAGCATAAGTAAAACGGATAAATGGATAGCACAATGATCAGCACGGCGGTAGGAAAGCCTTATCCCTTAGGAAGTAGCGTTGAAATTTTGCAATATGATTCAGGTGAGAAAAAAGTGGGGTGGAATTTTGCCTTATTTTCTTCCTGCGCAGAAAACGTCAAATTATGTTTATTTTTTGATGGACAAGAATTGCCACTGGAAATGTACCAAAGCGATGATGTTTGGCATTTGTGGGTGGGCGATTTGCCTTATGGCACGCAATATGGCTTTCGTATTACAGGAAAAGACGGCGCATTGTGCAACCCACAAAAATTAATGCTTGATCCTTATGCCAAAGCTGTCATCGGCAAGCCAGATTTAAGTAGCGATGAAAAACGGCAATGGTTTTTGCTTAGTGATCTGAGAGATAACGCGCATCTTGCCCCAAAAGCCGTATTGGAAAGCGAAGCGTTTGATTGGCAAGGTGATAAACCCTTAGCCACACCTTGGGCAGAAACCATTATTTATGAATTGCACGTTAAAGGTTTCACGCAACTGAGAGAAGATTTGCCTGAAGCCATTCGTGGCACTTATGCGGGTTTAGCGCACCCCACAATGATCGCCTATTTAAAAGAACTTGGCATAAGTGCGGTGGAAATTTTGCCCATAAATTATCACCTTGATGAACCCCATTTACAGGAAAAAGGCTTAGCCAATTATTGGGGATACAGCCCTTTAGCAATGTTTGCGGTGGAATCGGAATATTGGTCAGGGCAGACAGGCACAACGCCATTAAGCGAATTTAAAACAATGGTTCGCGCACTTCACCAAGCGGGCATTGAAGTGATTTTAGATGTGGTATTCAACCACAGTATGGAATCAGAAAAACATTTTCCAACCTTTAGCCAGCGTGGAATTGATGATCGGACTTACTATTGGCAAAACCCACAAGGGGAATATCTAAACGCCACAGGCTGCGGCAATACCTTAAATTTAGCCAATGATATTACTCGCCGTTGGGTGTTGGATTGCTTAATTTATTGGGTAGAAGAATGCCATATTGATGGTTTTCGTTTTGATCTTGCCACAGTGTTAGGCAGAGAAACCCCAGACTTTAACCCACAGGCACAGTTGTTTGCAGAAATCGCGCAAGAGCCACGTTTACAGCACTGTAAATTTATTGCAGAACCTTGGGACATTGGCGAGGGGGGCTATCAAGTAGGCAATTTCCCGAGCTATTTTGCCGAATGGAACGATCGTTTCCGTGATGATATGTGCCGTTTTTGGCTGTGGAAAAGTGGTGAATTAGGCGGTTTTGCGCAACGTTTCGCAGGTTCAAGCGACATTTATCAAAATGGCGATCGCAAGCCGCATAATTCGGTGAATTTTATCACGGCGCACGATGGCTTTACCCTGTGCGATCTCACCAGTTATAACGAAAAACATAATCTTGCCAATGGCGAGCAAAACCGTGATGGGCGTAATGAAAATTATAGTTATAACCACGGCATAGAGGGCGTGGAAAATATCCCTGATGACGTGAAATATCAACGCTTTCTAAGCGCTTGTGGCTTGCTAGGCTGTTTATTGTTAGCCAATGGCACGCCAATGCTGCTAGCTGGTGATGAATTTGGGCATAGCCAACAAGGCAACAATAACGCCTATTGCCAAGATAACGAAATCACTTGGTTAAATTGGCAGGAATTTCAACCGCACTTATTTGAAGCGGTAAAACAATTTATTGCATTGCGTAAAACGATCCCAAGCCTACAACGGGATCAATGGTGGACAGATGACAATGTGCAATGGCGCAATCCACAAGGGGAATTAATGCGTGTGGAAGATTGGCACAATCCCCATAGCAAAGCAATACAAATTCAATTAGATGAAGATTGGTTACTTTTAATCAATGCAAAAGCAGAATTACAAACATTCTTGTTGCCAGATGGGAAATGGGAAGTTGTGTATAGCGGTGCATCGGTACAAATGCAAGGAAATCGATGGGCTGTAAATGATCTCGCATTCGTATGTTGCACGAGAAAAAAGGAAATGACTATTGAGCAATCAATAAATTAATGCGAGGAAAATGCAATGAGCAACAGTATATCAAAATCACCAAATAAATATGATCTTGTGAAAGATACCTTGGTGTTAATTTTAGCAGGGGGACGTGGCTCAAGACTTTATGAGCTAACAGATAAACGCGCAAAACCGGCACTTTATTTTGGCGGCAACAGACGAATTATTGATTTTGCCTTATCCAACTGTATTAACTCAGGGCTAAACCATATTGGTGTGGTTACCCAATATGCGGCACATTCTTTATTACGCCATTTGCAAAAAGGTTGGTCATTTTTACCGCAAGAGCGGGGTGAGTTCATTGATATGCTCCCAGCGCGTCAGCAAATTGATGATTCCACTTGGTATCGTGGCACGGCAGATGCGGTGTATCAAAATATGGCGATTATTCGCGATCATTACTGCCCGAAATACATTCTGATTTTGGCAGGCGATCACATCTACAAACAAGATTACAGCCAAATGTTGCTCGATCACGTTTCTAGCAATGCAAAATGTACGGTGGGCTGTATTGAAGTAGAGCGAGAAAAAGCCTGCGAATTTGGTGTAATGGCAGTGGACGAAAATCTTAAAGTAAAAGCCTTTGTGGAAAAACCGAAAGATCCCCCAGCAATGGCAGGCAAACCTAACGTATCCTTAGCTTCGATGGGGATTTATGTGTTTAACGCCGATTACCTTTACGATATTTTAGAGCGTGAAGTGAACACTCCTTACACTTCCCACGATTTCGGTAAAGATGTGTTGCCAAAATGTTTAGAAGAAGGCACGCTTTATGCCCACCCATTTAGCCGTTCTTGTATGGGACGCAACACCGATGGCGAAATTTACTGGCGTGATGTGGGAACATTGGACAGTTTCTGGCAATCCAACATTGACTTGGTTTCTGAAAATCCACAGTTGGATATTTATGATCAGCGCTGGCCAATTCGTGGTAACCCAACGCAAACTTACCCGTCAAAATTCTTTTATAGCAAATCAGACATTAAACCAGTAGATAACTGTTTGATTTCAGGTGGTTGCGTGATTACCGATGCGTCCATTAGCTATTCTGTTCTATTTGATCGCGTTACCGTGCAAGAGGGTTCATTGGTGGATCACAGTGTGGTGCTACCGCAAGTAACTATTGGTAAAAATTGTACGCTCAAACGCTGTATCATCGATCGCCATAGTGTGATTCCAGATGGAATGCAAATTGGTGTGGATTTAGAACTGGATAGCAAACGTTTTAGAGTGAGTAGCGGCGGTGTCGTGCTAGTTACCGCTTCAATGTTAAAGAAGCTCAATGGTGAAAAAATCGCCTTTGAAGCCCATTTAGATTAATACAAAGCCAAGAGAAGTGCGGTGGAATTTTTATGAATTTTCACCGTATTTCTCTGTTTTAAGGAATAAAAAGAATGAGAGTTTTACACGTTTGTTCAGAACTTTATCCGTTACTCAAAACTGGCGGATTAGCTGATGTGATGGGCGCATTGCCTTTTGCGCAACAGCAAATTGGAATGGACACCCGAATTTTACTGCCTGCTTATCCTGCCATTGCCGCAGGTATTCCTAACACCGTTGTGGTGGCGGAATTTGATAATTTTGCTGGGCATATTGTGCTACGTTATGGTGAATATAACGGGCTAGGCGTTTATTTAATTGATGCGCCGCATTTGTATGCTAGAGAGGGTAATCCTTACCACGATCAATGGTATAACGATTACGCTGACAACTATAAACGCTTTGCTTTGCTCGGTTGGGTTGGGGCAGAGCTTGCGGTGGGCTTAGATGCGTGGTGGCAAGCGGAAGTGGTGCATGCGCACGATTGGCACGCTGGATTAACCAGTGCTTATTTAGTGCTTAAAGGCCGTCCTGCAAAATCGGTATTTACCATTCATAATCTCGCTTATCAAGGCGTGTTTTCTTATCACCATTTGTTTGAACTAGGTCTGCCGTTGGAAATGTTCCATATTGATGGTTTAGAGTTGCACGGACAAATTTCTTATTTGAAATCAGGGCTTTATTATTCCGATGTGGTTACCGCTGTTAGCCCAACCTATGCCAAAGAAATCACCACGCCAGAATTTGGCTACGGTTTGCAAGGTTTACTACAAACCTTAGCGCATCAAGGACGATTAGTCGGCATTCTGAATGGGGTTGATGAGCAAATTTGGAACCCGAATGTGGATCACTACATTGAAGATCATTACAAATTAAAAGCAATGACAGGCAAACGCAAAAATAAAGAAAAACTGCAAGCCTATTTCAATCTTCCTCAACAGCCTGATGCCTTGTTATTTGTTATGGTTACCCGTTTAACGGAACAAAAAGGCGTGGATCTACTTATTCAAAGTGCCGAAACCATTGTACAACAAGGCGGTCAGCTTGCTTTACTTGGCTCAGGCGCACCGCATTTAGAAGAAGGATTACGCCACCTTGCAGAACGTTATCCTGAAAATATCGCAGTAAAAATTGGTTACGATGAAGCCTTATCACACCTAATTATTGCGGGTGGTGATGTGATTTTAGTACCAAGCCGTTTTGAGCCTTGTGGCTTAACCCAACTTTATGGCTTGAAATACGGCACGTTACCATTAGTGCGCGCCACAGGCGGCTTGGCGGATACAGTGGTGGATAGCTATTCTGAAAACATCAAAGCACGCAAAGCCACAGGATTTGTATTTAATGATGCTGATGCACAAGGGTTAAGTTGGGCGATTAACAACGCCTTTGCTCTTTGGCAAAAACAACGCCTATGGCAAAGCGTGCGCGTGGTGGCAATGGAGCAAGATTTCAGCTGGCAAATTGCCGCAAGACATTATCAAGAGTTATATCAACGTATTTTATAGCCTCATTATATTTTGCCTAAAATCTAAGTGCGGTGGAAAAATCTGCGATTTTAGGCTAATTTTTGTTGTATTTTTATGCGAAAAGGATAAAAATACGCCGATTTTAATTTGAAATAGATTAGGAGAGCCACTTATGACAATGGATAACACTGATTTTCCATTCTCTTATAACCAACCTAAGCAGACGACAGAATCACTGAAAAAAGCGATTGTGTATAAACTGATTTTCTTAATTGGACGTTCCCCACAAGAAGCAAGCCAACGTGATTGGCTAAACGCCACCCTTTATGCGGTGCGCGATCTTGTAACGGAAGGCTGGATTTCTACCGCACGCCAATCTCGTGATGAAAAAACACGCCGTGTTTATTATTTATCAATGGAATATTTAATGGGACGCACGCTATCTAATGCGTTGATTGCAGAGGGCGTTTACACCCTTGCTAAAGACGCGTTAGCAGAGCTTGATGTGGATTTAGAAGAAATCATCGAAAAAGAAGTTGATCCTGGTTTAGGTAACGGTGGTTTAGGGCGCTTAGCTGCGTGCTTTATGGATTCGATTGCCACCCTTGCAATCCCCGGTATGGGTTATGGTATTCGTTATGAATACGGAATGTTCCAACAAGCCATTGAAGACGGCAAACAGGTAGAAAAACCTGATGCTTGGTTAGAAAAAGGCGCGCCTTGGGAATTTATTCGTCCATCTAAACGTTTCAATATCCAATTCGGTGGACATATTCATTTTGAAGGCAAAAAATGTGTGTGGGATAGCAAGGAAGAAATTGTCGCATTGGCTTATGACCAAATGATCCCAGGCTATGCCAATGACAGTGCGGCAACCTTACGTTTATGGAGCGCGCACGCAGGGGATTCTTTCAACTTGGCAGAATTTAATCGTGGCGATTATTTCCGTGCGGTAGAACAACGTGCCACGAGTGAAAACGTTTCTCGCGTGTTATACCCTGATGATTCCACTTGGGCAGGACGCGAATTGCGTTTACGCCAAGAGTATTTCTTAGTTTCCGCATCGTTACAAGATATTATCAAACGTCACAAACGCACTCACGGCAGCGTGAAAAATCTTGCCGATAAAGTAGCAATCCACTTAAATGATACCCACCCAGCCTTAGCCATTCCGGAATTAATGTATATTTTAGTGGATAAAGAAGGTTATGATTGGAAAACCGCGTGGGATATGTGCCGCCGCATTTTCTCTTACACTTGCCACACCTTGATGTCGGAAGCATTAGAAACTTGGCCAGTGGAAATGATGGCGAAAATCTTACCGCGCCATTTACAAATTATCTTTGAAATCAATGATTATTTCTTAGAATATGTCCGCACTTATGTAACCACAGACGATGATTTCATTCGCCGCGTATCTTTAATTGAAGAAGGCGATGTACGCAAAGTGCGTATGGGCTGGTTATCCGTTGTGGGATCGCACAAAGTCAATGGGGTAGCGGCAATCCATTCAGATTTAATGGTTACTTCAACCTTTGCGGATTTTGCTCATATTTACCCAGAACGCTTCACCAATGTAACCAATGGGATTACGCCACGCCGTTGGATTGCAGTGGCAAACCCAGATCTTTCCGCCTTATTTGACCGTTATATCGGCACAGAATGGCGACGTGATTTGAGCTTATTGACGGAACTCAAAGCCCATATCAATGACGCAGAAGTGCAACAAGCCATTCCCGCGATTAAACGTGCGAACAAACAGCGTTTAGCCGACTATGTGAAAAAAGAATTGGGGATTGAATTAAACCCTGATGCCTTATTTGATGTGCAAGTGAAGCGTATCCACGAATACAAACGTCAAATTCTCAACGTCTTGCATATCGTTGCACGTTATAACGAAATGCTAGAGAATCCAGAAAAAGACTGGACACCACGCGTATTCATTCTTGCAGGGAAAGCGGCATCAGCCTATTATGCGGCGAAACAAACCATTAATTTAATCAATGATGTGGCGAAAATCATCAATAACGATGAACGCTTGCAAGGTCGCCTGAAAGTGGTGTTTATTCCAAACTACAGCGTCAGCCTTGCTCAGATCATCATTCCTGCTGCGGATATTTCCGAGCAAATTTCTCTCGCAGGAACGGAAGCATCAGGCACAAGTAATATGAAGTTCGCTCTTAATGGCGCATTAACCCTTGGCACATTAGACGGGGCAAACGTAGAAATCTTGGAAAACGTGGGCGAAGATAACATTTTCATTTTTGGTCATACCGTTGAGGAAGTGGAGGCGTTACGTCGTAATGGATACCGCCCATACGATATTTACCAAAGCAATGAACAGTTACGCCGTGTGATTGACCAAATCACATCAGGCTTCTTCTCCCCGAATGACCCGCACCGTTATCAAGATTTACTCAATGGCTTGTGTTATCACGATTATTATCAATCCTTTGCTGATTTCCAAAGCTATGTGGAAGCACAAAAACGGGTTGATGAAAAATACCGTGATCAAAAAGCGTGGACGAACAGCGCATTGCAAAATATTGTCAATATGAGCTTTTTCTCATCAGACAGAACCATTGAAGAATATGCGCAAAAAATCTGGAAAATCCAACCGCTCAAATTAAACTAAGTTTTTGAGCAAACATCTTAACAAAAGTGGGCAAATCGCAAATGCCCACTTTTTTATTATCCTTATCAGTGTAAAATAAGCGAGCATAACGCATTATAGGCAGTATGATTAATGCAGCTTAATCAAGCGACTATCTGCTCTCAAACCGATCTCAAAAGGACATTCTTATGCAAAACATCTTATTTATTGTGCATTCTTCCCCTTATGGCGATGAACATTTTTTCAGCGCTTTACGCCTTGCCTTGCAGTTACAAGAGCAATATAAAAGTGCGGTGCAATTACGCTTATTTTTTATGTCTGATGCCGTGGTGGGCGGTTTAGCTCAGCAGCAGCCAGCGGAGGGCTATCATTTACAACAAATGATCGAAATTCTCACCGCACAAGGAGCGACTATTAAATTATGCAAAACCTGTGCCAATGCACGCGGTATTCACAATGCACCGCTTGCTGATGGGGTGGAAATTGGCACATTAATTGAGCTTGCAGATTGGACAATGGAAGCAGATAAGGTACTGAATTTTTAATTTATGATGACGACAAAAACGCAAACACTCAATCCAGCCACAATGCCGTTGCAGGGCGTTAGCCTGATCGAAGCGTCTGCGGGAACGGGCAAAACCTATACAATGGCGTCCTTGTATATTCGCTTGCTGTTACAAGCAGGGGAGAACTGTTTTAGCCAGCCATTATCGGTGGATAAAATTCTCGTGGTAACCTTTACCGAAATGGCAACGCAAGAGCTGCGCGAGCGTATTCGCGCAAGGATTTACCATAGCAAACAGCTGCTTTTGCAATATCAAGCTACACAGGATTTAGACGTGTTTAGCCAAGGTGGCGATCCTTTGCTTGGCGAGCTTGTACAAAGTTTGCCGGATATTCCTTTGGCGATTCAACGCCTTAATTGGGCGGAGCAGAGTATGGATACCGCCGCGATTTACACGATCCACAGTTTTTGTCGCCGTATGCTAATGCAATATGCCTTTAATTCGGGCGTGCATTTTAATTTGGAATTGGTGAGAGATGAAAGCGAATTGCTCGAACGCCTCACCAATGAATTTTGGCGCGAAGCATTTTATCATCAGCCTGTCATCGTGGCGAAATGGGTTTATGAAAACTTAAAATCGCCACAGGAATTACTGAAAAAAATTAAGGATTATCTAGATAAAGAAACCTTTGATGTGGCACTTTCTGATCCAAGCCTGCTTGACCTTTCTCTTGATGAATTTCTCCAACAACATTTATTGGCTCGCTATCAGGCGATTGATGAGTTTAAGCAAGAATGGTTGGCGAATGAACAAAAACTCGCAGAATTTCTAGAAAAGAATAAAGCACAAATTAAAAATTACCGAGCAGATCATATGCGGGGACGCTTTGAGAAAATGCGTGCGTGGGCGGAAGATCTCGATAATTATAGCTTACCTGATATTCTCATTTATTTTACGGAAAAAGATATTGCTGCCAAAACCAAAGCAGATTTTGAGCCTTTGCAACATTCTTTATTAAGCCAAGCGGAAAAACTGATTGAACAGTCGGAAGGCATTTCCCTCACGTTGCCCATTGTGCTTTACCATTCTATTCGCACTATTCGACAAAAATTGTTTGATTACAAAAAACATCACACGCAAAAAGGCTTTAATGATTTGCTGCGTTTGGTGCGCGAAGGTTTGTGTGGTGAGAATGGGCAAGAATTAGCCGCGCTGATTCGCAATCAATATCCCTTTGCAATGATTGACGAATTTCAGGATACAGACGCCCAGCAGTATCAAATTTTTTCTAAAATTTATATCGAAAATCCGCCGCAACAATCGCAGCCTACAGCTTCAGGCTTTATTATGATTGGCGATCCGAAACAGTCTATTTATCAATTCCGTGGCGCAGATATTTTTACTTATTTTAAGGCTTCGCAACAAGCCAACCAGCGTTTTACACTGAAAGAAAACTGGCGTTCCACCGCCGCATTAATTCAATGTGTTAATGGGATTTTTGATTTTGCACAGCCAGCGCCATTTTTATTTGATGAAATTCAGTTTGAGCCCGTAAAAGCAGGGAAAAATCTACCGCACTTTAACCTTAACGGACAAGATGAGCCAGCTTTAAGTTGCTATTTAGGCGATGCCTATAATCAAGAGCAATTTGCCGAAACCTGCGCCATTTCCATTCAACAATGGTTAAAAAGTGCGGTGCAAAATCAAGCAAAATTTGGCGATGAGCCATTGCAAGCCAAAAATATCGCCGTGCTAGTACGCAGTTGGAAAGAAGCGCTGAGCGTTAAAACTGCCTTGCGAAATTTAGGCATTGCTTCGGTGTATTTGTCGGATAAAAGCAATGTGTTTGACAGCGAAACCGCGCAGGAATTGGCGTTAATTTTGCAGGCTTGTTTAAACCCATTGAATGAGCGCCACATTCTCAACGCCATTGCCACCCGATTATTTGGCTTAACCAGTGCGGAAATTTATCAAATCAAGCAAGATGAAAATCTGTGGGAACAATGGGTGGAAGCCTTTTTTGCCTATCAAAAAACCTGGCAACAAAAAGGCATTTTGGTGATGCTGCACCAATTATTGTTGAATGAAGAAAATCCACTCACCCAACGCTTGCTTGTGCGTAGCCAAGGGGAGCGTATTTTAACCGATTTCTTGCACTTGGCAGAGCTTTTACAGCAAGCTAGCCGCTTAAACGAAAGCGAAGCCGCCTTATTGCGTTGGTTTGAAAAGCAAATTCAAGGCACAGATCGAATGCAAGAAAGTATTCGTTTAGAAAGCGAACGAGATTTAGTGAAAATCGTGACGATTCATAAATCAAAAGGCTTGGCTTATGATTTGGTATGGCTGCCCTTTATTGCCTCCCCTGCGAAAGGTGTCAAAGATACCATCACCACCTATTACGCAAAAGATCAAGTGTTGTGGGATATGGAAAATCAGCAGTCGGCGCTGGTTTTGAAAGAAAATTTGGCAGAAGAAATGCGTTTGCTTTATGTGGCGCTCACCCGCGCTAAATACCAAGTGGCGTGTTGTCTGCCGAAATCCTTTGAGAAAAAATGGAATGGCTTGCTTTATGCCCTAAGTGAAGGGACAATTGGCGAAAAGATAACATTATCCGAAGCCTATGACACCCGCTCATTATTGCAAGCCCTACAGCAAAAAGTGGGCGAGCAGAATGTTGCCATTCGAAGTATCGAAGATCTTGAAGCAAGCGCGCCTTTAGTTTCCGCTTCTCACAATCAAATCTTTAGTCCAGCTATATTTAACGGCAACATTGAATATCATTGGGGGGTAACCAGTTTCACTGATATAGTGCATAAGCATCAGCGTAATAAATTGAAATTACAGGCAGAAAATGAAAGTGCGGGGCAAATTTCGTCAGTTTTTGATCAAGGTAAGGATTACGATTTCAACCTGCCGCCAACAGCAAACTTAAGCGAAGACAATGCACCACCACAAGAAAATGAAAATGCTTATCCGCAAGGTTATAGCCCTTTTGATTTACCAAGTGGCGTGCGCGTGGGGACGATTTTGCACCGATATTTAGAAAAAAATACCGCACAATCCGCCCTTGATGAGCAAAATTTAGCTAAATTATGCCAACTGTTACAGCTTGATGAGCAATGGATTTCCACCTTGCAACAATGGTTTAACGCCATTTATCACAGCCCATTATTGCTAGGGGAAAGCTTAACCCTTGCCCAAATTCAACAACAAGATTGCTTAAAAGAAATGCAATTTTATTTGAAACTCAATAAAGCCTTTGACGCCACGGCGTTTAACCGAGCCTTGCAAAATTATCACCCACATTCTTCGCAAAATCTGATTTTTGAGCGTTTGCAAGGAATGTTGCGCGGCTTTATCGATCTCGTGTTTCGTCATCAGGGCAAATATTATGTGTTGGATTACAAATCAAATTTGCTTGGTCATCAACTGGAAAATTATCAGCCGACGCAGTTGCCTGAAGTGATGAAAAACGGTTTTTATGACTGGCAATATTTGCTTTACACCTTGGCGTTGCACCGTTATTTACAAAGCCGTGATCCAGATTATCAATATGAGCGAGATTTTGGGGGCGTGATTTACACATTCTTGCGTGGAATGAACGGGCAAGATCAAAACGGCATTTATTTTGATAAGCCAGATTGGCGGCTAATTCAAGCCTTGGAGGAATTATTTTAATGCTTGGGCTAATTAAAGAACTGAAAGAAAAAGGCGTGTTTAGCGAGGGCGATTACCATTTTGCACGGCTGATCTCCGAAAAACAACAAGGTAAATCCTATTCCTTACACCAACAAAATTTAGCGATTTTATTGGCGGCGTTGTGCAACTATTCTTATTTGCAGGGGCATAGCTGTTTGTTGCTTGAAGAAAATCTGCTACAGAATTTGTTGCCTTACAGCGAACGAGAATACGCAAACCGCATTAATGAACAAATAGGCTTTCTGCCCGTTACTCAATGGATTGCAGAATTGCAGGATCATATTGCGTTTACCACTGAGCCGAAAAGCAAGGTTGCCCCTTTGGTATTTCAGTTTAACGCCTTGTATTTTTATCGCATTTGGCAAGATGAATATCGTGTGGCGGAATATTTTGCTAATGCCATTAAACGCACTGAACACCATTCAGAAAATCAACGTAAAAAACAAAGTGCGGTGCAAAATCCCGCAATTTTTGACCGCACTTTCGATCCGCAAGCCATTGCGACCATTTTGCAAAAATATTTTCCAGCTTCACCACAACCAACGCAAATTAATTGGCAAGAAATTGCGGTGGCAATGGCGTTGAAACAGCCTTTCACCTTAATCAGTGGTGGGCCGGGAACGGGCAAAACCACCACCGTAACGCGCTTGTTGCTTGCTTTGCAGGATTTGTATCAGCAAGGTTTACGTATCAAACTGGTTGCGCCGACCGGCAAAGCCACCGCGCGGTTAAAAGAGAGTATGGACAATTCCTTGGCTCGCTTACAAGCAGAGCTAGCCTTGCCTGAAACCTTAATTGCAGCCATTCCTACCCAACCTGAAACCTTGCACCGCTTGCTTGGTGTTCGTTTTTATGAAGAAACGCCACGCCATAATAAACAAAACCCTTTGCTCATTGATGTGCTGATGGTGGACGAATCTTCAATGATTGATTTATCCCTAATGGCGAAATTGTTACAGGCGCTAAAACCGCAAACCAAATTGATTTTGTTAGGCGATAAAGATCAGCTTGCTTCCGTGGAGGCAGGGGCGATTTTGGCGGAGTTAGGCAAATTTCTTGCGCAAGGATATAGCCCTGATTTTGTGGCTTATTTACAACAAACCACAGGGCAACATTTGCCAGCGGTGGATAAAGGAAATCCCATTCGCGATCACCTTTGCCATTTAACCCAAAGCCATCGTTTTGATGAACATTCCGCCATTGGTCAGCTCGCGAAACTGATTAATCAAGGCAAAGCCGAAGAAAGCTGGCAGCTGTTGCAAGCAGGGGATTTGGCGAAAAGTGATGTTGTAACAAATTCACCCTTAACCTTAGTGGATTTTATGCAATTTGCCCAAGCGATGGACGTGAATACGGTGGCGTATCAGCAATATTGTGCCAATCTGATTGTGCAAAGTGCGGTGCAAAATTACGCCGATTTTTTAACCTTAATTCAGCAAATTACGGCGCAAAATCAGCCGTTAGATTCAGAAAAAATTCAGCAAATTTTCACCGCATTTAACAAAGTGCGTTATCTTACCGCATTACGCGTAGGGGAGTTGGGCAGTGAAAAACTCAATCAAGGCATTGCAGAGGGGTTGCGTGCAAAAGGCTTAGTGCAATTTAATCAAGCGCGTGAACATTATCTCGGTAAACCTATTATGATTACGCAAAACGACAGCAATGTGGGCTTATATAATGGTGATGTTGGGTTGTATTTATTGAATTTTGATGAACAAGGAAAGGCACGCGGACATTTTTATTTTGAAAATGGCACACGGGAATTAGCCAGCCGAATTCCAAGCCACGACCCCGCTTTTGTGATGACCGTGCATAAATCGCAAGGTTCTGAATTTGATCACGCTTTTATGGTGTTACCCACTGAACCCAACCCGATTTTATCCCGCGAATTAGTTTACACTGGCATTACTCGTGCCAAAAGCCAAGCCACTGTGTTTAGTACGGAACAAAGCTGGAAAAGTGCGGTAAGAAAACCAACCAAACGGCAAAGCGGGTTAGCCTTGTTGTTGCAAGAAATAGTTAAATAAATTAAGAATAAGGTTATCTAACAAGAATAAAAGAGCGGTGAAAAAATCAAAAATTTTTTACCGTACTTTACCTTTATTTCAACCTAAAAATTCACGTCTTTAGTGTAGCATAATACCCATATCGCGATACTACCAGTATTTTTTAGCTTGTTTTCTTGAACGTTTTTAGCGGGAGTATACTCCCTGTTGTTATCTCTTTACAGAGATAACAAACACTCCTGCAAATAAAAATATTTGTGCGTTTAAAATAATTTAAATACTAAATTTATAGGAGCTAAAATGCTTATTCCAATTTTAGAGAATGGAACTACTCTTTATAAAGATAGTTTTGGTAATAAATACCAATATGATCTGACTAAACCTGCCGATAAATTAAGCTATGATACTGATTTATCCGCCCAAATGCGTGACAAAATGTCTGTAACCCCAACTCGCAATTCAAATGGAGGAGGAATTTATGAGTAATCAATATACCGCAGAGGAAATAAAAGAAATTCTGTTAGATGAAGGATATCGTTCAGTCACTATAGTGAAAGAAGATATCGCAGTATTAAAGGTTAATGGAAATAACTATCTTATTGCGTTGTATGAAAATGGCGATATTCAACTGGTTTATGTAGTAGCTATGCCTATGTTATCTTTAGAAAAAGTGAATGATTGGAATGCAAACCATAGATTAGGGTGTTTATATGTTGACGAGGCAAATAAACTTTCATTCTCTATCACTTTGCCTGCACTTGGTGAGAGATTATCCAAAGCGAGAATCGTAAAAGGCGTATCTAGTATGTTAAATGCTGTTAGAACAATTGATATTTTTGAGTTTGTAGAAGACTAGATGAAAGAATAAAAAATGCGGTGAACTTTTTGTATCACCGCATTTTTTTCATTTAATTTTAGAAATTCGCGTTTCTTGGTGCGCGTGGGAATGGGATCACGTCGCGGATATTTTGCACGCCGGTTACATAAACGATTAAACGTTCAAAACCTAAACCGAAGCCTGAATGTGGCACAGTGCCGTAGCGGCGTAGATCGCGATACCACCAGTAATCTTCTGGGTTTAGACCCATTTCAAGCATACGTTTATCTAGCACATCTAGGCGTTCTTCACGTTGCGAACCACCAATGATTTCACCAATTCCTGGGGCTAATACGTCCATTGCCGCCACGGTTTTGCCGTCATCATTTAAGCGCATATAGAACGCTTTGATGTCTTTTGGATAGTTTTTCACCACCACTGGGGATTTGAAATATTCTTCCGCTAAATAGCGTTCGTGTTCTGAGGACAAATCAATCCCCCAAGATACTGGGTATTCAAATTTTTTGCCTGATTTTAATAGGATTTCAATGGCATCTGTGTAATCAATTTGTGCAAAATCAGAATTAATGAAGTTTTCTAAACGGCTGATAACGTCTTTATCAACGTGTTTTTCAAAGAATTTTAAGTCATCTTTACGTTCATCTAATACCGCACGGAACACATATTTAAGCATATCTTCCGCAAGTTTTGCGTTATCGTTTAGATCCGCAAAGGCGATTTCAGGCTCAACCATCCAGAATTCTGCCAAGTGGCGAGTGGTGTTTGAATTTTCTGCACGGAATGTTGGGCCAAAGGTATAGATTTTACTTAATGCACAAGCGTAAGTTTCGCCGTTTAGCTGACCAGATACGGTTAAAAACGCTTCTTTTCCGAAGAAATCTTGCGAAAAATCTACCGCACCTTGTTCTGTGCGTGGCAGGTTTTCTAAGTCAAGGGTGGAAACACGGAACATTTCGCCAGCACCCTCTGTGTCAGAAGCGGTGATAAGTGGGGTAGCTACCCAGTAGAAGCCTTGTTCGTGGAAGAAACGGTGAATCGCTTGGGCTAAGCAATGGCGTACACGTGCTACTGCACCGATAATGTTGGTACGCGGGCGTAAATGTGCCACTTCACGCAAATATTCGATGCTATGGCGTTTAGCTGCCATTGGGTAAGTGTCGGGATCTTCCACCCAGCCTGTTACTTCCACGTTTTCCGCCTGTAATTCCACCGCTTGCCCTTGTGCTGGGGATTCCACCACTGTTCCTGTTACAATCACCGAACAGCCTGTGGTGAGGCGTAGGATTTCATTTTGATAATTGGCAATGTCGCTATTGACGATCACTTGGATAGGATCGAAGCAAGAGCCGTCATACACCGCAAGGAAAGAAAGCCCTGCTTTAGAATCGCGGCGAGTACGCACCCAGCCACGCACGGTAACTTGATCACCGATTTGAATTTTGCCTTGTAATACATCTACGATAGGGGCAATTTGTGTCATATAAACCTCAATCAAAAAAATTAGCGTAAAAACGTGCCTAGTTTACCGCAAGTCAGAAAATTTGCCAAAATGAATTGTGCGATTGTTTTTGTGAAGTCGCCCACAAAATTGAAGTAAATAACTTGTTTTTAGATCGCAACCTGATATAAAAAACAATTATTTCATTTCAAAAATTTAATCGACTAATTAATCAACGATGAGGCGTTATGATCAAGGAAAGAAAACAAGACAAGTATGTCTTAAAATTACAGCAACTAGGGAAAGTGTATCGACTCATTGAGCAATTTGAAGAAATTTCGCGGATTGACCTTTCAAAACTCTCACGCTTAGCCCCTGCGACAATTACTTCTTTAACCCGTCAGCTTATTAACGAACGGTTAATTATTGAAAAAGCCGTGCGAAATACAGAAAACCGTGGTCGTCCAGCTATTGGTTTATGTGTATCGCCTTTTTTCTGGCAGTCTTTATGTGCGGTGTTGAGCGAAGATCGCTTTGATATTTTTCTTTGTGAATTAGATGGCACACCGCTGGCAGAACATTCCTTTCCTTTACGCCGTGAAGAATTTGCCCAATTAGATCGGGTTTTAGTTAGCTATGTGCAAGCGTTTTTAGAAAAAACAAAACTTGAACCTTATAAGGTGATCACTTTTTCCATTGCGGTAACAGGGGAGTTAGACAGTGAAGAACGCTATGTTTATCAGCTTGGCAATCGTCAGCTCACCTTAGATTTGAAAGCCTTATTTCACCCTTATTTCAAAATGCCAGTAATGGTTACGGATTATTTCCAAACTTGGCTGTTTGCTGAAAGCTCTGTGGGCAGCGTGATTGGTTGTGATCACGTTTTATTTTTACAACTTGATGAGCGGATAAATTTAAGCGTGCTATCGCAAGGTGATGTGTTACGATGTAACAAACAGCCGAAAATGAATATTGATAAACTCATCACCCCAAGATTAAACCCAATTCAGGATAAACTTAATAATCAGTTACCTGAAATTGAACGCAATCAAATCATCAATCAGCTAACACATAAAGCCATTTATAAATTGATTGATTTGGCGTATCCCAACAATCAACAAATTGATAATATTGAAAAAATCCACTTTTTATGTGAACAGGCACAAAAAAATGATGGGAAAGCCGTTGATATTATTCATCATATTGCTGATTTAACGGCTTACCATTTAATGTGTTTAGTGAATATGTTTTCTTCTAAAAAAGTGATGTTAAACACCTGTTTATTGGCAGCAAAAGAGATTTTCTTAGCCCGCTTAAATCAACGCTTATCCCTTTATCATTGCGATGTGGAAGTGGTAACGAGCCGTTATAAATGGAATAGCCCAGAAGTATTAACCGCCGCCATTAAACAAGGGATTTATGACGGCAGTTTGTTAGGTGATCTACTGAAAAATAAAGAAAAATTGTGTTAGCTCAATGTTCTCCTGATGAAATTCCTTTAGAATTCAACACAAATTGGATCATAAGGAAAAAAATGATGAGCTGCTTTTTTGTTACCGGCACAGATACGAATGTAGGGAAAACCGTATCCAGCCGTGCCATTATCCAAGCGTTGCAAAATCAAGGTATTCAGATTGTCGGCTATAAGCCCATAGCCTGTTGTCAAGAAGATTGGTCTTATTGCGAAAGCACAGTAGATAGTGATTATGGGCTAGAAAATAATTCTGATGTGCTAACCTTAATCGATGCCACAAAAGAAAATGTAACCTACCAAAATGTGAATAGTTATAGCTTTTCGCACAGTTTGCCTATGTTAAGTGAAGACGGGCAACGTATTGATATAAAAAAAATTAATGCCGATCTCAGCGCGCTGACGCAGCGTTATCAATCTGTGTTAGTGGAGGGAGCATTTGGTTGGCTAACGCCGATGAATAAGGAATACAGCTTTGCCAGCTGGGCTATTTCGCACAAAATGCCTGTAGTGCTGGTGGTTGGCATTAAAGAGGGTTGCATTAATCACGCATTGCTGACCGCACAATCCATTCAACAATCGGGCTTGCCCTTAGTGGGTTGGATCGCCAATCGCATTAACCCAGGCTTAGCCCATTATGCGGAAATTATTGAAATGCTGAGTGAAAAAATTGACGCACCGTTGCTCGGGCAAATTCCCTATGTGCATCGCCCTGAAGAACAAGAATTGGGGCATTACATTACTAATATTGAACGCTTAACTTATCTGCAAACGGAATGGGTGAAGTAGAGTAGATGAAGTAAGCGAAATTCATTCGTTTCAATCTAAATGATTATTAAAGTGCGGTGCAAAAAATCAGAATTTTTCTACCGCACTTTTTTTCGCCATTAAATATGGCTTCGGCCTAACGCCTTACAAAAAATACTACAAATGCGCTGTGCTATTCACCGTTTCCAACACAAAACGCCCTACATTTTCGTTTTCCGCTTGCTCATAGTGAACAATGCTAATGGACGTGTTATCCAAACGGATTACTCGTGGATTTTCACGGTGGTTTTGCCAGGTTGAGCCGTCAAATAGGGCAAGCAATAAACGCAATGTATGTCCGTGGGAAACCAATAAAATATTGCCTTTGTTATGCACATTGATAATGTCATAAACCGCCTGCATTGCTCGCTCAGCCAGTTCAGTAAAGGTTTCGCCGCCGTTGCTTTTGGCTTGATAATTCGCAGGATCTTTGGTCATTTGTTGAAATTCTTCGCTTTGACGAATGCTATCCACCAACACGCCCTCCCAGCTGCCAAAGAAATGTTCGTTTAAGCCTTTATGCTGAAAGAAAGGAATATTGCGCTCGCCAATAATGTATTGCGTGGTATCCATCGCGCGTTTTAACACGCTTGAATAGGCGGCGACAAAAGGCACGTTGGCTAAGTGTTCGCCTGTTTTCATTGCCCCCTCAATCCCTTCGGCGATTAGTGGAGAATCGCCTTGTCCTTGTAATAAACCTTGTTCATTCCAAACGGTGCGTCCGTGGCGAACTAAATAAAAAGTGAGCTGTTTTTTCATTGCAATCCTTAAAATGCTTAAAAAGTTGGAAAATTTACACCGCACTTATGCCTTATAAAAGCGGGCTAAATAAGAAAAATAAGCGTTCGATAACCTGCTGATAAACAGGGCGTTTTACCCAGTTTTCATAGGTTAATAAAGAAGAACTTTGGCGGTAGTGCTGTTGCAATTGGGTTACTTCATTGGCAAAACTTTGATCTTCCACCACCATTGTGACTTCAAAATTCAGCATAAAACTGCGCATATCCATATTTACCGTGCCAACAAGGGCAAGGCGGTTATCAATCAACACGCTTTTAGTATGTAATAAGCCTTGCTCAAATTGATAAATTTTCACCCCTGCGGCAAGCAGATCTTCAAAAAAGGTACGGCTCGCCCAGCTTACCATTAAAGAATCGTTTTTCTTTGGAAGAATCAGCGTAACGTCAATACCACGTAACGCCGCAATGCGTAAGGCTTCAGCAATGCTATGGCTTGGCACAAAATAAGGTGAAGTAATGGTGATGCTTTGGCGTGCGGAAAAAATCGCAATAGAAAGGGATTGCGCCATTAAATCATCAGGAAAGCCCGGGCCTGTGGCAAGAATTTGCACGGCGTGCGAGTTATTTTGATCAATAGGTAGCAAAGGGCAATCTGGCAACTGCAAGGGAATTTCTTTATCGCTTTCAATTTGCCAATCCCACGCATATAGCCCATTTAGCACGGCAGAAACAGGGCCGTTAATACGCACCATAATATCAACCCATTCGCCAACGTGGCTATTTTGTTTGAAATATTTTGGATCAACCATATTCATACTGCCGGTGTAAGCAATTTGATTATCGATCACAATAATTTTGCGGTGCTGGCGTAAATCAATACGACTAAAAAACATACGCAGTAAATTAACGTGTAGCGCTTCGGTGATCTCAATGCCACTTTCTTTCATTTTGCGGTAATTTTTGCTTTTTAGAAATTGACGGCTGCCTACGCTATCCACCAATATCCGCACCGTAACACCACGCTGTTGTGCGCTAATTAGCGCGTTCTGCACCTCTTCCACTAAGCCGCCATTCCACCAAATATAAAACACCATATTAATGCTGTGTTGGGCTTGGTGAATATCTTGAATAATGCTTTTAATAATGCTTTCTGGCGTGTCTAAAATATGTAGCTCATTACCCAGCACACAAGGGATATTTAAGCGACTTTTGGCTAAGTCAAAAATGGGGCGATAAAGCAGGGTGTTGTGATGATTAATTAATTGCGGACATTGCGAAAAATCGCCAAACCACTGGTTAAATTTGGGGGCAAGCAAACGAAATGCTTTTGCCCGTTTTGTGCCTAATTTCACTTCACCAAACACTAAATAAGCGATAATGCCCACCACTGGCACGAGATAAATAATCATCAACCAAGAAAGGGTGGCTGAAACCGATTGTTTTTTTATCACTAATCGCATTGTGATAGAAATGGTCAAAATCCAAATCAGGACAGGGACGAGATATGCTATAATCTGTTGAAAAGTAAAATTCATTTATTTTTAACCGCACTTTTATAAACATCTAATTATGCCAGAGATCACAACGCCAATGTTCGACATTGTTTTTCAGCACGCCGATTTTATCATTATTCACAAGCCTTGTGGCATTTCCGTGCATAAAGATGATCAGGCGCTTGGTCTAACCACCTTAGTGGCTCAGCAATTAAATTTGCCCCAAGTGTGGCTAGTGCATCGGTTAGATAAGGTGACTTCTGGGTTGTTAATCTTGGCGTTGAATAAACAGGCGGCGGCAACCTTGTCAGGGCTATTTGCCGATCATCGCATCGAGAAAACCTATCTGGCGTTATCCACCGAAAAGCCAAAGAAAAAGCAAGGGCGAATTGTGGGAGATATGCAAAAATCTCGCAATGGTACTTGGAAATTATGCCAAAGCAAGGAAAACCCTGCCATCACGCGTTTTTCTTCCCTAAGCTGCGAGCCAAATTTACGCCTTTTTATTTTGTTTCCGCAAACAGGCAAAACGCACCAGTTACGCGTGGCGATGAAAAGCCTAGGTAGCCCGATTTTAGGTGATGAACTTTATGGCGGAAATAAACAAAAATCCGACCGCACTTATTTGCATTGTTATCAGCTGAAATTTACTTACAAAGACCAGTGGATCAATGTGAAAACTCTGCCAAAAACAGGCAAATTTTTCACCGCACTTTCCGTGCAAGAAAAAATTCAGCAATGGGAAAGGGAGAATAATTGTGAAAAGCCACAATAAAAACGTGATTTTTTAAGGCGTTAGTATTATCATTAGGAAATTTTTCAAATGTTAGATTGTTATTAGAGGATAGGTATGCAACACCTTAAAGACATTACAGAACAGGCAAAAGACGCGATTGAGAAATTGCACGATAAAAGCCTCGAAACCCTAGATGCGATTCGCGTAGAATATTTTGGTAAAAAAGGGCATTTTACCCAATTAATGCAAGGGTTGCGTGATATTGCCGCCGAAGAGCGTCCTGCAATGGGGGCGAAAATTAATGAGGCAAAACAGAAAGTTTTAGACTTATTAAACAGCAAAAAAGCGGAATGGGAGCAAGAAGCCTTAGATGCTCAGCTTGCCAAAGAAAGTATTGACGTGAGCTTGCCAGGGCGTAAAACGGAACTTGGTGGCTTGCACCCTGTTTCTGTAACCATTGGGCGTGTGGTGAGCTTTTTCTCTAATTTAGGTTTCACGGTGGAAGTGGGGCCTGAAATTGAAACGGATTATTACAATTTTGATGCGTTAAATATCCCCGCTCATCACCCCGCACGAGCCGATCACGATACTTTCTGGTTTGATGCACAGCGTTTATTGCGTACCCAAACCTCTGGGGTGCAAATTCGTACAATGGAAAAAGCCAAACCACCTATCCGTATTATCGCCCCTGGGCGTGTTTATCGTAATGATTACGACCAAACCCACACCCCGATGTTCCACCAAATTGAATTACTTTATGTGGATAAGCACGCCAATTTCACCGAATTAAAAGGTCTGTTACACGATTTCTTGCGTGCATTCTTTGAAGAAGATTTAAAAGTGCGTTTCCGCCCATCTTATTTCCCATTTACCGAGCCTTCTGCTGAGGTTGATGTAATGGGGAAAAATGGCAAATGGCTTGAAGTGTTAGGTTGTGGAATGGTTCACCCTAATGTGTTACGCAATGTGGGGATTGATCCTGAAGAATATTCTGGCTTTGCGGTGGGTATGGGCGTAGAGCGCTTAACAATGCTACGTTACAATGTAACAGATTTACGTTCATTCTTTGAAAATGATCTCCGTTTCTTAAAACAATTTAAGTAATAGAAAACCGAAATATTAATGTAGAGAAAGAATATGAAATTTAGTGAATTATGGGTGCGTGAATGGGTGAATCCTGCCGTTAGCACGGAACAATTATGTGATCAAATTACAATGCTTGGGCTAGAAGTCGATGGCGTTGAACCTGTTGCCGGCGAATTTAGTGGCGTTGTCGTAGGGGAAGTGGTGGAATGTGCGCAACACCCTGATGCGGATAAATTACGCGTAACCAAAGTGAATGTAGGCGGTGATCGTTTGTTAGACATCGTCTGCGGTGCACCAAATTGCCGTCAAGGCTTAAAAGTGGCTTGTGCGGTAGAAGGGGCAGTGCTACCGGGTGATTTTAAAATTAAGAAAACCAAATTACGCGGTCAGCCTTCTGAAGGAATGTTATGCTCATTCAGCGAATTAGGCATTTCAGACGATCACAATGGCATCATCGAATTGCCCGCAGATGCGCCAATTGGTACAGATTTACGTGAGTATTTGCAATTAAACGATAACAGTGTAGAAATTAGCTTAACGCCAAACCGTGCGGACTGTTTAAGCATTGCAGGAATTGCCCGTGAAGTGGGCGTGGTTAATCAGCAAGCTGTTAATGCCCCTGAAATCAAGCCTGTTGCAGCAACCATTGCAGATAAAGCACAAATTGAGGTGTTAGCACCTGAAGCTTGCCCACGTTATTTATTGCGTGTGGTGAAAAATGTGAATGTGAAAGCCCCAACGCCAATTTGGATGCAAGAAAAATTACGCCGTTGCGGTATTCGTTCTATCGATCCCGTAGTGGATATTACCAATTACATCTTACTTGAGCTTGGCCAACCAATGCACGCCTTTGATGCGGCAAAAGTGGCACAGCCAGTGCAAGTGCGTATGGCAAAAGAAGGCGAAGAATTGGTGCTGTTAGATGGCACAACCGCCAAACTTCAATCAAATACTTTAGTAATTGCCGATCAAAATGGCCCATTAGCGATGGCGGGTATTTTTGGTGGCGAAGCCAGTGGTGTGAATGCCGAAACCAAAGATGTGATTCTTGAAGCTGCATTCTTTGCGCCATTAGCCATTACAGGACGCGCTAGACAATATGGCTTGCATACCGATTCTTCACACCGTTTTGAACGTGGTGTGGATTTCAATCTTCAACACAAAGCAATGGAGCGTGCAACCGCCTTATTGTTAGAGATTTGTGGTGGCGAAGCGGGTGAAATTTGCGAAGTGGTGAGCGAAGCCAATTTACCAAAAGTAAAACAGGTGCAATTACGCCGTGAAAAATTAGATCACTTATTAGGACATCATATTCCAACAGAAACCGTTACAGACATTTTGCAACGCTTAGGCTTGCAAGTGAGCTACCAAGACGGTTTATGGACAGCCATTTCACCAAGCTGGCGTTTTGATATTGAGATTGAAGAAGACTTAATCGAAGAAGTGGCGCGCATTTACGGTTATAACAATATTCCGAACAATGCCCCATTAGCGCATTTACAAATGAAACCAATGCCTGAAAGTTTATTAGAATTGGTGCGTGTGCGTACCGCATTTGTCGATAGCGATTATCAAGAAATTGTGTCTTATAGCTTTGTTGATCCAGAAGTTCAGCAATTATTATACCCAGAGCAAGAAGCATTAATTCTGCCAAACCCAATTTCGCGTGAAATGTCGGCAATGCGCGTGTCTTTATTACCGGGCTTGCTTACAACCATTGCTTACAACCAAAATCGCCAACAAAGCCGTGTGCGTATTTTTGAAGGCGGCTTACGCTTTATTCCTGATAGCCAAGCAGAAAGCGGCGTTCGTCAAGAATATGTACTGGGTGCAGCCATTGTGGGAGATAAACGCCCTGTTCATTGGGAACAAAAAGGCGAAAATGTGGATTTCTTTGATCTAAAAGGGGATTTAGAACGCATTTTATCACTAACAAAGGCTGGAAATCGTTTGCGTTTTGTAGCAAAATCATATCCAGCGTTACACCCAGGGCAATCTGCTGCCATTATGTTAGACGATAAAGAAATCGGTTATATTGGCACGGTGCATCCAAAAGTGGTGCAACAGCTTGGTTTATCTGGTAAACCTATCGTATTTGAAATTGAATGGGCTGCCATTGCAGAAAGACCTGTTCCAAATGCCAAAGAAATTTCTCGTTTCCCTGCAAATAAACGTGATTTGGCGGTTGTAGTGGATAGCGCAACACCAGCGGGCGATGTGTTAGAAGTATGTCGTCAAGCGGGCGGAAAACAGCTTGTAAACGTAAGTTTATTTGATGTTTACCAAGGGGCGAATTTACCAGAAGGTAAGAAAAGTTTAGCCATTAGCTTAACCATTCAAGACACGGATAAAACCCTTGAAGAGAAAGAGATTAATGCGGTAATTTCAGCGGTATTAGACGCATTAAAACAACGATTTGATGCTTATTTGAGAGATTAATATTATGACATTGACCAAAGTTGAATTAGCCGATAGCTTAATTGAAAAGCATAATCTAAATAAACGTGATGCCAAAGTCTTGGTGGAAAGTTTTTTTGAAGAAATTCGTGTCGCACTCGAAAACGGGCAGGAGGTAAAATTATCAGGATTTGGTAATTTTGAATTGCGTGATAAGGCTTCTCGCCCTGGACGCAACCCCAAAACAGGGGAAAGTGTTCCCGTTTCTGCGCGCCGTGTTGTGGTGTTCAAACCCGGTCAGAAATTGCGTTCTCGTGTAGAAAAATCTAAGCCAAAAGCTTAAATATTTTCCATTAAAACTATCTGCACATTAAAAATGTGCGGATAGTTTTTTATTCTTTTTATTTTTAGAGTTTACAATGAATTTAGTTAAAACCTTGCTTATTGGGAGTGCCGTATTACTGAGTGTTGCGTGTTCGAGCTCGAGGGAGATATCTTCCGTTAAATATAAGTCCTTCAAACACAATAATTATCAGAGCCAGTTAAATGACCCTATTATGGCAATTGCAATGTTGTCAGAACATCAGCGCGAATGGGCTGGCACCCCCTATCGTTTAGGCGGGCAAAGTCGCCGCGGTATTGATTGTTCTGCTTTTGTACAAACTACCTTCCGTGATCGTTTCAATATTCACTTACCACGAACTACAAAAGAACAAGTGAAATATGGGAAAAGAGTAGCCAAAGAAGATATTCAGACAGGGGATTTAGTTTTCTTCAAAACAGGACGCGGGCCAAATGGCTACCACGTTGGGATTTATGTGAAAGACGGCCAATTCCTACACGCTTCAACCAAAGGCGGCGTGATTTATTCTTCACTCAACAGCCCTTACTGGACGCGTACCTATTGGCAAGCGCGTAGAATGTAAAACCTAATTGATAGAAAATACAGAAATAAAAAGTGCGGTGGAAAATTTTTGATTTTTTCACCGCACTTTATTTTTGCTCTTCTTTTATTCGGCCTTTGTTTAACTCACTTCCTTGAACGTAATCATTTCATTTTGGCTGAAATCCGTTTGCTCATCTTCATCTTGGAATAATGGGGTAGTAGGCAGATCTTGTTTATCAAAAGCAATATCCCCTTCCACGCCGTCTAGGTTTTGTCCACGTTGAATATCTTTGAAATTAAACAAATTTTTATCGCATAGGTGCGAAGGCACAATATTTTGCATTGCGCTGAACATTGTTTCGATGCGCCCCGGATATTGGCGATCCCAAGTTTGCAACATTTCTTTTACTACTTGGCGTTGCAAGTTAGGTTGCGAACCGCATAGATTACAAGGAATAATCGGGAATTGTTTGGCGATGGAATATTTTTCAATGTCCTTTTCTTTGCAATAAGCCAACGGACGAATCACAATTTGCTTGCCGTCATCACTGATCAGTTTTGGTGGCATTGATTTCAGCTTGCCACCGTAGAACATATTTAAAAATAAGGTTTCCAACATATCATCACGATGATGACCAAGGGCGATTTTGGTTGCGCCAAGTTCTGTGGCTGTGCGGTATAAAATCCCACGTCTTAAACGAGAACAAAGGGAACAGGTGGTTTTGCCCTCAGGAATTTTTTCTTTCACAATGCCGTAGGTATTTTCTTCCACGATTTTGTAATCCACGCCAATGCTCTCTAAATATTCAGGTAAGACGTGTTCGGGAAACCCCGGTTGTTTTTGATCTAAATTTACCGCCACAATATCAAAATGAATCGGGGCATTAAGGCGTAAATTAAGCAAAATATCCAACAACGTGTAGCTGTCTTTACCGCCAGATAAACACACCATCACCTTATCACCATCTTCAATCATATTAAAATCGGCAATAGCTGCGCCCACATTACGGCGTAGGCGTTTTTGTAACTTATTGAAATTATAGATTTGTTTCTTTGTTTTTTCGTTTTGAGAAGTTAAATTTTCGCTCATTGGGTTTATTATTCGGTTATATCAATTTAAAAAACTTGCGTATAGTAAGGGGTAATGGAATTTTTTCCAATAGGAATGTGCAGGATTAGGTCTTTTTAGGTAGCTAAAAAGATGAAAATTTTTGACCGCACTTTATTATGCGGTCATTGCTGATTATACGGAATGAATATGCTGGAGAAGCACTTCATTAATACGCGATTGCCAACCTTTCCCTGTGGCTTTAAAGGCCTCAATCACTTCAGGTGATAAGCGAATAGTGATAATTTGTTTGGTTGGCGTTTTTTGTTTGCCCCTTACTTTCGGTTTTATATGTCCTTGCTTTTCCATTTCCGCTTGATGTGCAAGCACCATATTGACAAAATCATCAGGCATTGTTTCTTGTAATGATTTCATTTGTGTAAAATCGCTTTGCTGTAATTCTCGGGCTTCGCCTTCAGCACTAATCAGCGGTGTGTTTTTCTCTGTTTTCATATTTTTCAATATTTCGAAAATTTTTCTTTTGGGTGGTTTATTGTAAATACACTTTGCTAAATAACAAGTTTTTGTAAACATTTTTGGTAAAAAAACGATCTACAAGATCCGTAAAAATTCCTGTATAATCAACTACAATTTTTGTCTAATTTTTATTTGCTTGTGAGAATACACAATGCTTGAAACATCACAAACAATCCCTGAATTGGTTTCTTGGGCGAGAGAGCGAGAGTTTTCGCTGAATTTGCCGACCGATCGTTTGGCATTTTTATTGGCCATTGCCATTTATAATAATGAGCGCTTAGACGGTGAAATGCTGGAAACCGATTTAGTGGATATTTTCCGCCATACGGCATCTGCCTTTGAGCAATCTCCCGATAATATTGCCACCCGCGCCAATAATGCGATTAATGAATTGGTAAAACAGCGCTTTCTCAATCGTTTTAGTAGTGAATTTACCGAGGGCTTGGCGATTTATCGTTTAACGCCGTTGGGCGTTGGGGTGTCGGATTATTACATTCGCCAACGTGAATTTTCTGCCTTACGCCTTTCTGTTCAGCTTTCAATTGTGGCAGATGAAATTCAACGCGCTTCTGAAGCGGCGGAAGAAGGGGGCGATGAGCATCATTGGCGGCGTAATGTGTTTGCGCCATTAAAATATTCTGTGGCGGAGATTTTCGATAGCATTGATTTTTCCCAACGTGTGATGGACGAAAATCAGCAAAGCATTAAAGATGAAATCGCAGAGCTATTAACCAAAGATTGGCAAGCCGCTATTTCAAGCTGTGAGCGTTTGTTAGATGAAACCTCAAGCAATCTGCGTGAATTGCAAGATACGCTCAATTCCGCGGGGGATAAACTGCAAGCGCAATTATTGCGTATTCAAGATTGTGTGATCGGTCAGGAAAATCTTTATTTTATCGATCAGCTTATCATTGATTTGCAAGCAAAATTAGACCGCATTATCAGCTGGGGACAACAGTCTATTGACTTATGGATTGGCTATGACCGCCACGTGCATAAATTTATTCGTACCGCGATTGATATGGACAAAAATCGCGTCTTTTCACAGCGTTTACGTCAGTCTATTCAACAATATTTTGAAAATCCTTGGTATTTATGGACAGCGCAGGCTGAGCGTTTAGTGGATTTGCGTGATGAAGAACTGGTGCTGCGTGAAGAAGATGCGCTCGGGGAACTGCCAGAAGAATTACAATACGAAAGTTTGGCGGATTTACACGATCAAATTGTAGAACATATGCAAAGCTTGTTAATTGCCTACCGTGAGCATAACCGTCCGATTGATTTAAGTTTAGTGCTGAAAGAGCAGTTGGAAAATTACCCAGTTTCACGTCATTTTGATGTGGCACGAATTATTGTCGATCAGGCAATGCGCTTAGGTATGGCAAGTGGTGATTTAACCGGTGCTTATCCGCAATGGCAAAAAATTAACGAACAGGGCGCTGAAGTACAAGCCAATATCATTGATGAATATAACTAATTTTTAGAGAACCAAACTATGACAGAGCAGCTACAAGAGATACTTTCCGTAAAACAAGCGCAGGCCATTGCAAATCCCCTTTTTCCTGCGGTGGATAGCCAATTGCGTGCAGGGCGACACATTAGTTTAGAGCAATTGGATAATCACGCCTTTTTGATGGATTTTCAAAACGAACTAGACCAATTTTATCGCCGTTATAATGTGGAATTAATTCGTGCGCCAGAAGGCTTTTTCTATTTGCGTCCCAAAGCTACCACGCTGATTGCGCGTTCGGTGCTTTCTGAATTAGAAATGTTGGTTGGTAAAGTGCTGTGTTATTTGTATTTAAGCCCAGAGCGCCTTGCTCAACAAGGCATTTTCAGCACACAAGAAGTGTATGATGAATTGCTCAATTTGGCCGATGAAAGCAAGCTGTTAAAAGTGGTGAATCAGCGTTCTTCAGGGTCAGATTTAGATAAACAAAAACTAGCAGAAAAAGTCCGCGCTGCGTTAAATCGCTTACGCCGTTTAGGAATGATTTCAACCGTTGGCGATCAGCATAGTGGAAAATTTGTGATTTCAGAAGCGGTATTCCGTTTTGGTGCAGAAGTGCGTGCTGGTGATGATCCAATGGAAGCGCAATTACGCTTGATCCGTGATGGGGAAGCCGCAACACCACAATCCTTACAAGATGAGAAAAGTGCGGTGCAAAATGGCGAAGAAATTGAAGAATTTGATGAAGAAGGGGAAGAATAATGACCAAAGAATTTGAATTAGAAAGCGATAATTTAACCCTTGAAAGCGAAGCAATGGAAAATCATCAAACTGAAGAATTAGATATTATGGAAACCGTATCAGTGCAATCGCAAGATACGGCCGCGCCTGTTGGGCAAAATGTAGAACGTGGAAAATTCCGCTCGCTCACACTGATCAACTGGAACGGTTTTTTTGCCCGCACTTTTGATTTAGATGAATTAGTCACCACCTTATCAGGGGGAAATGGGGCAGGGAAATCCACCACAATGGCCGGCTTTGTTACCGCGTTAATTCCTGATTTAACCCTATTGCATTTCCGTAACACCACAGAAGCAGGGGCGACCACAGGTTCACGAGATAAAGGTTTGCACGGTAAACTCAAACCGGGTGTTTGTTATGCCGTGTTAGATGCGGTGAATTCTCGTCATCAACGTGTTTTAGTGGGGGCACGTCTGCAACAAGTGGCAGGGCGTGATAAAAAAGTGGATATAAAAACCTTTTCTATTCAAGGCCTTCCTTTATCTTTAGCGCCAATTAGTGTCCTAACTGAAGTGGTAAGTGAGCGTCAAGCCCGTGTGCTGACCTTAAACGAATTAAAAGAGAAAATCGAAACACTTGGCGCGCAATTTAAGCAATATCACTCAATCACCGATTATCACGGAATGATGTTTGATTTAGGTATTATTCCTAAGCGTCTGCGTTCGTCTTCTGATCGCAGCAAGTTTTATAAATTAATCGAAGCCTCACTTTACGGTGGGATTTCCAGTGCTATTACCCGATCTTTGCGAGATTATTTATTACCAGAAAATTTAGGGGTGCGTAAGGCTTTCCAGGATATGGAAAGTGCCTTGCGCGAAAACCGTATGACCCTTGAGGCGATTAAGGTAACGCAATCAGATCGTGATTTATTCAAGCATTTAATTACCGAAACCACCAATTATGTGGCATCAGATTATATGCGTAATGCCAACGAACGCCGTGGCAATGTGGAAAATGCTTTAGCGCACCGTAAAGAATGGTATTTAGCCAAATCGGAACGCGATTTATCGCAACATCGTTTGGTGGATTTTAGCCGTGAATTGGCGGAACTCAACGAAAGCGAACAAACCCTTGAAGTGGATCATCAAAGTGCCGTTGATCATCTGAATTTAGTGCTGAATGCCTTACGCCATCAAGAAAAAATCTCACGTTATCAAGATGATGTAGAAGGTTTACGGGAAAAGTTAGAAGAGCAAAAGTTTGCCGTAGAAGAAGCCTCTGAACAGCACGAAGAAAGCCAAGCACAATTAGAACAGTATGAGCAAGAAGTGGATCAACTGCGTGGTCAATTAGCCGATTATCAACAAGCCCTTGATGCGCAACAAACTCGTGCGTTGCAATATCAACAAGCTATTCAAGCGCTTGAAAAAGCCAAAACCCTTTGTGGATTGGCTGATCTGTCCACCAAAAATGTAGAAGATTATCACGCTGAATTTGCCGCGCAAGCCGAAGATCTCACCAATAAAGTGCTGGATTTAGAGCAAAAAATGTCGATTTCCGAAATGGCGAAATCGCAGTTTGATAAAGCCTATCAGCTCGTTTGCCAAATTGCAGGGGAAATGCCGCGTTCGGCCGCGTGGGAAAGTGCAAAAGCCTTGTTGAGTGAATATCCAAGCCAAAAAGTGCAAGCGCAACAAACGCCACAACTTCGCGCCAAATTACACGAATTAGAACAGCGTTATCAGCAACAACAAAGTGCGGTGCGTTTATTGAAAGAATTTAATCAGCGTGCAGAATTAGGACTCGAAACCGCCGATGAAATTGAAGAATATTACGCCGAGCAAGAAAGCCTTGTTGATGAGCTAAATGACGAATTGGCAGAGCAGGTGGAACAGCGCTCAACCTTGCGTCAAAAACGTGAACAGTTGAACGCGCGTTACAATGAAAATGCCAATAAAGCCCCAGCGTGGCTCACTGCCCAGTCTGCACTTGAGCGCTTGCAAGAACAAAGCCATAGCCAGTTTAGCGACAGCCAAGATGTGATGAATTTTATGCAATCACTGTTGGTAAAAGAACGTGAATTAACCATTAAACGCGATCAGTTAGAGCAAAAACGTCAGCAACTTGATGAGCAAATTTCCCGTTTAAGTCAGCCAGATGGTTCTGAAGATCCGCGTCTAAATGTGTTAGCAGAACGCTTTGGGGGCGTGTTGCTTTCTGAACTTTATGATGACGTGCCGATTGAAGATGCGCCTTATTTCTCTGCGCTATATGGCCCAGCTCGCCACGCCATTGTGGTGCGCGATTTAGAGGCGGTGAAAGCACAATTAGCCCAGCTTGAAGATTGCCCTGATGATTTATACCTTATCGAAGGTGATCCAAGTTCTTTTGATGACAGCGTATTGTCAGCCCAAGAGCTTGAGCTAGGGGTTGTGGTTCAGGTGTCGAACCGTGAATTACGTTATTCAAAATTCCCTGAAATCCCATTATTTGGTCGTGCCGCGCGGGAAAAACATTTAGAAGCCTTGCAAATTGAACGTGATGAGGTGTCGGAACAATATGCAGAATGTGCCTTTGATGTGCAAAAATGCCAACGTTTACACGAACATTTCAGCCAATTTGTTGGTTTACACTTGGCCCTTGCATTCCAGCCAAACCCTGAAGAATTGATGGCAGAAATTCGCCGTGAACAAGGGGACATTGAGCGTGAATTAGGGCAGTTTAGCACCACAGAACAACAAATTCGTCTTAAATTAGACAGTGCTAAGGAAAAATTACAGTTATTAAATAAACTAATTCCGCAGCTTTCTGTGATTGATGATGAAAGTTTATTAGATCGAATTGAAGAATGTCGCGAACAGCTTGATTTAGCCGAGCAAGATGAGCATTTTATCCGTCAATATGGCGTGACATTGTCACAGCTTGAACCGATTGCCAACACTCTACAAAGCGATCCTGAAAATTACGAACGCCTAAAAGCGGAATACGAACAAGCGGTCAATCAGCAAAAACAAGTACAGTTGCGTGTGTTTGCTTTGGCAGACGTAGCGCAGCGTAAAGCACATTTTGATTACAAAGAAAGCGTTCAATCGGAAACCTCCGAATTAAATGAGCAACTGCGCAACCGTTTAGAGCAAGTGCAACAACAGCGTGAGCAACAGCGTGAACAAGTGCGCCAAAAACAAGTGCGTTTTGCCCAATATAATCAGGTCTATATTGAACTGCGCAGTTCTTATGAAGAAAAAAATAAAGTGCTAAACGAGCTACTTGAAGAAATCAGTCAGCTTGGTGTACGCGCAGATGACGGGGCAGAGCAACGCGCCCAAGCTCGTCGTGATGAGCTTTCGCAACAGCTTTCAACCGTGCGTAACCGCCGCCGCTATTTAGAAAAACAATTAACGCTCATCGAAAGTGAAAGTGAAAATCTGAACCGCCGTATTCGCAAAGCGGAGCGTGATTACAAAACCCAGCGTGAATTGGTGGTCGCGATGAAAGCTAGCTGGTGTGTGGTGTTGCGTTTATCACGCAATAGTGATGTAGAAAAACGCTTAAATCGCCGCGAACTGGCTTATCTTTCTGCCGATGAATTGCGTTCAATGTCAGATAAAGCCCTTGGTGCGTTGCGTACTGCCGTGGCTGACAATGAATACCTGCGCGATGCCCTGCGTTCATCAGAAGATAATCGTAAACCAGAAAACAAAGTGCGGTTCTTTATTGCTGTTTATCAGCATTTGCGTGAGCGTATCCGTCAAGACATTATCAAAACGGACGATCCAATTGATGCGATTGAACAAATGGAAATCGAATTATCTCGCCTTACTGCAGAACTAACCAATCGCGAGAAAAAATTGGCGATTAGCTCCGAAAGTGTGGCGAACATTATGCGTAAGACTATTCAGCGTGAGCAAAATCGTATTCGTATGCTGAACCAAGGGCTACAAAACATTGCCTTTGGTCAGGTGAAATCGGTGCGCTTAGTGGTGAATATTCGTGATACTCACGCAATGTTGCTGGACGCGCTTTCCGATCGTCAAGATGATTATCAAGATTTATTCTCTGATAACCGCATTACCTTCTCCGAAGCCATTGCGAAATTGTATCAGCGCTTAAATCCGCATATTGATATGGGGCAGCGTACGGCACAAACCATTGGTGAAGAATTGTTGGATTACCGCAATTACCTTGATTTGGAAGTGGAAGTCTATCGTGGCGCAGACGGCTGGTTGCGTGCGGAAAGTGGTGCATTATCCACAGGTGAAGCCATTGGTACTGGTATGTCAATCTTGTTAATGGTGGTACAAAGCTGGGAAGAAGAAAGCCGCCGTATTCGTGGTAAAGACATTGTGCCTTGTCGCTTATTATTCCTTGATGAAGCCGCGCGTTTAGATGCGAAATCCATTTCAACCTTGTTTGAACTTTGCTCTCGCTTGGATATGCAATTATTAATTGCCGCGCCTGAAAACATTAGCCCAGAGAAAGGGACAACCTATAAACTGGTGCGTAAGATTTTCGGTAACCAAGAAATGGTTCAAGTTTCTGCCTTACGCGGTTTTGGCGCAACGGAATAGAATAGGCAATAAACAAAAGTGCGGTGCAAAAATACAAAATTTTTCACCGCACTTTACTCGTTATCTTTTCACTTTAAATCTCGCAAGGAAATAAAATGCACTATTTATTTCTCGCCATTGCTTGCAGCGTTGCGGTATCTGTGCTGCTAAAAGTCGCACGCCGATTCAACGTCGTGATCGAGCAAGCAATCGCCTTCAATTATCTTATCGCACTTTTACTCAGCTATTTTTTATTACAGCCGAACTTTCAAGGGCAGGGCTTTACCGATTTTATCGTACAAAATGAAAATAGCGCGATTTTCCTGAGTTTAGGCTTATTGTTGCCTAGCGTGTTTATCATTATGTCAAAAGCCGTTGAATTTGCAGGTATAGTGCGTTCTGATGCAGCGCAGCGTTTATCGTTATTTTTGCCTATTTTGGCGGCGTTTGTATTATTTGGCGAACAGCTCAGTCAATCGCGTATTATCAGCTTAATCTTGGCGTTTTCAGCGCTATTTTGTTTAATTAATAAACCGCGCGAGCAAGGGCTTTCAGTTAAAGGTGGATTGAGTTTGCTCGCTGTATGGTTTGGTTATGGCGTGATTGATATTTTATTCAAGCAGACCGCCAAAATGGGCAGCGCCTTTCCAACCACCTTGTTTATTGCCTTTGCCTTAGCAATGTGCGTGATGTTTATGTATTTATTGATTAAACGAACCCAGTGGAATGGGGCGAGTTTGTTAGCTGGCATTGTACTCGGTGGGCTAAATTTTATGAATATTCTATTTTATATTCGCGCTCATCAAAGTTTCAGCCAAAATCCAACCCTTGTTTTTGCGGGAATGAATATTGGCGTAATTTGTCTCGGCACACTTGTGGGTGCAATAGTATTCAAAGAAAAAATAAGCAAAATTAATGGGGTAGGCGTGGTGCTTGGTATTTCTGCTATTCTTAGCCTATTTTATTTAGAACCTTTTTTGACAAGGTAAGATAATGCAAGATAATTTCAGTTTTTTTGTTTACGATTACGAAAGTTTTGGGGTAAATCCTGCCACCGATCGTCCTGCGCAATTCGCCGGGATTCGTACAGACAAGGATTTTAATATTATTGGTGAGCCTGTGATGTTCTATTGCAAACAAACCAATGATTACTTGCCCTCGCCAACGGCAGTGATGGTAACTGGCATCACGCCACAGCAATGCAATGAACAAGGTTTGCCTGAACCTGAATTTGCTGCGCGGATTTTGCAAGAGTTCTCTCAACCAAACACTTGTGTAATGGGCTTTAATAATATCCGTTATGATGATGAAATGACCCGTTATACCTTTTATCGGAATTTTATCGATCCTTACGAATATAGCTGGAAAAATGGCAATTCTCGCTGGGATTTACTGGATTTAGTGCGTGCCTGTTATGCTTTGCGGCCTGATGGCATAAACTGGGTTTATGATGATGACGGAATGCCATCTTTCCGCTTAGAAAATTTAACCAAAGCCAATGGAATAGAGCATAGCAATGCCCACGATGCAATGGCTGATGTGTATGCAACCATTGAAATGGCGAAATTAATCAAGGAAAAACAACCAAGATTATTCCAGTTTTTCTTTGAGCATCGCGATAAAAAATCCCTTGAAGCAATGATTAACACCGCAGAAATGACGCCATTGGTGCACGTTTCAGGAATGTTGGGGAATTATCGCGGTAACACTACTTGGATTGCCCCTTTAGCCTGGCACCCAACCAATAAAAATGCTGTTATTGTGTGTGATTTAGATAGCAATATTGATGATCTACTCAATAAAAGTGCGGAAGAATTACGCCAAAATTTATATACCAAAAAAGCGGAATTGGAAGAACAAGGCATTTTGCCTGTTCCATTAAAATTAGTGCATATCAACAAATGTCCAATCTTAGCCCCCGCCAAAACCTTGTTACCAGAAAATGCACAACGCCTAGGCATTGACCGCCAGCGTTGCTTAGCAAACCTTGCTAAATTGCGTGCCGATCTCAACATTCGTGAAAAAGTATTACAGATTTTCACTGATGAACGCGTCTTTGAGCCAAGCGATAATGTGGAAACTGAATTGTATAGTGGATTTTTCAGTCCAAATGATAAAAATAATATGGCCATTTTACGCGATTTAGCTCCTGAAAAATTGGCCGAACATAATTTAACCTTCCAAGATAAACGTGTTGATGCGTTGTTATTCCATTATCGCGCGCGCCATTTCTACAAGACTTTAACCCGAGCAGAGCAGTTACGTTGGGATAAATACCGCCGCAGAAAACTAGAACAAAGTGCAGTGCAATTTGAGCAAGAATTACAAACCTTGGCGGAAGAACATCAAAACAATCCTGAAAAATTAGCCTTATTGCAGCAGGTTTATGAATATGGGGTGAAATTATTGGGTTAGATTTGTGATGCTGTAACAATCTGATCAAATTTTGCTAAATTGCGTAGAATAAAAAATCGAGTAATCTGATTGCTCGATTTTTTTATTTTTTGCGTAAAGTTATTATTGAATAATATTTTTTGAATTATGCTAATATTCAAGGTAGAGTAATTTCTCGTTCTTTAGTCCATTCTTTATATAATTTTTCTAAGTTACGATATTTTGTTGTTGTTCCAAAATACTCTTTATTTTCTTCGACTGTTTGAGTTATTACGTCTTTATATATAACTTTCATCAAATTTTTATCAAGATCTGACTTTAGGATATAAATTGATAATAATTCAAATAAGTTAAGTAAGTCTTCTATCTTAGCTTTAAGTTTTAGTTTATCTTCTTTAGTCCTTATTTCTTGATCAATTAAAGATAACTGCTTCTTTGATATCTCAATTTGTAGCTGAGTTACTACATTTAGAGCACTAAGATCATTAGATTTTTTTTGATGCTCTGTTGATTTCTTGTAACTGCAAATAGAAACAATTACTGCAATTATAGAAATAAAGGAATTGCAAATAGAAACAATCATTGCTTTTTACCTTGCAATTTATTTACTAGTTGTTGTTTTTTATAAGACATTAACTTATAGAAATGTTGATTATCTAAACTTTCAAAGCATGAAATCTGTTTATATTGGTTATATAAATGTTCCCATATTTGTTTTTGTTCTTCCTCTGTTTTTGATGATAGTAGAGAATCTATTTTTTCTATCGCCTCATCAGTTTCTCTTTCGTTTTGAGCCTTCTCTATTATTTCATAATAATAATTTTGACTTCTAAATTTTTGTATAAAACTCATAGTTAACCTTTACCCTTTTACGTTAAATAGTTTGCTAAGTATAGATAGGATTTAACTAAAAAAATTATAGTGTGTCAAGGCATAAATAAAGCCCGTTCATCTTTAACTTTTCTTTACATTTCATCATTAACAGTGCGTAACTTCCAAAATCCAGGCGTTACAGTGCTGCAAACGTCCTTAATCTTACCTTGTTTAACTAGTAAAAGTGATCTGTGTGTAAGTCTGTGATTTTGTTGATCCGTAGTTTTTGCTAACCTGATAACTGATTTCGTATAATCTATATTATGTTAAATAAGAAAGATATAAAAGTAACTTTTGTACCGCTCTTTTTTGTCATATCCTACAGCATATCTTTATAGCGTTTTTTAATGTTGCACCTTGGAATCTTTTCTTTGGTTATTGTTTATGTGGAATATCTTTTGAATGGATTTATGATGATGAGATCATTTAGATTGGTTTTCACAATGGATACAAAATAAATATTAGTGAGATTTAAGAAATCTTTAAGATTTGAGTATTAAAAAATATAGGAAAAGTCTGTCTGCCAATTTGTTACAACGTTACAAAAATAACTCGCAAAAATTGATAAAGATGAGAAAAATAAGGATTTTGTTTGAATAAAGGAATATATAAAAAAGCGCCTGTACTATTTGTTTAGCACTGGCGCTTAAAAGGAATTAAGTACAGCAAAGAATTAATCAACAAAACGTAATTTTGGAGAAGATTTCTTACTCGATGGTTTTTCGGTTGTTTCAGGTTTATCTACGGCCTCAACAAAGCTTAACGGCTGTTCATCTTTAATTTCATCTTGCTGAATGGCAAGATCATCTTCGAACTCTTCTGGTTCAAACATAATGCCATCGCCGCTTTCTCTTGCATAAAGTGCAATCAATGCGCCCATAGGGATAAAGATTTCTTGCGGTACACCTTGAAAACGTGCATTAAATTGAACGAAATCATTGGTTAATTGCAAGTTTCCTGTTGCATTCATTGAAATATTCAGCACAATCTGCCCATCTTTCACATATTCAACAGGTACTTTTACGCCAGCATAAGTGGCATCAACAGCCAAGTACGGCGTGCAATCATTGTCTATTAGCCAATCATAATAAGCTCTTAAAACATAAGGGCGTTTCGGTGAGAATTTACGTTCCATAACTACTCTCTTTTATTTATCATCCATTAGGTTTTTAGGGGCAGCTTCGCCTACGGATTGCTTGAAAGAATCTCTTTGATACACGCGTTCCATATAATTTTTAATTGCTTTGCTTCCTGCACCTGTAAATTGAATCCCTAATTTCTGCATACGCCATAATAACGGCGCAATATAGCAATCTACCAAGCTAAACTCTTCGCTCATAAAATAAGGAGTTTGGTTGAAAATTGGCGCAATGGCTAATAATTCTTCTTTTAATTGTTTGGCAGCCTGCTCTTTTTCAGCGTCATCACCTTGCTCAATTTGATTTAATAAAGAATACCAATCCTGCTCAATTCTTAGCATTAATAAACGGCTTTTACCGCGCGATACAGGATAAACAGGCATTAATGGCGGGTGTGGAAATCGCTCATCAAGATATTCCATAATAATACGAGAATTAAATAGCACTAAATCACGATCTACCAAGGTTGGCAATGTGCCATAAGGGTTTAACTCCATTAAATCTTCTGAGACAGAACCTGGCTCAATTTCTTCCATTTCATAAGGCACGCCTTTTTCCGCCAAAACAATACGGACTTGATGGCAATAAATATCATCTTTTTTAGAAAAAAGGGTCATTATTGAACGTTTATTTGCTGCACTACTCATTTATTCCTCCGCTAACCTGTTACTTGTCAATCAATTAAAATTAAAGGCGAATATTTTACCATAATTTATAGGGAAATAGCTAAGTAAATTTGTCGTATGGAGCGCTATATTGTTGATTATAAATTGAATTTTGCTTCAAAAGAATTGATTTGAGAAATTTAGAAAATTAGAAAAGAAAAATGGCAAGTAAAAACTTGCCATTTGAACTGTATTTGAATAAGAAACGATTAACGTTTTGAGTATTGTGGGCGACGACGTGCTTTGTGTAAACCCACTTTTTTACGTTCAACGCGACGAGCATCACGAGTAACAAAGCCTGCTGCACGTAATGCTGGACGTAATGTTTCATCATATTCAATTAATGCACGAGTGATACCGTGACGGATTGCACCCGCTTGACCAGAAATACCACCACCTTTAACTGTGATGTATAGGTCTAATTTATCAGTTAATTCAACCAACTCTAATGGCTGACGTACGATCATACGAGAAGTTTCGCGACCGAAATAAACGTCTAATTCGCGTTGGTTAATAGTGATTTTACCACTGCCCGGTTTGATAAATACACGAGCTGAAGAGCTTTTGCGGCGACCTGTGCCGTAGTTTTGATTCTCTGCCATTTTTCTCACCTCGTGATTAAATATCTAAAACTTGTGGTTGTTGTGCTGCGTGTTCGTGGTTAGGACCAGCGTACACTTTCAATTTACGATACATTGCGCGACCTAATGGGCCTTTTGGCAACATACCTTTAACCGCAATTTCAATCACAGCTTCTGGACGGCGAGCAATCATTTCTTTAAATGTCGCTTGTTTGATACCACCTACATAGCCAGTGTGCCAGTAGTAAATTTTATCGCTTTCTTTTTTACCAGTTACGGCAACTTTGTCCGCATTGATAACGATGATGTAATCACCTGTATCAACGTGTGGAGTATATTCAGCTTTATGTTTACCACGAAGGCGACGTGCTAATTCAGTCGCTAAACGACCTAAAGTTTTACCTGTCGCATCTACTACATACCAGTCGCGTTTAACCGTTTCTGGTTTTGCTACAAAAGTTTTCATTAATTAATTACCAATAAAATAATATTAATACCCAGTGTTCAAATTTGAACACAACCATGAATCTCAATCTTCACCCCTTCGAGTGTGATCTCGATAAAATAATGTGCGGTGGGAAAGCCGACACATTCACAGGGTCGGGCGATTATACAAGAGCTTTAACAAAAAAACAAATGAAAAAAGCACCGCACTTTGAAATTCCTAGGAAATTTCTAGTATTTTTGCGCATTTGATGTTTCATTTTTTATTTTTGAACGTTTACGTTTGAACGTTTACGCCATCTCATTCCAAGAAAAAGCATCGAACAAGCGTTGCCATTGTTCATCTAAAGGTGCGGTGATTTTTAACCGATTTTTTGTTATGGGGTGGTTAAACGCGAGCGTTTCTGCGTGTAACATTAACCGTTGCACGCCAGTATGTTCAGTTAAGGCTCGGTTTTGATGTAAATCGCCATATTGCGTATCCCCTAAGATAGGGTGAAAAATATGCTTTAAGTGACGACGTAACTGATGTTTTCTGCCCGTTTGTGGAGTGAGCCTAACCAAAGAATAGCGGCTAGTTTGATAACGCCCTACCCCATAAGGCATTTCCACTGTTTTTAAGCCTTCATAATCTGTGATTGCGTCTTGCGGTGCTTTATCTTGCTGAGCAAATTTATCGGCGATTTTATCTAATTGAACTTTCAGCGGATAATCAATCCTACCCTGATCTTTCAAATAACCACGCACCACCGCCAAATAGCTTTTTTCCACCTGCTTTTGTTCAAATTGTTCACACAGCAATTTGGCAATTTCCCCATTCAAAGCAAACAGCAACACGCCAGATGTCGGGCGATCTAAACGATGAATAGGAAAAACGTGCTGCCCAATTTGATCGCGCAAAGTTTGCATCACAAATTGGGTTTCGTGGCGATCAAGCCAGCTACGATGTACCAACATTCCCGCTGGCTTGTTCACCGCAACCAAATATTCATCTTGGTAAAGAATATTAAGCGCGGTCATTTTGAGCGTTGCAAATTTCTTCGATGGCTTTCAACGGCTCAATTAAGCGTTGCACTTCCACAATATCCTTTTCTTTTAAGGCTTCTTCAATATAAGGCACAATCGCCATTTTATGTGGTAATGGTTCGTTGCTTTTAATAATGGCATACATTCTCGGAATAAACACCCATTGCAACCATTCGTGCGCATTCATTGTGTCGATACAAAACGGCTCGACGCTGTCAAATGCCGCCGCTTCAGGCGCAACGGCTTGCCAAAGGGCTAATTCTTCCATTGCTTTTTGTAACTGCTGTAACTGATATTTTGTTTGTTCACGCATTGTGATTTCCTTAATTTGCTTTCTCATCTTATTCTGCCTAAAATGTGGCGTTCACCTTTAGTGCAGAAATAAAGGCGTTATGATACCACAAAGCTAAGTACGAAAAAACGCACTCGCTTTCCTATAAATTAAGGCAGAGAATGTATTTAATTGAAGCTTTTTTTACCCTTACCGAACCCAACAATGCGGCTTACCCATTGATTAATCAAGTGATTGAACAATGGCGTTATAACGGGCAAATTCTTGGGCGAGAAATTCCCCTTTTTCACGCTGAATTAGAACACCAGCAAGGCATTGCCGTGCGTGTGGTTTGCCCTGAACAGCAAAGCCTGTTGCCTGAATTTAATAATTCAGCGGTGCAAAATGCCTTAGATAAGGCACAAAGTGCGGGGATATATTTTGATAGTTTTCAAGTGATTGCCGATGACTTAAATTCTGATTTCACCTATCAAGGCGAGCGTCCAAGCTGGCAGGTGCTTTACACCACCTATTTACAATCTTGCTCACCGTTGCACAGTGGCGATGATAACTTGCCTATTCCACTGTATAAATTTTTCAAAAATGCACCGCACTTGAGTTTAGACCTCATCAAATGGCAAGAAAATTGGCAGGCTTGCGATCAGTTACAAATGAACGGCACGGCTCTAGAAAGCCAAGCCCTTGCTGAAATTTCTGATCTGCACAGCAATTTATCCAAACACGGTTATGCCTTATGCCAAGAAATTGAGCAACACACCGGCATTCCAACCTACTATTATTTATACCGCATTGGTGGCGAAAGTTTGACCGCAGAACAACAACGCCGCTGCCCAAGCTGTCATAAAAATTGGGCATTAAAAACACCGCTCTTTGATCTGTTTGATTTTAAATGTGATCAGTGCCGATTGGTATCCAACCTTTCTTGGCACTGGCAATAAGGAAAAATATGGATTACAACCACGAAAGTTTACACGCCTTAAAATTAGGGCAAGAAACAAAATATGCACAACATTACGACCGCACTTTACTGCAAGCCGTGCCGCGCCAATTAAACCGTACGCAGCTTGGGGTTGTGGAAAATCAGCCTTTTACTTTTGGTGCAGATATTTGGACGGCTTATGAAATCTCTTGGCTTAATCCCAAAGGTGTGCCGCAAGTAGCGATTGCGGACGTGGAAATTGATTTCCGCAGTGAAAATTTAATTGAATCTAAAAGTTTTAAACTTTATCTCAACAGCTTTAATCAAAGCCATTTTGACAGTTTCGAGCAGGTGCAACAGATCTTGCAGCAAGATCTGGCAGATTGCGCTAAAGGGCAAGTCAAAGTGCGGTTAAATTCTTTGCAAAATTACCACCGCACTTTCATTGACAGCTTGCAAGGAGATTGTATTGATGATCAGGACATTGAAATCCAAAATTATCAATTCAATCCCAATTATTTAGAACATTGCACGCACGCAGAGCAGGTGGAAGAACATTTGGTGAGCCATTTGCTTAAATCAAATTGTTTAATCACTCAGCAACCAGACTGGGGATCGTTACAAATTCATTATGTGGGGAAACGGATTGATCGCGAGAAATTATTGCGCTATTTGGTTTCTTTCCGTCAGCATAACGAATTTCACGAACAATGCGTTGAGCGAATTTATTGTGATCTAATGCGTTTTGCTCAGCCAGAAAAGCTCACCGTTTACGCCCGTTACACACGCCGCGGTGGGTTGGATATTAATCCGTTCCGCTCGAACTTTGAAACCGTGCCGCACAATGCACGCTTAGCCAGACAATAGGAGGTCGCAATGGCAAATATTCATTATGTGAATCCCCGTGGGAGTATGGAACAGCTCTCGCATCTTGAAGTGGAATTGCTCACCAAGCAAGCCAAAAGCGAGCTATATCAGCTGTATCGCAACTGCTCGCTTGCGGTGCTAAATTCTGGTGCGGTTACCGATGACAGCCGCAAGCTATTAAATCAATATCCAGATTTTGATATTGAACTGGTGGCGACAGAACGTGGTATCACCCTCGAGTTGCACAATCCGCCAGAAAGTGCCTTTGTGGATCAACATATTATCCGCAATATTCAATATCACCTTTTTGCCGTCTTGCGTGATATTGTATTCGTCAATGTGCTAAGCCAACGGATTAATCCTTGCGATATTCAAGATAGCGTGCATATCACCAACCAAGTGTTTTCCATTTTGCGTAATGCCAAAGCCTTAATCGTGGGCGAATTGCCGAATTTGGTGGTGTGCTGGGGCGGTCATTCCATCAATCAAATTGAATACCAATATTGTCGTGCGGTGGGGTTAGAATTAGGTCATCGTGAATTAAATATCATCACAGGCTGCGGGCCAGGGGTGATGGAAGCGCCGATGAAAGGCGCGGCGATTGGCCATTCCAACCAACGCTATAAAAACAGCCGTTTTATAGGCATCACCGAGCCTTCAATCATTGCTTCTGAGCCACCTAACCCAATTGTTAATGAGCTGATCATTATGCCTGACATTGAAAAACGCCTTGAAGCCTTTGTGCGTATGGGGCACGGGATTATTATCTTCCCTGGTGGTCCTGGGACATTTGAGGAATTACTGTATATCCTTGGAATTAAGCTCAACCCAGAAAATCAAGCGCAAGCTATCCCACTCATTTTAACTGGGCCAAAAGAAAGTGCGGATTATTTTGCTACGATTGATCGCTTTATTGGCGAAACCTTAGGGAAAGAAGCGCAATCCTTGTATAAAATCATCATCGATGATCCTGTGGCAGTAGCGCGTCATATGAAATCTTCAATAGAAGAAATCCGTCATTTACGCTATGAAAATAATGATTCTTATGGCTTTAATTGGTCGTTGAAAATTGATCCTGAATTCCAACAGCCATTTATCCCAACCCACGAAAATATGGCAAATTTAGATTTGCATATGAACCAAAGCAAAGTGAGCCTTGCCGCTAATCTTCGCTGTGTATTTTCTGGCATTGTAGCGGGTAACATTAAACCAGATACACAAGATCGCATCGCTGAGCTAGGCAAATTCCAGCTCAAAGGGGATAAAGATTTAATGGAAAAAGTGGACAACGTGCTGCAAGATTTCATCACCCAACACCGAATGAAACTACCAGACGGCGAGGCTTACGAGCCTTGTTATGAAATTATTTCCTATTCATAACAAGAATGAAAAAGGTTGCACTATATTTTCTCAGTTTGAAATGTCAGAATAAGGGGGCAAATCCCCTTTTTTGGTTGAGTAAATAATGAAAAAATTTGCTGTAATTCCAACCGCACTTTCTGATTAAGTTGTTCTGCAAGTGGTAAATATGTGGCAATCTGTTCATCACATTTGCTTTCGAGTTGGCTCATTAATAAACGTTCTGCGTACATACCTGAATGATAATAATGTAACGCCCCGGGCAAATTGTCCTCAAACAATGTCCCAATTTGACAACAATCTGCCAGTATTGCCATCAATGCAGCGTCTTCACCGCCAAATTTTTGGAATAACATATCTTGCGGATAACCACCGCAAGCTAAAAACAATCGTCTTCTGAACACTTTATTACTTGCTACAATCAAGTATAAACGATACCAAGCCTCAGAAAATCCAGGGTGATCTAAATATTGTTGCGGAAAATCTACGGGATAAAGTGGTAAGCAAATCCCCCCCAATTGAGCAAGTTGAGAAAAGATAAAAGGGACATTTTCCAATGCACCAGCTTGATAGGCATCATCTGCATCAAGAAAGGCGATCAAATCCGCTTCACTTTGTAAAGCTCCCCAATTTCTTGCTTTAGCAACACCACAGTTATGCGGCATTTTTTCAATACGAATACGCTTATCAGATTGTGCAAGGCGTTGCATTTGATCCCAAGTGTTATCTATTGATCCATCATCAATCAACCAGACATATTGCACACATTGATGTTGCAAAACACTTTTGACTGCACGAATTAAGGTTTTTTGTGCATTGTAGCAAGGAATAATCACATCTAATGTTAAACTAGTTTGATTGATGGTTTTTGTATCATTTTCACCGTACATATTAAAAACCTTTAACTCCTTAACCCAACCCCACGGCTAATCAAATAATAGGCGATGCCATAAAGTGCGGTGATAAAAATGCCTAAAACGCTGAAGGTGTAAACAAGGCTGACATCTTCAATGCCTAAAAAACCATAGCGGAAGCCACTGATCATATACACAATAGGGTTAAATTTTGATACCGCTTGCCAAAATGGCGGGAGCAAGGAAATGGAATAAAACACGCCGCCGAGATAAGTTAAAGGGGTCAATACAAACGTGGGGATAATGCTGATGTCGTCAAAAGAGCGTGCAAAGACTCCGTTGATTAACCCTCCTAAGGCGAAGCTAGCGGTAGTGAGCAATAAGGTCGCTACCAATACGCCCCACGAATAAATGTGCAACGGCACGAAAAATAGCGAAACCAAGGTAACCAAAATCCCGACACTTAAGCCACGCGCCATTCCGCCTGCCATATAGCCGAAAATTATAATATGCGGTGAGGTGGGGGAAATCAGCAACTCTTCCACATTGCGAGCGAATTTAGTGCTGTAAAAAGATGACGCTACATTGGCGAAAGAATGAGTTAAGGCAGACATCATAATCAGCCCCGGCACGATAAATTGCATATAACTAAAACCGTGCATTTCACCAATACGATTGCCAATCAGCTGGCCAAAAATCACAAAATATAAGGTCATCGTGATCACCGGCGGCACAAGGGTTTGCACCCAAATTCGGGTAAAACGACGTACTTCTTTCACAAAAATAGTTTGAAAGGCAACCCAAGCTAAACTCATTATTGCACTCCTTTATTCAATGCCATTGAAACAAATAATTCTTCTAAACGGTTGGCTTTATTACGCATACTCAACACTTGCACGCCTTGTTGCGTCAGTTGTGAAAATAGCTGATTTAAACCCTGCTCTCTTTTCACTTCCACTTCAAGCGTATTGTTATCTAGCCAAGTGACGTTGTAACCCATTATTTCAGGCTTAACCGCTTGTGGTGCTAAATCAAAAATAAAGGTTTCTGTTTCTAGCTTCGCCAATAAGGCTTTCATCGGCATATTTACCACCAAACGCCCTTGCTGAATAATGCCGATATGACGGCAAAGCATTTCCGCTTCTTCTAAATAATGGGTGGTGAGAATAATGGTTGTGCCTTGCTCATTGAGTTCGCGTAAAAATTCCCACATCGTACGGCGTAATTCAATGTCCACGCCCGCTGTAGGTTCATCGAGAATGAGCAATTTAGGGTGATGCATTAAGGCGCGCGCAATCATTAAACGGCGTTTCATTCCCCCTGAAAGTTGGCGTGATTGCTGATGGCGTTTATCCCACAAATCCAGCTTTTTCAGCCACACTTCCGCGCGCACTAAAGCCTCTTTGCGTGGAATACCATAATAACCCGCTTGATTGGTGAGAATATCAATCACGCGTTCAAATTGGTTAAAGTTAAACTCTTGCGGCACTAAACCGATATACTGTTTTAGCTGGCTTGGATTGCTATCCAAATCCGCACCAAACACTTTCACATCGCCTGATGTTTTATTCACTAAAGAACAAATAATCCCAATGGTGGTGGATTTTCCCGCGCCATTATGTCCAAGCAGCGCATAAAAATCCCCTGCTTCAACACTCAGATCAATGCCGTGCAAGGCTTTGACCCCGTTTTTATATTCTTTGGTTAATCCTTTGATTTCTAATGCTAACATTCAATGTTCCGTTAAATTTATTAAAATTTTACACCGCACTTTTTAGAACATAAATAAACAAAGTGCGGTGCAAATTTCGCTGATTTTTGACTTAAATTTTACTCACGTCAAATAAAGCTAAATCGATACGATCTGGCGTGTCATAAAATTTTGCTAACGCTTTACGCAAGGTTTCCGCTCGCTTTGGCAACCCGTTCTCCGCATAGGCTTTCACCTGCTGATAAACCGCTTGCTTAAAGGGCTGAGTATCCCCTGTTTCACCGTTCAAATTATCACTGCTGGCAAAATAACGAAACCCTGCGGCGGTGGCTAAAATCCATTCTAATGCCTGTGGCTTTATTTCCACTTGCTCAAATTCTCGCTGACGTTGCTCAGAACGCCCGTCAGGCTCATACCAATAACCAAAATCTTCTAATTTACGCCGTTCTTTGCCAGCGATCAGCCAATGCGAAATCTCGTGCAAGGCACTGCTATAAAACCCGCGTGCAAAATAAATGGCATTATAAGGGCAATCTTCATTCGCTGGTACATAAAGCGGTTCATCACCGCCTTTTACTAATTTGGTATTGTATTCTTGTTCAAAGCACTGATTAAAAATGGCGATAATATCTTCTAAACGATGTTCCATCACGACTCCAAAAATAATAAGGCACAAAATCTGTGCCTGAAAATTTGAAAACGCTTTATTTTAACATTGATGATCGCTGAGCTACATTAATTATTTTAAAGGGCGGACACACAGGTCCGCCCCTACACTCGAATATAATGATAACTGATTGTAATTAAATAAATTTTCGTAGGCACAGACCTATGTGTCTGCCCGAAAAAGCATTTATTTCAAGCTATCACTTTGTTGCAACGCTTCAATACGCTTTTCCAACGGCGGGTGGCTTAAAAATAAAGAGGCTAAACCGCCTGTTCTGCCGTTAATACCGAAAGCCGCAAATTGCCCTTCCATTTGTTGTGGTTCGTGAAGTTGTTGTAAGCGGCGTAATGCGGCGATCATTTTTTGTTTGCCGACTAAATGGGCTGAACCTGCGTCCGCACGATATTCACGATAACGTGAGAACCACATTGCGATCATACTCGCCAAGAAACCGAACACCACTTCTAGCACCATTGAAACTAAGAAATAAATTCCGCTGCTGCTTTCGCCGTTGTCGTTGCGATTGCTCGCCACCACGTTGGCGATAAGACGAGAAATAAAAATCACGAAAGTATTTAACACGCCTTGTAGCAACGTCATTGTAACCATATCGCCATTTTGGATATGGCTAATTTCGTGCGCTAGCACCGCTTCGGCTTCATCTTTTGTCATTGCGTTGAGCAACCCTGTACTCACGGCAACCAAAGAATTGCTTTTACTTGCGCCAGTGGCGAAGGCATTGACGTCCGCAGAATGATAAATCGCCACCGTTGGCATTGGAATATTAGCTTCACGCGCTTGCGTAGCCACAGTGTTTAATAACCAGCGCTCTTGCTCTGTGCGCGGCTGTTCGATCACTTGCCCATTGACCGATTTTAACGCCATTGTTTTGGATAAAAATAAGGAAATCAACGAGCCACTAAAACCGAACAGTGCCGCCATAATGAGCAATCCACTAGCATCTTGTGCGCGGATTCCTGTTAGGCTCAAAATAATATTAAAGACAATTAGCACCGCCATATTCGTGGCTAAAAATAATAAAATTCGCATCATAAAACGTTCCTCGCTGTGAGTATGTGGTTGATTATCCAATAAATAATTAAAGGAATAACCAATATAATTATAAATTTTGTAATTTCAAGATTTAACGGATCAGTTTTCCCATAAACTCATCTGTTTTTCTTCTTGTTGCTCGGGTAAATTAACCTGTAAGCCGATTAGTCGAATGGATTTATCTTGACGGCGCTGCCAAATTTGCGCCAATAAGGCACGGAAATTTTCTTGCGAAAAATCCACCGCACTTTTTTCTAAGGTGGTGATTTGGAAATCATCAAATTTTAACTTCACGCCAATTTTGCGTAATTTTTGCAAAGGCAAACCAGGGCAAGCTCGCTGCACACGGCGCACTAATTGATCATAAAGCTGATTTAGCACGGCCTCACCTTGTTCAAGTGCGGTGATATTTTTCAATAACGTGGTTTCCACCCCTACGGATTTACGCAACCGCTCGGGCTGCACTTCCCTTTCATCAATGGCGTGGCTAAAATTCCAAATACGCTGTCCGCTCTTGCCGAGTTGATTGAGCAATAAATGCTGTTCAAATTGTTGCACATCGGCACAGGTTTTTAAGCCCATTTCCAATAAGCGCTGGGTGGTTACTTTTCCCACGCCGGGAATGGCACTAAGTGGCAGGTTGCGTACGAATTCGTCCACATCATCTGGCTCGATCACAAATTGCCCATTCGGCTTATTTTTATCAGAAGCGATTTTGGCCAGAAATTTTAACGGTGCAACGCCAGCAGACGCAGTAAGCTGAGTTTCAGCAAAAATGGTTTGACGGATTTCTTGTGCGATCCAAGTGGCTGAACCCGAGCATTGCTGACAATCTGTAACATCTAAATAGGCTTCATCTAAAGATAAGGGTTCAACTAAATGGGTATAGCGATGAAATATTTGCTGAATTTGTTGCGATACCTGTTTATACAACGGCATATTCACCGGCAATAAAATCAAATTTGGGCAACGTTTCAAGGCTTGCGCCGTTGGCATTGCGCTATGTAAACCAAATTTTCTGGCTTCATAATTGCAAGTGCTTAACACGCCACGTTGCTCAGATGAACCGCCCACCGCCACAGGTTTGCCTTTGAGATGCGGTTTATCGCGCAACTCAATAGAAGCATAAAAGCAATCCATATCAATATGAATGATTTTTCGCATAAGCAGTATGAGAGAAAAATAAAGTACGGTGGAAAATTGGTGATATTTTACCTGTTTTTAAGGCAAATCGAAAATAACAAAAGTGCGGTAAAAAATTAGGGCGAATTTTTTCGCCCTAATTAAAAAGAGTTAGCCAACCCAAACGAATTTGGCAATAAAGAGTAAGGCAACCACCCAAACTGGTGCATTAACTTCTTTCCAGCGTCCTGTGCAAACTTTCATCACACAGTAGCTAATAAAACCAAAGGCAATGCCTTCCGTAATGGAATAAGTGAACGGCATCATTGCTGCGGTGATAAAGGCTGGTGTGGCTTCGGTCAAATCTTCCCATTGAACACGAATTAAGCTTGAAGCCATTAAAATTCCCACATAAACCAACGCGCCTGCGGTGGCATAAGGTGGCACAACGCTCGCTAATGGCGAGAAGAAAATAGTTAATAAGAACAACACGCCAACTACAACTGCCGTCATTCCTGTGCGCCCGCCCACGGAAACACCAGCGCCACTTTCAATGTAAGTACTGATTGCAGAGGTGCCGATGTACGATCCCGCCACGGCGCTCACGCTATCCACATAAAGCGCTTGTTTCATTTTCGGGAAACGCCCTTTCTCATCGCTGATCCCTGCTTTGTCTGTTACGCCCAACAAAGTGCCTGAAGAATCGAATAAATTCACCAATAAGAAAGAGAAAATAATGCCGAGCAAGGCGGTATCTAACGCGCCCATAATATCCACTTTGCCCACCACTGGCGCAAGGCTTGGTGGCATAGAAATCACCCCGTGAAACACTACGCTGTCATCAAATAACAACGCAAGCGTGGTAACCACTGCGATTGAAATCAGTACGCCAGAATAAATTTTACGCGCGGCAAGCACCACGATAATGAAAAAGCCTAAAATCCCCATTAACACTTGCGGATTATGCAGCTCACCCAATGCCACTAAGGTTGCAGGATTTGCCACCACTAAGCCCATATTTTTAAAGCCAATAAGCGAGATAAAAAAGCCAATTCCCGCCCCAATGCCAACGCGCAAACTCAAAGGAATGGACGCCATTAACCAATAGCGAATTTGGAATAACGTTAGCACGAATAAGCCCACTGAACCCCAGAAAATTGTCCCCATTCCCACTTCCCAAGAATAGCCCAATTTTCCCACCACCACATAGGCGAAAAAGGCGTTTAATCCCATCGCTGGGGCAAGGGCAATAGGCAAATTACTGAACAAGCCCATCGCGATCGTACCAAATGCTGCGATCAAACAGGTGGTTACAAACACCACTTGCTTATCCATTCCCGCATCACCAAGCACTGAAGGATTAACAAAAACAATATAAACCATCGTAAAAAAGGTGGTAATCCCTGCGATGATTTCTGTTTTTGCCGTGGTATTTTTTTGATTTAATTTAAAAAGTTTTTGTAGAAAAGACTGATTTTCCATTTTTTAATCCAGATTAGTTGATAAAAAAGATGAAAAACGCAACTTAAAGAAGGGTGTTTTTCCTGCCAATTCTAGCAGAAAGCAAACGATTTCGCGATAGGTTTTTTAAAAGAAATGTCTGTAATTTATATAAAATTAGTATGAATAAAGTGCGGTAGAAAAAACGCAAATTTTTCCACCGCACTCTCTTTTTGAACTATTTCTTTTTGAACTCTTTAAAAACAAATCAATAACCCGATTGATACACCAATTCGGCTAATTTCACTGCCATTAAGGCGAGGTTAAAGCGTTGTTCGTCTGCCACTGACCAAAATTCGATGCCATTTTCTACCGCACTTTCTTGCTGATTAAGGTTGCTGATATGCAGTTTGACTTCGCTTTCGCCGTTTTCATTTTCGCCATTAATTACAGGGGTAATTTGGTTTTCTGGGTGATATTCAATAAAGCTGTTTTGTTGCCATATTTCTGCTACGGCTTCACTTGCCACATCATAATCAAAAAAGGCGCTGACTTGCTGAGCAAGGCCGTAAAATACAGGAACTTGAATTTGGTGGAACACCACATTATCAAGCTGTGGGAAAATTTTCTGCACTTGCGCGCTCAAATTCGCACTTTTTACAGGGAAAACATCAAAGGCTAGGCGCTGAACATTTTCATCTAAAGGGATACCATTTAATAGCTGTGCTGTTTGCCCTGCAAGTTGCGCCACTTTTTCATCGCCCATATAAGAAGCTGGCAGAAGCGAGCTGACAACCACTTGTTTTAATGGGTAATTTTGCAAAATTTCGCTCAATGGCAGAATACTTTGGGTTACTTGCGGGTTCGGTAAAGAAACAATGTTACGTTGTCGCAACTCTACTAATTGTGCGTCATTAACCGTTGGGATCACCAATGGCACATCAGGCAAGCTAGCACAAAGCCCGAATAAATCAATCACCACGCAGCCTGCTTCTGCGGCTTTCGCTAAATGGCTAGCAGCGGACACTTCGCCTGCGAAAAACACATAATTGAAAGTTGCCCAATCCACTTCATCTGGCACAATTTGTGCGACTGCTTTATTATTAAAACGAATGCCTTGTTCTTCATTAAATGGAAAAATTTCCGCCACGGATAGCTGATCAATTTCTAGCTGGCTTTGTTCTAAGCATTCAGCCAGTTTTTCGGCTAATTCAAATTCTGCGGCAATGGCGATCTTTAACATTTTTTCTCCCTTGATTGTCATAATCAGCGTAAAATAAGCGTTATATTTTACCGAATTCTGACAGGAAAAGAAAATGACACCAGCCATTGATTTATTAAAAAAGCATGAAATCCCTTTTGTTTTGCATAATTATGATCACGATCCAAACAATACCCATTTTGGTGATGAAGCCGCAGAAAAATTAGGTATTCCACCTAAGCAATCGTTCAAAACCTTGCTTGTGGCGGAAAATGGAGATCAGAAAAAACTTGCTTGCTTTGTGCTCCCTACGGCAAATATGCTGAATTTAAAGAAAGCGGCAAAAGCCATTGGCGTGAAGAAAGTGGAAATGGCGGAAAAAGATGCCGCACAAAAAAGCTCCGGTTATTTAGTGGGGGGAATTAGCCCTTTAGGGCAAAAAAGAAAAGTGAAAACGGTGATTGCTCAATCAGCCTTAAATTTTTCACAAATTTATGTTTCTGGTGGTAAACGCGGTTTGAGCGTGAAACTCGCACCGCAAGATTTAGCAGATGTATTACAAGCCAGTTTCGCGGATATTGTGGACGATACTGAATAAGCAATCAAAATAAAAAAGGCTCAAGCGCAAAAGGGTAACGCCTGAGCCAATAAGGGAATTGGTTCCAATTAATTGCACAAAAATATCATCATTAAAACGCTGAAGTATCTTGGAATAAGCCGACTTTAAGATCGTTGGCGGTATAAATTACGCGCCCGTCCACTTCAACTTCACCGTCTGCTAAGCCCATGACTAATTTGCGGTTTACCACACGTTTCATATTAATGCGGTAAATTACTTTTTTTGCTGTTGGCAAAATTTGCCCAGTGAATTTCACTTCGCCAACGCCTAAGGCTCTGCCCTTTCCTTTGCCGCCGATCCAGCCAAGATAGAAACCGACAAGTTGCCACATCGCATCTAGCCCTAAACAACCCGGCATAACAGGATCGCCAATAAAATGGCAACCAAAGAAAGGGAGATCTGGGCGAATATCTAATTCCGCTTCAATGTAACCTTTCTCAAAATCGCCACCTGTTTCATTCATTTCCACAATGCGATCCATCATCAACATTGTTGGTGCGGGGAGCTGTGGGCCTTGTTCGCCAAATAATTCACCACGTCCTGATGCCAATAAATCCTCATAGCTGTAGCTACTTTTTTTATTTGGTGTACAACTGTCCATCATTTTTGTTTCCTTCTATGTATAAAATACGCAACGTATCAATTTATTCCGCATAATATCAGGATTAGAAGAAAATAGATATAGCTAACACTTGTTCGCTCAACTTGTCCGATCAGTGAGTAAATTATTTAATTTTGAGAAATAAAAAGGCGAACATCGCTGCTCGCCTAAAATAAAATTTAGAAAATTTCACCGCTCTTTTAAGATGATCAAAGTCTGACACGAAGTGCAGTGCAAAAATTTAACTTTTTCGCCCCAATAACCAATGCCAGAAACCGCTTTTTTGTTGTTCCGAATGGGCGTTTAAACGTTGGCTGATCAGCTCGCTCAATGGCTGATTTTGTTCGTTGTAAGTGCTATCTTCCTCAACTAACAAATGGCGTTTAAACAGAATTTCACAGGCTTGGAAAACATCATCTACTGCCCAAATGGAAAATTGCTGATTTTTCACCGCGCTTATCACAGCTTCCGATAAGCTCAGCTGATTTAACACCGCAGAAGGCACAATCACCCCTTGCTTGCCCGTTAAACCCCGTTTTTCACAAATAGCAAAAAAGCCTTCAATTTTTTGATTCACGCCACCTACGGAATGTACCAGCCCAAATTGGTCAATTGCCCCGGTAATGGCGATGGATTGCGGCAACGGCTGCAATGCCAAGGCACTGGCCAGCACGCAGAAACACGCCAGCGAAGCGCTATCGCCGTCAATTTCACTATAAGATTGCTCGAAAACAATAGACGCAGAAAACGGCAGTTGAGTGGGCAAATCTAAAATATTCGCTAAACACACTTCAGCAATCATTGTGCCTTTGCTATGAATATTACCTGCCAGCTCATTTTTGCGCTCGACATCAATCACTTCCCCTTCGCCAAGCTGAACAATACAGCTTATCCGTGAAGGCTCACCAAAGGAAACGGGGCTGCCTGGGTATTCAATCACAGAAAGCCCATTAATTTGCCCCACCACTTCGCCTTCGGTTGCCACATAAATTTGTTCGTGCAGAATATCTGCATAGGTTTGCTGTTGCAAAAAGCCCTGCTGTTGCTGTTTGGCTTGAAAATATTGCTCAAATTGCACCGCACTTAATTCATTGCATTGCGCCAATGTGCACGTGTTGCTCAATATCTCTTTTAGCTTTAACGGCGAAATATTGATGCAATGACGATCTTCGCTTTCTCGCACCAAAAGCTGATAGAGTCGATTTATTCCGTCCGCCGTGAGCTGAATACCCAGCTGTTTCGCATAAGATTGCACATAACCTTGCCATTGTTGCTGCGCTTGCTCGTTATCAAGGGAAAAGTAGCTTTCAATTTCGCCATAATCCGCCAGCTGATAAAGGCTTTCATCTAATTCTTCTAATAGCGCCAATTGCGTGCGATCGCCCAATAAAATCACTTTTAATGCCAGATCGTAACTGGGAATATCGCAAGGCAGCGGTTTATAAGGATGTAACGATTGCCAATGGAAATGCTGTTCACTCAAAAGCTGCTTTAAGCGTTCCCACAAGCCCACCTGCGTTAATAAAGGCTCAACACTTAAAATCAGTACGCCACCGTTTAACTGATGCACCAAGCCACTTTGTAACGCAATCTGTTGCCCGTTTGAGCGGACATTACCGAATAATCGTTGTTGATCATAATAGATCGCACTCGCCACTTGTTTTTTTGCGGCAAAATCATCTTCCACGCTAGTCGCATTTTGCAGGGTAATTTTAGGCAATGTCTGCTCAGAACCTTGCTCAATATGATAATGCACACCTTGCAAGGGCAAATCTTGTGGCTGGAACTGGCTGATAAATTTTTCCAGCAGCACTGCATATTCCCCTTGCTGATCGGCTTTTAATACTAATAAAGTGCGGTCAGAATTTTGCAAAAATTGCGAAACGCTCCCACGGGCGCGCGATTGTAGGTCAAAAAAATCAATAGATTGCGAAAAATCTGCTTGCCCTGCTAACTCAGGACGCAAATTCTGCCAAGATAAAACTTGATTAAATAACGCAGGCAAAGTGTGTGGCTCTCTTTGAGTAATGGTTGAAAAGGTGGATTATCGCATAATGGGATTATTTTGTATATTTATGCCTTGCATTTAATAACGTGATCCGTTATCATTATGTAGTATTAACGAAAGGCGTTATTATTTATGATTACCCATTTTTCCTGTAAAGAAACCCAAGCATTTTTTGAAGGTAAACGAATACGGCGTTTTATCCCATTTGAAAAAGTCGCAATGAGAAAACTTCAACAACTTAATGCGGCAACAGAGCTTAACTTTTTAAAAATTCCTCCTGGAAATCATTTAGAACAGCTTTATGGTGATCGAAAAGGCCAATACAGCATTCGAATTAACGATCAGTGGCGGATTTGTTTTACTTGGTTAAATGGACACGCTGCTGATGTTGAAATTGTGGATTACCACTAATTAAGGATAACTGATTATGATTAGAGAAATTCCCCTCTCCCACCCCGGTGAGATTTTATTAGAAGATTGGCTAAAACCACTTGGTATTAGCCAATACGCACTGGCAAAAGCGATTTCTGTCCCACCTCGCAGAATTAATGAAATTGTCAAAGGCAAACGTTCCATTACCCCCGATACCGCATTGCGCTTGGCAACATTCTTTGGCACAGATGCACAAAGCTGGCTTAATATGCAATCACATTATGACACAGAACAAACTCGTTCAATCATTAACGAAGATTTAAGCCATATTATCCCTTATCAATTTGCTTGAAAAAGTGTGGTGAAATTTCACCGCACTTCATAAATATGGCTAAAAAATATTGCGGTTAGACGAATTTATCACCCAAAACAAAATTTACTAGCGAAAAAAATCGGAACAGCGTAAACTTATACAGAGTTACCCCGTAACGGAGTTTGAGGAAATACGATGAAATACCAAAAGCTAGAAAATCAAGAAGCACACTGGAAATGGCTCTATTTAACCAAAAAAGCCCGTGAAGGGGAGCAAATTACGCGTTATGAAGAACGCAGTTTACAGCAAGAAATGGTGCGCCGTTTAATTGCCGCACAGAATAATGCGGCGGAAACAGAAGAATGGGTGAAAACTCATCTTTCGCCTAATTTAGTGGTGAAATTAGACCAAGCAATTCGTGCGCGGCGTAAGCGTTTTTTCAATGCGGAAAATCAAACCACCAAGAAAAAATCAATTGATTTGGAATATTCTGTTTGGTTGCGCTTATCAAGATATGCTAAGAAAATGAAAATGACTCTGTCTGAAACCATCACCTATATGATTGATGAGCGAGAAAGCAAAGCCGCTTATGAACATCAAATGTCAGCAATGAAAGAAGGGTTAAAAGATTTATTGAAAAAATAGACCGCACTTTTGCGATGACCTTTGTGATAAAAATAAAGCCTCCAAATCTGGAGGCTATTTTATTCCTTGAGTTAGTCGATAAGCCGGGTTCTGTCGTTGAACAATCATTCATCTAGGCGTTTGTTCGCACAAACGCTCAAGCAACCTACCCGAACTCTGAGCGGGCCACCCATTGAGTTCCTATTTGGTCTTGCTACGAGTGGAGTTTACCCTGCTGTGAAATGTTACCACTCACACGGTGCGCTCTTACCGCACCCTTTCACCCTTACCTGATCTCAAACGAGCCATCGGCGGTCTGCTCTCTGCTGCACTTGTCGTAGGCTTTCGCCTCCCAGACGTTATCTGGCACTCTGCCCTATGTAGCCCGGACTTTCCTCTCGTCTATTTGTCCCACTAGGTCGTTTATACAAACGGTTTAGGGCTTCAATAAACCAGCGATTGTTTGGCTAACTCAGGGCGAGAGTATAGCGGAATATCAAACAAATGCAAGAAAACTCAGATAAAATGACTGCTAGAGTTCGCAAAAAACTTACGCTAAAATAACCGCACTTTTGCTGAATATAAAAGGGGCAACAATGGATTATCTCAAAATCGCACAAGACACCCTTGAGGTGGAACAAAAAGCCTTGCTACAACTAAGCCATCGTTTAGATGAGCAATTCAACCAAGTGGTGGATCTCATTTTGAACTGTGAAGGTCGCCTTGTGGTTGGCGGAATTGGTAAATCAGGTCTGATCGGTAAGAAGATGGTGGCGACCTTTGCTTCCACAGGCACGCCAAGTTTTTTCCTGCACCCGACAGAAGCCTTTCACGGCGATTTGGGAATGCTCAAGCCCATTGATATTGTGATGTTGATTTCATACAGCGGTGAAACCGATGATGTGAATAAACTTATCCCGAGTTTAAAGAATTTTGGCAATAAAATCATTGCCTTAACCAGTAATAAGCAATCTACCCTTGCAAAACACGCCGACTATGTGCTGGATATTACGGTGGAACGGGAAGTTTGCCCGAATAACCTTGCGCCCACCACCTCTGCACTGGTTACCCTCGCATTGAGCGATGCCCTTGCCGTTGCACTCATCACCGCAAGAAATTTCCAACCTGAAGATTTTGCCAAATATCACCCAGGCGGAAGTTTAGGCAAACGCTTGTTATCCCGCGTGAAAGATCAAATGCAAACCAAATTGCCAATCGCACAGCTCACCACCTCATTTACCGATTGCTTAACCATTATGAATGAGGGGCGTATGGGGGTAGCGATTGTTATGCAAGACAATGAACTAAAAGGCATTATCACCGATGGCGATATTCGCCGAACACTCACTCGCAATGGTGCTGACGCGCTCAGCAAAACTGCGCAAGAATTAATGACTTCTCAACCTAAAACCATCAACGCAAATTGCTATTTAGCGGAAGCGGAAAACTTTATGAAAGAAAACAAAATTCATTCATTAATCGTGTTAGATGACGCTAAAAATGTGGTGGGTTTAATTGAATTTTCGAGCTAATACTATGATTTCAAACGAACAATTACAAAATATCAAACTCGTGATCACCGATGTGGACGGTGTACTCACAGACGGTTTACTCCACTATGACGCCAACGGTGAAGCATTCAAAAGTTTCCACGTTCGTGATGGATTGGGCATTCGTATGTTAATGGAAAATGGCGTGCAAGTTGCCGTGCTTTCGGGGCGAGATTCCCCGATTTTACGCAAACGCATTGCCGATCTTGGGATTAAGCTGTTCTTTTTAGGCAAATTAGAAAAAGAAAGCGCCTGTTTTGAATTAATGAAACAAGCTGGCGTAAGCCCTGAAGAAACCGCATTTATCGGCGATGATAGTGTGGATCTGCCTGCTTTTGCGGTGTGCGGATTATCCTTTGCCGTAGGCGATGCGATGGATTATGTACAAGATTGTGCCGACCATGTGCTACAACGCCACGGCGGACAAGGCGCATTTCGTGAAATGTCCGATATGATTATGCGCGCGCAAGGCAAAAGTGATGCCTTTGCCACCGCACAAGGTTTTCTTAAAACCGTAGAAAATATGGCACAATAAAACAAAAAACGGTCGGAATTAGACCGTTTTTCTATCGCTAAGGCAGCAAAATATATTCCAATTTTACTTCCCCTAAATAAGCCAATAATTCTTCTGCCATTTTTTGATAAGAAAGGTTTAAAGGCTGTTCAACCATCACTACACGCTGAATATTTTCCACCTCATTGCCACTTAATAATAAATAATTTAATGCCACTTGTAAGGCAGGCAAGGTTGGGTTGAATGCCGCATTTTCAGCATAGCGACCAGAAAAAATTTGTTGATCTTGAAGCTGAATTGCAACGCCTGAATAGCTTTTTGAATAGGGCGCGTGAGCTTGATTAGCCGCATTTAGCGCTGCCAAAATAATGGGATCTTCTGTGCGATAATTTAAACCATTATGATGTTCATCAAATAATCGGCAGGTAATATCCAAGTCTTTTGGACCAAAAGAATCTGGCAAATATTTGTGCAGCAAATTATTCTGGCTATGCGGCAAATGAATATGCAGGGTTTCCGCACTATTTAATTCATTCATAAACTGACGGCAATGTCCACACGGGGTATAGTTTACCGTTACGTCAGTCAATTTCCGTTCGCCACGCATCCACGCGTGAGAAATCGCACTTTGTTCCGCGTGAATAGTTTGCTGAATATTGGTAGCACAAAACTCTTGGTTTGCCCCGAAATAAAGGCTGCCGCTTTCCCCTGTAACCACCGACCCTACGCTAAAATGAGAAATCGTAGGATTGGCATAACTTGCACTAATCGGCAATAAAAGTAGGGCGAAGTCTTTAGTGCTTAATTGATATTTTTCGCAAAGATGATTCACCACAAACTGCGGTAAAAAGCCTTGGAAATGCTGTTCAGCGAGAATATGCCATAAATCTTGGGCGAGTTGTTGATTTTCTAATAATCCCAATGATTGCTGAATGCGATCTGAAATGTGTTGCTGAAGATGATTTTTCACACTGCTTTCTCCTTTCAAGCTAAAACTCTCGCTATCATAGTGCAGAATAGAGGAAAAATCTTAAAGAAAAGTTAATTTTGTGAGCTTAATCAAATATTTATTCAGATTTAAAGTGCGGTAAAAAATTTTCAAATTTTCCACCGCACTGATAAAAACAAGCCTTTCACTTGTTCTTCGCTAATGTTCGCGATAATCATTCGCCTGCTGCAATAATTGGCGACTTTCTTTTAAGAATTGTTCAGAATAATCGCCGAACCAATCGCGGACTTGTTTGAAGGCTTGGATAAAACCTTGTTTATCGCCTTGTTCAAAGAATTTCAGGCTTTCTTCATAACTTTGTTTTAAGCTTTCGATCACTTCAAGGTTTTCTGGTTTATCCATAATAATGTCCGCGTATAATGCGCCATCTTGGGCGAATAGGCGTCCGATCATTGCCAGTTCTAAGCGGTAAATTGGTGAAGATAAGGCTAACAGTTTCGCCAACTCCACAGGTTGTTTGGATAAATGCAGACCGTTGGCAAAGGTGGCAAAGTGACGTAAGGCTTGAATGTAAGTCATACTTTGATCGTGTTCGGCAGCATCCACTTGATAAATTTTCGCACCCCAAATGCTGATTTGATCTAATAGCCATTGATAGCGTTCGGGATAACGCCCATCACAACGCACCACCACTTGTTTCGCCATACTTGCAATATCTGGCCCGAACATTGGGTGCAAGCCCACTACTGCCCCTTTATGCACTTCCAGCATTTTAGCCAGCGGCGCTTTTTTCACCGAGGTGAGATCGGTGAGCAACATATTTTCTGTTAAATAAGGTGCAAGACGCTCAATGGTTTCCACCGTGTTTACGATGGGTACGGACACAATGACCACATCTGCACCCGATAAAATCTGTGCGGCGTTGTCCCAATCGTTTCGCCCTAAACTTTCTACTTGATAACCAGAAAGCTGCAGATAACGTGCGAATAATCCGCCTAGCTTGCCTTTTCCACCCACAATCACAATTTTTTTGATGTTAGGATTAACGGTTTTAAAGCCGAATTGATTTTCTCTGGTGTAAGATTCGCGCATTAAACGGCGTAGTACATCTTCGATTAAATCAGGCGGTACGCCAAGTTTTTCCGCTTCTTGCCGTCTTGCTTGCAACATTTCTGCTTCACGATTTGGCACATAAATGGGTAAGCCGTATTGATGTTTGATTTCTCCCACTTTTTTTACCAATGCCAAGCGTTTTGCGAATAATTGCAATAATTCTTGATCTAATGTATCAATTTCTGTACGCAGTTCTTTTAGGGCGTCCACGTTATTGTCCTTATTTCTTTACAGTCTGATGATTTTGCCAGTTATTTTTTGCTCAATGCTTGTGCCATTTGACGTAATAATTGCTCGCTGGTTTCCCAATCAATACAAGCATCTGTAATTGACACACCATATTGCATTTCGCTGACTGGCTGTTCAGCACTTTGGTTGCCTGCGTTAATATGGCTTTCTAGCATCACGCCAATAATGGATTGGTTGCCATTGGCAATTTGCTGTGTAACATCTTCTGCCACAATCGGCTGGCGGCGGTAATCTTTATTCGAGTTGCCGTGGCTGCAATCCACCATAATGGCGGCTTCCAAGCCTGCTTTTTGTAATTCTTGTTCAGCTTGTTGAATAAATTCCGCTTGGTAATTTGGCGCTTTTCCACCACGCAAAATAATATGTCCGTTTGGATTGCCTGCGGTGTTGAGCAAATTCACCTGCCCTTGCTGGTTGATACCAATAAAGCTATGTCCCATTGCAGACGCTTTCATTGCATTAATCGCAGTGGCAATGCTGCCGTCAGTACCATTTTTAAATCCCACTGCCATTGATAAGCCTGACGCCAATTCACGGTGAGTTTGCGATTCCGTGGTTCTTGCGCCAATGGCTGACCAACTGAATAAATCTGCCATATATTGTGGCGTGATCGGATCAAGCGCTTCGGTGGCAAGTGGCAAGCCCATTTCAGCCAGCTCTAATAAAAGCTCACGCGCAATGTGCAAACCGTGTTCCACATCAAAGCTGCCATCAATTTTCGGATCGTTAATTAAGCCTTTCCAGCCCACGGTGGTACGCGGTTTCTCAAAATACACGCGCATAACAATATACAGCTCATCTTTTAGCTCATCAGATAAGGCTTTCAAACGTTTTGCATAATCCAACGCAGAAAGAGGATCGTGAATCGAACAAGGGCCGATCACCACTAATAAACGGTTATCTTTTTTATGAATGATATTGGCAATATCCGCGCGTGATTGCTCAATTTGATGACGCAAATGTTGCGGTAAAGGCAATTTCTCTTTTAGTTCACTTGGTGTGATTAACACTTTTTCATTAACAATATTTACATTATGAATGCTGTCTTTGTGATTTACATTGTTCATTTTTCTTTCCTACTCAAACTTAAAGTGTAAATTTTTATATACAATATATGTAACGCATAAATTACACTTAAACCAAAGCAAATTCAACTTGTTTTACAAGGAATTTACCAAATAGTGCGAAATTTCTGCCAAACAGGCGGCACATTTTCTGGCAATTCAAGAGAGTGCCCTAATTCAATCCAACCACAAGGGAAATGGAAATCCGACCCGACAGAGCCAAGCAAACCTTGTTCAAGTGCCCAGCGTGCGAGCAATAAGCGTTGATCTTTGGTTTGTCCGCAGCCAGAAACTTCAATGGCATCGCCACCACTTTGGGCGAAATCCGCAATCAGTTTTTTCAGCCATTTGGTGGTTAAGGTGTAACGCAATGGGTGTGCTAACACCGCCACACCGCCTGCTTGGTGAATAATGTCAATTGCGCTAGGAATATCCACCCATTCCGCTTTTACATAAGCCGACTTCCCTTGCCCTAGATAACGTTTGAAAGCCTGATTAATATTAGAAACCTTGCCGATTTCCACCAAATAGCGCGCATAATGCGCTCGGGTCACTTCCCCTTGGGTAAATTTTTTCGCCCCATCAAAGGCATTTTCAACGCCTAACTTCGCTAATTTCTCACCAATTTTCACCGCTCTTTCTAAGCGTTTTTCCGCTTGCTGCTGCAAAAGTGCGGTCATTTTGGGGTGAGTTTTATCAAAATCTAATCCCACAATATGAATGGCACGATTTTCCCATTGGGTAGAAATTTCTACGCCATTAATCAGTGTGATCCCTAATAAATCTGCCTGCGCTTGTGCTTCATCTAAACCAGCCACGCTGTCGTGATCGGTTAAAGCCAGCACGGAAACTTGATTATCATAAGCGCGCTGCACCACCTCTTTAGGGCTTAACACCCCATCTGATGCACTGCTATGGCAATGTAAATCATAAATTTTTTGCATTTTTGTTCCTAAATAAAATGAAAAAGTGCTGTCATTTTTTTGTGATTTTCCGCCTTAAAAAGATAAAAAATAAAGGCGGACATTCGCCCGCCCTGTTAATCGCCTTATTCCTTAATATAGGCTTGTTTATTGCCATTTCAAGTACTGTATAAATCTATCGCCTGTCGTATCAATTAACAATGCTTAATCAATTCTTTAATTAACGCCGGCCCTTGGTAAATTAAGCCTGAATACACTTGCAATAATTGTGCACCTGCTGCGATTTTTTCTTGCGCGCTGGCAACACTGTCTATGCCGCCACTGCCGATAATCGGGATTTCGCCGTTTAATTCTTGATGTAACCGTGCGATGATTTGCGTGCTTTTTTGTTGCAACGGCTTACCGCTTAGTCCACCAATTTCTGTCGCATTTTTCAAGCCTTGTACATTGTCGCGTGCAATGGTGGTATTGGTGGCGATCACACCATCAATCTTGTTACGTCGTAACGTATCGGCAATTTGTACCAATTCGGCTTCGGTTAAATCTGGTGCAATTTTCACGGCAATCGGCACATATTTATTATATTGGCTTGCCAAAATTTGCTGGCGCGCCTTAATGCTTTGCAATAAATCTTCTAACGCATCGCCATATTGCAACTGGCGTAAATCTGGCGTGTTGGGCGAGGAAATATTTACCGTAATGTAATCCGCATAATTATAGGCTTTATTCAAACAATAAAGGTAATCTTCTTTGCCCCGTTCAATAGGGGTGATTTTGTTTTTACCAATGTTTATGCCGATTACGCCGTCAAAGCGTGCTTTCTTGACATTTTCAATCACATAATCAATGCCCTGATTATTAAAGCCGTTGCGATTAATAATGCCTTCCGCTTCAATTAGACGAAACTGGCGTGGCTTTGGGTTACCCTCTTGCCCGAGCGGTGTTACCGTTCCCACTTCAATAAAGCCAAACCCCAGTGCGCCAAAGCCGTCAATAGCTTCGGCATTTTTATCCGCCCCAGCGGCCAAGCCAATGGGATTTTTAAACTTCACGCCCATTACCGTTCTTTCCTGCCCTTGCGGACAAGCTAATAAGGCTTTTATTAGGGTAACAAAAGGCGGTTTGCCAGCCAGTTTTAATAGCTGAATAGTTAAATTGTGAGCATTTTCAACATCAAGGCTGAAAAGCGTTTTTCGGATTAAAGGATACGCATTCATTGTTTTCACTCGTTTATCTCACTGGATAGTTAAACTGTAAAAAAGTGCGGTATTTTTTACCGCACTTTTGTTGGGATTATTGTAAGGCTTTTTCGATTTTTTCGAATAAATCCTTAGACAGATTTTCTACTTCGCTCAAGCGTTCTAAGGCACGTTTCATCAAGGTTTGACGCTGTGCATCATAACGTTTAAAGCGAATTAATGGCTCAATTAATCTTGATGCCACTTGCGGATTGGTTTCATTTAAACGAATTAAAATATCCGTTAAGAAACGGTAGCCAGAGCCGTCCGCGGCGTGGAATGCGCGTGGGTTTTGGCTAGCAAAACTGCCCACGAGTGCGCGTACACGGTTTGGATTGTTAAAGTTAAAACTTGGGTGATCCATCAACTGCACCACAATTTGTAGCACATCAGCATCAGGGCGCGTAGCTTGCAAGGTGAACCATTTATCCATCACCAAGCCATCGTGCTGCCATTTTTGTTCAAAATCCGCCAATAATTCATCACGGCAAGGTAACTGTGCTTTGGTCGCCACCGATAACGCCGCCAAACAATCGGTCATATTATTTGCGTTTACATAGTGCTTATACACTAAATTATTGCCTAAATGGGTGTAAGCCAAATAGTTCAGGCACAGATTACGCAAAGCACGCAAGGCAATATCTTGTTGCACCACGCGATAATCTTCCAAATGAATTTGCTGATAAATTCGGAATAAATCTGATTTCAAATAGTCCGCTAATGTACGCAACATAAAATCACGCACCACCGCGATGCCTTCAGGATCAATGGTTTTGAATAATTCCGCAAATTCCGTTTCTTTTGGTAAGGTCAGAATTAAGGTAGTTAATTCAGGATCTTTCTGATGATTTTCTAACACTTGATGAAGTGCGCTCAAAATTTCTTGAGAAAATTCAAGGGGTTGCCCTTGTTGATATTGCGATAAGTTACGACGTAACTCATTGCTAAATAGCATTTGTGCAGCGTCCCAACGAACGAAGTCATTTTTCGCAAATTTCAATAAGGTGATAAGCTGCTTAGTGCTGTAATCATAATCTAATCGCACTGGCGCAGAAAAATCACATAACAAGGCTGGTACTGGACGTGAATAAATATTATGAAATTCAAAGGTTTGCGTTTGTTCCGTTACATCTAGCACATCACTCACTAATTCGCCATGATATTGCAAAGATTGCATAATGCCTTGTTCATCATAAAGGGCGATTTTTAATGGAATGTGTAAATTCACTTTATCCATTTGATCAGCTGTTGCCGGCGTATGCTGTGAAACTTGCAGGCGATAAATATGAGAGCGCTCATCATAACTATCACTAATGGTGAGCTCTGGCGTACCGGATTGGCTATACCAACGGCGGAACTGGCTAAGATCAACGTCATTGGCTTTTTCCATTGCTTGCACAAAATCTTCACAAGTGGCGGCTTTACCATCGTTTTGTGCAATATACTCTCGCATTCCTGCTTGGAAACCTTGTTCACCTAGCAAGGTGTGTAGCATACGAATTACTTCTGCCCCTTTTTCATACACGGTTACGGTGTAGAAATTATTCATTTCAATCACTTTTTCAGGGCGAATTGGGTGCGACATTGGGCTGGCATCTTCCGCAAATTGCACGGTACGCAAGAATTTCACATTATTAATGCGATTTACCGCACGCGATCCCGTATCAGAAGAAAATTCTTGATCACGGAACACGGTTAAACCTTCTTTCAAACTCAGCTGAAACCAATCGCGACAAGTAACACGATTGCCTGTCCAGTTATGGAAATATTCGTGTGCGATCACGCTTTCAATGGCTAAATAATCTTCATCTGTGGCAGTTTGTGGATTGGCCAGCACGAATTTATCGTTGAAAATATTCAAGCCTTTGTTTTCCATTGCGCCCATATTGAAGAAATCGACCGCAACGATCATATAAATATCTAAATCATATTCTAGCCCGAAGCGTTCTTCGTCCCATTTCATTGATTTTTTCAGGCTGTGCATCGCCCAATCGGCACGATCTAAATTGCCGCGATCCACATAAAGCTCAAGTTTTACTTCACGGCCGCGTTGAGTGATAAAACTGTCTTGTAAAACATCAAAATCCCCTGCCACTAAGGCAAACAAATAGCTCGGTTTTGGGAAAGGATCTTGCCATTCCACCCAGTGAAAACCATTATCCAATTCCCCACTGGCAATGCGGTTGCCGTTAGATAATAAATAAGGGTATTTAGCTTTTTCTGCGGTGATTTTGGTGGTGTAACGGGCTAGCACATCGGGGCGATCAAGCATATAGGTAATTTGACGAAATCCTTCTGCTTCACATTGTGTACAAAGGGCATCGCCTGATTGATATAAGCCTTGTAATGAGGTGTTCTCGGCAGGTTTCAGATAGGTTACAATTTCTAACTCAAATTGCTCCGCACTTTCTTTCAAACTGCTTAAATCTAACGTTAGACTTTCGCTATCTTGTTGATAATGTTTGAAATCTTCCCCATTTAAACGAATCGCCGCAAATTGAAAGCTATGGCCGTCTAAACGCAAACTGGTTGCTTCTGGGTTTAAACGTTGATACTGGCTTTTGGCGGTTACCACGGTTTTTTCTGGATCTAATTGAAAATCCAAGAAAATATCCGTTACGGTAAAATCTGGCAAGCGATAATCTTTTCTATATTTAGCTTTTGTCTGCATATATGACACCTAGTATGCTTGTTGTTTTAAGAAGGTTATCCAATATGAAATCTTTTAAGATTAAGGTAGAAAAATTGTTGTTAGGATAAGATTTTTAGTCCAAAGTTGCAAGAAAAACAAACTGTTCTGCGATTACTTAATTCGCTTATCTCACTCATTTTTCACCAATCAGTCCTCTTGCTACCACCTTAGGCAATCGTTTGCTTACAGGACTTAAGATATGCTATTCTAGTGCGGTTGTTTTTTGTTAATTTTTGTTGTGAATAGGAAAAACTATGCCAGACCAAAAACCAAGTCAAAATGCTGAAATTGCCATTGTAATGGGGTCAAAAAGTGATTGGGCGACAATGCAGGAAGCCGCGCAAATTCTCGCTGATCTCAATGTTCCCCATCATATTGAAATTGTTTCTGCGCACCGCACACCAGATAAATTATTCCAATTTGCTGAAAATGCCGAAAAAAATGGCTATAAAGTGATTATCGCAGGCGCAGGTGGTGCAGCGCATTTACCAGGAATGATTGCCGCAAAAACCCTTGTTCCTGTGCTGGGTGTGCCAGTAAAAAGTTCAACCCTAAGTGGCGTGGATAGCCTTTATTCTATCGTGCAAATGCCAAAAGGCATTCCCGTTGGTACTTTAGCTATTGGCGCGGCGGGCGCGGCAAATGCGGGATTATTAGCCGCACAAATCTTAGCTCGTTTCAATCCTGAGCTTGCGGCACGTTTACAACAATTCCGCCAAAATCAAACCCAAACCGTGTTAGATAATCCTGATCCGCGTGATTAATACACGCCAAAGTGCGGTCAAAATTTTATGAGTTTTTTGAAAAATCACGGTATTATGTAGCAGTTGCACAAAGATTTAACTCAGTGTTTCTGCTACATTTTTCTTATCTCATTGTAATTTAAAGGTAAGAAAAAATGAATGCGTTAGAAAAGTTATTGATTGAAGAAATTTCCCTTGCAGAACAAGAAAGGGCTGAATTTGAAGCTAAGATAAAGGGGTTAAATCAGAAAATCTTAGACTATCGAACTGCGCTAAATCACGCAAGAGATTCAGATTTTTCATTAAGTAAGAAATCTCGCAATGTTCGTTTTCAGTCATCACCACGTCAATTAGTGGCGCATATCCTTAAAAAGCAACCTGAAAAATGGTTTCATACGAATGAAATTACCCTTCAAGCATTGAAATTAGATAACCAGCCTATTGATAACGGTGTGCCACGCTTACATTTACAAACAATGCATAGCACACTAAACCATCTTGTTAAACATTCATTGGTTGAGAAAAAGGTAGAAGGGAAAACGTGTTATTGGCGTTTGAAGGCAATGTAGTTATATTTTCAATCTCCACCGCACATCATTTGCTTTTAATGCTACTCGTTCTACTACGCCTTTATTAAGCCAATGCTTCAATGCACCACGAACTGAAACAGTATGTTGCGGTTGAATGATGGGGTCTTGTTTATCTCGAATAAGGACAAGTTCCGTTAATTCATTAACAGTAAAGTAATGATTTGGTTTTACTTTCATTTCAGCAAGCACCATTTGGCGTAGTTTTCCCTTGAAACGATGCTGATAAGTGCGGTAGGTATAAAGCTCCGTATTGTATTCATCAGTTAGCGCTTCTTCTTGCATAACCTCAATGGCTGCTTGTAGTTTATCAAGTTTACTTTCCACCAAAGCAAGGTGTTCTAGCACTTGTTTACGTTCACGTTGCAAGCGGTCAATTTTTGCCTGAATTTGACTTAAATAGATTTTCTTTGCCATTACATCGCCAATCGTTCTACTTGTCTATGGTTGCCTTGCCAGTAGCCTTTCCAAGCATTATCTGATGACGTGCTGAGGCATTTACTGGTGATATCATTGAAAATGGTTAAATTATCCAGTTTACGAGTATCTTCACGATAGGCGACTTCGTTGGCATAGTTATCAAGATAAATGTTACTCATCTTATGGACTTGTCCGTAATACATTCGTTTAAAGCGAGCGAAGTAACTTTCGGCAAGGTTGTTGGTAATGCCTTCATCACTACGATATTCACGTTGATGATTTACTCGTTGTAGGTCGTAATTTACCATCAATTCATCATAGGCTGAGTTTTCGTCCGCATGAATACGGCTGTTTGGCTCAATGTACGCCGTGGCTAATTTCTTCACCGTTTCTGTGTTCTCTGAGAGAATAGGGAAAGTGATGGTTTTCTTTGCACCCACTAATTGCGGATTAGAAGCCCTTTCTTGTTCTGAATAACGCTCACGCATCACTAATACTGCACGTTTGTTAGGATTAGTATTTTCTTTTAATCGTCTATCTACACGTTCCGCCTTTTTATTCTTTGGGCGTGGCGCAGAATGTACATAAGTTCCATCTATATGTATTTCGCCTACTAGGGGGAATAACTCACGTTGGATAATCAGGCTTTCACGAATCTTATGCGCAAGGGTAAAAGCCGTTTTGTATTGCACATTCAAATCTCGAGAGAGCTGGCAAGCGGAAATCCCTTTTACCGCATTCACAAATAATGCAATAGCGAATAAGTAGGTTTGAATCGGTAACTTGTGATTCGCAAAAATCGTCCCTGACGTAATGCTAAACGTGTGTTTACAATGTTTGCACCGCCATTGTTTACGAGTAGAAATAAAGTAGGCTTGGTGTCGTACACCACATTTCGGACACACTACATTTTCTTGGCTTCCCCAACGTAACGTACAAAGCATTGAAAACGCTTCCGCATCAGATAGACGAGCTATCTTGATAGGCGAAAGCGTTCGAGCTTTGCTTGTGAGAAGAAAATGAGATGCCATATTGCGGTTATACCTTGATTAAATTAAAATATGAAACATAATTCATATTGATTGTGCATAAAATATCACAATCATTCACTTTTAACAAGAGAAATGTGAAACAATGTGCATATCAGATAGATTAAAACAGATTTTAGAAGTAAAAGGCATGAGTATTAGAGAATTCTCAAAACTGACTGGAATCTCTTATCGTTCAGCCATGAATTATCTCAATGAAGGGCGTGATCCGAATGTGGAGGGATTGGTAAAAATTCATAAAGCATTAGGAATTAGTATCACTTGGCTATTAACAGGTAAAGGGGCTATGTTCCAATCAGCTACGAAAGAAAGTGATATGTCTAATCAAGAAGAAAAATTGATCGCTGATTACCGTTTAATGCCTGAAAATCTCAAAGAAGCCTTTGCAATTTCTTTTAAAGAAATCTCAGAAAAACAATAATTATCACTTGACATAAATTAAATAAGGAACAAAAAATGTCCCTACAAGCCTACAAGCCTACAAGCCTACAAGCCTACAAGCCTACAAGCCTACAAATAGTTTATTCCCTAAATATCAACCTTGCAAATTTATTTTGGGAGGTTGCTAATGACTAATTCAATTAAATTAGAAACTATTCTTAAAGATAGTCAATATAAATTAAGTCAATTTACACAAGAGCAAATTGAAGAATTAGAAACTAGAATCATCTCTAAAGAACAAAAAGGTAAAATAACCTATTTCGTTCCTTGTCTTATTCGAAAAAAAGAAATTAAGCTCACACCTGAAGAAATCATTAGACAACTCTACTTATCTACACTTATCAATAAATACCAATACCCAATAGATAGAATTAATGTAGAAAGTACGGTAAATTTTGGTCGAGAAGAAAAACGTGCAGATATTATTGTTCGAGATAAAGATAATATTAATTCAGCTTATATTATTGTTGAGCTTAAAAAACCAAAACTAAAAGATGGTAAAGAACAACTAAAATCTTATTGTAATGCGACAGGTTCACCTATAGGGGTTTGGACTAATGGCGAATCTATTTCATTCTATCATCGTAAGGATCCAAACTATTTTGAAGATATATCTAACATCCCTAACGTGAATGAAAAACTATCCGATATATTGAATGAAAAATATACCATTGATGATTTAATTAAACATGATAAATTGGTAAATGAAAGAAAATCTTTAAAAGATCTTATTTTAGAAATGGAAGATGAAGTGCTAGCAAATGCTGGAATAGATGTATTTGAAGAGGTATTTAAACTCATCTTCACAAAACTTTATGATGAAATGCAAAGTGGAAGAAATAAAGATCGATATTTAGAGTTCAGAAATAATGGTAATACAGAAATTGAATTAAAAAATAAAATTCAATCTTTATTTGAAAAAGCGAATGAAAAATGGGAAGGCGTATTCTCTGAAGATGCAAAAATTCAACTTACGCCATCACATTTATCTGTTTGTGTGTCATCTCTTCAAGATGTGAAATTATTTAATTCTAACTTAGATGTAGTTGATGAGGCTTTCGAGTATCTAATAAGCAAATCAAGCAAGGGCGAGAAAGGGCAATATTTTACCCCACGTTATGTTATTGATATGTGTGTAAAAATGCTTAACCCTACAAAAGATGAAAGCATAATTGATACCGCATCAGGTAGTTGTGGTTTCCCTGTGCATACCATTTTTTATGTGTGGGAACAAATTCTGAAAGAGAAAGGATTACATAAAAGCCATTTATTTACTAGCGAAGAAAAACCTGTCGAATGTACAGACTATGTAACTAGCAAAGTATTTGCGATAGACTTTGATGAAAAAGCTGTTCGTGTAGCAAGAACCTTAAATCTTATTGCAGGTGATGGGCAAACTAATGTTCTGCATTTAAATACTTTAGATTGGGAGCGTTGGGACGAAAAAACAGGTAATACAAAAAAAGAAATTGTCGGCGATACTGAATGGCTGGATACCTATGGCGAAGGTTGGAAAAAAATCAGAAAACTTCGAGCAAACAAAGATAGTAATAGAGATTTTAAATTTGATGTATTGATGGCGAACCCACCATTTGCAGGCGATATCAAAGAAACTCGAATTTTAGCTAAATATGAATTAGGAAAAAAATCTAATGGGAAAGCTCAGACAAAAGTTGGGCGTGATGTTCTCTTCATTGAGCGTAATTTAGATTTCTTAAAAGATGGTGGCAGAATGGCAATCGTATTGCCACAAGGTCGCTTCAATAATAGTTCAGATAAAGCTATTCGTGAATTTATTGCTGAACGCTGTCGCATTTTGGGTGTAATTGGATTGCACGGCAATGTATTTAAGCCACACACAGGGACGAAAACCAGTGTATTACTGGTACAAAAATGGGACGATGAACTTTGCCCGAAAGTGGACGATTACCCAATTTTCTTTGCTACGATGCAAGAACCAAGCAAAGACAATAGTGGCGATAAAATTTTTGTTCGCAATGCTGACGGAAATCCAGTATTAGATAGTCACGGACATCTAATCGTTAAACACGACCTTTTTAACCACGAAGGCTTAACCCAAGACGGTATTGCTGAAGCCTTTTTGGAATTTGCCCAAAAAGAAAAACTCTCTTTTGTGGGAAAGGATTAAGCCCCTTTGATAACGTTAAGTATCAAAAGTTATTGGAGGGGTTGGAGGTAAAAGAGGTTTCTTTTAGTAAAACATTAACAAATAAAGATTTCCGTTTTGATACAGATTTTTGGACAAAAGAACCTATTTTAAATCCAAAATTAGATTATAGAAAAATTGGGGAATGTTTAAAAACTTCTCAATATGGTATTTCTATTGAAATGAATGAAAATGGTATTGGAGTGCCTATTTATCGAATGAATGAAATTCACAATATGATGTGTGATTTTTCTGTATCTAAATATGCAGGCATTACAAATAGTGAATTTAAAATATTTGAATTAAAAGATAGAGATGTCTTATTTAATCGTACAAATTCTTTTGAATGGGTTGGTAGAACAGGTATCTATTATAAACAGATGAATAAAGATTTTGTGTTTGCATCTTATTTGGTGCGCTTTGTACCCGATGAAAATATAATTTTGCCTGAATACTTAACAGCTTATTTAAATTCAAAATATGGTGTTTGGGATTTAAAGCGGAGGGCAAGACAATCTATTAACCAAACAAATATAAATCCAGAGGAGGTGAAAGAAAGTTTTATTCCTATTTTGCCAATGGCTTTTCAATTGAAATTAAAAGCTAAATTTGAACAAGCTCGTGATAATTTAATTCAATCTGAATTAAGCTATAAACAAGCTGAAACGCTATTATTAGAAACCTTAGGCTTACAAGATTTCCAAGCCAAAGAACAGGCGGTGAATATTAAATCTTTTTCTGAGACCTTCGGACTTTCAGGGCGATTAGATGCGGAGTTTTATCAGGAGAAGTATGAAAGTTATAAAACTAAAATTGAAGCGTATTCAAATGGTTTTGAAACAGTAAAAAATGCTTGTAAACTAAAAGACGGCAATTTCAATCCGAAAGAAGATAACAGTTATCACTATATTGAACTTTCTAATATCGGCAATTCAGGCGAAATTACAGGCTCAACCGTAGATTTAGGCATTGATTTACCTAGCCGAGCAAGACGAAAAGTCACGAAAAATGATGTTATCATTTCAAGTGTTGAGGGTTCTTTGGCAAGTTGTGCGATTGTGTCAGAAGAATATGACCAAGCGATTTGTTCAACAGGGTTTTATGTAATTTCATCAGATAAAATCAATTCTGAAACGTTATTGGTATTGTTTAAATCAGAACCATTGCAACAGCTTTTAAAGCAAGGCTGTTCAGGAACCATTTTAACGGCTATCAATAAAGAGGAATTTTTAAATATTCCTCTACCGTTGATTGACAAGGAAATTCAAACTGAAATTGCTCAACTTATCCAGCAATCTAACCAACTTAGAAAGGAAAGTAAGAATTTATTAGAGCAAGCAAAATTGACAGTAGAAAATGCAATTATGGGAGAAATGATAAACTAACAGAGAATTATAACTTATTATAATCAAACTTGCTTTGAACCTGTGAATTTCCCTTAATGGAAATTCTTGGCTTTTGCCTTAAACAACGTGTATTTAGTTAGCGTTAATATCTTTGTTTGGCATCGTAAGTATGCGGTGCGTATTCCGTATTCAGAGAATTAAATGCTTTAAGCTGACCTATTTTGATAGGTTGGCGATTTTTGATGTCTAGCGTTTAGAGAAATGCTTTGAGCACCTTATACACACAAGGAATACTTATGGCGCAGCATTATCTGCTTTCAAGCAAATCTAAAAATTTAAATCTCAAACAAATCTTTCGCTTAAATGAAGAGGAAGCCTTCCAACTTTTAAAAGCCAACCGTTGGGAAAATCCTGATAAAATCCTCCAAAGTAGTACGTCTAAATTATAGAATAAGCCACTTAAGACAATCACTCAAGGTGTTTAAAATATCATCAATTAAACTTGTCAAAAAATTTCTCTTGACAGAACTAAGACCTTTTTGGCACTCGCTATATTCAAAAATGCAGAAAATTTCAAAAAGCACTTGACAAAAGAAAACGCTTGACAAGCACCCTATAAAATAATACCTTTTTGTCCACAGAGAATAGTCCCTTCATTATGACTTTGTTTTTTTAAGCCTAAAAAGGCTTGGAAATTTCAGAGTTTTAATGAAGGGATTTTTGTTTCTATGGCACAACATTTTCGGTTATCAGCGGCAGCACGCCAGCTATCTTTAGATAGCTTGGTGAGTTTGTCTGATGCCGAGATTTTTCAGCTATTAAAACAAGCTCGATGGGGTAATGTAGATGAAATAAACGATGTTATTTGTCCGCATTGCCATACTCGCCACCACGCCTATTTCATTTCTACTCGTAAACAATGGCAGTGCAAACATTGCCAACATCGTTTTTCTATTACAGCAGGCACAATTTTTCAAGGTGCAAAACTTTCTTTGCGTAAAATTGTATTGGCAATTTTCTATTTTGCGACTGAAAGCAAGGGATTATCCGCCATTACGTTATCACATAAGCTCAACGTGCAATATAAAACAGCGTGGGTACTGCTGCATAAATTCCGTGAATCGCTTGATAAAGCCAAAGATTTAACACAATTAAGTGGCGAAGTTCATATTGATGGAGCTTACACGAATAACTACATTCGCCCTAAAAATTTCCGTCATAAACGTATTGATAGACGGAAGAAACGCTATCAGCGTGTGGATAAGTCTTGTGTATTGGTATTCCGCCAACGTGCGGCGAATCAAGCCGTGATGAAAGGGGCTGATAGAAGTATTGTAGCCTTAGTTAAAGAAGAAAATACGAAAGACATACTGGATTTAACGCAACGCTTAGTCAAACCAAACAGCAGGATTCATACTGATGAACATTCTTCTTATGACAGTTTAGCCTTTCATTATGATTTATGGCGAGTAAGCCATTCGAAAGAATACTGTTCAATTGACGGTATAACGAATAATCTTGCCGAATCCTTTTTCTCACGGCTACGGCGAGCAATTACAGGCATCTATCACAAGATGAACAATAAATATCTGATGTTCTATGCCAATGAAATAGCATGGCGAGAAGATAATCGTCGAAAAAGTGTCAAAGAGAAATTTGAGCAATTACTAAGATGTTGCTTAAACACCTTGCCATCACGAGATTTTATAGGGTACTGGAAAGGTAATAAAAAAGCCGAAGCATTGTTTGGTTTAGCAAGCCTGACTGTTTCAAACGATTCACACTACCTAAATGCAGCGTAACATTGCAACAAAGAGGGTACAAAATGACTGAAAAAAGAATCAATACAGACCTAACAAAAATGTCTTACGAGCATTTTCAAGCATTTATGCAAGGGATTGCTTTGCTTTATTCTAACGTGAGCTTTGAGCGTAACTACATGTCCTTATTCAGTGACTTAAGCTCAATGGCGAAACATGTTGAACGACTACCTTCGGATTTCTTTACTTTTTATGGAGCGTATGAAATTGCAGGTAATCAAGTTGTACTTGCTGTGTTTAGAATTAACCTCTCTGAATCAGAGAGCGATGAAAGTCCAAATATCTCAGATATTGAAGTGAGTTTTGCAGAAGATGAACGTAATCTACGATGCTCGGTTCGAATCAGAAAATATCTCCCCCAATCGGATTTTGTAGCAAGGGCAAATGTTGCCTATCCACCAGTAATGGAAGATTTGTTATGGGAAAAAGATTCTGTCAGTAAAAAATCATCTAAAAAGACATCTTCTACTGAAATGGAAAATCCTGTTTGGGATTTTGATAACGATGTTTCTTTTTAAGTAAGTTACATCTTCAATACCCTTTAAATCAGAAAGCCTTTAACTTATCATTAAGCTAAAGGCTTTATTTTTAGCGGTTAATTATTCACTTTTGGGTTTTGTGCAACTGCTACATAATACCGAAAAATCAATAAAATTACACCGCACTTTATTGTTGCAATTCAGTCTATTTTATTTGTTCTTTCGTTATCAGCTGACTTACCTAACTGATTGATGTATCATTTGACAATCATCAATTTACTCTTTTCAAATTGGAAAACAATTAATGGCTACATTTAACCAAGAACTCATTCAGCAAATTCTCGCGGACAACGTTCCTGATTCGCTTCACTCCCTAAAAGATGTTTTGCGTTGGGCATACAGCACTTTTAATCGCTCTGATTTATATTATGGACACGGTTATGACAACGCTTGGGACGAAGCGCAACAACTCGTATTAACCGCATTACAACTCCCCCCCGATTTGCCCACTGAGCTTTATGATAGCCATTTAACACGAAGCGAAAAAGCAAGTTTATTGGAACTCATTTTGGCACGCATTGAACAACGCATTCCTGTGGCATATTTAACTAATCGTGCGTGGTTTTGTGGATTGGAGTTTTATGTCGATGAACGAGTGATCGTGCCTCGCTCCCCTATTGGTGCCTTAATTGAAGACCGCTTTTCGGGACTGCTCACCAAAGCACCACAACGAATTTTAGATATGTGTACAGGCAGTGGCTGTATTGCAATTGCCTGTGCGACTCAATTCCCAAATGCCGAGGTTGATGCCATTGATCTCTCTACCGATGCTTTAGATGTGGCAGAAATCAATATTATGCACCACAACCTAAGTGATCGAGTATTCCCAATTCAATCGGATCTATTTAACAATCTTCCCCAAGATAAATACGATCTTATCGTGACCAATCCTCCTTATGTGGACAAAGAAGACCTTGACGAGATGCCAGAAGAATACCACCACGAGCCAGAAATGGCGTTAGGCTCTGGCATTGATGGACTCGAAATAACCAAACGAATCTTAAAAGCTGCACCGGATTATTTAGCCGATGACGGAGTATTAGTCTGTGAAGTAGGGAACAGTATGATCAACCTAATAAAACAATTCCCTAACACCCCATTCCAGTGGCTGGAACTGAAAAACGGGGGATTAGGTGTTTTTGCGTTAACCAAAAAACAACTGGTTGAATTAAATCGTTCTTGATTATTCCCAAAATAAGTGCGGTGGAAAAATAGAAATTTTTCCACCGTTTCTTTGAATTAAAACTATCCTTGATCCGATAACGCCGCAAGCTGATCAGCTTGGTATTCGGTGATGATTGGTTGGATTAGCTCGTCCATTTTGCCGTTCATCACTTCATCTAAGCGATAGATCGTTAAGTTGATGCGGTGATCAGTAACACGGCCTTGTGGGTAGTTATAGGTACGGATTTTATCCGAACGATCGCCCGAACCAAGCAAGTTACGGCGTGTATCTGCTTGCTCCGCTGCTTGGCGTTCTTGCTCTGCTTGCACAATGCGAGAAGCTAGCACCGACATTGCTTTGGCTTTGTTTTTATGTTGTGAACGCTCTTCTTGGCATTCCACCACAATGCCTGTTGGAATGTGGGTGATTCGCACCGCTGAATCGGTAGTATTAACGTGCTGACCGCCTGCGCCCGATGAACGATAAGTATCAATGCGCAAATCCGCTGGGTTAATTTCTGGCAATTCGCTTTCTGGTAATTCTGGCATTACCGCTACGGTACAAGCAGAAGTATGAATTCGGCCTTGCGATTCCGTTTTTGGCACGCGTTGAACTCGGTGTCCGCCCGATTCAAATTTTAACTGACCATATACATTTTCGCCGCTGATTTTGACGATCACTTCTTTATAACCGCCCTGCTCGCTTTCATTGGCGCTGAGCATTTCCACACGCCAACGCTTACTTTCCGCATAGCGGCTGTACATACGGAATAAATCACCCGCGAAGATCCCTGCTTCATCGCCGCCGGTTCCTGCGCGAATTTCTAAATAGCAGTTATATTCATCGTTAGGATCTTTCGGCAGTAATAAAATTTGTAATTGCGCTTCTACTTGCTCAATTTCGGTTTTGCATTCTTCAATTTCTTCTTGTGCCATTTCACGCATACTTGGATCATCAAGCAATAATTGGGCTTCTTCCATATTGCTATTTAACTGTTTCCAGCGTGCAAAGCATTTCACAACGTCTTCAAGTTGAGCATATTCTTTTGAATAGGCACGAAATTTTTCTTGATCGCTAATGACTGAGGCATCGCCAAGCAAGGCTTCTAGCTCTTCGTGGCGTTCATTTAAACTATCTAATTTACTGATAATAGAGGGTTTCATTTGTTGACCTATAAAATCCACTGACAAAAAACGGCGCTTATTCTAGCACGATTTCGGTAAAAATTTATAGCAGTAAGCAAAGTTCAGCGTATTTATGTACAAAGAAAAATTCGCTCATTTTGCACCGCACTTAATAATTTGAATAGTTAAGCGTTGGCGTTGGCTTTGGTTAAATATAAAAAAATCTGTACCTCAAGTTCTTGAGCTTAACTCAGCATTTGAGATACAGATTAGTAAAGCCGTCTTTTAGGGTGGATTATTTCCCAATCACTTCCAATCCGCCCATATATGGACGTAACACCTCTGGCACGGTGATGCTGCCGTCTGCGTTTTGGTAGTTTTCAAGCACAGCAACAAGGGTGCGGCCAACGGCTAAGCCTGAGCCGTTTAGGGTGTGAACAAGGCGTGGTTTTTTCTCGCCTTTTACACGATAACGAGCTTGCATACGGCGCGCTTGGAAATCCCACATATTTGAGCAAGAAGAAATTTCGCGGTAGGTGTTTTGTGCTGGCACCCAAACTTCTAAATCGTAAGTTTTGGTTGAGCCAAAGCCCATATCACCGGTACATAGCAACACTTTACGATAAGGCAGATTTAACAACTGCAACACTTTTTCCGCGTGGCCAGTGAGTTCTTCCAAGGCTTCCATTGATTTTTCTGGCTCTACGATTTGTACCATTTCTACTTTGTCGAATTGGTGCATACGGATCAAACCACGCGTATCACGGCCGTAAGATCCTGCTTCTGAACGGAAACAAGGGGTATGCGCGGTCATTTTAATTGGCAGTTCTGCTTGGTCTAAAATTTCATCACGCACAAGGTTGGTTACTGGCACTTCCGCCGTTGGAATTAAGGCGTAAGGTTGCTCCCCTTCTAGCGGTTTGGTGTGGAATAAATCTTCGCCAAATTTTGGTAGCTGCCCTGTGCCATAAAGGGTGGCGTGATTAACTAAATAAGGCACATAGGTTTCGCTATAACCGTGTTGTTCGGTATGCAAATCCAGCATAAATTGCGCTAGCGCACGGTGCATTTTGGCAATTTGCCCTTTCATTACCACAAAACGTGCGCCGCTTAATTTCACGCCCGCAGCAAAATCTAGCCCTTGCAAATGCTCGCCTAAGGTAACGTGATCTTTCACTTCAAAATCAAAGGTTCTTGGCTCGCCCCAACGAGAAATCTCCACATTGTCGTTTTCATCGTTGCCTAGTGGCACTTCATCGGCGGGGATATTTGGAATACTAAGGGCAATTTCTTGCAGATCCGCTTGCACGTCATCAAGTTGGCTTTTTGCCATACTTAATTCAATGCCCATATTATCCACTTCCACCAATAATGGCTCAATGTCTTCGCCGCGTGCTTTTGCCGCACCAATGGCTTTTGAGCGTGCATTACGCTCTGCTTGTAAGGTTTCGGTTTTAACTTGTAGAACTTTGCGCTGTTCTTCTAATTCTGTGATACGCGCTACATCTAGCTCAAAGCCACGTCTTACTTTTAATTTTTCTGCCACTTCCGCAAGATTATTGCGTAATAAATTTGCATCAATCATTTTGTTACCTTTAGAAAATAAATATGCTCAAAAAACCGTTCTATTTTAGATCGGATAAAAAAATAAACTAGGGTCTGTTGATCATTCATTTTGCATTTGAGTGTTCAACAGCGCCTAAACTACTTACCAGATTTATAACGGATAGTTGTACTTTGCTCGTCAAGTTGGCGAAGTTTTTCTAATTTTTCGCAAATTTGAATTTCCATTCCCCGAGCAACAGGGAAATAATATTGGGTATCTTTCAGCGCTTCTGGGAAATAATTTTCCCCTGCGGCATAAGCATTTTCTTCGTTGTGTGCATAACGATATTCTGCACCATAGCCGAGTTCTTTCATCAAATGGGTTGGCGCGTTGCGTAAATGCTCTGGCACATCATAATCAGGGCTTTCTAAGGCGTGCTTTTTCGCAGCTTTGAAAGCTTGATACACGGCATTGCTTTTCGGTGCAACGGCTAAATAAACAATGGCTTGCGCAATGGCACGCTCCCCTTCGGCTGCCCCCACGCGCGTGAAGCAATCCCAAGCGGCAATGGCCACTTGCATTGCGCGCGGATCGGCATTGCCCACATCTTCTGAGGCAATGGCCAATAAACGGCGCGCCACATACAGGGGATCGCCCCCTGCGGTTAAAATGCGTGCATACCAATACAAAGCGGCATCAGGCGCTGAACCACGCACGGATTTATGCAAGGCTGAGATGAGATCATAAAAACGATCGCCTTGTTTATCAAAACGGGCTTGCCGTTCGCCCAACACTTCCGTTAATAAAGTGCGGTGCAAAAATTTGCCATTTTTGCCCTCTTCCGCCATATCTGCCATTAATTCAAGGCTATTTAATGCAAGGCGCGCATCGCCATTGACATATTCCGCCAGCATTGAAAGCAAATTGTCTTCTAAGATTAAATCAAGGTTGCCTAGCCCTTTTTCTTTGTCATTAATGGCGCGCTGTAACACTTGTTCGATTTCTTGTGCAGTTAAGGATTTCAGCACATACACGCGTGCGCGCGAAAGCAAGGCGTTATTCAGTTCAAAAGAAGGATTTTCAGTGGTTGCGCCAATAAAAATCACCGTACCATCTTCAATATAAGGCAAAAAGGCATCTTGCTGACTTTTGTTGAAACGATGGACTTCGTCCACAAATAAAATGGTACGCTGCCCTGCAAGCCGATTTTGTTTGGCGCGCTCAATGGCTTCTCGAATTTCCTTTACCCCACCTGTTACCGCTGAAATCCGTTCCACTTCCGCATTAATACGTTGCGCAATAATTTCTGCCAAGGTGGTTTTACCTGTGCCGGGCGGCCCCCACAAAATCATTGAGTGAATATGCCCTGCTTCTATGGCTTTGCGTAATGGTTTGCCCACGCCAATTAAATGGCTCTGCCCGTAATATTCATCTAAATGGGTTGGGCGCATTCTCGCCGCTAAAGGGAGGAAATCATTTTCAGCAAAATCAAAAGCAAGATTGGACATTTTTTTCTCTCGTCAGTGGATAATTTCAGGAAAAAATAAGGCTAAATTGTAAACCATTTAGCCTTAGAATTCATTTTACATTTGAGCTATCACAACCGCCCAGAAAAAGTGCGGTGATTTTTTTGTTACTTTTTCTTGCGCTGATCATCCAGCTCCGCACCTTTCGGCACGCTGAATTTAAACAAATTATCTGCCAACGGTTGGTTGGTGATATTACGCAATAAGTATAAATTGGTTTGTCCGTCTTTTTCTGTGGTGCTAAAGTTTTTTAGCACGCCATCAGCATCAATGCGAATATTGAACTGCTTAATATTGCTTTTCGCGAATTTTGGTTTAAGCGTAAAGGTATCCGCTGATTGTGCCACGGTATATTTTTTCCATTGCGCTTGATCGTTGCTGGTAAGCAACACAAATGGCGTATTATTCACCGCTTCAGACACCCAATTTGCCGTAACCTGTTGCACGAAAGGATCGTAAAACCACAGGGTTTTGCCGTCTGACACAATTTGGCTTTCTTGCGGAGATTGATTATCCATTCTGAATAAATTTGGGCGTTTAATGCGAAGTTTGCCTTTGCCTTGTTGAATTTCTTTGCCTTTGGCATCACTCACTTTTTGCACATAATCTGCGCTTAACACGTCCACTTTGTTAAGGCGCGTTTGTAATTCACTCACCGCATCAGCCCAAGCCATTTGGCTTAAGCCTAAAAATAAAAGTGCGGTGATTTTTACTGCCATTTTTTTCATAAATCTTCCTTTAATCCTAAAATAATGGGAAACCATTGTGTTAATCAGACAATAAAATTTCCCATTTGTTGCATTTTCTTTATGCTTAGCTTTGTAATTCGCTGAAAGATTAAACTAATAATCCGAACGGCGGGCTAAAATTTCACGCTTACCATTTTGTAGGGGCGAAACAATGCCTTGTTCTTCCAGCTGATCCATAATGCGTGCGGCACGGTTAAAGCCGACACGGAAACGGCGTTGGATTGATGAGGCTGAGGTTGTGCCAGTTTCGATCACGAAATTCATCACTTCATCAAACAGATCATCAAGATCACCATCATCACCACTTCGTGCTACTTCACCCTCTTCATCATCGGCACTGTCTAAAATGCCATCAATATAATCTGGTTTGCCTCTTGCACGCCAGTCATCAGCCACACGAGCCACTTCGTCATCGCTCATAAATGCACCGTGAACACGGATTAAATCGGAAGAGCCTTGCCCTGAATAAAGCATATCCCCACGGCCTAACAAGGTTTCTGCACCGCCTTGATCAAGAATGGTGCGCGAGTCAATTTTACTCGCCACGGTAAAGGCAATACGGCTTGGAATATTAGCCTTGATCAAGCCAGTAATCACGTCCACAGAAGGGCGTTGGGTGGCCAAAATCAAGTGAATACCGATGGCTCGGGCTTTTTGTGCAAGGCGCGCAATAAGTTCTTCAATTTGCTTGCCTGCCACCATCATCAAATCGGCAAACTCATCAACGATCACCACAATATAGCTGAGTTTTTCCAGCGCAGGTGGCATTGCGTCCATGGTATCGCCCGGTCGCCAAATTGGGTTTGGAATTGGCATTCCCATTGCGTTATATTCATCAATTTTTTCGTTATAGCCTTCAATATTACGCACACGCAAGGCGGATAATAATTGGTAGCGGCGCTCCATTTCGTCCACGCACCAACGCAGCGCATTGGCGGCTTTTTTCATATCCGTAACCACTTCCGTGAGCAAATGCGGAATATCGTTATAAATGGAAAGCTCCACCACTTTCGGGTCGATCATAATAAATTTCACTTCTTCAGGTTTTACTCTGAAAAGTAAACTTAAAATCATCGTATTCACCCCAACGGATTTCCCCGAACCTGTTGAGCCTGCCACCAACAAATGAGGCATTTTGGCTAGATCTACGATCACAGGATTGCCGCTAATGTCTTTTCCTAGCGCCATTGAAAGCAAGGATTTTGACTCACGAAATTCTCGGCTGTCTAGCACATCACGCAGCGGCACCATTTGGCGCTGTAAATTTGGCGTTTCGATGCCAATGTAAGGCTTGCCGGGGATCACTTCTGCCACACGAATAGAGCGGAACATCAAGGCGCGCGCCAAATCCGTATCAATATTGCTTACCTTTGAGGCTTTTACCCCAGGTTGCAATTCCAATTCATAACGCGTTACCACAGGCCCAACCAACACATCTTTTACGCTCGCTTTTACATTGAAATTGCGTAATTGCTGTTCAATGCGTTGCGAGGTTTCTAAGATTTCTTCGCGCGTGATATTTTGTTCTTCCACTTCACGCTTATCCAATAAATCTAAACTTGGCAACGGCGTGGTGGGTTTTTCCGCTTTTGTTACCTGCTTTTGCAAAGCAGGGTGGATTAAGGAATCTCCATAAGGTTTGTAAGTTGGCTGGCTTACCGCAGGCTGAGGTTCAGTCGGCTGATTTAGCGTTGATTGCGTTGGGTTTTGCTCAGCCAGAATATCCGCTAAAGCATCTTCCGCATTGATTTCTTTTGCGCGCTGCTGCATTTCAGCCAAGCGTTGCACTTCTTGCGCAGCGAACTGACGCGCCAATTCGTCCATTTCATTATCTTGCTCGGACAAATTTTCTGTTTCAGAATGATTTTCTAATGAATAATCAGGAATGGATACCCTTAATTCCGGTGCTTGTTCCATTGCAGAAAATTCTGTAGAAAAATCCACCGCACTTGGTAAATCTGCCCCATTTGGTAAATCAGTTAAATTCTTCTGTTCAACAACGGCTTGAACAGGTTTAACCATTGTCTGTTCTGTGCTTACGCCAATTTGTGTGGCTGAGCTCGTTACTGTGCTGGTTTGAGGAATACGCACATTTGGCAATGGTTCTTCTTGCCCTACACCATAATTAGAAAGGGATTCCATTTGGCGTGGATCAAAAAGATCTGGGCTATTGGAAACCGCTTGGCTTTCATTATGTGTAAGTGGCGTTTCTGGCTGAACAAATTCTTGTAAGCCACTAATTTGAATAAAGGTTTGGTTATCTTTATTTTGCTCTTCGCTTGCTTCGTTTTGCGCTGCATTTTCATTTTGTAATGACGAAATTGGCGCAGGCTTTTGGATAATAATTTCCTCTAAAGGCTCAGGCTCGCTGTCTGCTTGTGGCTCGGCGGGCATTGCCATTGCTGGAGTTTTGTCTTCATTCATTGTGAGCCAGTAATAAAATCTCACAAAAAGCTGCACTAAAGCCTTACCTGAACACAAAATAAAGCCTGCAATAGCTGATAATAATGCGCACAAAATCACTCCTGCTTTGCCCAAAACAGGATAAAGGGAAACCACTAAGCTCCCACCTAACACTCCACCAGCAAGATAAGAGCTAGTGTTAGAAAGCAATAAAGTCGCTAATGCGGTTAAACCGCCAAATAATAAAATTCCCCCTAGTGTGCGAATAGCCGCTTTAATCCAAGTGATCTGGGTGAATTTTTTAGTTTTGAATAAATAAATCGGCACAAAACATAAAATAAAAGGAATTAAATTGCCGATATGCCCAAAGAAAGTAAAAAATAAGCCTATAAGCCAAGCGCCCAGTGCTCCCGCTTTGTTGATGGTTTCAGGCTGCGAGGACGAAACCGCCCAAGTGTTATCAAAAGGGCTGTAACTTGACCAAGCAATAATCAAATACAAACCAAACAGGGAAATTGTGCCTAAACACAATTCCGCCATATATTGTTTTGGTGTTAGTTTTGCTGTAATTCGTTTAATCATCTTATTTTAATTGTAAAAAATTGGTCTGTTTCACTTCTTCCATTACCACATAGGTACGGGTATCGTTCACGCCGGGCAAACGCAACAAGGTTGTGCCAAGCAATTTGCGGTATGCCGCCATATCCGCCACACGGGTTTTGAGTAAATAGTCAAAATCCCCCGACACCAAATGACATTCTTGAATTTCATCAAGCTGTTGCACTGCTTCGTTAAATTCTTCAAATACATCAGGTTTTCCGCGCACAAGGGTGATTTCTACGATCACGAGCAACGGCGAATCTAGCAATTCAGGGTTAAGCAAGGCACGGTAACCCATAATCACTCCTTGTTTTTCCAAGCGTTTTACACGCTCCAAACAAGGGGTTGGCGATAATCCGACTTTCTTTGAAAGGTCAATATTAGAAATTTTGCCATTACGCTGTAATTCATTCAGAATTTTTATATCAATGGCATCAAGGGCTTTAGGTAATTTTTTTTCCATAAAATTTTCCACCGTAAATGACGGTAAAATACCGCTTAAAATAGAAATAACGACTAATTTTACACTATTCTATAAAATTTTATAGGGAAAACTTCAGACTTTAAAAATTAAAAATCGTTCAAAATTACACCGCACTTTAAAATAATGCCCTTATAAAAAATAAGGTGAATTGGGTATTCGACTTCATTTTAATTAGATCGATAATTCAACCAATGACTAATAACAATTCATACGCATTATGGAAAATCCATTCACTGCTCGCTGGAGTACACAAGGCAACACGCTGTGTTTAGGACATTGGGAAATTTTTTATCAAGGCAATCTGCTTGATATTCCAGAACACAAACGTGAACACGATATGGGAACAAAGGGAATTTATAATTTCATCGATCCTACCGATGAGCTTTATTTAGAAGGGCTTGATGAAGATGATTGGATTCTCGCTAACATTGAGTGGCTAAGTGATGTATTTATTGCTGCCGATATTCCATTAGAAGAAAATTATATGCATTGGTTTTACCAAGCCGTAAATAAAGACGATTGGCGTTGCGGAAGCTGTGGAGGCTGTATTTAGCCCCCATTCTTGGATCAAAGCTGTTGATACACTTTCATTGCGTAAGCATCTGACATTCCCGCAATGTAGTCACAGATAATCCGTTTTTTCTGATTCGGCTCTGCATTTTTCCAACGCACCGCTGTGTTACGCGGTAACAGGCGTTCAGGATCGCTCTCAAAAATTTGAAACATTTCTGTCAGCATTCGTTGTCCTTTATATTCAATGCGTTGCGTATTAACATCACGAATGACATATTGCCACACAAAATCGGTAAACACGTTTAGCACGCTAATCACATCTTCTGGCAATTCAGCATTATAGCGGAGCAAAGGATCATCAAATTCAGGATTAATTTTCCACCGCACATTGGTAATAAAATAATTTACCAATGCACCAATGGCATTTTTACGTTCATAATGATGTGCTGAAAACAATTTTTTGCTCAGGCTTTCAATATTCTGCTTGATCCATTGAGAAGGGCTATTTTTAAGCTGCTGCAACGCCTCTTGCCATTGATGTAAATGAATAACGCCAACCACAATAGCATCTTCTAAATCGTGAACGCCGTAAGCAATATCGTCCGCCAGTTCCATAATGCTACAATCTAAGGATTTATAGCGAGTTTTTAACGTTTGCTGTGGCGTTACTCTGGCTTCGCTAAATTGCTGAAAAAGCAGACGATCTTTTTCGCTTAATGGCGACAATAGCCAGTGAAACATTTCCAGATCATCACGAAAGATGCCTTTTCCCGGTTTCCAATCTGCAATTTTGGCATACAAGGGATTTTCACTCCCTTGTGGCAAAATTTCACCATATTGCGGTGAAGAACAATCTAAAATAGCAGGATATTTCACCACGCCAAGCAAAGTACGGCGGGTTAAATTCATTCCTGCACTGGCGGTATAAGGCTCTAACTTAGTTAATAATCGAAAGGTTTGCGCATTGCCTTCAAAACCACCGTGATCGCGCATCATATAATTTAATGCCACTTCCCCACCGTGTCCAAAAGGCGGGTGTCCAATATCGTGGGCAAAGCACAGGCTTTCAATCAGATCATTGGAAGGCAATAAGGGCTTTAGCTGTTTTTGTAAAAGGCTTTTATCCGTCTTTAATTGTACGGCTAAATGGGCAAATGCTTCGGTGAATTTGAGTTGTGCCACCAAGCTGCTACCAATCTGTGCCACTTCCAAAGAATGGGTTAAGCGCGTGCGGTAAAAATCATTTTCACCCACGGCGTGAATTTGCGTTTTAGCTTGCAGGCAGCGAAATGCCGCACTGTGCAAAATACGTCCACGATCACGGCGAAATGGCGGGCGGTGATCTTTTTCTCGCGGACTATCAGGGATATAACGTTCGTGCCAAAGGCTATTTACTGCATTTTTCATTCTACACCACCCAGAAATAAATTAATTTGAATACAAAAGGGGCAAAAATGGAACTTAAAATACCACAAAGCACCAAGGCGATTGAGCTATAATTCCCCGCTTTAGGATCAACTTCCATACAACTCACCGTACCTAAAACGTGCGAAACTGCCCCCACTGAAAGCCCAATGGATTCGGCATATTTTATTTTTATGGCTTTCAGAATCAAATAGCCAAACATTGAGCCTTGCAACCCTGCAATCAACACCGCCGCTGCCGCAACGGAGGGAATGCCGCCAATGTTTTGAGCAATTTCCATCGCAATTGGCGTGGTAACGGATTTTGGTAAAATCGTTGCAACCAGTTCAGGCTCTGCCCCAAGCAACAAGGCGAGCACTGCCCCCACTACCATTGAGAATAAAGAAGAAAGTGCGGTGATAAATAAAATCGTTTTCCAATATTCTTTAATTTGGCGAAACTGTTCGTATAACGGCAATGCGAGGGCAACCACACTCACCCCCAATAAATGATTTAACGGTGCATTCCCTGCCATATAATCAGGATAAGGCACATTAAACATCACGACAATGGCAATCAACATTGCTACGGTAAGGATAAAGCTATTAAAAATGATTGATTTCAACCGCTTACTAATCTGCAAGGCAACCATAAAAACCGCGAGGGTAAGCAAAGTATAAGCGTAAATCATTTGCTCTCCTTAGCCCGTTTTTTCAAGACTTTTTTGCGTAATCCAGCAAAAGACTGTTGGGAAAAAAGATAATCCGCCAAAATGCCACTGAGTACCAATGTCAAAATTGTCGCCACCACATTAGGGATTAATAGCACTTTGGCTTGGTTGAGCAAAAGGTCAGAATATTGAATAATCCCCACACTTACTGGCACAAACAGCACTGCCATATAACGCATTAATAGGCTTGCACCTGCAAAAATCCAATGCACTTTAATCACTTGTAACATTAGGCAGGTGAATAATAAAAGCAATCCCCAAATGCTACCAGGTATGCCAATAGGAATAAAACGAGCGATTTGCTCACCGAGAAAAAGCATTAAAAAAAGAATGGCAAAAGAACGTAATAACTGAAAAATCTTCTGTGTCATACCGCTATAAATTTGTTAATTTACTAAAACCGCAACAATTCTACTCTTATTTTATTCGTTTTGTTATGGCTTTTCGTTACAATAAGGAAAATTTCAAACTTTTTTAGAATCAATGTGATCAGAATGTTACGAAAGCGTTTCTTGTTCTTTATTACAACAATATTTTGGCTTCCTCAAACTGCAGAAGCAGTGCGTATCATTCCTTGCCGTGTTGTGGCAATTTCTGATGGCGATACCTTCCGCTGTTTACTTGAGAATAACAAGCAAATCAAAGTTCGTTTAGACAGCATTGATGCGCCAGAAAAGAAACAGCCTTTTGGTAATAAATCGCGTCAAACCTTAGCCAACCTGATTCATAAGCAAGCGGTTCAGCTACAAATTGTGGGCTATGATCGCTATCAACGCACGCTTGCCACGGTGTATAACCAACAAGGGCAGAATATCAATCTTGCAATGGTAAAACTAGGAATGGCGTGGGTGTATGAGCGTTATGCGCGCGATCAAAGCTATTTTCACGCACAACAACAGGCACGCGCACAACGTGTCGGTTTATGGCAAGATCCGTACCCCATTTACCCCGAACAATGGCGAAAAATGCAAAGCGAACAACGTAAACAAAAACGCCAACAAAAAGAAAAAGGATTATTCTATGGCTTTTAACCCCACAGAATTTCGGAAAAATTTCCCTTATTTTCAACAACCTAACGCTGCCGTTTATTTAGACAGCGCAGCCACCAGCTTAAAACCGCAAGCCTTAATTGATGCCACCGTTGCGTTCTATCAATCCGCAGGATCGGTACATCGCAGTCAATATGACGAACAACAAACCACAAGCTATGAACAAGCGCGCACAAGAGTAAAAAAGCTGATCAACGCAGAAAGCGAACAAAGTATTATTTGGACATCAGGCACCACGCACGCCATTAATTTAGTGGCGAACGGCCTGCTACCACAGCTTAGCCCACAAGATGAAATCATCATCAGTGAAGCGGAACACCACGCCAATTTTGTCAGCTGGCAGCAGCTAAGCCAAAAAACAGGGGCAAAATTGATCGTCCTGCCATTGCAGACTAACGGCGTTATTGATGATCGTGCATTAAAAAGTGCGGTGCAAAAAAATTGCAAAATTGTTGCCTTGACGATGATGTCCAATGTAACGGGTGTGGTGCAGCCGTTGGCTGATTTAATCCCGATTATTCGCCGCCAAAGTAATGCATTCATCTTAGCCGATGCAGCACAAGCCATTAATCATTTTTCCCTTGATTTACAACAACTTGATGTGGATTTTCTCACCTTTTCCGCCCACAAAATCTATGGTCCAACAGGGCTTGGCATTTTGGCAGGAAAATTAACCGCACTTAATCAACTTCAGCCCTTATTATTTGGTGGCAAAATGGTGCAGAAAGTCAGCGCACAGCAAACAGAATTTGCCGAATTACCTTATAAACTTGAAGCCGGCACGCCGAATATTGCTGGCGTAATCGGTTTTAATGCGGTGCTAGAATGGCTGGAAAAATGGGATAACAATGCCGCACATCAGTATGTCGCGCAATTAAGCAAAAAAATCACCTCTCGCCTGCAACAATATCCTGCTTGCCAGCTTTTCGTTTATGGCAATCACAGCCCAATTATTAGCTTTTTATTTAAGCATATTGATCTTTCTGATCTCGCAACCCTGCTGAGCGAACAAAATATTGCCCTGCGCGCTGGTGAACATTGCGCTCAACCTTATTTGGCAAGGCTCGGACAACGTGGTACATTACGCCTTTCCCTTGCCCCTTACAATAATGAGCAAGATATTGAACACTTTTTTAACGCGTTGGATAACGCCTTAGCCTTGCTAGATTAACGCAATGAGAACAGAAATTAAAAACGCCAAAAATTGGGAAGATCGCTACCGTTTCATCATTCAAAGCGGAAAAAATCTCTCTCGCCCTGATGAACAAACGCTCGCTCAGATGCAGCCTATTTCAGGTTGTGAAGCCAAGGTTTGGTTTAAATTTGAAGAAAAAAACGACCGCACTTTTATGTTTAATGCCTTTAGCGAAGCGCGCATTATTAACGGCTTGCTTTGGCTGATTTTGCAAGAAATTAACGGCAAAACTGCAGAACAATTACAAACCTTTGACTTAACCGCTTATTTTGATGAACTTGGCATTGCTCAACGATTAAGCAGCACGCGCTTAAATGGCTTAAAACAAATTGAGCAAATTGTGCGAAATTTAGCAACTTGTACAAATTAAATCTGTCGAAAATAAAAAACTTGCTATAATCGCCACAAGCAATTTATCAGGAAGAATAATGAAAAAAAAACTTGTCGCATTTTTAATTTCAGCCTTATTTTCCACCGCACTTTGGGCGGATTGGGAAATGGTGGGCAATGCGGATTACAACTGGGGGCCATTTCAAATTTACACCCTAAGTCTCTATTCAGAAACGGGAAATTATCAAGAAAATCAACGCCCTTTAATGCTTTCATTCAACTTTGACAAACCCGTGGAAGGCAAAAGTTTCGCCATTAGTTTAATCAAAGAAATGAAATCTCTTAAGGTGGAAGGCGATACGGATAATTGGTTAGATGAACTACAAAAAATCTTTCCCGATTTCTCGCCTAAAGATGTGTTGAGCTACATTGCCTTGCCAAACAAAGGCTATTTTATTTTAAATGACACGGTACTAGACAAGGAATTTGGCGATGATTTTAACCGTGCGTTTATCAACAGTACCTTATCGCCAAAAGGCAGTTACGGTAAAATTTTGCCACAGCTCTTAGGCAAAGAAAAAAGTGCCCACAGTAAAGCAGAACGCTTACTGGATACGCCAGATGTCGAAAAAATTGATGAAGATGAACTAAAACCACAACTTCCACCACAATTTGAGCTTGATCGCCAAACACAGGAAGAGGTTTAGACAACAAATAAAAGGGCGGATAATTTCAATCCGCCCTATTTTTATGCCGTTTTAAAGGCTTTAATTTGTTGTAAATGTTGTGAAATTTTTTTGAATTTATGACCTTCGTTTTCGTCCCAAATCACCTCATAAAAAGGGGAAAGGGTTTCTACGCTACGCTGAGCATCTAGCACTTCATCTTGAGTAGAAAGAAAAACTAAGCAATTTCCCTTATTTTTTAAACGGAAATTTTCAACACATTTGGTGGCAATATCTTGATATTCTTCAGGGCGATCTATTCTGCCTTGCATATTTTCATAAGGGAACAAATTCGGGTTAAAAATTGCCTGCTTGATACCGCACAAAAAGCCAATGCGCTCCGCCCAATAGCCACCAAGTCCAACACCACAAATAAGAGGCGTTTTATCATTGCTTTCTGACACTAATTTATGCACTTCATTGAGCAAAAATTGCATATCATAACGTGGGTGCAAGGTGCTGTAATTGATGAATCGCACATCGTCATCAATAAATTTTAACTGCATTATTTTTTCGTGATTACCGGGGCTGTTGGAATCGAAACCGTGCAAATAAATAATCATAGGAAACCTCACCTATTTGAATTGGGCAATGCCGTTAGAAACCGCAAGATTTGCGAGAAAACGGCTTTATTAAAACAAAAAATACACAAATTTTCTACCGCACTTGCTATTTATTCGTTATTTTTTGATCTGGCTTGGCTTTTTCGTTCCAAATACAAGATCATTTGCAACGCAATATCCAAACCGCTGGTTTTTTCGATCATCTCTAAACCGGGGCTGGCATTGACTTCTAACACCAACAAGCCTTGATGCGAACGAATTAGATCTACCCCAGCCACATCTAAGCCTAAGGCTTGCGTGGCGGTAAGGGCAATTTGTTTTTCCTGCTCACTGAGCCACACTTGCTCGCCTGTTCCTCCACGGTGAATATTAGCGCGAAACTCGCCCGCTTGCCCTTTGCGTTCCATTGTGGCGATCACTTTTCCGCCCACCACAAAACAGCGCACATCGCCCCCTTGCGCTTCGCTAATAAACTGCTGCATTAGCACAGGCACGCCAGAATGATTTAAGGTTTCCACAATGCTACTGGCGCTACTTTGGCTTTCCGCTAAGATCACGCCAATGCCTTGCGATCCACTTAAAGTTTTCAAAATGGTTGGCGAGCCAATCAATTCAAGACTTTCTTTCGCCCGCGTTTCACTGCCAGCCAGTAAAGAAGGGGGAACGGCAATGCCGTGCTGAACTAAAATCTGCAAGCTCCACCATTTATCACGCGCTTTAAGAAAAGGCTCAACGTCATTTAAACAAGCCACACCTTTTGCCTGAAAATGTTGCAATACAGCACAGCCCATTTGTGTACTCGCCGAACCAAAGCGCGGCAATACGGCATCATAATCAGGTAATAAATAAGGCTCAGCTTCGCGATTTGGCTGATAATATAAATCAAAGTGCGGTGCTTTTTCGCTGAGTTTTAGCACAAAACGATTGGGATCGAGAATATCCATTTGATGTCCGCAACTTTCCGCAGCTTCTTTCAATCGCTGGCAGCTATAAAGACGCGGCTCACGGCATAACATTAATAATTTCATTTTTTCCTACTTCGGCTACAAGGCTCTCAAACTGTTATTTTGATATATTACACCAATTACAACAATGCTAAAAAACTCCTTTATTCTTTTTGTCATAATCAGTACAATTTGCACAATTTTTTATCTTGCTAAGTATTTTGTCTATTTGCATTTTTATCTAGCCAATGTGCTTGGCCCTAACAGAAGGAAATGATTATGTTCGTTGTTATTTTTGGTCGCCCTGGTTGCCCTTATTGCGTGCGCGCAAAAGAGCTTGCTGACAAATTAAAAGAAACCTTAAGCGATTTTGACTACCGCTATGTAGATATTATCGCAGAAGGCATCAGCAAAGCAGATTTATCTGCTTCAGTGGGTAAACCGGTTGAAACTGTGCCACAAATTTTCATTGATGAAAAACCAGTAGGCGGTTACACCGACTTCGCTGCGTTAATGAAAGAACAGTTCAACGTAGTAAACTAATCTCCATAAACATAAAGTGCGGTGAAATTTCACCGCATTTTTTATCTCTGCAAAATTTTCCTTGCATATTTTTTAAAATGAATATAAATTCACTTTAAGTGAATAATTATAAGAAAAGGAAGTTATGCGCAGCACCGAACTTGTACAGTGGTTTAGACAATCCACCCCCTATGTGAATATGCACAGAGGCAAAACCTTTGTGATTATGCTTGATGGCGACACCATTGCCAGCCCAAATTTTATCAATATTATCAATGACATTAGCCTGCTCCACAGCCTTGGCATTAAATTAGCCATTGTGTTTGGCGCAAGATTGCAAATTAATCAGCTCCTTGAACAGCAAGGCATCGTGCCAACTTATCATAAAAATATTCGCATTACCGATCCTCACAGCCTTGATGTGGTGAAACAAGCGGTGGGCAAATTAAATTATGATATTGCTGCGCGCCTTTCTTTGCGTCTGCCCCATTCTGCGGTAATCAATGTGGTGAGTAGCAATTTTATTTTGGCGCAACCCATTGGTGTCGATGACGGCGTAGATTATCAACTCAGTGGCAAAATTCGCCGTATTGATAGCGAGAAAATTCAGCAACAATTAGATCAGGGATCGATAGTGCTACTCGGCCCCATCGCCCCTTCTGTAACGGGGGAAACCTTTAATTTACCTTTTGAAGAAGTGGCAACGCAAGTGGCGATCAAACTTAAGGCAGAAAAACTCATCGCCTTTTCTGATACGCAAGGGATTTTAAACGATCAGCAAGAAACCATTGCCGATTTACTGCCGCAAGATGCCGAGCAATATTTAAGCCGTTTGATTTCGCAAGATCAATATCACAGCTCGCAAGCGCGTTTCTTGCAGGCAGCAATTGAAGTATGCCGCGCAGGCGTGAAGCGTTCGCACTTATTAAGTTATGAAGAAGACGGATCGCTGTTGCAAGAACTCTTTACCCGAGATGGCGTGGGAACGCAGCTCTCAATGGAAAGCTCAGAAAGCATTCGTCTTGCAAATGTAGCTGACATTCCTGCCTTGTTGGAACTCATTCACCCATTGGAACAGCAAGGGATTTTGGTCAAACGTTCTCGCGAGCAGTTAGAAATGGAAATTTCCAACTACACCATTATTGATCGTGATGGCGTGGTCATTGCTTGTGCCGCGCTCAATATTTATCCACAAGAAAAAATGGCAGAAATGGCGTGCGTTGCCGTTCACCCAGATTATCGCAACTCTTCCCGTGGCGATATTTTATTGGAAGCTATTCAAAAACGCGCCAAAGAACAGCACATTGAACGGTTATTCGTACTCACCACACGCACGGTACATTGGTTCCAAGAGCGTGGATTTTATTTAGCTCAGGTGGAAGATCTGCCCGTAGAAAAAAGAGAAAAATATAATTACCAGCGCCGATCTAAGATTTTGATTAAAGATCTAACGGCATAATTAAAATAACAAAGGGGCAACACTGCCCCTTATTTTTTATTTTATGCCTAAACAAAGGTATTTCAGCTCTAAAAATTCATCAATGCCGTAATGTGAGCCTTCGCGCCCAATGCCTGATTCTTTCACACCGCCAAATGGGGCAAATTCATTGGTCACCAAGCCTTCGTTAATGCCTACAATGCCATATTCTAAGGCTTCTGACACGCGCCAAATGCGGTTAATATTTTGCGTGAAGAAATAAGCCGCCAAGCCGAATTCCGTGTCATTTGCCATTGCAATCGCTTGTTCTTCCGTTTCAAATTTGAAAATCGGTGCTAAAGGCGCAAAGGTTTCTTCTTTGGCGACTAGCATTGTCTGATTAACATCTGTTAAAACGGTAGGTTGGAAAAATGTTCCGCCAAGATCAGCAGGTTTACCACCAAGCACCAGTTTAGCACCTTTTTGTAGGGCGTCATCAATGTGACGTTGTACTTTCTCTACAGCACTTTGGCGGATTAAAGGCCCCATTGTTACATCTGGCTGATTGGGTTCGCCCAGTTTAATTTGTTGTACTTTTTCACAGAATTTTTGCACAAAGGCTTCATAAATTCCTGCCTGCACATAAATACGATTGGTGCAAATGCAGGTCTGCCCTGCGTTACGGAATTTAGAGGCAAATACCCCTTCCACAGCACTGTCTAAATCTGCATCATCAAACACCAAAGCAGGCGCATTTCCCCCTAGTTCTAAGGATAATTTTTTCACCGTACTCGCCGATTGTGCCATTAATAATTTGCCCACCTTGGTTGAGCCAGTAAAGGTCAATTTGCGAATAATTGGGCTTTCTGTCAGCACTTTGCCCACTTCCACCGCTTGTGTGGTAGGAATCACATTCAACAAGCCTTTTGGTAATCCTGCTTGACTTGCCAATTCTGCCAAGGCTAAGGCGGATAATGGCGTTTCTGGCGCAGGTTTTAACACCACCGCACAGCCTGCTGCTAAGGCTGGTGCAGATTTTCGCGTAATCATCGCATTCGGGAAATTCCAAGGCGTAATAGCGGCCACAACACCAACAGGCTGTTTCATTGCCATTAAGCGGTGATTGCTTTTATCAGAAGGTAGCATATCCCCTTGAATTCGCTTCGCTTCCTCCGCAAACCATTGAATAAAACTCGCGCCATAAAGCACTTCGCCACGGCTTTCAGCAATGGGTTTGCCTTGTTCTAAGCTAATAATTTGCGCAAGCTCTTCTTGATGTTGTAACACCAGTTCATACCAACGGGTTAAAATATTGGCTCGCTCTTTCGGTAACACCTGTTTCCATTTTTTCTGCGCTTGTTCCGCCGCTAAAATGGCTTGTTCCGTTTCTGCCACGCCTAAATCTGCCACTTGGCAAATTTCTTGTTGCGTTGCTGGATTCAACACCGCAAAAGTTTTCCCATCTGCATTTTCTACATATTCACCATTAATATAACCTTTTGTTTTTATTAATGAAAAATTTTGCATTTTTGCCCCCTCTTTTTATTAAAAAAATGATGTTTAAAAGATACTCGCCTAACTCAAAGGTTGTCTAGTCTTTTTTATATTTTTGCTCATAATACGCCATTTTACAGAGGCAGATTTTGTTAGCTGGATCGCAAAATTGAGATTTATTGTGTAAAAATTTTTTATCTTGCGTAAATTTATTTGCTAATTTCTCAAACTTCTGATATTTATACCGCTCTTTAAAAAGAGCCTAATTTTGAAATGGAATTAGGCTTGCCTCGAAAAGTCTTAACTTAACGCAAAAGTGCGGTCAAAAATATAGCTGAATTTTGCTATTCCTATGGTGATAATAAGGTCAGTTATACTAAGTTAAAATGGATGAATTACTATTAGGAGATACCGACAATGACAACATCATCTTTAAGTTTATTAGCCTTAGCTGGCGTTGAGCCTTATCAACCAAAAGAAGGTGAAGAATATATGAATGATGAGCAAATTCTTCACTTTAGAAAAATTCTTGAAGCGTGGCGTGCGCAAATTCAAGAAGAAACCTCTCGCACCGTGGCATATATGCAAGATGAAGCGTCAAACTTCCCTGATCCTGCCGATCGTGCGACACAGGAAGAAGAATTTAGCTTAGAGTTACGCAACCGTGATCGTGAACGTAAGTTAATGAAAAAAATCGAGCATACACTGAAAAAAATCGATACAGGTGATTTCGGCTATTGCGATTCTTGCGGTATTGAAATTGGTATTCGCCGCTTAGAAGCACGTCCAACAGCTGATCTTTGCATTGATTGCAAAACCTTATCTGAAATTCGTGAAAAACAAATGGTAGGCTAATTAGCTTGCTGTTAAAATACAGGCTTAAATTAAAAAGTGCGGTGATTTTTGACCGCACTTTTCATTAATTTTATTTACGCTTTTCAAGCAAGGGGTTCGCTATTTTAACCTTAATAAAAAATCTGTTTAAGAAAAAAGCAGATAATGCAACACAAGAAACCAACACCCAAAAGGTTTCGCCTAAACGAGCAAATAAAAAAAATACCAAATCCAGCCGTAGCAAGGCTAGACCCGCTGCGCCTTTCGTAGAATATGTCGAGCCGAAAGAAAATAAAGCGCAAGGCAAATCTTCTCATCGCTATCAAAAACACCTTATTCAAGCTTCACAATATGGCATTCAACCAAGAATGATCAGCAAAAATGCCTTAACTGTGGTGCAAAAATTACAACGTAACGGTTACGAAGCCTATGTAGTGGGCGGCTGTTTGCGTGATTTGTTACTCGATAAAAAACCGAAAGATTTTGATGTTGCCACCAATGCGCGTCCTGAACAAATTCAAGCTATTTTTCAACGTCAGTGCCGTTTGATCGGCCGCCGTTTCCGCTTGGCACACGTGATGTTTGGACGTGATATTATTGAAGTGGCCACCTTCCGTGCCAACCATTCTGAACACAATAATGAACGCCAATCCAAGCAAAGTGATGAAGGAATGTTGCTGCGCGATAATGTGTACGGCACGCTAGAACAAGATGCAGAACGCCGTGATTTCAGCGTTAATGCCCTTTATTACAATCCACAAGATAACACTTTGCGTGATTTCTACCACGGCATTGAAGACATCAAAGCCGGTAAATTGCGTTTAATTGGCGATCCTGTTATTCGTTATCAAGAAGATCCCGTGCGTATGCTGCGCGCCATTCGTTTTATGGCAAAATTGGATATGTTTTTGGAAAAGCCAACGGAAGCGCCAATCAAGCAAATGGCGCATCTATTACGCAATATTCCGCCTGCTCGCTTATATGATGAAGCACAAAAATTATTGCAAACAGGCAATGGTGTGAAAACCTACCATTTATTGCGTCAATATGGCTTGTTTGATCAGCTTTTCCCGACGCTAATGCCTTATTTCACAGAAAAACAAGATAGCTTTGCCGAGCGAATGATTTTAACTGCGCTCACTTCAACAGATGAACGCATCGCGGACAAACTGCGCATTAATCCTGCCTTTTTGTTTGCCTGTTTCTTTTGGTATCCATTAAGAGAAAAAGTGGAAGTGCTGAAAAATGAAGGTGGCTTAAATAATCACGATGCTTATGCCTTAGCTAGCAATGAAATTCTCGATCAGCTTGCCACGAGCCTTGCCGCACCACGCCGCCATACGGGGGTAATTCGTGATATTTGGTTCTTGCAATTACAGCTGCTAAAACGCAATGGCAACGCACCAATGCGTGTAATGGCACACCCGAAATTCCGCGCTGCCTTTGATTTGCTAGCAATGCGCGCACAAGTGGAAGGCGGCGAATCCATTGAGTTAGCAACTTGGTGGCACGAATACCAATTTAGTAATGAAGAACAGCGTAACGCCTTGGTGGAAGCCCATCAAAAACTTCACCCTACGCCAAAGAAAAAACGTTATCGTCCAAGAAAACGTAAAACGCAAAAAGAGCCAACCGCACAATGAAACAGGTTTATATCGCTTTAGGCAGCAATTTAGCCACCCCAGTGCAACAGCTAGAAAACGCGCTGCAAGCGTTACAACAACTGCCCCATTCGCAACTGGTGGCAGTTAGCCATTTTTATCAAAGCAAGCCACTCGGGCCGCAGGATCAACCTGATTATGTAAATGCGGTCGCTTGCTTAACCACGGCATTAGCGCCATTGGATTTGCTCGATCAATTACAACGCATTGAGCAAGAACAAGGGCGCGTGCGGCTGCGCCGTTGGGGCGAACGCACGTTGGATTTGGATATTCTGCTTTACGGCGATGAAATTATTCAGTCTGAACGCTTAACCGTTCCCCATTATGATATGCAACATCGCGAATTTGTGATCGTGCCGTTGTACGACATAGCCCCCAATTTAACCTTGCCAAATGGCAAAAACGTGGCGGATTTAGTGCAGCAGTTTCACCATCACGAAATGAAAATTTTGCAAAAAAGCACCGCACTTGAATAGTTAGGATATTAACCCATTCACAGGATTGAATAATGGCAAAAAAACTCACGATTAAAGATATTGCTGCCTTGGCTGGCGTGGGGAAATCCACGGTTTCCCGCGTGTTAAATCAAGATAGCAAGGTGAGTGCCGAAACGCGCGAGAAAATTCAAGCCATTATTCAAGCCCATAACTTCACCCCTTCTCAATCTGCACGAGCAATGCGTGGGCAAGGCAACCCAATGATTGGCATTATCGTTACGCGCTTAAGTTCCAATGCGGAAAACCAAGCCCTTTCTGCAATGCTCCCCCTACTCTACACAGCAAATTGCGAGCCGATTATTGTGGAAAGCCAAATGGAAATGCACCGCTTGCAGGAACATCTCAAGTTCTTCCAACAGCGCCGTGTTGATGGTGTGATTTTATTCGCCTTTTCAGGCTTAGAAGAACAAGATTTGCAAGGTTGGGAAAAAAAATTAGTGGTCATCGCACGCCATTATCCGCAATTTTCTTGCGTCTATTATGATGAACAACGCACCGTAACCCTGCTGCTAGAAAAACTGCTGCAACAAGGTCATCAAAAAATCGCTTATTTGGGTGTGCAAGAAAGCGATATGACCACAGGTTATTTGCGTCATCAAGCCTATCTTCGCTTTTGCCAAGATCATCAGCTTACGCCCAATGCTGTGCTGGGTAAGCTGAGCTACGACAGCGCTTATCAATTAGCAAGTGCGGTGGATTTTTCGCAAATTTCCGCCATTGTCTGCGCCACCGACACCTTGGCAATCGGCGTGGTAAAATGGCTGCAAGAACATCAAATCACTCATATCAGCGTTGCCGGCATCGGCAACAACCCACTATTGCGATTCCTTTTCCCACAAACCCTAAGCGTCGATCTCGGCTTCACCACCGCCGGCAAACAAGCCGTCAAACAATTATTTGATTTGTTAGAAAACAGAGAAATTAAGGCAAGTTGTATTGATTGTGGGTTGGTTTAGGGTTTCACAAGAAAACTATTCCTATAAGCTTTTTACTGCAACCGTGCAAAAAGACGATTAAGATTGGCTAAAGAAAAATTTATTCAAAAGGAAACATTATGCAGGAAGTTGAAAAACAATCGCAAACTGCTTTCCAAAAGCAAATACTATCTACATTTGAACATTCTCTGACTGAAGAACAACGTTTTTTGCAAGACGTGCTAACAGGAAAAATCAAACTTATTCCCCACGATGACGTGATCGAAAAATTGGAATATATGTTAGAAAATGGACTTAATTAATCTTTTTCGTATAAAACCTATCTTTCACCTTAAAAAATTACTCAAGCAAACTCATCTATCTATTTGGTAGGGGCAGACCTATGTGTCTGCCCGCTTAGTTTTAATCCCTTTGGAACAAGGCAATGTCTTTCGACTTAACTATTAACAAACGTATTTACCAAAGTAAAAATGCCATTATTCATATTATCGCCCTTATAATCATGATTTATTTAGATTGTGTCTGAGGCTCACTACTTAAAGAAAAAGGTTGCTTAATCTCACTTGTAGTTGTTTCTGTCTGTGGCTTTTCGCTTAAAGAAAAAGGTTGCTTTATTACCTTATCAGCTTCTTTTTCTCCACATTCCTCCAAAAATCCCCAAATTTCCCACCGCACTTTTGCTTGATTTTCCTTTTATCTTATCACTGCCCTATTTTTCATCTAAATATGTGATTTGGATCACAGATTGGGAACGTTCCCATTGAGAGAAAAATAAAAAGGCGTAAGATACGCACGAACATTTTTTAGACGAAAGGAAAAATTATGGCAAAGAAAATTAATCCTCAATATATCACGCAATTAATCCAGTTAATTGGTGGGAAAGAGAATATTGCGACAGCAACGCATTGTATTACGCGTTTGCGTTTTGTGTTAAATCAGCCTGAAATTGCCGATGTGAAAGGCATTGAAGCCTTGCCAATGGTGAAAGGTTGTTTTACCAATGCGGGGCAGTTTCAGGTGGTAATTGGGCCTGAAGTGGATCTTTATTACCAAGAATTAGTGAAACAAACGCAAATTTCTGAAGCGAATAAAGAACAAGCGAAAGTGGCAGCACGCCAAAATATGAAATGGTATGAGCAACTCATTTCTCATTTCGCGGAAATTTTTATTCCCCTGTTGCCCGCTCTAATTAGTGGCGGTTTAATTTTAGGTTTCCGCAATGTGATTGGCGATATTCCGATGATCGATGGCAAAACCTTGGTGCAAACCCACCCGATGTGGGCGACAATCCATTCTTTCCTATGGTTAATTGGTGAGGCGATTTTCTTCTATTTGCCAGTGGGAATTTGTTGGTCCACAGTGAAAAAAATGGGCGGTTCGCCAATTTTGGGGATTGTCCTTGGGGTAACGCTCGTTTCACCACAATTAATGAATTCTTATGATCTCGGTTCTAAAATTCCTGAAATGTGGGATTTCGGTTGGTTTAGCATTGATAAAGTGGGTTATCAAGCACAGGTGATTCCATCTATTTTGGCTGGTCTTGCTTTAGGTTGGATCGAAACCCGCTTACGTCGAATTGTGCCTGCGTCATTAAATTTAGTGATCGTGCCTGTCACCTCATTAATCATCGCGGTGTTCCTTGCTCATTCTATTATCGGGCCGATTGGTCGTGAAATTGGTAATGGCGTGGCTTATGTGGTGCGTGCAGGATTAACCGGCAGCTTCGCCCCGATTGGCGCGACATTATTTGGCTTCCTTTATGCCCCATTGGTGATCACCGGTGTGCATCAAACCACCCTTGCGATTGATATGCAAATGATCCAAAACATTGGCGGTACGCCTGTTTGGCCGATGATCGCGCTTTCTAACATCGCGCAAGCTTCTGCTGTGTTAGCCATTGTGATTGTGAGCAAAAAAGCCAATGAACGTGAAATTTCCGTGCCTGCAACCATTTCCGCTTATCTTGGTGTAACCGAGCCTGCGATGTATGGGATCAACTTGAAATACCGCTTCCCAATGCTTTGTGCAATGATTGGTTCTGCCTTCGCTGGATTAATCTGTGGCTTAAATGGCGTGTTAGCGAACAGTATCGGTGTGGGTGGTTTACCGGGTATTCTTTCCATTCAATTACCATTCTGGGGCGTGTTTGCTTTAGCGATGGTGGTAGCCGTAGTTGTGCCATTGATTTTAACAATGATCGTGTATAAACGCCGTGTGGCAAATGGTACGCTTCCAGAATAAGGGTGAAAAAATGACAGAAAAAAACACCGCACTTTCGTCTGGTCAATCTCGTCCACAATGGTGGAAAAATGGGGTAATTTATCAGATTTATCCGAAAAGTTTCCAAGACACCACAGGCAACGGCATTGGCGATTTGCAAGGCATTATTCAGCATTTAGATTATCTGCAAAAATTGGGCGTAGATGCCATTTGGATCACACCAATTTATGTGTCGCCACAGGTGGATAATGGTTATGATGTGGCCGATTATTGCGCTATTGATCCCACTTACGGCACAATGCAAGATTTTGAACAGCTGGTTGAGCAAGCGCATCAGCGCAATATCCGTATCATTATGGATATGGTGTTTAACCACACTTCAACGGAGCATCAATGGTTCAAAGCGGCGCAAGATCCACAAAGCCCTTATCATCAATTTTATATTTGGCGTGGTGATGATGCCGCTACGCCACCGAATAATTGGCGTTCTAAATTTGGCGGCAATGCGTGGAAATGGAATGAGCGTGTTGGCAAACATTATTTGCACCTTTTCGCCACGGAACAGGCGGATCTGAATTGGGAAAATCCACAAGTGCGGTCAGAATTACAAAAAATTTGTCATTTCTGGGCGGACAAAGGCGTGGACGGCTTGCGTTTAGACGTAATCAATCTGGTTTCCAAAAACCAAGATTTTCCTAATGATAATCAAGGTGATGGCCGCCGTTTCTATACTGATGGCCCGCACATTCACGAATTTATGCAAGAATTAAGCCGTGAAGTGTTCCAACCGCGCAACCTGATGACAGTGGGCGAAATGTCCTCCACGAGCCTTGAACATTGTCAGCAATATGCCAACAATCAAGGTTCGGAATTATCAATGACCTTTAATTTCCATCATCTAAAAGTGGATTATCCAAATGGCGAAAAATGGACGCACGCCAAGCCAGATTTTGTGGAGTTAAAGCAAATTTTTAATTATTGGCAGCAAGGAATGCACGGCAAAGCGTGGAATGCGCTCTTTTGGTGCAACCACGATCAGCCACGTATTGTTTCCCGTTTTGGTGATGAGGGCAAATGGCATCAGCAGTCTGCTAAAATGCTCGCAATGGTGCTGCACGGAATGGAAGGCACGCCTTATATTTATCAAGGCGAAGAAATCGGAATGACCAATCCAAATTTCACCGAAATCAGCCAATATCGTGATGTAGAAAGCCTAAATATGTTCGCCGAACTGCGTGAACAGGGAATGGACGAAGATCTATTAATGAAAATTTTGGCACAAAAATCGCGCGATAACAGCCGCACGCCAATGCAATGGAACAATGGCAGCTATTGCGGTTTTAGCCAAGTTGAACCTTGGATTGGCGTTGGACGTGCAGAGATTAACGTGGAACACGCGCTGGCAGATGAACAATCGGTATTTTATACTTATCAACGCCTCATCGCCTTGCGTAAGCAATATCCGATTTTCATTGAGGGAAGCTATCAAGATCTCAATCCAACCTCACCAGATGTATGGACTTATCTGCGTGAAAGTGCGGAGGAAAAATTGTTAGTTTTAGCCAATTTAACGGATAAACCACAACAAATTGAACTGCCTGCGAATTTGGCAAATCAGCAATGGACATTGCTCAAAAACAGTCATATTCAAGCCAGCCAGCCACAAGTGGCAAATCAACTCACCCTTGAGCCATTCCAAGGGTTGTATTTCTATCAAAAATAAAAATTTGTAGAAAAAGCACAGCACTTTGCTCTGCTCTTGATACTTCAGGAGCAGAGCATTTTTAAAAAATTCATTTACAATCTGCTTAAGCATTATATATGCCTAGCATAGCAAATTAATTCCCCACTTATACAGCCGACAAATCTGCCACACCGACCTGAACGCCCATAATATTTTAGTCCAACATTTCGCCACGCCAGAACAAAAATACTGGCTGATTGATTTTGACAAATGCGCCGAAAAATCAGGAGATCACTGGAAAACCCAAAATCTCGCCAGATTACACCGCTCTTTTATTAAAGAAATAAATAAGCTGACAATAAAATTTACAGAACAGGATTGGAATGAGGTTTTGAATGGGTATAAGGAGTAAATTTAACCGTTATATCAATCTCTAAATGAAGACACGACTGCTCAAAGATAACGAAATCGCTCTGATGAAGTCTTTTCAGTTATTCTAAAAAGAGTAAAAATTTTACTTTAGCCTTTTTACTTTAACTTTTCAAAAATTAATTTCAAGCCAGTTATCAGCTTGTACTGAAAAAATAAAACCAAAGTGCGGGGTAATTTCGCCAGATTTTTCCTATATATTTTCTAGCTTGTTTAATTTACTTCAGCTAATACATAAATAGCCAAATTCGCCTACATTCTCTTATATATCTATGGATTTTAATGCATTAATAATATCCATCTAAATTTAAGAGATAAGCTAGTCAAGTCAGTCGTTCCAGGGAAAATCCAAGCGGCTATGAAGAG
>NZ_PQVJ01000004.1 GCF_002921135.1 Avibacterium gallinarum | reverse complement strand
GGGCTTAACTATACAACGCTCAAGGGTTTTGGCTTGTTTTTGTTGAAGAAGTGAAGAACGAATAGAATAGAAAAGATATAAAACAGATAAAGAATGTAAAGAATTATCTTGGCGGCGCTAGTGCAGTGGACCCACCTAACTCCATGCCGAACTTAGAAGTGAAACGCTGTAACGCCGATGGTAGTGTGGGGAATCCCCATGTGAGAGTAGGACACCGCCAGGTATTGAATGAAAGAAGAACGCCATTGAGGGAACTTGATGGCGTTTTTTATTTGTTTTATTTTATATCTCCTATTTTGGGTTTTATTTTGGGAGGCTTTTTTTGCTTAATTTAATCTTGTCTATTCTAATTTATCTTCTCTTTCGTTTTCTTGTTGGTTGAATAACAATGTCAGTGAATTTTACCATTTATGCTGTTAAAAACTTAGCAAAATTACACCGCACTTTGGTTTTATGTTTTTTAAGAGAGGCCTTAGCAAGCAATAAATAAGAACGAAGCGTTTTCACTCTTATTTATATTTTTGCATTATTGTAAGTGCGGTGTTTTTTCTAATTATTTATTCGCCAAAATTACCGCTCTTTTTGGCGCAGGATAGCCTTCAATGGTTTTTCTATGATCATTTGGATCAAGAAAATCAATCAAGCTTTCATTTTCTAGCCATAAAATCAAGGCGTTGACCGAAGGGATAAAATACACGTTTTTCATTTTTGCGTAACGATATTGCGGCATAAGCACCGTGTTTTCATCACCATCAATTCAAGTGCCAATATTGAAAACACGCTATCAAACACGCCTAAAGGCTGCATTTGCTCAGTGCTGCCCTTCGCTCATTATTCCTTTTAGAGTTTGTCTTAGGCGATTTATTACTTTGATAGTAAGAAGTTTGTTGATCATTTATGTAAAAGTTTTTTGCTCTTTGTTAATTATTGTATATGAATGCGTCACTTGGAGCAGATATTTCAAAGAAGTATTCAATGGGAACAATTAAGATTAAGTGAGATATTAGCTCTAGAATAATAATTTAAGTGTTTGTATCTAGTATAAGAGCTGATTTTTGCATATATCATTCAATTTAGACCATAGTATATGATTTAGTCTATTTACAGGTACAAAGATTAAAGAAGTCATTTGTTAAACATTTTGTGAAACCTATCCGTGTTTCCCCATATACTTTCATAAGCTTGATAAGCCGTTATTATCTATATTTTATGTATTAGATGTAGCTTTATACAGATTTTGTATAAGCTAAGTATGAAGATCAACTTTTCTTAAAATATGTGATCTTGATCACTAAATATGGTGAACTTTTTCAGATTTTGCATTGACACTTGAATGTTTCTTTGCCAATATAGCCCTGCTTCAAGTGAAGTCAGCTTTGACATTTTCTTTTAAGAAAAGTTTTAGCTTAACTTTAAATTGTTATAACAACTTAATTCTGAAAGGAATTTGATTATGAAAAAGACATTATTAGCATTAGCAGTTGCAGCTGTAGCAACTTCAGCAAGCGCAGCAACAGTTTATAACAACGATGGTACACAAGTTGATGTTGGCGGTCGTTTTGATGTAGCTTTAGGCAAATTTAATGATGATGAGCGTGCGGATCTTCGTAACGTTGGTTCACGTTTAGAATTCAAAGCGCAACACGATTTAGGTGAAGGCGTTAAAGTAATCGGTTACACTCGTTTACGTTTCAATGATGGCGGTGATAAATGGGATACTGGTTCTTCATTTAACAACATTAAAACTAACAAATTATGGTTAGCACTTCAAAAAGATGAAGTTGGTCGTGTTTCATTTGGTAAACAAGATACTACTGGTGATGCAGTAGAGATCAATGATCACTCTTACTTATTTGGCGGTAGCAATAATCTATTCACTGGTGGTGATAAAGTAGTTTCTTTCCGCTCAGCAGATTTCCAATTAGCAGAAGGCCAAACTTTAGGTTTTGGTGCTGATTATACTTTTGGTCAAGCTAAGAAACAGAATGAAGCTTCAGACCTTAAATATGCTTATGGTACATCTGCATTTTATGCAGGTCAATTCGCTGACGTTGGGGTAAATTTAAACGCTGGTTATACTGTAGAAGTATATGACAATGGTCGAGCAGCAAATCAAAATGCAAATCCTCCAGTTCAAGCTAAAAAAACAACAGGAACAGGTCGTAAAGTTCAATCTTGGCGTGTAGCTTCACAATTCGCGTATGGCCCAGTGACTTTGGGTGCTGAATACGGTCAATCTTATTATAAAGATCACCAAACTCAAGACAAAGAAGGAACAGGACGTTTCTTAGAAGTAGCTGCTAAATATCAATATTTAGATAATGCTTCTGTATATGCAGCTTGGGAACGCAACCAATATAAAGGTCACAAAGCTAAATTAAGTTTTGACAAAGGTGATGCAAACTTCTTACGTTCTGTTGTTGGTACATTAAGCGTTGCTCAAAATCAGAAATTAACAGAGAATGTTTACCTAGTTGGTGCTGATTATGCATTTAACAAAAATGTAGTAGCTTATGTTGAATATGCTCACTCTCGCGTTAAAGGTACTGGTTCTATCGAAGGTGACGATGTAAAAGTTACAGGTAAAACTAAACGTGCTAAAGATAACCGTTATGCTGTAGGTTTACGCGTTTACTTCTAATTATTAAATCAATCTAAGATTGATATGAAAACCACCTCGTTAAGAGGTGGTTTTTTATTTATTAATCTGGAGTTTGATCGGTATATATTTCTTAATGCTCTGCTTGCTAATGTAATTGCATCATTTGTGATTCATTTACTTCCAATACACCTTTTATTTGAGATAACTTTGTTTTTAGAGATGACAGCTCTAAATTCTCAGGAATATGCACCGCAATGGCGTTAAAGTTTCGGTATTCATACAACAATTCAGCGCCTAATTTTTGGCTGGCTGCAATAAGCTGCGGTGCAGTAGTTAAAGTGCGGTCGTAAAAAATAATAAAATCGCGCGTGGCACTTGACGCTTGCTCCACTTGCTGGGGGGAAATTTGAGCTGTGGCGATGTTTTGAGCATAAGGCAGATTAACACAGCTCAGCAATAACCCTGCTAAGAACAATGAACGCATTTGCATTATTTAATCGCCACCATTGATCCAAAATTAAAACACTGAAACCACAATTCAATGTGAGAAAATCCCACCGATTTCAACCGCGCTTTGTGCGTTTCAATATCATCAGTACGCATTACATTTTCAAGTGCGGTGCGTTTTTGGCTTACTTCTAGCTCGCTGTAACCATTGGCGCGCTTAAATTCGTGGTGCAAATCAATCAATAGTTCATCAATCGTTTCATCATTAAAACGGAATTTTTCCGATAATACCAGCACGCCATTGGGATTTAGCCCTTGATAAATTTTTTCTAACAGCGCACTGCGATCTTGCGGTGGTAAAAATTGCAAGGTGAAATTCAAAATCACCATTGAGGCATTGTTGATTTCAATGTTGCGAATATCATCGCACAAAATCTCCACAGGAATCTCGCTGTGATACGCCTGAATATGCTGGTGACAACGTTCCACCATCGGCAACGAATTATCCACGCCAAGAATCTTCACATTGGGCTGATGAATGTTACGCCTTACCGAAAGGGTCGCCGCACCACGAGAACAGCCTAAATCATACACATTAGAATTTGGCGTAACAAAACGGCTGGCTAACATTCCAATGGCGGTGATGATATTAGAATAGCCCGGCACAGAACGCTGGATCATATCAGGGAACACTTCCGCCACATTTTCATCAAAAGTAAAATCGCCCAAGTTCTTAATCGGGGCGGAAAAAATGGTATCTTTACTCATTATTTATCCTAAATTTGTCATCAAAGTGCGGTGAAAATTCACAAAATTTTTACCGCTCTTTATTTTGTCAGCATTTTAGAGCAAGACCGCGGTTCTCACAAATGGAAATGTATCAATCTTAATTTGTAATGACATTGTATATGCAATATAATACAGTCAATTTAACCAATGAGAGATTGATTATGACGACAATGACAAACAATAATGCCGTGGTGAATTTTCGTTTACCACAACATTTAAAAACAGAAGCATTTGAAGTGATTGCCCAATATGGCCTCACCCCATCACAAGTGTTTAATATGTTTTTAACTGAAATTGCTGCCACCAAAGCGATTCCTTTGAGTTTGAATTATTTACAACCTAATGCAAAAACTTTAGCGGCAATGAATGAAATTGAAAGTGGAACGGCTGAACGTTTCTCTCTTGATGACAAAACCGAGCTTGCCACCTTATTGCAACAAATAGCAGAAGGGAAAAAATAAATGAACCAGCCGTTGCCAATTAAGGAAATTGAAATGGCAAAAGAATTTAAGCGCGATTTGGTACAATTAGCCAAAAAAGCACCGCACTTATTTGTTCATCCCCGCTATTTGGAAGCGATGCACTGCTTAACAAATGGGCTGACTTTACCCGCTGAATATAAAAACCATCCGCTGAAAAACAATTTAAAAGGCTATATGGATTGCCACATTCTCAACGATCTCGTGCTAATTTATAAAATTGAACAGCAATGCCTAAAATTAGTTCGGCTAAATACACATTCAGAAGTTTTTGCATAACTTCTCAATTAACAATTCTATCCCCCCAAGATTTCCGTTATAATCTTGCGGTTATCACTTTTTTAAGATTTCAATAAGGAAAATATTATGATGCGAACTCATTATTGCGGGGCGTTAAACCGCAGCAACATTGGACAAGAAGTTACTCTGAGCGGTTGGGTGAATAAGCGCCGTGATTTAGGTGGCTTGATTTTTATCGATTTGCGTGATCGTGAAGGCATTGTGCAAGTCTGCTTTGACCCGAAATATCAAGAAGCTCTCACTGCTGCGGCTGGCTTGCGTAATGAGTTTTGCGTGCAAATTAAAGGCGAAGTCATTGCGCGCCCTGAAAATCAAATCAATAAAAATATGGCAACAGGCGAAGTGGAAGTGTTGGCGAAATCCCTTTCTGTTTACAATGCCTCTGATGTGTTGCCGTTAGATTTCAATCAAAATAACACGGAAGAGCAACGCTTAAAATACCGTTATTTGGATTTACGCCGCCCTGAAATGGCGCAACGTTTAAAAACTCGTGCAAAAATTACCAGTTTTGTGCGCCGTTTTATGGACGATCACGGTTTCTTAGATATTGAAACCCCAATGCTCACCAAAGCCACCCCTGAAGGCGCACGCGATTATTTAGTGCCAAGCCGTGTGCATAAAGGCAAATTCTATGCTTTACCGCAATCACCACAATTATTTAAGCAGTTGCTGATGATGTCTGGCTTTGATCGCTATTATCAAATTGTAAAATGTTTCCGTGATGAAGATTTACGCGCTGATCGCCAGCCTGAATTTACCCAAATCGATGTGGAAACCTCTTTCCTAACCGCGCCAGAAGTGCGTGAAATTATGGAACAAATGATCCACGGATTATGGTTAGAAATTTTAGGCGTAGATCTCGGTAAATTCCCAATGATGACTTGGGCAGAAGCAATGCAGCGTTTTGGTTCAGACAAACCTGATTTGCGTAACCCATTAGAAATGGTGGACGTGGCTGATTTAGTGAAAGACGTGGATTTCAAAGTATTCAGCGGCCCCGCCAATGATCCAAATGGCCGTGTAACTGTGATCCGCGTGCCAAATGGCGCAAGCATTACTCGTAAACAAATTGATGAATACACCCAATTTGTTGGCATTTATGGCGCAAAAGGCTTAGCTTGGTTGAAAGTTAATGAGCTTGAAAAAGGCTTAGAAGGCGTGCAAAGCCCAATCGCAAAATTCCTATCAGAAGAAGTGCTAAATGCGTTATTAAACCGCGTGCAAGCACAAAATGGCGACATTCTTTTCTTCGGCGCAGACAAATGGAACGTTGCCACTGACGCAATGGGCGCGTTACGCTTGAAATTAGGCCGTGATTTAGGCTTAACTCGCTTAGAAGAATGGAAACCACTTTGGGTGGTAGATTTCCCTATGTTTGAACGTGATGAAGAAGGTAACCTTGCCGCAATGCACCACCCGTTCACTTCACCGAAAGATTTCAGCCCGAGCCAATTAGAGCAAGATCCAACGGCAGCCGTGGCAAATGCTTACGATATGGTGATTAACGGCTACGAAGTGGGCGGTGGATCGGTGCGTATTTTTGACCCTGTAATGCAACAAACTGTATTCCGCATTCTTGGCATTAACGAAGTGGAACAACAAGAAAAATTCGGCTTCTTACTTGATGCTTTAAAATACGGCACACCACCACACGCAGGTTTAGCCTTTGGTTTAGACCGTTTAGTGATGCTTTTAACTGGCACAGACAACATTCGTGATGTTATCGCCTTCCCGAAAACCACCGCTGCTGCGTGCTTAATGACCGAAGCCCCAAGCTATGCCAACCCGCAGGCATTGCAAGAATTAGGTATTGCAGTAACAGCGAAAGAAGAAAAAGCAAAATAAATTTTTATAACCTATAAAATTATTTTTGAAATGGACGTAGGGGCGTATTGCATACGCCCCAAGAAGACGTATTACAATCGGCTTGGGGATAATCTCGCATATTACAGAAAATTTCCATATGTCATTAAAAATATGAAATATAATCCCGATTTGCATAAAAGACGCAGCCTTCGTTTGAAAAGCTATGATTATTCTTCAGAGGGCTGTTATTTTGTTACAATTTGCTGTGCAGATCGCTTACCGCTATTTGGTAAGGTGGGTAACGGAAGAATTTATTTAAATAAATATGGGCAAATTGCTTATGACCAATGGTTTAATACACTCAATCAACGCACAGGTATTGAACTAGATGAATTTATTGTTATGCCAAATCATATTCACGGAATTATTACGCTAACAGAAGATTTTCATCAAGCCCATCAAATTCGGCACAGGGGCGTATGCGATACGCCCCTACAATCACCAATGCATACATTAGGTGCAATTATTCGAGGTTATAAAGGTGCAGTAACAAGCCGTTTAAAAGAATATTTAGGTGAAAATATTTGGCAGAGAAACTATTACGAACATATTATTAGAAACGAAAAATCTTATGAGAATATTGCAGAATATATTCGTAATAATCCAGTTACTTGGCAAGATGATAGATTTTTTATAGAGCAATAGATAAATGATCTACAAAATAATTTTCTGAACAGACATAGGGCCGTACCGCATACGCCCCTAGAATACGAAATATCATTCAGATAGGCATTGGACTCGGAATAACTTACAAAATAGTTTTTCTGAACGGACGTAGGGGCGTATTGCATACGCCCCAAAAATACGAAACAATTGAGATAGGTATTGAATTAGATAACAGTGTTATGGAGAAATAGGAATAGATGAGCTACAAAAATCCCCATAGCGTTCTTGTTGTTATCTATGCTAAAAATACGCATCGCGTACTGATGTTGCAACGCAAAGACGATCCCGAATTTTGGCAATCAGTAACGGGATCAATGGAAAATGGCGAAACGCCGAGGCAAACGGCTATTCGCGAGCTTTGGGAAGAAGTGCGGTTAAAAATTTCACCAAATTCCACCGCACTTTTTGATTGCAATGAAAGCGTAGAATTTGAAATTTTTCCCCATTTCCGCTATAAATACGCACCGAATATCACCCATGTGTGTGAACATTGGTTTTTATGCACCGTGGAAGAGGAATTTGAACCGCAACTCAGCGAGCATTTAGCCTTTAAATGGGTTTCCCCACAACAGGCCGTGCAAATGACAAAATCGCCAAATAACGCTGCAGCGATTGAGAAATATTTGGTAAATAAGGGCTGATTGATTATTTGGCTGGAATAAATTCTGCCAAATCTCCCCTAACCCCTCTTTTGCTAAAGAGGGGAGCAGTGCGGTGAAAAAAATAAGAGTATTTTTGACCGCACTTCAAAATTAGAATAAATATAATCACTGTTGATAGCTGGTTATTTGTTAAATAAGGGCTGATTGATTATTTGGCTGGAATGACTTCTGCCAAATCTCCCCTAGCCCCTCTTTGCTAAAGAGGGGAATTTAGTAGTTATAGCTCAAAATGAGTTAATCATACGCTCATATCCCCCTCTTTAGAAAAGATGGGTAGGGGGAGATTTGATAGTAGCAATAACTACGCACTAAATGATATGACGCCTATTGTGGTGAACATAAGTCGCCAATGGCGAAACCCGATTTATAAAAATAAACAAATTTAATTAAACTCAAGATCAAAAAGATCACAAAAAACAGAAGGAAAAAAAATGGCAGGACATAGTAAGTGGGCAAATATTAAACACCGTAAAGCCGCCCAAGATGCCCAACGTGGAAAAATCTTTACTAAATTAATCCGTGAATTGGTTACCGCAGCCAAACTTGGTGGCGGTGATGTGAGTGCTAACCCGCGTTTGCGTGCGGCGGTGGATAAAGCCCTTTCTAACAATATGACGCGCGATACCATTAACCGTGCGATCGATCGCGGTGTTGGAGGCGGTGATGACACTAATATGGAAACTAAAGTTTATGAGGGATATGGTCCAGGTGGTACAGCGGTAATGGTGGAATGTTTAAGTGATAACGCAAACCGCACCATCTCGCAGGTTCGCCCAAGTTTCACTAAATGCGGCGGAAACTTAGGTACAGAAGGTTCTGTAGGCTATTTGTTTAGTAAAAAAGGCTTGATTTTAATAGCGGAAGCCGATGAAGATGCGCTTACAGAAGCAGCAATTGAAGCAGGCGCAGATGACATTCAACCACAAGAAGACGGCAGTTTTGAAATCTACACCGCGTGGGAAGATTTAAGTGCAGTGCGTGAAGCCATTGAAGCAGCAGGCTTCAAAATTCAAGAAGCGGAAGTTACAATGATCCCATCAACTACGGTAAATCTTGATGCGGAAACAGCACCAAAATTATTACGCTTAATTGATATGCTAGAAGATTGTGATGATGTGCAAAACGTGTATCACAATGGCGAAATCAGTGATGAAGTGGCAGCATTGCTTTAATTTCTCACATTGATTTGATCAGCGATAAGTTAAAAGGTGCGTGATCTTCAGCACCTTTTTCATTTAGGAAAAAAGATGGCAATTATTTTAGGTATCGACCCCGGCTCTCGTTTAACTGGCTATGGGGTGATTCGCCAAATGGGGCTTAAATTAGAATATTTAGGCAGCGGGGTGATCCGCACTCAGGCAGAAGATATGCCAACCCGTTTAAAGCGTATTTATGCGGGCGTGAGCGAAATTATCACCCAATTTCAGCCCACAATGTTTGCCATTGAAGAAGTATTTTTGGCCAAAAATGCCAATTCTGCCTTAAAACTTGGACAAGCCCGTGGCGTGGCGATTGTGGCTGCAGTGAACCACGATTTACCGGTGTTTGAATATGCCGCACGCTTAGTCAAGCAAACGGTGGTTGGCACAGGGGCGGCCGATAAAACTCAAGTGCAAGAAATGGTAACGCGCATTCTTAATCTTTCCGCGAAACCGCAAGCCGACGCTGCCGATGCCTTAGCCATTGCCATCACGCATTCCCATTCTTTCGCGCATTTATCGCACATTAATCAAAATGTACAAAAAACAGCGGGAAAAAACACCGCACTTTTGCGTCCAAGATATAGCCGTGGGCGTTTCCGTTTATAATGGCTAAGTGTGAAAATTTATCGTTTAAAACTGGATATTTATCCAGTTTTATTTTATCCTATGGCAAATCGTTTTAAGGGGAAATTATGATAGGCCGTTTAACAGGATTATTAGTCGAAAAGCAACCACCAGAAATTTTGCTTGATGTGCAAGGCGTGGGCTATGAGCTTTTATTGCCAATGACCAGCTTTTATAACTTGCCAGAAACTGGGCAACAAACCACCCTTTTCACCCATTTGGTCGTGCGAGAAGATGCGCATTTGTTGTTCGGATTTTCCCACAAACAAGACCGCACTTTATTCCGCGAGCTAATCAAAACCAACGGTGTAGGCCCGAAACTGGCACTCGCCATTTTATCTGCAATGTCGGTCAATGAATTTGCTTATGCCATAGAACGTGAAGAATTGTCTAAATTAGTCAAAATCCCCGGCGTGGGCAAAAAAACAGCAGAACGCTTACTGGTTGAATTAAAAGGGAAATTTAAGGATTTACCACAAGGTGATTTCTTTATTGAAAGCACGCATTTACCTGCAGCAGAAAAATCACCAAATAAAGAAAATGTTCAAATTGATGATGCAGTCGCGGCATTAATTGCGTTAGGTTACAAAGCAAGTGAAGCGGAAAAAATGGTGAAGAAAGTTGCCGATCCTGCGCTTAACAGCGAACAATTAATCCGCGAAGCCCTAAAAGCAGCGTTATAAATAAGGCAGAATAATGATTGAAGTAGATAGAATTGTCAGCGCAACGGAAAAGTTCGATGAAGAGTTCATTGATCGTGCCATTCGCCCTAAATTACTCACCGATTATGTGGGGCAACCGCAGGTCTGTGAGCAAATGGAAATCTTTATCCAAGCCGCCAAACTGCGTCAAGATGCACTCGATCACCTATTGATTTTCGGCCCACCGGGGTTAGGGAAAACCACTCTTGCCAATATTGTGGCGAATGAAATGGGAGTAAATATCCGCACCACTTCGGGGCCTGTGCTTGAAAAAGCGGGCGATTTAGCGGCAATGCTAACCAATCTTGAACCGCACGATGTGCTATTTATTGACGAAATTCACCGCCTTTCCCCAGCTATTGAAGAAGTGCTGTATCCCGCAATGGAAGATTATCAGCTTGATATTATGATTGGTGAAGGCCCAGCAGCACGCTCAATTAAACTGGATCTACCCCCTTTTACCTTAATTGGCGCAACCACCAAAGCAGGCTCGCTCACTTCCCCTTTGCGTGATCGCTTTGGCATTGTACAACGCTTAGAATTTTATTCCGTGGAAGATCTGACTTCTATCGTCGCTCGCAGTGCACAATGTTTAAATTTAGCCATTGAACAAGATGCGGCGCAAGAAATTGCCTGTCGTTCTCGTGGTACACCGCGTATTGCCAACCGTTTATTGCGCCGTGTGCGAGATTATGCCGATGTTAAAAATGCAGGGCAAATTTCAGCACAAATTGCCAAATCCGCCCTTTCAATGTTAGATGTTGATCCCGCAGGTTTCGACTTTATGGATCGCAAATTATTAAGCGCCATTATTGAACGTTTTGACGGCGGCCCTGTGGGTTTAGACAACCTTGCCGCCGCCATTGGTGAAGAACGTGAAACCATTGAAGATGTACTTGAGCCTTATTTAATCCAACAAGGCTTTTTACAACGCACCCCAAGAGGACGTATCGCCACATTGCGAACTTATCGTCATTTGGGGATTGATAAGCTGACTGACTAGGGAAAAAACGATGGAGTAGGGAAGTGCTCCGTTTTTTCACAAGCTTTATTGAGATAATAAAGTAGCAAGCTACAAGAAGTTGATGTAGAAAAGTTGGTAGAAAAACGTGTCTTATACCCAAAAATAAAGTGCGGTAAAAAATCTGAAAATTTTCCACCGCACTTGTCTTTTCACTATTCTGTTATTTCATCGCTAACTGATAAAATCTGGCGATATTTTGCGCTGTTGAAATCAGGTTCTCTTTCCCCGAACGCAAGGTGTTTTCCAAACTATCGAGCTGACGAATAATCGGAAAGACCGCATCAATGCCCTGCTCATACACCACTTCGTAATCTTCCCGCAGACAGCCTACGATAGCAATCACAGGTTTGCCAAATTGCTTAGCAGTTTTGGCGACACCAATGGGTGTCTTTCCGTAAGCGCTCTGCCCGTCCATTCGCCCTTCACCAGTAATCACCAAATCGGCATCTTGCACTTGGGCGCTAAAATTTAAGGTTTCTAACACAATATTTACGCCTTTTTTCAACCGCACTTTAGGTAGCAACAATAATCCACCGCCCATTCCGCCAGCCGCTCCTGCACCAGATTGATTGGCGATATTAATACCAATCTGCTGCTGTACTTTCTCGGCGAAATGAGCAAGCGCGGCATCAAGTTGTTGCACCATTTGTGCGGTTGCCCCTTTTTGCGGCCCGAACACAGCAGATGCACCAGTTTCACCACATAATGGATTATTCACATCACAAGCCACTTCAATTTGTACTTGCGCTAAACGTAAATCAAGCTGGCTTAAATCAATATGAGCGGTGTGAATTAATTGTTCGCCGCCATAGCCCAAAGATTGATTTTCAGCATTGAGAAAGCGCGCGCCCAAAGCCTGCAACATTCCCACGCCAGCATCATTGGTTGCACTTCCACCAATGCCGAGAATAATTTTTTTCACCCCATAATTTAAGGCGTTCAAAATCAATTCTCCCGTGCCAAAACTGGTGGTTTTCAATGGATTACGCACCTCCATTGGCACAAGATGCAACCCTGAAGCCGCTGCCATTTCAATGAATGCAGTTTCACCATCACCAGAAAGCCCCCAAAATGCGTCAATTTTATTGCCCAAAGGGGCGGTAACCGTGCATTGGATAAGCTTGCCTTGCGTCGCGTCCACCAAAGATTGCACCGTGCCTTCCCCACCGTCAGCCATTGGGATTTTGCAATATTGTGCGTGCGGAAAAATCTTGCGAAACCCAATTTCAATCGCTTCCGCCACTTCGAGTGCGGTCAAACTTTCTTTGAATGAATCCGGTGCAATGAGTATTTTCATTGTTAATTCCTGTTAAAGTAAAACTAAGGAAAGGATATAAACTGTGCTAATCCCCACAATTCCCATAATAAAAGTGAGTGTGGTTTGTGTGCGATAGCCTTGTTGTGGTGTCATTTTACTAAAATTTGTTACCACCCAGTAATAACTGTCATTGGCGTGTGAAACACACATTGCCCCTGCTGCAATCGCCATTACGGTCAATGCAGCAGCAATTTCACTGGTTAAGCCTAATGCACTCATTAGAGAATCATCAACATTGAACATTCCCATAATTGCCGCGGTGGTAATCATTGCCACGGTAGAGCTGCCTTGTGCGGTTTTCAAAATCGCTGAGATAATAAATGGAAAGAAAATACCCGCACTACTAATAATATGCGCATTTTCTTTAATATATTCTACGAACCCAGCTTCAACAATCACTTTGCCTAATACACCACCAGCTGCTGTAATAAACAGAATTGGGCCAACGAGTTTTAGTGTGTCGTTGGTTAAGGTTTCAAACTCACTCATTTTGCCACATTGAAAAATAAGAATGATGGCAAAGATTAATCCAATACCTAAGGCAATGATTGGATTGCCTAAGAATAAAATGAAATTAGCAATATCCCCTGTTGCACCTGAGATTTTAGTGATTGAACCTAATGCCATTAAAATGATAGGGACAAAAATTGGCGCAAGGCTTAAAAAGCCATTAGGTAAAGTGCCATATTTTTTCAATAAGGCTTCATAGCCTTGAGCAATCAATTCATCATTAGCATCATCTTGCAAAATCACTCGCTTACCAATAAATTTGGCAAAAAGATAACTTGCGATCAAAACAGGAATGGATACTGCAATCCCCATAAGAATGACCAATAATAAATTATGCTCTAAACCTAACCCACCTGCCACGGCAATTGGCCCCGGTGTTGGTGGAATAAAAACGTGTGCGGCGTAAAGCCCTGCACTCAGTGCAACCGCAGTACCAACGGGATTCGCAGCAATTTTTTTCTGAATCGCTTCACGAATTGGGTTTAACACAACAAAACCGCTATCACAGAACACAGGAATACCAACAACCCAGCCCATAATAAGCATAGCCAGCTCTGGTCGTTTTTGTCCAACCAGTTTAACAACCATATCAGCTAATTTTAAGGCTGCACCTGTTTTTTCTAGCACCATACCGATAATCGCACCGAAAATAATCACAATACCGATGCTCTTAAATGTGCCACTAAAACCAGCTCCAACCATTGCTGGAATTTTAGTGAGAGGAATACCCGCAATAAGCGCTAACGCAAGGGAAATGCTCATTAATGCGAGGAAAGGATGAACTTTTAATTTCGCTATCATAAAAATCATAATAAGGATAGCAAGGATAAAGCTAATAATGAGTGCGATGCCCGTCATATCATTTCTCCTTTTATATGATTAATCATCGATCACATTATTGTTTTTTCTCTGCGAAAATACTTTATCCTAAAATACAAAAATTAAGGTAAAAATCCATAATAATTTATAGAAAAATACAAATTACTTTTTAAACAATATGCTTAAATAAAACACAAATAGATCATCTATCTTATTGAAAGACAAAGAGGTTATTTGCTCAATTTTGTTAAGCCGATAACGCAGAGTATTAATATGAATGAATAAATTTTGTGCGGTGAGAGTAAGATCACAATTTGATAAAAAATATTGTTGCAGCGTTTTGCGTAATTGTTGATTGGTATCTTGCGCATAAAGTTTATTAATAGGTTTTAACAATTCTTTTGCTTGCCAAGAATCTGTTAAATCATCTAATAAAACAGGCAGCTGGTATTGTTCAAAAAAATAAATCGATTTTTTCGGGAAAAATTTTAATCCATAACTTAGCGTACTTAATGCTGTTTTATAAGAAAGCGCCAACCTTTCATTTCCACCTAAAAAACCGCCCACCACAATCTTATATTGATGAGGACTCCAATGTGCTGGCACAAAGGTTTTCAACAACATTTTATTTTGACGTTCATTTGCGGGTAATAATATCAATATGGAATCCAAAGAATGAATAGCAAAAAGCACATTTTGCTGTTGCAAGTAGCTGACTAATTCTTGTAATTGAGTTTGATTGGAATGGCACAAATTAATCAGCGTTGCCACATAATCAAGGGATAAATCAATGCCAAAGAAATTTGCCTGTTGAGCAAGCTGGGGATATTTCTGCGAATGATTAACTAACTGTAAAATAAATTCCTCTTTATAACGATGCGACCAACGTTCTTGCTCAATTAAAATGTGCTGTTCAACAATTAATTCCGCCGTCATTTTTACTAATTCGGCATAAGGACGCACTTCCTCTGGCTTGCCTGATACCCCCACAACGCCAAAAATATTACCGAGATAATTAATTGGAATATTAATACCAGGCTTGGCTTCTTGATTCCATTTTTGCGAAAGAAACTCATCAACTTCCACAACCCGATTTTCTCGAATTGCAATCACCGCTCCCGTATGTTTTTGCTTTAAACGGGAAGTATCGCCAGAAGCAATAATCACCCCATTTTTATCCATTACATTGACGCTGTTTGGAATAATATGCATTGCCCGTTGAACAATTTTCTGTGCAACTTGCTGATCAAGTTCCATAATCCACCTGAAAATGAAATCAAACTTGGCTAAATCATATAATTAAAATGCTTATTTACCCAAGATATTTATTGCATTTTTTCTCTTAATCGCTACAATTATTGCTCCTTGTCGGCGCTGAATTAGAGATCGGCGTTTGATGTATGACTAACCCTACTATTGAGGATTTTAATATGTCTCTAAGCACAGAAAAAAAAGCAGCTATCGTTGCTGAATTTGGTCGTGATGCAAAAGATACTGGTTCATCTGAAGTTCAAATTGCATTATTAACTGCACAAATCAACCACTTACAAGCACACTTTGCAGTGCATAAAAAAGACCATCACGGTCGCCGTGGTTTATTACGTATGGTTTCTCGTCGTCGTAAATTATTAGACTACTTAAAACGTACTGATTTAGCTAAATACAGCGAAACTATCGCTCGTTTAGGTTTACGTCGCTAATTTCCAAATTAGAACAAGAAAACGCTCAAGCAATTGAGCGTTTTTTTATGGGAATATTTTATCAATAGCAAGGATAAACCTACGTCTGCTCAAAAAAATACCCTAAAAAATTACCGCACTTTAAAATTCAATCTAACCACATT
>NZ_PQVJ01000003.1 GCF_002921135.1 Avibacterium gallinarum | reverse complement strand
ATTCATTCTAAAGAAAAAAGCGTTTAACCAACAATAAAAAAACAAATAGTAAAAAGCGGTACTTTTCCACAAATTTTTAACCACTTAAAACTCCGTGAAAAACCACCGCTCTTTTCGTTTATGTTATTTTTTATTCCACCGCTTTAAATAAAATCTCGCTTGGAATAATTTCGCCTTGCCAATAAAGTTCGCTGGCAACTTTTTCGGCGAGTTGTAGGAAAGATTGGGCTATTTCGCTGTCTGGTGCGGAAACCACTGTTGGTTTGCCGTTATCCATATCTTCGCGCAAGCGGATATGTAATGGCTGTTGTGCAAGCACTTTTACTTGATATTTTTCCGCCATTTTTTCTGCTCCGCCTGTACCAAAAATAGGTTCGTGATGGCCGCAGTTGCTACAAATATGCACAGACATATTTTCCACAATGCCAAGCACTGGGACAGAAACGCGCTGGAACATTGAAATGCCTTTAATCGCGTCAATTAAAGCAATATCTTGCGGTGTGGTCACCACAATCGCGCCAGTTACAGGGATTTGCTGTGAGAGCGTAAGCTGAATATCGCCTGTGCCGGGTGGCATATCAATCACTAAATAATCTAGCTCCACGCCGTCTTTCGCCCATAAGGTTTCTTGTAAAAGCTGGCTTAGCGCACTGCTTGCCATTGGGCCGCGCCAAATGGTGGCATTATCAGGTTCCATCAAATAGCCAATGGAGTTGGTGCGTAATCCATACACTTCAATAGGGTTAATATGTTTGTTGTCTGGCGAAGTCGGGCGCTGATCTGCCACGCCAAGCATATGGGGGACAGACGGGCCATAAATATCCGCATCGAGCAAGCCAACTTTTGCGCCTTGTGCTTGTAAGGCTAAGGCTAAATTGACGGAAACGGTGGATTTGCCCACGCCGCCTTTGCCTGAACTTACTGCAATAATATTTTTGATGCCTTTTACGGCTGGGTGATTATTGGCGCGTTTTAAAGTGGCGATTTGGTAGTTCAGCACCCATTTTACTTCTGTGGCTTGGGTGATTTTTTCTAGCGCATTGGTTAGCGCTGCTTTTAGTTGTTCAAAACCACTGTTCCACGCAAAAGGCATTGTTATTTCAATGCGTAACACGCCTGCGCCTAGCTCTACTTTTTTGATCGCATTAAGGCTGATTAAATCACGTTGTAAGCTAGGGTGTTGAAATTGTTGGAATAATTGTTGAATTTCGGCTTGTTGAGCCTCGCTTAAATTCGCTGAAAAATGAATGCTCATCATTATTTCCTATTGTTAAGTCGCTGTTAAGTAAATGGTTAGAGAATAGTTGAGTAAATTTGTGGGTATATTTAAACACGGCAAGGCGGTGCTGTTAAGTATAAATTGAGATAAACCGCCTTGAACTGGAAAAAATACCGCCAATAAGGTAAAATTCGGCACAATTTTTCTGATGATAAAGGTAACAGATAATGTCAAATTCACCTCGTAAAATTTTAGTCACTTGCGCATTGCCTTATGCAAACGGCCCGATCCATTTAGGACATATGCTTGAGCATATCCAAGCCGATATTTGGGTGCGCTTCCAACGTATGCGTGGCAACGAAATTTATTTTGTTTGTGCTGATGATGCGCACGGCACGCCAATTATGCTTAAAGCTGATCAAATGGGCATTACCCCTGAGCAGTTAATCGCTGACGTGCAACAAAAACACGTTGAAGATTTCAAAGGCTTTAACATTAGTTTTGATAATTATTATTCAACCCATAGCGAAGAAAATCGTGAGCTAGCAGAAAGCATTTACAATAAATTAAAAGAAAATGGTTTTATCAAAAGCCGTACTATTTCGCAATTATTCGATCCTGAAAAGCAAATGTTCTTGCCTGATCGCTTTGTTAAAGGCACTTGTCCAAAATGTAAATCCCCTGATCAATATGGCGATAACTGTGAAGTTTGTTCTGCCACTTACAGCCCAACGGAATTAATCGATCCGCGCTCTACGGTATCGGGTGCAACGCCTGTGTTGAAAGAAAGTGAGCATTTTTTCTTTGACTTACCAAGTTTTGAAGCAATGCTAAAAGCGTGGATTCGCTCTGGTTCATTGCAACAAGAAGTAGCAAATAAAATGCAAGAATGGTTTGAAGCGGGGCTGCAACAATGGGATATTTCTCGTGATGCACCTTACTTCGGCTTTAAAATCCCGGGCACAGAAAACAAATATTTCTATGTTTGGCTTGATGCGCCGATTGGTTATATGGCGTCTTTCAAAAACCTGTGCAACCGTAAAGGTGATATTGATTTTGATAGTTTCTGGAATAAAGACAGCCAAGCTGAGCTGTATCATTTTATCGGCAAAGACATTATGTATTTCCACTCCCTTTTCTGGCCAGCGATGTTAGACGGAGCGGAATTGCGTAAGCCTGATAATATTTTCGTACACGGTTATGTAACGGTAAATGGCGAAAAAATGTCGAAATCTCGCGGTACATTTATTCAAGCGGCAACCTATTTAAAACACCTTGATCCCGAATATTTACGTTACTACTATGCGGCAAAATTAGGCAACCGCATTGACGATTTAGATCTCAATTTGGAAGATTTCGTACAGCGCGTAAATACCGATGTAGTAAACAAATTAGTCAATCTTGCTTCACGCAATGCAGGCTTTATCCAAAAACGTTTTGCTGGGGAATTAGCGGCCAGCTTGCAAGATCCTGTTTTATTTGCAGAATTTACTTCACAAGCGGATCACATTGCAGCTTATTACGAAAACCGTGAATTCAGCAAAGCCATTCGTGAAATTATGGCATTAACGGATAAAGCCAATAAATATATTGATGAAAAAGCCCCTTGGGTCATTGCCAAAGAAGAAGGCCGCGAGCAAGAATTACAACAAGTTTGCTCAATGGGTATTGAGTTATTCCGTGTGTTAATGGGCTACTTAAAACCTGTGCTACCAAAATTAGCTGAGCGTGCTGAAGCCTTCTTACAGACTGAAATTACTTGGGATAACCTTGCAACACCGTTGGCTTCTCACAAAATTGCGCCGTTTAAAGCCTTGTTCTCTCGTTTAGATATGAAGCAAATTGAGCAAATGATCGAAGCATCAAAAGCGGAAAATGCCCAACTTAATCCGCAAAGTAGCACAGAAAAAAGTGCGGTGAAAAATGCAGCAGATTTTGAGCCTTTTGAAGAAACCATCACCATTGATGATTTTGCCAAATTAGACTTGCGTGTTGCCAAAGTGCTGAAGTGCGAAGCCGTACCTGAAAGCAATAAATTATTGAAATTTATCCTAGATTTAGGCGTGGAACAGCGTCAGGTGTTCTCGGGCATTAAAGCAGCCTACAACAAACCAGAAGATCTGGAAGGGCGAATGGTGATTATGGTCGCCAATCTTGCACCGCGCAAAATGAAATTTGGTATGTCTGAAGGAATGATCCTTTCCGCAGGCACAGGCGGCGCAGATTTATTCTTGCTTGATGTAGATTCTGGCGCTAAAGCAGGTGCGCGCGTGAAATAATAATCGCAAATTATGATAGAAAATAGAAAAAAGGCGAACCTAATGTTCGCCTTTTTGTTTACGCTACTGGCGTGCCTTTCAGCAATTTTCTTATCCAGCTGCGATTTGGGCTGAGCTGATGCAAAATATCTTCACTTAACGGTAAAGGTTCTCCATAAATTAATGAAGCCAGCACTTCGCCAAGCAAAGGCGCAGACGTGAGTCCCCTTGATCCTAATGCGCCGATTAAATAAAGATTGTGATGAATCGCCGCTGGTGGAATAGGATGTTTGCGACGGCGAAGATTAAAGAGATTTTTATAATCTTCGGCTTGTTGTGCGAAATCCGGCACGTTACCCACCATAGGAATGCGATCGCGCACGGAGCACCGCACGCCAACACGCGCCAAGTTGCCTGAGGTATCAATCTCATTCACCCATTCTACCCCCGCAAGATTTTGCTGAATTTTGTGCTGATTTTCTTGCTGTTCTTGTTGGCTAAATTGACGATCTTGATTATCACGAACGTGGCTCGCACCAATGCAATGGCTACTTTGTTCTTGATCTGCAGGCGTGAGATAGCCGTCATAGCAAAGCACCGTTTTAAGGTGTTTTAACTGTGCGGTGGTGGGAATTTGGCTCACTTGCCCGCGCACGGGGTAAACGGGTAGTTGTGCGGTTTGGCTAAAGTCTTTGAGCTTATGCCCGTTAGCAATAATGGCGATCTGATGAGGAAAAGTTTCACCCTGTGAATTAGTCAGCAGCCAGCCTTCGCCTTGTTGAGAAAGTGCGGTGATTTTTTGCGAAGTTTTTATTGTTACGCCGCGCTGTTGTAAATAGGCAAATAAATTTTGCACGAACTGACGAGGCGCAAGCCAAGCGCCTTGCGGAATAAATGCACCATCACAAGGCAGTGGTAAACCGACTTTTTCGCTCAATTCCGCTTGAGAAAGACGTTGAAATAAGGCTTCGGGCAAATCTAAGTGAGAAATTTTGTCTAATTTCACCGCACTTTTATGATCATAAGCACAGAGCGCCACGCCGCAAAAATCCCGTTCAAATTCAATGCCTTGCTCAATCGCCCAATGCAGTTGCTGTTGCCCATATAAAAACGCGTGAATATAAAAACGAATGTTATGCTCATCATCATCGCTCAGCTGCGGATAAAAGGCCCCTTGCTTGTTGCCTGAAGCATTGAGTGCGGTTTGCTCATCTTCACAATAAAGCGTGATATTCGCGCCACGTTGCGATAAGGAAAGTGCGATAAAGGCAGAAGCAATACCGCCGCCGATAATGGCGATGTCTTGCGTTTCATTCATTTGAGCCGCTTGTGGCAAATACCAAGGGGTTAAAATCGCGTAAGTGCGGTGATTTTTTGTGAAGTTTTCGGGTTTCACCCCTGCTAAACATTCACGTTTTTTGCCGTAGCCTTTGCGTTTATGCACGCTAAATCCTGCATTTTCTAGCCCTTTTCGCACCGCACTTGCGGCGGTGAAAGTGGCAAATGTGCCGTTAGGCTTGCAATAATCAAACATTGCGTTGTAAAGCTGCTCGTTCCACATTTGCGGATTTTTACTCGGCGAAAAGCCATCTAAAAACCACGCATCAATGCGATTTTGCATATAATCACCCAGTTGCGGCAGGCTTTCAGCAATCTCCCCGAACCAAATATCCAACGTGGTTTCGGCAAAATGAAAACGCTGGCAACCTGCGATCATCGGTTGCCATTGATGGCAAAGTTGCCGGCTTAAATCGGCAAATTCAGGATAAGACTGATGAGTTTGGGCAAGCTGTGTTGGATTGAGCGGATATTTTTCAAAAGAAATAAAAAACAAGCGTTTCAGCGGGCTGTGCGGATTGGCTTGGCGAAATTGCCGAAAAAGTTGAGTAACTGCAAAAAAATTTAATCCCGTGCCAAAGCCAGTTTCCGCAATCACAAAATGCCCTTGGTTAAACTGATGCCAACGTTCCCACAGCGCATTTCCCTGCTGAAACACATAACGGCTTTCCGCCAAACCGTCTTGGTTGGAAAAAAACACATCATCAAATTGGTGGGAAATGGGCGTGTTTTCTTGATTAAAATAGATCTCTGCGTGATTAAGTTTAAACATCTTTGCTGGCATCTTTGTTGTGCTACTCGAGTTTGCTATAATAGCGAAATTTTCGGGATTGGTCGAACCTTCCAAGAAATGCTTGCAATATTTTCATTTCGTAGTAAGTTAGCGACCAACTGTATTTTTTACTCTTTCAACGCAAAAGGAATAATTTATGAGAAGAGCGGTGATTACTGGTTTCGGTGTCATTTCCAGTATTGGTAACAATAAAGAAGAAGTATTAGCTTCATTAAAAGCGGGTAAATCAGGCATTGAGTTAGTGCCAGAGTTTGTGGAAATGGGTATGCGTAGCCATATCGCAGGTACGCTCAAAATTACACCTTCAGAATTGATTGATCGTAAAGTTTATCGCTTTATGGGCGATGCGGCAGCTTATGCTTATCTTTCAATGAAAGAAGCCATTGAAGACGCAGGCTTAACAGAAGAACAAGTGTCTAACGATCGCACCGGTTTGGTGATTGGCGCTGGTACAGGTTCTGCACACAATCAGCTTATCGCTTGTGATGCCGTGCGTGGCCCGCGTGGCGTGAAAGCCGTTGGCCCTTATGCAGTAACCAAAACAATGGCATCAAGTGTATCAGCTTGTTTAGCAACGCCTTACAAAATCCGTGGCGTGAATTATAGTATCAGCTCCGCTTGTGCCACTTCTGCACATTGTATCGGCCACGCTTTAGAATTAATTCAATTAGGCAAACAAGACATTGTTTTTGCCGGCGGTGCAGAAGAATTATCGTGGGAATGTGCCACAGAATTTGACGCAATGGGTGCAGTTTCCACCAAATATAACGACACCCCAGAAAAAGCTTCGCGCGCTTATGACGCAAACCGTGATGGTTTCGTAATTGCAGGTGGTGGCGCTGTGGTTGTGGTTGAAGAATTAGAACACGCTCTTGCGCGTGGTGCAAAAATCTATGCGGAAATCGTGGGCTATGGTGCAACTTCTGATGGTTATGATATGGTTGCACCGAGCGGTGAAGGCGCAGAACGTTGTATGAAACAAGCAATGGCAACAGTAGATACCCCTATTGACTACATCAACGTACATGGCACGTCAACGCCAGTGGGCGATGTGAAAGAATTAGGCGCGATCAAAAATGTTTTCGGTGATCAAAAACCAGCCATTTCATCAACCAAATCAATGACAGGCCATTCACTAGGTGCGGCTGGCGCACACGAAGCCATTTACACCTTATTAATGTTAGACAACGATTTCATCGCCCCAAGCATTAACATCGAAACCCTCGATCCACAAGCGGAAGGAATGAACATCGTAACAGAAACCAAAGAAAACGCAGGCTTAAATACCGTAATGTCAAACAGCTTTGGTTTCGGCGGCACAAACGCAACATTGGTATTTAGACGTTATACAAAATAAACCAAGCTAAAATAATAAAAACGCTTTCAGTAAGAAAGCGTTTTTTTATATTTAATCATTGTTAGCATTTGAGCTATTTGTCATTCTTTTGCGACTGTTCTAAAGCCAAATATCCTTCCAATAATTCAATGGCTTCCAAACAGCGCGCACGGCGTTGTTGGGTGTGTGCGATGAGCTGTTGGAGCCGCTGTTTTTCCAATTCTTCTTGGGCTTGAAAATACTGATCTTGTTGCTGCTCAATTTTTGCATTTAAGGCTTGTAGGGCTTCGTAATATTTCTCTAAGCGTTCCCTTGGCGGCAGGCGATGAATGGCGTGTTGCTGCTTATCCTTTGCGGTGAGTGGCGCTTTCTGCGGATTATGCTGCGTTGTTTTTCTCGATTTCTGTTGTTTTATGGCATCTAACAAGGCTTGTAATTGGGCAAGCAGTTTTTCGCTATAAAATTGACATTGAGCCTGTTCGTTTTCTTGCAAACGTGCGATTTGAGCAAGGGTGTTGTCTAATTCTGCACGATAAAATTTGAATAGCTGGAAATCTTCACTAAATAAAGTGCGGTCAAATTTTGCATAAATTTTCTCTGTATCAGGCATTGGATATTGCTGATAACATTGCGTAATTTTTTGGCGTAACGCTTGAATGAGTTGAGTTTTGTTCATTTTTCCGTTCAATATTGATTTAGTGAGATTGGGGCGCGCGGAAATTATCGCATAAAAAAGGACATCTTGTGATGTCCTTTTTCTGTCTATCTTCTATCTAACATTGCTTATAAATACATTGCAGCTAGCCAGCCGAAAATAATTAATGGAATGTTGTAGTGAATAAAGGTCGGCACGACAGAATCCCAAATGTGATCGTGTTTGCCGTCCATATTCAAGCCTGATGTTGGACCGAGTGTAGAGTCGGAAGCAGGGGAGCCTGCATCACCAAGCGCGGCTGCCACGCCTACGATAGAAACCGTGGCTAATGGGCTAAATCCAAGGGTTAAGCAAAGCGGCACATAAATGGAGGTGATGATTGGTACCGTAGAGAAAGACGAACCGATCCCCATTGTGATAAACAAGCCCACAATTAACATTAATAATGCGGCCAAGCCTTTGTTGTCTGCGCCTAAGCCTTGGCTGAATGTATCCACTAATTGGGTTACGCCGCCAGTAGCGTTAATCACCGCAGCAAAGCCTGAGGCGGCAATCATCACAAAGCCGATCATTGCCATTAGGCGTAAGCCTTGTTGGAAAATATCGTTGCTTTCTTTGAGTTTGAAAATGCCACAAACAGCGAAAATGATTAAACCTGCTAAACCGCCGATAATGGTGGAATCAGTGAAAAGTTGTAAACCGAAAGTAACCACAATCGCAACAATGCTGGCGATAACGTGGAACGGTTTGATATTTGCAATATGCTGTTCAATTTCTTGCGTGCTAAGGTTGTTGTCTGAAACGGCATATTCTCTTGGTTTGCGATAGGTGATGAACACAGCGGTGAGTAAGCCTAAAATCATTCCAATCACCGGTAACATCATTGCAAGAGAAACTTCGCCAACGCTGGTGTGTAAGCCGAGCGGTGCGCCCACTTGGTTGATATTTTTCACCAAAATGCTTTCGATAAAGATTTTCCCGAATCCCACTGGCAAGAGCATATAAGTGGCGGTTAAACCGAAAGTTAGCACACAAGCCACGGCACGGCGGTCAATTTTCAATTTATTGAAAATGGCGAGCAGTGGTGGGATCACAATTGGAATAAAGGCAATATGCACTGGCAATAAGTTTTGTGATGAAATGGAGAAAATCACCAACACTGCCAAAATGAAATATTTAAATGTCGCCATTGAAAGCCCGTTTGGCGAATGGCCGAGTTTTTGGATCACTTTGAAAGCGAGCAAATCGGTAATGCCTGATTTAGAAATTGCCACGGCAAATGCACCTAAAATAGCGTAGTTCATCGCCACTTCAGCGCCGCCGCCTAAGCCACCCGTAAAGGTTTGAATGGTTTCGCTCATTGTTAAATTGCTGCATAAGCCTGCGGTTAGCGCGGAAATGATCAAAGCAATCACCACGTTAATGCGCAATAAACTTAACGCAAGCAATACAATGATAGAAATCACAACAGGATTGGAAAGTAACATTGCATTGTCCTTATTTAAGAGAAAAAGAAAAATTTATAAAAAAATTACCGCACTTATTCTGCTATTTGATGGGGAAAACCACCTAATTGTTTGAGATGGTTCACCATATAACAGAATAATTCTGCGGTGCGTTCTGTATCATATAAAGCGGAATGCGCTTGTTTATGATCAAAAGGAATGTTCGCCGCTTGGCAGGCTTTCACCAATACCGTTTGACCGAACATAAATCCGCTTAATGTGGCGGTGTCAAACATTCCAAAGGGGTGGAATGGATTACGCTTGGCTTGCACGCGTTCAGCCGCCGCCATTAAAAAACTTTGGTCGAAAGTGGCATTATGTGCCACGATAATGGAACGTTGGCATTCCGCTTGTTTTTGTGCTTGACGCACCATTTTGAATAATTCACTAATGGCGATATTTTCCGAAATCGCACCACGCAAGGGGTTATCAATATCAATGCCGTTAAATTTGAGTGAGTCAGGATTAATATTCGCCCCTTCAAAAGGTTGAATATGAAAATGGCACTTTTGATCGGGCAATAAGAACCCATTTTCGTCCATTTTTACCGTAATAGCGGCGATTTCGAGCAACGCATCAGTTTTTGCGTTAAAGCCTGCGGTTTCTACATCAATAATCACGGGCAAGTAGCCACGAAAGCGGTTTTTTAGCAAATTATAATTAATTGGTTCGCTTGTTGTCATAACATTATGGACTATCAGATCAAAGGTGAGATAAAAAGTGCGGTGTAAAATTTGCGAAAATTTCCACCGCACTTTGTAACCGTTTATTTTTAGCTTAGTTGCCTAATCCAGCTTGCGCATTTTTATTTTCGATAAACTCGATTTTGTAACCATCAGGATCTTCCACGAAGGCAATTACTGTTTTGCCGCCTTTTACTGGGCCTGGCTCACGAGTAACTTTTCCGCCTGCTTGGCGAACGGCTTCGCAAGTGGCATAAATATCGTCCACGCCGATAGCGATATGCCCGTAAGCATTGCCCAGATCGTATTCGTGTACGCCCCAGTTGTAGGTTAATTCAAGCACAGAAGCTTTGTCTTCATCGTCATAACCTAAAAAGGCAAGGGTATATTTATATTCTGGATTTTCGCTGGTGCGCAATAAACGCATACCTAACACATCTTGATAAAATTTAATCGAACGATCTAAATCGCCCACGCGTAACATTGTATGTAAAATTCGCATAATCATCTCCAATCATCAAAAAATTCTAGGCATTATGCCATAGTCAGGGGTAAAAAGCATTACAGAGTTTTGCTTAAAACAAGGCTTATTTTGGCGTGTAATCGCGTGCGCCAAAAATCGCTGTGCCAATGCGAACCATTGTTGAACCACATTCAATGGCTGCGGTTAAATCGTCTGACATTCCCATTGAAAGGGTGTCAATTTGGCATTCAGGCAGCGCGCGTTGAAGCTGCTCGAAAAGTTGCTGCATTTGCATAAAGGCTTGTTTTTGTTGATGAATATCATTTGTTGGTGCAGGAATTGCCATTAACCCACGCAAACATAAGTGCGGTAGATTTTTGATGTGTTTTGCCAAATCCAGCATTTCCGCAGGTTGAATACCCGATTTACTGCTTTCATCGCTAATATTAATTTGAATCAGCACATTCAACGGTTTTTTGTAGTGGGGACGCTGATCGTTAAGACGATCGGCAATCTTGGCGCGATCAAGGGTTTGTATCCAATCAAAATGTTCTGCCACTAAACGGCTTTTATTCGATTGCAGCGGCCCGATAAAATGCCATTCGAGATCGAAACCTTGCCCCTCAAAATGCTGAATTTTTTCTACCCCCTCTTGCACATAGTTTTCGCCAAATTGACGTTGTCCCGCTTGATAGGCTGCTAAAATGGCTTCTACGGGCTTGGTTTTGCTCACTGCTAATAGAGTGATATCTGTGCTGGCTCGCTGAGCTTGCTCGCACGCTTGTTGGATTTGTGTTTGCAGCTGTTGTAAATTTTGTTGAATTGTCATTGTGGGCTTACCTATATCCTATGAAGTTTCGCATTATTTTAACAAAATCATTCTATATTATTCATTTTCTGTTTGACAAGGCGTGAAAATTTCGGTATTTCTAACACCATCATTTTTTGTTAGGAAAATCACAACAATGCAACGCACAATCGCAATGATTACCACCACCATTATTACCATTACGATGAATGGGGCGGGTTAGTGCGTTAAAAACAGGATCACAGAAAACCCGCATTACAAAGTGCGGGTTTTTTTATAAGCATTTTTTGCATTCACAACATTTATACTGAGGAGAATTTCTATGCGAGTATTAAAATTTGGTGGCACTTCGCTGGCAAATCCAGAACGTTTTTCACAAGCGGCACGGCTGATCGAAAAAGCCCATTTAGAAGAGCAAGCCGCTGGCGTGTTATCTGCCCCCGCTAAGATCACCAATTATCTTGTCGCCCTTTCTGAAAAAGCAAGCCAAAACCTACCAACTGATACCGATTTTAATCAAGCACTTGAAATTTTCTATACCATTATTAATGGCTTATATGCCGAAAATGAAAATTTTGATCTCGCAGGCTGTAAAGCCGTGATTGACGCAGAATTTGCTCAAATCGCCGAGCTTTTAGCAGAAATTCGTGCTAAAGGCGTGTTAGATGACGCGGTGAAAGCGACCATTGATTGTCGCGGGGAAAAATTGTCTATCGCAATGATGAAAGCCTGGTTTGAAGCCCGTGGCTACCAAGTTACCCTGATTAATCCTGTGGAAAAATTATTGGCTCAGGGTGGATATTTAGAATCTTCTGTGGATATTGAAGAATCTACCAAACGCATTGATGCGGCAAGTATTCCGCCGAAAAATGTGGTGTTAATGGCGGGCTTTACTGCGGGCAATGAGAAAGGGGAACTTGTTTTACTCGGTCGTAATGGTTCAGATTATTCCGCCGCGTGCCTTGCTGCCTGTTTAAATGCTTCTGTGTGTGAAATTTGGACAGATGTGGACGGTGTGTTCACTTGTGATCCTCGTCTTGTGCCTGATGCCCGCTTATTGCCAAGCCTGTCTTATCGTGAAGCGATGGAACTCTCTTATTTCGGGGCGAAAGTGATTCACCCGCGTACTATCGGGCCATTGGTGCAAGCGAATATTCCTTGCTTAATTAAAAATACAGGCAATCCTGAGGCGAAAGGCACGATTATTGATAGCCATTCTCAATCTGAACAGCTCCAAGTAAAAGGCATTACCAATTTAGATAATTTGGCGATGTTTAACGTTTCGGGGCCGGGAATGCAAGGTATGGTGGGAATGGCGGCTCGCGTGTTCTCTACAATGTCGAAAGCGGGCGTTTCCGTGATTTTGATTACCCAATCTTCTTCAGAATATAGCATTAGCTTCTGCGTGCCAGTGAAAGCGGCAGAAGTGGCAAAAAATGCATTGGAGGCTGAATTTGCTCAGGAGTTGAAAAATCAAGATTTAGAAGCCATTGAAGTTATCAAAGATCTTTCTATTATTTCTGTAGTGGGTGAGGGAATGCGTCAAGCGAAAGGGATTGCCGCCCATTTCTTCTCCGCATTAGCACAAGCAAATATCAGCATTGTAGCGATTGCACAAGGATCTTCTGAGCGTTCTATTTCTGCTGTAGTGCCACAAAATAAAGCCATTGAAGCGGTGAAAGCAACGCACCAAGCCCTTTTTAATAACAAAAAAGTGGTGGACATTTTTCTCGTTGGGGTAGGTGGCGTAGGTAGTGAATTAATTGAACAGGTAAAAAATCAGCGAGATTATTTAGCAAAAAAGGACATTGAGATCCGCGTTTGTGCCATTGCAAACTCAAATAAAATGTTACTTGATGCCAATGGCTTAAATTTGGATCACTGGCAAGAAGATTTGGAAAATGCCACACAGCCCTCTGATTTTGATGTGCTACTTTCTTTCATTAAATTACACCACGTTGTAAACCCTGTATTTGTGGATTGCACCTCGGCGGAAAGTGTTGCTGGCTTGTATGCCCGTGCGTTAAGTGAGGGCTTCCACGTGGTTACGCCAAACAAAAAAGCCAACACAAGAGAACTTGAGTACTACAATTTATTGCGTGAAAATGCGCGTAAAAGCCAACATAAATTCTTGTATGAAACCAATGTGGGCGCGGGCTTGCCAGTGATTGAAAACTTGCAAAATTTATTAGCCGCAGGGGACGAATTAATCCGCTTTAGTGGCATTTTATCTGGCTCACTTTCCTTTATTTTTGGCAAGTTGGAAGAGGGCTTATCGCTTTCAGAAGTTACCGCATTAGCCCGTGAAAAAGGCTTTACTGAACCCGATCCACGTGATGATCTTTCAGGACAAGATGTGGCGCGTAAATTGCTTATTTTAGCCCGTGAAGCAGGCTTACAATTAGAATTAAGCGATGTGGAAGTAGAGGGCGTGCTGCCAAAAGGTTTTGCGGAAGGCAAATCAGTGAACGAATTTATGGCAATGTTGCCACAGCTTGATGCAGAATTTAAAGCGCGCGTGGAAAAAGCGAAAGCAGAGGGCAAAGTATTGCGTTATGTTGGACAAATTGAAAACGGCAAATGCAAAGTGTCGATTGTAGAAGTAGAGCAAGATGATCCACTGTATAAAGTGAAAAATGGTGAAAATGCCTTAGCATTCTACACCCGCTACTATCAGCCAATCCCATTATTATTGCGTGGCTATGGGGCAGGAAATGCGGTAACTGCGGCAGGGATCTTCGCCGATATTTTAAGAACATTACATAATTAAGGAGCATTTATGTTACGAATTTACGCCCCTGCATCTAGTGCGAATATCAGCGTGGGCTTTGATACATTGGGGGCGGCGGTGTCCCCAATTGATGGCTCATTATTGGGCGATGTGGTGCAAGTGGAGGCAATCAGCCAAGGCTTTGAGCTAGAAAGTGCGGGCTATTTTGTGCGTAAATTGCCCAAAGAGCCACAAAAAAACATTGTGTATCAAGCCTATGTGCTTTTTAGTGAACGCTTAAAATTACGCAACGGCACTGTGAAGCCACTGCGTTTAACGCTAGAAAAAAATATGCCAATTGGCTCAGGCTTAGGCTCAAGCGCCTGTTCTATTGTGGCTGCTTTAGTGGCGTTAAATAAATTCCACGATGAACCTTTTTCCAAAATGGAATTATTGGAAATGATGGGCGAACTGGAAGGGCGTATTTCAGGCTCAATTCATTATGATAATGTTGCCCCTTGTTATTTAGGTGGGGTGCAATTAATGGTACAATCGCTCGGCAATATTTGTCAGCAGTTGCCATTTTTTGATAACTGGTATTGGGTGTTGGCATACCCAGGCATTGAAGTTTCTACCTCAGAAGCGCGAGCCATTTTGCCGAAAAGCTACACGCGTCAAGATGTAATTACACACGGCCGTCATTTAGGCAGTTTCGTTCACGCGTGCCATACGCAACAAGAAGCCTTAGCCGCCTATATGATGAAAGACGTGATTGCAGAACCTTATCGTGAAGCACTATTACCAAACTTCGCTGAAGTAAAACAAGCGGTACGCGATCTTGGCGCACTGGCTTCTGGCATTTCAGGCTCAGGCCCAACAATGTTCGCCATCGCACCAGATTTAAACACCGCCAGTAAAGTGGCCACCTATTTGGAAAACCATTATCTCCAAAACAACGAAGGCTTCGTCCACGTTTGTAAAGTAGATAACCAAGGCGCAAGAGAATTAATATAATTAAAAAGAGAGTCATTATGAATACTAAACACTTAAATTTATTTCCTATTGACTATCCTTTTGAAACATTAATTTCAAGAGTAAAAGAAGGAAAATTAAAACTAGATCCCGATTTTCAAAGAAAATATAAATGGGATAAACCTAGAGGATGGAAAAGGGCGTCTAAGTTTATTGAATCTTGTTTGATGAGAATTCCTTTACCCTCGTGCTATTTTGCAGAAGATTCTCAATCTAATCACTTAGTAATTGATGGGGTACAGCGATTAACAACTATTCAAAAGTTTTTTAATGATGAATTTGCCTTAGAAGGAATGACTGCTTTTTCTGAATTAGAAGGAAAACGGTTTTCCGAACTAGGTGAATTAAAAAGTGATTTAGAGACTACAACAATTCGTTGTATTGTATTAAGAAAAGATAATCCTCAGGAATTAATTAGGGAGATATTTGCTAGGCTTAACCAAGGATCAGTTATATTAACAGATCAAGAAATTCGTCATGCATTATATCCTAGTAAATTTAATGAGTTATTAGATGAGTTATCATCTGAGTTAGAGAGTTATAAATTTAATCACATTAAAGATGAAAGTGGTAAAAGTGAATTGGTACTTCGCTTTTTTGCATTAGCTACAGCAGATTTATCTGGTTATTCAGATAGGCTAAAAGAATATTTAGATACTTATTTGTCTTCAAAAAAAGATGTGTCTGAAGAGTTGATAGAAGAATTTAGGGATAAATTTCATACTGCTTTATCTAATTGTAAAAAAGTATTTGGTGATGATGTTTTTCTTAATTTGGCTAGAAAGAAGAATATGAAGCTTAAGACTATTGTTCATTATGAATTACAGATGTACTCTATTGGACAATTATCACCAGAGATAGTAGAAAAATATGCAATTGAGATTAGAAAAAAGTATGAGGAACTTTGTAATAATGATGATTTTTTAAGGACCTTATCTAGGAGTTCACAAACACGATCTTCTATCATGAAAAGACGGCGTTTATGGGAAAACTTGTTATCTACAGTTATAAATGAGTAATTTTTATGGTAATATCATTTGAAAGTGAATTTCAAGATATTGATACTAAATTGAAAAATTTAAGAAATATCGTGGAAGAGAGCAATAATAGAATTATCAAGAATACAGATGAGCTTTTTCAGTCTAATGTTAATTTTTTTCTTGTAGTTATTTAGTTAATTTATGTATTTGTTTAGAGTCATTTCTAACTAGTTGTGCAATAAAAATATTTAGAAGACATTGTAATTACATTAATCAACATAATACAGTTCCTAAGTGTTTTTTGAAAGTGAGCTTAAATTCTTGGAAGGGCGTCGATGATACAAGGGATATTTCACATCATTTAATATCTATAGATGATAGCATAAAAAGATTTCTTGACGAGTATAAAATATCAGGTAATGTAGAAAAAACAATAAAGGTATTTAAGCTATTAGGTATTAATTTAGGATGCCATAACATAGATAGTGCACTTATTTCGCAAGTTACAGAAATTGTGAATAAACGTAATGATATAATTCACAGAGCTAATAGTGCTAGCGATATAACATTATCTGACATAGTTTCATATATTGATATAGTTAGAAATTATATGGAATCTATTTATCAGATCGTTTCGGCAGTAGAGTATAATATTTTTGGTAAAGATTATAAAGGTTAATTATGAATTTATACAACATCAAGCACCCTGAAGAACAAGTAAATTTCGCCCAAGCAGTACGCCAAGGGCTAGGTAAAGATCAAGGGCTATTTTTCCCTGAAATTATCCCGCACTTAGACAACATTGATGCCTTGCTTGAGTTACCTTTGGTTGAGCGTAGCGAGAAAATCCTAGGGGCATTAATTGGTGATGAAATTCCAGCGGATAAACTGGCTCAAATGGTGAAAAATGCCTTTATCTTCCCAGCACCAGTAGAAAAAGTGGCAGAGCATATTTATGCCTTAGAATTATTTCACGGGCCAACTCTTGCCTTTAAAGATTTTGGTGGGCGCTTTATGGCACAAGCCCTAGCAACCGTTCGTGGCGATGGCAAAATCACTATTTTAACCGCAACCTCAGGTGACACAGGGGCAGCAGTGGCTCACGCCTTTTATGGATTAGAAAATATTGACGTGGTGATTTTATATCCAAAAGGCAAAATCAGCCCATTGCAAGAAAAATTATTCTGCACCCTTGGCGGAAATATTCGCACGATTGCCATCAACGGTGATTTTGATGACTGCCAAGCTCTGGTTAAACAGGCGTTTGATGATGCCGAGCTTCGCCAAGCGATCGGCTTAAATTCGGCCAACTCCATTAATATTAGCCGTTTATTAGCACAGGTTTGTTATTATTTTGAAGCGGTAGCACAACTGCCAAAAGCAGAGCGCGAAAACATTGTGGTTTCTGTACCAAGTGGTAATTTCGGCAACCTGACTGCGGGGCTTATCGCTAAAACAATGGGCTTACCGATCAAACGTTTCATCGCGGCTACCAATGCAAATGACACCGTACCACGCTATTTAAGCTCGGGCGAATGGTCGCCAAATGACACCGTGGCAACCTTATCAAACGCAATGGACGTTAGCCGCCCAAATAACTGGCCTCGTGTAGAAGAACTCTTCAAACGCAACGGCTGGGCATTGTCAGAGCTTCATTCCGCCGCAATGAGTGATGAGCAAACTGAACACACCTTGCAAGCAATGAACGAGCAAGGCTATCTATGCGAACCGCACGGTGCGATCGCCTACGGCGTGTTAAAACAAGATTTACAAGCTGGCGAAACAGGATTATTCCTTTGCACTGCTCACCCTGCAAAATTCAAAGAAAGCGTCGAGCGAATTTTATCAACGGAATTACCTTTACCTGAAGCCTTGGATAAACACAACAAATTGCCATTGCTTTCAGATGAAATGGATAATGATTTTGCAACGTTAAAGGCGTATTTGTTGAAGAAATAATTTTGTAAAAAGGGCGGACGCATAGTGAAGTAGGGTGGGCTTTAGCCCACCATTTAATGAGATTTCTCCCTTTGGTGGGCTGAAACCCACCCTACGGAGCATTTAGATAAATTTTATATCAGTATAATGAATATATAGGGGCGGACCTGTGTGTCCGCCCGAAACATTAGAAAATAAAAAGGACAAAAAATGATTACTCTTTACGGCATTAAGAATTGCGATACGGTGAAAAAAGCGTTGAAATGGTTGGCGGATAATGACATTGAACATCGCTTGCACGATTACCGTGTGGACGGGCTAGATAAGGCTTGGTTAGAACAGGCGGAAGCTCAGTTTGGCTGGGAAAATTTGGTGAATAAGCGTAGCACGACATGGCGTAATTTGCCTGATGAAGTGAAAAAAACGTTGTCAAAAAGCACCGCACTTGAGGTTTTATTTGAACAGCCAACGCTGATTAAACGCCCGATTATTTTACAAGATGGCATTGCGTTAATGGGATTTGACGCAACAGCGTACAGTCAGGCATTTGGAAAATAGCTGAGGCAAAATAAAATGAAAAATTCGATTCTCACCTTAGCCCAACAGTTGATCCAGCGTCCCTCTATTAGCCCTGATGATCAAGGTTGTCAGCAGTTGATCGCAGAACGGTTAGAAAAATTAGGTTTTCATATCGAATGGCTTCCTTTTAATGACACGCTAAATCTGTGGGCAACGCACGGTTCAGCGCGTCCTGTGGTGGCATTTGCGGGGCATACGGACGTTGTGCCAGTGGGTGATGAAAGCCAATGGCAATATCCACCGTTTTCCGCAAAAATTGTGGACGATATGCTTTACGGACGTGGTGCGGCGGATATGAAAGGTTCGCTTGCCGCAATGATTGTGGCGGCAGAAAACTATGTAAAAGCCAACCCCGATCACGCAGGGACGATTGCATTGTTGATTACTTCCGATGAAGAAGCTGCCGCAAAAGATGGTACGGTGCGGGTGGTGGAAACCTTAATGGCTCGCGGTGAAGCCATTGATTATTGCCTTGTGGGCGAGCCTTCGAGTGCTGAGAAATTGGGCGATGTGGTGAAAAATGGTCGCCGCGGTTCTATTACGGGAAATCTGTATATTGAAGGCGTGCAAGGACACGTTGCCTATCCTCATTTAGCCGATAATCCCGTGCATAAATCCGTTGATTTTCTAAAAGAATTAACCACTTATCAATGGGATCAAGGCAATGAATTTTTTCCGCCAACTAGTTTGCAGATTGCTAATATTCAAGCGGGAACGGGGAGTAATAATGTGATCCCCGGTGAGTTTTATGTGCAGTTTAATTTGCGTTATTGCACGGAAGTAACAGACGAGTTAATTAAGCAAACCGTAGAACAAATGCTGAAAAAACATCAGCTTGATTATCGCATTGAATGGAATTTATCGGGCAAGCCATTTTTAACAAAACCGGGTAAACTGGTGAATGCTGTGGTGGATAGTCTTGAAAAAATTGCCCAAATTACCCCCGCACTTGAAACGGGTGGTGGCACGTCAGACGGGCGTTTTATTGCTTTAATGGGGGCTGAAGTGGTGGAACTTGGGCCATTAAATGCCACCATTCATAAAGTGAATGAATGCGTAAGTTGTCAAGATCTTGCCACTTTGGGCGAGGTTTATCAGCAAATGTTGATGAATTTGCTGAATAAGGACGCATAATGAAAGCGAGTTTTACGCCTGCAATGCTCACGGGAAAATCGCGTGAGCATTTGTCCCCCTTGCCTTGCCCGTTCTCGACACAACATTTTCTTCAGCCTGATGCTTTAAAAGCCTTTCAGGGCTTACAGCAAAGTGCGGTGAAAAATGGCTTTAATTTGCAGCCCGCCAGTAGCTTTCGTGATTTCCAGCGTCAGCAAATGATTTGGAATGAGAAATTTGCGGGCAAGCGTAAAGTGCATAATGATGAAGGACAAGCACTTGACTTATCTTGTTGTTCTGATTGGGAAAAATGCCAAGCGATTTTGCGTTGGTCAGCCTTGCCAGGGGGAAGCCGTCATCACTGGGGAACGGAAGTGGATATTTTTGATCCTGATTTATTGCCAGCAGATCAAAAATTACAACTTGAGCCTTGGGAATATACACAAGGCGGTTATTTTGCTGAACTCAGCGTGTGGCTGCAAGAAAATGTGGCGAAATTTGATTTTGCCTTTCCTTTTTCGCAAATGCCAGCGAGATTAGAGATTGGTTATGAGCCGTGGCATATCAGCTATTTGCCAATGGCAGAGCTGGCTCGCGCGCATTTCGACCCTGAGATTTTAGTGCAATCTTGGCAAGATCAAGATGTGGCTGGCAAGGCTACATTAATCAAGCAATTAGCTGAAATTTTCGAGCGATTTTTTATCTAATTTTTTATTTAATAAGGAAAACTAAAATGAACGAAAAACATTTTTTCCCACAGGGGATTTCGTCCTTTTTGCAGTGGATTTTGAATGTTTCCTTACTCATTCTCGCCTTAATTTTGGTGGTCTTTCTGGCGAAAGAAACCTATGCTTTAGCCCTTGTCTTATTTGAGCAATCAAAAGAAGCTTCTTATTTGTTGGTGGAAAAAATTGTGGTGTATTTCCTTTATTTTGAGTTTTTAGCCTTGATTGTGAAATACTTCAAAACCGATTATCACTTTCCATTGCGTTATTTTTTATATATCGGGATCACCGCAATGGTGCGCTTAATCATTGTGGATCATTCTAGCCCAGTAAATACTTTGCTCTTTTCTGGATCGATTTTGCTAATGGTGATTGCGCTATTCTTGGTTAGCTCAGATCGCCTGAAGAAAAGTTAGCCGATTTTTCACAGGTTTTGTGAACAAGGTCAAATTTTTCAACAAAGATCAGAAAAATTACATTTTTTTTGTAAAAAACTGGCGTATTCTTAGCAAAATTTTATACGAGGAAAAATGATGTCCGACTTACAGCAATTTACCCAACAGGATATTGAAATTATCAAGGAAGAACCGCTTTATAACGGTTTTTTTAATTTAAAGAAAGTCTATTTTAAACATAAGCTGTTTGCTGGCGGTGAAAGCGGTGTAGTAACCCGTGAATTGCTGGTGAAAGGCGCAGCTTCTGTGGTGGTGGCTTATGATCCTGATGCCGATAGCGTGGTGATGGTAGAACAGGTGCGCATCGGTGCTTATAACCCACAGCTCAGCCAATCCCCTTGGTTGTTAGAACTGATCGCCGGTATGGTGGAAGAAGACGAGCAACCCGATGAAGTGGCGCAGCGTGAAAGCCAAGAAGAAGCTGGCGTACAAGTAGAACATTTGCGTGAAGTGATGAGCTTTTGGGATAGCCCTGGGGGCATTGTGGAACGCATTCATTTATTTGTCGGCAAAGTAGATAGCCAAAAAGCACAGGGTATTCACGGCTTGGCCGATGAAAATGAAGATATCCGCGTTCACGTTATCCCGCGTCAAACTGCTTACGAATGGGTTTGCAATGGTAAGATTGATAATGGCTTAGCGGTAACAGGTTTGCTGTGGCTACAATTAAATTACCTTTCTTTACAAAAAGAATGGTCAAAAATGTGAACTGGATCGAATTTTTAATAGAAAATTTGGCGTAAACTTTGATCCCGCTAGCATTTTTTAGATTTACCTAATGCAATTTTTTTTCAAATTCGTAACGTATAACAAAAATTAATAATAAATATAACAGGAGGAGAGCGTACTTTGGTCAATACTTATACATATCCAACGGACAATGACGTTGTACGTTTGGTGCAGATTACAGATCCTCATTTGTTTAAGGACGAAAACGGTGAATTGCTTGGTATCAACACCCAAGCCAGCTTCAACCAAGTTTTAAGTGAAATTAAACAAAGTGACTTTGATTATGAGTTGGTTCTTGCCACAGGGGACTTGGTGCAAGACAGTAGCAGTGAAGGGTATTTACGTTTTTGCGAAACAGTGCAGTGCTTAGAGAAAATGGTGTTTTGGATCCCCGGAAATCACGATTTTCAACCTAAGATGTTTGATATTCTTAATCATAATAACGGCAATATTAATCCGCTTAAACATCTTTTAATTGGTGAACACTGGCAGATCTTAATGCTTGATAGCCAAGTTTTTGGCGTACCTCACGGACAGCTCGGACAATATCAGATTGATTGGCTGTCATCTAAACTGAAAGATTATCCAGAGCGCTATTCTTTGGTGGTGTTGCATCACCATATCTTATCTACGAACTCTGCTTGGCTAGATCAGCATAATTTACGCAATGCGTTAGATTTAGCCTATGCCTTATCACCATTTAACAATGTGAAAGGCATTTTATATGGACATATCCACCAAGCTGTGGATAGCGAATGGAAGGGCTACAAAGTGATGGCAACGCCGTCCACCTGCATTCAATTTAAACCTGATAGCAACAGCTTCGCATTGGACACATTACAACCTGGTTGGCGTGAAATTGAGCTTTACAATGATGGACGCATTGAAACCCGAGTGAAACGTATCCAACAAGCTACATTCCTACCGAATATGCTCGGGGAGGGCTATTAGTTGAGGAAGAGCAAATAACTAAGTGCGGTGATTTTTCACCGCATTTTTATAGTTACTTGCTCCTTACTTACTATAACCCCAACGCATACTTCAATGCTTGTTTTTTCAATGGTGTGGCTTTGGACGCTAAGAAAAGGGCGGCGTTGCGGGCGATTTTGAGCGGCAGTAATTCTGTTTTAAAGCCTTTGTAGAATAAATCCATCGCTGATTGCATTAGTAAATTGTCTTTTTGGCGCAAGGCTTGGTATTTTTTCAGCACCTCATCAGAAGCAAAATTTTGTTGATTTTGCACCGCACTTTCGATCACTTGTAACAACGCTTTTACGTCTTTAAAACCTAAGTTTACGCCTTGCCCAGCCAATGGATTAATGGTGTGAGCGGCATCGCCCACTAGCACAATGCCTTGATGATAATATTGCTGAGCGTGGCGGCGGGTGAGGGCAAAACTGCCTGCTTTTTGCACCTTAACTTGCCCCAATCTTGTAGGGAAAGATTGCTCAATGGCGTGGGCTAATTTTTCTTTGGATAATTGTTTCAGTTGAGCGATTTTTTCTGGGCTGTCATACCACACAAGGCAAGCCTGTTGCCCCTCAAGGGGTAAAAAGGCTCTTGGGCCAGAAGGGAAAAATTGCTGCCAAGTGATGTCTTGCTGTGGCAATTCGGTGTCCACCAAAATTAATAAACAATCTTGGCGATATTGCCAGCCCGTTAGGCCAATGCCAGCTATTTGGCGTAGTTGTGAATTTGCACCGTCTGCGGCAATCACTAAAGGAGCGGAATATTGTTCACCATTAGTTAAAAAAATCTGCCAATTTTTACCGCACTTTTCAGCTCGTTCCACTTTCACCTGCAAGCTACTTTGCACGTTTTCAAGCTTGGAAAAGGCTTGCCATAAGCCAAGTTGGATCACGTTGTTTTCCACCATATAACCCAGTTCGGAATGATCTAATTCTTTGCAATGAAAATAAGTGGAAAAGCCGTCAATTTCCCAAGTTTCTAAGGCGCGATAGGGGCAAATACGCATTTGTTCAATATATTGCCAACTTTGTAATTGTTGCAGTAATTGCACGGAAGCAAGGCTAATGGCGGAAATGCGTAAATCATAAGGGGAATTTTCCTGAAAAGTGGGTAATGGCGCGCTTTCAATCACTTGCACGTTTAGCCCTAATTGCCCTAAGCCTACGGCACAAGCTGCGCCAACCATTCCGCCGCCAACAATAATTACATCGCGTTGCGTATTCATTTTTGCCTCTTTTTTATCCGAAAAGTGCGGTGATTTTTTTGCTAATTTTTATACCGCACTTGCATTTTTCACTGCCCGTTAGTTTACCTTTTATGAGTAAAATTCAAAAGAAAAGATTATTTTAACTAGCCACCACCAGCACAAGTCGGTAAAATAGCCAGTCGATTTTTACAGGTTAAACGATTTAAAGCAAATTATGACGCAAAAATTACATATTAAAACGTGGGGCTGCCAAATGAACGAGTATGACAGCTCAAAAATGGCAGATTTATTAAACAGCACGCACGGCTTGGAATTAACGGATATTCCAGAAGAAGCGGACGTGTTGTTGTTGAACACTTGCTCTATTCGTGAAAAAGCGCAGGAAAAAGTGTTCCATCAATTAGGACGTTGGAAAGAATTAAAGAAAACCAACCCCGGTTTAGTGATCGGCGTGGGCGGTTGTGTGGCATCACAAGAGGGTGAGCATATTCGTAGCCGTGCGCCTTATGTGGATATTGTTTTCGGGCCACAAACTTTACACCGCTTGCCTGAAATGATCAACCAGATCCGTGGCGGTAAAAGTTCCGTAGTGGACGTCAGTTTCCCTGAAATTGAGAAATTTGACCGCTTGCCAGAACCGCGCGCTGAAGGCCCAACAGCGTTCGTATCAATTATGGAAGGCTGTAATAAATATTGTACTTTCTGCGTAGTGCCTTACACTCGTGGCGAAGAAGTGAGCCGCCCGCTTGATGACGTGCTATTTGAAATCGCACAGCTGGCAGAACAAGGCGTGCGTGAAGTGAATTTATTAGGGCAAAACGTGAATGCTTATCGCGGCCCAACCCACGATGGTGGTATTTGTTCTTTCGCTGAATTATTGCGTTTAGTAGCCGCGATTGATGGCATTGATCGCGTGCGTTTCACCACGAGCCACCCAATTGAATTTACTGACGATATTATTGATGTGTATGCGGACACGCCAGAATTAGTGAGTTTCTTACACTTGCCAGTGCAAAGCGGTTCTGATCGTATTTTGAATTTAATGAAGCGTGGGCATACGGCGTTGGAATATAAATCCATTATTCGCAAATTACGCAAAGTGCGCCCTGATATTCAAATCAGCTCTGATTTTATCGTTGGCTTCCCAGGGGAAACGGAGCAAGATTTTGAAGATACGATGAACTTGATCGCACAAGTAAATTTCGATATGAGCTTTAGCTTCATCTATTCTGCTCGTCCGGGAACGCCTGCGGCAGATATTCCTGATGATGTGAGCGAAGACGAGAAAAAACAGCGTTTATATGTGCTACAACAACGCATTAACAACCAAGCGGCACAATTTAGCCGTGCAATGCTTGGCACAGAACAGCGCGTGTTAGTGGAAGGGCCATCGAAGAAAGATTTGATGGAACTCACCGGCCGCACGGAAACCAACCGTATCGTGAACTTTGTGGGAACACCAGATATGATCGGCAAATTTGTGGATATTAAAATCACCGATGTGTTCACCAATTCACTGCGCGGTGATGTGGTGCGTACTGAAGATCAAATGGGCTTACGCGTGGTGCAATCACCACAAGCAGTGATTAACCGCACGCGCAAAGAAGATGAACTCGGCGTGGGGCATTATCAAGGTTAGCTCAACCAAACAGTGATCATAATGTCAATTTTTGAGTGTTGAGATACTTATTGAAAAAAAGCTGATTACATTGTAATCAGCTTTTTGTTTTATCATTCTATAGCAATTAACTAAACATTGCAGAGATTGATTCTTCGTTACTGATACGACGAATCGCTTCGGCAAGCATACTTGAAAGTGTAAGCACACGCACTTTACCCAAGGCTTTGATTTCTGGGCTAAGTGGAATAGTGTCGGTTACCACGATTTCATCAAGGGCATCGCTGGCAAGATTTTTTGCCGCTGAGCCTGAGAATACGGCGTGAGTTGCATAAGCAAAAACGCGTCTTGCGCCACGTTCTTTTAACGCTTCTGCCGCTTTGCATAGCGTTCCACCCGTGTCGATCATATCATCAACGAGAATACAATCGCGTCCAGCTACATCACCAATAATGTGCATAACTTGCGATACATTGGCTTTTGGACGGCGTTTGTCAATGATTGCCATATCGGTATCGTTGAGTAATTTTGCCACTGCACGAGCGCGAACCACACCACCAATATCAGGTGAAACGACGATTGGATTTTCAAGATCAGTTTTCTTTAAAATATCGTGAATTAATACTGGCGAACCAAATACGTTATCCACAGGAACATCAAAGAATCCTTGAATTTGCTCAGCGTGAAGATCACAGGTTAAAACACGATCTACCCCTACGCTTGATAAGAAATCCGCCACCACTTTTGCAGTGATAGGGACACGTGCAGAGCGCACACGGCGATCTTGGCGAGCATAGCCGAAATAAGGGATTACCGCAGTGATACGACCTGCTGATGCACGGCGTAAAGCATCAACCATCACAAGTAATTCCATTAGGTTATCATTTGTTGGTGCACAAGTGGATTGAATAATGAAAACATCGCTACCACGCACATTTTCATTGATCTGCACTTGAATTTCCCCATCACTAAAACGTCCCACAGTGGCATCACCAAGCGAGAGGTATAAGCGTTCAGAAATTCGTTTTGCTAGTTCTGGCGTTGCATTACCAGCGAAAAGTTTTATGTCAGGCATTGTAAAATTAACCTCAGAATTTTAGATGGAAGAATGTGTAAAATATTGATCTCATTGAAATAAATGCTCCATCATTTGATGTAATGGCGAAACATTTAGCCCCTTTGCAACAAAACCAAAACAGTCTTTTGGCTTATTTAGAAATACCGCTTGAGCAGATTGAACATCGTCAAATTCTGCGAAAACACAAGCCCCTGTTCCCGTTAATCTTGCGGGTGCATATTGTAACAACCAGCCCAGCAGTTCTTCAACCTCTGGATAATGATCTCGCACAATTTTTTCGCAATCGTTTGTATAATTTTCAGCTAAAAGTTGTGAAAGAGGTTTTTTCGGGGTATTGCGCGGCAAATTGGGATCTTGAAAAATGACGCCTGTTGAAATGGAAACTTCAGGTTTTAGCACTACATACCATTTTTCAGTAGGATTACAATAGTGAATTTTTTCCCCCACACCTTCTGCAAAGGCCGCTTTGCCGTGAACGAAAATAGGCACATCAGCGCCCAGCTGTAACCCTAACTGAGCCAACTCTTCAAGGGAGCATTGCGTTTTCCACAAAGTATTAAGGGCAACAAGTGTGGTAGCCGCATTTGATGAGCCACCACCAACGCCTCCGCCCATAGGCAAGATTTTATCTAAATGAATATTCGCCCCAAGCTGGCAGCCCGTGTGCTGTTGGAGTAAACGCGCTGCGCGATAAATTAGATTATCTTCTTGTTTTAAATGGGGAATTTGTGGGGAAAGAATGATTTGTGAATCGCCCCGCACGTCAATTTCCAGCCAATCGCCAAAATCCAAAAATTGGAATAAGGTCTGCAATTCGTGGTAACCATTTTCCAAGCGTCCATTAATATAAAGAAACAAATTTAATTTTGCTGGGCTAGGAAAACGGTAGCGCCCATTTCTCGCTGGAATAAAAAGAGCGGTGGAAAAATGATAATTTTTCATTAGTATTTCCAATGATTAACACGAATTTTCAGGGTTTGCGCGTCATTTTTTAGCAAAATATCCCGTGGTAGCGCAGGCGAGCGGTCTTGATGATAATTCAAATAATCCACCGTCCATTGCTCATCATTGACGGTATAAGTAAAGTTGGCGAGCAAATGGTTCTCACCCACATTGTAATCCTGTTGATTGTTTGGTTCACCTTTCAACCAAGTGGCCAGCTGGGTGAGCGGAATATCCATTCCGATAATTTCGCGCAATAACGCTTGGGCATCTTTAGCGGAGCGCTGGCGTCCTTTTTCATCTGAAATGGTTAAACCTTGCGCGTGCATTTTAAAGGTGAGTTTGGAACTACTTAAGGCTGAAGAAAGCACCAGTGTATAGTCTTTCGGGTTTTGATATTGCCAATCAAAGGCGGTAGAAAAACGCTGTTTGGCGCTGATATAGCCAATTTGTCCTTCTGCGTGATAAGCGCTAATTTGTTGAATTTGTTGTAAATGTTGCTGCCAAGTGCGGTCGTTTTTTTCAATATATTGCACATTGGCAGGACGGTTATCATCAATATCAAGGGCACAGCCTGCTAATAACAAGCTGATAAATAAAGGAATAAAAAGGGTTTTTAAGAATTTCATTGCGTTATACCGAGAAAATTTTGAAGCATTGTAAGGGGTTAGGAGGGATTAGTAAAGGAAAGCAGTTTAAGGATAAAGCATAAAAATAAGTGCGGTGGAAAAATTTTGGGGATAGTATTAGCTTAGTCTTACATTTTACACTAAAGTTGCAGTGTTTTTAGCTGTTCTTTTGGCTCTCTAAAGTGAAATTCACATTCTTTTCATAATAAAGGACAAGGTTTCTTATCAATAAATGATGAGGGGAAAATTGAACTCCCAGTTTACTTGAAATCACTCGAAAGAGATGGCTAATTTGATACTCTGTTGTAACTTGTCCTTTATATCGAGTTTTACAAAATATATTAATATTAAATAACTGAGAATGAGAAGTCTGGCTATATTTCCTCAACTCAATAATTAATCTTTCAATATCGGGTAATAATCTTTCAGAAATAGGAATACAATAATATTCATGGTTTTTATTGATCTCTGGAGAAATATGAATAACTTTCTGATATAAATCAATACCTCTAGCAAACTTTCTTCACTACTAAGAAAAAAGTTCTAATTTTTGTAATTGGTAGTCCGTAAGCGTTTTTCTTTTTGCTTTACCTGCCCATAAAAATAATTTATTACATGGATTTTCTTTATAATCCAATAATTTTTGTTCAATCCCAAATTTATAAAGACATTTTAAATGCCGTAAATAACTATTCCAAGTGATTGGTTTAATCCCTTCCCCTACAAAGGCATTACGCCAATTAAGTAAATGAGTACGCGTGATTTCATTTGGGTAAATCACATCACAACGCCAAAAGTTTACGGTATCATCTTTGATGACTCGCTTTCTATGCAAGCCGAGCGCTTGAAATTCATATTTGTAAATTATTTATACTTTCTTCATAAAAATACTCCCCCTTTTCTTGTAAGTAGAGCTCAAAGGAACTTGGGCTAACAATAAATAAACAATCATTAACAATATGAACTTTTGCCGTGCGATCATTAAAGGTGAGTTTATTATTTAACAGTTTATTTTTTTATCCATCCCACAAATTTCTGCCCTTCGGATTTGAAATTCGAGTCGTTGTTTGTTGGAGATATTGGAGGCTCTGGAATAGAATTTGCTTCAATGTCGATGTGCGTATTCAGATTCTCTGGCTCAGATTTTTATATCGTTGTTGTTCCAGCTTCAGCAGAGGAGATATTCACCACTTGTTGTTCAGAACATATTTAGTAAAAATCAACACTGTTATTATCATGATTTTCTACAACTACCTCAGGATTTTGAGATGGATTCAGCGACTGAAGTGCGGTATTTTCCTCTTGTAAATTTGAAGTAAGTTCTCTGTTTTCTTTTTTATTTATTGGCGCAGTATCCTGTACTTCCTTTACTGTATTTGATATTTTTTCCTCTGACTCATTTTCTTTTTCTACAACAGAAATTGTCCCAGCAAATAATTCTGGGCGATCATTAATGTTATCCCAAATTACCTCAGGTTTAATACGTAACAAGCTAAACTTATCTTTTGGTTTCCAACCTGCATCTGCATTTAACTGACAATACCAAATCGCCGAACTCCTTGACGTACTTTCAATAACTTGATGAGCTTGCATTTCATCAAACAGTTTACGATTATCATTCGGCGCACTAATTCCTTGCTCTATCAAATAAGCTCGAATCTGATCTGCAGCAGTTTTACTCATTAGCCATAACCCTTCTTCAGTAAGCCAGCCATCTCCTGGACCTTTAGCGCTGATTTTAAATTTTTGTGAAACTAAATAACGTAAGGCTAAAACAAGTTGTTTTGCAAAAGAAATTACTGGTTTTGGACAAGTTTAGTAATATCATCGCCAAGAGCGAGAGCAACACTGTTTTGATCTGCTTTTTGCACAATTTCAGCTAATACACTCGCTTTATCATAATGTCCTGCCATAGCATACATTAATGCAGAAAATACGTCGGGATAGTTTGCTAGCCAATCAAAGGCTTCTTTGGAAATCAGTTGATTCGCGATAAATCCCCCTAATACCGGATTAGGCATTCTTGAATAAACTAACTATATAGTTTCTGATTTTATCAACTCACTTCACTTTTTATTCACTTTCGAATAAACTATTTAAAATTAAAATATAATTTATCCTTGACTTTTACGGTTTCTTCATTTTTTGTAGGGCTATATATGAAAAAATAGCGTTATTGATTTGGCTTTGCAGTTTTTCATCATTATTATCTGCGGTAGAGCAAGTTTCTCCGGAATTAAATCGTATTGATGCAATCCAACAACAACGCCAAGCGGAACAAATCCAACAGCAAAAGGAACAGCTTCGTTCTGATGCAGATGTGAGAATGGAGATTTCTTCTGAAAAAACCACTGCACTCCCTCTTAATGAATCCCCTTGTTATAACATTCATCATCTTTCTCTCCTTGATTACGCTGCTGATAACACAATTAAACCTAGCCAATTTCAATGGGCGCTGAATCAAGCAGTGAGCCAATTAAACCTCACATTACCACATTGTTTCGGAGCTCAAGGATTAGGCATTTTGATGAAACAGGTACAAAATAATATGATTGAGCGAGGCTATATTACAACAAGAGTCGTGGCGAGTGAGCAAGATTTAACGCAAGGTGTATTTTCTTTAACGGTTATCCCTGGGCAAATTCGTCATACCATCATTGCCGATGCAAGCCGTATCCCTTGGTTTAGTAAACTCACCGCGAAAACAGCAATGACTTTTAAACAAGGGGATTTACTCAATGTGCGAGATATTGAACAATCATTGGAAAATCTCAAACGTGTGCCAACGGCTGATGCCAACATTGAAATTCTCCCTGCCAATAACAGTGCAGAACTCGGTGAAAGTGACATTAAAATTACCTATCAACAGCGTTTCCCACTCCGATTGAGCCTCAATTTAGATGATTCTGGCTCAAAGTCCACGGGAAAATGGCAAGGCTCTACAACCCTTTCGTGGGATAATCTTTTTTCAGCTAATGATTTATTTTATACTACCTTTACACATAGCCTAAAACGTCACAGCGATGACCCTGGTCGTCGAGCAAGCCGTAACTATGGCTTTTATTACTCTCTTCCCTTTGGTTATTGGACGCTCTCTGCTTCACTGTATAAAACGACTTATCATCAAGAAGTTTTCGCTGCGTTCAATAATAACTATCTCTATTCAGGGCGAAGTGAAACAACCAATTTGACTCTCTCCTATTTGCTTTATCGAGATGCGGTACGTAAAACCACCCTCTCAGGGGGATTTTGGTCTCGCCATTCACAAAACTACATTGATGACGCTGAAATTGATGTGCAACGCCGACGAATGGCAGGTTGGCAAGTCAATCTTAGCCATATTGAATATATTAAGGCAGCAACGCTGAAGCTTTCTACAGGATTTAAATGGGGAACGGGCGTCCGTCGTTCAATGGTTGCGCCTGAGGAATATTGGGGAGAAGGCACATCTCGCCCTAAAGTTATCACTGCTTCCGTGGAACTCAATTATCCTTTTTACATAGGTAATCAGCCCCTTACATTTAATACAAATTGGTCTGCACAATGGAATAAAACACCACTCATTCAGCAAGATAGATTTAGTATTGGTGGTCGCTATACCGTACGCGGGTTTGATGGTGAGCTCACCTTATCAGGGGAACGCGGTTGGTTATGGCGTAATGAGCTCAGTTGGAATATTGCCAATAAAGGGCATTGGATTTATCTCGCACTTGATGGAGGCCGCGTGATGGGGCGTGATGAAGAAATGCGTCTTGGTCATCACTTGATGGGCGCGGCACTCGGCCTGCGCGGTGGTTGGACACATTTTTATTATGATGTCTTTATTGGCCGACCACTACATAAACCAACTGGTTTTAAAACCGCGAATACCATCACAGGCTTTAATCTTGGTTTCAATTTTTAACCCCTTGCACTAGGCTTAAATGAGGATTTTCTTATGAATAAACATTACTTTCGTGTTATTTTTAGCAAAACGCTACAACGCCTTATCGTGGTGTCTGAACTCGCAAAAACTGAAGGTAAAGCAAAATACGATATGCCTCAAAAACAAAGTGCGATCGGTTTTTTACCTATTTTTGCCACCTTAAAATCGCTCACCTTTCGTTTATTCTGTGCTTTGGGGTTTGTCTTTTCCCCTTCGGCGTTTGCAGAAACTTTAATTATCAAAGCCGATCCTAATGCGCCTAAAAATCAGCAACCCATTGTGTTGCAAACTGCTAATGGATTGCCACAAGTCAATATTCAAACCCCAAATAATAAAGGGCTTTCTCATAATAAATATCAAGATTTTAATGTCGATAGCAAAGGGGCGATTCTTAATAACAGCCATAAAGCCACACAAACACAACAAGCAGGTTGGGTACAAGGCAATCCTTATCTTGCACGTGGCGAAGCCAAAGTGATTCTCAACGAGGTAACTTCCTCTCGCTCAAGCCAACTTAAAGGCTATCTAGAAGTGGCAGGCAAAAAAGCCGAGGTCATCATCGCCAATCCAAATGGACTTCATTGTGATGGGTGTGGCACGATTAATGCAACCCGCTCCACAATGACTACGGGCAAACCGCTGATTGAAGACGGACGTGTAGCAGGCTTTCAGGTTGAAAAAGGCAAAATAACGGTGAGTGGCAAAGGGCTCGATAATAGTCGTGTCGATTATACCGATATTCTCGCGCGCGAAGCTGAAATCAATGCGGGCATTTGGGCAGGCAAAAAGCTCAACGTGGTAACAGGAAAAAACACCATCAAACAAGCGGAGCCTGTCCATGCGGATAGTGAATTACAGATTACCCGTATTGACAGCAAAAAACTCAATGAAAACACACCAGATTTTGCCTTAGATGTAAGTGAGCTTGGCGGTATGTATGCAGGGAAAATTCATCTTGTTGGCACTGAGCAAGGATTGGGCGTGCGTAATGCAGGGCATATTGGGGCAAGTGCGGATAATTTAGTGATTGATTCCCAAGGAAAAATCGTCAATCAGGGCATACTCAGTGCGACAGAGCAAGTCAAGGCGAAAAGTCAACTTGGCATTGAAAATACGGGGCGTATTGAAACAAGAAACAAAAATATTGAATTACGCTCAAATGCACATATCAAACAAGATGGGCAGCTTGTTGCTCGCCAAGGCAATATCAATGCCGAAGCAAAAAATGCCTTAAGTCAAACAGGTGTAACCTTAGCACGAGGAGATATTCATTACCAAGCCGCTAACATTAATGCAACGCCCGAGTCACTTATTGCTGCCGGCGTGATAACCATAAATGAAGAGAATAAGGAAACCCACCAATTAGCTCCAAAATCGGCACAAGGCGCAAGCATTGATATTCAATCGGAAAATATCGCTCAACTGGCAGGGCAACAGGTTGCCTCAGGTAAACTTAATGTATCGGCTCAAGCAATTAATTTAGATCACAGCAAAAATAATGCTTATGGAATTTCTCTCCACGCAAATAATGGCGATGTTACTGCAAACCATAGTCAGTTAAGTGCGGTGGAAAATTTAAAAATTTTTACCCCGAAAACCCTTTCCACTCTGCATAGTCAGCTGACCGCACAGCGTATTCAAACAACGCAAAAAGATTTAAATATGCACAATGGCAGCAGCTTGGCTCGGAAGATTTTCGCTTAAATGCTAATACTATTTCCCATCAAGGTGGCACCTTAAGTGTGGGAGGAAATTTAAACATTGATGCAAATAATGTGGATAATACGGCTGGACGTTTTATTTCGAGCAACCAATTTACACTTCGCGTTAAAAATCAATTTAATTCTACACAAGGCTTAGTTTTTTCTGGCGACAATTTGAGCATAGAAAGCGGAAACTTAATCAATGATAATGGCTTAATTCAAAGCATTGGTAATGCCGCTATCAATACAAAAAATGGCGAAATCTCCAATAAAAATACCCTTACCGATGATAATAGCAAAGGAATTATTGCGTTAGGTGAGTTATCCATTAATAGCGATCAAATTGATAATACTAATGGCTTTATTGGTACGAATAAAAGACTGAACGTAAACACAAATCCGCTAAATAATGCTAAAGGAACAATAATCGGGTCAGAAGCGAACTTCAATACGGGCAATCTTAATAATGAGAATGGCACAATTTTGGCGAATAAAACGCTAATGGTTGTTTCAAACACGGTCAACAATGTTTTGGGCGTATTAGGTAGCCAAGGTACATTATCGCTTGATACTCAGCAGGCTTCTCTCAACAACCAGCAAGGACAAATTTTTGCTAAGCGAGCGGTGTTAAAGACAGGTGAAATAAATAATCAACAAGGTTTATTACGCGGTGATGAAGCACTTACCTTGAATACCCATTCTTCACAATTAGATAACCGTTTTACTCAGCAAGCTAATCAAGGCATTATTGGATTAGGAGAAGTGTCACTAAATCAAGTCTCTCAATTAAATAATATTCAGGGGCGTATCGCAACAGGGCAAAATTTAACGGTCAATGCTCAATCACTTCTCAATACCAAAGGGAATATTAATGGGCAACAAAATACCGTTATCCAAGCAACACAAGTTGATAATAGAGAGGGGATAATCTGGGGGAATGATGTCAATGTCACAGCGACAGAAATAGATAATCAAACCTTATCTGCTCAAGGCTCCTTGATTGGTGCGGATAATCAATTAACAGTGAATGCTCAACAACTCCATAATCAACAAACAAAATCAACACAGACAACGCCGACACAAGGGTTGCAAGGAAAACAGCTTCAACTCAATATTTCCCAATTAAATAATCAGAATGGGGGGATTTATGCCACTGAAAATCTTTCTGCACAGGTTGAACAAATACTCAATAATCAACGCGGTGAGATTTTGGGTGGGAACACAGTTTCGATTTTATCCCCACAACATCAATTGGTGATTAATAATCAAAATGGATTAATTGAAGCAGGAACACAGCTTAATATCACGGCTAAAACGTTACTTGATGAAGGAGCATTAAAAACGCAAGGGAATGCAGTTATCCAATTAACAGATGATTTTACCTTAAATCACGCATTCCAAATTGGGAATAATCTCACCTTTAGCACCGAGGGTAATTTTGTCAATAATTCCCCTTTAGTTGTCGGCAATCAGGCAAGGTTTACAGCCAAAAATCTTCGGAACAACAAAGATGCTGAAATTTCATCAAAACGAACATTGATTAATAGCGAGACATTAACCAACTACGGACTCATTGACGGCACTGAAAATATTATCAAAACCGGGCTACTGAATAACCTTGGCACAGGTAAGATTTATGGCAATCACCTTGCTATTCAAGCTGAACAATTAAATAATTTAAATGAGGGGGAAAAATCAGCAACGATAGCCGCTCGAGAAATGCTCGATCTCGGTATCCATACTTTAGTCAATAAAGATCATAGTCTTATCTTAAGCCTTGGAAATTTATCTATTGGAGGAAAACTTGATGAAAACAATCAAGCAGTAGGCAATGCTGCCTTGATCGACAATGGCAGTGCAACCATTGAAGCATTGGGTGATGGGGATATTCGTACTGAAAGATTATTTAACCATGATTTACATTTAACATTAGGCGAAAATCACACGGATGAACGGCGAGTTGAATATGCACCGAAAAATGCGTCTAGACGCTATGTACTAATAGATAAAGATGGCAGCCATGGGCGATTCGATTTAAGAAATAATAGTCGGAGCGATAGAAATTCTTATTTAAGGCTGAATGATGGTACAACCATTGGAGCTAATGGATGGATGCATTGGAATTATAATCGGCACACCATTACGACAATTATAGAAGACCGAGATCCTGCTAAAATTTTGATTGGTGGTAAGCTTCATTTATCAGGTAATGATCTTGAAAATAATGCTTCAACCTTATCTGTCGGAAGCCGATTATTATTAGGTGATAGCATCTTTGCTCATAATCCTCAGAATAATGATTTACATTCAGATGATGGAATAGTACTTAAAAACATTGATATTAAAGGAACGATTAACGTTAATGATAAAGGGCGTTGGGATAGCTTTGCTAAACATCTACACAAATATGGCTGGAAAGGGAAAAAACGCTGGGCAGTTTATGGTGATGGTAAGGGTGATTTTAATGATAATCACCCAACGATCCATTTCTCTTTTAATAAAGTAACCAATAATATAGGTTTGCCTATTGATGGTACGAAAACGAACATTAGCCCACTATTAACAAATGCGGTTATCACATTAAAGAATGTCGCAACAACCGCACAAAATACCGTTATATCTGGGCAAGTACCAGCTAAATATCCTGAAAAATTCGGTGAAGCGGCAATACCTATTGTCAAAACACACCTTGCGGAAATAAAACTTCCACAAGCAAGCTTGTATCAAATTAATCCTGATGCACCAAATGGCTATTTAGTTGAAACGGATCCTCATTTTATAAATAAACAAAAATGGCTTAGTTCGGATTATATGTTTAATGCCTTACGTTCCGATCACAACTTCGCCCACAAACGCCTTGGTGATGGATTTTATGAGCAACGTTTGATCAACGAACAAATTAATCAGCTTACTGGTCGCCGTTTTGTAGATAATTACCAAACCGATTATGAGCAATATAAGGCCTTGATGGATTCTGGAATTCATTATGCGAAAAAATTTAATCTTATCCCTGGAGTGGGATTAACGGCAGAACAAATGTCAGAGTTGACTGCGGATATGGTATGGTTTGTTAATAAGGAAATCGCGCTACCAAGTGGCAAGAAACTGACTGTTCTCACCCCACAAGTTTACCTTGTGTCCCGTAACCTTGATGTGAGTTCACAAGGGGCTTTAATTTCGGCGAGAGAGATTGTGGGGAAAATTAATGGAAAACTCACCAACACGGGGACAATTGCTGGCAGAAATCTCACCGCACTTTCCTCTAATTATATGAATAATGAAGGACTAATTTTAGGCAGTTCCGTCAATTTATTTGCAAAACAAAAATTGGTCAATCTTGGTGGTAAAATTGAAGCGCTCAATTCCGCCACATTGGTCGGCAAAGAGGGGGTAGAAATTGCCAGCACAACGAGTCACAGTGCCAATATTGACTCGAATGGGAATGAATTTGCTCATACCAATATTGACCAAGTCGCTATAATTAATGTGAATGATGAAAAGGGTAAATTAACCATTTACAGTCCGCAAGATGTGGTGATTAAAGGAGCTCAACTCAATAGTACCGGTGACATGCTTGTTCAAGCCAAACAGATTGATGTTGGTACGGTCAATACCCATAACAAGACGTATTACAATGGTGATGCGGATAATTACTACCGTTTGCAACAACACCAAGAAGTTGGCTCCCAATTAAATGGAAAAGGCAATATCACTCTTGCGAGTGAACAAGGCACGGTGGTTCGTCAAGGTGAAATGCATAGCGAACAGGGCGATATTCGCTTACTTTCCCAAGGTGATATCCGTATTGAAGAAGGACGTAGCAAGGAACAGCTGTCTTCCGCTGCTAAAGTGAAACATAGTGGCTTCCTCCAATCCACGACTCATATCACCAAACACGAACACCGTTATGATTTAGCAGAAGGCTCAAGCATTGATGGCAAAAATGTTATCTTGCAAACTCAGCAAGGTAATCTCACCATTCAAGGTTCAGATGTGGTGGCAGAAAATCAACTCAATGCCAGTGCGAAAACAATAGCGATTCAAGAAGCGGAAAATCGTGTTTTCGAACAAGATTTTGAGAAAGCCACCAAATCAGGCTTAATGGGTTCAGGCGGATTTGGCTTTACCATCGGCAGCAAAAAAGACACTACCGAAAATGACCAAACGAAATATTATGCCACAGGCAGCCAAGTGGGCAGCCTAAAAGGAGATACTACTCTACTCGCCCAAGAGCATTATCAACAACGAGCAAGCACAGTTTCTTCTGTGGATGGCAATGTGAATATAGGGTCGAAAAAAGTCGATGTGCTTGCGGTAGACGATAAATATGAAACCCATTACAAACACACCATGGAACAAAAAGGTTTCACCATTGCGGTAAATATCCCTGTAGTTCAAGCGGTACAAAATGCTCTCGCTGTAGCGGAACAAGCTAAACAAATGGGCGAAAGCAAACATAGCCGTGTTAATGCAATGGCAGCAGCGAACACTGCGTGGGGTGCATATCGAGCAGGTGAGGGTTTAATGAAAGCCAGTGAAACCTTAAGCCAAATGGCGAATGGTAATCTAGCTCAAGGAGCGATGAATGCCAGTGTGTCTATTACTTATGGCGAACAAAAAAATGTGCAAACCACCGATACTCAAGGCAACACTGCCACAAACAGTGCAATTAACGCAGGAGGAAAAGTAATCATTACCGCTACAGGGGCAGGCAAGGCGTCAGATATTAACATTGTAGGCTCTGATGTCTCAGGCAAACAAGGCACAATCTTACAAGCGGATGATGAAATCAATTTACTGGCTGTCAAACAAACCCACCAAGAACGCAGCAAAAATAAATCTAGTGGGTTTAATGCGGGTGTGGCAGTGAGTTATGGCTCTGATGGTTTTGCTTTTGGGATTACCGCAGGCGGCAACTACGGCAAAGGCTATGGTAATGGGGATGAAACAACGTGGAGAACGAGCCATATTGGCGATAAAAATAGTCAAACGGTCATTCAAAGCGGTGGGAATACTACCCTTCGTGGCGCTCAAGTGCGAGGAAAAGGCATTACGGTTGATGCGGAAAACCTTAACATTGAAAGCCTGCAAGATACCATGACCTATAAAGGCAAACAAATGAATGTGAGCGGTCAAGTAACCGTTGGTTACGGCTTCTCAGGCTCAGCGAGTTTCAACCAATCAAAAATGAACGCCGATTATGCCAGCGTGCAAGAGCAATCAGGTTTATTTGCAGGCGATGAAGGCTATCAAGTCAATGTGCGGAAGCATACGGATTTAAAAGGTGGCTTAATTACCTCTACCGTACAAGCGGAAGAACTTGGCAAGAACCGTTTTGAAACTGGAACGCTAACCTATGCAGATATTCAAAACCATAGCAATTATTCAGCAAGTGGATTTGGCTTAAGTGGTGGTGTAACAGTGAGTGGAGGAGATGCTCCTAAAGAAGTAGGAGGAATGAAACTTCGACAAATTGGTCAAAACGCTCAAGATGGTTCTGCGAAAGTAGAATATGATGGTATTGCAGGTATTGGCAGTCAAGGGAACTGGGGAATAACAAAAGGCATTACAACCGCATTGTTAGGTCAAGTAAAAGATAAAGGCAGTGAAAGCGGTATAACCACCAGTTCAATCAACACCGCCAATATCACTATTCGTGATCACGAAGCTCAACAAAAGATAAGCAGAAAAACAGTTGAGGAAAGTTTACAAGGACTTTCTAAAATTAATCTTCATCAAGGTGTTGAAAAAGCCGATGTTGAAACTATCCGTTCAGATTTAGAGCGTGATTTAAATACTGCAACGGAATTTGTCAATAATGTTAATAATCAAGGTGATGAAATTCATTACAAAATGGAGAAAAATGAAGACTCTCTCTTTTCAATTCAACCTAACACACCTGAGTGTAATCATATTTCTTGTTTAGATTTCGATAAAGATAATTCCCAAGCACTTAAAAAACTTATTTATAGCGACGAATTATTGACAGAAGAACAAGCAAAATTATTAAGTAAAGTTGCAACAGCAGGTATGTTGAATTTGAGTAGAGAAGAAAAAGTTTCAAGTGCCATTTTGTATGACAAAGACTTACCTTCAATTAAGGATACCGCATTGATTCTGAATAGAGGAAGTGCGGGAGTTTTGAATGAAGTTTTATTTACTGGCTTTGAACGATTTAGAGCTTGGGCAAATATGCCTTCTCTCTTTGGTGCTTCGAATGCGACACGAGATCATGCTCAGATTGCGAAAAAATTAGATGAATATAATGCTTACGCAAAATCTCAAGGAGCAAAAACATATACATTTGAAAATGTAGCGCATAGTTTAGGTGTGTCTGGTAATAAAAATATGCTGAATTGGTCAGCGCATCTTGGTCAAAAATATGAGCATACTGATGTGGAATATTTACATTTAGGTGGTTCATATCCATCAAGTGAAGTAGATAAACAATCAAGAGAGTTATTTAAGGGTGTCAAAACACAATATCTTGGTGTTGAGAGAGACGTTGTATATGAGGGAATACCAATTTTAAGAAATTTAGGATTAGGAATGATTGGGAATAATCCTAATGCAACACCGAATAGAGCAAAGACATCCATTTTAGAAGCGCATTCTGAAGCTAATCAGAACATTAATAATTTAAAGTTTGTTTATGATAAAAATAATAAAGAATCTCTTAAGAAATGGCAAAATACTCTAGATATTTTGAATAAAACACATAAAGATGGAATAAGAGAGTTCAATGTTGTTGGAGAAAACAGATGATAAAAATTTTTTCCGTTTTATATTTAGCCTGCTGTGTAACTGGTTGCTTATGGATTTGGTATCCACCGTATTCTTCATTTTGGGATGAAGATATATGGGTCCATAAAGAGAACAATACGCCACCTACTAAAGATATAGTTAGAGAGTGTTATTCTCAATCATTATTACCATTTGAAACAAAAGTTGTAGGAGAGTTGGAGATACCAGTTAGTCCTGAAGATCAGGTTAAAGCTAATGATATTGATGGAGCTTGTTTGTATCAAAAAGGATTTCGGTTTAATGCTAGTTATAAATACTGTTATAGATTTGACAATACCTGCAAGCAATGGAATAAATATAGAAATTAATAAAAAATTATGAATTTTGATACGCCGTTGGGCAAATATGGACAAGCACAAAGCAATAAGTAAGCTGTCACCTTGGAGTTGAAGGTGACATCGTTTATGAGGGAATACCAATTTTAAGAACTTTAAGGTTGGGGATGATTGGGAATAATCCTAATGCAACACCGAATAGAGCAAAGGCATCCATTTTAGAAGCGCATTCTGAAGCTAATCAGAATATTAATAACTTAAAGTTTGTTTATAAAGTAAAAGATAATGGAGAGAAAAACGAAAAATGGTTAAATACAGAGGATATATTAAAAAACACATATCCAGAAGGAGTTAGAAAATTTAATGAAGTTAATAAGGATAAATAAAAATGAGAAAAGTATTTCTGCTAATGTTTTTTTATTGACAAGTTGTTCTTCTATTATCTCTTTATACCCCAGTTATAATGATGATGTTAGCCATAGTGAAAGATTCTGGGTAAAAAAAGGAACTAAAGAACAAGTAAGTGAAGATATATATACAAGCTGTTACAATAAAGCAGTAAAAGCTGATTTAAGACAGAAAAACCTTCCACCAGACGCATCTGGCTGGGATAGGTATAACGTTGCTTTATACAATGGCAAATGCTTACATGATCTAGGATATGTCTTTAAAGAGGATATATTTTCAAAATATTGTTATCATTATTCGAATGAAGTTAGTTGTAAAGCATATCGAAAATTTAAATATTAATTTTGATTTATTTGATATGATTTTAAGTTTTTCTCTTTTTTATTCAATATAAAAGGAAGTTAAATACTCAAATATAGCAGTGATATTGTCAATCGAGATCATTTTAATTATTTTACTTCGCCAAAAGGTATTGTTGAGCCTGTTATTTGGGAAGATTTATTAGTTGGCGGAGGGTTAAAACTCGGAGGAAAAGCTCTTTCAGCCACAAATAAAGCTTTAAGTGCCACAGGTGAGACTTTAGCGAAATCAATGGTGTCAAATGAGGCAATTGCATTGGGTGCATTTGCAGATACAGAACTCAAGCTGATGTTAGAAAGGCTCACGATGAGTAGTAAATCTTATCTTGATAAGTCGTTTAAAGCTGCGACAAATGCTCCAATGAAAACCACCTTAACAAAAGGAGCAGCGGCTGGGGTAGCTTCACTAGGTGGAGAAATTTATGATTACACTAAAGATAATAATCCGAAAGAACTCACAAAAGAGAATTTATATAAATCTGCTAATAGTGTTATAGGCGATACATCAAAAGGATTATTGTTTGGAAATACCAATATAGGAATGACTATTATAGGGAGTAGCCTTGTTGATAAAGCGGTAACTGGAGAAAGTAATTTAGGGAAAAATTTGATTTCAGGTATGGGCGGAAAAGCTCTTGATGAAACGATCCCATCAGTACTAGGTAAGCCATTTCTTGTTGAGGGACTTCAAAAAATCATTGATAAAGCTCTTGAAGAAAGTCAAAACAAGGAGAAAAATAATGAAAGAAATAATTAAAGATATTCTTAATATATTAAAAATATCCTTGTTTATGTTATTTTTTTAGTGGTTTATATGTTTGTTTTGAACTTGGAAGAATAGATGCCTCAATATTGAATTCAATATATAAGATAACTATATCCTATTTCATTCCATATTATATGCCAATTCTTATATATATATATTTGGGGGGGGGGTAAATATAACCTGAAAAAATAGTTTTAACAGAATGAAAAATTAAGAAGTTTAAATAAAACAAAACCAATGGCAATAAATATTTAGATGAGAATAAAATTAGAACGATTGTTGCTGGCGTTGATAAACGAGATGGCTCCATTAAGCTAATTCCCGTAAAAATACCCGATAAAATTAAATAACAGAAGGAAATAAATGCTATGTCAAAAAATTATACAGTGTATTTAGGTAGCTCGGCAGCGCGGAATTACGAAGAGTGTATTGAACACTGTCAATATTATGCTAATTATCTTTATAACAAAGGGAGTTTAGATTTTTATGATGTAGATTTATACAAAGGAACAAGAACTTTAAGAGATAAGCCAATCAGCACACTTGAAGAAGAGTTAAAATGTATTAATGAAAAAAAAGAAAATCCTTTGGGGTGTATGAGAAGTATTAGTGTCTATTATGCCGCCCAATCCTCTTTGGATTTATTACTTAATGCTGATGTGAAAGCATTTAGAAAGCACGCCGATATTGCAGGAAAACTGAAAATACTCTCTAAAAACGAAGATATTTGGGCATATACAGGGATCGATGTTAATCACTTTTTCCTCAGCATTATGTCAGATAGTCATGATTTAATTCGTTTTTTAATTCAGCATCGAGATGAGATAGTTTCTGTTAAAGCTCGCTATGCCAGTGATGATCCACGCCCTTATTTTAATGCCAATACCTTATTGGCATTGTCAGGGGAATGGGAACTGTTAAAAAGTAGAAGTCAAGTATACCTACAAGATGAATATAAATCGCGACATTACCGAATAAGAATTCCGGACCATGAATTTTATGTTGCTTTATGCGATAAAAATGTTGAGGGAATGAAAGTTGCATTAAATAAATTATTAGAACCTAAGCTCGCAAAACGTGCGATATATGATACCAATGTATGGTTTGATTTTTATTTACAGCTACAAGTGTTGTTATATGCAAAAATTGCTTCTATTCACGGATTTGATTTAGGTATTGATAGCCCTATTGCCCCTAAAGAATTAATTGAGTATAAGCCACTCGAACCACAGGAATATGCAGATCCTTACGACTTTATGAAAGAATTTGATTATGATCAGCCAATTATGAATTGGATCAATTATTGGAATGCCATTATTGAAGAAAATCGTAGTAAAGAAAAAAAGAAACGTAAAGGATTATCTTGGTTTGATCGTTTAGTATTAAAACTATTTGTTAAATAATGATAGGCAGGAAAAACCTTAAGCCAAATGGCGAATGGCAATATGGCTCAAGGGGCGATGAATGCCAGTGTGTCTATTACTTATGGCGAACAAAAAAATGTGCAAACCACCGATACTCAAGGCAACACCGCCACAAACAGTGCAATTAACGCCGGTGGGAAAGTAACCATTACTGCCACAGGTGCGGGCAAAGAATCAGACATTAACATTGTTGGGTCTGATGTCTCAGGCAAACAAGGCACAATCTTGCAAGCTGATGATGAAATTAATTTACTGGCTGCCAAACAAACCCACCAAGAACGCAGTAAAAATAAATCCACGGGCTTTAATGCCGGTGTGGCGGTGAGTTATGGCTCAGATGGCTTTGCCTTTGGGATTACCGCAGGGGGCAATTATGGCAAAGGCTACGGCAATGGCGATGAAACCACTTGGCGAGGTAGCCATATTGGCGATAAACATAGCCAAACGGTCATTCAAAGCGGTGGCGATACCACAATTAAAGGCACGCAAGTGCGAGGCAAAGGCATTACTGCAAGCGTTGAAAACCTTAACATTGAAAGCTTGCAAGATACGATGCGTTATGAGGGCAAACAGATGAATATGAGTGGTCAAGTGACTGCAGGTTATGGTTTCTCCGCCTCCGCCAGTTATAACCAATCGAAAATGAACGCCGATTATGCCAGCGTGCAAGAGCAATCAGGGTTATTTGCGGGTGATGAGGGTTATCAAGTTAATGTGCGGAAGCATACGGATTTAACAGGAGGCTTAATCACCTCCACTGCACGGGCGGAAACAGAGGGTAAAAACCGTTTTGAGACGGGAACACTTTCCTATTCAGATATTGAAAACCACGCCAATTACAGCGGGAGTGCTTTTGGTGCTGGTGTTCAAGCCGATATTAACGGTGGTTGGGACGGTCGTCAGGTAAGAGATGAAAACGACAACATTAAGCTAAATCCTGATGGGTCAAAAGCAAGTCGAGTCAATCAAGGTATCGGCTTTGGTTATGACAAAGAAAGCCAATCTAGCCTAACAAAAAGTGGCATTAACACCACAAATCTTCATATTCGAGATGAACAAGCCCAGCTTGCGAAAACAGGGAAAACTGTAGAAACAACGAGAGGAGAAATCAGCACAAGCATTACTACGGATTCTGCAGAGCAACATACGGGCAAACTGGCACAAAACTTTGATAAAGCGCGGTTGCAAAAAGAGTTGGATTTACAGCGAGAAGTGACCAAAAACTTTGCGCCAGTCGCCGCACAAGGTGTCGCTTGGGCTTCAGAACAATTAGGTGCGGTGCAAAATTATGAAGTTTTATCTTCCCGAAAATCACAGGTTGAAGCTGCGTTATCAAACACAACCAACCCAGAAGAACGTAGCCAATTGCAAAGTGAGCTAACAACATTAACCGATTATCTCAATGACAACCAAACCCGCTACGACCTCTGGAAAGAAGGTGGTATAGGCAGAGCCTTATTACACGCAGCGGCAGGTGGCGTATTAACGGGGAACGTTAGCGGTGCAGCTGCGGCAGGTACAACTTCCCTCTCTGCTCCATTAATTGAAAAGCTAAGTGAAAAAGCGGAAGAGAAATTTGGCAAAGCAGGCAAAATGGCAGTAAACGCCACTGCTGGCTTAGCCTTTGGTGCGGCTGTAGGTAATGGCAATGTGGGGGCTATCAGTGCAGCAGCAAACACGGATTGGAATAATCGCCAGTTGCACCCGAGTGAGATTAATTAAATCCAATGCAAAATTGTTTGCTATTCAGCAAGGCGTGACTGAACAAGAAGCTGAACGTATCTTAACTTCAGTAGCCCTCTCTCAAGTGGATAAAGCCTATAGTTATTTAAAAAATGACACGCTCCCTTACCGAAATGCTCAAGCGTTTCTTGTTAATATTGGAGCAGGAACGCGCTTTACTGATGAATATGGCAGAACACAAACATTATTCGATGAAAGAGGAAATGCTAATTTTGATAATTTTGCAACGAATATTGAATATGTTCGCCCTAATAGTGCGTTATACAATAATGTTTCTACATAATCCCCAATATATCGCAATAATTTAAGTAACGAGGTGCTTTGGAAAGCAGGAACTTCCAAATTAGGTGATACAGCAAGCCAACCAGGGAAAGTGCAAAAAACGCTATTAGACCACTTAATTGCGTCAAAGCAAGAAGCAATTCAAGCATTAGCAAATAATACAGAGAAAGCTCAACGCGAACACGGATGGGAGAAAAGTATCACCATTGCAGGTACTGGTATTAAATATACTTTAAAAGGCACAAAGCAAGGTGAAGTAGGTTCTGAGCATAATAAAGAACGGCTAAATTTACAAATGACGAATACCAATATTAACAATAGTATTAGTGGTATTTATTCCCTTGCTGAAACACAAGGTCACCTTAGCAAAGATGAACGCATCGTATACCAAAAAGCCAATTCAGCATTACTTAGTTTAGAAGGGCTTGCTGCTTATGGGGGCGTTGATACGGTGATGAACACCATAAGTAGAGGCGGACGAGGGCATCAGGCGATTCAAGCAGGTAGAAAAAAAGCTGTAACTGAAGTCAATGATAAATTAAAAGAGGCGATATCTCGTGGCTGGGATGGACGACTTTCTGAATACCAATTTAATCCTGCAGATGGTACGTTTACTGGTAAAGGTGGCGGAAAACTGATTAACACAGGACAGAAAGACCCAATAACAGGCGAATATATTTTCCAACGAATCAACAACAAAGGTGAATTTTATGATAGCTATGTGGTAGTAAATCTTGATGGTAGTCAGCGGAATAGTATTTCAAAGCCAGAGAGATTTAAGCAACCAATAGTTATAGCTGATGTAGAGAATGGTTACACACGCCCTTATCTACGCAAAGAGACTATTGACCATATTATGGAGGGATATACTAAATTAGAAAATGGTGACTATTATCATGCAGCTAGCGATACTACGATAAAAGGACCAATTGATATTGGTCATACTTATGGTTGGGAGCATAGAAGATTATCTTTGGCTGCAAAAGAAGTTGGGTTAACGCAATCTCAATTTAATGATTATGTGAATGCTTATCCAGAAAAATTCAGATTAGAAAATCGGTCAAAAAACCGTGGACATTATGATGAAATGCCTGGGAAAGGAGACATTGAAAGAATAAAAAAAGATATGCAAAACTTTTTAAATGGACGATAACTTATGAAAAAAAATGAAGAAATAGGAATTGAAATTTTAGAAGCTTTAGATGAGGGTAATACTCAAAATATTGATGGTATTTTATTGGGCAGTGGCCGTAATTTAAATGAAGTTACTCCTAAAGAAAAATGGAATTGGCTACATAAAGCCTTATTAGGTTTTAACCCTCATAAACCGCCTAAAGAGAGTATAAAATACCTAATAAAACAAGGTATTCCAGTAAATGCCCAAGATATCTATGGAATGACCCCATTGCATTATGCAATGAGAGCAAAAAATGCAGATGCAGCTATTGCTTTATTAGAAGCAGGGGCAGATCCAAATATACCTAATCGAGATAATGTGATTCCACTAGCAATGATGGGAGGGATCCCCGATAGATTAGACGTGCTAAAACTAATGCTAGATAAAGGTGGTAATGTACATTATAAGAACGGAAATAATGAATTGGGTATTGTATATAGCGTAAAAAAACACCTTGGGAAACAAGATAGATATAAACCAATGATAGAGCTAATGGAGAAATATGCTTAGAAAATGCATTTAGGCCATTTAGCCCTTTGGCCTTTTCGGGTAAGACCTTTCCCCTTGGAAAGGTTACCCTTAAATCCCTTAGGGGATTTCCCTTATGCCTTTTCCTTTTTGAGGTTTTCGTGCGATTGTTTGACTTATACGCTCAAGTTGCTCCAATATATCTGCCGTTTTAGGCGAAATGTACCATAACACCTGTTTTATATTATTAAATACGTTGATAAGATCGATTTTACTTTCATCGAAAATTGGCTCATGGTGACAAATTCTATTCCTTAGATAACGCACTCGGCTTGTTATGTTATGTTATGTATCTCATTCACTATTAAATCACGTTCATCAGGGGAGGAAATACAAACATTAGGGAATGCTTTATTAAAATGATTTATCCATCTCATTCGATGAGTTCGCGATAACATATTTTCCCAAAATATAAAGTTAAGCTCTGCCACAACTTTTCCAGGCGAAATCTCATTAGTATCTATTCTTAATGGCTGTAAACGTCCATTGATGAAATGGAATTCGTAGGTTTTGTGTGAAGACAACTTATTTACAATACGGAGCAATTCTTCTCTTGTTGCAGGTTTTAATGCTCGAATAAAGTTATCATTTAAAATACTATATGCCCTATAACTAGGTTCTAGCGCATTAATAATGGCATTTCGTAATGCTACTTCATATAGGCTAATCACTTCCAAAAGTGCGCCACTTATTTGTATGTTCCAAATATAGAGTTCATATGCCTGCATATCTTTTAATGAAAGGTCATCTTCATCTTTGAAGTAAGATAGATAGGTTTCTATTCTTGCTTGGGATAATAGAGTGTGAAGCTCACTAATTTTAAATGCCATAATTTTAAACCATATTAATTAACACATTGACAACGATGTCATTGAAGTATAGCATATAGGAAGACTTAGGGACTGTGAAGATAGCGATCATTGATTAGCTGGACCCCCCTTTGCAAAAGAGATAGCCCCAATTGATGAAATTGGGGTTTCTTTTTATTCATCAATATCTGCTTCCACTCCTTCTTCCTCTATAATCACTTCTTCCCATTCATCTTCTGATAAAAACTGCCAATAATTACAAATCCAACCATCTTCAAATTTTTCCCATACCCCCGCATAGTTATACTCTGTCACTTCGGGATCAGCGTGGCAAATTTGGCCCGCTTGAATTTGTGCGTTGGCCCAACTTGAAAAAAGAAGAGTTACAACGATAATCAAGATTTTCATTTTTAGGTCATCTTATTCCTCCTGTTCCAGTATATTTATCCTAAATGACTTTTCCTCTCCTAAATTCTCTGAAATTTCAAGACAATTAATTCTCCTAAAATCTCCTGATATGTTACAAAATAGCTACTGTCATTAGGGTATGCGTATGGGCGACCTGATAAGCCTTTTGTGCATACCTTATTGGCACAAGATAAAACTGTGCCATCTGTTGCCGTGGGTGAACAGCTTAAACAGCAACGGCCTGAAGTGTTTGAGCGTACTGATGCCACAGGCAATAAAACCCGCGAAACAGATCAAACCATTACCGATCGTTCATTTGTACGTGTCATTGAAACAGATACCGAAACGAAGAATATCGGTACATCGCAAAGCAATATTGACGCAGACAAACAAGTCAATATAGGCGGAAATTATAGCTTGAGTGTCGTTGGCAACATCATAACGGTAACAACAGGCAATGCGACTACTGCCATTGATGGCATATTAAAAGAGCAAATCAGCAGTATTGCAGAACGTTGTTTGGATGTTCTGCTTAAACTGAAAGCCCCTACAATTCAGTTATTAGCAAGCCAAATTCATATTGGTTCAGGAGAGCAAAACATCTTAAGCATTATGGAAGAAACAATTCAAATCGTTGCCGACCTTGCGAATACTGTTGCAAGTCATACCCATAATGGCGGCCCAGCACCAGATCAAAGCAGCACGTTCAGCGGCTATAACAGTAGGGCATTAAATGAGAAAGATAAATTCTCGCCTATTATTGAGCAGTAAACATATCACCAACATCTAGCCACTTATTTAGGTGGCTTTTTTATTACCTACCGCCTTTATTTAAAAGGCTTTAGCTACAGCTTTCCTTTTATAAAGTGAAGCCAAACTGATCCACGGAAAATTCTCACGCCACGTCAAACGTCACGAAAAATCCACTCTCCCACCCGCGTTTTTTATGCAAAAAATTGCCATTTTTTCAGTTAAAAAAGATCAGATTTTATCAAGGTGAAAAAACTATCATATTGAAATATAAAAAGAATTTCTATTTTACGTGGGGAGTTTGCATAAAATGATTTACAGCTAACCGCTCACACATCTGAAATTTGGTGACTATTGGACACCAAAAAGGGAAAAGATGGCTTACAAGAATTTTTAAGATAGGCTAAAAATAGTCACCAAATGGACACCAAAAGAAAAAGTGCGGTAAAAATGAGATATAAAAAAAGCCACTCTTGGCGACTATCTTGTTGATTTGTTTATATTTTTAATATGGTGCCCGAGGGCGGACTTGAACCGCCACGACTCGAAAGTCGAGGGATTTTAAATCCCTTGTGTCTACCGATTTCACCACTCGGGCTGAGTGATATTGCTGACTGCGGTTGCATTATGGAGGCGTGTCCCGGAGTCGAACCGAGCTACATGGATTTGCAATCCAGTGCATAACCGCTTTGCTAACACGCCGTAGCGTAAATTGGAGCGGGAAACGAGGCTCGAACTCGCGACCCCGACCTTGGCAAGGTCGTGCTCTACCAACTGAGCTATTCCCGCTTTCGCTGCAACACATTCGCTGTCAGTGGCGTGCATTTTACTGACTTCTTGAACGCTGTCAATTAAAAATATGAAAAAATATTATTGATTGATGAAAAAAAATGCAAGACGTGTAAATATACTTTAAAACAAAGCGATTTATGGATAATTTTAGATCGTTTTTAATCTTTCTATCTCATCGCAAAACTAAATTTAAAATCTACTTTAAACAGGCGATCCTTTGTGCCAAAATGTGGCAATGCTATTTATCCATACTGCACGGTATCATTCTCTTGCTGAATAAAAGTGCGGTGAAATTTTTTGCAATTTTTACGAGGAATAATATGACACAGCAATACAAAATCGAAACACTACTCGCGCAAGCAGGTAATCGCACAGATGAACGAACAGGCGCAGTTTCTACGCCTATTTTCCTTTCTACCGCCTATGGTCATCACGGTATTGGAGAAAGTACGGGCTTTGATTACACCCGCACGAAAAACCCAACACGCACTGTTTTAGAAGAAACCATTGCGAAATTAGAAGGCGGGGAACGCGGTTTTGCTTGCGCTTCTGGTATGGCGGCGATTCAGTTAATTATGCAATTATTCGCCGCGCCCGACGAATGGATTGTGTCTAGCGATGTGTATGGCGGCACTTATCGTTTATTGGATTTTGCCTATAAAAATACCCACGGAGTGAAACCAGTTTATGTGAATACCGCTTCTCTTGATGCCATTGAGCAGGCGATTACACCAAATACCAAAGCGATTTTTGTGGAAACGCCGTCAAACCCATTAATGGAAGAATGTGATGTGCCAGCCATTGCAAAATTGGCGAAAAAGCACAATTTATTACTTATCGTAGATAATACATTCTTAACACCGGTGCTATTCCGTCCTTTAGAATGTGGCGCGGATATTGTGATCCACAGCGGAACAAAATATATCGCAGGGCATAATGATGCCTTAGTGGGCTTGGTGGTAGCCAATGGGCAAGAGCTTTGTGATCGTCTGTTTTATATTCAAAATGGTGCGGGCGCAGTGCTTTCGCCATTTGATAGCTTTTTGACCATTCGTGGAATGAAAACCTTGGCATTGCGTATGGAACGTCATCAAAAAAATGCGCAAGAACTCGCGAAATTCCTTGCTGAGCAGCCACAAGTGAAAGATGTGCTTTATCCAAATAAAGGGGGAATGCTCTCTTTCCGTTTGCAAGATGAATCTTGGATTAATCCATTCTTAAAAGCGATTAAACTCATTACCTTTGCAGAAAGCCTTGGTGGCACAGAAAGTTTCATCACTTATCCAGCGACTCAAACCCATATGGATATTCCTGAGGCGGAACGTATTGCGCGTGGTGTGTGTAATTGTCTGCTACGTTTCTCGGTGGGATTGGAAGATGTGGAAGATCTCAAAGCGGATCTGTTACAAGCTTTCGCCCAATTAAAATAACAAAACAGGGAGAATAGAATGAGAGTCGCTGTTTATAGCACCAAAAGCTACGATCGCAAATATTTAGAATTAGTCAATGTGAAGTATGGATTTGAGCTGGAGTTCTTTGACTTTATGCTCACGGAATCTACCGCCAAAATGGCCGAACATTGCGATGTGGTGTGCATTTTTGTGAATGATGATGGCAGCCGAAAAGTCTTGGAAAAATTAGCCGCACTTGGAGTAAAAATGGTGGCCTTGCGCTGCGCTGGTTTTAATAATGTGGATCTCAAAGCCGCACAAGAATTAGGCATTCAAGTGGTTCGTGTACCAGCTTATTCGCCAGAAGCGGTGGCAGAACATACCGTAGGTTTAATGCTAACTCTAAACCGCCGTATTCACCGCGCTTATCAACGTACGCGTGAAGCGAATTTTTCCCTTGAAGGATTGGCCGGCTTCAATATGCACGGACGCACAGTTGGGGTGATTGGTACAGGGAAAATTGGCATTGCCGTAATGCGTATTTTAAAAGGGTTTGGTATGCACATTTTGGCTTACGATCCATTTAAAAATCCTGTTGCAGAAGAATTAGGGGCGGAATATGTTTCGCTTGATGAATTATATGCCAGATCGCAAATTATCACTCTGCACTGCCCTGCTACGCCAGAAAACTATCATCTGCTTAATCGCGATGCTTTTGCCAAAATGCGTGATGGCGTGATGATTATTAACACTAGCCGTGGCACGTTGATCGATACACAGGCAGCGATTGATGCCTTAAAACAACGCAAAATTGGCGCATTAGGAATGGACGTCTATGAAAATGAACGTGATCTGTTCTTTGAAGATAAATCCAACGAAGTGATTCAAGACGATGTCTTCCGCCGTTTATCTTCGTGTCATAATGTGTTGCTCACAGGGCATCAGGCATTCTTAACAGAAGAAGCGCTGACCAGTATTTCTAACGTAACGCTAGAAAATATTTATAGCCTAAAAACAGGCAAACCTTGCCCGAATTTAGTTCTACCATCTTAACTTTTAACAATTACATTGATTAGTGATGATAGCTTGAATTTGTGCTATCATCGCCTCATATTAAGAAAAACGCCATAATCTATGGCAAATGAGACAATAGACAAGACAAATAAGGAAAATAAAATGAGTGAAGTATTACATACAACTGATGCCACTTTCGAAGCCGATGTTTTAAGATCAGATGTGCCTGTATTATTAGATTTTTGGGCGCCTTGGTGTGGCCCTTGCCGTATGGTTGGCCCAATTCTTGATGAATTAGCAGCAGAATTAGGCGATCAAGTGAAAATCGTGAAAATCAACATTGACGAAAACCAAGCAACACCAGCCCAATTTGGCGTTCGTAGCATTCCAACTTTATTAATGTTTAAAGAAGGAAAAGCCGTTGCTTCGCAAGTAGGCGCATTGCCTAAAAATCAATTAGCGGCATTTATTGCACAAAATAGTTAATCCACCAAGAATAACCTCATCAGATGATGGGGTTTGTTTTGAGTTCAATTATGTAAATCTTGTACTATACCTCGCTTAACCTGGCGTTCTACAAAGTTACACCAGTGGATTGTCTAATTTAAACGCACTTCCAACCACCCCAAAAATTCATCAGCATTCATAAATCCCGTAATGCGGGCGGCTTGAATTTCGTTGCCTTGTTTATCAAAAAAGATGATGGTGGGTAGCCCTAGTACATTCAGTTTTTCCATTAACGCTTTGTTTTCTGGGCTATTTTTGGTCATATCTACTTGTAACAATAAAATATCGTCAAAGGCCTGCTGAACATTGGCATTGGAAAAGGTATATTTTTCAAACTCTTTACAAGCCACGCACCAATCGGCATAAAGATCAAGCATTGCAAAAGTGCGGTCGTTTTTTTGCAAGATTTTTTGTAGCTCGTCATAGCTGCTTACTTTTTGGAACGCGGTTTGATGTGCGCGCGTTGTTTGCGCTAAATCAGGTTCATTCCAGAGCCAAGTTTGCAAGGGTTTCACCAAGATCATCGCTAAGATAAAAAATCCAATACGCAACGCCCAGCCAATGCCCTGCCCTTTGATTTGCAAGCCTGCCCATAAACAGAAAGACACGCCAAGCAGCGCCCATAAACGATTTTCCCAGATTTCAGGCAGAATACGAGAAAGCAAGAAAACCGGCAAGGCAAGCATTACAAAGCCGAAAATCACTTTCACTTTTTCTAACCATTCGCCTGATTTTGGCAAAATACGGTTGCCGAAAACCGTGGCTAAAATTAGCGGCACGCCCATTCCCAACGCAAGTAAATAAAGGGTAATTGCGCCAGTAAATAGATCGCCGCTTTGCGCCACATAGAGCAATGCGCCCGATAGCGGTGCGGAAGTGCAAGGCGATGCCACAAGGCCGGCGATCATTCCCATCACAAAAACGCCACCAAATGCACCGCTCTTTTGTTTTTGGCTTAACAAGGTGAGTTTGGTTTGTAATGATGATGGCAGCTGTAAGGTGAACACACCGAACATTGATAAGGCGAGCAGAATGAAAATCACCGATAAGCCGATGAGTACATAAGGGCTTTGCAGCGCAATTTGGAAAGGCAAGCCGATGGCGGCTACGGCTAGGCCGAGTAAAGTATAAGTGAGCGCCATTCCTTGCACATAAGCAAGACTTAATCCCAACGCACGCACCGTACTTGGGCGTTGTCCGCTGCCAATCACCACGGCAGAAAGCAGCGGCAACATTGGCAATACACAAGGGGTAAACGCCAAGCCTAAGCCTAATAAGAAAAAGCCAAATACCGCATATTTGCTTTCAAACAGGCGTTGTGCCAAGGATTGTTGTTCATTTAATGCAGGTAAAAGTGCGGTATTTTTTTTCACCGTTTTTTCTACGGAGTGGGTTGCTAAAGGCTGCCATTGCACGGTTTTGGTTTCAGGCGGATAGCAAAATCCTTTCGTGCAACCTTGGTAGGTAACAGAAAAGGTTTGTGGCGTTACTGATGAAATCGGCACATTTAAGCTGAGATGATTTCGGTAAATTTCCGTTTCGCCAAAAAATTCATCTTGATATTTTTCTGCTGGCGGAAAAGGTAAATTTGCGATCTTTTGTTCCCCTTGTTCAAGCACAATTTCTTTTTTGTAGAGATAATAATCTGGCGCAATTTGCCACGCTAATTGCAAACTTTCCGCCTGAGATTGCGCTGAAAATTGAAAGGCTTCGTCCGCTTTTAAAAATTGCGGTTTGCTGTCAAAAAGCCCAGCTTGCGCCACAAGTGCGGTGCAAAAACAAAGCAAAAAGGTAAAAATCTTTTTCATTCTCGCTTGCTAACCTATTGAATGTTAAAACCTAAAGCTAATCTATGTGGCTTCATTCTAGCACAGTATCAACGCACGAGATGTATAAAAAGTCTTGAGTTCTTTCACTTTATCTTATTTTCTTCGCTTGTTTTAATATTCTTAGCAGCTAGACTTATTTCTCAAAGAAAAATAAGAGTTGATAATCGTTCCTATTTGATATAGTATGCCTAGCCTAGTTATTTCGCAGTGGAAAATAAGGAGTTATCAAATGAAAAAAGGGATTCACCCAGAAAATTACCGCACTGTACTTTTTTACGACAGCAATGCCAAACAAGGCTTTTTAATTCGTTCTTGCGCCAGAACCACTCAAACAATGAAGTGGGAAGATGGCAAAGAGTATCCTGTCTTTATGTGTGATACTTCATCTGCATCGCACCCATTTTATACAGGAAAAACCAGACAAATTAATAACGAGGGCAGAGCAAGCAGCTTCCTAAACAGATACAGTAAATTCGGCTCACTCAAATCAAAATAAGGAAAAATAATGCAAGTACTTTCTTCATTAAAAACCGCCAAAACGCGCCACCCAAAATGCAAAGTGGTGCGCCGCCAAGGTGTGGTGTATGTCATTTGTAAAGAAAATCCACGCTTTAAAGCGCGTCAAGGGGGCAAAAAGAAAAAACGCTAAGATGTTATAAGGCATATTTCCATATCGCTCTCTGAATTTTTCAGAGAGCGTTTCTTTTTTATATTATAAAGCAATAAAACCTATGATTTAGATCATAAAAGCACGCAGAATTCATTTATCCTACTTGTTACAATAATGTTGCAATTATACAATGGCAAACTTAGAATACCCTAGAATTGTTAGTTTTAACTCGCCAATCAATATTGGAAAGGAAGAGATGCGAATATGGTTACCGCAAAAATTTTAATCGTTGAAGATGAAACCATTACAAGAAACACGCTAAAAAGCATTTTTGAAGCAGAAGGATATGACGTATTTGAAGCCAATGATGGCGTACAGATGCACAAAATTCTTTCCAGCCAAGACATTAATCTTGTCATTATGGACATTAATTTACCTGGTAAAAATGGGCTAATGCTCGCGCGCGAATTGCGTGAAACTACCAACACGGCGTTAATGTTCTTAACTGGGCGTGATAATGAAGTAGATAAAATTTTAGGTTTAGAAATTGGTGCTGATGATTACATCACCAAGCCTTTTAATCCGAGAGAATTAACTATTCGTGCGAGAAATTTATTACAACGTACGATGGCTGAAAACACCAAGCAAAGTTCACAACCAGTGGAACAATATCGTTTCAACGGCTGGACGTTAGATCTCAACAGCCGCACCTTAATTAATCCAGAAGGTGAAGAATACAAACTCCCACGTAGCGAATTTCGTGCAATGTTACAATTCTGCGAAAACCCTGGAAAAATCCAATCTCGTGAAGAATTATTGAAAAAAATGACAGGGCGAGAACTAAAGCCACAAGATAGAACGGTGGACGTTACTATTCGTCGCATTCGTAAACATTTTGAAGATCACCCCGACACCCCAGAACTTATCTCAACTATCCACGGTGAAGGGTATCGGTTTTGTGGGGAAATAGAGGAGTAGGATTCCTCTATTTTTTAAGCGCGCCCCTAAAATTATAAGGCTATGATTTTATTATTTTAGATACGCGCGGCACACTAGATATTACCCTAGATATGTTGGTCTTTGCTACCGATTGTAATATGCCCAAATATCTTAAATCAGACGGATAAAGTACGGTAAGGTTATTGAATATTTTTTGTGAAATCATTTGACAAAATGAGGAAATTTATATTTAACGTCTATTGTGTGATGGCTAGGCCTTTGGAGATTGCATGAATAGATTAGCTGTAGGTGGTAGGCTCATCATTATTAAGGCATCCCCTTTAGAGGGAAAGCCTCTTATATTTACTGACTGTAGATATAAATACCCTAGATTAATTTGTTGAGCAACTTGCCTTTTAATTTCAGTCGAAAAATGATCACAGTGTAATTTTTGGCAAGGAAACTTGGGACTACAGAGAATTTGCTATGCAGTAGAGCTTAAAGAGGAAGATTAAGCTGAGTTTTTTGATGATGTAGCACGGATTCAGAACAATTGTCTAATTCCTTATTATTGATAAATGAAGATGTTTTGACTGCGCAACTATTATTGCAAGTGCGTCAATATCGTCGCTAATATGGGAAACTAGTGACAATTAATATTACTTTCTATTTTGTTTTATCAATCCAGTTCAACTAACGAGCTGTCGTTCCACAGTTCTTCTAAATATTCCATCAGGCGTTCTTTCTCGTCTTTGTTTTTAATCCCTGTTACATCTACGCCAGCTGCACTGGAAAAACGGATACGAATATGAATATCATCAAATTTTTCTGCGATCTTTCTAGGTAAAACCTCTTGGAGTTTGGCGATAATTTTTAATTGATATTCTTGGCGTTTTTTGTCGCTTTCTTTCATAAAACGGATGTCTAACTGTTTCATTATGTTCTCCTTATTTTCTTGATTATTTATTCTGTTCAGCAAAAATTAGAAAAATTTGCACCGCACTTTTATTTTTAGGGTGTTAAGCGGCAAATCGCATTTGCTTTTTAGGCTTCATTTGATGAATGGTATTGGTGATGACTCCAATAATTGGTAAAGCAGACCACTTTTCACATTTGATGCTTTGCATTTTGGCGTCTAGCGGCAGAAAGATAAACTCTTTACCGTCATAGGCAACAAACTCATATACGCAGAAGTGATGGTTTTGTTCCATTACGACTAAATCACCAATGCTAAGATGATCGCTTTGTTCCACCACGAGTATATCGCCCATTTCAATTCCCCACGCCAACATATTTGGATTGGTTACCTGAACAAAGCAGGTTTTTTGTGGGCGTTTAATGCAATATAGGTTTAAATCAAGTTTTCGATTAAAGGTTGAGTTGAAAGATTCACTATCCGTTAAAAATGGCATTGGTTGATAGGAAAATGGTGTTTGTTCGTTGAGGTAATTCATCATAATGCTCCGCTAATCATCAATTTACTGGTTGTTTATACAGTGAAAATGATACTGGTGTTTTATACAGTTCGTCAATACTGTATAAAAACTTTTTTTCACTTTTTTGTATGGCTAAGGCAAATCGAGGGAAGAAAGAAGAAAATAATGTGTTTTATCTAATTTAGAGGGAAATATTTCTATATTTATGCAAATAATATGCGTTAATTTACGATTTTATATTTTCTTTAGCACAAAATTAGGCTATCTTTACACTCGCTATGGGGGATCTAATTTTAGATCTGAATATCAACAATCTTCTGAAGTCATTGATCTTCAGTTTTAAACACAACATTGTAAATAATTATGAACACATCTCGTTTATATTCTCTGTTTTTTCACGGAAGTTTAGTGAAAAGAATTTCTATCGGTTTAGTGCTAGGTTTGCTACTTGCGATTATTGCGCCAAGCTTGCAATCTGTACTCGGTTTCAACCTTGCTGAAAAAGCAGGTTTTTTAGGTAAAGTGTTTGTGCGCTCATTGCGTGCCGTTGCGCCAATTTTAGTTTTCTTATTGGTAATTTCAGCCATTGCGAATAAAAAAATTGGTACGCAAAGCAATATGAAATCTGTGGTGATTTTATATTTATTAGGCACATTTCTTGCCGCATTAACTGCGGTGTTATTTAGCTTCGCTTTTCCAACCGAAATTGCTCTACAAACACAAGAAAATTCTTTATCGCCACCAAGCGAAGTTTCTCAAGTATTAGGAACATTGGTATTAAATGTAGTGGATAACCCAATCAACGCCTTATTTAATGCCAACTTTATCGGTATTCTTTCGTGGGCAATTGGCTTAGGACTTGTGCTACGCCACGCTTCAGATACCACTAAAAATGTGATGAATGATCTTTCTGAAGGGGTATCAAAAATCGTTCACTTTATCATTAGCTTTGCACCAATCGGGGTGTTTGGTTTAGTAGCTGAAACTCTTGCGGATAAAGGCTTGGGCGCGTTACTTGATTATGTGCGTTTATTATGTGTATTAATCGGTGCCATGCTATTTACTGCGTTCGTAGTAAACCCAATTTTAGTGTACTGGAAAACACGCCGTAACCCGTATCCATTAATTTGGACTTGTGTACGCGAAAGTGGTTTAACCGCCTTCTTCACGCGTAGTTCGGCAGCAAATATTCCTGTAAATATGGAATTAGCGAAACGCTTAAACTTAAATGAAGATACCTATTCTGTATCTATTCCGTTAGGTGCAAGTATTAATATGGCGGGTGCGGCAATTACCATCACCGTATTAACCTTAGCAGCAGTGCATACGTTAGGCGTGGAAGTTTCATTCCCAACAGCATTATTATTAAGTGTGGTAGCAAGCGTATGTGCTTGTGGTGCTTCTGGTGTGGCTGGTGGTTCATTATTATTAATTCCATTAGCTTGTAGCTTATTCGGTATCTCAAATGACATTGCTGCGCAAGTAATGGGCGTGGGCTTTATCATTGGGGTGTTACAAGATTCCGCAGAAACCGCGTTAAACTCATCAACTGACGTAGTGTTTACCGCAGCGGTATGTATCTCTGAAGAAGAAGCACAAAAAAGCTAAGCTTTACTCAAGATAAAAAAGAAAAAAGAGCGGATGAAAATTTCCGCTTTTTTTATAGGTGGCTAATATGATTAAGATCGAAAATGCAATATTCCAGCTTGCTCATCATCAACGCTTAAAAATTGATGAATTATCCATTCACCCCAATGATTATTGGGGTGTAGTGGGCAGCAATGGCAGTGGAAAAACCGCGCTCGCCTTGGCACTAGAAGGCAAATTGCCTTTACTGGAAGGCGCAATGGAAAATCATTTCCAAACTATTTGTTCCCTTTCTTTTGAAAAGCAACAGAAAATTGTTAGTGAAACCTTTAAAGATCGCAACAATGATGGCGTCAGCCCTGATGATTTCGGCAAAACGGCCAAGCAGACTATTTTGGCTGAACAGGGCAATCTAGCGTTATTTGAAGAATATATTTCGCTGTTAAAAATCACCGCACTTTTAGATCGCCCTTTTATCCAGCTATCCACAGGAGAAAGCCGTAAAGTATTACTGTGCCAAGCCTTAGTGCAACAGCCTGATTTGCTGATTTTAGATGAGCCTTTTGAAGGGTTGGATCAGCAATCTGTCAAAGAATGGAAAGCATTGCTCGCGCAGTTACAACAAAAAATGACGATTTTACTGATCTTAAATCGTTTTGAAGATATTCCAGAGCAAGCCAACCACATTGCCTTGTTAGAACATCAAGCGCTTATCTTGCAAGGAACTCGTGATGAAATTGAGCAACAAAGCCTTTATCAACAACTTCACTATGCAGAATCTGCCCAGCATATTCCTTTGCCTGAACGTGCCGTCCCTGAGATAAAACTCGATGAAAATCAACCGCTCTTTGAATTAGAACAGGTTACCATTCAATATGGTGAGAAAAAAATTCTTGATAAACTTGATTGGCAAGTTAAACGTGGAGAAAATTGGTGGATCAAAGGCCCTAATGGTGCAGGTAAATCTACCTTGCTTTCGGTGATTAGCGGTGATCACCCGCAATCTTACGCCAATAAAGTGCGTTTATTTGGCAATCAACGCGGTTCAGGCGAAACAATTTGGCAAATCAAACAAAAAATCGGTTATGTCAGCAGCCAACTGCATATGGATTATCGCGTGAATTGCTCCGCACGAGATGTGATCCTATCGGGCTTTTTTGACAGCATTGGCGTTTATCAAAAAGTGCCAGATGCCTTACATATTAAAGCGATGGAATGGCTTGCCCGCTTAAATTTAACCGCGCAAGCTAATCAGCCGTTTAAATCCTTGTCGTGGGGGCAACAGCGTTTACTGCTGATCACTCGCGCAATGGTAAAACATCCTCCCGTGTTGATCTTAGATGAACCTTTACAAGGGCTAGACGGCGTGAATCGTAAACTGGTTAAAGGCTTTATTGATCAACTGGTGATGAACAGTGAAACGCAATTACTTTTTGTTTCCCACCAAGATCAAGACGCGCCGAGTTGTATCACCCATTTATTTGAATTTGTCAATGAAAATGGGCATTATCGCTATGTACAAAAGCCTATTTAATTTGTTAGACTTCAATCAGTTACCCCCCATTTTAAGGAGAGAAAAATGGAATTGTTAGACGGTTTTCCTGTTGCTGTGGTCGTCTTTGTTATCTTTGTGATTGTTGTACTGTTTTCCACCTTGAAAACCGTACCGCAAGGCTATCATTGGACGATTGAACGCTTTGGGCGCTACACTCGCACCCTCACCCCAGGGCTAAATTTTGTCGTACCTTTTGTAGATCGCGTAGGGCGCAAAATTAATATGATGGAACAAGTATTAGATATTCCTTCGCAAGAAGTGATCTCAAAAGATAATGCCAATGTATCCATTGATGCCGTGTGTTTCGTACAAGTGATCGATGCGCGCCGTGCCGCTTATGAAGTAAACCATTTAGAGCAAGCGATCATCAATTTAACGATGACCAATATTCGTACTGTGCTAGGCTCAATGGAATTGGACGAAATGCTTTCACAGCGTGATAATATCAACGGACGTTTGTTATCCATTGTGGACGAAGCCACCAACCCTTGGGGCATTAAGGTAACGCGTATTGAGATCCGCGATGTGCGTCCACCGCACGAATTAATCGCCGCAATGAATGCACAAATGAAAGCAGAACGTAATAAACGGGCTGAAATTTTAGAAGCAGAAGGGATTCGTCAAGCGGAAATATTACGCGCAGAAGGGGAAAAACAATCCCGTATTCTCAAAGCGGAAGGGGAACGTGCGGAAGCCTTTTTACAAGCTGAAGCCCGTGAGCGTGCCGCCGAAGCAGAAGCCAAAGCCACCCAAATGGTGTCGGAAGCCATTGCAGGCGGGAACACCAAAGCCATTAATTACTTTATCGCACAAAAATATACTGAAGCGTTAAAAGAAATTGGCGGCGCAAATAATAGTAAAGTGGTGTTAATGCCACTTGAAGCGGGCAATTTAATTGGCTCAGTGGCAGGCATTGCCGAGCTATTAAAAGGTGAAAAGCAATAATTTGCCTATCAATATCAGGGGCATTGCCCCTTTAAATATAAACTAAGGGGATAAGTATGGAATGGCTCGCAACTTGGTCAGTGTGGCACTGGCTTATTTTAGGCTTTGGCTTATTAATTGCCGAAATTCTCATTCCGGGCGTATTTTTGCTCTGGTGGGGCTTGGCAGCAATTATTATCGCAGGCGTAATGGCATTATTTGTCACCTTATCCTTAACCTTTTTAGTGATTGGCTATGCCATTTTAGCCATTATTTTAAGTTTTTCTTGGTGGAAATACCAACACGGCAAAGATCTCCAAGATCAATCGCACACTTCATTAAACCAACGGGATCACGCAATGCTCGGCACAAAAGGTATCGTGCAAGAAATCAATGAAAACGGCATTGGGCGTGGTCATTTTGGCGACACCACTTGGCGAATTCAAGGCAAGCACCTGCATGTTGGCGATGCCATTGAAGTGTATAACGTGGAAGGGATCACCTTATTTGTTAAGAAAGTAGAATAGCACAATGAAACATTTAATTATTTTCGCCCACCCAAATGGGCAAGACAGCTTTAATCGCAGCATCTTAGACCGCACTTTGAACGCCAGCCGAGCGCTCAAAGTGGAAACCCAAGTGCGTGATTTGTATCAACTAAATTTTGATCCCGTCATTTCGTGGGCTGAATTACAAGGGGCAAATCAAGGCATTACTCCCGCAGAAATTCGCGAAGAACATCAGCTCATTCGTGAGGCAGATTTGATCACTCTCGTTTATCCCCTATGGTGGATGGGTTTTCCTGCAATTTTGAAAGGCTATTTAGATCGCGTGCTGAGCCACGGCTTTGCGTATAAAACAGAAGACGGACAATCTGTCGGCTTATTGCAAGGCAAAAAAATGCAACAGTTTATCACCATTGGCAGTAATGTTGAGAAATATCAACAGCTTGGCATTGATAAATCCTTGCGTGATTGCTTGGTGGACGGCTTATTTAATTTTTGTGGTATTACCGATATTCAGCATAAATTCTTTGGCGATATTCATATTATTGATGACAAGACGCGCCAGCAAATGCTTGATGACGCCGCGAAAATTACAACGCAAAATTTGACCGCACTTTGCAACGCTCATAACAATGCTCACAGCAACGATAAGGAAACCCCATAATGAGCCAACAAAGTTTAAATCATTTTTCGTTGATCAGCCGCTTATTCGGCAATCTGTTTTACCGTTCACCGCAAGATCACACCTTGCAGAATGTCTTTGCGTGGTTACACCAACAACCGCTCAATGCCCTTTGGGCGTTGGAAACTGATAAGCAAAGCGAACAAGCCCTTGAGGCTCTACAAATGAAAATTGATTTAGCCTTATTAGATCAAGAATATCAGCGTTTATTTGCTGGCGAAAAAGCGCTCGTGCCAATGAATATTGAAGCTTATGATCTTAAGTCCGAAGATTTCATCGCTTTCCGCCAAGAACGCGGAATGCCCGAGTTAGAACAAAGTGCGGTGAATTTTCCGCTTGTTTTTCTCACCGCGTCTTGGATTGAAGATAACCTTGATTCCGTTGAAGCGCAACAAACCTTATTTGCGGAATTTCTACTGCCTTGCGCCACAAAATTCTTAAACGCAGTAGAAACGCAAGCCAATCTCCCTTTCTACCGCTCACTCGCTATTCTCTCACGAGAAATCCTTTCCGCAATGGCTGATGAGTTGGAAGAAACCGTTCTTTAGGGATAAAAATTTCTGAAAAACCACCGCACTTTAATGGGTAATGTCTATGAAAAAGGGTGAAAACATTATTTCACCCTTTTATTTTCTAATCATACAAACTTGGATCACTTTCATTTGGACGGGTTTTGAAACGCCGATGCAGCCACATATATTGTTCCACGCCTTGCAAGATTTCTTGTTCAACCACTTGGTTCATTCGGGTGGCAATGTCAATTTCGGTATTGAGATCAGAAAAATCTACAGGGGCGGATACTTTCACGGTGTAGCCTGAGCCGTCTGCGTTGCGTAATGGCGCAAAAGGAATCACTTTGCTGTTTGGGGAAGATTTCAATAAATAATAACTTCCCGTTGTAGTGGCGGCATCTTTCACCGCAAAGAAAGGCACAAAAACGGCGTTTTTTCGCCCATAATCGTGATCGGGCGCATACCAAATAATTTCACCACGACGTAATGCTTTGATCATATTGCGTAAATCTTTGCGATCAAGCATATCTTTGTTAGAACGTAGTCTGCCCCAAGTTTGCAGCCAATCCATTAGCGGATTATCGTTCGGACGATAAACCCCAATGCCGGGGGTGTAAAGCCCTAAAATTCTTGCCCCTAGCTCAAGGGTAAGAAAATGCACGCCCGTTAGAATCACGCCGTCTTTTTGGTAGGTTTTTAGGTATTCAATGCCTTCCACCTTCGACCATTTTTTGATCCGTTTATCCGACCAAAACCACGCCATTCCTGTTTCAATAATCGCCATTCCCGTGGCTTTCACATTAGCCTGCGCAATGTCATCAATTTTCTGTTCGCTATAATCAGGGAAACAAAGAGTAAGATTTCGCTTAGCGATTTTCATTCGCCGCTTGCCAACGTTTAACTTAGAAAATAGCCAGCCTAATCCATTCCCTATCTTTAACAAAAGGGGATAAGGCAAGAAAAGAATGAGCCGCCAAATGGCTAAACCAATCCAAAATCCCCAATATTTTGGGGCGAGAAATGCACGTTGAAATCTTGGAAGTGATGAATTTGCCATAACTAAAAGAAAGCTGTTCGTTAAAATTGGTTTAATCAAAGCGGTAGTTTAGCGGAAATTTTAGTAAATAGCATTTATCCTATGGTAAAATCTGCAAAAATTTGTCATTTAATGGAAAAGAATGAGGTCAAAATGGCGCAATATTCTACTCAATTTCAACAAGCTAAAGTGCTTGTTCTTGGCGATGTGATGTTAGATCGCTACTGGTTTGGTGCAACTAATCGCATCTCCCCTGAAGCTCCTGTGCCAGTGGTGCGTGTGCAAGAAAATGAAGAGCGCGCAGGTGGTGCGGCAAACGTGGCAATGAATATTGCTTCGCTCAACGTGCCAGTGCAATTACTCGGTTTAACAGGGCAAGATGAGGCAGGTTCGGCGCTTTCAACAATGTTAGAAAAGCAAAACATTGATTGCAATTTCGTGCAATTAGCCAGCCACCCAACCATCACCAAATTACGCGTACTTTCTCGTCATCAGCAATTATTACGCCTTGATTTTGAAGAAGATTTTCATAACGTAGAAAGCGATTTATTATTGGCAAAATTACAAAGTGCGGTGCAAAATTTCGGCGCGTTGATCCTTTCTGATTATGGTAAAGGTACATTAAATCAAGTGCAAGCAATGATCCAAATTGCCCGCCAAGCCAAAATACCAGTACTAATTGATCCCAAAGGCACAGATTTTGAACGTTATCGCGGTGCAACTTTATTAACCCCAAATATGTCCGAATTTGAAGCGGTGGTGGGCAAATGCCATAGCGAAGAGGAAATCGTTGAAAAAGGGCTAAAATTAATTCGTGATATTGAGTTAAGTGCTTTATTGGTTACCCGTTCTGAAAAAGGAATGACCCTACTCCGCCCTGATCAACCACCATTCCACTTGCCTACAGAAGCGAAAGAAGTCTTTGATGTAACAGGCGCTGGCGATACCGTTATCAGTGTTTTGGCAACGGCATTGGCAGATGGCCGCAGCTTTGAAGAATCCTGCTATTTAGCCAATGTTGCCGCAGGCATTGTGGTGGGTAAATTAGGGACTTCTACGGTGTCGAACGTAGAATTAGAAAACGCCATTCACGGACGCACAACCACTGGCTTTGGCGTGATGAACGAACAACAACTTAAAGAAGCGGTGGCGCAAGCCAAGCAGCGCGGTGAGAAAATCGTAATGACCAACGGCGTGTTTGATATTATTCACCCCGGCCACGTTTCTTATTTAGATAACGCTCGCAAGCTCGGCGATCGCTTGATTGTTGCGGTAAACAGCGATGCTTCCGTGAAACGCTTAAAAGGCGAAAGCCGCCCAATCAACCCACTGGAAGCCAGAATGGCTGTACTTGCAGGGCTTGCCGCAGTAGATTGGGTAGTGGAATTTAGCGAAGATACTCCGCAACGTTTAATCAGCGAAGTGTTGCCTGATCTGTTAGTCAAAGGCGGTGATTACAAACCAGAAGAAATCGCAGGCGGAAAAGAGGTTATCGCCAACGGTGGTGAAGTCAAAGTGCTAAATTTCGAAAATGGCTTTTCGAGTAGTAATGTGATTAATAAAATCCGTAATTTGAAGTAATACAGCTAAATAGAATGAGAGATATAGGATAAAAGTTCTGCTTTTTAATTTTATATTCCTAGCGCTTTATAGGATATAAACTTGAATTTGTTTCTCTTTCTTTTAGTTTTAGTAATATGGTCTAGTTAATTGAATTAAGGTTATTAAGGCACTCTAATAAATCCCATTGAAAAAACAGAAAAAAAGCTTATGATGAACGGGTGGAATATCCCACGATTCATTAAGAAGGAAAATAGTATGGCTTTAGGCTGGTATGAATTGAAAAAAGCAAGTGATGGTCAATTTATGTTTAACCTTTATGCGGCGAACTCGCAAATTATCTTGACCAGTGAATTGTATAAAACCAAAGCGTCTGCGCTAAATGGCATTGAATCTGTGCAAAAAAATGGTAGCGATGAGGCGAATTTTGAGTTCCGCGTGGCGAAAAATGAGAAACCTTATTTCGTATTGAAAGCCAAAAATCATCAAGAAATCGGACGCAGCCAATATTATGCTTCTCAAGAAGGGGCAAAAAATGGGGTGAAATCAGTAATGAACAACGCGCCGACAACGCAAATTAAAGATTTAACTGCTTAATTTAAAAGATAAAAGCGAGAATTTCTCGCTTTTCTTTTATCAACATTATAGATTATTTAATCCTCGCAATTTCCCCTTGAAAATTCCTTATAACCTTGTAGGATTTGGATATGTCATCAAGATAAAAGGAGCAAGAAAATGACAAGAAACCTTATCGGCCTCGGCGTGGCAGGCAATTTTGCGGGGCATTTGGAACAAGCGGGTGAGGCAAAGGATTTTGCCCAAGTGAAAACGGCAGAAACCCATCAACCCAAAGCGATTTTTCCTTTTTATGTGCCTGCAGAAAACTTAGGCGAGTATGACTTTTTGGCGGTTAATCCGTTAAGTGCCGAATATATTCGTTTTCCGCAAGCGGGGGCAGATAATTTGCAAATTGAACCTGAAATTGCGCTGTTGTGTGAAGTGCAATATTCTGGCGAAAAAGTTACCGCACTTTTACCACAGGCTTTCGCCGCCTATAATGACTGCTCTATCCGCCGTCCGAATGCGAATAAAATTTGTGAGAAGAAAAATTGGGGGGCGGCAACCAAAGGGTTGGCAGCAAAAACCATTCCGCTCACGTCCTTTGACTTAGGTAGTGAAATTGATGATTATCGCATTGCTTGCTTTCATAAACGTAATGGAGAGATGAATGCTTATGGCGTGGATAGCCCTGCCTTGGGATACAGCTATTTCCATCAAAAATTGCTTGATTGGATTGTGGGGCAAATGAATAATCAACCTGATTTCGGCCCGATGAATCATATCGCTGATTTGCTGAAAAAAGCCAATTATCCAACCCAAGCGATCATTAGCATTGGTGCAACACGCTATACAGAATTCGGCACGAGCCATTTTCTGCAACCTGACGATGTGAGCATTGTGGTGGTGTATAACGGCAAGAAATATTCACCGCAACAAATTGAGCAAATGGCTGAACAAGAACATTTTGCAGAAGATATTTCAGCCCTTGTGCAAAAGGTAATTTAATGAAAGCGCAAAAAGTGATTTAACGATATTTGAAGAAGAAGGGGAAGGTTGTTCAGCCTTTCCCTTTTATTTTACCTTTCGGCTTTTACGCTTTTCTCCGTAGCGACACTTCGCCGCCATTAAATCGCACAAGGCCTTGTTCCGTTTCCAATAAAAGGTAGCCTTCGCTGTCTATGCCACGTTCAATGCCGTGCTGGCTCGCGTTTTCGCTGATCAAGCTCACGGGCTGATTAAGAAAAGCGTCCCATTCCGCCCAGCGTGAATGAAAAAATGCCATTCCTTTTTGTTCGAAGAGATCAAGATAATGATAAAGCCGCTGCACTAGCGCGATGATGATTTCATCGCGATCAAAGTGCGGTAGAATTTCTCGTAATTCTGCCCAAGGTTGATTAATATTAGTCTGTTTCGGCAAGGCAAGATTAATGCCAATGCCGATAATCAAATTCAGCAAACCATTCTTACGATTAGCAATTTCCACCAGCACACCTGCCAGCTTTCTCCCTTGCAATAACACATCATTCGGCCATTTTAACCCGATGCTTTGCGCGCCAAAGGCTTGTAAGGTTTCTGCAATGGCAATGCCGATAACTAAACTCAGCCCATTCAGCGAAATATGCGGTGGAAATGTCCAGTAGGCGCTGAGAATAATCTGCCCAGCAAAGGGCGAAAGCCAATCACGCCCTCGCCGCCCACGCCCTGCGTATTGATATTCTGCCAAGCACAGCTGCCCCTTTTTTAGCTGTTCAATCTGTTCTAATAAAAATTGATTTGTGGAATGAATCACAGGTTTGACCAGTACGTGGTAAGGCGCAAGGCGTTGCTTTATTTTCTCCGCCGAAAGCAAGGGCAATTCTGGCTTGAGCTGGATTTCATCACCGTTCCGTTCAAATTTAATACCCAGTTTACTTAGCGCCTGAATATGAGCATTGATTTGCGTTTCATCACAATGTAAAAGTGCGGTCAAATTTTGGCGAGAATTTTTCTTGCCGTCTGCCAACAAGGTTAAAAGCTCAAACATTTCTTTTCCTTTTATAACTTTCCTTTTTTGTAAATAGTTGCGAATTTTTTAAATGCAAAAAATATTTGCTGTTTGCCATTCCCAAATCAGCATAAACTCTGTATAATCTCGCCGCAATATTTTTTACCCTTTTTTCATATTAACCTTAGGGATTTTCCCTTTTACAGAGAGAGAATATTGCTATGCTACGCGTATTAAAAGAAGCCCTCACGTTTGATGATGTCCTTCTCGTTCCAGCCCATTCCACCGTGCTGCCAAACACAGCGGATTTATCCACCCAATTAACTAAAACCATTCGTTTAAATATCCCAATGCTTTCTGCTGCAATGGATACCGTTACCGAAGCGAAACTTGCCATCTCCCTTGCGCAAGAAGGCGGTATTGGTTTCATTCATAAAAATATGAGCATTGAACGCCAAGCGGATCGCGTGCGTAAAGTGAAAAAATTTGAAAGCGGCATTGTTTCCGATCCTATCACAGTTACCCCAGATTTAACCATTGGCGAATTAGCGGAAATCGTGAAGAAAAATGGTTTTGCAAGCTTCCCTGTGGTGAGCAGCCAAGGCGCATTAGAAGGTATTATCACAGGTCGTGATACGCGTTTTGTGAAAGATATGAATAAAACTGTTGCGGATCTGATGACGCCAAAAGATCGCTTAGTTACCGTAAAAGAAGGCGCATCTAGCCAAGAAATTTTCAGTTTAATGCACGCACACCGTGTAGAAAAAGTGCTCGTGGTGAATGATGATTTCAAATTAAAAGGAATGATCACCTTAAAAGACTTCCAAAAAACCGAACAAAAACCTAACGCTTGTAAAGATGAATTCGGGCGTTTACGCGTGGGTGCAGCAGTAGGCGCTGGCGCAGGTAATGAAGAGCGTATCGAAGCCCTTGTACAAGCTGGCGTGGACGTGTTGTTAATTGACTCTTCCCACGGACATTCCGAAGGCGTGTTGCAGCGTGTGCGTGAAACTCGCGCGAAATATCCTGATTTGCCAATTATTGCAGGTAATGTGGCGACAGCAGAAGGCGCAATTGCCCTCGCTGATGCTGGTGCAAGTGCGGTGAAAATTGGTATCGGCCCAGGTTCAATTTGTACCACACGTATTGTAACAGGCGTGGGTGTACCGCAAATCACCGCCATTGCCGATGCGGCCGAAGCGTTAAAAGATCGCAGCATTCCTGTTATTGCTGACGGCGGTATCCGTTATTCAGGCGATATTGCCAAAGCTATTGCCGCTGGGGCAAGTTGCGTCATGGTGGGGTCAATGTTCGCAGGGACAGAGGAAGCACCGGGTGAAATCGAATTATTCCAAGGACGTGCCTTTAAATCTTACCGCGGAATGGGATCCTTAGGTGCGATGAGCAAAGGCTCGTCCGATCGCTATTTCCAAAGCGACAACGCTGCTGATAAACTCGTGCCAGAAGGCATTGAAGGACGCATTCCATACAAAGGCTATTTAAAAGAAATTATCCACCAACAAATGGGCGGTTTACGTTCTTGTATGGGCTTGACAGGCTGTGCCACCATTGAAGATCTCCGCACTAAAGCACAATTCGTACGCATCAGCGGCGCCGGCATCAAAGAAAGCCACGTTCACGATGTCACCATTACTAAAGAAGCGCCGAATTATAGAATGGGCTAATTAAAAGTGCGGTCAATTTTTGGGAGATTTTATGATGAAATTTATTAAAACATTAAGTTTAAGCACTCTATTATTAACAGGATGTGCAATGTTTTATCCGCAATATAGTGGGGAAAGTACCGCAGATGCTCGATTAAAAGCTGATACTGAGCAAGCTGTAATTTTCCCATTTGTGTATTACTATAACTGTTCTATAGGAAAGATAAAAATTCATACACAAATATTAAATATTGAACAAGATCCTAATAGCAACACATTAAAATTAGCTCAAGAATTATGGAAAGTAAATGCTTGCGGAAATCTTAAAGATGTTTATATTGATTTTATCCCTGATGGGCAGGGTGGCACTTTTATAAAAAGCAGATTTACACCTTAAAAAATATTATTACCCCTGAGAAAAATAAAAAATGAACAACATCCACAATCACAAAATTTTAATCTTAGACTTTGGTTCGCAATATACCCAGCTTATCGCTCGCCGCGTGCGGGAAATTGGGGTGTATTGTGAGCTGTGGGCTTGGGACGTAACGGAAGAACAAATCCGTGAATTTAACCCAACAGGGATTATTCTTTCTGGTGGGCCGGAAAGCACCACGGAAGAAAATAGCCCACGCGCGCCCGAATATGTGTTTAATGCTGGCGTGCCAGTGCTAGGAATTTGTTACGGAATGCAGACAATGGCGATGCAGTTAGGCGGTTTAACGGAAACCTCTGACCATCGTGAATTTGGTTATGCTGCCGTTTCTTTACAAAATCCAACCGCACTTTTCGCTGGTTTAGATGATGGCGAACACAAACTCGATGTTTGGATGAGCCATGGCGATAAAGTAACCCAATTACCACCGCGCTTTCAAATCACGGGCGTGACGCCAACCTGCCCGATTGCGGCGATGTCTGATGAAAACCGCCACTTCTATGGCGTACAATTTCACCCTGAAGTGACTCACACCAAAAGCGGTTTAGCTCTTTTAACTAATTTTGTGGTAAACATTTGTGGCTGCGAGCGCAACTGGACACCAGAAAATATCATTGAAGATGCCGTGGCTCGCATTAAAGCGCAAGTGGGCGATGACGAAGTGATTTTAGGTTTATCAGGCGGCGTGGATTCTTCCGTTACTGCTTTATTATTACACCGAGCTATTGGCAAAAACCTACACTGTGTTTTTGTGGACAACGGCTTATTACGCTTAAACGAAGCCGATCAAGTGATGGAAATGTTCGGTGATAAATTTGGCTTAAACATTATTCGAGTGGACGCCGAAGATCGTTTCTTAAACGCATTAAAAGGCATTTCAGATCCAGAAGAGAAACGCAAAATGATCGGTAAAGTGTTCGTTAACGTGTTTGATGACGAATCGAAAAAACTCAGCAGCGTCAAATGGTTAGCACAAGGCACGATTTATCCTGATGTGATCGAATCTGCCGCGAGCAAAACGGGCAAAGCGCACGTGATCAAATCTCACCACAACGTGGGCGGATTACCAGATTATATGAAACTTGGCTTGGTAGAGCCATTACGCGAACTGTTCAAAGATGAAGTGCGTAAAATCGGCTTAGCCCTTGGGCTTCCAGCAGAAATGCTCAACCGCCACCCATTCCCCGGACCGGGCTTAGGCGTACGTGTGCTTGGCGAAGTGAAAAAAGAATACTGCGATTTACTCCGCCGTGCCGACGCTATCTTTATTGAAGAGCTTTACAATTCAGGCTGGTACTACAAAGTCAGCCAGGCCTTCACCGTATTTCTACCAGTAAAATCCGTCGGCGTAATGGGCGATGGACGTAAATACGACTGGGTTGTTTCCCTCCGAGCAGTAGAAACTATTGATTTTATGACCGCACATTGGGCACACCTGCCTTATGACTTACTCGGCAAAATCTCCAACCGCATCATCAACGAAGTGGACGGCATCTCCCGCGTAGTTTATGACGTCAGCGGAAAACCACCTGCGACGATTGAGTGGGAGTAGGGGAGACACTGCTCAAAAGTATGCAAGGAAGACGTATACATGAGGTGGCTTGCGATATATTTAAATTTGCAATTGACAGCTACCTACAATTTTATATTGTATATAACAAAGTTTTTCATTAATGAAGAATTTTGATTTCAAAGAAAAAGGCGAAATCCCCATTTCGCCTTTTTTAATGCAATTATTTCGCAATCCGTTTGTATTTAATACGATGGGGTTGCACAGCATCAGCGCCGAAGGTTTTCTTCTTCCATTCTTCATAGTCTGAGAAGTTACCTTCATAGAAGGTGACTTTGCCTTCATCGCCGTAATCCAAAATATGGGTCGCGATACGGTCTAAGAACCAGCGGTCGTGGGAAATTACCATCGCACAGCCAGGGAATTCTAAGATCGCATTTTCTAAGGCGCGCAAGGTTTCCACGTCAAGATCGTTGGTCGGTTCGTCTAATAACAGCACGTTACCGCCTGCTTGCAATAACTTGGCTAAATGCAAGCGTCCACGTTCCCCACCTGAAAGCTCACCCACGCGTTTTTGTTGATCTACACCTTTGAAGTTGAAGCGTCCGACATAAGCACGGCTTGGGATTTCAAAGTTGCCAATACGCAAAATATCTTGCCCGTGTGAAACTTCTTCCCATACGGTTTTGCTGTCGTCCATTTCATCACGGAACTGATCCACGGAAGAAAGCACCACAGTATCACCAAGGGTGATGCTACCGTTATCTGGCTGCTCTTGCCCTGAAAGCATACGGAAAAGGGTGGATTTCCCTGCGCCGTTCGCCCCGATAATGCCCACAATCGCGCCTTTTGGAATTCTGAAAGATAAGTCATCAATCAAAGTGCGATCACCATAGGATTTACTCAAATTGCTTACTTCGATTACTTTATCCCCTAAGCGTGGGCCAGGTGGAATAAATAACTCATTGGTTTCATTACGTTTTTGGTATTCACCGCTATTTAACTCTTCAAAGCGAGCCATACGCGCCTTGCTTTTTGCTTGGCGGCCTTTTGGATTTTGGCGAACCCATTCTAATTCTTTTTCAATGGATTTTTGGCGAGCAGATTCAGCCGCGGCTTCTTGGGCTAGGCGTTTTTCTTTTTGTTCTAACCAAGAAGAATAGTTGCCTTCCCAAGGAATGCCTTCACCACGGTCAAGCTCTAAGATCCAACCTGCCACATTATCTAGGAAGTAACGGTCGTGGGTAATAGCAACTACGGTGCCTTCATAATCGTGTAAGAAACGCTCTAACCAAGCCACGGATTCGGCATCTAAGTGGTTGGTTGGCTCATCTAATAAGAGCATATCTGGTTTTTCGAGCAATAAACGGCAAAGTGCCACACGGCGGCGTTCGCCCCCTGAAAGATGCTCGATTTTGGCATCCCAATCAGGCAGACGCAAGGCATCAGCAGCACGCTCAAGTTGGTTTTCAAGATTATGTCCATCGTGCGCTTGGATAATGGCTTCTAACTTGGCTTGCTCGGCGGCAAGTTTATCAAAATCCGCATCAGGATCGGCATAAAGCCCATAGACTTCATCTAAACGATTTAACGCGGTTTTCACTTCCGCCACGGCTTCTTCTACCGCTTCACGCACGGTTTGTTGTGGATCAAGTTTAGGTTCTTGTGGAAGATAACCGATTTTGATCCCTGGCTGTGGACGTGTTTCGCCCTCAAATTCTTTATCCACGCCTGCCATAATGCGCAGCAGGGTAGATTTCCCCGCGCCATTTAACCCCAGCACACCAATTTTTGCGCCCGGAAAAAAGCTCAAGGAAATATCTTTTAAAATATGACGTTTCGGCGGCACAACCTTACCGACACGGTGCATAGTATAAACAAATTGTGATGACATAAATTGTTCTCTTAGCTGTAAAAAGTGCGGGTTATTTTACTTGAGATTTTACCTTTTGGCGAATTGAAAGCGAAAAAAAACCTCCCGAAAGGGAGGTAGGAAAGTAGTTTAGCTATTTATTTTGATTATTTTATTTAGGAACTTTATGAATATCAAGCAATCACTCGACAGGGCATATACTACCTATAAGAGGTTGATAAATAAATGATGAATTTACATTTTTTTGATATAAATCACAGAAATAGAGTTTTTTTGTGAGATTTTGTTGTTTAAATCAGCAAATGGCATTTTGTCTGCCTTTGGATTTAGTGGTAGGATTTTGCTTTCTTTTGTTTTAGTAAGGAAGATTATGTTCAAAAAATGCTTGGGGCTATTGGCTTTAGTTCCGTTGCTCAGTGTTGCCCACCCGCACGCCTTTATTGATATGCAAAGTAAGGTGTTGGTGGAAAAAGGGGAGTTGGTTGGGTTTTCGATGCAGTGGGTGCTTGATGAGCCAAGTTCTGCCAGTATTATTTATGATTTAGCCCAGTCCACCCAGCCGAGCGATAAGCAAAGGTTGATTGATGAAGCAATGAAAAATATTGTCAATGAGCATTATTTTAGCTATCTCTTTGATAAAGATAAGAAAAAGATTAAGTACAAAGCGCAGCCGCAAAATTATGGAATGAAATCAAATGGTACACAAGTGATGTACTATTTTGATTTTTTGTTGTCTAAGCCCCAAGTGCTGAAGGAAAACCAGTTTGAATTAGCGACATACGATCCTACTTATTTTGTGGCAATGACTTATCCAACCGAAAATAAGCCTACAGAAAATAAACAAAGTGCGGTGGATTTTTCACAACTTCCTGCCCAATGTACGGGCAAAGTGATTGAACCAAATGTTGATGAAAAAGTGCGCGAATATGCCGCATCTTTAGATCGTAGTCAGCGTGATGAGGACCCTTCCCTTGGCGAAGTGTTTAGCCAAAAAGTGGAGATTGTATGCCATTAAACAACCGCACCCAAAAGGGCTTTAAGTATCTGGCAATATTGCTGTTGCTCGTAGGGCTAGGGTTTTATATCTTGCCTTATTTATTTGAGCAAACCATCAGTTGGCAAAAAGCCTTTAATCAAAGTATTTCTGGTTATTTACACCAAATTAAACAATATCCCGTACAAGCGGGATTAGGTTTAATCTTGATCAGTTTTCTCTACGGCGTGTTGCACGCACTTGGCCCAGGCCACGGTAAATTTGTCATTGCCAGTTATCTATCCACTCACCAAGCGAAGTTAAAAACCAGCGTTCAGCTCACGTTGTTGTCTTCTTTAATGCAAGGTGTGGTGGCAGTGGCGGCAACCTCCATTATTGTGGTGGGATTGCGTTTGTCTTCCCATTATTTCAAATTGAGCCAACTTTGGCTTGAGCGATCCGCTTTTATTTTAATGTTCTTGCTAGGCGCATATTGGATTTATCAAAGTGCGGTTAAATTTTTGCGAGAATTTCGTCACAAGAAACGCACCATTTCAGTGGGAAAAATTCACGCCATTAAACCCATTTCGGCAAAAGTGATTTCAGAAAAACCAGTTCAGCTTGTGCAATCCCATTGTGATCATAACGATCACGCAGAAGGTTGCAGTTGTGGGCATCAACACTTGCCGAGTTCGCAGCAATTAGACAAGGCGACTAATTTTAAATCTCGTTTACTTGTGATTTTAACCATTGGAATGCGACCTTGCTCTGGGGCGATTTTTATTCTTTTTCTGTCCTATATGCTGGATCTTTATCAATGGGGAATAGCTGCCGCAATGGCGATGGCAGTAGGAACAGGGATTACGCTTTCTTTATTTGCCTTGATTGTGCAATATGCAAGGCAGACCGCGGTGAAATTAGGGCGTTGGTATGTTCGCACAGAACATTCCCCTTATGCCGAAATTGCAGTGAAATTGATTGCAGGATTTGTGGTGATCTTCTTTGCGATAGCATTATTTTATGGCACAACCTTGCCTGTGCGTGGTGGCGCAGTGTTATTTGGCGGATAATCTTTCAGATGAAAAATAGGGGTGAAATTTCACCCCTTTTTCTTTTCATCGTATCAGGCTTTCAGCTTAAAGTGCGGTGTAAATTAACAAAGAATTATAAGCTACATAGCACAGAAATAGCGCTAACCCTTCAACTCGGTTAATTCGCCCATTTTTTCCTTTGAAACCGTAACCAAATAAAAACAGTAAGCCTGTTAATGCAATCATAACGAGCATATCTCGGCTAAACACTTCTGGCGTGGCTTGAATTGGGCTGATTGCGCCAGCAATGCCGACCACCGCAAGGGTGTTAAACAGGTTAGAGCCAATAATATTGCCCACCGCGAGATCTAATTCATTTTTTCTCGCTGCCATAATGGAAGCCGCCAATTCTGGCAATGATGTGCCAATGGCAACAATGGTTAAACCGATAATCAAATCGCTCACGCCTAAATAGGTGGCGATATTCACTGCACCCCACACTAATAATTGCGAGCTGGCCATTAATAATGCCAAGCCAATCACTAACCACAACACTGCAGTTTTCAACGGCATTTGTGATTTTTCTTTGAGTTCATCGTTAATATCTTGTTCAAGGCTATCACCTGAATGTCTTGTACCTTGCCAAATTGTCCAGCCCATATAGAGGGTGAATACCGCCAGTAAAATCACCGCATCAAGGCGAGAAATGGTGGCATCATAAATTAAAAAGGCAGAAAGTAGGGTAACTAGCATCAACACGGGCAATTCTTTTTTTAGCACCTGTGAATTAACCATAATCGGCTTAATCATTGCGGTTACCCCTAAAATCAAGGCAATATTGGTGATGTTTGAGCCATAAGCATTTCCCAGTGCAATCCCCGGGCTGTGATTTAATGCAGAAAGCGCTGAAACAATAATTTCAGGCGCTGAAGTACCAAAACCGATAATTACAATGCCGATCAACAAGGGCGACATACCTAAATAACTGGCGAGAGAAGCTGCACCGTCAATAAAACGATCTGCACTCCAGACTAAAATCGCCAATCCGACCAGTATAGCGAGAAAAGATAAAAACATTTGCGAGTCCTATAAATGATGAAAAGTAACGAATATTATCATTATTATGAAAGGCTGATGAGAAAAAAATAAAAGCCCATAAGGAGGATATGGGCTTTAAGCTCTTTTGGAACGAAATAGCTTTTATAAAAGGAGACAAATAAAAACTGCCAAAAGAGAAAATTGGCTCCTCCTGCTGGACTTGAACCAGCGACATACGGATTAACAGTCCGCCGTTCTACCGACTGAACTAAGGAGGAATAATTCTGTATCACAAGGAATTGGTCGCAGATGATAATGATCTGTCTTTCCTTTGTCAACAGTGAAATTAAAAAAATGTTGAAAAATTATGTTCTTTTTTTATATCCACAGCGCCTGTGGATAAGTCTGTGAGTTTTAATTTGAAAAAATCGCCGATCCCTTGAAAAAACTAGGGTTTTGCGAATTGGCAATAAAATTGATTGCAAAATAGCATTTCTTTATTTATCAATAAGTTAATAAAAATCTAGAAATTTTTTTAAAATTTTTTTGATTTTGTGAGATTTCAATCTTGACAAATATAAGTCTGTGTAAAACTTAAAATTTTGCTCAAGCCGAACGCAAAAAATTATGCTAAAATTGACCGCACTTTTCGGATAGGCAGTTTTTTTATGAGTAACAAAATTCACAGCAAACCTTTTATTCTTAATTCTGATTTTTCGCCGTCTGGCGACCAACCGCAGGCGATAGAAAAGCTGAGTGAAAATCTCAATGATGGTTTAGCGCACCAAACCCTGCTTGGGGTAACGGGATCGGGCAAAACTTTTACCATTGCCAATGTGATTGCCAAGCTCAATCGCCCTGCAATGTTGCTTGCGCCAAATAAAACCCTTGCCGCTCAGCTTTATGCGGAAATGAAAGCCTTTTTCCCTGAAAACGCGGTGGAATATTTTGTTTCTTACTATGACTATTATCAGCCAGAAGCCTATGTGCCGAGTAGCGACACCTTTATTGAAAAAGATGCGTCCATTAACGATCAAATCGAGCAAATGCGTCTGTCTGCCACTAAATCTTTTTTAGAGCGCCGTGATACAATCGTTGTGGCGTCCGTTTCTGCTATTTATGGTTTGGGTGATCCTGATAGCTATCTCAAAATGATGTTGCATTTGCAAACAGGAGCGATCATCAACCAGCGAGAAATTTTGACGAAATTGGCAGAGCTACAATACACACGAAACGATCAAGCGTTTCAGCGCGGCACATTCAGAGTGCGGGGCGAAATTATTGATATTTTTCCTGCAGAATCCGATGATCAAGCCATTCGCATTGAATTATTTGATGATGAAATTGAACGTTTGAGCCTTTTTGATCCACTGACAGGCACGAATTTTGGCGCGGTGCCGCGTTATACCATTTATCCGAAAACCCACTATGTTACGCCGCGCGAACGGATTTTAGAAGCCATCGATCAAATCAAAACAGAATTGGCACAACGGCGAGAGTACTTCATCAAAGAAAATAAATTGCTGGAAGAACAACGCATTACCCAACGCACACAGTTTGATATTGAAATGATGAATGAATTGGGCTATTGCTCAGGCATTGAAAATTATTCACGTTATTTATCTGGGCGTAAAGAAGGTGAGCCGCCACCGACATTGTTTGATTATATTCCTGCAGACGGTTTGCTGATTATTGATGAATCTCACGTTACTGTGCCACAAATTGGTGGAATGTATCGTGGCGACCGCTCACGTAAAGAAACCTTGGTGGAATATGGCTTCCGCCTGCCTTCAGCGCTAGATAACCGTCCATTAAAATTTGAAGAATTTGAACGCCTCGCACCGCAAACCATTTATGTTTCCGCCACGCCTGGCCCTTATGAATTAGAAAAATCAGGTAGTGAAATTATCGATCAAGTGGTGCGCCCAACAGGCTTGCTCGACCCAGAAATTGAAATTCGTCCTGTGGCAATTCAGGTGGACGACTTGCTTTCCGAAGCACGCCAAAGAGCGGATAAAAATGAGCGCGTTTTGGTAACCACATTAACCAAACGAATGGCGGAAGATCTGACCGATTATTTAGAAGAACACGGCGTGCGCGTGCGTTATCTGCACTCCGACATTGACACCGTAGAACGGGTGGAAATTATCCGCGATCTCCGTTTAGGTGAGTTTGATGTGTTGGTGGGAATCAACTTATTGCGCGAAGGCTTGGACATTCCCGAAGTGTCTTTGGTCGCGATTTTAGATGCGGATAAAGAAGGCTTTTTGCGTTCCGAACGCTCGTTGATTCAAACCATTGGACGAGCCGCGCGAAACTTAAATGGTAAAGCCATTTTATACGCGGACAGCATCACCAAATCAATGGAAAAAGCCATCAACGAAACCAACCGCCGCCGCGAAAAACAAATGAAATACAACGAAGAACACGGCATTGTACCGCAAGCGTTGAACAAAAAAGTGGGCGAATTGCTTGATATTGGCCAAGGCGCAACCAACAACAAAGCGAAAAGCAAGCAAAAACAAAAATCCGTGGCAGAACCCACCGCGCTTTATCAACCAACCAGCAGCAAAGAACTCCAGCAACAAATCAAAAAACTGGAACAGCAAATGTACAAACTCGCCCAAGACTTGGAATTTGAAAAAGCCGCCGCCGTGCGTGATCAGTTGCATCAGTTACGGGAAAGGTTTTTGGTGGAGGAGTAGAATTGATAAAAATGCTTTATTATTTACATAACAAAACTGATTAAGTAAAAAAGCTTTATGATTAAATTAAAAGATTTATTAAGACATAGCCGCCTTGTTCTCGGAAAATGGATTTTAGATAAGAAAGTAGCTGGTAACGAAAGCATATTTCCACCGAAGAGCATTTTATTCCTTCGGCAAGATGGAAAAATTGGCGATTATATTGTTAGTTCCTTTGTGTTTAGAGAAATCAAAAACCTTGATCCTTCAATAAAGGTTGGGGTAGTTTGTAATAAACAAAATGCCTACTTGTTTGAGCAAAATCCGTATATAGATCAATTATATTTTGTGAAAAAGAAAAATATTGTTGATTATATCAAAAATGGCTTGAAAATAAGTAAGCAACGTTATGATTTGGTTATCGATCCAACAATAATGCTCCGCAATCGTGATCTGCTTTTATTACGTTTGATAAATGCAAAAAATTATTTTGGCTATCATAAAGAGGATTACAAATTATTTAATCTTAATTTATCCCAAAGGGATATTCATTTTTCTGAAATATATCGAAAAGCATTAGAAAAAGTTGGCATCCCAGTTAAATCAATGCAGTATGATATTCCCTTTCGAGAAAAAGAACATAGTGAGATTACTCAATTCTTGCAAAAAAATCAGCTCCAAAATTATTTAGCAATTAATTTTTATGGTGCAGCAAGATCGAGAAAGTTTTCTGATGAAAATATAAAGTAAATCTTACGTTATTTGAAAACCCAAAAAACAGATAGAAAGATTATTATTTTAGGTTATCCAGATGTTAATGAAAAATTAAAGAATATTGCTTCAGATTTTTCTAATATATTTGTTTATGATATACAAAATATTTTCCATACGATTGAGCTAATTAGGCATTGTGAACAGCTAATTTCTCCAGATACTTCGACTATTCATATTGCATCTGGGTTTCACAAACCTATTATTGGCCTTTACAGTCAAGATGCAGAAAATTTTAACCATTGGAAACCACTATCAGGCATAGTTAATATTTTATTCTATGAAAAAGATATTAATGAGATCTCGCCAAATCAGTTTTCCGAAGAGTGGTTTAGGATCGGATAAGTTAGTATTAGAGCCTTATTC
>NZ_PQVJ01000002.1 GCF_002921135.1 Avibacterium gallinarum | reverse complement strand
TTCCTTGTAAAAATAAGGCTCTTTTATAGGTTATTCGTAATGGAAATGAAATTCTTGCACTAAATCTGCACTGAGGCTTTTGGCGACTGGGCAGGTGTGAGCGGCGGCTTCTAAGGTGGCTCGTGTGCGTTCATCGAGATCTTTGCTAAGATAAAAATCTAGTACAACACGAGCCACTCGGCGTGGGTTAAGTGCCATTTCTTTTTGAACTTCAATGCACGTTCCTTGTAAATCTACGCCAAGATCTCTTGCTCGAATTCCCATAATCGTCATTGCACAAGCCGCGAGCGAGGCGGCAAGCAAATCTGTTGGCGAGAATGCTTCGCCTTTGCCGTTATTATCCACTGGGGCATCGGTGGAAATTTTGTCGCCACTTTGTAAGTGAATTAAATCGTTGTGTAGATCTCCAGTGTAATGAATGGTTGAAATATGTGCCATAGGAACTCCTTGTTGAGATGATTTATAGTCTAGTTAGAGTAAAAGGAAAGTAGATTGAGAGCAAGATAAAATTATTTTTTATTTAGAAAAATAATTATGGAAATGAAAGTGCGATGTGAATTTTGCTATTTTTTATTTGTGTAAATGTCATTTTCTTTCGTCATAGGGTAACTTATTGATTTTTGACAATGTATTTTTATATTGTATGAACAATAGAGAGAATAAGTATTTGTTCTGAGAGAGAATTTAAACTTGCGTGAAAAATCAGATCGTAAAAAAAGTAAGTGCGGTAGGATTTTGGTAAGTTTTTGGTGGCAAAAAAATAAACCTCGCGAAATGCGAGGTTTATTTGTGCGAGAAATTATTTCGCTGCTTTTAATTTTTGGTAATACTCTTCATAGTATTGAACTGCATCACCTACATCATCTTGCCAGTAGCTGTTTTGTAATACTTCAGCGGTTGGGTAGATTGCAGGATCTTTAGTGATTTCATCTGGAAGTAATTTTAATGCTTCAATATTTGAAGTTGGGTAGCCAATTTCTTCCGTTAATTGTGCCGCAGTTTTTGCGCCTAACATATAGTTGATAAGCTTATGCGCACCATCTGGGTTTTTCGCGGTTGCTGGAATAGCAAGGGTATCAACCCAAAGCACAGGGCCTTCTTTCGGGAATACCATATCTAAAGGCGCATTTTCTTTTTTCGCAATACGCACAGAACCATTCCATAATTGACCCACGTTCACTTCACCCGAGATGAATGAGTTAGCTGGGTTGTCTGAGTTGAATGAAAGTACGTTTGGACGTAATTTTAATAACTCTTCGTAAGCTTGTTTGATGATCGCTGGATCTTGGGTGTTTGGATCTTGGCCTAATTTTAATAGGGCAATGTTGAACACTTCACGTGCATCATCAAGTAATTGTACTTTACCTGCGAATTCAGGTTTCCATAAGTCGCCCCAAGTGGTGAAGTCAGAACCTTTGTAATCATTGGTGTTATAGGCAATACCCGGCGCACCTAATAATTGTGGTAAAGAATATTTGTTGCCTTTATCGTAAGGTTTGTCTAACCAATCTGGGTTTAATTCTTTGATAACAGGTAATTTGCTGTGATCTAATGGCATTAACATACCTTCACGTGCCATTTTTGACACAAAGTAGTTTGAAGGTGCGATAACATCGTAACCGCCGGCTTCACCTTGTGTTTTTAATTTCGCGTACATTGTTTCGTTAGATTCAAGGCTTGAAACAATGACTTTGATGCCAGTTTCTTTGGTAAATTCGTCTAATAAACCATCTGGAACATATTCTGTCCAAGTGTAAAGATATACGGTATCGTTAGCTGGTGCTTTGGTGTCCGCATTCTTTGTTTCTTTATCATTACAAGCTGTTAAAGTAACTGCGATCATTCCGGCTGTGAAAAGACCTGCAAATTTTTTCATTTCTATCATTCTCCTGTTAAGAGGGTTAGGGGCATATTTTGTTTTGGCAAAATATGAATAAAAAAACGCCTTGACAGCGTCAAGGCGTATTCTATTTTGTCTATGCTTATTTGTGAAGTATTATTTTCCCATTTGGGCTATTTATCTTTTTTCGCCACAACTTGGCTTAATACCACTAAAGCAAGAGAGAAAATAATCATAATGGTGGCTAGGGCGTTAACTTCAGGCGTTACCCCTGTTTTTACCAATGAGAAAATTTTCAGTGGTAAAATTTCGTAGCTTACGCCACTTACGAAAGAAGACACCACCACATCATCAAGGGAAATGGTAAAGCTTAATAACCAGCCTGAAACAATGGCAGGAAGTGCCAGTGGCAAAATAATTTTACGCAAAATGGTTACTTCACTTGCGCCTAAATCTTTCGCTGCTTCAAGCATTTTTGCGTCAAATCCTTTCAAGCGAGAGAACACGCTTACTACAACATAAGGCAGACAGAAAGTGATATGCGCTAAAAGCAATGACCAAAATCCGAGGGAAATACCTACGATCATAAATAATGCAAGCAAAGACACCGCCATTACAATATCCGGCGACATCATTACGATAAACAACATTCCGCTCACCGCCTGTTTACCGCGGAAACGATAGCGATATAAGGCGATCGCCGTTAAGCCACCCAAAATTGTGGAAAAAGTGGCCGCAAAAAAGGCGATAGTTACAGAGTGAAATGCGGCTTGGATTAAGGTATCGTTGTTAAATAAACGCTCATACCAATTCCAGCTAAAGCCTTTCCAGCTTAATCCGTAGCGATCTGCATTAAACGAATTGGTCACCAAAATGATAATTGGGATATACAAATAAGCGTACACCACCAACATAAAAACATTACGCAGTAAACGACTCATTATTCCAACTCCATTTTCTTATTCATTAATTTGCTTGCTTTGTAATAAACAAAGATGAGTAATGCCATTAAAATGGTCAAGCCGATACTAATTGCAGAACCAAATGGCCAGTTACGCGAAATTAAGAATTCACTCTTGATCACGTTACCCACAAGCAAGACTTTCGCACCGCCGAGCAAGTCAGCCACATAGAACATTCCCATTGCCGGTAATAACACTAATAAACAGCCTGCAATAATGCCCGGCATTGTGAGTGGAATAATCACTTTAACAAAGCGTTGGAAACTGTTTGCGCCCAAATCTTTCGCTGCTTCTAATAAACGGTAATCCAATTTTTCGATAGCTGCATACAATGGCAAAATCATAAATGGCAATAACAGATAGACCAAGCCAATGATTACCGCCGCTTCCGTATTAAGAATACGAATTGGCTCATTGATAATGCCAAGGGTAAGCAAGGTGCTGTTTAAAATCCCTTTTACGCCAAGGAAAATTTTCATTCCGTAAATACGAATTAATGAGTTCGTCCAGAATGGCAATACCACTAAAAAGAGCAAAATCGGGCGATATTTTTCCTTAATTTTGCTAATCATAAAGGCAAAAGGGTAGCCAATGATTAAACAAATAATGGTCGCAATGCCCGACATATAAAGAGAATTCCACACCACTTGCGCATAAAGCGGTTCAAATAAACGCGTGTAGTTCTCAATGGTAAATGGTAAGGCATAAAAATCACTGCTATCACGGGTTAAAAAACTCACCGTAAGCACCAATAAGTTTGGTGCAAGCACAAAGAAAATTAACCACGCAAAAATGGTGGTAATGGTGATTTTTTGAAATCCAGAATTAGCTGTCTTCATCGTCTAACACAACCTCCCAGCCTTCGTGCCAAGTTAGGGCAACTTTTTGTCCTACGGAGTGATCAATGTGCGGATCATCTTCATTGAAGAATTCGCTAACTAACACCTTCATATTGTTATGATCAAGAATAATGCTAGATTCCAACGTCATACCTTTATAGTTACGATCAGAAACGTGTCCGATAATGGCTTTGGATTGTTCGTTTTCGTCTAATTCTTCAATCACAATATCTTCAGGGCGTAAAAGCACTTTCAAATGCTGATCAGGTTGAACCGGTAAATCAGTATAGATCTCACAAATACGGCCTTCCACGTTCGCTTTTACGGTTTTTTCGCTCACGCGCTCAATCACTTTGGCGTTGAAAACATTAATTTCGCCAATGAAACGTGCCACGAATAAATTCTTCGGCTCTTCGTAAATTTCGCGTGGTGTACCATCTTGCTCAATGTTACCTTTGTTCATCACGATAATACGATCAGACATTGTTAAAGCTTCTTCTTGATCGTGAGTAACGAAAATAAAGGTAATGCCTAATTGACGTTGCAAGGCTTTCAGTTCATTTTGCATTTCTTTACGTAATTTATAATCCAATGCGGAAAGCGATTCGTCTAATAACAACACTTTTGGCTTATTTACCACCGCTCTTGCAATGGCAATACGTTGTTGCTGACCACCAGAAAGCTGATTAGGCTTGCGATCTGCCATTTCTTCCAAACGAACCATACGCAAGGCTTCCATTACGCGCGGTTTAATTTCCGCATTTGGCACTTTCTGCATACGCAAACCGAAAGCCACGTTTTCAAAAATTGTCATATGTGGGAAAAGGGCATAACTTTGGAATACGGTATTCACAAAACGGCGTTCTGCTGGCACGTCAGTAATATCCTGACCGTCCAAAATAATTTTACCGCCGTTAGGATCTTCTAATCCTGCAATCAAGCGTAACACTGTGGTTTTACCACAGCCTGAAGGCCCTAAAATTGTCAAAAATTCACCATTGTTAATGGTAAGATTTAAACCATTAATAATCGTTTTGTCGCCATAAGATTTGGTTAAAGAACGAAGCTCAATAATCGGCTTGGTTTGAACTGAATTTTCCACTAGCTTTGGTTTTCTCCCTAAGAAAATTGGTTGAACAATCAATGTATAGAAATAAGTGCTAATGATATAGCGAACGCCCCATAATGAAAAGCAATTAATCATATTTTGACTAAAAAAATTGCGTTGAATTTTGTTATATATCAATACCTCAAGTTAAGCGTCTAGTTAGAATAAAACGCAACGATTTTTTGCAAACGAAAAGATGATTATGGAAAACAGTACACAATATCAAGAAGGATTATTAGAACGTTTTTTGAACTATGTGAGTTTTGACACGCAAGGGAAATTTAATGCCAAGCCTATTCCTAGCTCTACTGGGCAGGCAAAGTTGGCTAAATTTCTGCAACAAGAGCTTTCTGCACTCGGTTTGCAACAAATTGAATTAACGAAACAAGGTATTCTCACCGCATTTTTGCCTTCCAATGTTAGCCCTAAAATGCCGACCATTGGCTTTATTAGCCAGCTTGATACTTCACCACAATGTAGCAGCAAACACGCCTTGCCTGAAGTGATTGAAAATTATCGTGGTGGCGATATTTCTCTTGGCATAGGGGAAGAATTTATCAGCCCGGTATATCACCCATTTTTGCAAAAACTGATTGGAAAAACCTTAGTGGTTGGTGACGGAAAAACTTTGTTAGGGGCAGATAACAAAGCAGGAATAGCAGAAATTCTGACCGCACTTCATATTTTGCAGCAAAATCATCTTTCCCATTGCAACATTCGCCTTGCCTTTGTGCCAGACAAAGAAACTGGGCAGGGAATGAAACATTTTCCTTTTGAGAAATTTACTTGTGATTGGGCATATTGCCTTGCTGGAGAGGGTGTGGGCAGTTTGGGTTATGAAAATGTTAATGTCGCCACCGCTACTGTAACCCTTTATGGACGCAATATTCAAGCTGGCGTAGGCAAAGACAAAATGCGTAATGCGCTCACTTTAGCTTGTGAATTTCAAAAGGGGCTACCAGCGCAAGAAGTGCCAGAGAAAACAGAGCGTAAGCAGGGATTTTTCCATTTAGAAAGTCTAACGGGCGACATTGAGAAAGTGGAAATGCGCTACTTAATTTGTGATTTTGATGCGGTGAGTTTTGAACAGCGTAAAGCATTTTTGGCAATGATGATTGTGGATTTTAATCGCAAAAAACGTTTAAGAAAAAAAGCACAGTTAAGCATTGAAGATCAATATGGCAATATGGGCGAAGTTATCAAACAGCAACCAAAATCTATTCAGCTTGCCGATTTAGCAATGAAACAATGTGATATTGAGCCAATTCTCACCCCAATTCGCTCAGGTTATCTCGGTGCGAAATTGGCAGAAAAACAGATTCCTTGCCCAATGTTATTTACTGGCGGCTATAATTTTCATAGCAAGCAAGAATTGACCACCCTTGAAGGAATGTGGGACGCCACAAGGGTGATCGTGAAAATTGTTGAGTTAGCCAATAAAATGCGTAGCTAATCAAACAACGTCCGCCAAATTTCTTCAATGAATTGGCGTTCAGATTGAAATTCTACTTGGCTAACCACAACAGGCAAGCCAAGTAAATTTAGCTGATGAATGCGGTTGCGCAGGCTGGTGTAGGCATTTTTTAATTGCTCAGAAATTTCAAAATTTAGCACCGCACTTGTATTTTCTTCACTTTGGTGTTCCGTACTTTGGTTTTCCGTATTAGGAATTTCCGCCATTGACTCAAAAATCCGCACGTTATCCGACCAAGTGGTTAAGCTCGGGTATTTCGGCGCATAAGTCAGCACTAAATATTGGGTGATAAATTCAATATCTGTAATGCCGCCTTTATCGGTTTTAATGTTAAATTCATCAGGATTGCTATTGGCGAGATGTTGATACATTTTCTCGCGCATTGCTTTCACATCTTCCTTGAGTTGCTCAAGATCCCGTGGTGCAGTCAGCACCTTGTGGCGAATTTGCTCAAAGCGTTGGCGCAAGGCAGGCTCGCCATAAACCGCACGGCTGCGCACCAAGGCTTGTTTTTCCCAGGTCCAAGCTTCATTCAGCTGATAATTTTCAAAAGCACTCAATGAACAGCCAAGCAATCCCGCATCACCTGAAGGGCGTAGGCGAATATCCACTTCGTAAAGAATGCCCGCATTCGTATTCATACTAAAAATGCTGATGACTTTTTGAGCAAGCTTGAGATAAAACTGATTGCTATCAATCACTTTTCTGCCGCCTTGGGTTTGCCCTGTTTGGCTGCCGTCAAATAAGAACACCAAATCCAGATCAGATTTATAGCCTAGCTCAATGCCGCCCAATTTGCCATAGCCAATCACCAAAAAGCCTTTTTCATCAGGGGCAAGAAACTCTGGTACGCCAAAGCGCGCGCTGACTTGCTGCCAAGCGAGATTGACCACCGCATCAATAATGGCTTCCGCTAAATAAGTGAGATGATCACTCACTTTCATTACAGGCAACGCCCCCAAAATGTCGGCGGCCGCCACGCGCAACAAGGTGCTCTGCTTAAATTGGCGCAGGGCATCAATGAATTGTTCTTCATCATCTTGCGGTAAACGGAGCAGATATTGCTTTAATTCGCTGGCATATTCGCTAAAATGGGTAGGATTAAGTAACGCGTTGCGATCTAACAATTCATCAAGCAAAATCGGGTGGCGCGCCACTTGTTGCGCAATCAGTTGCGATTGCGAACACAGTTCAATGAGCTGATTTAGCACTTGTGGATTTTCCACCAGCAATTCTAAATAGGTGGTGCGCGTGAGAATTTTGTCCACAATATCCAACATTCGTGGTAGCAAGGTTTTATAGGCCTGATGCTGGAAAATTTGTGCTAACAGCATTGGCATTAATTGCGTTAATACGCCACGCCCCCTTGAGCCAATTGGACGTCGCGCTAGTTCGGTGCGGAACTGAGCAAGGCGTTGTAAGAGCGGTGCATTTTCTTCCAGTTTTATGCCATTTTGTTGCAACATCTGCTGAATGTCTTCATCATTGAGATCCGTTTCTAAAAAATCGTCCCATTGGCTATTTTCTGGCGTAGGCTTATCGTTTTCTTCGCCAATTAATTGGGAAAAAACCGACCGCACTTTGTGTTGGTGAGATTGCAATAACGCATAAAAATCTGCCCAGTTGGTGAGGTGGTTTTCCACAATGATTGGCTGTTTTTCATCGTTCCATTGAAGGTAATGTTGTGCCGCAAAAATCAGGCGTTGGCGATCCAGTTCTTTTTCTGGCAAACGTTGCGTTTGCTTATCATCAATGGCTTGCAACACGTTTTCCACACGGCGTAAAAACACATAGGCTTGTAGCAAATCTTGCTTCTCATTTGGGCTAAGCAGGCCTAATTTTTCTAATTCAGGCAAGAGATTAAGTAGCGAATGCTGCTGCAATTTGCTTTCACGACCGCCACGAATTAGCTGGAAAACTTGCACGATAAATTCAATTTCACGAATCCCCCCAGCGCCAAGTTTAATGTTATCCACTAAACCTCGGCGGCGCACCTCTCGCTCAATTTTGCCTTTCATTTCGCGTAGCGCTTGAATCACACTGAAGTCAATATAGCGGCGATAAACAAAAGGGCGGAGCAAATTTTGCAAGTTTTTCACATTCGGATCTTGTGGATCTGCACCCAAAATTCGCCCTTTGATCATCGCATAGCGTTCCCAATCACGCCCTTGTTCTTGGTAATATTGTTCCATTGCGGTAAAGCTCAGCGCCAATGCACCGGCTTCCCCAAAAGGGCGTAGGCGCATATCCGTGCGATACACAAAACCATCAGGGGTATATTGATCAAGGGCGTTGATAAGGCGCTGCCCAAGGCGAGTGAAAAAAACGCTATTTTCAATGGAGCGCCTTGCCCCTTGGGTTTCCCCATTAGCTGGGTAGGTGAAAATGAGATCAATATCAGAAGAAAAATTGAGTTCAAATCCGCCTAATTTTCCCATTCCTAAAATATAGAGCAGCTGTGGGTTGCCGTGCGCGTCCATTGGCGTTCCCATTTCTGTACAAGCGCGCTGATAAAGCCAATCGCGAGTGGCGATAATAATGGCTTCTGCCAGTTGAGAAAGGCGGACAAAAACCGCTTCTACGGTGGCGAGATTTAGGCTTTGGCACAGGCTCAGTTTTGCCATTTCACGGTGGCGAAACAGACGTAGTTGGCGATACAGTTGGGCATCGTCATTAACGCTTTCAAGCAAATCCTGCAAGGCTTGGCGATAATAGTCTTTATTTTCTAAAGTGGGGATCTGCTGCCAACATTGGTGCAAAAAGTGCGGTTGTTTTTTAAGGTTTCTGCCACAAAATCAGACATTGTAATGCCTTGCGCCAGCTTGCCAATCGGGCTTGTGGGATCATTTTTCTGCACAGCAATTTGTGTGTAAATTTCTTCATTATAGTGTTCGGGGAAGTGTTGAATTAAATTCGCTGCCAGTGCTTGCAAGGTATCCTCAAGATGGGGAACAGAAAATGCCATAGCCTATCCTTATGAATGATTAACTTGTTGCTAACTATAAAGAAATTTTGAGAATTTTTAAACACATAGATTGCATTAGCAACGGAAAATTACTACACTGAAAGCCGAGCTAAAGGCTCAGATTAGTCGGGGTGCTTGATAGCTGAGATCATACCCGTGAACCTGATACAGTTAATACTGACGTAGGAAACTAATTTCTTTGCTGTTTGCGTCAATATTGCTGGTCGTTTTTTATGGAAGGAAACACTATGCAATTCAAAAAATCTTTTTCTCTTACTTTTCTTACCGCACTTTTTAGCACCAACCTTATGGCAGCACAAAGCCCTGAAAATGTGCAAGTTTACACTTATGATAGTTTTAGTGCCGATTGGGGCGCAGGTCCGAAAGTGAAAGCTTTGTTTGAACAAGCTCACCCGCAATGTCAGGTAAATTATGTGCCTTTTGATAGCACAGGCGTGATGTTTAATCGCATTCGTCTTGAAGGAAAAAAGAGCAAAGCAGATATTGTGCTAGGCTTAGATCAAACAATGCTTGAGGAAGCAAGAAAAACACAATTATTTGCCGAAAATAGCGTACCAACGGAACAACTTTCCTTGCCAGTGAAGTGGCAAGACAAGGTGTTCTTACCTTATGATTTTGGTGCTTATGCCTTTGTTTATCATAAAGAAAAATTACCAAATCCACCAAAAAGCCTAAAAGAATTAGTGGATAACCAACAACTTCGCGTCATTTACCAAGATCCGCGCACCAGTGGTGTGGGGCGTGGTTTAGTGATCTTAATGAATGAAGTTTATGGTGATGATGTGGGCGCTGCGTGGAAAAAACTCGCTAGCCATACCGTTACTGTAGGCAAAGGCTGGTCGGAAACCTATGGTGCATTTTTAAAAGGCGAAGCGGATTTAGTATTTAGCTATAACACATCACCGCTTTATCACTTATTAAATGATAAAGATGCCAATTACGCCGCCACGGATTTTGCGGAAGGGCAAGTATTACAAATTGAAACCGCGGCACGAATGGCAAATCACCCAAATGCTTGTGCAGATGCCTTTATGCAATTTTTGATTTCACCGCAGGCACAAAGCCAAATTTCACAAAAAAATGTGATGTTTGCCGTAATTGATGAAAAAATTGAACCGCACTTTGATGCCTTAAAACAAGCGCAGCAGAGCAAAACCACCTTGGGTAGTGGCGTCAATGCAGAACAATTAAAACAATGGACGAACACTTGGCAAGCCAGCTTAACACAATAATTCGCCGTAATTTACAAAAATTCCCCTTGTCATCAATGGCTGGGGGAATTGGCGTGATTTTGTTGTTAGGCGCATTTTATCTGTTTGCCTTAAGTGCGGTGTTAAATCTTGGCCATGATCATCAATGGACGACACTTTGGCAAGATAGCTATGTGCGCCACGTTATCGCCTTTAGTTTTGGGCAAGCCTTTTTATCAGCGTTTTTATCTGTGCTGGTTGGGCTGTTTTTTGCGCGCGCGTTTTTTTACCAAGATTTCCGTGGCAAGCCACTGATTTTAAAATTATTTTCTCTCACCTTCGTGTTGCCTGCCTTGGTGGCAGTGCTAGGCTTACTTGGGATTTACGGACATTCAGGCTGGTTGGCAAGCTTATTTTCCGCTCTTGAGATTAATTGGAAACCCAATATTTATGGCTTGAGTGGCATTTTAATCGCCCATTTATTTTTTAATATTCCTTTGGCAAGTCGCTTGTTTTTGCAGGCACTCTCAAGTATTCCCAATCAGCAACGGCAGCTCAGTTCACAACTGAATATTCGCGGTTGGCAGTTTATCCGTTTGATCGAATTGCCTTATTTACGCCAACAGTTTTTGCCAGCTTTTGCTTTAATTTTTATGCTGTGCTTCACCAGCTTTGCCATTGTGCTAACCCTTGGCGGCGGGCCGGCTTACACCGCCTTAGAAGTGGCAATTTATCAAGCCATTTTATTTGAATTTGATTTACCGAAAGCCGCAATGCTCGCGTTATTACAATGTGGGTTTTGCGTGCTGTTGCTTGCGCTCAGTAGTTTGTTTAACAGCAAAGATCCGAGCCAGCTTAATTTGCGTCATTTTTGGCGAGAAAAACAAACAAGTGCGGTGCAAATTTGGCAAATTTTTTGTGTCAGCAGTGTGCTGATTTTTCTCTTTTCCCCGCTGCTTTATATGGTGGTGGCAGGCTTAGATTGGCAGGCGTGGCAAAAAGTAGCAGCCAATCCCCAGTTATGGCGCGCCTTGGGGTATTCTTTAAGTATCGCTCTATGTTCTGCGCTATTTGCGATTTTATTTTCAATGGCATTGCTCTTTTTGGCTCGCCGTTTAGCTTGGCAACATCATCGCTATTGTGCCAATTTAATTAGTAATATGGGAATGATCGTGCTTGCGATCCCCACCTTGGTAGTGGCGCTAGGGTTGTTTATTCGCTTGCAAGCAATGGATTTTCAGCCGTGGCATTTATTGCTGATTATGGCATTTTGTAATGGCATTTTGGCGATGCCTTTTGTGATCCGCACGCTTTCTGTACCAATGTATCAATGTATGCAATATGATCGCCTTTGCCAATCTCTTGGCGTGCAACGCTATCAACGCTGGAAATGGGTGGAATGGCAAGCCCTTAATGCCCCAATGCGGTATGCTTTTGCCTTGGCTTGCGCTTTATCTTTGGGGGATTTCACCGCCATTGCCTTATTCGGCAATCAAGATTTTATCTCTCTGCCGTATTTGCTCTATCAGCAATTAGGCTCATATCGTATGCAGGAAGCGAGTGTTACCGCCTTGATTTTATTATTGTTATGTGGCGCGTTATTTGTGCTGATTGAGCGTTCACAAAGGCAGGACAAAGATAAAATTTGAAAAAATTGCACCGCACTTTATCTTTGCATTTTGGTATGTTTACCACATTCTTTCGTTTTATGATTTAGGCAACACGATGATTAAACTGGATACTTATTTTCATTACCCCAATCAACCAATGCACTTTGAGCTGCATATCCCTGCAGGACAACGGGCAGCCATTGTGGGGGCAAGTGGGGCAGGCAAAAGCACCTTGCTCAATCTCATTGCAGGATTTGAACTGGCAGACAAAGGGGAAATTTGGCTCAACGGGCAAAATCACACCTTTAGCGCCCCTCATCAACGCCCTGTTTCAATGCTGTTCCAAGAGAATAATTTGTTCACTCATTTGACGGTAGCGCAGAATATTGCTTTAGGGCTAAAACCAAGCCTAAATCTTAGCGAGTTAGAAAAAGCTAAGGTGGCGAAAGTGGCAAGTGCGGTGGGATTAGGGGAGTTGTTAAATCGCTTGCCTAATGCCCTTTCAGGCGGACAAAAACAACGTGTCGCCTTGGCGCGTTGCCTGTTGCGTGATAAACCCATTTTATTGCTTGATGAACCCTTTTCCGCCCTTGATCCTCATTTACGCCAAGAAATGTTGCATTTATTGGATAAGTTATGCCAGCAGAAAAATTTGACTTTACTTATTGTGACGCATCAACCTGATGAATTAACAGGAAAAATTGATCGCCTTTTGGTGGTTGAAAATGGTAGGATTAGTGATAAACCATTACCCGAATTAAAAATTTAAGTCTAAAATAGACCGCACTTTTTACAACAAGGATAATTTATGACAACCACAAACATTCAAATTCCCTCTTTAACACCGCACCCAACGTTGGAATACTGGTCAGTGTGTAAAGTGGAAGCTTTATTTGAAACGCCTTTTTTAGATCTTGTGTTCCGTGCTGCACAGGTTCATCGTGAGAATTTCAATCCGCGTGCGATCCAGCTTTCCACCTTAATGTCGATTAAAACCGGCGGTTGCCCAGAGGATTGTGGTTACTGTCCGCAATCGGCGCGTTATCAAACGGGCGTGCAAAATCAGCAACTGATTGATGTTGATGAAATTGTGGAAAAGGCGAAAGTGGCAAAATCTCGTGGCGCAAGCCGTTTTTGTATGGGCGCGGCGTGGCGTGGGCCAAAGCCAAAAGACATTGAAAAAATCACCACCATTATCAAAGCGGTGAAAGCGCTTGGCTTAGAAACCTGCGGTACATTTGGCTTATTGCAAGACGGAATGGCAGAAGATCTGAAAGAAGCTGGGCTAGATTATTACAACCATAATATCGACACTGCGCCAGAACATTACGAAAAAATCATCGGTACACGCCAATTTGATGATCGTATAAACACCCTTGGCAAAGTGCGTAAAGCTGGCTTAAAAGTCTGCTGTGGTGGGATTGTTGGAATGGACGAAACCCGCAAAGAGCGCGCGGCCTTTATCGCTAGCCTTGCGAATCTTGATCCACAACCTGAATCTGTGCCAATTAACCAATTAGTGAAAGTGGAAGGCACGCCATTGGCAGAAGCGGCAGAATTAGATTGGACGGAATTTGTGCGTACCATCGCCGTGGCTCGCATTGTAATGCCAAAAAGCTATGTGCGTTTATCCGCAGGCCGTCAAGGAATGTCAGAAGAAATGCAAGCAATGTGCTTTATGGCGGGCGCAAACTCCATTTTCTACGGTGATAAATTACTGGTTACCGAAAATCCAGAAGAAGACGGCGATCAACTGCTTATGGCAAAACTCGATCTTGAGCCAGAAACGGAAGAAAATCGCGAGTTAAAAGAAGAACCCTCTTTGTTTAAAGAAGTGATGTAATAATAAACTAGAATAGAAAAATCAATGGCAGCGAAAGCTGCCGTTTTTTATGCCTTATAACAACCCTTTTTTACGCAAATCCCGACTAATACGAATAGCGGTTTCTGTTTCGCATCCGGCGTATTCGCCAATTTCACGGTGTGTCCAGCGGTATTCAGGGAAGTTTTCTTTTAAGAAATAAATGCTATCAATCACTCGATCAAGGCTTTTTAAATAAGCGCTTTTGGCAAGGCGATCTTCCGCATCTCGTAATTCATTGGATAAAATTTGGAATAATAAACGAATGGTTTCAGGATTATCTAAAAAGAATAAATCAACATCTTGCGGCGTGATTTTAATAATTTCAGCTTCCATTAGCACTTTCGCAGTGCAGTGATATTTTTTATCGCCAAAAAGCGTGCGAAAACCAAAATAATCCTCCGCTTTATAAATTCTGACCAAGCTTTCTTTGCCATTTTCAAGGGTATGATACAACCCGATTAGCCCATTTTTGACAAAATAAAAAGACTGTGCGGTATCCCCTTGGCGATAGATTTGTGTGCCTTTCTCAAGGGCAACTAAATGATTATATTGACAATTTTTTAAATTCATCTGTTCAAGCATTTTCATATCCTATGAGATTTATCCTTGTATTACGCGCAATATTAGCATATAGCAGGCAATAAAAAGTAAGCTCATACCGAGCAATTTGCGCGCCGTGTCTTCTTTGATAATGCCACGAATTTTCATACTGGCAAAACTCATAAAAAAAGAACTTAGCACTACAATCAACACAATAGAGAAGCTCACATAGCCAACTTGCAAGGAATGGGGAATCACCACTTCGGGCGTTTTGGCTAAATAGCCATACAGGTTGCCAATGCCCCCAATCACTATCATATAGTTAGTGTAAACCGCCACACTTTTAATGTTTACACTCGGCAATTGGCTAATTAATGGCGACATAATCGAACCGCCGCCGATCCCAGTAATTCCAGCGATTCCTCCACCAAAAAAGCAGAAAAGACTACCACGCAGACTATCATTTTTCTGTGTTTGTTGCTTTTTCTCATTGCGCTGATGTAAAAACGTCTTCAATGCCAGCACCGTTAGCGTAATCACAAACACCCCAATAATCACGTTGTCGGAAACTTCAAAACTAAGATGAAATCCAAGCTGTACGCCAAGGATCATACTTAACGACCAAAGCAGCAATTTTTTCTTATCGATCTGAATTTTAAGTCTATGAAAGTAAAATAAATTAATTAACGCTGATCCCATCACGATAGTCAGCGATGTGGCAGAAATCATTTGAATAGGCATTTGCGGAAAAAGCGTGTGCAAAATCGGCACCATCAACACCCCACCACCAATACCAAAAATGGCTGACATCAGGTTAGTCAATATACCGCATAAAATAAGAATAATGATCAAAGAAAATGTCATAGGCGATCCTTATGATTTTTTCTTTATTATGAATAATCAAACCAAGAATCCTTATGATCGGTATCATAAAAATAAACATCAAAACATTGTTTCAATATTTTTGTGATCTTGATCTTGTTTTTGAAATATTATGCTTTTCTCCATTGAAATATTTGCCTATCATAATAACGAATGATCAGTTTTAGTTACTTTTGTGTTGTATTTAACCAGCTTGAACATCGCAGTGGCTCAGATTAATCGTATTTAATTTGAGGTGTCTTTTCACAATGAATAATAAGGATTATTGCTATATGAAAAAATCACTTTCTCTTCTTGCGCTTTCACTTCTCGCAGCAACAAGCACAGCAAGTGCGGTAGAAATTTATAAAAAAGATGGCACGAGCGTGCAGATCAACGGGCAATTTAGACCAATGCTTGCACATACGGAAGGAGAACGCTCAGACTTGCGTGATCGTGGTTCGCGTGTGGAATTTATCTTTGCACAAGAAATGGCAGAAAATTTACGATTAATCGGTAAAGCCAGAATGATTTTTAATGGGAAAGATGCCAGCGGTAGTAATCATTCAGGCTTTGGTGATCCGCGTACAGCACAACTTTATCTTGGTGTAGAACATAAATCCGTAGGGCGTTTATATTTAGGTCGCTTACCAGCTAATGGTGATGCCATTATGTTGGGAGACTGGCAATTAGGTGGTAGTGGGCGTAATCCACTTACTGCTTCGGCTGAGAAAGGGGCGCATTTCAGAACCGTGGAATTTGCTGGTTTCCAGTTTGGTGCTGATTATTTATTTGGTTCATCTGAAAAAGGAGTGGATAACTCACCGAAGCATTTAAAAAATGGTTATGGGCTTGCGTTATATTATACGAATAAATTAAATGATGACTGGCGTGTCCGTCTTAGAGCAGGTTACACTCGTGATAACTACGATAGCCACCAATTCTCAGCACCAGACAGCACTGGAGCAAATAAATCTTGGATTGAAAAAGATGTAAACCGCTCTGCGTGGCGTGTGTCTGGTGAAGTGAAATATCGTAATTTGGAAGTTGCTTATAACTATGGTGAATTAAAAGATCTACAACGCGCGAACTATCTTGACACTAATGCAGTAAAAGAAAAAAGACATTTCCTCGCAGCAAAATATTTCATCACGCCAAAATTTGCAGGTTATAGCCAATTCCGTTATGAAAAACGTGGTGAAAATGTAAATCACGGTTACACCTTAGGGCTGGATTATCGTCCAATCAAAAACTTGATCACCTTTATCGAATTTGGGCGTGATCGCAATATCAGCAACGTAAATGTACATAATAAATATGTAAACCAATACTACACGGGCTTCCGTTTCTTATTCTAAGGGAGAACCTATGAAAGCGAGCTTATTTCCAAAGCTGAGCCTATTAACTGCCTGCGTTATTGCAGGCAGTGTTAATGCGGCGAATTATGCGTGGGATTTTTTTGAAAATGCACAGCCACCAGCTTATTTAACGGTAACCAATGGACAGGTTGCGCCGAGTACGTTGCATTACAAGGACGGTAAGCAGGCGTTGCATTGGCAATTCGAGCCAAAAGGGCGGTTGGTTTTTGCGCAAAATTTAGATTTTTCACAAAATGATGATATTTTACCGCAGACCTTTATGTTGTGGCTTTATAACGATAAAGCCTTAAAGCAACCTTTGCAATTTGCCTTTGAACAAAATGGTCAGGTGAAAAAATCCTTTAAAATTAATTTAGATTTTGTCGGCTGGCGTGGTATTGCCGTGCCGTTTCGTGATATGCAGGGCGAAAAGGTAGCAAGCCTCGATAAATTGGTGATCCAAGCGCCTAATGAAGCGGGATCGCTTTATTTAGATCAGCTTTTATTCAACGTACCAGTAGATAATCGTTACCCAATTCCAGATTATCAAGCGGATTTTGTGAACCCAGCGGCAAGCACGGCGGTGAATAAAAACTGGAATGGCTTGCTGATGTATGATCGAATGCTAAGCAAAAATTACCCACATTTTGATTTTAATACGAGCTTTCATTCTGATCCGCAAAGCGAAAGCATTTATCAACGCTTTGAACAAGTGCTAAATGTGTTTGCAGATAAACCAAGTGCGGTGGATTTTTCACAAATTTTGCAGAAATATCAGGCGTTTAATATTAGTGAAAAAAATGGCGTAATCCAAGGCGCGATGCTGGATTTCCCTGCACGACAAAAATTTATGAAGAACGCACAGGTGTTTAGCAAACAAGATCAAGCGTTTCTACTGAGTTCTGTGTCAATGCGTGAGCTAGGCAAAGTGATGTTAGAAAGTGCGAAAGCTTTGCGTACAGGCAAACTGACAGACGAACAACGCCAACAACTGGAAGCACAATTCTTACTCGCCACCCGTTATTTATTTGATCAAGGTTTTGTGTGTGGCAGTAGTATTCAAATTGTGAGCCATATGGGGTATCAAAATCGAGAAATTTTTGATGCCTGGTTCTTAATGAGAGATTTGTTATCTCAGCAAGGATTGCTGGAACAAGCTCAAGGTGCAATGGCGTGGTTTAGTGGGGCTGGACGTATTTTTGAACCAGATAGCAGTATTGTAGAAGCGAATGTAGATATTCTTAATACGCAACTGCAATGGATGTTGAAGAGTATTTTATTATTACCTAATGAAAATCAACGTGCTGGGCTGTTAAAACAGTTTTCACATTGGTTGAGTACGACTGTTTTACAATCTCAAGGGGTTGCCGGTGGGTTTAAGCCTGATGGTTCAATGTTCCATCATTCACAGCATTATACAGCCTATGGAAAAGATGCGTTTACAGGGCTTTCTCCTGTTGTTTATGCAATTAGTGGGACACCTTATGCACTTACTCAAGAGGCGAAAAAACGTGTTAATGATGTGTTGTATAAAATGTGGGTTTATACCAAAGAAGGGCATATCCCTATTGTAATTAGTGGCCGCCATCCAACAGGGAAATTCTCCATTGCCTCTGCGCCTTATAAATGGTTTGCTTTAGCGGGCGATGAAAAAAATTCGGCAAAAATCAACCGCACTTTTGCCGCCATTTATGCCGCGCTTGAACATAAAGCAGAGTTTGAAGGTGTGCCAGCCGCAGCAGAGCCTACTGGAGCCTGGGCAATGAATTACGCTTCGATGGTGGTTCAGCGTCGTCACCAAGACGATCCAAAACTTTCTTGGCTTGCCATTGTACGCGGCTTTAGCCGTTATTTAGTCGGCAATGAATCCTATGAGAAAAATAACTTATATGGACGTTATATGTCTTATGGCGCACTAGAAATTATTCCTGATCATTTCAATGATCGAGGCTATCGCTATGACGGTTGGGATTGGAATCGTTTCCCTGGCACCACAACCATTCATCTGCCATACCCTGAGTTAAGAGCCAAATTATCACAGCTCCCAGCCGCAGGATTGGAAGAAATGCTGCTTTCTACCGAAACCTACGCAGGTGGAACGGATCTGCATAATAATAGTATGTATGCAATGAAATTGCGCGGCCATAGCAAATATCAGCAAGAATCCTTGTTCGCGAAAAAATCCTACTTCCTTTTTGATAATCAAATTATCGCCTTAGGATCGGATATTCGTAATGATGACAAACAGCACGCAACGGAAACCACCTTGTTCCAGCATAATGTCGCAGATCTTAAACCAATGTTTATCAATGGAAAACCATTGGCAACCTTAGGGACAGTGGAAGAATTATCCGGCCCTGTTACTTTGGCAGATCCTGCGGGCAACCGCTATTATGTGAGCGCAGGGCAAAAATTGACGGTGCGTTATCAAGAACAAGAATCTGTTGACGATCGCAACGATAAACCAACCCAAGGCAAATTTGCTAGTGCAGTGTTAGATCACGGCAAAGCACCAGAAAATGGGCAATATGAATATGCTGTACTCATTGCACCAAACGCTGATGAAGGGGCGGATTATCAAAAATTATCCCACAGCAGCAAATTACACGCAGTGCGTGATAAGCGTAGTGGTCAAGAAGGCTATGCCTATTTTGAAGCAGAGCAAAAAGACGTGGGCGGCATATTGCTTGGGGCAAGCCAACCGCTAATGGCAATGGCTCAACAAGGCAACGAAGCAGGCAAGGATTATCTTGATCTATCTATTGTGAACCCTGATTTTGCTTTCTATCAAGGCACGGAAGAAGATCAAGTGAAAGACGGCAAACAAGTGGAAGTGAGCATTTATTCTCGCACTTGGCGTAAAACCCCTTCTCAACCACAGCATTCTAGTGTAACGGCAAAAGGCAAATGGCAACTCACCCAAGCTAGCCAATGCGCCAAAGCTGAAGTGAAAGGGGAAAACACCTTAATTTCCACCCAAACCACAGATGCAACCCCTTGTAAAGTGAGATTGATTGCTATGAAATAACAGCTAAAAATCCACGAAAAAATACCGCACTTTGATCTGCATCCCAAATCCTAGACATCTAGGAAGTTTAAATATTGAGCTCTGTATTATACAGAGTTCAATTTGTTTAATGTGGTTGAATTCGTAGCTCATTATAATAGTGAATATACTTGCAGTGCCACCTTTAGCTCCGGGACATTAGCAAAACGATTCGGGTAAAAACATTTTGATTTCACAATGCTAAAACACTTTCTATCACCGCATTATCATAGCAATTTTCCTTACAACTCATACCCTGAATCGCCTTTGATACTCCCTTTTCATCCACCAATATTTCTCACTAAGCAGCCAGTTGATAAGACAACCTTAGTCGTTATAAATCAGCGGTACCGCGCCAGAAACTCGCTTAACAAGGCTTCTTTAAGTATTTTCGATACTAAGCCAAAACTTTGTGGCCGCCCGATTTGGTAGGCAATAATCTCATGGTTCACCAAATCCATCATTGGCGAAAGATATTATAACTTCTAGCTGACGAATTAGCTCATTAATACCATATTTTAATGAGCAGTGACCAAATCACAATTTGACTATGGATAGTTGGAAAGACCGCAATATTCCTCTGCCTGATGGAGGCTCATGCCTTTCTCAGAGGCTAAGGAAATCGTCCATAGTTTAAATTCTGTTGAATAATGTTTTCTCATAAAAAATCTGCTCCTTAATTCGTGGATGATATCCAACTTTTTGGGAGCAGATCAAAGAGCGGTGATTTTTTTGTAAGTTTTTGGAGAAAACGAGATTATTTTTTCTCTTTTTCATCACAGTTATCAATATCACTACATTTTCCGTAAAGATATAAACTGTGGGTTTTTAACTTAATACCGTGTTGTTCACTGATTTGTTTTTGTCGTTGTTCAATGATTTCATCATTAAATTCAAACACTTTGCCACAATCCACGCAAATAATGTGATCGTGATGCTCGCTAGGTGCAAGTTCAAAAACAGATTTATTTCCTTCAAAATTATGGCGAATCAGGATATTTGCTTCGTCAAATTGATTAAGCACACGGTAAACGGTGGCTAAGCCAATATCTTCACCACGTTCAAGCAATAGTTTATAAACATCTTCTGCAGAAAAATGCGACATACTATGTTCTTGCATTAACGCTAAAATCGTTAAGCGTGGTTCGGTGATTTTTAACCCCGCTTTTTTAAGAAGTTTGATATTTTCTTCAGACATAATGTTTCCTTTCTTTTGCTCTTGGTGGGTTATTCAACTAACTCAGCTAAACACATTTCATCAAAAACTTGTTTTGTCCATTTCTCAACACGTTCTGCGGTGAGTTCTGGCTGACGATCTTCATCAATACATAAACCAACGAATGTGTTTTCATCAACCAATGCTTGGGAAACTTCAAAGGTATAACCTTCTGTTGGCCAATGACCTACGATAATTGCGCCTTTCGGTTCGATAATATTACGCACCGTTCCCATTGCATCGCAGAAATATTCGGCATAGTCTTCTTGGTCGCCACAACCAAAAATGGCCACTAATTTATCGGTGAAGTCAATTTCTTCTAAGGTTGGGAAAAAATCGTCCCAGTCGCACTGTGCTTCGCCATAGTACCAAGTTGGGATACCAATCATTAAAAAGTCATAGGCTTCAATATCTTCTTTTGTGCTTTTGGCGATATCACGAATATCCACCACTTCTGAGCCTAATTGTTTTTGAATCATTCGTGCAATGTTTTCAGTATTGCCCGTATCACTACCATAAAATAAACCAACGATAGCCATTTTTATTTCCTATGTTCTTGAAATTTAAAATATTCTTGTAAAATCGTTACGATTAACTCTGAACGACTAACACGCTGTACAGACGCTAAATCTTCTAATTTTTGAACAATATCCGTATGCAATTTTAGCTCAACACGCTTTAGCCCACAGGATTTATCCCGCCTAAGCTGATTGCGTTTGTTGATACGGAGTTGTTGTTCTCGGGTCAGCGGATTTGTTTTTGGGCGTCCCAGTTTGGGGGTGTTAGCAAACAGATCTAGGGTTATGCAATCTGCATCTTGTTTTGCCATTTTTCAAATCACTGAGCTGGTTAAAATGTAGCTAATTGAGAATGATAAGCTACAACTGTCAATAAGCGCGAACTATATCACAATTCATAGTTGATTAAAACCCTCAACCTTTGATTGGTGAGATTGTTATTGGCTATCTAAAAAACGCTGAATAATGCGAATAATCGCTTCTGGTTTTTCCGCGTGTACCCAATGTCCGCTGCCGTTTATGGTAAAGGATGTGGCTTGCGGAAATTGCGCTAAAATCTGCTCGCTATATTCTGGCTGAATATAATCCGACTGCCCACCTTTAATAAATAGGGTAGGGTTGGGGTAAAAACAAGTTTGCCAATCCATAATATTGGCATAATTTTGTTTAAGTGCGGTTAAATTAAAGCGAAATTTTTCCGCTGATTGGCCATCAAAAGATTTCAGCATAAATTGCTGAATGCTTTCTTGCGGGATATGTTGGCTTAAAATCGGTTTGGCCTGTTGGCGAGTTTCAGGCTGCGCGGCTTTCACGGCAAATAATCCAGCAAAAATGCTATCGTGTCCGTGTTCGCCATATTTCACGGGTGCAATATCAATCACGATCAATTTTTCCACTAAATCAGGGCGAAGTGCGGCCGCTTTCATTGCGGTTTTTCCGCCCATTGAATGGCCGATTAAGATCACTTTTTTTAGAGCTAAATGTTTAATGGTTGCCAATAGATCTTCCGCCATTAATTCATAATCCATTGCTTCAGAATGAAAACTCTGTCCGTGATTGCGTAAATCTACACGTAAAATAGGGTAATGTTCCGAAAAAGCACGTGCGATCACCCCTAAATTATTCATATCGCCAAATAAGCCGTGAATAAACACCAAGGTAGGGTTGCTAGTCGGTTGTTTTAATTGATGAAATTGAAAATTGAGTAATTGCGTTTGCGACATAATTTTTGCGTGAGTATTTGAAAATAAATCGTTATAATGTTGCAAAAGCGTAAAGAGATCAAGCAACTGGAGAGAAAAAATGAAAATTATTGAAGTAGATGAAGAACTTTATCAATACATAGCCAGCCAAACCCGATCTATCGGTGAGAGTGCTTCTGATATTTTACGCCGTTTACTCAATTTTCCTGCGGTGCGCGCGGATAATAACGTGGCGATTGCGCCGAGCCTTGCTGCTGATAATCAAAGTGCGGTGGAAATTTCTAGTGAATTTGCACAATCAAATAAAAAAGCGAATGAAAAAGTGGAAGAAAAGCCAGCGGCAAAAGAAAAAGTGTCCACGAAAAAACAATCTGATGAAGCGATCCAAAAAGTGGTTGGCAAAGTGCGTGAATTGATCCAGTCGGCAGATTTCCAACAAGAAAGTAAAGCCGTAGTGCGTTTTTTAGCGATTTTACGCGTGCTTTATCGCACCAATCCAGAAAGTTTTGCGCAGGCGACAGAATCCTTACAAGGCCGTACGCGCGTTTACTTTGCACGCGATGAAGGCACGCTATTAATGGCAGGTAATCATACCAAGCCAAAACAAATTCCTGATACGCCATATTGGGTGATCACCAATACGAACAGCGGACGCAAAATGTTAATGCTGGAAGGGGCGATGCAATCAATGCACTTGCCAGAAGAATTAATTGATGAAGTGCGGTCGTTTTTCACTGCAAATTAATTGGCATTACAATGACATATCTTTGGCAACATTATGCCGCTCAGCCTGATTATCAACACAAAGTAGCCTTGCGTAATGAGCAAGGCGAACTTTTTTCTTGGCAACAACTTAGCGAAAAAATTAATGGCGTGGCTTATGCGTTTTCTCAGCAAGGGGTAAAGGCTGGCGATGGCATTGCATTGTGCGGAAAAAATAGTTTTTCCTTATTGCTTGCCTATTTGGCTGGGATTCAGCTTGGCGCAAGAGTGCTAGGGATTAATCCTGCCTTTCCAGAAGAAAAGATCACGCAATTATGTGAAAACGCAGCAGTGCCGTTTTATTACGATCCTAAGGGCGAAAAAACGTTGCAAAATTGCACCGCACTTTTGATTTCATCGGATTTGCCACATTCTTTTATATTAAAAGAACAGGCAATGGCGGACTACGAGCCCAACCGCCCCGCCACAATGACGCTCACATCAGGTTCAACGGGCAACCCTAAAGCCGTGGTGCATACTGTACAAGGGCATTTGGATAATGCGCAAGGCGTGTGTGAGTTAATGGCGTTTGGGGCTGAAAATGCGTGGTTGCTTTCTTTGCCTTTATATCACGTTTCGGGCCAAGGCATTGTGTGGCGCTGGCTGTACGCAGGGGCAAGGCTGCATTTACCAAATGAAGATTTTTATACGGAAGCGGCTAGCGTTTCTCATCTTTCCCTTGTGCCAACCCAATTGCAACGATTTATCGCTTATTTACAACAACGTTCTGAACAAACTATTCACACACAATATATTTTATTAGGTGGAAGTCATATTCCTTTAGCCTTAACACAAGAAGCAGAAAGGAAGGGGCTGAATTGTTATTCAGGCTATGGAATGACGGAAATGGCGTCCACGGTTTGCGCGAAAAAAAGCGATCAATATAATGGCGTGGGTTTGCCACTCAAAGGGCGAGAGCTTGAACTGATTAATGGCGAAATTTGTTTGCGTGGCGCAGGTTTAGGGCTAGGCTATTGGCAACAGGGCGAAATATTACCATTAGTGCAACAAGATGGCTGGCTTCATACCAAAGATCTGGGCGAATGGCAAAATGGCGAGTTACGCATTTTAGGGCGTTTAGACAATATGTTTATTTCGGGCGGTGAGAACATTCAGCCTGAAGATATTGAACGGATAATCTTGCATTATCCTGAAATAAAACAAGTGTTTATCCTGCCAGTGGAGGACAGCGAATTTGGTCAGCGCCCTGTAGCAATGGTTGAATTTGCAAATGGATTTAGTGAAAGTGCGGTAGAAAATTTACGAACTTGGCTTGCCACAAGATTAGAAAAATTTAAACAACCCATACACTATTTTCCGCTAGATGTGGCACAATGCCAGCAGGGAAATATTAAAATTTCACGCAATACGTTAAAAATGGCGTTAAAAGAATTACTAGGAAAATAAAATGAAACTGATTGAGCGTATTTTTGCGATCTTTTTTCTGTCCTTGATTTGGGCTTCTGCAAGTTGGGCAGCGTTACCAAAAGAAGCGGATATTCAAACACAGCTTGCTGCGGCGAAAGAGTCAGATCAAAGTGATGTGAATAATAAAATCTTGGTGCAAAACCTAGAGGAAACGCTCACTTTGCTTGGAAATATTGAAAAGCAAAAAGCCGATAACGCTGCTTTAAGTAAATTGGTGGATAACGCCCCGAAACAGGTTGCAGATTTACAAGTTGCGGTGGATAAATTAAAAAATACCGCTCCTGTTACGTTACAAGATTTCGAGAAATTATCACTTACCGATTTACAAACGCAATCTATTGCCACGCAACAAAATTTGCAACAAATCCAGACGGATTTGCTAGCAATTAATGCGCAGTTAGTAAGTCAGCGAGCTGCACCAGAGCGTGCGCAGTCTGCCTTGAGTGCAAATTTAATTCGTTCACAAGAAATTGATAAATTGCTATTTGGCATTACAGCAGCAGATTCGGTTGAAAAAACGAAATTAGAAACTGAACTGGTCTTGATCGGTTTACAAAACACCTATAACCAAATGTTGTTGCAGGGCAACAATGATCTTACCTCGCTTTATACAATCCAATTAGAGCAAAAAAATTTGATGCAACAACAGTTGCAAACTAAGCTTTCTATGTTGCAAGAGGTGATTAATGAAAAGAATTTGCAAGAAACTCGCCAACAAGCAGAACAGTTAAAGCAATCGCAAACGAATGTACAAGATAGCAATCCCATTATTGTAGAACAGCAAAACCAAAATGTGCGAATTAGCCAAGATTTGGTGAAACAAACCGCTCAGCTAAATGCACTATCACAAGATAGTTTGCGAATAAAGAGCGTGCTGGATAATTTGCAACAAACAGAACGGAACATTAATGAACAAATTAGTGCGTTGCAAGGCACATTGGTGCTTTCGCGCATTATTAATAAGCAAAAACAACTGTTACCACAGGATCAAATGATCCGTGGTTTGCCAAAACAAATCACCGATTTACGCGTACAGATTTTTGATTTAACAGAGTTGCGGGATAATTTATACGATACCCAAAGCTATATTTCTAATTTAGAAAAAAGCACGAATACCCATTTAACTGATGATGAAAAAAGCCAGCTTACGACAATTTTGCAAGAGCGGCGTAAATTATTATCAGATTCTATTACGAATTTGAATAATCAGCTAAATTTAGCCATTAATATTGAATTAAATCAGCAACAGGTTACCGCAATTAGTGATGCCTTGCAGGGAAAATTACAACAGCAAAGTTTCTGGGTGAGAAGTAATCCGCCGTTGGATATGGATTGGTTTACCAATTTCTTGCCAAAAGTGAAATATCAGTTGCAAGATATTAAGCGTTTAATCAATTTTTCTAACTGGAAAGACAACTTGCTGCCAACCGCAGTGTTAGTTATTTTGTTAATGATTTTCACCGCACTTATTCAATGGCGAAAAGAGAAAATCACTCAACATTTGGCTTATATCAATAGTAAGATCAATACATTAAAAGGTGAGCGACAACGTTATACACCAGAAGCGATTTTTTGGACGCTAATTTTATGCTTGCGTTCCACCTTCATTTTCTTGTCAGCCTTAATTTTGATTGCCTCGATCTGTTTTGAGAAGCCAGAACCATTTTGGGTGTGGTCTTTCAGAATGGCGGGGTATTGGCTATTTTTTGCTTTTATCTTGGCAATGCTGCGTCCTAATGGATTAGCCTATCGCCACTTTAATATGCCACAATCTAATGTGCAGCTGTTTTATTCTGTTTCTAAACGCTCTGTTTGGATTTATGCGTTATGGTTGAATGCTTCTATTTTTACGAATTTAGATGCAGGAATTACCAATGATGTTATTGGTGAAGTGCTAACCATCTCAATTTTAGTGATTTCTCTTTTCATCGTAGGGCCACGTTTACGCTATGCAGTAAGCATTTATCAGAAAACCCAAGAACAAGCGGGAGAGCGGAGCTATTTATTCAAGTTTTCACGCATTGTATTAGTGATCGCACCTATCGCATTAATCGTGTTGATCGTAATGGGGTACTATTACACCGCACTGAATTTGATGGAACATTTGATCTCCTCTTATTTTGTGTTGGTAATTTGGATGATTGCGCGCGATGTGGTGTATCGTGGCTTTACTGTATCGGCAAGACGCCTTGCTTATCGCCGCTTACAAGAAAAAATTCAGGCGCAACAAGCGCAAAAAGAAGAAAATAATAATGATCTTAATTCAGATTATTCACGAGAAGAAAGCTTAGCTATTTCGCAAGTGAAAAGCCAAGTGAAAAGTGTGGTGGATCTCTTATTATGGCTGGCATTATTTGGCTTATTTTATTGGGTGTGGTCTGATCTCATCACCGTTGCCTATTATTTAGAAGGGGTAACCTTGTGGCAACAACAGGTGGTAACAGAAACTGGCACGGTGAGCGAATCCATCACCTTGCTAAATTTATTATTTGCTTTGATTATTATCATCGGCACTTATGCGTTAGTGAAAAATATTGGCGGCTTGCTTGAAGTTTTAGTGTTTTCGCGAATGAGTTTTTCTCAAGGCACGCCTTATACGATCACCACCTTGCTGACCTATTTTATTATTGCTATCGGCGGTGGCGCGGCGTTTTCCGTGTTAGGAATGTCGTGGTCAAAATTGCAATGGTTATTTGCCGCACTTTCGGTAGGTTTAGGTTTCGGTTTACAAGAAATCTTCGCCAACTTTATTTCAGGTATTATCATCTTATTTGAACGCCCGGTGCGGATTGGCGATGTGGTAACCATTGGGGAATATTCAGGCACGGTATCGAAAATTCGTATTCGTTCTACCACCCTGATCGATTTTGATAAAAAAGAAGTGATCGTGCCAAATAAAGCTTTCGTAACAGAACGCTTGATCAACTGGGCATTGACTGATTCAATGACGCGCGTGGTGTTAAGTGTAGGCGTGGCTTATGGCTCAGATTTAGAATTAGTGAAACGTTTATTATTACAAGCGGCAGATGAATGTGAATATGTTTTGAAAGATCCAGAGCCTGTGGCATACTTCTTAACTTTTGGCGCAAGCACCTTGGATCACGAACTACGTGTTTATGTAGGTAACCTAAATGAACGCACCCGAACCATCGATTATGTAAATCGTCGTATTGATGAGCTATTTGCCGCGCATAATGTGGAAATTGCCTTCAATCAGCTTGATGTGTTCATTAAAAATCCAACCACATCGCAAGAAATAAAAATCGTGTCAGAAAATTTAGCGAAATCATAAGGAATAAAATAAGGAAAAATAATGGCAGGAAACAGCATTGGACAACTTTTTCGCGTAACCACCTTTGGTGAATCCCACGGCGTTGCCTTGGGCTGTATTGTGGACGGCGTACCACCGGGGCTTGAACTTTCAGAACAGGACATTCAGCCAGATTTGGATCGCCGTAAACCCGGCACTTCACGTTACACCACGCCAAGACGGGAAGATGACGAAGTGCAAATTCTCTCAGGGGTATTTGAAGGAAAAACCACAGGCACAAGCATTGGAATGATTATCAAAAATGCTGATCAACGCTCGCAAGATTATGGCGAAATCAAAGATCGTTTCCGCCCTGGTCACGCCGATTATACTTACCAACAAAAATACGGCTTGCGTGATTATCGTGGTGGTGGGCGTTCTTCCGCACGCGAAACGGCAATGCGCGTGGCCGCTGGGGCAATTGCGAAAAAATATTTACGTGAACATTTTGGCATTGAAGTACGTGGCTATCTTTCACAAATTGGCTCCGTAAAAATTGATCCGAAAACGGTGGAAGACATTGCTCAAATTGACTGGCTACAAGTAAACAGCAACCCATTTTTCTGCCCCGATCCAAGTGCGGTGGAAAAATTTGATGAATTAATCCGCGAGTTAAAAAAAGAAGGCAATTCCATCGGCGCTAAATTAACCGTGGTGGCAGAAAATGTGCCAGTGGGGTTAGGCGAACCCGTTTTCGATCGCCTTGATGCGGATCTCGCTCACGCCTTAATGGGGATCAATGCGGTGAAAGCGGTGGAAATTGGTGATGGCTTTGCGGTGGTGGAGCAAAAAGGCACGCAGCACCGTGATGAAATGACGCCGGAAGGTTTTTGTTCTAACCACGCAGGGGGAATTTTAGGCGGCATTAGCTCAGGCCAACCGATTATTGCGACCATTGCGTTGAAGCCTACTTCGAGCATTACTATTGCAGGGCGTTCAGTGAATTTGAATAATGAGCCTGTGGAAGTGATCACCAAAGGGCGCCACGATCCTTGCGTAGGCATTCGCGCCGTGCCAATCGCGGAAGCAATGATGGCAATTGTGCTGTTAGATCATTTATTACGTTTTAAGGCTCAATGTAAATGAAACAAACAATGAAATTATTAAGTGCGGTGCTTTTTTGTGGCATTTTTTCTGCAACTACCGCATTGGCTAGTCCTGAATATTGGCAAAAAGTGAAACGCCCTATTACGGGCGAGCCAACGCCAGTGGGATCTTATAGCAATGGCTGTATTATTGGTGCGCAACCTTTGCCTTTTAATGGCGAGGGTTATCAAGTGATCCGTACCAGCAAAAATCGCTATTACGGACACCCAGATATGATTGCCTATTTGCAACGCTTAGGCAAAAAAGCCAAATCCGCTGGCATTCCAACAATGCTTATCGGCGATATTGCAATGCCGGGGGGCGGGCGCTTTTTAACGGGACACGCCAGCCACCAAATGGGCTTGGACGCAGATATTTGGCTACGTTTAGGGCGTTTATCCGATAAAGATGCACAAAATCCAGCGGGAATGGGCTTGTTAGTGGTGGATCGCAAAGCGCAACGTGTTGATGATTCCGTATGGAATGAAAATCACGCCAATTTAATTCGTTTAGCGGCGCAAGATAAGCAAGTGGCGCGTATTTTCGTTAATCCAGCGATTAAATTGAAATTGTGCCAAACGGTGCGAGGTGATCGCCGCTGGTTACAAAAAATCCGCCCGTGGTTTGGACACGATTCACATTTTCACGTGCGTTTAACTTGTCCGAAAGGCACGACTTACTGCGAAAATCAAGCGCCCGTCCCAGCAGGCGAGGGCTGTGGTGATGAGCTATATTCTTGGTTTAAGCCTGCTAAACCTTCAACAGGAACAAACAAACCAAAAGCGCGTCCACCTGAGCCATTTTTATGTCAGCAAGTGACTAATGCCCCGAACCAAAGCGAATGGTTGGATTAAAAAAGGGAGCGACAAATGGAAATCAGCCTAAGCCTTATTGCTATCTTGTTTTGTGTGGCATTTATTGCGGGCTTTATTGATGCCATTGCTGGCGGCGGCGGTTTAATCACTATTCCTGCCTTATTGATGACAGGCGTTCCCCCTGCAATGGCATTAGGCACGAACAAACTGCAGGCCTGTGGCGGCTCATTTTCCGCGAGCTTTTATTTTTTACGCAAAAGAGCGGTGGATTTAAAAGAAATTTGGCTGCTTGTGCTAATGACCTTTATCGGCGCAGTGCTTGGCACGATCCTTATTCAGTTAGTGGATAGTGCGTTGATTAAAAAAGTCATTCCATTTTTAGTGCTAGCCATTGGTTTGTATTTTTTATTCACCCCAAATTTAGGCGATGAAGATCGGCACAAACGCATTTCTTACGCCACTTTTGCCTTTAGCGCAGGATTTGGAATTGGCTTTTATGACGGCTTTTTTGGGCCCGGAACGGGATCGCTGTTAAGTTTAGCATTCGTTACCTTGCTCGGTTTCAATCTTGCCAAAGCCACCGCTCACGCCAAAGTGCTAAATTTCACCTCAAATATTGCCGCACTTTTATTATTCTTAATCGGCGGGCAAATTTGGTGGCAAGCAGGCTTAGTGATGATGTTCGGGCAAATGATTGGGGCGAATTTGGGGGCGAAAATGGTGCTAAGTAAAGGCAAGCAGTTAATTCGCCCAATGGTGGTGATAATGTCTTTTATTATGACCGCCAAAATGGCTTATGATCAAGGCTGGTTCGGTTAGTTGAGGTTTTATGACACAACAAAATGATGATGTACGCTTAACCGCTCGCGTGGGCTATGATCCCAAATGGCAATGGGCGTTTTTATTGCCAAAATATTGGGGCGTTTGGTTTGGTATTTTTGCCTTGGCGCTATTCGCCTTTGTGCCTTTTCGCTTAAGGGATAAGATTGCCGCGAAAATTGGCTTGCTTGTGGGCAAAAAAGCGAAAAAACAACGCCATCGGGCGAGGGTCAATTTGCAATATTGTTTCCCTGATTGGACGGATGCTCAGCGGGAAAAGGTGATTGACGAAATGTTTATTTGCGTCAGTCAAGTGATGCTCGGCATTGGTGAAATTGCATTGCGTTCTAAAAAACATCTGCAACAACGTAGCGAATTTATCGGCTTGGACTATATTCAGCAAGCCAAAGCCGCGGGGCATAACATTATTTTAATGGTGCCGCACGGCTGGGCGATTGATGCCTCGGGGATCATTTTGCATACTTATGGAATGCCAATGACATCAATGTATAATCCCCACCGTAACCCATTGGTCGATTGGCTGTGGACGATGACACGTCAGCGTTTTGGCGGCAAAATGCACGCACGTCAAAACGGCATAAAACCCTTTCTTAATGCAGTAAAAAAAGGCGAAATGGGGTATTATTTGCCTGATGAAGATTATGGCGAAGAATTAAGTGAATATGCAGATTTTTTTGCCACTTATAAGGCCACCTTGCCGGGCTTGAATAAAATGGCAAAATTGGCAAAAGCTGTGGTGATCCCAATGTTTCCGCGCTATAACGCAGAGCGTGGTAAATATGAAATGGAAATTCACCCACCAATGCCAATTAGCGAAGAGCCTGCACAAATGGCACGGGAGATGAACAAAGAAATTGAGCAATTTGTTACCCCAACGCCAGAGCAGTATGTGTGGATTTTGCGTTTATTAAAAACCCGAAAAGATGGTGCGGATATTTATCGTTAAATTTAATAATCTGTGGTAATATGCGTGCCGCTCTTTTTTATGCAAAACGGTCGAAAATTTGACCGCACTTTAGGTAATAAAATGAACAAACAATTAGAACTGATTAAATCATCGATCAAATCCATTCCAAACTACCCGAAAGAAGGCATTATCTTTCGTGATATTACAAGCCTTGTGGAAACCCCAGCGGCGTTCAAGGCGACCATTGATTTAATCGTGGCACAATACAAAGACAAAGGCATCACCAAAGTTATCGGCACAGAAAGCCGTGGCTTTATTTTTGGTGCGCCAGTGGCATTAGCCTTAGATATTCCTTTTGTATTAGTGCGTAAACCGGGGAAATTGCCGCGTGAAACCATTGCGCAATCCTATCAGCTAGAATATGGGCAAGACACCTTAGAAATTCACACAGATTCTATTCAATCAGGCGATAACGTATTGATTATTGACGATTTATTGGCTACAGGTGGCACAGTTGAAGCCACTGTGAAGTTGGTTGAACGTCTTGGTGGTGAAGTGAAAAATGCCGCGTTCGTGATTAATTTGCCAGAACTTGGCGGCGAACAACGCTTACGCAATTTAGGGGTAACCCCGTTCTCATTAGTGAATTTTGAAGGCCACTAATTTATCCTAAGCGAGCAAGGAATGAGTTATCAAGTTTTAGCAAGAAAATGGCGACCGCAAAAGTTCTCCGATGTGGTAGGGCAGAAACCTGTTCTTACAGCACTTGCTAACGGATTAAATGAAAATCGCCTGCACCACGCCTATCTTTTTTCTGGTACGCGTGGCGTGGGGAAAACCTCCATTGCTCGTTTATTTGCGAAAGGGTTAAACTGCGTTGAAGGCGTAACGGCCAATCCTTGTGGCGTTTGCGAACATTGTAAAGCCATTGAAGAAGGGCGCTTTATCGATCTCATTGAAATTGACGCTGCTTCACGCACTAAGGTCGAAGACACCCGTGAATTGCTCGACAATGTGCAATACAAACCTGTACAAGGGCGTTATAAAGTCTATTTGATTGACGAAGTGCATATGCTCTCTCGTCATTCTTTCAATGCCTTGCTGAAAACCCTTGAAGAACCGCCTGAATATGTCAAATTCCTGCTGGCAACCACTGATCCGCAGAAATTGCCGATTACCATTTTATCTCGCTGTATTCAATTTCATCTGAAAGCGCTCGATCAGCAACAAATCGCCGATCATTTGTCCTTTATTTTGCAGCAAGAAAAGATCCCCTTTGAACCGCTAGCCATTGAAAAATTAGCTAAAGCGGCGCAAGGCAGTATCCGTGATAGCCTAAGTTTAACCGATCAAGCCATTGCAATGAGCAACAGCAATATTACCCTTGATGCGGTAAATACAATGCTCGGCTTGCTTGATGACAGCCAGCCTATTGATATTTTGTACGCTTTACAGCAGGGCAATGGTGAGGCCTTAATGAAAGCTATTCAAGCGGTGGCGGAAAAAGGCGGCGATTGGAATGAACTGCTAAAAGCGGTGGCTGAAAATCTGCATAAAATTGCAATGTGCCAATTATTGCCACAAGCGCAAATGAGTGATGAAAGCCATATCGGCTTTTTGGCGAAACATCTTCCACCAGAAGATGTGCAATTTTTCTATCAGATTATTTTAAACGGACAAAAAGAGCTTGCCTTCGCACCAAATCAGCGAATGGGTGTGGAAATGATTTTATTGCGCGCCTTAGCTTTTCACCCTAAATTAATCCAAGCAGCTCCTGCTATGCAGCCTGTGGAACAAGCGAATGAGCGTAATAATTCTGCGCAAAGTGCGGGGCAAAATCCGGCAAAATTAGTGGAGATGCCTGTTGTATCACAACAGATCAAAGCAAATTCACCTTCACAGCCCCAAACAACGCCCTCTGCTAGACAGGCAGTTCGTTCCACACCAAGCCATTCATCTTCGCCAGTAAGTAACTCTACTTTAGATGTGCTTGATGCGTTAGATCAGCTTTCTAAGCCGACAGCGAGCGAAAAAAAACACTAACGCCAATAACGCAAAGTTAGTTTCAGAGCCAGCGGTTTCTCATTCGCAAGAGATTAGCTTGCCTGTGGTAGAGCGCAAATTTACTCAGCAAAAAAATACGGCACGAGCTACTCATCAGGTTTCTCAGCCTTCTGTTTCTCAATCCGCTATTTCTCAAGCTCCATCTCAATCAGCGGCAATGATTTCGCTAGTGAGTGAGCCTGTGGGTGAAAGTGCGGTGCAAAATCCGCCAGATTTTTCGCCTGATCTTGATCAGGAAGAAGATCTCAATTTGCCAGAAAACTACCGCTGGAATTGGAGCAATCCTGCAATGGCGGAGGAGCAGGATACCGCCAGCCCGTCAGAAATCCGCAAAGCCATTTTGGAAAACACCACACCAGAATTAAAAGAAAAAGTACTCACAATGGCAAAAGCACAGGATAAATGGACGGAAATTATTGAGCAACTAGATATTTCAGGCTTGGCAAAGCAAATGGCAATGAATTGCGTGATTTTAAGCCAAGATGAAAAGCAAATTCGCTTAGGCTTGCGTCAAGATAAATTGCACCTCAACAATGAAAAACTGCGTATTCAATTACAAAATGCCCTCAGCCAATTTTATCAGCAAGATATGGCTGTTTCTGTGGATGTGAATACCGATTTTCAGCAACTCACACCAATGGATTATCGCAAACAAATCTACCAAGAGCTAAGCGATCAAGCGCGAGAAAATTTACAAGCAGATGAACGTTTGCAACGCCTTTGTGAAGAATTTGGTGGCGTATTAGAGCTTGATAGTGTTCGACCAGTTTAAGCATTTGAAACGCATTTTATGCCTAAAAATAAAGTGCGGTGAAAAATTCTGATATTTTTTATCGTTTAATAAATCATCACCTTATTTTTTTATATTTACTCTCCTAAATACTCATAAATAAGTATATAGATCCAATTAGATGATCTTTTTTCTCAATCCCTGCATAAAAACTGTGCGGAAGATCACATAAACTGCAACAATATATTTACACTAGATTTACTCTTGTTAAACTTGCGCACGAAATTTTATGTTTAATTTTTATGAGGTTCTTTATGTTATGGTTTCTCTCTTGCGTAGCCTTACTTTTGTTGGGCTACTTTTTGTATGGTTCTGTAGTTGAACGCGTTTTTAAGATTAATCCAAACCGTGCAACACCTGCTCACACAATGGCAGACGGCGTGGATTATGTGCCGATGTCTAAAAAGAAAATCTGGCTTATTCAATTATTAAATATTGCAGGAACAGGTCCGATTTTCGGTCCAATCCTTGGTGCGTTGTACGGACCTGTTGCAATGTTATGGATTGTATTTGGTTGCATTTTTGCTGGAGCGGTACACGATTATTTCTGCGGAATGTTGAGTGTTCGCAATGGCGGTCAATCTGTGCCTAACCTTGCAGGAAAATATTTGGGGGCACCTGTTAAGCATTTTATGAATGCGCTCGCTCTCGTATTATTAATTCTTGTTGGGGTCGTATTCGTTATTTCACCAGCTAGCTTATTAACCAACCTAACGGTGGATAATGTGGGTGAAATGTTTAACTTAGAGATGAAAAGCACCTTATTAGTTTGGACGGCAATCATCTTTGGTTATTACATCATTGCAACCTTAGTACCTGTGGATAAAATTATTGGTCGTATTTACCCACTGTTCGGGGCGCTATTGCTATTTATGTCTTTCGGAATGTTATTTGCCTTATTGTTTGAAGATAAAGCCTTATTCCACACAGTTGGTGAGATGAGCTTCTCGAAATTCTTTGAAAATATGCATCCAAAAGATTTACCGATTTGGCCGTTAATTTTCGTGACTATTGCCTGTGGTGCGGTTTCAGGTTTCCACGCAACACAATCTCCATTAATGGCGCGTTGTATGGAAAATGAAACAGAAGGTCGTTTTGTTTTCTATGGTGCGATGATTGGTGAAGGTGTGATTGCTTTAATTTGGTGTATGGTAGGCTTAACTTTCTACGATAGCCCAGCATTAATGAATGATGCGATCACAGCTGGTACGCCTTCAAAAGTGGTGTATGATTCTGCCACCCATATGCTTGGCTATTTTGGTGGTATCTTAGCGGTTCTTGGTGTGGTGATTTTACCAATTACCTCTGGGGATACGTCATTCCGTGCTGCACGTTTGATTATTGCTGAATTCTTCAAAATCGATCAACGTAGCTTAGTAAAACGTTTAATGATCGCAATTCCATTATTCGTGTTAGGTTTCATTATTTCTAAACTTGATTTCCAAGTGATCTGGCGTTATTTCGGCTGGGCGAACCAAACTACCGCAATGGTAATGTTATGGACAGCTGCCGCTTATTTATACCGCTATCATAAATTCCACTGGATTTGTACTATTCCAGCGATCTTTATGACAATGGTATCAGCCACTTTCCTTGCTTACGCGAAAATCGGTTTAGGCTTAAGCTACGATGTATCTGTTTGGGTTGGCACAGGTTTAACAGTATTAGCAGTGATTTGTTTCTTTACTTTGTTAAAACCGATTGCTAACGGTGATCCTGATTCGGAAAGTGTTAAAAGCTAATTAAAAATACGCAAAAATTTAACCGCACTTAATTTATTTAAGTGCGGTTTTTTTTCTGAGAAATTTATCTATCAATATAAACCAAAGATTTATTTTGCATTGATCGCATTGCCGCACTGGCAATATAAACTGCGTTTGCAGGCAATTCGCTCAGTATGCTAGGTTTATCAGTTAATAAGTGCTGAAGAACGCTCTCAGCTTCCAGCTCAATCGCACGGGTCATCCAATAAGGGCAATGTTCGTTTGGTTGCCCGTATTTTTGAATGCCTTTGCTACTTTCACGCAATGAAAGATCGGCTTCAAATTCATTATACATATTGAAATGCTCTCGGTTGCCGTTAGCAAAGGTGAGTGTTACGGTTGAGGTAAAGAAATTGATGAGCATTGAGCCTAGTTCACCGTGAATAGCGATGTCCCATTTAGGCAAGCGATAGGCTGTACCCATTTCCAGCGAGCCGAATACGCCGTTTTTAAATTGGAGTAATAATTGAATAATGTCGTGATGATCGGGTGTTTCAAGGTGGGCGCGATTGGTGGATTGAGCAAAAACAGCGTCCACCTCACCAATCAGCCACGCTAATAAATCCAGTTCATGAATTTCGTGAAAGAGTTTACCACCAGTGAGTTGAATATCATTTTTCCACCAATCTTTTTGATAAATTGGGTTGATCCAACGTTGGCGATTGGCTCGTACAACAGTAATTTTACCTAATCGTTGCTGAGTTAAAAATTGTTTGGCTTGTTGTAAACCGGGCAATACTCGTAAGCAATGCCCGACAAACAATGGGACATTTTTGGCTTTGGCTTGTTGGAGTAAATCCGTTGCGTCTTGTGCGTTGATGGTAAAAGGCGTTTCAATAAAAACCGCACAGCCTTGTTGAATGGCGATTTCGGCAAGCTGCCGATGGCTTTGATTATAGGTGGCAATCAAGACCAAATCGACTTTTTGTTGAGCCAATAAACTGGCTAAATCGGCGTAAGCAAAAGTGCGGTGCTTTTCTGCTAAGTTTTGTGCAAGGTCAATTTGCAAATCGGTTACGCCCACGAGTTTGGCTGGGGATTGGTTAAAAATTGCGGCGAGCTGTTGTCCGAAAAAGCCACAGCCGACTAAAGCAACATTAATTTGATCCATTTTCTTTCTCCTTTTGTTGTAAGCGTTGGCGTAAGGCTCGGAAATAGCGTAACAGGGCGTGCTGAAAGCGATCGACTTCTCGGGCTTCAACCGCATCAACCCATTCTCGATATTGCAAAGCAACGTCCGTTGGTGAAAGTTGTGGTGGCGGTAAATTGGCTTCTTGCTGTTGAAAGATTTGCCAAAAGGCATCTAAATATTGCAACAATAAGGGGTTTTTAATGGCTTGATAAGTTTGCAGATGAATTTGATATTCCAGTTCCAGTGAAAATTGCTCTTTGCGTGCAAGCCGTTGTAACTCAAGGTTCATTGACTGCAATTCCTCAATGTGGCGTTCATTGATATGGGCAATGGCAAGGGGAGCAAAACCGTATTGTAAAATTTCCCGTACATCTAAAATATCTAGCAGATATTTCATATTATTCTGCAAATGTAGCTGAGTATGAAAGGCGAGGCTGTGGATCATCGGGGTGAGCGAAGAGGGGCTAATGAATGTGCCGACACCGTGTCGAATATCTAAAATATGCAAGGCTTCCAATGATTTAATCGCTTCACGCAAGCTAGAACGGCTAACAGCTAAGGTTTCCATTAGCTCATTTTCCGTAGGCATTAAATCCCCTTCTTTTAAGCCACGATCTAAAATCAGTTGCTTAATTTCTTCTTGTAAAGCGAGATTTTTCACTTTTTTTTCAGATTTTGTCATTTTTGTGATCTCTATCGCAGAAATATTGTACAGAATAAGACATCATATATCTAAATTTAAGACATCTGATGTCTTATCTCTTAATTGATTAAATAGTAACTTATTTTAATGGCATTGTCAGTGAATAATTGAACAATTAAACCAAAAGGAGAGATTATGGCAACACTTTCTCTAACACATATCTATAAACGCTATCGCAATGGTTTTGAGGCGGTGAAAGATTTTAATCTTGAGGTGGCAGATAAAGAATTTATCGCGTTAGTTGGACCTTCGGGTTGTGGAAAATCAACCACATTGCGAATGATCGCAGGGCTGGAAGCCATTTCAGAAGGGGATTTTTATATTGACGATCGCCGTGTCAATGAGGTTGAGCCAAAGGATCGGGATATTGCGATGGTGTTTCAGTCTTATGCCCTTTATCCACATATGACGGTTTATGAAAATATGGCATTTGCCTTGAAGTTACGCAATGTTGCCAAAGCGGAAATCGATCGCAAAGTGCGTGAAGCGGCAGCCATACTTGGGCTAGATGGTTTACTAGATCGTAAACCGAAAGCCTTATCAGGTGGGCAACGGCAGCGAGTGGCATTAGGACGCACCATTGTTCGTTCACCAAAAGTATTTTTGATGGACGAGCCTTTGTCCAATCTTGATGCCAAGCTACGCAGTAATATGCGGGCGGAGATCATTCGCATTCATAAAAAACTCAATGCCACCACCATTTATGTCACGCACGATCAAACGGAAGCGATGACAATGGCGGATCGCATTGTGGTGATGAATGCGGGCGTAGTGCAACAAATCGGATCGCCAAAAGCAATTTATGATCGTCCAGCCAATTTGTTTGTGGCAGGCTTTATTGGGGCACCAACGATGAATTTTTTAAAAGGGCGGTTGGAAAATCGGGCGTTTTTGACCGCAGATCAGCAGCAATTAGCCATTCCTGACGAGATTTGGCAGCACTTAGTGGCATTGGGTAAGGAACATCAAGAGGTTATTTTAGGCATTCGCCCTGAAAATATTACTAACGAACCGCTGTTGCTTGGCTCTTATCAAAATGCAAGGGTAACTGCTCCCGTTTATGTGGCGGAATTGCTTGGTGCGGAATATATCGTGCATACCAGACTAGGTGAGCAACCCATTAAAGCGATTGTTCATTCACGACAAAAAATTGAAATGGAACAACAAATTACTTTAGCCTTTGATATGAAACGGGCACATTTTTTTGATCCAATCAGCGAGCAAGCGTTGTTTTAACTGCTCAAACAATATGAGGTGAGTTATGAAACTGAAACAATTATTAACCATTGCGGCATCTGTGGTGTTGGGGGCATTGGTGTTGAATGGCTGTAAAGATGAAAAATCCCAAGCAGCGACTATGAAGGAGGACTCTGCGTCTTCGGAATTGTCGGGAAATATTACGATGTGGCATTCCTTTACTCAAGGGCCAAGATTAGAAGTAATTCAAGCGGCCGCGAATGACTTTATGCAAAAAAATCCTAAAGTGCGGATCAAAATTGAAACCTTTTCTTGGAACGACTTTTATACCAAGTGGACAACTGGATTGGCTTCAGGCAATGTGCCAGATTTGAGCACCGCATTACCGAATCAAGTGGTTGAGATGATCAATGTCGAGGCATTAGCCCCAATTAACGATTTGATTGATGAGTTGGGCAGAGCGCGATTTTCAACTGCAGCGATTAATGAAGGAACGGTTGGAGAAAATAATTACTCGCTTCCTTTGTATTCTCACGCACAAGTGATGTGGATTAGGAAAGATTTATTAGAGAAAAACGGATTGTCTGTGCCAAAAACGTGGGATGAATTGTATCAGGCAGCTAAGGCATTAACAAAAGAGGGGGTATATGGTTTATCTGTACCAATGGGTACAAATGATTTTATCGCAACGCGTTTTTTGAATTTATATGTAAAAAGCCGTGGCAGCAGTTTGCTTACCAAAGATCTAAAAGTGGATCTTACCAGTGAAATTCCGCAAGAGGGTATTAAATACTGGGTGAAAATGTATAAAGATACTTCGCCGAAAGATGCGATTAATTACAATGTGTTACAACAAGCCACCCTATATTACCAAGGAAAAACTGCGTTTGACTTTAATTCTGGTTTCCAGATTGGTGGTGTTCAAGCGAATACGCCACAATTATTAGATTTTGTTGATGCTTACCCAGTACCAAAAATGAAGCTGAGTGATCCTGATTATGGCTTGGAAACAGCGAATATTCCTTTAGTGGTTTGGAAACATTCCAAACATCCTGAAATTAGTAAAGCCTTTATTAAAACACTTTATGATAAAGATCGTTATATTAAATTCCTTGCTTCAGTGCCAGTAGGAATGTTACCGGCGCTTAAAGATATTGCAAATGAGCCGGCTTATAGAGATAACCCAATTGTGAAGAAATTTGCCCACGCAGAAAAAGTTATTTCCGATGTGGTACAAACCGGCACTGCTATAGGGTATGAATATGGGCCAACTGTACAAGGCGGGTTATTAACCAATCAGCATATTATCGAAGCAATGTTCCAAGATATTGTGGTGAACGGTACAGATCCGATGGTTGCCGCTAAAAAAGCCGAAGATCAGCTAAATACTTTATTTGAAACAGTTGCTCAATAAATTATAGGGCGGTCGCCGCCGCCCATTATCTTCAAGGTAGATGTAGATTCTCAATAATTGGGAAGGGGGCTTTATGTATCAAAAAAACTATACAAGGTGGATTTTTGTCCTGCCTGCGATGATAGTGGTATCGGTATTATTCATCTATCCATTCTTATCAAGCATTTTTTACAGCTTTACCAATAAGAATTTGATTATGCCGAACTGGAAATTTGTCGGGTTTGATAATTATGTGGCGGTCATTAATGATCCGAGTTTTTGGTTGGCATTTTCTCATTCGATCTTATGGACAATCTGTTCTTTGGTTGGACAAGTATTAGTGGGATTTGCCCTTGCAATGGCATTACATCGTATTCGTCATTTGCAATGGTTATACAAAATCTTATTAATTATTCCGTGGGCATTTCCAACCATTGTGATTGCTTTTTCGTGGCAATGGATTTTGAACGGCGTATATGGCTATTTGCCGAATATGATTGTGAAACTCGGTTTAATGGATATTGTGCCACACTTCCTTTCTGATAGTACTTGGGCATTTATTAGCCTTGTGTTTATTAATGTTTGGTTTGGTGCGCCATTAATTATGGTCAATGTTCTATCCGCCTTGCAAACCGTACCACAAGAACAATACGAAGCGGCGAAGATTGACGGTGCGAATGCGTGGCAAGTGTTCCGCCATATTACACTTCCACATATCAAAGTGGTGATTGGATTATTAGTGGTGTTACGCACAGTTTGGGTGTTTAACAACTTTGACATTATCTATCTCATCACGGGTGGTGGGCCAGCTAACTCAACAATGACATTACCAATCTATGCTTACAATATGGGCTGGGGAACTAAAATGCTCGGACGCTCTTCGGCGGTAACCGTGCTGTTGTTCCTGTTCCTACTGTTAGTTTGTTTTATCTATTTCAAAGTGATTAGCCGTTGGGAAAAAGAGGGGGAATAAAATGAAAACGAAAAAATCAATGTTAGGTGATATTGCCGCACATCTTTTCCTCATTATCACCACGATTATTGCGGTGTTTCCCTTAGTGTGGATTATGATTTCATCGGTTAAAGGCAAAGGAGAACTTACCAGCGAGCCAACAAGGTTCTTGCCAAAAATCTTTACGTTGGACTATTTTGAACACGTTATCAATGATCTCCATTTTATCGTGAATATCAAAAACAGCTTATTTATCGCTTTGATCACCACGGTTATCGCGATCATTATCTCAGCAATGGCGGCTTATGGAATTGTTCGATTTTTCCCGAAATTGGGGGCAATAATGTCAAAATTATTGGTTACCACCTATATTTTTCCACCAATTCTCTTAGCTATTCCTTATTCCATCGCAATGGCGAAAGTGGGGCTGACCAACACAATGACGGGGCTTATCGTTGTGTATCTCTCATTTAGTGTACCTTATGCTGTTTGGTTGTTGGTTGGATTTTTCCGCACTGTGCCTATCGAAATTGAAGAGGCCGCGCGGATTGATGGCGCAAATAAATTTACCGTCTTCTTCAAAATTGTGTTGCCGTTAGTGGCACCTGGTATTGTGGCAACGGCAATTTATACCTTTATTAATGCGTGGAATGAGTTCTTATATGCGCTGATTTTAGTGAATGACACAAGCAAAATGACCGTTGCTGTGGCGCTACGTTCATTAAATGGTGCAGAGATTTTAGATTGGGGCGATATGATGGCTGCTTCCGTATTGGTGGTGTTGCCGTCCGTGCTGTTCTTTACTTTTATCCAGAACAAAATTGCAGGTGGGCTTTCTGAAGGCTCGGTGAAATAAACTTATATTTATTCTTTTAGGAGAAATCAAATGAAAAATTATGCGGTAATTGGTGTCGGCTATTTTGGTGCTGATTTAGCCAGAATTATGAATGAAAATGAGGATGCAAAAGTGGTGGTTGTCTATGATCCAGAAAATGGTCAAACAATAGCTCAAGAATTAGGTTGTGATGCGGCCGACTCGTTGGAAGCCGCTGTATCTCGCGCAGATGTAGATTGTGTGATTGTGGCAACACCAAATTATTTACATAAAGAACCAGTACTACTGGCGGCAAAATATAAAAAACACGTTTTTTGTGAAAAACCTATTGCACTCAGTTATCAAGATTGTGATGAAATGGTCAGATCCTGCGAGGAGAACGGTGTAGTCTTTATGGCTGGGCATATTATGAATTTCTTTAATGGCGTGCATCACGCTAAAGAGCTAATTAATCAAGGGGCTATCGGGAAAGTGCTTTATTGCCATACCGCGCGTAATGGCTGGGAAGATGTTCAACCGTCCGTTTCTTGGAAAAAAATAAGAGAAAAATCAGGTGGGCATTTATATCATCATATTCACGAATTAGATTGTGTGCAATTTTTAATGGGCGGAATGCCTAAAACCGTTACGATGACAGCAGGCAATGTTGCACATCAAGGGGAACAATTTGGGGATGAAGATGATATGTTATTTCTTAACCTTGAATTTGATGATGGGCGATTTGCCGTGTTGGAGTGGGGATCAGCATTTCGCTGGGGGGAACATTATGTGCTGATTCAAGGGGAAAAAGGCGCAATTAAATTAGATATGTTCCATTGTGGCGGCACCTTACGCGTGGACGGCAAAGATAGCCACTTTTTGATTCACGAAAGCCAAGAAGAAGATGATGACCGTACCAGAATTTATACAGGAACAGAAATGGACGGCGCGATTCAATATGGTCACCCCGGAAAACGTCCCCCTCTATGGCTTAATTCCGTAATGCGTAAAGAAATGAAATACTTAAATGACATTATGCACGGTATGAAACCAAGCCCAGAATTTGAGAAATTATTGACAGGAGAGGCAGCAAGAGCGGCGATTGCCACTGCGGATGCTTGTACAAAATCTCGTTATGAAAATCGTAAGGTGGAAGTGCGAGAAGTGATGTAGAGAGATAAATATTTCCCCCTTTTAAGGGGGAAATTTATATAGTCCAGTTTGTTATAAGAAAAATCTCTTATTTTTCCACCGCACTTTTTACTTCATCAATCATAATGCCCATACTTTCCAGCCCTCCGAAAGTTAAGTACCAATTTGCTGCGTTTAAGTAAACAATGTGGTTATTTTTATAGGCTTGGGTTTGCTGGATAATGGCGTTGTCTAACACGGTTTTTGCGTTGTTGGCTTTATCGGTAATGGCTGCGGTGCGATCGACAACCAACAAATAATCTGGATTTTTCTCTAGCACATATTCAAAGCCAATGCTCATTCCGTGCGTGGACGATTTGATGTTTTTATCAATTGGGGTGAAGCCAAATCCGCTGTACACAATGCCATTAGCGTGAGTTTTCGCCAAAGGCACTTATACGGCTTTCATTGACTAAAGCGAGTAGGGCGGTTTTGCCTTTGGTTTTCTCGGCAAGGGCTTTCATTTGCTTGTCTAGCTGTGCCAGTTTTTCATCGGACAATTGTTGTTTATCAAAAATTTGTCCAAAGGCGTGGATATTTTGTTGAAAACTTGGATAGAAATTGGCGTAATCCACTTTCACGAAAAACACGGGGGCAATTTCTTTTAAGCGATCCAACACTTTTTCTTGGCGACCTGTGGCGATGATCAGATCAGGGTGAAGATCATTGATTTTCTCAAAGTCGGGTTCTGGTGGCACGCCAACGCTTGGGTAATGTTCTTTGCTAAACTCGCTCAAATAGTCAGGCACTTTTCCTGCGTTGCTAATGCCGACAATGCTGTCTTTCGCCCCTAACGCACGAATGGTATCCACCGCAGAAAAATCAAGCACCACCACACGCTTAGGGTTTTGTGGCACCACCTGTTTGCCTGCGGCGTTTTCTACCGTGATGTCTGCCGCATTGGCGCTGGCAACACCGAGTAACGCACAAAGGCTAAGGGCAAGGGTTGATAAGGTTTTTTTCATAGCATACTCCTGTATTAAGCTGATTGATGTCGAAAATACACAGCAATTTTATGCTGGTTAATTTGTTGAATTGGAATTGGCATATCATAAATGCTGGCTAAAATCGGTTCTTGCATCATTGTGGCAACGTCCCCTTGATGCACCAATTTTCCGTCTTTCATTGCGATAATGTAATCGGAATAGCAAGACGCAAAATTAATATCGTGGATCACAATCACCACGGTTTTATTTAATTCTTTGGTGAGCTTGTGTAGCACCTGCATAATTTGTACGGAATGTTTCATATCCAAATTATTCAGCGGTTCATCAAGCAAAATATAATCGGTATCTTGTGCCAAGGTCATTGCAATATAAGCGCGCTGACGCTGCCCACCGCTGAGCTGATTGATATATTGATGACGAAACTCGCCTAAATCCATATATTCAATGGCATTATCAATAAAAGTGCGGTCGTTTTTGGTTAAATTTCCTTGGCTATAGGGAAAACGCCCAAAAGCAACTAATTCTTCCACCGTTAAACGCAAATTAATGTGATTAGATTGTTTTAAAATAGAAAGCTGCTTGGCAATGTCGCTGCTTTTTTGTTGATCTAACGGCACGCCATTTAGGCTCACGGTACCGCTATCGGCACGCAGTAAACGGCTGATAATGGCAAGCACCGTGCTTTTCCCTGCACCATTTGGGCCAATAAAAGAGGTGATTTTGCCGCGCGGAATGGTTACCGAAAGGTTGTCCACCACTTTTTTCGTGCCATAGGTTTTATTAATATTTTTAATTTCTATTGCCATTTTTTATTTGCTCTTAATAACAGATAAAGGAAATACACTCCACCGACAAAATTCACAATGATGCTTAGGGTTGTATTAAAAGTGAAAACTTGGGAAACCAATAATTGCCCGAAAACAAGGGTGATCACCGCAATCAACATTGCCGCGGGGATTAACACCGCGTGGCGATAAGTGCGAATAAATTCAAAGGTTACGTTCATTACTAACAAGCCTAAGAAGGTTAAAGGCCCAACAAGTGCGGTGGAAATTGAAGTCAAAATTGCCACGACAATGAGTAACCGTTTAGTGATCGCCAGATAATCTACGCCTAAATTAATTGCCTGTTCACGCCCAAGGGCAAGCACATCAAAATAACGCACATAGCGCAGGGTATAAAGAATGGTAGCGAGCAAGCCAACCAATGCGATCCATAAAATATCAATATTGATGCGGTTAAAACTGGCGAAGCCAATATCTTGCGCAATCTGAAATTCATTCGGATCGATCAGCACCTCCATAAAGGAGGTTAAGCTTTGGAAAAATGTACCGAAAATGATCCCCACTAAAAGCAGGAAAAATAGACTTTGCTGCTCCGTTTTAAACAGAAAATGATATAGCCCCATTGCGAATAAAATCATCAAACTGGTGCAAGCAAAAAATAACACAATGGGGTTCATTGAGGTTAAGGTGCTAGAACCAAAGAGAAAAATAATCAGGGTTTGAATGAGCAAATAAAGGCTATCCAAGCCCAAAATACTTGGCGTTAAAATGCGATTATTCACAATGGTTTGAAAGATCATTGTCGCCAGTGCAATGGCCACGCCTGTCATTACAATGGCAAGCACGGCAAGGGCGCGGTTGTATAAGGCATATTCCCAACGGCTAGGCAGATGATAGAACACATACAGCACCACACTCAGCAAGGCAAAAATACTGAGTAAAATCAATGATTTCTTAGGATTATAGAAACGCTTAGCCATTTTGAATCCTTTGTTTTAACAGCATATAAAGAAAAATGGCACTGCCGAATACGCCCACAATGGCGTTAATAGAAATTTCGTAAGGATAAATCAGCGAACGCCCTAAAATATCACAAAAAAGCACAAAAACTGCGCCGAGTAGCGCGGTGTGAGAAAGCACTTTTTTCAAATTATCGCCTAAATAAAGGGTAACAATATTAGGGATAATCAGCCCGAGAAAGGGAATCACCCCCACAGAAACAATGATGATCGATGACACCGTTGCCACAATTGCCAAGCCTTGCGCTATCCATTGTGCCTGCGGTTGTTGGGGAAACAAAGCGATTTCGGCTCAGCTGTTGCATCACCAATCCGCAAATACTCAATGATGCCCCTGCAATTAAAATACTCACCAAACGCGGCACACGGCTGATTAAAAAGATCTGCCATTGGGCGGAATCAAAGGCCAGCAAACCTTGCAGATTGACCGTACTCACACCCAAAAACAGCGAAATACCCGAAAGCAACAATAATAAGATAAACAAATAACGGCGTTTAACCATATTAATAGAATTTACAAATGAGAATAATTAGCATAATTATGCCAAATATTATCACGTCAGGGCTGTACTGCAAAGGAAAATCAAAGTGCGGTGTAAAAAATTGATCAGCACCCCAAAAGTTGAACTAAGAGGCCAACTTATTAAGGTGCAGATTTTTGTTAAAAGCTTGTGCTAGTTTTTATTCATTCTTAATTGAATTAGGTTTTCTCTAATTTGATTAATATTATCTGGGGTAAAAAATCTTTCGATGTTTTTCCAAATTGAGTGGAATCCATACGGACCTTCAATCATTTCTCGTTTTGCTTCGTTAAGCTCCCAATTTTGATATATGATTCGATACATAGCAGAAATTAGACCTGTACGATCTGCGCCATGATAACAATGCACTAATACCGCGCCTTGATTTTGTGCTTGTTCAATTTCCCATAGTACATTGGCGACTTCTTTAGGAGTTATTGCCCAAGAAAGTAATGGTGTATTGATAAGTTTTAAATTGGTATGCTGAAAAGCATTCTTGTCTTCATTACGATCAAAAAAACGTAAATTGACAATGGTTTTTATATTGTATTTTTGAATTAAATTATAGTTTTCTGAGGTGAGTTGCTCACTACGAAATAATTTATTATCTATGTTATAAAGGTTTGTTTCTTGGTTCTGTAATACAGCCCAATGCTGTGTATTCTGCGGTGTTTCCGTAGGCGTAGTTGTACAGGAAGAAATAAGTAACATTAAAATGATTATATAAATTTTTTTCATAGATATGCTTTAGTTCCTAATTTAGTTGGTTTGTTTTTTACCTTAGTTAAAGGTGGCTTATATAGAAGTTTTAACTTCTACAGTATTCATTTTATCTTTGAATCTTTATTATCTCTCTTGCATATTTTTATTAATCTTTTTGTTTCTATTTTAATTATGAGTAATAGATAGCAGACTTCAGAATATAATATATAACAAGTGGCCATGCTGACAGTATATAGAACATAATAAAGTTCCTCATTGGAATGACGTTTTTGGGTTGATTTAAACATAAGAAAAATAAAAAAATAGGAGTAATCCATAAGTAATATATTTTAATATTGGGTTTGTAAATAAGTTTTCTAGGGAAAGTCTATAACCTTCATCTTTCTTTTTTCTTTATAAATTAGTAGGCTGTCATTAAAAAATTTATCGTCATCTATCATTATTACATAACCAGTTGCAATAAAAAAGTAACATGTATGATATATTAAAATATAATTCTGGGTGTAGAAAGAAAACAGCAATATGTAGAGGAAGGAACATAAAGATAAATTTAACGCCAAAGCCAAGAAAAGTAGAATGTAAATATATTAAAGTAATGATATGTTTTTTCTTTTTAAATATTTGGTGATAAAATAATATCCTCCTATACATAAAAAATAAAATATAACCAGATAAAAAGTTAAATAGGTTTTCTCTGTATTAGGAATATTTAAGTCGATAGCAAGAAGCATTATAACGTGCAGAAAAATTATAAATAATAAGGCTAGGAAAGTAAATTTTAACGGGAAAGGTATTTCTCCATGTATATTGAAAATGTATTTATTTTCTCTATTAAAATATTTTATTCCCATATTTTCTCCTTAATATGATTAACTGATTTGTTTATAAAATAGCCTGTAATAACTATTACTGCTCCACCAATAAGAAAAACTATTGCAGCATGAGGAGTTCTAATCACCGCTATTAGTAAAGGTGTTAGTATAGATCTTATTGATACAGTAGCCATTCCGCCCAAAAAAGATAATCCAATTCTTCCTAATAACTCTACAATATCTCGACTCCCTGATTCATCCAACATCACTGTATCATAATCCAAAATGACATCAATCACGAATCCTGTTACGGCTAATGGGCCGGAGAAATTTGTTTTAGCTAATGATTTGATGGATAGTACTTCTTTTGCGGATAGCCAAACCCGTTTAATATTTTTACTAATATGAAGCCCTCCGGTTATACCTTTTAATTTTTCATGCGCTAATCCCGCATATCTAAATCCAAAAGCAGGAGTTTTTCCTTTAAATACAATGGCTAAATATCCGTTTATCCATTTTACTTCGACTTTATGATTTATTGCTTTTATCCAATGTTTATTTTCTAATGTGTAATCAATTGTATCTTTAACTAAAGTCATGTCATCGTTAGAGTAATATTGGAGAATCTCTATAAGCTCCTTATATTCTTTATCTTCAAGGATATGTTCTAATTCCCTTACTTCAACTGTTTGTGCTGTTTTATAGCGCTCGACTGGTGTTCCAAAAGGATAGTATTGTAAGGGGATTTTTGAGAGATTAGACTCTTTTTTGACTTTAAATAACGCAACCACACCAACCTCCTCAGGCTCATTTTTGATGCAAGCATAACCATTATCTTTCCATAATTCATCAAAAGCCTGAAGAACGCGTTCAGGTTGATAGAGGGGTTTAAATACTTCCTGATGATTAAATTGATCAAGCGTTTTTACCCATTTATAAGCACTTTGTTGATGAGCCTTATGAATGCCATGTAGTTGATTGATGTCTGGCACATCTGAAAATCCAATATACATAGGCTCTAGCCATAAATCTGGTTTTTCTATTTCTTCGGTCTGAATGCCTATTCTGGTGGTTTTGTATCGTCCCAGTTCTTTATCTTTTGAGCGAACAATAAATGTGCCATCAAAAAATCGGCTCACTTGGACACGGTAGGGAATGCCTTGATTTGAAATAGAGAAGTTGCCATGTATTAATTTCTTGGTTTGTTTATCATAAACGGCATTGAGTCTAAAATTGTTGCTATCTTTTTCACTTGGGAGAATTTCAACGGTTAAATCTGTAAATAGTTTCGTTTGGAAGTTGAACACAACTTCTTGTACAGTGCCTAATAAAATAGTGTAATCACAAGAACGAGCGAGCTTTTCAACAGGTTCTCCAGGTAAGAAAATATAGCGAACTTCTTTTCTTCTTGTTGAAGTTTCATTGTGATGCGCTGCTGATGACATCTACTTTTTCTCCCTTGTTGACTGAGTTGCAGTAAAAAAGTTGAGACTCGTGTCTTCTATCTCTATTTTCCCTTGGCTATCTGCAGTAAGTTGAAGCGACTGACCCGATTTAGATGGTGTGAGGGTGATTTCTTCTCCTTGTGGGGATTTTCCATAGATATCTGCATATTGTAAAGTCATTTTTTTATCTTCATATTGCGATTGGTTTGAGGCTAATTCGATTTCTGTCTCCTGCATTCCGATATGCACACCATCCAACCAAATCCCTTCTTCATTCATTAAAATCGTGTTTTTACCAAAGCGAAGGAGAATCTTTTCATTGTCCATCGTCAGGCTGGTTTGTTTGCCCACTTCAAGCTCAATGCGGTCGTGTGCCGCGTTGAAAATCTCTTTCGCTTGGATAGCTTTAAGTAAGCTGATGGTTTCAAGATTGTTTCCCGCTAAGACAGTTTTGATGTCATTACCAGTGGTGATTTGGGTGGTTCTGCCTTGGTCAATTTGAGTACGTTGGCTACCGTTAACTGTTAAAGTGCGGTGGTTTTTGATGTGATTTTTTTGGTCATGCTCAACCAAGGTGGTCATATCCCGCTGGGCATGCATTTCAAATAATTCTCGGTTCGCGGCATCCTCAAAGAGAATGCTGTTGTAACCTTCCCCTTTGTAAGTTTTCGATTTAATGTGCATTTGGGTATAGGTGGCAGGCAGATTACCCGGAGGGATTTGTAGCTCATTATACACGCGTCCAATAATCAGCGGTTGGTCAGGGGCGCCTTCTAAAAAGCTCACCACCACTTCTTGCCCAACACGCGGAATGGCGAGCATCCCCCAGTTTTGCCCCGCCCAAGGTTGAGCAACGCGCACCCAGCAAGAACTTCTGGAGTCGTTGAACTCCCCTTTATCCCAATGAAATTTCACTTTAACCCGGCCTTGGTAATCCGTGAAGATTTCTTCCCCTTTGGGGCCAGTGACTACCGCAGTTTGTGTGCCACAGATTTGTGGTTTTTGAGGGAAATTACTACGGAAAGTTTTCTCCGGAGAAAGACATTCAAAACGATTAGTGATAAAGGTGGTGTTTTCACGTTGGCTAAAATGGCTTTCCTCTTCCAAGGCTTGCGGTTGTTCGCCATGATGTTGAATGTAAGTTAATTGCCAAGGCTGATTGAAGTCAGCACGAGGGTGGCGATGAATGTGTAAGAGTTGACCTATCCTTAAGGCAAAGTGATTACTTTCTCCCTCGCCCGTATGGGCATCACGGCGTAAACTGTCGAGACGATATTGGGCAAAACGTTCGCCGCTGTCATTTTTATAGCGGCCAGGAAGGGTAGTCTCCTTGGAATTGAATCTCTTCTTGTGTGCCTTGTAAGCCATATTCCGCATTCCAGTTTGGTTTTTTGAAGGTGTAATCTTTTAACAACACTTCAGAAGAACGAATTTGTTCGGTCCATTGGAAGGTACGGAGATGAGGGGCTTGGCGTAATACGGTAGGATTGGCATTATAGTCAAGGGAGAGGGTATCTTCTTTAGATAAACGATGGGCATCATCGTAAATAAAGAGCCGGTCAATTCGATTATGTTCATCTTCCGTACAAAAGAAAAACAAGCCTTCTTCACCGATAATCCGTTGGAAAAATTCATAATCGGTTTCGCGGTATTGCACGCAATATTCCCGTCTTGTACGGTAGGCGATATCAATGGTGTGAAAAAGCACATCGGAATCGCTTAGCAGGGTTTTTAAGATAGCTTCAATACTGGTATGCTGGAAAATGCGAGAGCGTCTTTTTTGGGTTAATCGCCAGAGATGAGGGGAGAGGGTAAAGTGATAAAAGGTATAGCGTTCACCGGTTTTACCGAGTTTGATTTGTGTGACGATACCGGAGATATTCCGTTGTCGCTCACCATCTTGCCAGATGGAAAGGGTTGCAGCGCAGTCGAGCAGTGAACCAAATGGAAGCTGATTATGTTGTGTTGCCGCGACAATAGAGAGTTTAAAGAGGGAATTATAGCCTTCTTCGAAATCGAATTTGACAACACGGAAGGTGTCAGGCGGCAGTTGTGCTACTTCAAGGGTGAAATGGAGGCCTTTGGAGGTGAATAAGTCGAACATAATTTCTCCTTGCTAAATTCGTATTAATTTTTACTCTCTAATTGTCAATAACACATCGGGTTCTTGCACTGGATGACCTATAAAACTTGTCCAGCCAAGTAAACTATCTTGCTCGGTTCCTAAAACCATACCTGATACTTGCTCTTTTGCTAATCCTAATCTCAAATCCCAGGCAAATTGATCTTTTAATATAAAAGAGACAAAGGTAACTAGGGGGAGATAATTTTCTCCATTTGGTAAAAATGACAAAAATTCTTGCCGAGAAAGGTTGTTGAGCTGTAATCCAAATTTGCTTCCTCTGTTTGGCTTTCTGCTACCTAAGGTGAAATTTTCACCTAAACAAGAACGGCCTTTTGGTGGTTTTCCCGCTTCTTTTTTCATTAATCCTAATCGGTTTTGTTCATCTTCGATGATTTCAACATAACGAAAACACCAACTTTCTAGTGAGACGAACTCTAAATCAAAACAATGGGAAACTAAGCTACAAATGATTTCAGGGGAGCGAGCAGGACTAGATAAAATACCAGCATAAGCTAACATTTTGGAATGATTGACAGAGAGTTTGTTTCTGATACTTTTATAGCCAAGTCCAGCTAAGGCAAACATTCTGTTAGAATATTCGTCAGTTCCATTTGTTTGGTAATTTATGTAGTAGCGATATTTTCGCCAAATCTGATGTAGTAATAACGATAGTCTATGGTTGAATAAGTCCATAAAATCAACTAATTTTGTCTCTTTATGAAGATATTCAGTGGCTAGACTATCTAGGTAATAGCCAGGTAGGGGCGATTGGCTACCATGCAAACCTAAAAAAGAAACTTGAAGTTCAAATGTTCCTTCCGGTAATTCTTTTAAGTTAGCGATGTCTCTAATTGGGAAGCCTAATCCGGCTAGTGATGTTAGGCGAATAATTTCATCTTTAGGTAATAAACTTAAGCTTTCACTTGGATCAACCCCTTTGATTTTACATAATAGCTCCATTAGCCGATAGAAATTGTATCGGCTAATATCTAGTTTTTGGGAGACGGTGTTTACATCAATTGATGCTGTCCGATTTGAATAGGCCATTCATAGCTCGCTTGATTATCTAAATTTATTACTTTCAGTTTGTGAAATGAATTTACACTTGCGTAGAGAGAGAAGAACTGGGATAGCACAGTGCAAAATAAAAACATTTCACCTTCAGAGTTAAATTCGCTTTGTTTGATATATAAGGTAGATTGTAGTCCTCTAATAGAAACACTTTTAAATAATCGATCTATTGGCTTGGTTTCTATTGACTTAATCGCATCAAGTTTCTTTTGGGACATTTTGGCATTTCTCCTACTATGCCAGCTGGGCAGATCATAGGTTCTAATAATCTCTTTTAATGCCTCAATTTCGAGTAACGATAAGTAGTTTAGTGAAGAATTGGAAATTAATTTCCAAGCGAGTGTTCCATCTAGTAATGGATGCAGTGGCATAGATGGGCGAGTGATATTTTTAAATTCAACAATTGCTGGGTTTGTTTCTGTGCCAATGCAAATATCACCAACTTTTAAGTTGGTTGGTATTTCACGGTTAGTGCAAGTCACATTGATCGAGATGGATTCGGTTTTTCCTAAACTTATTACCTCATCGCCTCTTACAAAAGAAATATAATGATCAAATCCTTTTTCAAATAAGGCATCTTTAGCATATTCAATTTGATGCTCAAAGCTTTCAAAAGGTAAGTAATGACGTGTAGAAGAATGACGAGGCGCTCTAGCTTTATTGTTCGTATTTTCAACATGGCTTGATACTTGATCTACTGAGAATATTTCATACCATTCAGGATGAGAATAACTTCCTTTTAGCAAATATTCATCTTTATCTCCATCGAATCTGAGCGGTTCACAACTATGCTTAAATAAATTTATTGCAGGTGTGCAATGTAGTCTAAAAGTTGATTTTCTGATTTGAACATCTGAAGACAATGGCTCAGAGAAATAGAGGTTTAATATAAATTGATTTGATTCATCAAGAGTATTTGGTAGTGGAGCGATACCATTTACGTCAAAGAACATGAAGCTTTCGGGAAAGCAGAAATATTCTTGTAAGATCCGATAACCACTGTAAGCATTTTTAGGGTAAGGTAAGAGTGCGTCTTCTTTATTAAATCCTGCAGGTGAAAAATTAAACTCAGTTAATGTTATTTTCTGGTCGTTGACAACAATCTCTGCACCTGTCAAGTAATAGCTAAACCATAGATATAGTTGCTGATTAGTGTAATCATCTGCCCCTAGATAAAAACGCAACTTATTTAAATCTAGTTCAGAGAATTTTAGTGGTGATTCACTAGAAAATACTAAGCTAATAATAGCTTGCTCGTTACTATTTAATACACTTGCATCCGAAAGAGAGAAGGGATTGAGCCAAACATCACGGCAAGTCTGAAATTGACATTGTAGTTTTTTGTCGGAGTTACCAGATGCTATAGGACGGCTTAATAACGTGGTGCCTTTATTTACGACATCAAAACCTTTTGCAACTTTAGGGTTGGGAAAAAATTCAACGATAGTCATACTTGGTGTTGGGCGCAGATAATTTGGCCAGAGCATATTAATTAAACTATGAGTGAACTCTGGAAATTGATCTTCAATTTTGGCTCTTAAACTACCAGATAAAAAGGCAAAGCCTTCTAGTAATCGTTCAACATCGGGATCGGCACTTTTTTCAGATAAAAAATTAGCCAAATGAGGTTTTTCATTAGCAATTTCTTTACCTAATTCACGCAGATAATCTAATTCTTGTCTAAAATATTTTTCAAGAGACATAATCACATCTTAAGTAATGTTGCTCATATCTAGATAATAACGATGATCGTTATCTAGGTGTAAATTAAAGGCAATGTCTTTGGTGTAGTCTTCAAAGGATACTGTTGCCGTGATGTAAAAAAATAGGGTTAGAGGTTGCTCTTCATTAGGAAAGGGTGTCACATTTACCGCGATGATTCGAGGCTCAAAATTCAAAATGCATTCTTGAATGATTTGGGATATTTTTTGATAGATATCCCCTGTATTACTCGTGGCATCATTTAAGTCCATAATACCTAATTGGGCCGCACTTTGTGATGTGCCTGGGTGAGTATTGAGGATATTGTTAAGATTATGTTTTATTGACTCAATAAAAGTTTTGAGACCAGAATGGGAGAGAGGAGAAGGATTTACCTCCTTCCCCTGTATACGCTCAAATAAGCTAGCTGTACTATCTCGTTGCCAACTTAATAATGCCATTTTTCTATTCCTTGTCTAGACGACCAACAAGCGATAGTTCAAAGTTAGATCCCATATATTTAAAGTGTGGTCTTAATTTGATGGAAGATAAGAACCAACCTGGATCTCCCTCTACATCTGATACAGAAATAGATGCCGCTCTGAATGGGCGACGACTACGAACATCTGCAGGTGGGTTTTCTTGATCAGCAACATATTGCTTGAGCCATTTATTTAACTCGGTTTGTAAATCAGTTGCTTCTTTCCAGCTACCAATTTGCTCACGTTGTAATACTTTTAAGAAATGAGCTACTCGAGTGATCATAAATGTATATGGTAATTGAGTACCTAATTTATAGTTGGTTTCTGCTATTTTACCCTCTTTTGTATTTGGGAAAATTTTTGGTTTTTGAACAGAATTAGCAGAAAAGAATGCAGCATTATCACTACCTTTACGCATAGTTAATGCTATAAATCCTTCTTCCGCTAATTCAAATTCTCTTCTATCTGTAATAAGCACTTCTGTTGGGATCTTTGACTGAATTTGTCCCATCGCTTCATAAATATGAACTGGTAAATCATAGACCGCACCGCCACTTTGTGGGCCAATAATATTTGCACACCAACGATATTTAGCAAAACTATCTGTCAAGCAAGAAGCTAGTAAAAATGCGCTATTACCCCATAGATAGTGTTCGTGGTCTTTACTTACATCCTCTTCATAGCCAAAAGTTTTTACCGGATTGTCTGACACAGAGTAAGGTAAACGAACTAAGAAACGAGAGGCAGTTAATCCTAAACTACGAGAGTCTTCAGATTCTCGTAATGAACGCCACTTAGCATACATTGGTCCTTCAAACACTGATTTTAGATCTTTAATTGCAGGTAATTCAGTATAACTTTGAATACCAAAGAAAGCGGGGGATACGGAAGATATAAATGGGGCGTGAGCCATAGAACCTACAGCGCTCACATATTGCAAGAGTTTCATATCTAGGGATTTCGGGGTAAATTCATAGTTCCCAATCACGGCACCAATGGGCTCTCCACCAAATTGACCATAGCCAGAAGAATAAACATGTTTATAAAAACCAGATTGAACAATTTCAGGTGCAAATTCGAAGTCATCGAGTAATTCTTCTTTTGTTGCATGAAAAACGTTAATCTTAATATTTTCTCTAAAGTCTGTTTTATCAACTAATAATTTTAATGAGCGCCAAGATGATTCTAAATTACGAAATTCATTGTGATGTAGAATCTCATCTACTTGGGCGCTTAATTTCCGATCAATCTCATTGATCATTTTATCTATTAATAACTTGTTTACTGGCTCTTCTTTAGAGCCTGTTTCTAAAATGTTACTAATAAAAGCAGCGACACCTTGTTTAGCAATATCATAGCCTTCACTATCTTCAGAAAGCCTTGTTTGAGCCATGATTTCATCAAGTAATGAGCCCGAAGTAGTGGTATTTTGTTCGATTTGTTCTGTTTGGATTTTATCAGCCATATCTAAAGTCCTCTGGTATGATCAACTATTTTTTATCAACTAAATTTAATTCTGCAAGTAATTGAGCTCGGGATTGCTCATCTTCGAGTAGTTCTGCGATTCTAGCTCGAAAAGCCGGAACATTCCCAAGTGGTCCTTTGACGGCAGTTAATGCTTCTCTTAATTCAAGCAATTTACGTAATTCTGGAACGGATTTAACAATGTTATCTGGAGAGAAGTCATTAAGAGATTTGATGTCTAATTGCACATTAATTTCATCATCTGGTGATGCGTCATCGGATAATTTGTTTGCAACATTAATATTCAAACCAATTTCCATTTCTTCCATAACTGAAGAAAAATTGTTTTTATCAATAGAAATCATTGATCGCTCTTCTATAGATGAGTCTTCTGCTTTTCCCTTCATATCACCAACAACTAAGAGATTTAATGGTAATTCAACTTCGGCAGTTTCACCGCCTGTTGCTGGGACGTATTTAATATTGATTCGCTCTTTAGGTGCAACAGAACCTTCTTTTTTACTCATAGCATTATCCTTCTTTAATTGTATAGAATGAAAAGGGGGTATACATGGTATATAGACCAACTCCATGTTACGTTTCAATTACAGGAAAAACCCAAGGTAATATCACAGCTGGTGCGTTTACGGCTGATTCTGTGGGAAATATTTTTGTTGAAGGTCATGAAGATCAAATGTTGGTTCAGCAGGTTAAACACCAAGTGACCGTGCCAACGGATCCACAATCAGGTCAACCATCAGGTCAACGTGCACATAAACCATTAATTTTAACGGTAGCCCTAAATAAAGCAGTTCCATTGCTTTATAATGCGTTAGCTTCAGGAGAAATGCTACCGAAAGTAGAATTAAAATGGTATCGCACATCAGTTGAAGGCAAACAAGAGCATTACTTCACAACTACATTAGAAGATGCAACTATTGTTAATATGGATCTTTTAATGCCACATGCACAGGATCCTTCTCAAAAAGAGTTTACTCAATTACTTGATGTCTTTTTAGCTTACCGAAAAATCACTTGGGAGCATACTGTAGCAGGTACATCAGGTTCAGATGACTGGCGTACACCAATTGAAGCTTAATTAACTAGATTAGTTACGAGTATGGTGTGTCAAGCACATCATACTTTTAGTGGAATTTGATCTTAGTTATATACCTTTGGGAAAAGTGACTGTAACTACAAATAAAGAGAATATGGTAGAATTTTATTCTACACGAAATAACTTTTTTATTTAAAAATCAATATTTAGAGAGATTTGATTCGAAAGCTTTAACTGGGATATTTAAGAGTTATTACAAAAATTTTTATATAAGTATTTTCAAAGACGCATAATTAAGAATTATGAAAAGCTTATCAGAATCTAAAAAAGAACTTTTAGTTTGGTATCATTAAAATGATAGTTATTGACTTTCTAATCTAAGATAAAATTAGGTAACTGAATTCGAATATAATTTATAGTAAATTATTCAGCAGAATAAACTATTACTTCAAACCTCAAAACAATATAGTTGTTTTCTGTATAGATGTTTTGCTTTTATAATGAGTTGTTTTCATTTTTATAGCTATAAATATAACGGCTAGTCTAATATAGTGTTAAAGTTAATATCCGACCTTTACAAATTTTAGAATTTGTGTAGGATCAGCGTATCTATTAAACGATAGAGCTTGTGGTAATGTTGGTTGAATCTTTCTATGTGAAGGGCTATTTAAGTTAGCGGAGCTATATAAGGGATTTTACATCTCTTGACTTTCGAGTCATGGCGGTTCAAGTCTGTTCTCGGCACCATCTAAAAATAGAAATAAATCAATAAGATAGTCGCCAAGAGCGGCTTTTTTATATCTGAAAATCAAAGTTGGGACTTTCCCTATGTTGAAACTCACCCCTTTTCAATGGTCATCATTTAATTTTTCGGTTTTTACTGTGCTTATGGTGTCATTGTGCCGTTTTTACCGATTTGGTTAGCACAGTATGGCTATGATGTGGAATTAATTGGCACATTGATTTCCCTTGGTTATTTATGTCGTTTTGCCGGTGCTATTTTTTTCACTAAAAATGTTAAGCACCTTAATCAGTTGATTCCATTAAGTCGCCTTCTAACTTGGTTAAGCGTATTGGTGCTGATAGCGGTGAGTTGGGCGGTACAATCATTGTGGTGGCTTATTCCTATTTTAGCACTGTTTCATATGTTGAATGGCGGAATTATGCCTGTTTGCGATACCATTGCTACGAGTTGGCATCAGCAGTTAGGAATGGATTATGGCAAAAGTCGTTTATTTGGTTCGCTAGCTTTTATTGTTGGCTCGATTACAGCAGGCTATTTGCTTGGTTGGCTAGGAAAAAGTGCAATTATCGGCATTATTATTGGTTATTTAGTTTTTTGGGGGCTGGGGATTAGTTTAAATCCTACACAAAGATTTAATCAGCAGGAAAAGCAAGAAGCTGCGGTAACAGCGAGTTATCGTGAATTATTGCGAAATCCAACGACAATCAGAATGATTATTGCCACCGCCCTTATTCAGGGTTCACACGCGGCTTGTTATGCGTATGGCACGATTTATTGGTCTGCAAACAGTCTTAGCACTTCACAAATTAGTTGGCTGTGGAGTTTGGGTGTGGTAGCTGAAGTGGTATTTTTCTTCTTTTCTAAACGTTTTTTTAGAACTTGGCAAATTCATTATTTGACCTTGTTTTCGGCATTAGCCGCAATCATTCGCTGGACAACCATTGCTTACACAACAGATTTTACGCTGCTGATCTTCGCCCAAATGCTACACGCATTCACTTATGCAATGGGGCATTTTGCGATGATTCGTTATATCACTTCTCAGCCAAGTGAAACGATTCCAAAATTACAAGGGCTATATTTTGCAAGCTCTAGTTGTATTATGATGGCGCTTTTCACCTTTATTTCGGGATTGGTTTACCCAACTTCCGCACAAATGAGTTTTGTGCTAATGGCGATTTTTGTTTTGCCTGCAATCTTCTTTGTACCGAAGAAATTTTCAAACCACCTAGAGGTGATTGAATAAAAAATAAGGCGATTTTCCATCGCCTTTAAAAATTCCCAAAATTTTCACCGCACTTTAGTTTTTATCTCTCACCACATTCAACGCCGAGAAACTTTGTGCTACGGGCATTATTTCAATGCGGTTGATATTAACGTGGGCTGGTTGTTGGTAGATCCATAGCACGGTGTTAGCGATGTCTATTGGCTCAATGGGTTGTACGTTGGCATAGACGCTGGCAGCTTTGCTGTCATCGCCTTTGAAACGTACGTTAGAAAATTCAGTGCCGCCGCACAGTCCCGGTTCTACGTTGGTTACACGCACCTTAGAGCCAGCTAAATCAGCACGCAAGTTCAAGCTAAATTGTTCCACAAACGCCTTGGTTGCGCCGTAAACGTTACCTCCTGGGTAAGGATATGTGCCTGCGATTGATCCTAAATTGATAATATGCCCTTGTTGGCGTTCTACCATTTGTGGTAGCACTTTGCGGGTGAGATAGGTTAAGCCCACAATGTTGGTGTTGATCATTGTTAGCCAATCGTCAAAATTGGCTTGATGTGCAGGCTCTAAACCTAGCGCTAAACCTGCATTATTCACGAGCAAATCAATTTGTTGGAATGCTTCAGGAAGCTTGGAAAGGGCACGATCAATTTCGCTTAAATTATTCATATCCATTTGTAATGGAAAGAAATTTTCGCCTAACTCTGCTTGTAACTTTTCCAGTTTTTCTAAACGGCGGGCCGCACCAATCACTTTGTATCCTGCTTTAATAAACACTTCGCACATTGCTTTACCAAAGCCTGCCGATGCGCCTGTAATTAAAATCGCCATAATTCCCCCTATCTAGTTTAGTTGAGTTAAATATCCCTTACCTAAGGCATTCATTTGTCGCATAATCCAACGTTGTTTTTTCTGCACAAACGCGCTGGGTTTATTTGCTTTAAATATGATTGGATTAGGCAACACCGCAGCCAATAACGCCGCTTCTTGCTGATTAAGCTGTTTCGCTGATTTTTTGAAATAGGCTTGGCTGGCGGCTTCAACCCCAAAAATACCATTACCAAATTCAGCAATGTTTAAATAGACTTCTAAAATCCGTTTTTTTGACCAGAGCAGTTCTACCATTAAGGTGGTCGGCAATTCAATGCCTTTGCGCAGCCAGCTTTGTCCGTGCCATAGGTATAAATTTTTTACGGTTTGCTGTGAGATAGTCGAGCCGCCCCGCACCTTTGTTGATTTTTTATTGTATTTCAATGCCTTATCGATAGCGTCCCAATCAATCCCGTGATGCTGAGCAAATTTTTGATCTTCGGCGGCGATAACGGCTAATTGCATTTGCCACGAAATTTTATCCAAACTCACCCATTGATATTTAATGGGATAACTTTCACCGTTTAAAAGATGACTCACTTTCTGCTGTGCCATATAGGAAGAAAATGGCACAGGCACAACACGAAATAGCAACGTTATGCCTAAAAAAGCTGCGAACGCATAGAAAGAATAACGCAAGATTCTTTGTTTTATGCGCTGCAACCATTTTGGCTTTTTATTCTTTCTGCCCATCAAGCTGTTCTTTTACCCATTGCATAAACTCAGGTGGCATTGTTTTGATCATATTTGATCCCCTTGTAATGGTTGCCGCGCTGGTGTTCAAATTTTGTTGAATTTCGCGTTGTGAGCAACGCTTATCTAATAACTGTGCTACAATTTGTAAACGCAAGCCCACCGCATCTCGTTCATCTGCGGTGAGTAGCAGGGTGAGTAATTCTTGTTCTTTATTTTGTGCAAATGCAGTGCGTAAAATCTCGATAAATGCCTGCCATTGATCCATATTTTTGCTCACATACATAGCTTTCTCCTAGGATTAAAACGTTTCACTGTGCTATTAAACTACTTCACTAGTATAATCTATTCTGCTCGGCTTGGGTAAATTTTTCTGCCTTTTCTCCTTGTAACAGTTGGTAATAATAATCGTACGCTAGCACATTTTGCACATATCCACGGGTTTCATAAAAAGGAATGGTGGCGATAAATTCTGCCATTGTGAGCTTGCCATTGGATTTTGCCAGCCAGCTATCAACACGCCGTGCGCCTGCGTTGTAAGCCGCAGCAATTAAAATGCGATTATTGCCATATTTTTCTGCAAGCTGATTAAGATGGGTTGTGCCAAGCATAATATTATCAATAGGATCAAACAGTTGGCTCTCTTTTTTATAAGGGAGTTGATCTTGCTCTGCGGTGAGTTTCGCCGTGCTTGGCAACAGTTGCATCAATCCACGTGCATTAGCAGAAGAAGTTACATTTGCGCGCCACGCACTTTCTTGTCGAGCGATTGCCATAGCAAAAGTGCGGTGAATTTTTGCGTTATTTTTGTTATTGATGAACAAATCAAACCACGTTTGGTAAGCGTTAGGTAAACGTAAGGCGATATAATCCCACGCTTTCGCTTGAATCGTGGCTTCCACTTGTAAATCAGCCCACTGATTTTGCTCAGCATATTGAGCTAAGGCAAGTTTGCCCGCAAAATCCGAGCTATCTAACAATACTCGCCATTCACGCTGAATATTGGTACGATCATTGAGCGCCTGTAACTCATTAATGCGTGCAAATTGCTTAGCATAACGCAGTAAAGGTTGTTCATTTGACGAGAAAGTTTTCATCGTTGGCTGATAATCCACGCCCAAACGCTGTGCTGCAAGCATTGGGTAAAATCCCCGTGCATTTTTCTGCATTTTCTGCCAAATCTGTGTAGCTTGCGCGGTTTTGCCTTGCTGAAATAACACTTCACCTTGCCAATATCGCCATTCATCTTTCTGTTTACCTTGTTCCGAAAGCAAATTTAGCCAAGGTTGAATCTCCGCTTTTTCACGCAATGCCACACGAATGCGGCGTTCAGTTTGTTTATCTTCTTTTAAGGTTTGCAGGGTTGCATCGCGCCATTGCTGAATAGACGGATTTTCGCTATCAAAAAGCTGGCTCAGCAAGGCAGATTGCCAGCCTTGAGTTTGCGCGGGCGATAAATTAAAGCGAGCCGCCCATTGTTGTAATTGGGCAAAAGGGGCGCTGACATTGAGCTGATTTTCCGTAATGGTTTTGATAAAACGCGGCATTACGGCAAGCAAAATCTGTTTATTTTCATCATCGGCAGACAAATTTTCTATATAAAAAGTGTTGCTTGGAGAAAGCAATAAACGCGGTGATTTCAATAAGTTAGCCAGATTGGTCAGCCAAGTTTTTAATTCGGCATCTCGCGTAAGCGTTGCTAATTCGCTAATTAAGGCACGATTATTTTTTTCTACGGCAAGCAAAGCACGCTGTTTAATTAAATCTTCCATAATCACACCCTGATCGTAGGCTTGCTGGAAAATAGCTTGGCATTGCGTGGGTGAGCTGTTTCCTGTGAGCCATAACTCTTTGATTTTTATCGCAAGTGCGGTGTTTTTTTCTATAATTTTGTCCGCTGTCGCTTCAAGTTCTGTTTGCGATGAAGGTTGTTTTTCTTGCTGTTGTGCTGTCATCATAATGCAAGAGGCGCTGTTATCTTTGGGTAAATCGTTCACATTGGCTAAAATCCCCTGCCAATTTTGTGTATCGTATTGTTGTTGCAGCCAATAATTAGGCAAATTCTTGATTGGAAAATCAGGATATTTCTTTACAAAATCAATAACTTCATCAAAAGACAAGGCGGCTTTTTTCGCGCTTAGAAATTGATGTTCCGCATAAGGTAAGAGTGGATAATCTTGCAGCTGAGCCAATAATGCCTTGGCGATATCTAGTGTGGTTTCACTTTGGGAAAAGGCTAAATATTGTTGCAGTTTGCGATAAATTTCTCGTTCGCATGCCAGTTTTTGTTGGCTTACTAACAATGCTTTTGCAGCATCATTATTTTCAGGGCTAGCATTAGCTTTATTTACATTTTGCCCCTCTGTGATATTTTGCTTTTCCGTTATATTTTGCGTTTGCTTTACATTTTCTGCCGCTTTTATTTCTGTATTTTGTGCGGCTGCACGAGCTGGCTGCGCTGAATTTCCCCACACGAAAAGGGAAAGCGAAGATAAACTTAGGGCAAGTAAGGTTTGGGTAAATTTCATAATATTCCTTTTTATGGCACTTTTTAGATAGGATAAAAATTGGGTAAAAACCACCGCACTTTTGTGCTGTTGTAATGGCTATTTCATAACTACATTTATAAACAAAAGCCCGAATAAATCGGGCTTAAAATCTAACTGATTATTAGACCGCACTTGGCTAAAAAAGTGCGGTGAAATTTTTAGAAATTTTTACGGCAGTTCGTCAATATCGTCTTTATTCACTTTTTGAATCACCATATGTTCACGTCTTAAGCCGAGATCATAGGCGATACTAATAGCAATATAAATGGTTGAGTAAGTACCAAAGCCGATACCGATTAAAAGCGCCAATGAGAAACTATGGATTGTAGGCCCACCAAACACAAACAGCGCGATCACCACGAAAAGCGTTGTGATCGATGTCATCAAGGTTCTTGATAGGGTTTGGGTGAGTGAAATATCAATAATATCCACGGTGTCAATACGGCGAATTTTGCGGAAGTTTTCACGCACACGGTCAAATACCACGATACTATCGTTCAGTGAGTATCCCACCACCGATAAAATGGCTGCCACAAAGGTGAGATCCATTTCGATTTGGAAATAAGAAAAGATCCCAAGGGTTACAATCACATCGTGCGCAAGGGCAACGATCCCCCCTGCCGCTAAACGCCATTCAAAGCGGAATGCAATGTAGGCAAGCAACATTAATAAGGTGATTAATGTCGCATAAATCGCGCCTTGGGTAAGCTCTTCACCCACATTTGGGCCAACAAATTCCACGCTGCGAATTTGGATATCATTATCCAATTTGCTGAGCATTCCTTTGATTTGCGTGCCAATATCCGCGCCGCCAGCCGAAGCTGAAAGACGGATCATTACATCACGCACGCCACCTGTGGTTTGCACTAATGGGCTTTCGATACCATTTTCTTTTAAAGTTGCACGGATTTTTTCTAAATCAGCGGGTTGGGAAAAATGCGTATCCACCACCGTACCGCCAGTGAAATCCAAGCCCCAGTTAAAGCCTTTGGTTACAATGCTTGTAATACAAAGTGCGGTAACAATTAATGAGAAAATATAACCCACAAGGCGGTAGCGCATAAATGGGATAAGCTTGAATGGTAAGATTACCCCTTTATATTCATTCACTTTTTTATCTTTTGTAAATAAGCTCATCGTAACCACCTTAAATAGATAATTTCTCAACGCGTTTGCCACCATAAAGGAAATTGACCAGCATTCGAGTTCCCGTAATCGCTGTAAACATTGAGATCGCCACCCCTAATGAAAGGGTGATCGCAAAGCCTTTAATTGGCCCTGTTCCCACCGCATAAAGCACGATAGAAGTTAAAATTGTGGTTAAGTTAGCATCAAAAATACTGCTAAATGCCCCGTTATAGCCTTCGTTGATGGCTTGTTGAATGGTGCGTCCGTTACGAATTTCTTCTTTAATCCGCTCAAAAATCAACACGTTCGCGTCCACAGACATTCCCACCGAAAGAATAATCCCTGCAATCCCCGGCATTGTGAGTGTTGCTCCCGGAATTAACGACATTAAACCAACGAGCAAAACCATATTGGCAAGCAACGCCATACTTGCAAATAAGCCGAACACTTTATAGTAAATCAGCATAAATACCACGGTAATGGCTAAGCCCCAAAGCCCTGCTTGCAAGCCTTGTTCCACATTTTGCGCACCGAGTGATGGTCCAACCGTACGTTCTTCCACAATTTGGATTGGCGCGGTTAATGCACCAGAACGCAATAATACGGAGAGATTAAGCGCTTCATTTGGGCTATCAATACCAGTGATTTGGAATTGGCTGCCAAAACGCCCTTGAATGGTTGCAATATTGATCACTTCTTCGTGTTTAGCGAGAACGGTTTTGCCATTTTCATCTTTTTTGCCACTGTCTTTATATTCAACATATAAAGTTGCCATCGGCTTTTTCAGATTCATTTTGGTGGTTTGCGACATCATATCGCCGCCTTCGCTATCCAAGGTTACACTTACTTGTGGCGTACCTGAATTTTGATCAACCCCTGATGACGCATTGACAATATGTTCCCCCCCTAATACCGCACGTTTGTACAGCACCACAGGGCGACCATTACGATCAAATTTCACTTCAGAATCTGAAGGCACCATTCCACGCATTGCCGCATCAACATTGGCGTTTTGATTCACTAAACGAAACTCAAGAGTGGCTGTTGCACCTAAAATTTCTTTTGCACGCGCAGTATCTTGAACGCCCGGCAATTCCACCACAATACGCTCTGCGCCTTGGCGTTGAATCACAGGTTCAGAAACGCCTAATTCTTCCACACGGCGGCGTAAAATACTCAAGTTTTGCTCAATAGCGTGATCGCGCGCTTCATTTAACGCAGCATCAGATAAGGTTAAAGAAAGCGTGTTATTAGAAATTTCACGAATATCTAAATTGGGGTGCGCTTGACGCAATAAGCGCTGAACGGCTGAAAGCTGATCAGGATTTTTTAGGGTAACCACAGTGCTATGATTTTCCCCTGCGCGAATATTGGTATATTGATATTTCGCTTTACGCAATTCGCCTAATAAACTGTCTTGCAACTGCTCTTGACGTTTCGCCAGCGCAGTATTCATATCCACTTCCATTAAAAAGCGTACACCACCACGCAAGTCCAAGCCCCATTTCATTGGTGAACCACCAATATCAGAAAGCCATTTTGGCGTAGCTGGCGCAAGGTTAAGCGCGACCGAATAGCCATTGCCTAATTTTTCGCTGATTTTATCTTTGGCAAGCAGCTGATCATCAGTGTTATTAAAACGAGCAAGAATTGAACCGTTTTCTAATTTAATGGATTTGGTAGTGAGATGATTTTCGTTAAGAAGCGTTTGCACATTGCTAAGGGTTGTTGTGTTGGCTTCTTGACCACGAGTTCCTGAAATTTGAACGGCAGGATCTTCACCGTAAAGATTTGGGAGAGAATATAAAACACCAATGGCGACCACAAGGGTCACCATTATATTCTTCCATAAAGGGTAACGATTTAACATAACTTTCCAGTTCCCTTGCGGAAATAGTTAATAATTAAAGGCTTTTTAATGAACCTTTTGGTAACACAGAAACAATGAAATCACGTTTAATGGTAATTTCTGTGCTGTCATTTAAGGCAAGAACAACATAATCGCTTTCTGCCCCAATTTTGGTAATTTTACCAATAATACCACCTGAAGTAAGAACTTCCGTGCCTTTCGCTAACTCAGCCATTAATTGCTTATGCGCTTTATTGCGTTTTGCTTGTGGACGATAAATCATAAAATAGAAAATCAATCCGAACAGAACGAAAATAAATAACATTGACATTGGGCTACCTTGTTGAGCTTCCATTTTTAATCCTTTTTGTTAGTTAATGAAAATGTAGGACGTTAAAATAGCACAAAAACCCTTTATTGACAAAGCGCTTTTGCAAAAGTGCGGTGATTTATGTCAAGGTTTTTGCAACAAAAATTTGAGCAAAAAGCACCGTACTTTCTCTTTCTTAGAAAAGATAAAACCTGCCAAAATGCAGGTTTTACTTTATGTGTTAATTTAGTTTTTTCGGCGCGCTGCCATCACTTTTCCCATCGCACTTAATTCTTCTTGTGGGATATGGGTTTTGCCAAGTTCAAATAAAGGTTCTTCAATGGCAATATGACTGTCATAACCAGCAATAAATTGTGCAATAAGCGGTGCGGGAATTTGTGTAATTTCGCCTTTTAGCAAGGCTTCCAACTGCACCGACAAAGCTGCCCAATTTTGATGCAAGGTTTCGTGTTGGCTTTCTAAGCGTTCCACATCGGCTTTGGCTTGTGGGCAGTATTTTAGCAATGCAGGGAAAAAATCCTTTTCTTCATCATCGTGGTGCAATGGCGCAGCGATATTGAAATAATTCAAAATTTGCTGCACATCTTTTTGCACCGCTTGAATGTTGCCATTTTTCTCTAAATAGCTAGGCAAAATATTCAGCTGACGACAGAACATTTTCACTTTGCCGTGGCAGGCGTAAAGCATTTCAATCGGCTCATTCCAGCTGGCAAATTGTTGCGGTTGAAGATTAAGCATTTTGTTCACCTTGTGGATTAGAAGATTGTGCATTAGCAGCTTGTGCGTTTTGTTGCACTTCACTTTGCAATGGCGGAACAGGCTTGCCAATGCGCGCATAGAAATCTTGCACAAACTGTTCAAAGGTATCGTTCTCAATGGCTTCACGAATTTGTGCCATTAAGCGTTGATAATAACGTAAATTGTGAATGGTGTTTAACCTTGCGCCTAAAATTTCACCGCACTTATCTAAATGGTAAAGATAGGCTTTGGTGTAATTTTTACAGGTGTAGCAATCACATTCTGGATCAAGCGGGCTGGTGTCATCACGGTATTTTGCATTACGAATTTTCACAATGCCGTCTGTAACGAATAAATGTCCGTTGCGCGCGTTACGCGTTGGCATTACGCAATCGAACATATCAATCCCACGGCGCACGCCCTCCACCAAATCTTCAGGCTTTCCTACGCCCATTAAATAACGTGGTTTATCCGCAGGCAGTTGTGGGCAAACATATTCTAAAATGCGGTGCATATCTTCTTTTGGCTCACCCACGGCTAGCCCTCCTACGGCATAACCGTCAAAGCCGATATTCACCAAGCCCTCAAGGGAAACTTTGCGTAATTCTTCATAAACGCCCCCTTGCACAATGCCAAACAAGGCATTTTTATTGCCTAACTCATCAAAACGATCACGGCTTCGTTTTGCCCAACGGAGCGACATTTCCATTGATTTTTTCGCATAATCAAAGGTGGCTGGATAAGGCGTACATTCATCAAAGATCATCACGATGTCAGAACCCAGATCATATTGAATTTCCATTGATTTTTCAGGGGAAAGGAAAATCCGTTCACCATTAATTGGATTTTGGAATTTCACCCCTTCTTCGGTAATTTTGCGTAATTTACCTAGGCTGAACACTTGGAAGCCGCCACTATCCGTTAAAATGGGGCGATGCCAGTTCATAAAATCGTGCAAATCACCGTGTTTACGCATAATTTCTTGCCCTGGGCGTAACCAAAGGTGAAAGGTGTTGCCAAGCAAAATTTCTGCCCCAGTAGCGCGCACTTCTTCTGGTGTCATTCCTTTTACCGTGCCGTAAGTGCCGACTGGCATAAAGGCAGGGGTTTGCACTTCAAATTCCCCTTGTGGACGTTGGAAAGTCATTGTGCCACGGCGTGCCGTGCCATCGGTTTTATGAAGTTTAAATTTCATTGTCATTATGTTTCCTTTTCGAATAAACAGTTCGAGGGTTAATTAATAGGCATTAGCGATTAATCTAAGCCCGTTACATTAGGATTTTTCGTAATAAACATTGCATCGCCATAACTGAAAAAACGGTAGCCATTTTGCACCGCACTTTCATAGGCTTGCATCGTGTGCTTGTATCCTGCAAAGGCAGAAACCAGCATAATCAGCGTGCTTTCTGGCAAATGGAAATTGGTAATTAAGGCGTCCACCACAAGGAATTTTTTACCTGGGTAAAGAAAGATGGACGTATCAGAAAAATACGGCGCAAGTAGTTGCCCACTCTGATTTTCTTGGCTAAATAACGCCGCACTTTCAATGGAACGCACGGAGGTTGTTCCCACGGCAATCACACGCTTGCCGTTGGCTTTGGTGCGCAAAATGGCGTCCACCGTTTCCTGTGGCACTTCCACATATTCCGCGTGCATTTTGTGATCTTCAATATTTTCTACCCGCACAGGCTGGAATGTACCCGCGCCAACGTGCAAAGTAACAAAGGCAAAATTCACACCTTTTGCTTTCAGCTTTTCTAATAATTCATTATCAAAATGCAAGCCCGCGGTAGGTGCAGCCACCGCTCCCGGCACTTTGTTATAGACCGTTTGATAGCGTTCTTTATCGGCATCTTCATCGGGGCGATCAATATAAGGTGGCAGTGGCATATGGCCGATTTGTTGCAGCACGTCTAAAAGTGCGGTACTTTTTTCTGCTATTTCTAGCTCAAATAAGGTATCGTGGCGGGCTTTCATTATCATTTTAATGCCCTTGCCTTCGCCTAATTTATCTTCGCCGAGAAATAGCTCCGCCCCTTCTTTCGGCGCTTTGGAAGAACGAATATGCGCGAGAAAACGATCTTCCGACAAAATTCGCTCCACCAACACTTCAATCTTACCGCCGCTGGCTTTGCGTCCGTACATTCTCGCGGGGATCACTCGGGTATTATTAAAAATCAATAAATCCCCCTCGTTGATCAAATCCACCACATCGGCAAAAGTGCGGTGAAAAAGTTCACCATTTTCACCGTTAAGCTGTAATAAACGGCTGGCGCTGCGATCCGCTTTGGGATAGCGCGCGATCAACGCATCGGGTAAATCAAAATAAAAATCTGAAACACGCATAATTCTTTTTAAAATAAGGGTAAACAGGGATTAGTTGGCGTAGTCTATTGAGATTTTGTGGATTGTACAAGGAAAATGTGAGAGTAGGGCATTTTTAGAAAACCAAAGGGCTTGATTATTCAGCCCTTGGATTTAAATTTATTATCGTTGTTGATTGTAGCTTTTCTCTGCCTCATCAAATTTTTCAGCTACGTCTTTAGCAACTGGTGAGAAAATTGATGAAGTTAAGGTAACGAAAGAGCAAGCTAAGAAGCCAGGGATAATTTCGTATAAGTTGGCGATGTCTTTCCAGTTTAGCGCGGTCATTAGCGGTTTCCAGGCTACAACCGTTACAGCACCGGATAACATTCCCCATAACGCGGCGTTGGAGGTGATGTTGCGGTTAAATAGGGAAAGGATCACCAATGGCCCAAATGATGCGCCAAAGCCAGCCCAAGCGTAAGATACTAAGCCCATTACTTTAGAATTCGGATCTTGGGCGATGGCGATGGCAACAATGGCGATGAGCAAGACCATCACGCGGCCAACCCAAACTAATTCCGTGCTTGAGGCATTTTTGCGTAAGAAACCGTGGTAGAAATCTTCGGTAATGGCGGCAGAACACATTAAGAATTGTGCCGATAAGGTACTCATAATCGCCGCTAAAATGGCGGATAGCACAATACCCACGATCCAAGGATTAAAAATGGCTTTGGAAATTTCAATGAACACCGATTCGGCGGAATCCAAAGCGATACCTTTTACTTCAAAATAAGCCAAGCCGAAATAGCCCACCGCACAAGCGCCGCCTAAGCAGAGAATCATCCAAGTGATCCCGATTGTGCGGGCTTTATCTAGGGCTTGAACTGAACTGGCTGCCATAAAACGGGCTAAGATATGCGGCTGTCCGAAGTAGCCTAATCCCCAAGAAAGCGCCGAAATCACGCCAATACCTGATACGTTGTAAAGCCAGTTAGAATAAGGAATTCCCGTTTGTTGTGATTTAGCTTCTAGGGCAAGGGTAATTTCTTCCCAGCTAATGTTAAGCAGCACAATAACAGGGGCGAGCAATAAAGCGAAAATCATCAAGGAGGCTTGAATAGTATCGCTCCAAGAAATCGCTAAATAGCCACCAATAAAGGTGTAAGCAATGGTTGCCACCGCACCAAAAATCAAGGCGGTAGTGTAATCAATGCCTAATAAGCTTTGGAATAATTTTGCCCCAGCTACCACACCAGATGCACAATAAATAGTGAAGAAAAACAAGATCACTGAAGAAGAAAGAATTTTCAGCGATTTTGCTCGTTTTGGAAATCGCATTGCAAAATATTCAGGTAAGGTAAGTGCATTGCCATATTGCTCGGTGAAAACCCGTAAACGCCCTGCCACAATGCGGTAATTTAGATATGCACCAACCGTTAGCCCCACGGCAATCCAGGCTTCTGACAAGCCGGTAAGGAAAATCGCACCGGGCAAGCCAAGTAGCAACCAACCAGACATATCTGATGCGCCCGCCGACATTGCGGTAACAAAGCTACCCATTTTGCGGCCGCCTAAAATGTAATCGTTAAAATTTTTGGTGGAAATATAGGCGTAGATCCCAATCCCTAAAATAATAACAAGATACAGTCCAAAAGCTGTGTAGATTTGATAATTCTGCATACTTTCTCCCTATAAAATTATTGTTCTTCAATGGCCATTAGGGTGGCGTTGCCCCCTGCGGCAGAAATATTCTCACTGCGTGAAAATTCGTTATATAGCAAGGTCAAATCCTGATTGACTGTCCAATCGTATAAACAGAAAATCGCAGGATTATTCTGCGCAAAGCGCTGACGTGTTTGGGTATCGATCGGCGATACAAACACTGCTTTTTGCAAATGCTGTCCTTCTTTTAGGATTTGTAGATGCGGTAATTGATAGCTCAACAGCGGATTATCTTTTTCTACAACAACATTAAATCCTGCTTGTTGTAACCGCTGATAAGCCGCAGTTAAACGAGCGTGGTCTTGACCGAGTAATAAAACAGAAGTGGTTTTATAATCAATGCTATTTAATTCTCCTGTAATACTAGGCAATACTTTGTTTTTTGCAAGTATAGATGAATAATATTGTGATGTTTTGGTTAAACGTTGAACATAAAGCTCGCCGCCCGCTTTCGGCCCTGTGCCTGATAAGCCGTGTCCGCCGAACGGTTGCACGCCAACTACCGCCCCCACAATATTACGGTTAATGTAGAAATTGCCACATTCTAAATGCTGTTGCACAAAGGCGACATTTTTGCTGATGCGACTGTGGCAGCCCCCTGTTAAGGCATAGCCTTTGGCATTAATTTTTTGCAGATAATCGCCCAATTCCGCTTTTTTATAGCGCACAAAGTGCAGAATAGGCCCGAACACTTCGCGATTAATTTGATCCAAAGAATCCACTTCATAAATGGCTGGCGCGACAAAATGCCCTGAAGTCGGCGAATCCAATTCAAAATATCGGCGAGAAAACGACCGCACTTGTGTTTGGTAATTGATTAAATTAGCTTTTGCTTCTTCATCGATCACCGGCCCAATATCAGTATTGAGCAGCTCTGGGTTGCCAATTACTAATTCTTTCATTGCTTCGGTGATCATTTGGTATAAACGATCCGCAATGTCTTCTTGCACTAATAAAATACGCAAGGCAGAGCAGCGTTGCCCTGCGGAATCAAAGGCGGAACTTAACACATCGACGATCACTTGTTCTAACAAGGCGGAAGAATCCACCACCATAGTGTTTAAACCACCTGTTTCAGCAATTAGCACTGGTTGATCATCGCGTTGCACCAGCTGTTTATTGATCAAATGTGCCACTTCCGTTGAGCCAGTGAACATCACCGCATTAAAAGGTTGCGCCACCAACGCCGCGCCTAAATCCCCAGCCCCTAAGGTGAGTTGCAAGGCTTCTTGCGGCACGCCAGCTTGATGCAATAATTTCACCGCATAATAGGCAATGAGCGAGGTTTGCTCAGCAGGTTTTGCAATCACATTATTACCCGCTGCCAAGGCTGCAGCGATTTGTCCAGTGAAAATTGCCAGAGGGAAATTCCAAGGAGAAATACATAGCACATTGCCTAGCGGTGGTGCGAGGGCTTTTTTGCTGTCTAATAAGCGGATTTGTTCAGCGTAATAACGCAAGAAATCCACCGCTTCACGCAGTTCCCCAATAGCATTTGGCAAAGTTTTGCCTGCTTCTTCAATGGCAAGACGCAGCAACAAGCCGGTATTTTCTTGATAAAAATCCGCCGCTCTTTCTAAAATTGTCGCACGTTCTTCCACAGTTTTTTCTTGCCAAACTTCAGATTGCAGCACATCAAACACTGCAGGCACATCATCTGGCGACATAAAAGTGGAAGTTGGCAGAGGTTGTGCCGTATCTGCCGGTTTGCGACCTTGATAACGTTGTGCTGCTTTCACTGGCACAGCACAAAGGGATTGCACGTCCGAATATTCTGCTTGATTTAATTGCTGTTGCAATTCCGCCAGTTGGATTTCATCACTTAAATTAAAGCCTTGGGAATTACGGCGATGGGGGAAAAGATCCGCTGGTAATTTTATGGCTTTATTTGGCGCACCGTTAAAGCGAGCAAATTTTTTCCACGGCGCTTCAATCAGTTCATTAACAGAAATATTGTTATCCACTAATTGATGCACGAAAGAGGAATTTGCGCCGTTTTCTAGCAATCGGCGTACAAGGTAGGCGAGTAGGGTTTCATAGGTTCCCACTGGCGCATATACCCGCACACGGCGATTAAATTGATGTTCACCAACCACGTTATCGTAAAGGGTTTCGCCCATTCCGTGCAGACATTGAAACTCAAACTCTTTGCCCTTACCCAGTTCCGCAATGGTGGCTAGGGTTTGCACATTATGCGTTGCAAATTGTGGATAAATGGCATCTTGTGCGTCTAATAATTTCTTCGCACAGCTAATATAAGAAATATCCGTATGCACTTTGCGTGTATAAACAGGGAAGCCTTGCACGCCTTCGGTTTGCGCCCATTTAATTTCGCTATCCCAATACGCCCCTTTCACCAAACGCACCATCATTTTGCGTTGATAACGGCGATTTAACGCAATAATGTAATCCAACACATAAGGACAGCGTTTTGAATAAGCCTGCACCACAAAACCGATGCCGTTAAAGTCGGCAAGATCAGGATCTTGTAATAATTTTTCGAGCAGATCTAAAGAAATTTCAAGGCGCGCCATTTCTTCCGCATCAATGTTTAAGCCGATATTGTACTGTTTTGCTAGCACAAAAAGCTGTTTTAAACGCGGATAGATTTCGCTCATTAAACGATCTTGTTGTGCGCGAGCATAACGTGGGTGGATAGCCGATAATTTGACCGATACACCATTTGCATCATATAAGCTACGCCCGGCCGATTGCTTGCCTACAGCGTGAATGGCGTCCACATAATCCTGTAAATATCTGTCCGCGTCTTCCATTGTCATTGCGGCTTCACCGAGCATATCAAAGGAAAAACAATAGCCCATTTTTTCTCTTGCCGTAATATTTTTCAGGGCTTTTTCCATTGTTTCGCCAGTAACAAATTGCTCACCTAAAATTCCCATTGCTTTTTCAATGGCTTTTTTCATCACAGGCGCAGAAAGGCGAGAGAAACTTTTCATCAACGCAGAAGAAAGGGCTTCTTCATCTAAACTGGCGCTGATTTTATTGCCAAGCATTAAGCCTAGGCTTGCGGCGTTGGTAAATAGCGAGCCTGATTTTTTCAAATGGGATTGCCAGTTACCCTGTTGAAGCTTATCGTTGATTAAATCATAACGGGTTTGCGCGTCGGGAATACGCAACAAGGCTTCCGCCAAGCACATCAAGGCAATGCCTTCATCACAACCTAAAGAAAACTCGTGCATCAAGGCATCAACGCCATAATGTTTCTGTTTTTTACTACGGATTTTGCCGATTAATTCTCGGGCGACTTGTTCAATGGAAGATTCTTGCTGTGGTGTGAAATCTAAGGTTTGGACTAATTGACTTACTGCGGGCTGTTCAGGGCAATCATAATGCGCGCTGATAATTTTACGAAGTTCAGGTTCTACGCTGGGTAGGGGAGAGTATTGATAGTTCATAAGATGCTCCATATAAAATTTGGCTTTATTTGTTAATGGAATGTTAAGGATTGTAATGAAATTTTGAAAAGAGAAAATATGAAATGTTGAGAAATGTGATGAAGTTCAAAAAATAGCCTTTAAAGTAGCAATATTATTTGCTTAGAAACATCATAAAACACAAGTGCGGTGCTTTTTTGGCGAGTTTTTATGGAAATTAGGTGAAAAAAAAAGCCCTTCAAGGAAGGGCTGAAAATATTTGGAGTCATACTTTTTAGGGTATGGCGACATTATACAAGGAAAAATGCAATTTGCAACATTTTATTAACAAATCTGTAATAATTCATTAAAGTTTAAATCAAGCCAAGAAAAAGGCGAGCTAACTCGTTCGCCAAATAATGTGATTATTTGCTTTCTGCGTGCGGATTACGCGTGTTGGCGTTCACCAAGTTTCGCATTAGCAAGGCATAGTCTAAATCCAAATCTTCTGGCACATCTAAGAAAACAAAATGTCCATCCCCTAGCGCCGCTTCCACTTCTTCCCCTTTGCGATTAAGCATACGTTCAATTTTGAACACGATATTGCCTTTTGGCGTCATTAATTCCACTTCGTCACCAAGTAAGAATTTATTTTTTACCGTCACTTCGGCCAAGCCCTCTTTACGCACACCGGTAAATTCGCCGACAAATTGCTGACGCTCAGAAATGCTATAACCATAGTCGTAGTTTTGGTATTCATCGTGCGTATGGCGGCGTAAAAACCCCTCGGTATAGCCACGGTGTGCAAGGCTTTCAAGGGTATCCATTAAGCTTTCATCAAATGGTTTGCCTGCGGCGGCATCATCAATGGCTTTGCGGTAAACCTGTGCGGTTCTTGCGCAATAGTAGAAAGATTTAGTGCGCCCTTCAATTTTTAGTGAATGAACCCCAATTTGCGTGAGTTTTTCAACGTGTTGCACGGCGCGCAGATCTTTTGAGTTCATAATATAAGTGCCGTGTTCGTCCTCAAAGGCAGACATTTTTTCTTCTGGACGCTGGCTTTCTGCAAGTAAGAAAACTTTGTCTGTGGTTTGCCCCTCGCCCAAGGTTGGCGCGACATTTTTCACTGGGATTTCATTGCCAACAATGTTGCCCACTTCGTCTTCCTTGCCTTCTTCCACCGAATATTCCCAACGGCACGCATTGGTACAAGTGCCTTGGTTTGGATCACGTTTGTTGATGTAACCTGAAAGCAAGCAACGCCCCGAATAGGCCATACATAATGCACCGTGGACGAAAATTTCAATTTCCATATCGGGCACTTGTTGGCGAATTTCAGCAATTTCATCAATCGAAAGTTCACGGGATAAAATCACGCGAGTTAGTCCCATTTGTTTCCAGAACTTCACTGTTGCCCAGTTTACTGCATTGGCTTGCACCGAAAGGTGAATATCAATATCAGGGAAATGTTCACGCACAAGCATAATCAACCCAGGGTCAGACATAATTAAGGCATCGGGCTTCATTTCCACCACAGGCTGAAGATCTTTAATAAAGGTTTTTAATTTGGAATTGTGCGGTGCAATATTCACCACCACATAGAATTTTTTGCCGAGGGCGTGGGCTTCGTCGATCCCAATTTTCAAATTGGCGTGGTTAAATTCATTGTTGCGCACACGTAAGCTATAACGAGGCTGCCCTGCATAAACGGCATCAGCGCCATAAGCAAAGGCATAACGCATATTTTTTAGCGATCCCGCAGGGGAAAGCAGTTCGGGTTTAAAAGTGGTTGTCATAAATTTCTCTTAGTGTCTGATTACAAGTCAGGCATTCACTCAAGGTAAATGCGTAAAGGCGGTTATTGTAGGGGGATTTTGCAATTTGTAAAGTAAAGAGAGAAAAAGTGCGGTGGAAATTTTGTGAATTTTTTCACCGCACTTAAGAAGAGCAATTATTGTTGTTCTGGGGCTAAATTTTCTCCATTGGTTGAGGGTAATATTTCGCCATTAACCCAAGTTTGTTCCCCTTCTTTTTTTATTTCAATGGTGTAATTATCGCCATTTTCTTTTAAATAAGGATTAAGTTGTCCTTCAGGATTGACCCAATCATTAATTAATGACCACGAAGTTGAGTTTTTACCTTTCAATAAATTCTCTTTAAATAATTTATTATCAAAGGCGAAAGAAAGATTAATGTTTGTATTTTTCCATTTTTCTAATAATAAAGCGAAAGATGTTTTATCTTTTTGATCTTCTAATATCCCTGATTTTAAGCTGAGTTTTCCTTCAAATGGGGTTAGCGATGTAGAAGGGTAGGTATCTATTTCACCATTTATTTTTGCCTGTTCAATATTAATAGCGATATTTTTGATTGGTTGATAAATGATTAAGTCAGTATAATCATTGACACTAAGATATTTAGTGCAAGCCGCTTGATAGATAAGGTTATTACAAATATTTAAAGGAATAATTGAGCCTACATTTGTTGCTGTAAATGGAAGGCTAATTTTCCCATTTTTTAATTGGAACTGATCTTTTTTATTCACATAGCTTGCTAGGGTAAGTTCAATGTTCTCATTATCTTGCTTATCTTCAGAAATAGCACCACTTGCTCCAATTTCTATTCCTTTAAGTTCGATATTATCACCTAAAGTCAATTCATCTATTTTAAATAGCATCTCTTGGGATTGATTATAATCCTGTGAAAGCGTTTTTAAGTGAGTGATGAAAGTATTTTTCTCTTTTTCTAATGAGGTATTTTCTTGTTCTTTTTCTGATGGTTTGATTTTTGAAAAAATCTGAATATTTGATTTTAACAATTCAAGTTGCGTGGCAAGATTAACATTTTTATTATTACCTTCAAATTGTATCCCTTTGATTTGAAAAGGCTTGTTTCCTCCTTTGCTTTGACCAGATTTTAATGTGAAAGTATAGCTGCTTTGTACTTGTGATAAGTCAGAAAAATTTCCTTTGAAGGAAGAAGAGAAGTTATCAAAAGAAACCTCTTTATCTTTTTCTTTATGTGCTAAGGTTAAATTTTCAAAATTAAAGCTGACTTCACTTTCTTTATTTTTAAATAGTAAGTCCAAAGACTGATTGATAATTTCCGCCGTGTTTAGCTCATTTTTATTGTTGAGCAGGTGAAATAATTTTGCATAGCTAAGTTGATTTGGAATGTCTTTTTGAGCAAGTTGGAATGCTATATTTTTAAACTGAATTGTAGCGTGTTTAGGATTCTTATCTGTAATAGTTATCCCATCAGTGTTTATTTTAGTGCTTAAGTTGTAATTGCTGCCAGATAAAGATTTATCCAAATTATAATCTAATTTTTGTAGTTTGATATTTGTATTATCCCCATTTAAGAAATAAATATCACCGTCTTTAAGTTGAACGGAGACATTTTCAATATCATATTGATTATCATCAATAGGGATAAGCGTAGCACTCGCAGTTAAATCGTTAATTTTTGAGTTTGCATCATAATTAAAGCCAGATAAATAGCTTTGAATTTTCATTAGATGACTTTTAGGTTCAAAATTTAGCTCTATTACTAAAGATTGTGATTTGTTAGCGAGATCGCGAAATTGGGTGTCAATATTTGATTGGAAATAATCCCCAATAACAGAAAATTTACTGGTGATATTATTTTTATCAATAGTAACTTTAAAATTTTTATTTAATTCTTTTACAAAACTTGGGATAAGGGCAGAATCTGCAAGCACCGCAAAAGGAAGTGCGGTGAGTTTTGTTTGAATAATTTCGTTAGACGTGTTGGATTCATCATTAGAGAGTTTGAGAACAAGTTCACGACTGAAGAAATTTTTCTTTTGCTCAACCACGTCCAACTGAAATTTATCTTGCAGTGAATAAGGGAATTTTTGCAGAATTTGATCCATTTTATGATTGGTGTAAATTTGCGCGCCTAAAGCTAATGTGGCAGCAATCAAGGATAGTGAACCAACAATTTTTACTTTTTTATTCATAGACTTTCCTAACTTTAGGGATTGATTTTTCAGAAGTATAGCGGATTTATAAGCGATCGATAAGAGCTTTGCTATGAATTTGTTTCATAAAATAATGAAATTTTTTGAAATTGACACAGCTCCCTTTTATCTTTAATGTTATAGCCGTACAGCAGTCTAAACGGATAAAAATACAGAGGAAGAAGCCTATGAGCTATGCAAAAGAAATTGATACATTAAACAACCACTTATCAGGCATTAACGGCAACATCAACGTGTCTTTTGAGTTTTTCCCTCCAAAAAATGAAAATATGGAAAAAATTCTGTGGGATTCCATTCATCGTTTAAAAGTGCTAAAACCGAAATTCGTTTCCGTCACCTATGGGGCAAATTCAGGGGAGCGTGATCGCACCCACAGCGTGGTAAAACATATTAAACAAGAAACAGGCTTGGAAGCAGCACCGCATCTAACAGGAATTGATGCCACACCAGAAGAACTGAAAAAAATTGCCCAAGATTATTGGGATAGTGGCATCCGCCGCATTGTGGCATTGCGCGGTGATGAGCCAGCTGGATACGATAAAAAGCTTTTCTATGCGTCAGATTTAGTGGAGTTATTGCGTTCTGTGGCTGATTTTGATATTTCCGTGGCGGCATACCCTGAAGTACACCCCGAAGCAAAATCTGCCCAAGCGGATTTAATCAATTTAAAACGCAAAATTGATGCGGGCGCAAATCACGTTATTACTCAATTTTTCTTTGATATTGACAGCTATTTACGCTTCCGCGATCGTTGTGCTTCTATCGGCATTGATGCCGAGATTGTGCCAGGGATCTTGCCTGTTACCAATTTCAAACAGTTGCAAAAAATGGCGGCGATTACCAATGTGAAAATTCCAGCGTGGATGGCAAAAATGTATGAAGGATTGGAGAACGATCAAACCACTAGAAACCTTGTTGCGGCGAGCATCGCAATGGATATGGTGCGCGTGCTTTCTCGTGAAGGGGTGAAAGATTTCCACTTCTACACGCTCAACCGCAGCGAACTCACTTACGCCATTTGCCACACGCTTGGTGTGTGCCCAGAATAATTCATTAAACAAAAATGGGGGAGAGCCCCATTTTTGCTTTCAATATAAAAATTTTCTAAAAAAGCACCGCACTTTATTTTCTTACTATTTTTTGCGATTTATGGCTAATTATGCTATTTTTCTGCAAATTTTATTTAAAAGGAAACGTAATGAAAAAATCAGCTTTATCAATCGGATTAATCGCCATTCTTGGCGGCGCTTGGTGCGGTGGCGCGTGGTACACAGGAAAGATTGCCGAACGAAAATATATCGACTATATCCAATTAAGCAACCAACAGTTGCAACAATCCCTTGCCGATTCAGGGTATTCTGTACAAATTAAAGATGCCGTTTTAGATCGCGGTTTTTTTAGTTCTGATGTACGTTATCAACTTGAAATAAAAGGCGAGGACTTAAATGGAACGATTCCTTTCGTGGGAAAAATTCACCACGGCCCTATCACTTTAAATGACTTTTCTTTTGCGCTATTTTCTGCCGATACAGAAGTAGAAAAAACGCAAGATACCCAAGCCTATTTCGCTGACAATGGCAAAAATCCATTAAGAACTGTAACAACAATGAGCTATGGTCAAGAGATTAAAGGGAAAGTTTATTCCGATGTGGCTCATAAAACGGATGATCAAGTTGAAATGGCTTGGAATGTAGATGGAAAATTTGACCTTGATCAGCAAGGCTATGGTAAGTCTGAAATTGATGTGAGCAAATTTTCTTTAATTATCGATAATAAAGATCGTTTAGACGTAGAAAATTTAAAAGGGAAAAGTGATATTTCACCAACTCCTTGGAAAAATATTTATCAAGGCGATACCGATATTTCAATTGAGAAAATTTCTCTTCACAAAGCCGAAAATAATCTTGATCTTGTTTTAGATAAGCTTGAGATTGAAAATAAAATCAATGAGAAAAATGGCTTTATTGATATGAACTTTGATTATAATGTTAAAAATATCTTGCTGGATAATAAACCAATTACAGGATTAAAATTCAAAGGTTCATTAAATCATATTTTAGGCGATGCGGTAAATCTTTTAAATGAACTTGATGAGCATTCTTTCAAGAATGATAAGATTTTTAGTCAAATCCAACAAGAAATTTTGGCCAATCAACCTGTGTTAGATATTGATAAACTTGAACTTTTCAATGATAAAGGTAAAGCCCTAGAAGGTGAAGCAAAAATAGCCTTAAGTAAAGTATTTCAAACCTCATTAAAAAATGAGAAAATCTTTGATGCTTTTGATACCTTTAAAATTAATGCCGAATCAGAGAAAAAAGCGTTAGTTCAACTCGTTAAAAATCTCTTTGCAACGAATCCAAGAACGCAACAAATCTCAGAACAAGAAGTTGAAAATACCGTTCAGCAATATCTTGAAGAAATAGCAAAAAATAATTTCATTATGCTAAAAGATAACAAAGCTAACTTTAAAGTGTTTTTAGATAAAGATAAGCAAAAATTAATTTTTAACAATCAAGAAATGTCAGAAAATGATATGAAAATGGCAATTATGCTACTGATGATGGCTTACTAATATCATTTTAATTAACTTTCAAGCCACTTAACGAATAATTAAGTGGCTTTATTTTCAGCAAAAATAACTTATCAAATTTGAATAAATTCTATTTTAAGAAAAATTCTTAATTTTTCCCTTGACAGTATGTTGAAATAACGTTAGAAAAATAACATCTCATTAACAAACGAGGGTTATGTATGCTAACTTTTTCCTTAACCAGTGAACGCTCTCTTCTTTGTTCTTTACCGCCGCCTGCAGAGCTATCAAAGCAACAACGTATTTGGCTTGTTGCTGAGCAAATGCGTCAGCAGCCCAATGTGCAAGAAGTGGTGGTAGGAATGAACAATTTCACCCTGTTTTATCATTTTGACACAAATCCCACCGCACTTGAGCAACAAGTCTTACATTATTGGCAGCAAAGCGAACAGCAAACAGAAACACGCCAAAGCCGATTAATTGAAATCCCTGTGCATTATGGCGGTGAATTTGGCGAAGATTTATTTGACGTAGCGAAATTTCATCACACCACGCCAGAAGAAATTATCCGCCGCCACACTGCGCCCACTTACACCGTTTTTATGATGGGCTTTCAGCCGGGCTTTCCTTATTTAGGCGGTTTACCTGAAAATTTACACACACCAAGACGAGAACAGCCAAGAACCAAAGTTCCCGCAGGTTCAGTGGGCATTGGTGGCAGCCAAACTGGCGTTTATCCATTCACTTCACCAGGTGGCTGGCAATTACTTGGCAGAACGGAAATGCCATTATTTGATATTCGCCGAGAGCCGCCGGTGTTGTTAATGGCTGGCGATAACGTAAAATTTGTGGCGGAGAGTATAACCCTATGATTTATATTGAAAATATGTATGGCTTCGTCCATATCCAAGATTTAGGGCGTTTTGGTTTTCGCAATTTTGGCATTGGACACGCAGGCGCAATGGACGCCTTAGCATTACAAGCAGGTAACCTTTTACTGGAAAACGAGCCTAATGCCCCTGCTATTGAAGCAACACTAGGCGGTTTTAGCCTAACTTTCGATTGTGATACACCTTTTTGTTTCACCGGTGCATTATGTGAAGCCTACCTTGATGACCAGCCGATTTATGCTTATTGGCGATACACTGCAAAAGCACGCCAACGTTTAACGGTTAAACGGATCACAATGGGAAATTACCTTTATCTTTGTGTAGCGGGCGGTTTCAGTGTGCCGAAAGTGCTAGGTTCTTGCAGCACCGATCTCAAAGCTGGATTTGGTGGTTATCAAGGGCGATTATTGCGTGCGGGAGATAATATAGCCACAGGCAAACGCGACACATTCCTTTCTACGATCAGCATTGAACCTATTGATTTTACCAATAAAATTCATCTCGTGCCGTCCTCCGAATTTGACCATTTCACCGCACAAAGTCAGCAAGTTTTCCAAAACCAGCCTTGGCGATTAGAAAAAAATAGCAGTCGAATGGGCTATCGTTTTAGCGGAGAACAAAAACTTAATCTCACTCAACCATTGGAAATGCTTTCTTACGCCGCACCAATGGGAACGGTGCAAGTGCCACCAGACGGAATGCCGATTATTTTAATGGCGGACACGCAAACTACGGGCGGTTATCCCAAAATAGCTTGTGTGATCGAAGCGGATCTCGGGCGTTTAGCACAAAATGCGTTAGAAAGTGCGGTACATTTTTCCGTGATTTCTCATCAGGAAGCACGTGAACGTTATCAACAAAACCAAGATTATTTAGCTCGCATAAGGAGAAAAGTAAATGAAACACGTTGATTTAAATGTGGATTTAGCAGAGGGCTGCGGTAATGATCAACGCTTATTGCAACTTGTCACTTCAGCAAATGTCGCTTGCGGTTTACACGCAGGAGATTTCAACGAAATGCGAAAAGCCATTCGTTGGGCAAAAGAAAACCAAGTGCAAGTGGGCGCACACCCAAGTTTTCCTGATCGCGAAAATTTTGGCCGCACCAATATGCAACTGCCTGATGAAGAATTGAAAGCCTGCCTGCTTTATCAGCTCGGTGCAATCAAAGCCCTTTGTGAAGCGGAAGCTGTACCACTGGCTTATGTGAAACCGCACGGTGCGTTATATAACCAAGCGGCAAAAGACGAAGCACTTGCCACCCTGATCGCACAAACCCTAAAAGCCTTTGATCCTAAAATGAAATTAATGGGCTTATCGGGCAGTTTAATGTTGCAAGTGGCGGAACAACAAGGCTTAGGGGTGATTTCAGAAGTCTTCGCCGATCGCCATTATCTTGCGGACGGCTCATTAGTGCCGCGTACTCGCCCTGATGCAATGGTAGAAAATGATGACGAAGCCATCAGCCAAGTGCTGCAAATGGTGCTACAAGGCACTGTGCCAAGCGTTGATGGCGTAGAAGTGCCAATTAAAGCCGATAGCATTTGTTTGCACGGCGATGGTGAACACGCGATTTCTTTTGCTGAAAAAATTCGTCAGGCTTTGACGGAACACAACATTCAACTGAAATCAAATTAAACATAACATCAATTAATAACAAAAAATATACAGGAGTATTTTATGATTAAAAACCGCAGTGCATTACTGGGGGCAGCGTTCTTAATGGCAACCTCAGCCATTGGCCCGGGCTTTTTAACGCAAACCGCCACGTTTACCCAAACCTTATTCGCCAGCTTTGGCTTTGTGATTTTACTTTCCATTTTGTTGGATATTGGCGCACAGCTAAATATTTGGCGAATTGTCGCCGTGTCAGAGAAAAAGGCACAAGACATTGCGAATGCGGTTTTACCCGGAGCGGGCTATTTTCTTGCCGTATTGATTGTTATGGGCGGGCTCGCCTTTAATATCGGTAATGTTGGCGGTGCGGGGTTAGGGCTAAATATCCTAACCGGCTTGCCAGCAGAAACGGGGGCGATTATCAGTGGTGCGATTGCCGTTGGTATTTTCTTGTTTAAAGAAGCAGGCAAAATAATGGATCGCTTTGCACAAGTGATGGGCTTTGTGATGATCGCACTGACCATTTATGTGGCCGTGAATGCGAATCCGCCCGTTGCTGATGCCGTGGTACATACTTTTGTGCCAGAAAAATTAGATGTGATTGCGATTGTTACCCTTGTTGGTGGAACCGTTGGGGGTTACATCACCTTTGCAGGGGCACATCGTCTATTAGATGCAGGAATTACGGGCAAAGATTCGTTGAAAGAGGTGAGTAAAAGCTCTATTTCAGCCATTCTTATCGCCTCAATTATGCGTGTCGTGCTGTTCCTTGCGGTGCTTGGCGTGGTTTCTCAAGGGGTAAAACTTGATCCTGCCAACCCAGCAGCAACGCCATTTTCTCACGTTGCAGGAAATATCGGGTTGATTATTTTTGGAATTGTGATTTGGGCAGCATCAATTACTTCAGTGATCGGCGCAGCTTACACCTCTGTGTCTTTCTTAACCACTTTCTCACCATTTATTGCTAAGCATAGAAATTGCTGGATTATTGTCTTTATTGTGATTTCCACCGCCGTGCTTGCAACCATTGGAAAACCTGCACAAGTGCTTGTTTTTGTTGGAACATTAAATGGATTAATTCTTCCAATTTCATTAGGATTAATTTTACTTGCAGCGCATCGTAGTAAAATTGTTGGGGACTACAAACACCCTGTTTGGATGACTGCGGCGGGGGCATTGGTGGTCATTTTAATGGCGGTGTTAAGCATTATGACTTTATCAAAATATATTGGTAATTTAATGGCTTAATTATTTTTATCCATAGAAAAAGTGCGGTGATT
>NZ_PQVJ01000001.1 GCF_002921135.1 Avibacterium gallinarum | reverse complement strand
TTACCGCACTTTTGTTTTTGTTGTATTTTTGTTTTTCTCTGCTTTCATTTTCACTGTTTTCGTTTTTAGAATTTCTCTTTCCAATAACCAATCCATTCCTTCAACGCTTGCATATTAGCTGGCATTGCACTGGCTTGTGGGATAAAGTGCATTGGCGTTAAGCCATAACTTTCTGGCGTAACGCCGTTCCCTACGCTTGCAGGAAGAACGCTAAACCCTTGTTTTTCAAATAAGAATTTTGCGCGTTGCATATGCCATTGGTTGGTGACCAAAATAATACGCTGAATATGCTCTTTTTCTAATAACGCCTTAGTAAATTGGGCATTTTCAATGGTGGTTTTCGCTTTTTCTTCTAACCACCGGGTTGGTGTGTGGAAAAACTCTTGCAGCTCTTTTGCCATTATTTTGGCTTCAGAATTGCCATTAGGTGTTCCGCCTGTAATCAAAATCGGCAGCTGAGTTTCTCTATGTAAATAAGCCGCATAACGCAAACGTTCAAGAGGGATTGCAGGCACAGCAAGGCTGCCAAATAATTCATTACTATCACGCAAACCGCCGCCTAGCACCACAATCGCCTGCGCCGTTTTATAATCGGTAAGGCTGAGTGGTGTTTGTTTTGCTAGGCTATCTTGCAATTTTTGTGCAGTGTAAGGAATGCTGAACACATACAAAATGACAATACCTAAAAGGCCGCAAGCAAAGCTCAGTTTTTTATATTGTTTTTTTGCAAAAAATAAAGAAAAAATCCATAAAATCAAGACATTAAATGGCGGAAGAATGATGGCGGTAATAAGTTTGGTGAGTAAATACATAAATAATTTTGAGCTAGACAACGTGCCAATTAGCATAAAGGGCTTGTAATCTTTTGTAAAGATACTCAATCCTTTTGGAACTATGAGGCATTCTGTTTTAAAATAGCCGTTTTACGCTGATAAGCAGCTTTATAGGAAAGATGATTAACTATGAACGAAATTTTAGTTTCCCTTAAACAAGATTTAAAGCAAATCCTTGATGCGATCGTGGATAAAAATGATGTGCTGTATTTTGATTATCCACTCCATTTAAACGTGGGGGATTTACTCATTTATGCGGGAACAGAAGCGTTTTTTCAGGATTATCAAATTAATATTCGATTAAGACGTTGCTTGCAAAGTTTCGATCTTGATGAAGTAAAAAAATATGTTAAACCAAACACCACCTTAATCTGCCACGGCGGCGGCAATTTTGGTGATCTCTACCCTGCCATTCAAGGAATGCGCGAAGCCTTGGTGCAAGCCTTTCCGAATAATCGCATTATTGTAATGCCACAAACTGCTTATTTTTCTAATCCACAAGCGAAAGAAAAATCGGCAGCCATTTTTTCCGCCCATAAAGACTGCTATTTATTTGCGCGCGATCAGGCAACTTATCAATTAATGAAAGATCAGTTTTCTGATAAGGTTTTTCTATCTCCTGATATGGCCCATCAACTTTATGGTTCAGCATTATTAAAAAACCAAAGATTCAAAAAACAAAGTGCGGTGCAAAAATCAGCAGAAAAAACCTTATATTTTTTACGTAAGGATATTGAAGCAAGCCATTTGGAAAAAAATATCCAAGCCACATTGCCAGCCAATGCCGAAGTAAAAGATTGGGAAGATATTCTCACTACACAAGATAAATATTATGAGCGTATTTGTAGCGGATTGGCTAAACTCGCGAATAAATTTCATCAGCCTTGGTTAAAGAATATAGTAAATAATTTATGGTATCGCCATAGTTTGGCGGTGATTGAACGCTGTAAAGACATTTTCCAACACTATGATTTAGTGATAACAAGCCGATTACACGGACATATTTTTTCTTGCCTGTTAGAAATCCCAAATGAAGTTTGTGATAATTCCTATGGTAAAAATTTAGGTTATTATCGCCAATGGACGCAAGGCCTTGATTTTGTGAAAGTTTATGAAGAATAAATCCTTTGCAAAACTGTTAATTACCACTTTCTTAACCACGGGACTCACAATGGTGAGTTCCTTTTTGCTTGCTCGCTTGCTTGCAGTGGAAGAACGTGGTGCATTACAGCTTTTCATCACGTCCGTAACCTATGTGGTAACTATTGCTACAGGCGGCGTTGGGTTTTCTCTCGCCCTTTGTATGCGAAATAACCAATATCATTATTGGCGTTATTATTTTTCTGCTTTTTTATTATTTTCGGTATTAGTATCCAGCCTTTCGCTTTTATTATTTAATATTACGTCATTTCATTATTTATTTATTTTAAATGTTGTTTTAACGGCTATTTTTACGATTACTTTAGAAAAAAGTAAAATTGATGCTAATTTATCTATTTATCGCCTACTTTCTTTGCAGCAACCCATTTTAGCTGTGGGGTTATATGGCGGCTATTATTTCCTTTTTGGTGAACAACATTTAGAAAAAGTGGTTCAGCTCTTAACCATTTTAACTTGCATACAAGCTTTATTTGCGCTTTATGCCCTTAGCAAAATAGAAAAACAGTTTAAGCAGAGAGCGGAAATAAAGAACATTGTACCGAATTATTTCTTCAAAAATTGGTTAAAACAAAACTTGCTACAAACCTTTGGCGCAACAACGGTAAATTTAGACCGTTTTTTAATTGTCGCTTTAATGGGAAATTATACTTTAGGCTTATATACGGTTTGCATTGCCTTTGATACCTTGCTCACTCGTATAATAAATATGCTAGTAGATTATTATTATTCTGGTTTACTCAATAATCTAAATCGTATTCGTGCAGTGTTAGGGCTTATTCTTTTAATGGGAATAAGTGCGGTGATAATTGTGCCATTTTTAGCTGAACCCGTCATTCATTTATTTTTTGGTAATGCTTATATTGAAGTTGCCCCAGTATTATTGTGGTTTATTATTAATTCATTATTAGCAGGGCTTTCTTGGCTATTATCACAAAATATGCTGATTTTAGGTAAGCAAGTATTATTATTTACACGCCAGATTATTTCTATTCTTGTTTTAGTGGGATTATTTTTTGCTTTTAAAAATCAAGGATTATATGGGGTGGCTTATGCGTTAATAGGGGCAAGTTTAGTGAGATTAATGATTTCACTCATTTACTATTATAAATTCCCGATAAAAACGAATAACTAATTTAAGTTGGATAAAATGAAAAAATTTCTTATTTCTTTAGATAAAGATCATCAACGCCGAAAACTCTTTTTTGCTCAGCCAAACACACAAGATTTCACGCTGTTTAGTGCGATTAATACGATGCAAGAAACACCAGAAAATCTCACCGCACTTTATGATCAAGAGAAATTTTCTGAGCGCTATGGGCGAAAGGTTACCAAAGGTGAAATTGGCTGCACATTAAGCCATTTAGCAGTGTATCGTTTAATTGCCGATGATGAAAATATTCAAGACGATGAATATTGTTTAATTTGTGAAGATGATGCGTTGTTTAATCAAGATTTTCAACATCATTTAGATTGTTTACTCAAAGAAAATATTCAGGCGGATATTATTCTTATTGGACAATCTAAAATTGATGATTTTAATCATTCTGAATTAGAAATTAACTATCCAACAACCTTTTCATTTTTACGCAATAAAATTGCGGGATCGCCTTTTTGCTACGCCTATCCTTATCGTAACTATTTTGCTGGCACGGTAGCCTATTTAATTAAAAAATCTGCGGTAAAAGCTTTTTTAGCCGAAGAAAAACCTTATTGGCTGGCAGATGATTATATTTTATTTGGAAATAAATTTGCTTTAGATACACAAGTGGTTCGCCCTTTATTGGCGATTGAAAATCCAAAATTAATGAGCAATTTAGAAAATGTGCGTGGTAGCATAACACATCATTTTTGGCAAAAATTAATTAAATACCCATTAAAAAAATTACTTGCTATAACGCGTAATCTAAAAGGTGGAAAATAATGTCTGCATTGGTCAATTTATTTTATCTTTATGATCCTTGGCTGTTCCATTTTTTCCGAATGGCATTTTTTGTGGGGGGGATTTCGCTCATTTACTTGGCTTATCAAGTAGTTAAAAAACGACGCCCACAAGGTATTTTTATCCCGTTAGATAGCCTAATCATAATTATTGCCTTAATTACGTTAAGTGCAATTCCAATATTGGTACACCAAACGCAAGATTATTCTGTATTATTACAATATAGCAAAACCTTAATTTTATTTATTTTTGCCATTGGAATTTATAATATTTTTTATTTTAATAACAATGGAAAAGCACTGCTTATTCGAGATTTAAAAATTGGTATTATTGTTCAATGGATTGTCGGTGTAACGGCATTAATGGGCATTGGCCTTATGGCAGAACTTGCCCTTTCAACCAATATTGTATTGCCTCGTTTTTATGGTTCAGAGCAAGAATATCGTTTATATAATATTACGTCATCAGCATTCTTCCAATTAAGCGCTTTTTACATTCTTTTATTACATTTTTTATTAGCTTACAACAAAGCACATAATCAATTAAGTGCGGTGTATTTATTCTTAATTTTATGTATTGGATTAATTTCAGGCAGAACGTTTTTACTACTTTCAATCGTTAGTATCGCCATTTATTTTAAATGGAAATACTTACCTGCTTTAGGCTTATTTGGATTACTCTGTTTAAGTTTAGCTATTTATTATCCCAAAAATCCTTATGTCGCCCACGCATTAGAACCATTGATTAATTTGATTAATCACCAAGGATTAAGTAGTTCATCAACAGACACATTAATGAAGCGTCATTTATTTATCCCAGAATTAAAACAAATATTATGGGGTGATGGGCGATATATTATGCCAAATGGAAAATATTATGGCTTAACAGATAGCGGTTTTTTACGCCAATTACTTTATGGTGGCATTGGTTATTTATCAGTCTGTTTTTTATTTACTGCTTATTTTGTGCGTAAAGTAGCATTAAATTGGTTTAATGGAAGTTGGTTATTTATCTTATCCACATTATTTATACTTTCTGTATTAAATATTAAAGCAGATACTTATGCGTTCCCTGGCATAATGCTAGTGTTGCTAATGTTATTATCTTTATTTGGCCAACAAGGGAAAAATCTCTTCTTATTTAGAAAAGAAGGAAAACAAAATGTTTAGTATTATTGTGCCATCTTATAATCGGCAATCCGAAATCCCTGCGTTATTAGCGAGTTTAACGCAACAAAGCGTGCATAATTTTGAAGTCATTATTGTTGATGATTGCTCGAAAGAAAAAGTGGTGGTAAAAAAAGATTATCCTTTTCGTGTAACCGTTATTCGTAATGAGCAAAACCAAGGTGCGGCGGAAAGCCGTAATATTGGAGCAAGAAATGCAACGCAAGATTGGTTATTATTTTTAGATGATGATGATCGTTTTGAAAAGTCGAAATGTGAAATTTTAGCGCAGCAAATTACGCAAAATCCTGAAGTAAATTTTATTTACCACCCAGCAAAATGTGTAATGGTGAATGAAAATTTTAGCTATTTTACTCACCCTTTTACACAACAAAAAGATCTCACATTAGATAATATTTTATTAGCCAATAAAATTGGTGGAATGCCTATGATTGGGATTAAGAAATCTTTCTTTTTAGCTTTAGGTGGGCTTTCAACGCAATTAAAATCTTTAGAAGATTATGAATTTGCATTAAAAGTAATTTCATCATCTGAATTAAAATCGCTCTATGTCGATCAGCCTTTAACAGAATGTACTTTTCATACCCAACGTTCCAGTGTTTCAACCAATTTAACCAATACAGAACAAGCAATCGATTTTATTGAAAAGAATTATGTGAAAACACCAATCCAACATAAAAACTTTGCCCTAAATTCACTTTATATGCTCGCCTATCCGTATATTATGAATTTATCGCGCAAAGCGGGAATTTATTATTGGAAAATGTTTAAATTAAGCAAAAATATTAAACCGCTGATTATTGCGATCATTATTTTTATTTCACCGAAATTAGCTATTCATTTGAAAAGGTTCATTTAATGAAGTTCTCAGTTTTAATGTCCTTATATATTAAGGAAAATCCACAATTCTTGCGTGAATGTTTAGAAAGTTTGCGCGCACAAACCTTGCCCGCAGATGAAATTGTCTTAGTGTTTGACGGTGCCGTTACGCCCGAATTAGAAAGTGCGGTGCAAAATTTTGTAGAATTTTTACCGCTAAAATTAGTGAAGTTGCCAGTAAATCAAGGATTGGGCAAGGCGTTAAATGAGGGATTGTTGCATTGTGCCAACGAATGGGTTTTCCGTATGGATACCGATGATATTTGCGATCCGCAACGTTTTGAAAAACAAGTAAATTTCATCAAGCAAAATCCTGAAACTATCATCTTTGGCGGACAAATTGCTGAATTTGGCGAGAATATGCAAGACATTGTGAGTTATCGCAATGTGCCAACTCAACCTAAAGAAATTGTCGAATTCACAAAAACGCGCAGCCCTTTCAATCATATGACCGTGGCTTATCAGAAATCTGCCGTACTCGCTGCCGGGGGGTATCAAGACATTCAGGAAGATTATTATTTATGGATAAACTTGGTGGCGAAATATCCACAAAATGTAGCGAATTTGCCTGATATTTTAGTTTATGCTCGCGTAGGCAATGGAATGGTTTCTCGCCGCCGTGGCTTAGCGCAAGCAAAGTGTGAGTGGAATTTATTTAAACTCAAACGTAACGTTAAATTACAATCCACCATTTCAGGATTTATCGTATTTTTATTACGTGTTTTACCACGTTTATTACCTGTTTCATTATTAAAAATCATCTATAAGTTTTTACGCAAATAATATTTTATTTATTTTAAGGAAAGCCAATGTTTAACAAAAAATTAATTTTTACTTCATTATTTTCTGCGGTTTTATTATCTGCTTGTTCAAGTAGCCATTCTATTAAAGCCGTGAGTGCAAATACTCAATATAACAAACCTCGTACATTAAATAATTTTGATGATTATGTACAATTTCTAAAAGCCAAAGCCGCAGGACAAGGGGTTTCAAGTGCGGTGCTAAATGCACAACAAAATATTCAATATATCCCTAAAGCAGTAGCATTGGATAAACAACAAGCGGGGAAAATAAAAAAACGTAACCCGAATGAACCAAGAGTATTCAATCCTAATGGGGTAACGAATTATCTTAATCGCGTACTGACCACAAATAAGGTGAATGTTGCCGAACAGCGCTATTGGGAACAATTACCGCAATTAGAAAAGGCGAGCAAAAAATTTGGCGTACAAAAAGAATATTTAATGGCGCTATGGGGAATGGAAAGTAGCTTTGGTTATTATCAAGGTTATTATGATGTGCTTTCTGTATTAGCCACCCTTGCCTTTGATGGCCGCCGTGAGCCGTTATTTAGTAAAGAATTTATTGCCGCAATGAAAATGTTAGAACGTGACCATATCCAGCGCCATAAAATGAAAGGTTCGTGGGCAGGCGCAATGGGGCAAACGCAATTTATGCCAAGTTCTTACCTGAGCTATGCTGCGGACGGTAATGGTGATGGCGAGAAAGATATTTGGAAAAATCACTATGATGTTTTCGCGTCTATCGCTCGTTATTTGCATACTGTCGGTTGGGACGATAAATTGCCGTGGGGCGTGGAAGTGCGTTTAAATCAGTATATTAGCCCAAGTTTAGCAGGCATTGAAAAGCACAAAGCACGTTCACTGCAAGATTGGCAAGCTCAGGGCGTTGAACTCAAATCGTTCAACTCAGAAAGTACACAAAATCTAACCGCACTTTCTCACGCCAAATTATGGCTTGTGCAACCAGACGGTGAAAATGGTCGCGCTTTCTTAGTGTCAAACAACTTCCGCACCTTGCTTGATTGGAATCGCTCCAATTATTTTGCGGTCAGTATTGGAATGTTTGCAGATCGCATTAGGGCGAGAGTGGGGGAGTAAGCTGCTTAAAATAGGTTGTAGCATTATGTGTTACAGAATATAATTTACTGCGAATTTGAGGCAGAGGATAATAAGTGATAATTTCATTTAATCATAAAGGGTTGGAAAAGTTCTATCGAACAGGTAATACATCTGGAATTATTGTAAATCATGCGAAAAAATTGGCAAGGATACTAGATCAGCTAGACAGTGCTAAATTTCCTCAAGATATGAATATCCCCGGTTGGAATTTACATCCTCTCTCAGGTAATTTAGCTAATCATTGGAGCGTAAAAGTAAATGGGAATTGGCGAGTTACTTTTAGGTTGGAAAATGGTCATGCTGAAATCGTTGATTATCAAGATTATCACTAGGAGATTATGATGAATATGTACTATCGCCCACATCCAGCAGAGGTCATTAAAGAGGATATTTTACCTGCACTAGGTTTAACCGTAACTGAGGCGGCGAAACAACTTGGGGTAAATAGAGTAACCCTTTCTCGCTTGCTTAATGGAAAATCTTCTATTACGGCTGAAATGGCGCTTAGACTTCATATCTGGCTAGGAGAAAATAGCCCTACGCCAGAGAGTTGGCTACATAAGCAAGCAAATTATGATTTATGGGTCGCTGAGAGGAAAGGAACGAAATTCAATATTATTCCAGCCTATCAAACTATCTAAAATCTCTCCTGAAGTGTGGGCTTCAGGAGAATTTTTATCCCTTCACTGCCTTAATATGAGATTTTAGCGTCTGTTCAATTTCATAAATCCAATCCAATTCAAATTGAGTGAAACCGGCTTGGATACGGGCATCGGTGTTGATTGCCCCTTTGAAAATAACAATGCGATATTTACGCAATAAATCGCTGAAACATTGCATTGCGTCCAGCCCTCGCTTGGCAGAAAGGGCGTGATACCAATGATTGCCAATGGAAACGTGGCCGATTTCATCACGCAAAATAATATCGAGAATTTTCACTGCATCAAAATCTTTGCGCTGTGCGATTTTTTCTTGCATTACCGGTGTGGCGTCCAAGCCCCTTGCTTCTAAAACTCGTGGCACTAACGCCATTCGTTCCCAAATATCATGTGCGGTGGCTTGTGCCATTTCCCATAATCCAGCGTGCGCTTCAAAATCGCCATATTCATAGCCTAAGGTTTTTAAGTGATTGTTTACTAAAGTAAAATGGGTGCTTTCCTCATACGCAACGCGCAACCAATCTCGCGCAAAGACTAACCCTTCGCCTAATTCTTTTTCTGCTTCACGAGCAAATCGCCAAGCCGCATCTAAGCCTAAATTGATCGCATTAAATTCAATATGCGCAATAGCGTGCAAAGTGGCGGCATAGCCTTCTTGTGTGGCAAAAGAACGTTTTGGCACGGCGTGCGGTGCAACCAATCTTGGTTTATCAGGAAAGGCGGCGATTTCTTGATTTTTGGTTACTGTTGGGAAATCCGTCAATTCTGCTTTCTCAATACGAGGCAAAAGCTCGGTATATAGGGCGTTTACTTGCTCACATTTTTTCGCGGGATCTTTTTCTTGCAAGGCGTGCGTAACTTGATCCCAAAGTTGTGTCATTAAAAGTGCGGTCATTTTTTTCCTTATTTTTCGCTAAATCGAATTAAACCTTCTTGCTGTGTGGTGGCAATTAAACGCCCTTGACGATCGAAAATTTGTCCGCGTGATAATCCCCTTGCGCCAAAGGCGTTAGGGCTTTCGATGGCGTAGAGTAGCCAATCGTTAAGATCCCCAGCACGATGAAACCAAATAGAATGGTCGATGGTGGCTAATTTCATTCCCGTTTCTAAAAAGCCTTTTTGATGTGGGTGGAGGGCAGTGAGTAACGGATGAAAATCAGAAAAATACGCCAACAAACATTGCTGAATGGCGCGATTGTGCGGCACTTCACCATTGGCTTTCACCCAAACATATTGCTCAGGCGGCAAGGCTTTGCCTTGAAAAGGGTTGTTGATATATTTAGTGCGAATATCAAAAGGGCGCTCGGCAGTAAATTTATCGCGAATTGGCTCTGGGATATATTGTGCCAATTTTTGCAATGCCACACTTTCAGCCATAAAGCTGTCTGGCTCACCGACATTTGGCATTGAAACTTGGTGATCAAAGCCTTCTTCTTCCATTTGAAATGACGCGGTAATGTGGCAAATGGCTTGATTATGCTGAATGGCTTTCACTCGCATTGCAGTGAAATGATGCCCTTCACGCAACACTTCCACATCATAAATAATCGGGTGCTGACTATCCCCGGGGGCAAGAAAATAGGCGTGGCAAGAATGTAACACGCGATCTTGGGGGGCAACTTGAATCGCCGCAGAAAGCGCTTGCGCCACCACTTGCCCGCCAAACACTTGGCGCAAACCTAAATCTTGGCTTTGCCCACGAAAGAGAAAATCATCAAGCTGTTCTAGCTTAAGTAAATCAATAAGCTGGTTGAGTAGCACAGACATTTTATCTACCTTTTAATAAAAATAAGTGCGGTGTATTTTACGGGAATTTTCAATGGTAAGCCAATTTGAACAAGAAGTTTTTTTAGGCATACGTCCTTATTAAAATAAATTAACGATATTTTGTTGGTGTTTTTTAGATTTTTTGGGGAACATGGCAATATAAGTCAAATTGCAATTCACATTCATTCAAGAATAACATAAATATTTTAGTAATTCTGTTATATTTCTTTAGCGCTATTTTACCCTGCCCTATAAACTCTAATTGGAGTGATTTTTATTTATGCAATGCTCCTCAAATGGATAAAAATTATATTTAGTAAGGTTTTCAAGTTTTCTTTCTTCTTTTTTTATATTAGGATCCCAAATTCCTTCTGCATAGATGATTTTATTATGAGAAATAAATTTAAACCAATACCTATTTGTTTTACTTAGTTCAATTAATTTAGGATTGTTGCATTTTTCACTGAGAGAAGAGTATTCATATCTAATTATTAAATACCCTATGCTTTGATTTGTTAATGTTTTTTCTGTCAGCATTTTTGTTAAATAAAATATATGTGATGCGGAAAATAAGAAGATGAAGAATAAAGTAAGGAGGGTAAGATAAAAGTTTTTCTTGTCGTTAATTTCTTTTTTACATGAGATAATAAAAATAGTAATTTCAAAGGAGATAGCTATGGAGGTGATGAAATAGAGGGCTTCTATTGTTATTGGGAAAAATAAATCACGAAATATTGGATATTGCTGTATTGAATTAAGAGTCAATTCTGATGTTGCTCGATCTATCGCAGAATAATATGTAGATATTAATATTGGCTTGATAATATAGAATAATGTAGTGAGTAGAGAGGTAATTACAGAAGTTATAAATTTATTTTTATTAATAAGTGATATGATGTATCCATCCTTTTGAATAATATAAAGAGCTATTGATATATTAACTATACTTAGTGAAAGTATTGCTGTGATAGGATTTATAATTTTAGTGAGTTGTTCTATATTAAAAGATGATAAGAAATATTTTATTAATAAAAAGTTAAGAGATGTTACTATAATAATAGGCCAAAAGTTATTTATTGAGTTGATGGTTTTTAGGGTCTTCTTTATTTTTAATAAAATAGATTTTTCGTTACTATCTTTATTACTATCTTTATTAGTGTCAAGAAAGTAACTTATACTAAGTAAAATTAACAATATAATAGGGATGGTTATTTGATTGGTAATTATATTGATTAGTATATTCATAATATTTTATCTTTTTATATTTACGAAGATTAAATGTTCTTTTTATAAAAATAATAAATAAAATGAGTGCGGTGCAAATTTTTAAAATTTTCCAAAAATTCACACGGCACTTTCCATTTATTTAAACACCGCCCAAATTGGTGCGTGGTCGGAAGGTTTTTCCATTGCACGAATATCTAGGGCAATGCCTGTATCTGTGCAGCGATCGATTAAATTATTGCTTGCCAAAATGTGATCAATGCGTAAGCCACGGTTATCGTCAAAGCCTTTTGAGCGATAATCGAACCACGAGAATTTATCGTTAACTGTTGGGTTTAAATGGCGGAAAGTGTCCGTTAAACCGTAGGCATATAAGCGGTTATACCATTCTCTTTCTTCAGGTAAGAACGAACATTTCCCAGTGCGCAACCAGCGTTTACGGTTTTCTTCACCAATGCCAATATCCAAATCACTCGGGCTGATATTCATATCACCCATAATAATAATCGGATTGTCTTTATTATGATCCTGCTCTAAATAACGCTGTAAATCCGCATAGAATTTTTCTTTAGCAGGGAATTTTGTTTCGTGCTTGCGGCTTTCTCCTTGTGGAAAGTACCCGTTGATCACCGTGAGCAACCCAAATTCTGTTTCCATTTCCGCCATAATAATGCGTTTTTGTGCGTCCGCTTCATCAGTTGGGAAGCCTTTGTGAATGGCTTTTGGTGCTTGCTTTAACAAAAATGCCACGCCATAATGCCCTTTTTGCCCGTGGTGATAAACGTGATAGCCCAAGTGTTCCACCAACGCATAAGGGAAATCTTCATCTGCCACCTTAATTTCCTGCAATCCCAAAATATCGGGCTGATACTGTTCAATAATGGCTTCAAGCTGATGAGGTCTTGCTCGTAATCCATTGATATTAAAAGACATTACTTTCATTCAATACGTTCCTAATTGTTCATTTATAAAAATCAGACGGGCATTATACTAAGGTTTGCAAGATTTCAAAAATGATAAAAAATTTCACCGCTCTTTAAAATGAAACTTAATGAATTTCAGATGATGTTTTTTGAGCCTTATTTGCGTTAAGTCAAATTCCGTTCATTTATCCCATAAGCAAGTTGATGAGTTTATTGAAAATTATAGTGCTGAATTTATAATCCCAACCATTATTTCTAACTATTTTGATGTATCTGTTTGATGTGGGGGAGTTATGGCGAAATTGAATAAGAAATTTGTGTTAGGCGGTTTGTTTGGCGTGTTGCTTGGTGTGGGGGTGTTTACGGGAACGCAATATGCAATGAAAGCTACCAGCAGCACTGAATTTTGTGTGAGCTGCCATTCTATGGAAATTCCAAAGGAAGAATGGGAAGGAAGCGTACATTTTTCTAATCGCAAAGGCATTCGTGCGGAATGTGCAGATTGTCATATTCCGCAAGATTCCGCATTTCATTATGTGAAAACCAAGGTGATGGCGTTAAAAGATGTGTGGAATACCGTTGTGGTCGATAAATTGCCAGACCAAGAAGCCTATGAAACCCATCGTTTAGCGATGGCGAAACAGGTTTGGGCAGAGATGAAAGAAAACGATTCGGCGACTTGTAAAAGTTGTCATAGTGCTGAAGCAATGGTGCTTTCAGAGCAATCAGAAGCGGCGCAGAAAATGCATAAAATAGCACAGGAAACCAATCAAACGTGCATTGATTGCCATAAAGGCATTGTACATTTTATGCCTGAAATGGACGTTGATAACCAAGAAGCCAGTGGTGAGTTAAGTAAACACGGTGGGGAGTTTAGCCCACAGGATAAAACCTTATATAGCCTAGCGATGAGTAATGTCAATATTGCTGATGGAGGCAGTATTCGCCTAATGCCTTATGCGGAATTAACCGATTGGAAAGCCTCGGGTGATCAAGTTTCAGCGACGATCACAGGCTGGCAGCAAGCTGGGGCGGAAAGCATTCTTTATATGGATTTAGGTAAACGCATTATGGTAGCGTTATTGGAAGATGTGCCGCAAGATAAAATGCAGGTGCTACGTTCTGTTTATGATGAAGTTACCGCTTCCGATTGGAAAGAAGTCCGTTTACAAATTAACGCACCGAAATCTATTTTAACGGCAAATTTGACCGCACTTAATCAATTTGGTCACAATTTGAATGAAACCTATTGTAGCGGTTGTCACGCTGCAATTGGAGCAGATCATTACACTGCGAATCAATGGATTGGTGTGGTAAATTCAATGAAAAATCGTACATCAATGTCAGCAGATGATGTCCGCACACTCACGATTTATTTACAACGTAATAGTAAGGATAAAGTGGGCGTATCACATTAATAGTTTCCATTTGGAATATTGCTAAAATTATTTAGCACTGGTTTGACTCCGAGCTTGTGATCCTAAGTCGAAAGATATGGAAGCAATGCCTGCAACTTGATTGCACAATGGTATGGTTAGAAATGATTATGCCACTCGTTTTAGAAAGGTGTCGTAAGTTAAACTCATAGCATTTTATAAGTGCGGTGCAAATTTTCAGAATTTTCCCCAGATATAAAATGCCGTGGAAAGTCATACTGAGGTGAACAATGAAAAAACAAGACAACGTTAATGCAAGTCGCCGTGATTTCATTAAACATTCTTCATTAGGTCTTGCAGGAACATCTTTATCAGGTGGGATAGTAGGATCGTTGGTATCTTCTAAAGCAGTGGCGACAGAACAAAGCACGGTGGTTACTGCGGCACACTGGGGGCCTTTAGGCGTGGTTGTGGAAGACGGTAAAGTGGTGAAGTCAGGCCCTGCGATTCCCGCACCGCTAACCAATGAATTGCAATCTGTGGTTGCCGATCAGCTTTATAGCGAAACCCGTGTTAAATATCCAATGGTGCGTAAAGGCTATTTAGAAGGCAACAAAGATACCACCTTGCGTGGACGTGATGAATGGGTGCGCGTATCTTGGGAACAGGCGTTTGATCTCGTGGCAAAAGAAATGAAACGGGTGAGAGATAGCTACGGTGCAACAGGGATCTATGCCGGATCTTATGGCTGGTACAGTTCAGGTTCACTACACGCAGCACGCACCTTGCTACATCGTTACCTTAACGTAACGGGTGGTTTTGTTGGCTCAAAAGGGGATTATTCCACTGGGGCTGCACAAGTGATTATGCCGCACGTTTTAGGCACAATTGAAGTTTATGAGCAACAAACCAGCTGGGAAACCATTTTAGAAAGCTCAGAGATTGTGGTGTTATGGTCAGCAAATCCGCTCACAACCTTACGCATTGCGTGGACATCTACGGATCAAGAGGGCTTAGCCTATTTCAAAAAATTAAAAGAGAGCGGCAAACGCATTATTTGTATTGATCCTGTGCGTAGCGAAAGTTGTGAATTTTTAGGCGCAGAGTGGATCACGATTAATACGGCAACTGACGTGCCACTAATGCTAGGAATTGCACACACCTTAGTGAGTGAAGACAAGCACGACAAAGCCTTCTTGAAAAAATACACATCAGGCTATGATAAATTTGAAGAATATTTATTAGGCAAAACAGATGGGCAGCCAAAAGATGCTACTTGGGCGAGTAAATTAACTGGCGTACCAGTAGAGGTGATTAAACAACTAGCCAATGATTTTGTGACTAAACGCACAATGTTAATGGGCGGTTGGGGAATGCAACGTCAACGCCACGGTGAGCAAAGCCACTGGATGATGGTCACACTGGCTTCTATGCTCGGACAAATTGGTTTACCGGGCGGCGGTTTCGGCTTTAGTTATCACTATGCCAATGGTGGCGTGCCAACCGCAACAGGCGGAATTTTAGGTTCGATCACTGCAAATCCAGCTGTACAAGCCGGGGAAAAAACGTGGCTTGATGAAACGTCAAAAATGGCATTTCCTGTGGCACGGGTGGCAGATGCTTTACTTAACCCCGGCAAAACGATTCAATATAATGGCACGGAAATTACCTATCCCGATATTAAATTAGTTTATTGGGCAGGTGGTAATCCATTTGTACATCATCAAGATACCAACACCTTAGTGAAAGCCTTCCATAAGCCAGATACCTTTATTGTGAATGAAGTAAACTGGACACCAACGGCACGAATGGCAGATATTGTATTGCCTGTAACAACAAGTTATGAGCGTAACGACTTAACAATGTCAGGCGATTATTCAATGATGAATATCTACCCAATGAAACAAGTTGTGCCACCGCAATTTGAAGCGAAAAGTGATTATGACATCTTCACCGAATTAGCCAAGCGTGCTGGTGTGGAAGAACAATTCACCGAAAATAAATCGGAAATGGATTGGTTAAAAGGTTTCTACCAAACGGCATTTGATGCGGCACGTAAAAACCGTGTATTAATGCCTAAATTCGAGAAATTCTGGGAAGAAAATAAACCGATTACTTTCAAAGCCAATGAAAAAGCGAAAAAATGGGTGCGTTACGAAGAGTTCCGCAATGATCCATTATTGAACCCATTGGGTACACCATCAGGTAAAATTGAAATTTATTCTGATGTGGTAGCCAAAATGAATTATGACGATTGCAAAGGCTATCCAAGCTGGATGGAACCGGCAGAATTTGCTGGCAACACCACCCCAGAAGCACCTTTAGCGTTAGTTACGCCACACCCATATTACCGCTTGCACAGCCAGCTTGCGCATACTTCATTACGTCAAAAATATGCCGTGAATGATCGTGAGCCAGTGTTGATTCATAAAGATGATGCGGCAACGCGTGGTATTGTTGATGGTGATATTGTGCGAATTTTCAATTCCCGTGGACAAGTGCTTGCCGGGGCTGTGGTTACTGATGGCATTATCAAAGGCACGGTAGCCTTGCACGAAGGGGCTTGGTACGATCCTGCGGATCTTGGACAATCGGATAAACCATTGTGTAAAAATGGTTGCCCGAATGTGCTTACTCGCGATGAAGGCACGTCAAAACTTGCACAGGGTAACTCGCCAAATACTTGTATCGTACAAGTAGAAAAATTCACTGGCGAAGCGCCAGCCGTAACGGTGTTTAAACAACCGAAACAATCGGCATAACTGCTTAGTAACATAAAAAATCAGCCTTAAGGGCTGATTTTTTTATTGCCATAATTGAAAAGTGCGGTGGTTTTTTGTGAATTTTTTAGGCTAAGATTAAATTTCCTAGTACTGTTTTTGTTATCTTCCAGAAAAACAAAACTCAGCGATGGGCTGAGTTTTATATTCACTAATGAAGTGCGGTACTTTTTTTATGAATTTCCAACAAATTTTCTTCTTGTTTAGGCATTTGTAGATAAAAGCCTTGTTGTTGGATTTTTTCTAGCACTTCTTGGTTATCTGCATTGATGAGTGATTTTTCACCTTTAAGATCAAATAGCATCACAAAAATAGGCGTGCCGAAGCTGTCGCGTAGGGTTTCGGGAATTGGGGAAAAATCATCGCGTTTAGCAATGTATAAATACATTCCTTCTTTTTTCTTACTTTTATAAATAGCGCAGAGCATAAGGTTTCCTATTGTTCAGCTTGTTTATTTTTGCGTGATTTTTTCCATTTCCACAATACAATCAAGGCAACTACGCCGATAATGGCGTAAATAACGAATTGCCCCTTGTGGATTTGCTCATTCAACCAATCTAAATTACTTGCGCCAAAATGTCCTAAATAAACCCAAATTGGCACAGAAATAATGGCGGCAAGAAAATCAATCAGCACGAAACGGACAAAACTTACACGGCGGGTAATGCCTGAAACCATATAAATTGGCGCTCTTAAACCGGGGAGAAAACGGGCGGTGAAAAGGACGCGATTGCCGTATTTATCAAATTGCGAACGCACCATTTGTAAGCGTTTTAAGGTAAGCATTTTGCGAATTGGACGGAAACGCAAGATTTTTACGCCATAAGCGCGGCCTAACCAATACATTGTGCTGTCGCCGATTAACACCCCCAGCATACTCACCACTAACATAATATGTGGATTGGTATAGCCTAAGCCAGAAATGACGCCGCCTGACACAAGGGTAATATCTTCAGGAATTGGCACGCCGAAGCCACAGATGATCAAAACAAACAAAACAGCAAAGTAGCCGTAGTCAGTAAAAAAGTTGATTAAAAATTCCATATCAAATCCGCATTTAATTTGCCAGAATGGTTAAGTTCAAAATGCTGATTATTGTAACTTTTTTTGTGAAAATAGCCATTAAAAATATGGCAATAAGCAGATTTATATTTGCCTTAAGGTCGGGCATTGATTATAATCTGCGGTCTCAAAGATTTCTTTGAGCTTGATTTTGTGAAATCGCTGGGTCGCCTGCGATTTTTTTGATTAACTTTTTATTAAAGAGAATACAACTATGTCATTCAAATTTAACGCTGAAGTGCGTACAGCGCAAGGTAAGGGTGCGAGCCGCCGCCTGCGTCATAACGGTCAAATTCCTGCAATCGTTTATGGTGGGAATGCAGAACCTGTTTCAATCATCTTAAACCACGATGAATTAAACAACGCTCAAGTACACGATTCTTTCTATTCAGACGTGATCACTTTAGTGATTGATGGTAAAGAAGTGGCTGTGAAAGTACAAGCAATGCAACGCCACCCATTCAAACCAAAATTAGTTCACATCGACTTCAAACGCGTTTAATTTTGCGTTGAATAAAAAAAGCACCTTTTTAAGGTGCTTTTTTGTTATCTCCATTTTAGAACGCATATTCAATCTTTGCCCAATAAGTGCGTGGCATTCCCACCAAAGCAAAACTGCGGTCATATTTTCCGCGTTGTACTTGCCAATAATGTTTATTGAACAGATTTTCTATCCCAACACGCAGAATAAGATCTTGGTTTTGGCGAATTTGGAAACGATATTTCGCGCCAAGATCCACGGTGGTATAAGATGGAAATTCGTAGGTTTTTGCGTAATTTTGGTAGGATTTTCCGTAATATTGCACCGCACTACTTAATAACAGATTTGGCGCGAAACTTGGTTCCCATTCTACGGCTGCTTTGGCAATAATGCGTGGGCTTGCCACTTGAGTGCCGTTGATGATTTCTCCTGCATAGCTTGAAAAATCAATGAGATCGCCTTTATTGTAAGTGATGCCGAAACTTGGGCGTAAACGGCCTTCAAGCAAGTTAGCATAAAGGTTAAATTCAATTCCACGATTGCGTTCTTTACCTTGTTCTTCCCCTGAAGTGCGGTGATATTTTGTGGCAGATTTTGCACTGATGATACCGGGGCGTGTGATTTGATAAAGGCTAAGTGTCGTGGTGAAGGTTTCACCCCAGTTTTTTCTTGCGCCTAGCTCAATTTGACGGCTTACACGCGGATCAGCCATTGTGCCATCTTCATCGACATAACCGGGCTCAAGATCTTCCAAATAATTTCCATAAAGGACAAAATTGGAATTTGGCACCCAAGCAAGGGTAAGCATTGGACTAAAGCGGTGCGCTTTGCCGTCCGTTTTAACAGATTTTTCTCCCGTTGTGGCGTTGGTTTGATAATTGGTTTGTTTGATCCATTGTAAGCGACCGCCTAAGGTTAAACGAATTTGATCGTCAAATAGCCCGAGCGTATCGGCTAAGGCAAGACTGTAAGATTTTAATTTTTGATCCGTATTGCCTTGGACTAAAGGTTTGAAGTTATCCACTTGAGCGAAGTGAGGGGCGTAGAGATTACCACCAGAAAAAGCTTTAAGCACAGGGCTTTGATCGAAATCTCGTTCGCGTAGTACCGCATCAAAAGCCACATTCCAGTTATGGCTTAATGCGCCGGTAAAATGATGGCCTTGTAATTTTAGATTTCCGCTTGTGGTACGAGTGATAAAGTCCATTGCTCGCATTTGGCTAATTTTATAATCACCGTTAGGTTGAATATTCGTAGCAAGAATTTGCCCGAAATTGCCGTAATAATTTGACGTCATATGCCCAATGCCGCCAGATAAAGTCATCTCATAAGGTAAGTCATAAGAAGCGGCGAGCATAATGGTTTGATCGCGCGTGGTTTGCCCAGACCAAGCGGGGATTAAATTGATCTCGTCATTTGGGGCAGCAGGCAAGGCATAAGTGAGATTTTGAATATCCTGTACCCTTGCACGTCCGCCGTGTGTAGCACGTTTGGCATAGAGATAATCCAAGGCAACACGCAATTTTTCGCCACGATAATCGGCAGAAATGGCAAATTCTTTATTGCGTTCATCATAATGATCACGAGCCGTATCTCCATCACGGTAAAGTCCATTAATGCGAATGCCCCATTCTTTATTTGCCCCAAAGCGGCGACCAAAATCAAAAGATTCTTGTAAACGGGAATCACTAAACCAAGCAAATCCAAGGCGATTGATGTCTTTATCGGTGGCGCGTTTGGTTTCAATATTGATTGAAGCACCTGATGACCCTTCGGGATCCATTCCTACCGTGGCAGTGGACGCGCCTTTAATCAGTTGGGCTGAGCTGACAGCAGCGGTCGGGGAATTGTAGGTGGAATATAATCCCGCTAGGCCGTTCAAACTAAATTGACGGGCATCTAATTGTAAACCACGCACATAAACGCCTTGCAAGGTGTTAGTTTCACCGCCAAAATTCATTACAGAAGCATCGGTTTTGGCGATCGCATCAACAATATTGCGTGGCTGGCTATCTGCTAGTGCCTGTTCATCATAATTCACCACGGTGATAGGCGAAGTAAAGGCCAGTTGTTCGCCTAAAAGGCTTAAATTGACCTCTGATTTGAGCTTATTGGTGGCTTTGAATTTTTCTAATTCAGTAACCACATTGATTTCATCTAACGATTGATTCGTTTCAGCCAAAGCAGAAAAAGAAATCCCAAAGAAAAGTGCGGTGTAAATTGCGCTAAATTTTACAGGAATGGAATATTGCATAAATTTCTCATTGATAATTTGTTGAACTTATAAATAAAAGGAAAGATCCTCCTTTCCTTTTATTTGCCTATAAAAACAAGGGCGATTATAGAGTAACTACATTGCCTTAATCAATGAGAATTATTCTTATTTATAAGTTGATAGCCATTCGCATTCCCCTATCCGAACTTTCATAGATTAACGCAATCAATTTTAGCACTTCAGTAGCTTGTTGAGCGGTAACTTGCAATGGGGATTGTTCGCGGAGAGTTGCGTAAATATTATCGTAATAGGCTTGGTAGTTACCGCGTTCGGTTTCAATGGGGCTACGGATAACAATACCGTTGATTTCGGTGTGCAGCAGTCCCCAGTCTTTTTCAGGCTCAGCGTTCCAATCGCCTTGTGGTTTTATGCCTTTGAGCAATAGGGCTTCTTGGTTATCCATTGTGGCTTTGATGTAGCTCCCTTTCGTGCCTTGCAACATAATGTAAGGGGCAGATTCGCGGGCGCATTTGGTGGAAGACAGCACTACTTTTTTGTCCTCATAGTAGAAAATAATTTCAAAGTTATCTTCCGATTTTGCGCCTGCACGTTGCGCTTTCATATCCGCATAAAGTGCGGTGGGAATACCGAATAAATCTACGCAATGGTCGATCAAATGCACGCCTAAATCATAAACCAGCCCAGAGCCAAATTCTCCGGTTTCTTTCCACGCTTTGCTATTGGGTTTTTGGCTGAACCGTTCGTAACGCATTTCATAATGCACAATTTCGCCCAACATTTGATGTTGAAGTAGTTTTTTCACCGTTAAAGCACCATTATCCCAACGGCGATTTTGGTAAACGGAAAGCATCACATTATGCTGCTTGGCGAGTTTATCTAGCTCTTCTGCTTGCGCAGGGTAAACCGCAAGGGGCTTTTCTACGATGACATTTTTGCCTGCCAAAATGGCTTGTTTTGCCATTTCGTAATGGGTGAGATTAGGCGTGGTGATAATCACCAAGTCAATTTCAGGGCTGAGCAGTTGTTCAAACTGATGTACCACTTCAATATAAGGATAGGCTTGTTTCGCTTTTTCGCTGCTGCGTTCAAACACTTTACGCACTTGAAAACGCGGATCGAGATCTAAAAAAGGCATATGAAAGGTTTTGGCGGACATTCCAAAGCCTGCAATGGCAACGTTAATGATTTTTTCCATTTGATTTTCCTATTGAATTGCTTTTAATCTTTGCAAAATTTCTTGGTCAGGTAGAGCCTGAATTTTGCGAATACGTTGGATAAGCAGCACGGCGGCGACAGTTAAGCTCACCACAAAGCCCACCCAAAAACCTGCCGCGCCAATGCTTGGCATTAGCCAATCGGTGCGCGATAAAATATAGCCCAATGGCATTCCAATGCCCCAATAACAGAACATTGTGATGTATAAAATAGATTTGGTGTCTTTATAGCCACGCAATGCCCCTGCGGTGATCACCTGAATGGTATCGGAAAATTGGTATAAGGCAGAAATCAACAGCAAATGGCTAGCGATTAAAATTACGTCTTGATCTGAAACGTAAATTTTAGGAATTTGTTGATTAAATAAAACCACAATGAGTGCGGTAAAACAGGCTAGGCTTAGCCCTACAGCAAGCGCTGAATAGAATACTGCTTTTGCTTGTTGCAATGAGCTTTCGCCCAAACGTTGCCCTACTAAAATGGTAGTTGCCATTCCTAAAGACATTGGCAACATAAAAATAAAGGAACTGGTCGTTAGTGCAATTTGGTGGCTAGCGACTACTTCTGTACCAAGAGGTGAAAGTAAAAGTGAAGAAAGGGCGAATAATGCCACTTCGCAAAATAGCGCAATACCAATAGGGAAGCCTAAGCCTAGCACTTTTTTTAATGTCGTTATATTTGGTTTTTCGATTAACCCTTCAAACACCTTTAAATCACGCTGGCTGCGTGCTTGACGAGAGTAGGCAATCATCATCAAACACATTGCCCAGTTTACCATTGCTGTTGCAATGCCACAGCCCACTGCACCAAAAGCAGGCACACCAAATTTTCCGTAAATGAAAATATAATTGAGTGGAATATTGAGTAATAAGCCGACAAAGGTAATCACCATTGCTGGTTTGGTTTTCGCAATACCATCGTTTAAGCAGCGGAAATTGATCATTAGTAAATAGCCCGGTAATCCCCAAAGCATAATATGCAAATAATCAATGGTGATATGTGCCAGTTTTGGATCCATTCCCATATGGCTAACAATATAATCACTGAAGTAAATAATTAATCCAATAGGAATACAGCTTAATGCCACAATCCATAGCCCTTGATGGACATAATGAGCAATACGATGACGCTGCCCTGAACCATTAAGGTAAGAAATAATTGGTGGCAAGGCAAGCAGTAAGCCGTGTCCGAGCAATACTAGTGGAAACCAGATTGAACCCGCTACTGAAATGGCTGCCATATCTGCGGCACTCACTCGTCCCGCCATAATGGTGTCCACAATGCCCATTGAGTTTTGGGCAAATTGCGCCAATAAAATGGGGAAGGCGATCGCCACCAATTTGTCCATTTCTTGGCGGTGATGTTGAATGAAACTAAATAACATAAAAATATCCGAATTTGTTATATACTATTGCAAGCTTTACCGAATTTACGGTGATGATTTTTAAGATAAGAGAGCTAATTATGTTTACAGGAATCGTGCAGGGCGTAGCCCAAATTCATTCTATTGATGAAAAAACGCATTTTAGAACACAGGTGGTGAAAATGCCACAGGAATTAACCGAAAATCTGGAAATTGGTGCGTCTGTGGCAAATAACGGCGTATGCTTAACCGTAACCAAAATTGAAGGGGATCTCGTCAGCTTTGATTTAATGACGGAAACCCTACGCATCACCAATTTAGGCGAATTATGCCAAGGGGATTGGGTGAACATTGAGCGAGCGATGAAAATGGGCGATGAAATCGGTGGACATATTTTGTCTGGCCACGTTTACACCACCGCCAAGGTTTCGCAGCGTATTGCTTCAGAAAATAACTTGCAAATTTGGTTCGAGTTGCCAGATCCTGCCTTGATGAAATATATTCTCACTAAAGGATTTATCGCCATTGATGGCATCAGCCTGACCATCGGCGAAGTGAAAGGCAACGAGTTTTGCGTAAACCTTATTCCAGAAACCATTCATCGCACCTTGATCGGCAAGCGTGAAGTGGGGGATTTAGTGAATATTGAAATCGATCCACAAACACAAGCTATTGTGGATACGGTAGAACGCTATTTAGCCAGCCGAGGCAAATAATGGCATAAAATGAAAAACTAAAGTGCGGTCGAAAATACGAAATTTTTCACCGCACTTTTTTTTATCGCATTCTATGTTACGATGTGGCACTATGCAGTAAATGGCACGCAACAGCGATATGGGGGCAATATGCAAAATGATTTTTGGAGTTCTGCGCTTTTTTCCATAAGCGTAACTTTACCGACCTTATTGTTGTTAATACTCGGCATCGGGCTACGAAAACGCAAAATCATTGACGATAAATTCAGCCAGCAAGCCACCAGCGTGGTGTTCAAAATCACCTTGCCCGCCTTATTATTTCTCAATGTATTCAAAAATCCCATTGCCGAACTGAATGAACAACTGGTGATGATTTGGGCGTGCGTGCTGGGAACCTTGTTACTGTTCCTTTGTGCGGAAATTTTTGCCGCAAAATTTGTGCAAGAAAAGCGAGAACGTGGCACTTTCGTGCAAGGGGTTTATCGCGGAAATTGTAGTATTTTAGGGCTAGCGTTCTGCCTCAATGCCTATGGCGATGCCGCATTAGTGCCAGCTACCATTTATGCCGCCACCACGGCGATTATTTACAACGTGTTAGGGGTGATCACCTTAAGCCGATCTCTTTCTGATGGCAAAGTAAATATTCCAAGAATGATCTTAAATGTGGTAAAAAATCCCTTAATTGTCAGCATAGTATTAGGCTTTTTAGCCAGTTATTTAAACTTGTCTATTCCTAAATTTATGCTCACCACAATCCAATATCTCGCCACAATGACTTTACCGCTTGCGTTGATCTGTGCTGGTGTCAGCATTGAATTAAAAGCCTTGTATAAAATTTCAGGCATTTCTTTATGGGCAAGTGTTGGACGGGTGATTGTTGCACCGATTTTTATGGTGTTACTGGGCAAATTATTTGGCTTTAGCGGCGTGAATTTAGGTGTAATTTTCTTAATGAATGCCACACCAATGGCTGCCGCGGCTTATGCAATGGTGCGAGGAATGGGGGGCAACGCCAACACGGCAGCGAACATTATTGGCATTACCACTTTCGCCTCAATGTTTATTTCTGCCTTAGGCTTAACCATTTTGCACCAAATGGGGTGGGTGTAAGAATAACGTTTAATGAAAAACGAAAGGGCGAAAATCTTCGCCCTAAAATTTATTAAAAAATCACCGCACTTTATGGTTTAAGCGAGATCTTCACCGCACAGCGTTCGCCTTGTTGGAGCGGTTGTGCAATTCTTGCAGTTTCCAAACAAACCATTGTTTTATAACCTGTTTCGCTTATTCCACCAGTGGCCTTATGCCAAGGGTTCCACAGCACCACATTGCTTGCATTATGATGTGCCACATTAATTGTACGCCCGTCCCCTTTATCGACAATGTGATGCGAAATAGGAGATTGTACTGTATAAATGCAATCAATATGCTGATCAATGAAACGTGGGGAAGGCACATTTTCTTGCTGCTGCGTTAATGCGTTGAAGCATTCGGTAGGCAAGTTTTGCACTTCCACATTGGCCACATCGCTTAAATTAAAATAGCTATGCAAAGCAAGTTGGGCAGGTTCTTGTCCGTAATGCTGAAAAATAATTTCGCAATCTTGACTAAAGATCATTGTGGTTTTGGCTTCAATTAAATGATCTGATGAAAATAAGCAAAATTCCAACCGCACTTTGTTTTCTTCAATTTCATAATCACTGAGCTGCCATAAACTGATGCGCGCATAACCGTGCGCAGGGGATTTTGCGCCACCAAACCAAGGATAGCAAATTGGCACGCCACCACGAATGGCATTGCCTAAGGTGAAGGGTTCTATTTCACTCAGCCAAAGCATGTCTTTCTGCGCGCCTTTCGGTTGCCAGCTAAATAAATGCGCGCCTTGAAGCGAGATCAAAGCTTTACCCACTTGGTGATCTAACGCAATCACGGGGATTTCATTATATTGTTGCAAACTCAATGCAGGGGTGAGTTGTTTGATGGTTGTTATTGTTGTCATTAAATTATTCTCCTTTAACAATGTGAATTATTCACTTCTTCGCGCAAAAATTTTCCGTGTTGTAGGAAAATAGTGCGGTTGGTGAGTTTACCTAGTTCGGGATTATGCGTTACCATCACGATCGTTCGGCCTTGCTGATTGAGTTCGGTGAGCAAATCTAGCACCAGTTTTTCATTTTTTTCATCAAGGTTGCCAGTGGGTTCATCAGCAAAAATCACTGGGGGCTGATTAACTAGGGCGCGGGCAATACAAACCCGTTGTTGTTCTCCCCCTGAAAGTTGGCTTGGGCGGTGATCAAAACGGTGTGCTAACCCCACTTGCGCTAAGACTGCTTTGGCAGCTTCTTCATCGACAACGCTGTGATAATGCTGCGCAAGCATCACATTTTCCAGCGCAGTCAAGTAAGGGATTAAATGGAATTGTTGGAATACCAAGCCAATTTTTTCTGCACGAAATCGTTGGCGGCCAATTTCATCGAGTTGCGCGGCGTCCACGCCATCTAAAATCACTTTACCTTCGCTTGCCGTATCAAGCCCAGTGAGAATGTTCATCAATGTGGTTTTGCCTGAGCCTGATGCCCCCATTATGGCAACAAATTCCCCCTCAGCGATTTGGATATTAATGTCTTCAAGGGCGGTTACTTGCCCAAAGCGTTTATATAAATGTTGGGTTTCAATAACGTATTTTTCCATTTTATTCGCCTTTTAAAACGTTGGCAGTTTGAATTTCTAAAGCGCGGCGCGTTGGCACAATCACGGCAACAAAAGCCACGGTGAGCGAGAGCAGAATTGTGATTGGAATCACAGGCAAGCGCAAATCAATATAGGCTTTAAACACGGTGATACCGAGAATTTGTGCCAGTAAATACCCTAAGATTAGCCCCACGACAATAGCACAAAATGCGATAAGTAAAATTTCTGTGCCAATTTGCTTAATAATATCTTGCTGTTTTGCGCCTAAGGCTTTTTGCAGGGCAAATTCTTTCGCCCGTTCGCCCACAATGGCAATTAAGGTAGTGTTCACGCAAAGGGTGGCAAGAATCAAAATTACCACTGAAATCAAGCCCATTAAGCCTTTGATTTTATCCAAAATTTGCCCCTCAGAGGCGGATACTTTCAAGATCGGGCGAATGGCTAAATCAGGATATTGCTGTTGTAATTGTTGTGCAAATTGGCTCACTTGCCCTTGATCGTTTTTCACATTGAGAAGCGCATTGGTGATCAAGCCTGTTTTATCCAGCCACTGCTGGGCAAATTCAAGATTGACAATCAGCATATTGTCCGTGGCATCACCACTTTCTACAATAGCTTTAATGGTAAAGTGGTGCTTTTCTGTTCCTTTGTTCAAGGTGATTTTATCGCCAAGGTTCAGGTTTAACCGTTGGGCAAGGGATTTGCCGATCATCGCGTTGCGATCATCAAAATTCACGCCAATGGGGGATCCTGTGATTTGCCAATAAGGGGAAAGGGTTCGCATTGCATCAAACCACACGCCCATTATCACCACTTTTTCTAAATCTGCTCGAGCCACGCCATAAAGATAAGGGCTAGCTGCGGTGATTAAACCTTGTGGAGCTTGGCTAAGAATGTGGTTGAAATCCGTTTCATTCATCAAGCCACTGCTGTTTGAACCGATGTAAAAATTTGCCCCAAAGGTGCGCAGCTCTTGGCTCATTTTGGTGTTGATGTCGAAATACACCGCGGCCATTGCGGTAACAATACTTGCGCCAACGGTGAGTGCCGCGAAAATAATCATCACCCGTTGCAAACGCAAGCGTAACGCATTGATAATTAAACGCCAAAACATTGTGCGCGCGTTGATTGAATGAGCATTATTGGCGGCCATACAACACCTCCACAGGATAAAGCTGGGCAATACGATGAGCAGGGAACCAAGTGCCGATTAAGGCAATGATCATCGACAGTACCAATACGCAAGGCACCACGATCCAAGCGAAATCTAAAGGCGAGCCAAATAGGGTAATGCCGATAAATTTGGCCAGCCCCCAACCGGCTACGCAACCAAGCGCACCACCGAGTAGGGCGCTGATAATGGCTTCGCAATAAAACAGTAAGACAATTTGCCATTGGTAAGCGCCAAGAGCTTTCATCAAGCCAATTTCTTTACTCCGTTCGATAATGGTGGTGGTCATCAGCGAAGCAATCCCCATCGCCGCAGCGACTAATGCCGCCACGGTTACCACGGCAAGCAAGAGCTGGATTTTTTCAATCACCACGCCTTCAGAAGCCGCAACTTGCCAAATTGGGCGAACCACTGCGCCTGAAATGGCCTCTTCTAACTGATGAGAAATCGAAGACACATAAGCGGTGCAGTACCAGCGATCGTATTCTTCGGCAGCTAAGGCATCAGGGTTATCTCTGGCTTTGCGCGAGAGTTTATTTTCTGGCACGGTAAGCGCGGAAACCTTGATCGCTTGCACTTTGCCAGATAAATTTAACAAATTTTGCACCGCACTTAAGGGCAGCACGATCTGCTGTTCTTCCGCGCCACCAGTGCTTAAAATCCCGACAATATGAAGATTAAGCTGGCGTTGCGTTTCGCCCTCGTGATAATTCAGTTCAATTTGATCGCCGATTTTCCACTGCGTGCGATTGGCTAATTGATTACCTAAAAGTGCGGGGATATTTTCGCTAATATTTTTCTGGCTATCGTCCACCCATTGCCCTTGCACTTTCCAATAAGGGCTAATAATGCGTTGCCCGGTGTGGTAGTCATCTTCATCAGGAATGGCAATGGGATGATCGAAAAATGTGCCTAAAATGCTGATATTATGGGTATTGTTTTGCGTCAGATTTTTGCCTTCCACTTCTGCACTGAGCAGTGGCGCAAAGCCCACAATGTTATTACGCCAGAAAATATCTTTCACATTAGGCAATTCTTTTTCATCTAAAAAATCCTGCGTGGAAAGGCTGTTTCCTCCGTTTATTTCTGCGGAAAGCACCGCACTGCTGGCAGGTTCAATCAAAATATTCGCGCCATAGGATTTCAGCTCGCGCGCCATTTTATCGCCAATATCAATGGATACCGCAAGCAGGGCAGAAACCAGCCCCGCGGCGAGAAAAATAGTCATAATGGCGAGCAATTTGCGTTTTAAACCGTGTCGCCAAGATTGCAATAACATTCGACTGAGCATTAGGGATTTTCCTCTTTCGCCACATAATTTTCAGGGTGATCGCGGAAAGCATTGAGATTTTGTTCGTTGGCAAAGAAATAGGTTTTGCCCGCATAATTATATTTATGCTCCGCTGTGGTATTTTTCAATGTTGTGCCGTCCACAGGATCTTTTACTGTTAATTCCACAATGGTGGAAAAATAGTTTAAGCCGTCTTCAAGGCTCTTTTTGCTGATGATCACTTCGCTGTCTGTTTGCTGCCAATCTTCAATCGGTACAGGGTTGCAACCGCCCGGTTTGCCGATAGACGGAATAAACATTCTCACGCCACAGCCCACGCAAACTACTTGATCCCCTTCCATAACATAGCCTTGATCGCCGCATAAAATGCAAGCATCAAACACCGCGGCTAAGCTAAGATTTTTGCTTGAGCGGTTGATCAGGAAAAAACGTACCGCTTTGCCGTCACTGGCAATCCATACAAAACGGTGTAGCTTGCCGTCTTTCACTTCTTCAATCGGAATATGAATGCGGTTTTGTTTATCGAGCGTAACAGGTTTTGCTTCAGAAAGTTGCGGTGGGCGAGAAGCGATTTGATCCCAATAAAGTTGCGCAGAAACAATGCTCAATAAGGCGATGCTTCCCCAAAAAAGCGTGCGTTGGCTGGTTTGTAATAGGGCTAATTTTTTCCGTTTTTCAATGGGTTGCAGCGTATTGTTTACCACAGTTTTGTTGGCAGAATGGATTTTTAGCGCAAATAAAATCAGGCTTAATGCGGTAAGTGCGGCGATAAAATAATTGCTATAACTGATTAAATTGCTGGATTTTGCCACGAAACTTAACCGCGCTTTGGTGAGATCAATCAATTGTAATTTCATCAAGCCAAGTAGTGCTTCACCGATTAAAGGCAAGAGTATAAATAGAGTAGTGAGCGAAATCAGCAAAAAGGGAAGTGCGGTGCATTTTTCTGCTGTTTTTGTTTGTTTTAATAAAAGATAAAGCCAAGATGCAAATAAAAAGCAAAAAATCAGGGCAAAAATCACCGCACTTAGGTGCAAGATAAAATCCGTGTTAATCACGTCCGTGTTGGTAATGGCGGAAATATTCGGATCGCGCGCCCATAGCACACCTGCGGCAAAACAAAGCACAAATTGGCAAAAATAAGCGACTTTGTTTGAACGGATAAAATGGGCAAGATAAAACAGCGCAAAAATTGCCATTAAGAAAATACTTAGCCCCAGTTTCACTGGTTGGGAAGCTGGCAGCTGCAAATAACCCACCGATCCAAAACTCAACCCCAGCAGAGAAAGCCAAAGGATTCGTTTTAAATGAAGGTTGTCATATTTCAGCCAATTTACGCCTAATAGTAAAGCAATCGGCAAAACAGATTGAAGGAAAAAAACGAAGTAGTAGTTCATAATAATCTCAATCAAAAATCTAAATTTTTCTAATTATTCTGCTGACAAAACAATGAGAAAAATCGTATTTGAGTAACTTTAGTAACAATGAAACCTAGCACAGACGTGCTAGGTTAATTTTTATTTATTTTGCTGATTGAAAATGGATTATTTCAACCCAGTAAATTTAAACTCATAGCTCACATCAAAAGGTTTCCACCAACGACCTACGCCCGTTTCGCTGTCGGTGTGGCGGTGCATACCGGCTTTTGATGGGGGATCGATGTGGTAGGTGACTTTGTAGTTACCCACGCCCATCATTTTTACGTTTGCACCATAATGTGGGCCATCGCCTGCGACCATTGGCATAAACGTGCCTTCTTGTTTTTCACCAGTGTCGGTGTTTACCAAGGTGTAAGCGATGGTTAAATATGGCATCCATTCGCCTTCGCCAAAGCCGTTGTCGTTGCCTTTGGTGGCGTGAATATCTGCTTCAAGGTGAATGTCAGAGTCTTTCGCAGATAAGCCCATTCCACGCGGTTCCATATCAATAGGTTGTAAATAAACGGCAGCAATTTCCATACCATTCATTGTTACCGCTTCACCAATTGGGTATTCTTTGAAGGCAAGGGCTGAAGGGGCAGTTAAAATTCCTGCTAATAAAGTCGCTGCAACGAATGTTTTTTTCATAGGAACTCCTATTTATTAAAGGTTAAAAATCAATATTAAGCCTGTTTTTTGCTTTGGTGTTTCATATAGAACAAAGCGAAAACGGCTGCGATAAGTAAAATAGCCTGAGGCGTTAGGGTTTCAATGTAAGGATAAATGCCGAGCCACGAAATTTCTGGCACATTGGCAACCAGTGTTGGCTCAAACAGTTTTCCTTCAATCAGTTCTAGCACCGATTTTCCTGCGAAAATAAATGCCATTAAATACATAAAAGAACCAGTAAACATAAAGAACGGTTTTAGTGGCAACTTCACCACCGAATAACGCATAATCACATAGCAAATAGCAAGCACCACAACGCCTGCCACAATACCAGCGAATAAATACACATAGCTCATTGCGTTAGTGGCATCGCCAACCAGCGCATAATAGAACAACACGGTTTCTGCGCCCTCGCGGTACACCGCAAGGAAACTGGTGATCCATAAACCAATGAGCGATCCGGTACTGAGTGCGGCGGACAGTTTGCCTTCTAAATAGCGTTTCCAGTTTTGCGCTTCCACTTTGGAAAGCAGCCAATAGCTCATCATAAAGAGCATTACCACGGCAATCATCATCGTGAAACCTTCGAGTAATTCGCGGCTTGCCCCTGAATTAGAGAACACCAGCTGGAAAATAGCCGCGGTGATAACACTGGCGATCAACGCCACATAGACCGATTGCTTAATCACTGGCAATTTATCTTGATGATTATTTTTCACTAAATAAGCCACAATCGCCGCCACAATCAGCAAGGCTTCTAAGCCCTCACGCAGCATAATTAAGAAACTATAAAGGAACATTGCCCAATCGCTTTGTTGATTGCCTTGCAACATTTCTACTGCTTTATTGAGATTTTGTGCTAAACCTTGTGCTTGTTGATGCAGTTGTTCGGCGGGCTGATTGGCTTTCATTAGACTCACTAAGCGAGTGAAGTAGCCCTCAATTTCTGTTTTAAAATTGCTATCGCGCGAGCCGATTTTGTTTTCCATTCCGCTATTTTCAAAAATATCGAAATAGGTATCTTGCACCGCAAGCATCGCCTTTTTGCTTTCGCCTTTTTCAAATAGGGTAATGGCATTTTTGATTCCCGCATTGACCTGAGTTGCCACCTTGCCCCAGTTTTGGTTGTCAGAAAAATCTTGCGAATTTTGCACCGCACTTTGCGTTGTTGCCTGTGCCACTTTGGTGGTTGGCAGTTGCGGGAGCTGTTCTTCAATATCCTGTAACAGCGTGGTGATTTGATAGCCTAACGCATTAATTTGCTCGGGTTGCTCACTGAGTTTAATCAAATCATAAAATTGTTGATTAATACTCGCTGAAGCCGCCGCGGAACGATTTTTACGAATGGACATTTCCATTTCGCTGTTTTTATAGCCATCATACTGCGCTTGCTGTACCAATTTTTTCGCTTGCGCAAAATCGCCTTTTTGGTAAGTGCTGATGGCTTGGGCGAGCAGATCATCAATGGTTCTAAAACTTTCTTGCCAGTAAGGTTCAATTTCAGCGTGCTGATAAACATCGTGTTGATTAGAGGCATTGAGCTGATGACCTTGCTCTAAAACTGGTAAGACTAATTGCAGATCTTGTTTTAGTTGGGCAATTTTATCCTGCACTTCTGGCAAGGGTTTACCTTCCCCGATCATTTTTCGGATCTCGCCAAAGGTGGCTTCCATTTGATAGCTTTTTTGTGCGGAAAAGTTAATGCGAATTGGGCCCTCTAAATTCTCAAACACCTCAAAATATGCCATTTGCACTTCGGTGCGTGCATCATCAATGTGCTTTTTTTGGTAAAGCTGAGCGGTTTTATTAAGACGATTTTCAATGTCTTGCACCCATTGTTGATAGTTTTCAGAAGCGGAGGAAAAAGAAGCAAAGAAGAGTAAAGTTAAGCACAGCAGATAACGACAATAACGCAAAAACACCATTTTTATTCTCTAATCTAAATAAAAGTTATTCTTATTTGCGTGGTATTATGCGCTTATTCCGATATTTATCAAGCAAAAACATACGAGCCCGATGAGATTCTTGACTAAAATCAAGTTTTATCTATTGATCTAGAGCAAAATCAACAAAAAATTTACAAAAGATTACACTAAAAAATTTGAGAATTTATCCTTTAATTGGTAACATTCGCACGATTTATCTCTCGCTAGATAAAGAGGTTATTTTTTAGCTTTAGCTTTATATAAAGTAGTTAGCCAGTTAATTAACTTAACTTATTTACTTTATACAATAAACACTTAGGATATCTATTATGAACAAAATCTTCCGTATTGTTTGGAATCAAGCATTACAAACTTGGGTTGTTGTTTCTGAGCTGGCATCGCGCCACGGAAAACCAACCACAATTGTAGGCTCTATTAAAAAGACCTCAAAACTATCAAAAAGTTTCCTGTTAAATTCACTTTCTCTTAGCGTATTGCTAGCACTGCCGACAGCGGCTAATGCTTATGTGGCCTTTAATTCAACCACACCATTTGGTGAGACTAAAAATCTTGATACCGATGGAAGTGCGGCAAAAGCAGCAGATGATCCAACCATTCAACCTTTAAACTATTTTACTCCGGGGAATGAATCTTTTGCTGATCCAGAATCATCAGCTTTTGTTGCAAATGGTTCTGGTGGAAGTCCTTTATATACCGAAAGTAGGGGTATGACCCAGACCGGTATTGCTATTGGTAGATTTGCAAATACCATTAGCCGTGCAGGGGGAAATAATGGTGGTGTGGCTTCATCAGGTATTGCCATTGGTAACTACGCAACTGCTGAAGGTGGGATGTCTATTGCTCTAGGTTCTTTTACTCATGCAAGTGATATTGGTGCGATTGCATTAGGTACGGCAGCACGTGCGGCAGCATTTAACTCTTTAGCTGTAATGCGTCAGGCTTCTGCTGCCGGTGATATGTCAATGGCGATCGGTACAGCTGCTTATGCCAAAAAATTAGGGGGGATTGCGGTAGGTCAATCAGCAACTGCAACAGGTAAACGCGCGGTAGCTATCGGTAGTGCCGATGCTGAAATTCAACGAGTTTCTAGTGGTACCACAGGCGAGACTGTTGGTATGACTACTTATACTGAAAGCAGTAGCACTATGGCTGAAGGTGACTCTTCTGTGGCGGTGGGTTCTGTGGCTCGAGCTAAAGGGGATAAATCTATCGCTATTGGTGCGAATGCTAGAGTAGAAAAAAGTACTACATCTCAACAAGATACTAATTTAAATAATGCAATTGCGATTGGTTCAGATTCAATAAGTGATTATATTGGTAATATTGCGGTTGGTAATAAAGCAAGCGCTAAAAGTAATGATCGTTCGTTAGCAGGAATTAGAGGGAACAATGGACATCCTGGCATTACGACATCAGGAGCTAATTCCCAAAATATGTATGGGGTTTCAACTGGATTTGGTACTTTGTCTGTAGGTGATCAATCGGCTGCAACAGAGGGATCAGTTGCATTAGGTGGAAATGCTATTGCTAATACAGTGTCCGTTGCTGTTGGTTTGCAATCTAAAGCAAATTCTTCAGGTGTGGCGGTAGGGACAACAAGTTATGCTGACAATTCATCTATTGCTGTTGGACGCCAAGCTTATTCAGATAAGTTAGGGGTTGCGGTTGGTACAACTGCAGTTGCCAACGCAATTAGTACTGTTGCACTTGGTGCATCAGCTACAGCAAATGCTAAAGGTGCTATTGCGATTGGTGGACGCGAAGCTAGTTCAGCATCTGATAATACTTATGATTTAGTTAAGGCAACTAAGGCTAGTGGTGTAAAAAGTATTGCTATTGGTTCAAAGGCTAAGGTTGAATCACAAAATGGAGGTGATGGTTCTGATGCTCAAGATTCTATAGCCATTGGTACAGAAGCGACTGTTGAGGGAGCAAAATATGCGGTAGTTATTGGTTCTGGTGCAACAACTAATGATGTTACTCTTAACAGATTTGGTGGTTTAATGGCTGGAACCCAATATAAAGCAAATAATGCTGTTGCAATTGGTTATAAAGCAAATGCATCTGTTGATGCTATTGCAATTGGTCGAGGTGCGCATTCTGAACGTTCTTCGGATAATACTACTATTGCTATTGGTGCGAATGCATTAAGCTATGGTGGTGTGGCAATTGGTGAAGAAGCTAAAGTATTAAAAGATGAGACTAAAGATGTAGCAAGTGCTTCTGTTGCAATTGGTCGCTATTCTACTGTTGGGGAATATGGTGTTGCAGTTGGTACTGGAGCTATCTCTGGTGCAGAATATACAACAGATACCGATATTACAAGTGCGGCTAAAAATATTGCAGGATCCGTTTATGGAACGGCATTAGGGATTAATACGCGTGCTTTATCTATGAGTTCTACTGCGGTAGGGCATAATGCAAAAGTTGCAAAAAAGGCTACAAGTGGTACTGCTGTTGGTCATAATGCTCAAGCGATGGCCGCAAATACAGTGGCTGTTGGGGTAACTGCAAATGCATCTGGATTATCTAGTGTGGCTATTGGACCTAGTGCACTAGCGAGTAGTGAGGTTGCTATTGCTCAAGGTTATCAAGCTCAAGCGACTTCAAATCATGCAATTGCAATTGGTCGTAGAGCAAAAGGATCTGAGAAATCAGCAATAGCGTTTGGTGATGATGCTCAAGCAATACAGACATCTGCGACGGCTATTGGTAATAGTGCACAAGCGACGGCAAGTGATGCCATTGCAATGGGATCGTCGGCAGTTACTTCAGGAAATGCAGGTATTGCTATTGGTAAAGGTGCTAAAGCACAAGGGGCTAATGCTATCTCTATTGGTACTGGAAATGTTGTAACGGGAAATAACTCTGGTGCAATTGGTGATCCAACAACAATTACAGGAACAGGCACTTATTCTGTAGGTAATAATAACGGAACGATTGCAGCTGATAATTCTGGGGTATTTGGTAATAACAATAACCTTACTGGTGGTGCAAATGATGGTATCCGCGTTATCGGTAACGACAACACAGTAACCACTTCTAATGTTCAAGTATTGGGTAATAATGTTACCGCTGATGTGGCGAACTCTGCTTACATTGGTTCAAATAGCCGTGCTGCTGCAGGTTCAGCTGTTGGAACGAAGAATAAGAAAAAAGATGGTTCAGATGGAAATACCACAACTGCTGGTGATGGTGGTACAGTAACTAATGCAACCGTTGGAACGATCACTTATGGTGGTTTTGCAGGTGCAACAGCCCATGGCGTGGTAACCGTTGGTGCAGCAGATAATGAACGTCGCATTCAAAACGTTGCTGCAGGTGAAATTTCTGCAACTTCTACAGATGCAATCAATGGTTCACAGCTTTATGCAACAAATGAAGTTATTGGCAATGTTGCAAATAGTGTTAAGAATATTTTAGGTGGCGATGCTGCTGTTGATCCTAATACAGGAAATATTACTTATGGTAATACAACGGTAGATGGTAATAAAGATGCTGATGGTGTTGGCGGAACAGGTAAAACAACGATTGATGAAGCAATTAAACATGTAAATCAAGGTTGGAAAGCGACTGTTTCAGCATCCGATGGCGGTGAACAATCTGGTCAGATGGAAGATGCTATTCAACCAGGTGAAACCTTAATCTTTGATGCGGGTAAAAATATTAAATTAACACAGTCAGAAGGCAAAATCAGTATTGCGACTAAAGATGATGTTAATTTAAACAGTGTAACAGCAAATACTGTCACTACTGGCAATACTTCAATGAATAATGATGGTTTAACTATCACTAAAGATAATAAAACTACAAAAGTTGAAGCAGGAAAAGTTACAGGTTTAGAAGAGCGTGATACGAATAGTGTTAATTATGGCACTGGTGAAAACGCTGGTCGTGCTGCAACTGAAAGTGCGGTTAAATCTGTTGATGATAAAGTTAATGCCGCTGAATTTGGCTTAAAAGCACAAGATAGTAAAGAAGTTAAGAAAAAACTTAATAACACTATTGAAGTGGTTGGTGCCGATTCAAATATTTCAACTAAAGTGGCTGATGGCAAATTACAAATTGAACTTGCTAAAACACTTGATTTAGGTGAAAACGGAAGTGTTACTATCAATGGAAATACATTAAATAAAGATGGATTAACATTGACTGGTGGACCAAGCATTACTAAATCAGGTATTAATGCTGGTGATCAAAAAATCACTAATGTTGCTCCAGGTGAACTCTCTGCAAATTCTAAAGATGCAGTAAATGGTAGCCAGTTATATGCAACTAACCAGAAAGTGGATGTTAATACCACAAATATTGCCAAAGGCACAAAATATGCTGGTGATGTTGCTGCAAATACTACAAATGAGTTTACTCGTCAGTTAGGTGATGTTACCAATGTGAAAGGTGGCGTAACTGATAAGAATAAGCTTTCTGATAATAATATTGGTGTTGTTTCAAATGGTACTGATACATTAACAGTTAAATTGTCAAAAGAATTAACTGGTTTAACAAGTGCAGTATTTGGTAATACGACAATTAATAATGATGGTGTTACCGTTACAAACGGAAATCAAACAACAAAACTAGAAAGTGGAAAAGTTACTGGGTTAGAAGCTCGTAACCCTAGCAGTAATAACTATGGTGTTGGTGATAATGCAAATCGTGCTGCGACAGAAGCTGCTGTGAAATCTGTTGATGATAAAGCAAATCAAAATGCGACAAATATTACAACTAATACTAATGATATTACTCAATTGAAAAAAGGTTGGAAAGTTACAACTAGCGCATCTGAAGGTGGTGAGGTTAGTGGTACAGAGGTGAAATCTGTATTAGCTGATGAAACAGTAACTGTTGATGCAGGTAAAAACATTAGCATTACACAGAAAGGTAATACGATTTCTGTTGCTACTAAATCCAACGTAGCTTTCGATTCTGTAACTACAGGCAATACCTCAATGAATACCGATGGAGTTACTATTACCAATAATGGTAAAACTACAAAAGTTGAAGGCGGTAAAGTTACAGGTTTAGAGGAACGTAATACTAGCAGTACAGATTATGGTACAGGTGTAAATGCTGGCCGTGCTGCAACTGAAAGTGCGGTGAAATCTGTTGATGATAAATTGACAGCTTCTACTTTTGGATTAAAAGCACAAGACAAGCAAGAAGTTAAGAAAAATCTTAACAATACAATTGAAGTGGTTGGTGCTGATTCAAATATTTCAACTAAAGTAGCTGGTGATAAGTTATAAATTGAATTAGCTAAACAATTAAATTTAACTGATAGTGGTAGTGTTACTACTGGGGCATCTACATTAAATAATAGTGGATTGACTGTTGGTGGTACAACTGTAACTAATGGAAAAGTTGCTGGCTTAGACGCTCGTAATCCTACGGATAATAAAGCCGATTATGGTATTGGTGATAATGCAAATCGCGCAGCTACAGAAGCAGCAGTGAAATCAGTTGATGATAAAGCCAATACAAATACTAATGATATCACTGAGTTGAAAAAAGGTTGGAAACTGACAACTGCAGCTGATGGTGGCTCTGTAACTGGTTCTGCTGAAACAGCGGTACAAACAGATGATATTGTAACTGTTAAAGCTGGTAAAAATATTGCAGTAACTCAAGATGGCCGTAATATTACGATTGCTACATCAATGACACCTGATTTTGATAAAGGTACTGTAACAAATAATGATAGCACTGCGAAAGGTGGTAATGTTGAGTATGTTACAAAAGGTGGTACTCAGATTGTAAATGGTGGTGATGTTTATAATGCAATCCATACCACAAATAGCCAGTATCAAGGTGATAACACAGATGTTACTGTATTACGCAACCCTGATCAGATTTTATCTGTGAAAGGTGGCGCTAATGCAAGTAAACTCTCTGATAATAACATTGGTACAGTTGGTGCGGCAGATGGTTCTATTACCGTTAAATTAGCTAAAGAGCTTGCCGATCTTACTAATGCGACCTTTGGTACATCTGATGCAGATAAAACAGTTATCAATAAAGATGGTGTAACTATCAACAAAGATAATGGTAGCGGTGCAAATGATCCAGCTAAAACAGTTAGCTTAACCGAAAACGGCTTAAATAATGGTAATAACCAAATCACTAATGTGGCAAGTGGTGGTGATATTAATGCGCCTGAAAATGAGACTAATGCAGCGAATATTGGTGATTTGAAAAATGTTTCAAATGACTTAACCAATAAAGGTTTTGCTTTAGCAGATGATAAAAACACTCAAGTGAAGAAAAATCTTGGTGAAGCTATTCAGATCAAAGGTGAAGATGGTATTACAGTTACTGCGGATACTACAAATAACTCATTAAAATTAGCATTAGGCAATGAGGTTACCGTTGGTGAAAAAGCTAAAGATGGCACCCCTGGACAAGCAGGTACAATCAATGTTGTAGGTAAAGACGGCAAAGATGGTGTAAGCATTAAAGGTGATACTGGACCAGAGGGTAAACCAGGTATCAGCATTGCAGGGAAAGATGGTGTTGATGGCGTAACGTTAACAACAAAAGTTGACGGTCAACCAGGTGTTGATGGTACAACTACCAAACCTCGTCTTGAAGTAAATAACGAAGAAGTTGCGACTTTGAATGATGGTCTCAAATTCAAAGGTAATGGCTCTGAAACTGTCGCTAAAAAACTGAATGAAACCTTAACTGTTAAAGGTGGATTAGATGAAGGTGAAGAAGCCACTGATGCGAATACTCGTGTTGATGTAACAGGCGGAGAATTAGTTGTTAAGTTAGCTAAAAATCTTACTGATTTAACTTCTGCCGTATTCACTGATGATACGACAGGTGATTCTACTGAAATTACTGGAGGTGCTATTGTTACCACTAGTGATGATGATGTTGCTGTACGTAGTGCAACTGAAACCAGTTTCATTGGTGGTCCTAACGATACCGTTAAATTAAGTAATGAGGGCTTAGATAATGGTAATAACCAAATCACTAATGTTGCAAGTGGCTTAGGAAATACTGCTCTTGAAGACGCAACTGGTGATACATTAACTAATGCTGCAAATATTGCTGATGTGAAAAAGGCTAGAACTACTGTAACATCTCAAGATGGCTCAGTGTTTGTTGCCGAAACTACTGAAGCAGATGGTCATACAAACTATGATTTAGAAGTTAATAAGCAACAAGTTGTAGAGGGAGCGCAATTACCAGTTGTTTATACAGATGCTGAAGGCAATAAATTATATAAACAAGCGGATGGTTCGTTTAATACTCAGGCAGATGGTCAGGGCACACGCGTTGAGGCCGCTGATGTTATTGCTTCCATGAATAGTGGTGATGGTTCAACTTCTACTCCAACTAAGTTAGCTAATGTAGCTTCAAGCATCGCAGATAAAGCTGGCGATACTTACCTTGATAAATTAGATGCTGCAAATACAGCAAATGCCAACAATGCTGTAAATGTGAGCGATTTGAAAAATACTGCTGATGCATTAACTAACAAAGGTTTTGGTTTAACCGCACAAGACGGCAATTCTGTAACCAAAAAACTTGGTGAAACAGTTGAAGTCGTTGGTGGGGCAGCAGATGATGTAACTACTACAGCTAAGAATGTTCGTACTGTTGTGAAAGACGGTAAAATTGAAGTTCAAGTAGCAGAAGCACCAGAATTTAAAGAGGTTACTGTAACCAATGGTAAAGATGGTGTAGATGGTAAATCTGTTGTTGTGAAACCAGATGCAATCGTATTCAACGGTGTTGATGGTGTAAACGGCAAGGATGGCGCAGACGGACAAAATGGTCAAGTAAGCGTGAAGGTTGAGAAAGGTGAGCCTGGACTTGCCGGTAATGATGGCAAAGTCGGTAATGATGGCAAAGACGGCAAAACTCGTATCGTTTATGAAAAACCAAATGGCGATAAAGAAGAAGTTGCAACCTTAAATGATGGCTTAAAATTCAAAGGTAACGGTGACACAGTTGTTGAGAAAAAACTTAACGAAACTTTAACTGTTAAAGGTGGATTAGCCGAAGGTAAAGATGTAACGGATGCAAATACCCGAGTTGATGTTGATGATGAAGGTAATTTAGTTGTGAAAATGGCTAAAGAGCTGACAGATTTAACCAGCGCTGTGTTTGGTAATAATCCTGTTAATAATAAAGGTGTAGAAAATAAACCTGGTGTGAATGTAAATGGTTCAACAGGTGCAATTACTACGCAGAATGTTGCAGGTAACCAGATTGTGATTAATAATCCTGCTGGTCAAATCACGGGCGTTGAAAGTGGTTTAGGTGATACTAAACTTGAAGAGGCCAAAGGCGATACATTGAAAAATGTTGCTAATATTGGTGATTTGCAGAATGTTTCTAAAAACCTAACGAACACTGGTTGGAAGTTACAAACTAATGATGGTACTGAAAGCACAGTTAAATTAGGCGATACTGTTCAAGTAGTTGATGGTGCAAATACCAAAGTTTCAACGGTAACTGATGCTGATGGCAAACATACATTCCATGTTGATGTAACCGGTTTACCAGTTGCTTATACTGATGAAGATGGAAATCCGTTAGTGAAAGTAGGCGATAAATTCTATAAAGCTGACGATGTTACAGATGGTGTGGTTAACCAAGATGCACCAGAAGCGACACCAACAGGAACGACTTTAGTTTCTAAAGATGGTACTGCTACACCTCAAACATTGGACAATGTGAAGAGTGTAATTGAAGCTCCAACTGCGGATAAAGATTTCTCAACAGTATTGAAAGAAGCTGCTGATAATAAACCAAATAGTGCTGTCAATGTGAGTGATCTGAAAAATACTGCTGATTCTTTAACTCAAAAAGGATTTGGTTTAACTGATGATAACGGTAATCCAGTTACTCAAAAATTAGGTAAACAAATTCAAATTAAAGGTGTTGATGGGGTTACAGTAACGGCTAAAGATGCAGATCAAGACGGTCGCCGTCTAGAAGTTTCACTTTCTGGTGATGTACGCGTAAGTGGTAAAGATGGCAAAGATGGAACTATCGGAGTTAAGGGTGCTGACGGTCGTGATGGCACAACAATTACTAAAGACGCAATCGTCTTTAATGGCGTTGATGGCGTAAACGGCAAGGCTGGTGCTGATGGTAAAGATGGTCAAGCAAGCATTAAAGTCGAGAAAGGTGCAAAAGGCCTAGATGGTAATGATGGTAAAGACGGTGAGAGCAAAACTCGTATCGTTTATGAAAAACCAAATGGCGATAAAGAAGAAGTTGCGACCTTAAATGATGGCTTAATCTTCCAAGGTAATGGTACCGATACTGTTGAGAAAAAACTAAACGAAACCTTACAAATTAAAGGTGGTTTAGATAACAAGGCAAAAGCAACAGCTGCGAATACCCGTGTTGATGTTGAAGATGGTGCTTTAGTTGTGAAAATGGCTAAAGAGCTGACAGATTTAACCAGCGCTGTGTTTGGTAATAATCCTGTTAATAATAAAGGTGTAGAAAATAAACCTGGTGTGAATGTAAATGGTTCAACAGGTGCAATTACTACGCAGAATGTTGCAGGTAACCAGATTGTGATTAATAATCCTGCTGGTCAAATCACGGGTGTTGAAAGTGGTTTAGGTGATACTAAACTTGAAGAGGCCAAAGGCGATACATTGAAAAATGTTGCTAATATTGGTGATTTGCAGAATGTTTCTAAAAACTTAACGGATACAGGTTGGAAATTACAAACTAATGACGGTAATGCACAAACTGTTAGATTAGGCGAAACTGTTCAAGTCGTTGATGGTGCGAATACAAAAGTTTCTACTATTACGAGCAAGAATGGCGTTCATTCTTACCATATTGATGTAACCGGTTTACCAGTTGTTTATACAGATGAACAAGGTAATCCATTAGTGAAAGTAGGTGATACGTTCTATAAAGCAAGTGATTTAGAAAATGGCTTGCCAAAAGAAGGTGCCAAACCAGCTACACCTACAGGTACATCATTAGTAGCACAAGATGGTTCAGCGAAACCGCAGACTTTGGATAATGTGAAAAGTGTGATTGATCCTCAAAATGGTGAAGATTTCACAAAAGCATTAGAAAAAGCAGCTGTAAGTAAGCCAAATAGTGCGGTAAATGTAAGTGATTTACGTAATACAGCAAATTCACTCACTGAAAACTTAACGCAAAAAGGATTTGGTTTAACTGACGATAATGGCGATGCCGTTACTCAAGAATTAGGTAAACAAATTCAGCTTAAGGGTACTGATGGTATCACTGTAACTGCAGATGCTGATAACCATAAGTTAGAAATTGGCTTAGGTAATGAGATTACTGTAGGTAAAGATGGCCAACCAGGCTCCATCGGTGTAGCAGGCTCTGATGGTAAAGATGGCGTTTCAATCAAAGGTGAAGACGGCGGTTCAATTGTTGTTGGTGGCAAAGATGGTGTTCCAGGAAAAGATGGTAATCCAGGTATTGCAATTAACGGCAAAGATGGTTCTATCGGTATTGCTGGTAAAGATGGCTCGAATGCTGGTGTAACCGTTGCACAAGGTGCAAAAGGCCTAGATGGTAATGACGGTAAAGATGGCGAGACTAAAACTCGTATTGTTTACGAAAAACCAAATGGCGAAAAAGAAGAAGTTGCAACCTTAAATGATGGCTTAATCTTCCAAGGTAATGGTACCGACACTGTTGCGAAAAAACTAAATGAAACCTTACAAATTAAAGGTGGTTTAGATAAAGACGCAACAGCAACAGATGCGAATACCCGTGTTGATGTTGAAGGCGGTGCTTTAGTTGTGAAAATGGCTAAAGATTTGACAGACTTAGATTCTGCTAAATTCGGTAAGGATGGTGATAACACAGTCATTAATAAAGATGGCATTACTATTACTAATTCTGATCCAACTAAACCAGATGTAAGTTTAACTGAAAATGGTTTAAGCAATGGTGGTAATAAAATTACTAATGTTGCAGATGGCGAAGCAGATACTGATGCTGTGAATGTTGGTCAGCTGAAAGCAGCGGCGGATGCAGCTAAAACCACAGTGGGTTCAGATGACCTCACTATTAAGGTTAGAAAAAATCCGGTACCAAATCCAGATGGTCATAATCATTATGATTTGAGCGTTAATTCCCAAAAAGTAGTAGAGAATGCTCAGTTACCAGTTGTTTATACGAACAAAGATGGAGAAAGAGTTTTCAAACAAGAAGATGGTACTTTCAAAACTGAGTTCGGCACAGTGGTTCAACCAAGCGATGTGATTGCTTCACTAAATAGCGGTAATAACAAAACTACCGAGCCAACGAAATTAGCGAATGTAGGCACATCTATTGGAGACATTAGTCCAACTGTAGATGGTAATCCAGTTCCTGCTGATAAAGCGAACTTCTTAGATCAACTTGCAGAAGCAGGTAAAGATGGAAGTAAAGTGGCTAATAATGCAGTTAATGTAAGTGATCTACATAACACTGCAGGTGCATTAGTTAATAAAGGCTTTAACATTGCTGCAGATAATGGTGGTGATGATAATGTTAAATTAGGGGAAACAGTTAAATTTACTGACCCTAATGAAAATATCATTACAACTGTAAAAGACAATGAGATCCAATTTGCCTTAAATAGTGAAGTATCTATTGGTGGTAAAGATGGTAAACCAGGCTCTATTGGTGTGAAAGGTGCTGATGGCAAAGATGCTGTAGCAATCAATGGCGCTGATGGCGGTTCAATTGTTGTTGGTGGCAAAGATGGTGTTCCAGGAAAAGATGGTGCTCCAGGTATTGCAATTAATGGCAAAGATGGTTCTATCGGTATTGCTGGTAAAGATGGTTCAAATGCTGGTGTAACCGTTGCACAAGGCGAAAAAGGACTGGCTGGTAATGACGGTAAAGATGGCGAAAGCAAAACTCGTATTGTTTACACTAAACCAGATGGTAATACCGAACAAGTAGCAACCTTAAATGATGGCATCAAATACCAAGGCGATGTTGGTAATGCTCAAATGACATTAAATAACACAACTCAAATTGTGGGTGGTGTAACTGATGCAGATGATCTTACTGATAACAACATCGGTGTTGTTGCAAAACAAGATGGTAAGAATGCTAAGTTAACAGTTAAACTTGCTAAGGATCTTAAAGGTCTAAATTCCGTCACTACGACAGATGCAGCAGGAAACTCTACAACTGTTCAAGGTAATGGTGTAACAATTAGTGGTCCAAATGCAGCTGGCAATAATAGTACAGTAAGTTTGACAACTAATGGCCTGAATAACGGCGGTAACCGTATTACTAATGTAGCAGATGGTAAAGATGATACTGATGCTGTGAATGTAAGACAGTTAAAAGGTGCTGTTGGTAACATTAACAATAACATCAATAAATTTAATAAAGACCTTCGTGCAGGTATTGCAGGAGCAACTGCGACAGCTGGTTTACCGCAGGTTTATATGCCTGGTAAATCAATGGTAGCAGCAGCAGGTACTTATAAAGGACAAGGGGCTATTGCCGTAGGTTATTCAAGAGCAAGTGATAATGGTAAAGTTATCTTGAAATTAACAGGTAATGCAAATACTCGTGGAGACTTTGGTGGCTCTGTGGGTGTTGGCTATCAATGGTAGTTTCGCTACTTGACTAACTGTTAGAATAAAAATCCTTTCCCTTAGGGGGAAGGATTTTTTTATATATTGATTAGCAGGTAATGGTAAAGATTGCTATGATTTGTAAGGTTGATAAAGACAAAAAGATCGATTTTTCACAAGAATTTTAGGCAACATTATTTTACTAAAGATAAAAAAATCCCACTTTGTTAAAGTGGGAGAGGAGTTTTCTTATGTTTAAAATTAAGGAGCAAGTAAAAGTTTATAAGAATAATGAACAATAAAAAAGCCTTGGTTAACAGGGCTTTCTACATACTACAACAGTATATTATAAACCTTCAGATGCCCATTTTGCAGCAACACAACGGTTAGGAGCAGTCACTACTGTACCATCTTTCTTTTTATATGGAGTTGGCTCATATTCTTTAGTGCAACCAACACCATCATATTCACTAGGATCTACAGGTACAGGTTGACCAGCGGAAGCAAGCACTTGTGAAGATAAGAATGCTGCCATAGCGCCTAATACTAATTTAGATTTAAGTTTCATAATGAACTCCTTTGTTGTTATTTTAATTGTAAAAAGATGAGTCAATACTGTCTGACTCGTAATACAGAATACTCTTTTAAATAGTAAAGTCAATATTTATTCTTCTCCGACCAGTATGAGAAAAGATTAAGTGTATCAATGGGTTATAGTTATTTTATTGACTTTTATTTAGCATAAGATGGCAATATTTAAATAAATTTTAAATATTTCTTGTTATATTATAAAAATATAATTTTTTGGTCTGTAAACTTTGATTTTTATTTGAACTTCCGCTACACTGTTTTGCATTAGTCGGGGTGCTTGTTTAAGCTGAGATGATACCCGTGAACCTGATACAGCTAATACTGACGTAGGAAACTAATTATGCAAACGCTTCTTTTCTTATTAAATTCTCACCTCACTTCTTTTATTTTTAACGGCTTTTTTCCATTACGTTGATTGGTGAATGAACGATGAAAGCCATCGAAATTTCCGATCTTAAACTCAGTTTTGCTGAGCAACCTTTGTTTGAGCATTTTCATTTTAGCGTATCACAAGGGGAGTGGGTGGCGTTGCTTGGTGCATCAGGCGTGGGAAAATCAACCTTATTGCGTGCCATTGCAGGGTTAGAAAATCAGGCGATTGTGCAAGGGCGCATTCAGTGTTCAGGCAAAATTGCTTGGCTTGCACAGCAGGATAGTTTGTATCCTTGGCTGTCTATTTTAGATAATGTTCAGCTTTATCAGCATCTTACTCATAGCAAAACGAAAAAAACGGAAGAAAAAGCCCGCACTTTATTAAGTGCGGTGAAAATGGAACAACATTTGCATAAGCCTTGTTATCAGCTTTCTGGTGGACAGCGGCAGCGCGTGGCGTTGGCTCGAACGCTAATGCAAGATGCAGAGATTATTTTAATGGACGAACCTTTTTCCGCATTAGATGCCGTAACCCGCTTGCAATTACAGCAGCTTTCACATCAGTTATTGGCAGATAAAACCGTGTTACTTATCACCCACGATCCACAAGAAGCCTTGTTGCTAGCAGATAAAATCTATATTTTGCACCAACAACCTGTTCAGCTTTCACCGCCCATTTGCCCGCAAGGCAAAGCGCCAAGAGATTTTTCGCAAGAGAAATTATGGCAATTACAGCAATATTTATTTAAGCAGTTAATGGGGGAAGATTAATGTTTGCGTGGCAAAGCCTATTTCGAGCATTGATAATGACCTTATTTTTCGCCTTGTGCTGGCAAGGGGCGATTTCAATTTTTGCGATCCCACATTATTTATTGCCTGAACCTGTTGCCGTGCTAAATGAAGTGTCTTCACAATGGGCTTTATTATTTATGCACGCCAAAATTACTTTGTGGGAAATTTTATTAGGGCTGGTGCTTGGATTTTTATTTGGTTTGCTTTCTGCCTTATTGCTGGCTTCTTCACAAACACTCTCAGCTTTTTTATTGCCCATTTTAATTGCCTCGCAGGCGATCCCTGTTTTTGCTATTGCGCCATTGTTGGTGCTTTGGTTTGGTTATGGCATTGCATCAAAAATTGCGATGACCATTTTGATTATTTATTTCCCGGTTACCGCTGCCTGTTATGACGGCTTGCGTAATACGCCAAAGCAATGGTTAGAGCTAGCGCAAACAATGGGAATTTCATCAGGGCAATTATTATTTAAGGTTCGCTTACCTGCCGCTTTGCCAGCGTTAGCCTCGGGCTTACGCATTGCGGTTTCCGTTGCCCCTATTGGGGCGATCGTGGGGGAATGGGTAGGATCATCACAAGGGCTTGGTTATTTAATGTTGCAAGCCAATGCTCGAATTCAAATTAGCTTAATGTTCGCGGCGTTGTTTATTTTGGTGGTTATCGCGCTCTTGCTGTATTTCGTGATAGATAAATTGCTTCACCGCATTATTCCTTGGGTCTGTCATTTACGTTAGGAGAAAAAATGAAAAAACAATGGTATTTATGCAGTTTAATTTTCGCTTTAGGTATGAGCATTAGCGCACAAGCCAAAGAAAAATTAACCTTATTGCTGGATTGGTTTGTCAACCCCGATCACGCCGCCATTATTGTGGCACAGCAAAAAGGCTTTTTTGCGGAAAATGGGTTGCAGGTTGAGATTATCGAGCCTGCTGATCCTTCAATGCCACCCAAATTAGTGGCAGCAGGGCAGGCAGATTTAGCGGTGGATTATCAGCCACAGCTGCAAATGCAAGTGGCAGAGGGTTTGCCGCTGGTGCGTGTTGGCACCTTAATTTCAACGCCGTTAAATAGTCTTGTGGTGCTAAAAGATAGCGGTATTGAACAAATTGCCGATTTAAAAGGGAAAAAGATCGGCTATTCAGTGAGCGGTTTTGAAGATGCGTTACTTGGTGCAATGTTGAAATCCGCCCACCTTTCTTTAAATGATGTGGAATTAGTGAACGTGAATTGGTCGCTTTCTCCCGCATTATTTAGCGGACAAGTAGATGCGGTAATTGGCGCATTTCGTAATTTTGAGCTAAATCAGATGGCGATAGAAAAGAAACCGGGCAAGGCGTTTTATCCAGAAGAACAGGGCGTGCCAATGTATGATGAATTGATTGTCGTGGCCAATAAAAATCAGCTTCCTGCGAAAAAAATTCGTGCATTTTTGACCGCACTTGAACAAGCCAGCGTTTATATTTTAAACCACCCACAACAAAGTTGGCAGGCGTTTGTGAGTTATAAACCGCAAGATTTAGACAACGAACTCAATCGCTTGGCTTGGCGCGATACCTTGCCACGTTTAAGTTTACGCCCAAGCGCCCTAGATAACGCACGTTATGAGAAAATGGCACAATTTATGCAACAACAAGGCCTGATTAAGCAGGTTCCTAAATTGTCTGATTATGCCATTCAAGTGGAATAAGAAAAATAGGCTAGGTAAAAAGTGCGGTGAAAAATACCGCACTTTTTTATGCACAAATCTCAGGAATTTGAGCTAGCTGTTTTAGTTGATAATCCGCTAATGCCCAACGCGGATCGGTGCGTTCAACGGGAGCTGGGATAACAGCGCATCGCATTGACGCGGCTTTTACTGCGGTCATTCCTAGCACGGAATCTTCAATGCCTAAACAGGCTTGGGGCTCAACACCTAATTGATGGGCAGCGTGTAAATAAACCTGCGGATGCGGTTTGTTGTAATCTAATTCTGTGGCAGAGGATAGATATTGGAAATAAGGTGCAATGCCGCAGCGTTCAGTGATTTGTTCCAATAAATAACGTGGCGAAGCGGAAGCAACCGCCAGCTTACAACCAAGTGCGGTGAGTTTTTCAAGGGTTTCTGGCACATTTGGCATTAAGGGCTTATTTTCTAAAATCATTGAAATGGCGCAGTCATTCATTCGTTTGACCATTTCTTCAACAGGAACAGACGTTTTTTGATAGCGTTGATAAACGGTTTTGACAATACCAAGAGCTGGCATTCCCGTGAGTTCTTGCATTTCTTGCAAGCTAACAGGAATACCAATTTGCCCAAATACTTCCACGCCCGCTTGTTTCCAAAAAGGTTCGGAATCAATTAAAACGCCGTCCATATCGAAGATAACTGCTTGAAATTTCATAGATTCCCCTTGAGTATTTTTTCAATGATCGCTTTGGTGAGCGCCACATAATGAGCAGAAAAACGATGACTAAAGTTTAACAAATAATAAAGCTGATAAAGCGGTTTGCGTTGCGCATAGCCTTCGTCAATCGGCAAAGTGCGGTGATAATTTTGATAGAATTTTTCAGGAAACGGTTGAAATAATTCACTAAATGCCAGATCGCATTCGTGATCGCCCCAGTAACAGGCAGGATCGTAAGTAAAAGGTTGGCCATTTGCCACAGCACAGTTTTCAATCCAAAGATTGCCGTGCAACAAGGCTGGCTTTGGCTGATGTTTGGCCAGCCCTTTGGCGACAACGGCGACTAATTGATCAATATCAGTAAACGCTAAACCTTTTTCTTTACAGATCTGTAATTGCCAGCCAATGCGTTGTTCGCTGAAAAATTTCGCCCAATTATCCGACCAACCATTTGGCTGATAAACTGGCCCTAGCCAAGTGTCAAAATCGAGTCCATAATGCTCGGCATTGCCCCATTGGTGCAAGTTGGCTAATTGTGTGCCAAATTGTGCCATTGATTGTTCGTTCGGTTCGCTGAAAGGAAGGGCTTCGAGCAGTAAAAAACTGTGGTTTTGTGAACAGCCTACGCCGTAAACTTGCGGTACTTGAATCGTCCCTGTTTTGGCTAGTAATTCCAGCTGATCGGCTTCGGCACGAAACATAGAGCGGTAGGATTTTTCATTAATTTTCACAAAAACGGGCTGGATTCCATCATCAATAATCCAAGCTTCGTGCATTTCGCCAGTATGCACTTTGCGTTTTTGCTTGATAAAATAATATGCACCAAGATGTTCGGCTAAAACTTGAGAAATTGATTTCCACATAAGTCCTCCCATATTCAACTTGCGCCACGCCTTGATCATAAAGGAAATGAGCAAAATAATCTGTGATGAACTTCAAGTTTTTTATTTGCGGAGAGAAAAATTTGCGGTAAGGTAGCGTCTATTCGCTTAAATTGTTTAGTAAGGAGCAAAAAATGAAATTATACGTTTATGATCATTGTCCATTCTGCGTGCGTGCCAGAATGATTTTTGGCTTGAAAAATTTGCCCGTGGAAGAGCAAGTGTTATTGAGTGATGACGAAGCCACGCCAGTCGCGCTCATCGGCAAAAAAATGGCCCCAATTTTGATTAAAGAAGATGGCACGGCAATGCCAGAAAGTTTGGATATTGTCCATTATGTGGATCAAAATTATGGTGATCTGTTGTTGCCAGATGATGATGTGCGTAGCGATCTGCAAGCGTGGATGCAGGCAGTGAGCCGTTATTATAATCATCTTTTATTACCGCGTTTTGTGAAATTAGGTTTACCTGAATTTGCTACCCAAAGTGCGGTGGATTATTTCGTTAAAAAGAAAACTGAAAGTATTGGTGATTTCGCCGAAAATCTGGCAAATTCTGCCCAATATATCGAAAAATTACAGCAAGATTTCACCGCACTTGAGTATTTGATTTTGTCAGAAAATGGCGCAAATGATCAGCTTTCTATGGAAGACATTTTGCTTTTCCCAATGTTGCGTAACCTCACTTGCGTGAAAGGGCTTGTATTCCCGCCGAAAGTGAAAGCTTATGTGGAAACAATGGCAAAATTATCCCAAGTGGAATTATATTTCGATAAAGCGGTTTAACCCACAAAAAGCCCAGTAAAATCGGGCAGAAAGTTGGTTTTCAGCGCAAAATAGCGTATGATCACGGGCTTGCATCGAAAGTCATTGCAAAAGCAATTCGATAACCTATAAAGCACGGTGCGAAAAATACATTGTAGGTATAACAAAGTGCGGTGCTTTTTTACTTTATTTTTATTTTAATCAACAAGTTACCTCTCGTATGGGTAACCACTGTATAAGGATTTAATATGCCAATTATTACTTTACCCGATGGCTCACAGCGCCAATTTGATAAACCCGTTACTGTGCTTGAAGTGGCGCAGGATATTGGTGCAGGTTTAGCCAAGGCGACCATCGCTGGGCGTGTGAACGGTGAACGCCGTGATGCGTGCGATCTGATTGATCAAGATGCTAATTTAGAAATCATCACCGCAAAAGATGAAGACGGATTAGAAATTATTCGCCACTCTTGCGCGCATTTATTAGGACACGCCATTAAACAGCTTTTCCCTGATGTGAAAATGGCGATCGGGCCAACCATTGAAAACGGTTTCTATTATGACGTGGATTTAGACCGCTCTTTAACGCAAGAAGATCTTGATGCCATTGAAAAAAGAATGCACGAGCTGGCAAAAACCAACTATGACGTGGTGAAAAAACGGGTAAGCTGGCAAGAAGCAAGAGATACCTTTGAACAGCGTGGCGAGCCGTATAAAATAGCGATTTTAGATGAAAACATCGAAAAAACCGCAACGCCAGCGCTTTATCATCACCAAGAATATATTGATATGTGTCGTGGGCCGCACGTGCCAAATATGCGTTTTTGCCATAACTTTAAATTACAAAAAGTGGCGGGTGCATACTGGCGTGGCGATAGCAAAAACAAGATGTTACAGCGTATTTACGGCACAGCGTGGGCGGATAAAAAACAATTGGCGGCCTATTTGCAACGTTTAGAAGAAGCGGCAAAACGCGATCACCGTAAAATTGGTAAAGCCCTTGATCTTTATCATATGCAAGAAGAAGCACCAGGTATGGTGTTCTGGCACAATGACGGTTGGACGATTTTCCGTGAGCTGGAAACCTTCGTGCGTACTAAATTGAAAGAGTACGATTATCAAGAAGTGAAAGGCCCATTTATGATGGATCGCGTGTTATGGGAAAAAACAGGCCACTGGCAAAACTACGGTGATTTAATGTTCACGACTTCATCAGAAAACCGTGAATATGCTATCAAGCCAATGAACTGCCCTGGACACGTGCAAATTTTCAACCAAGGCTTGAAATCGTATCGCGATCTGCCAATTCGTATGGCGGAATTTGGTTCGTGCCACCGTAACGAGCCATCAGGTTCATTGCACGGTTTAATGCGTGTACGCGGCTTTACTCAAGATGATGCGCATATTTTCTGTACCGAAGATCAAATTGAAAGCGAAGTAACCAGCTGTATCCGTATGGTTTACGATATTTACAGCACCTTTGGTTTCAACAATATTCAAGTAAAACTTTCTACTCGTCCAGAAAAACGCATCGGTTCTGATGAAATGTGGGACAGAGCAGAGCAGGGCTTAGCCAATGCGTTAAAACACAATGGCTTAGATTATGAAATCCAAGAGGGCGAAGGGGCATTCTATGGGCCGAAAATTGAATTTGCCTTGCGTGATAGCCTTGATCGTGAATGGCAATGTGGCACAATTCAGCTTGATTTCGCCTTACCAGGTCGCTTAAATGCCTCTTATGTGGCGGAAGACAATGACCGCAAAACGCCAGTGATGATCCACCGTGCGATTTTAGGTTCATTAGAGCGTTTTATCGGCATTATCACCGAAGATTACGCGGGCTTCTTCCCACCTTGGCTTGCTCCAACCCAAGCGGTGGTGATGAACATTACCGATAGCCAAGCGGATTATGTAAAAGACGTAGTGAAAGCTCTTTCTGACGCAGGCTTGCGTGCCAAAGCAGATTTACGCAATGAAAAAATCGGCTTTAAAATCCGTGAACACACCTTAAAACGTGTACCTTATATGTTGGTCTGTGGCGATAAAGAAATTGCCGAAGGCAAAATCGCCGTGCGTACCCGTAAAGGTGCAGATTTAGGCACGTTCACCGTGGCAGAATTCACCGAAATTCTGAAAAACCAAGTGAAAAACCGAGAATTAAAATTGCTTGGTGAGCTTGGACAAGATTAATTCACAAAAAATAAGAAAGCGAGCTAAATGCTCGCTTTTATTTTGTAATAAAAAACTACCGAAAAATCACCGCACTTTTAAGGGGCGCTTTTAATCAGTGCGGGGATTTTTTTCCAGATTTTATTTCTCTTGATATTTTTGACGATAATGCTCACCCCACGCGGCCATTGCAGTCAGTACGCTTTTTAGGCTTTTACCGTCTTCTGTTAGCGTATATTCCACCCTTGGCGGCACTTCTGCATAGACTTTTCGCGTTAATAATCCTTGGGTTTCCATTGCTCTTAAATTTGCCGTTAGCACTTTTTGCGAAATGCCAGTTAAGGTTTTTTTCAATTCACCAAAACGCTTTGTGCCATATAGCAATTCACGAATAATCAACACGCGCCAACGTTCACTCATCATCATTAAGGTAATTTCTACTTCACAATCTGGTAACTTTTTCTCTTTTTCTTTCACAATTTTTCCTTATTTTTCAATATAAGTTTCTTTAAGGTAACTACTGCACTTTTTAGTGCTTACTTTCTTTTTGTTTGCTAGGGGGATATTATCACGCTCAACAAAAACGAGATACAACAATTTTTATCATTAAACAGGAGAAAAAAATGAAAGTCGCAGTAATAGGTGCAAATGGAAAAGCAGGGCGTTTGATCGTAGCTGAAGCAGTAGCGCGTGGTTTAGAGGCTACCGCAGTGGTACGTGGTGAAAATCACAGCGCGGCACAACAAGTGCTTAAAAAAGATTTGTTTGATTTAACCAAAGCGGATCTTGCAGGCTTTGATGTAGTGATTGATGCTTTTGCTGCGTGGACGCCAGAAACTTTACCACAACATAGCACATCGCTTGCCCATTTATGTGCTATTTTGGCGGGAACAAAGGTGCGTTTGCTTGTTGTAGGCGGAGCAGGTAGCCTTTATACTGATGCTAGCCTAGCCGTACAACTTGTTGATACGCCAGATTTCCCAGCGGAATATAAACCTTTAGCCCAAGCAATGGCACAGGCATTGGCAGAATTGCGTAAGCGTGATGACGTGCAATGGACTTATCTCAGCCCAGCAGCAGTGTTCGATCCTGAAGGGGCAAAAACAGGCACATACCGCTTGGCTGGTGAAGTGTTCACGGTCAATGAAAAAGGCGAAAGCTATGTGAGCTATGCTGATTATGCCATTGCGATGATTGATGAAGCATTGAATGGTAAACACATTCGCGAACGTATTTCGGTGTTGTCGTAAGTTTCTGAAAACGTAGAATCCTTAAAAAACAAAGTGCGGTAGAAAATTTTGGAATTTTTCACCGCACTTATTTTTTACAATTTTTGTATAAACTGAGCCTAAAAAATCCCCACATATCAGTGAGGATTTTTATTTGATATATGGATTATTTCTGTCTTGCAAAAACCATTTTCACCATTTGCCAGAAGAAGGCAAGCGCGCCTAAGCCGAAAATCACATCGCCTAGGATACGCACCCAGCGTAGGGTAACGAAAAGACCTTGCTGCATAAATTCTTCACCGCGTGCATACCATAAACCGTGTACCATATTGGCGTGCGCTTGGATTACGCCAATTGGTAAAAGGCTTGAAATAATCATCACGACTAAGCCGATATTTAAACTCCAGAAACCAAATTTCATCAGTTTGTCGTCAAATTGAATGCTTGGACGTAAGTAACGCACGATGAGAAACACAAAGCCAAGAGCAAGGAAGCCATAAACCCCAAATAACGCAGCGTGTGCGTGTACTGCTGTTGTGTTTAGCCCTTGGACATAGTAAAGCGAAATAGGTGGATTGATTAAGAAACCAAATACGCCAGCGCCTAACATATTCCAAAACGCCACGGCGACAAAGCAGTAAATAGGCCATTTTAAGCGTTCCATCCAAGGTGCTTTTTGTTGCATTGACCAATGCTCCCAAGCTTCATAACCGAGTAACACGAGCGGTACAACTTCTAACGCGGAGAACGATGCGCCAACGGCGATAATTGGTGTGGTAGCCCCTGCAAAATATAGGTGGTGGAATGTGCCAGGAATACCTCCAATTAAGAAGATTGATGCTGACGCAATAGTGGAAACTGTTGCAGTGCGGCGTGAAACTAAGCCTAAGCTGACAAAAATAAAGGAAAGTGCCGCCACAGAGAATACTTCAAAGAAGCCTTCAACCCAAAGGTGTACTACCCACCAGCGCCAATATTCCATCACAGATAAATGAGTGTGTTCGCCATAGAATAAGGCCGGGCCATAGAATAAACCAATGGCGATAACAGAAGCAAAGAACAGGGCGAGTAGGTTTTTATCGCCAGGTTGTTTAAAGGCATTGATAGTGCCGCGTAGCATTAGGACTAGCCAGAATAAAATACCTGAATATTTTACTGCTTGCCAGAAACGTCCGAGATCGATAAATTCATAGCCTTGATGACCGAACATAAAGCTCAGTTCTTTTGGAATTTGGTGCGCAATTGCTAAATAGCTGCCAGTAAATGATCCTACAACTAAGACAACTAGCGCCCAAAATAGAATATCAACACCGAGTTTTTGATATTTTGGATCTTTGCCACCATTGATAATCGGCGCAAGGAATAAACCACCAGCTAAGAATGCCATTGCAATCCAGAATAATGCACTTTGAACGTGCCAGGTGCGAATTAAGGAATAAGGTAAATATTCAGAAAGTGGAATACCGTAGAAATCTTGTCCTTCTACCGTGTAATGGGCCACGATTGTACCAAAGGTGACCTGTGCAATGAATAATGCGACCACGGTGAATAGATATTTACCCAAGGCCTTTTGTGAAGGAGTAAGCTGAATTTTAGTGAGCGGATCAACCACATCTGGTGTTGGATCTTTTTCATCTTCTTTTTTCTTAAATGCCCACACCCAAACCATCATTCCAATCCCTAGGATTAAGAAAACGATACTGGCAATCGACCACATAATATTTTCTGCTGTTGGCACATTATTAATGAGCGGCTCGTGCGGCCAGTTATTGGTGTAAGTGGCATCTGTATTTGGACGATTAGCCGAAGCAGTCCAAGCTGTCCAGAAGAAAAACTTGGTTAAATCTTGACGATCCGATAATGCCGGCAGAGTGTTATCTTTCATCGCAAAATGATCGCGAGTGAGTTTAAATTGCGGATCATCACCGTATAAGGAAATATAATATTGTGCTGTTTTTTCAATGGCTTGCTGACGAGTATCAGATAATTGCACCGTACCATTTTCAACTTTGCTACCACGATATTCGCGGGTTAAGCGAGATTGTAATACAGCCTTTTGATCCTCATCTAACGCATCAAAATTTTTACCAAATTCTTTTTGCGCAGTAATGTCTAACCAATTGGTGAGTTCTCGGTGTAACCAGTCTGCCGTCCAATCGGGTGCTTGGTAAGCACCGTGTCCCCAAATTGAACCAAGTTGCATTCCCCCAGTTGTTTGCCACGCCGTTTGGCCTTGCAAAATATCTTGTTTAGTTATCAAGGTTTCGCCATTGGCATTGACATATTTTTCTGGAATGGGTGGTGCTTCACGATAAATATCCACTCCAAAATAACCGAGAATAGAAAATGCACCGATAAGCACCACAATTAAGGTGTACCAGAGCTTTTTGTATTGCCCCATAATAAATCTCCATAGTTTTAAGTAAATAGAGCATTTGCAGCTCAGAAAAACACTGTCAAATGATCGCCATATGACAGCACGAATTAATACTTGACTAATTTTATCAAGTATTTTTTACTATGCAGAGTAAAATGGCATTTCTTTGTCTTAGATCAATTTTTGTCAGAAGTTTCTTCCTTTTTAAGACGTAAGAATAACGGGAAATAAGGTGCGGTTAAAAATCCTAATAAATTTCAAAAATATTTATCGCTTGTTATAAGGAGATAATGCTAAAATCGCCAGCGTAGCAATAGCAAAGACTATTGTTTGATTTATTATTTACAAAGGAAATTTTTATGAGTAATTTAACTATTACTTTTACAACAACTCGCATTTTTGCCCATGATTTAGTGTCAGAATTATTAAATATCGGTGCGTTGTCTGCTGAAGAAACTAAGCAAAAAGGTGAAGATGTAGCAGAAGTCGTTGCTGTTTTTGGTGAGAATGTGGAAGTTCCTGATGTCATTGCTGCTTTAGCTGAATCAGGCATCACCAACATTCCTTATGTGGTGAGCTAAGAATAAAACCTGCTTGTGAGAATAAGCAGGTTTTTTATGCTCACTATAAAATATTTAACTTGTTGATAATCTTCTATGTTTTACAAAACCTCAATAAGTTTTAATCCATTCTATGTAGTAGGAGGCACTGTGAAAAAACTTTTTATGACTATTCTTGCACTTTCTTCCATAAGTATTACTGTTGCGAAAGAAGTGAATATCAAAATTTTAGGTACTTCAGATGTGCATGGTCGGGTTGTGCCTTGGAGCTATGGTGCGGATATTGCTGATCCTTCGGGTTCTTATGCTCAAATTTCCACTTATGTGAACGAGGTTCGTAAAAATAATCCTAATGTTGTTCTAGTGGATATTGGTGATGCAATTCAAGATAATCAGGTGGAAGTATTCGCTAAAACTGCTGAACATTATAAAAATAATCCCATTCCTAAAATACTTAACCAGATGAAATATGATATTTTCATTCTAGGAAATCACGAATTCAATTTTGGTATGACGGCACTAGATGAAATCCTAAAAGATATGCAAGCTCAAAAACTAACAGCAAATTTTTATTATAAAGATGGTCGTCGTTATCTTAAGCCAACAACGATAATTAAAAAAGACGGAGTGAAAATTGGCGTGATTGGTTTGACTACGCCGATGTCTGCCACTTTTGAGCTAGATACTGGCTATCTTGATCAAATGACTTTTACTTCTCCTATTGAAGAAACCAAAAAACAAATTATCCAATTAAAGCAGAAAGGGGTTGATGCGATTGTGGTTTTGGCTCATATGGGAATTGAAAATGAAAATAATATTCCAGATACAGGTGTTGCTGATCTTGTCAATGCAGTGGATGGCATTGATGTGATTATCGCTGGACATATGCATAAAAATATTCCTAGTGTAACTATTAAAGATACCTTGATTACAGAGCCGCATCGTTATGGTACAGTGGTTTCAGAGGTAGATCTTACTTTTGATGTTGAAAACAATCAGGTTAAACTGATAAATAAAACTGCAAAAACGGTTCCAGTAAAAGATCTACAAGCTGATGAAGAAATTATTAAAATTTATCAGCCTTATCATGATGAATTACGTCGTTTAAATAATGTGATTATAGGAAAAACAGAAAATACAATGGTACCCCAAGGTGAAAACCATGGTGTATCTTTTGCTTTTTCTCAAGATACGGGGCTGTCTTCTTTTATCCACGATGTAGAACAATATTATAGTCAGGCTGATGTTGTTTCCTTTGCCTTTGATCACCAGAAAGTTCGTCTAGAAAAAGGGGACATTAAGAAAAAAGACATTATCTACAATTATCGTTATGCTGGCGGTGATGTTAGCGTTTATGAGATGACAGGAAAGCAACTCAAACAATATATGGAATGGTCTGCCGATTATTTTGATACCCTTGAACCTGAAGATAACACCTATCGTTACAACGCAAAACGCGCTAAATCCAAATATGTTACTTTTGATTTATTTGGTGGTGTAAGTTATCAAATTGATTTGCGTAATCCGCAAGGACATAAAATTGTAAACCTCCGTTTGGCTGATGGTCGTCCAGTTACTGATGATATGAAACTTAAAGTAGGAATGAATTCTTATCGTTTTGGACAATTAATTAAAAAAGGAGGGATTTTTGATGGACAACAAATTCCATTACTATGGGAGTCTAAAGTTGCATTAGGGCAGGAGAATGGCACAATTCAAAATATGATGATGAATTATATCCGCGAAGTTAAAAAAGGAAAAATTGAAGGTAAAAGCCATAATCGCTGGAAAATTATTGGATTAGATTAAAGTATAAATATTAAAGTGCGGTTAAAATTTTCAGAATTTTTTTGTGGGGAGAAAAAATAAAAAGTGGCTATAAAAGCCACTTTTTTAGCGTATCACTGAGACTGAGGTAGTTTAGTATTTTTAGAGATAAAAGACCAACTTACCGCTATAAATAATAGACAAAATACTAAGCCTGTCATTAAGAACATAATCTCAAATAATCTAAATTGTTCAAACATAGGTCTAGTCGTAATGAACTCCCAGTTCTGAACAATAAAGTACATCATATATACCCATATTGCCCAAGTGAGTATGTCAAGCGCATAGCTTTTGGTTTTTAACCGCCAATTAAGATTACGCTTATTAATGATCATTTGTTTTTGCAATTCAAGACTTGCCATTTTTTCTCCTTTAATTTATTAAACTCCTCGATCTGGACTTATCCAAACCGCATGTTTTGATTTATTACGAAAAAGTGCTTTGGGAATACCTATTAATAGTGTTGTTGTATTGAGTAACCAATATGCCCAAGGATACCAAATACAAGGGAACACATAGCGTATTAAGCCTTTTTCATAACGACTATCAATATAAAGACTAAATAAACATTGTAAGAAGAATGTTGAAAATAAGATTGTGATACTGGATTTAAAAATGGATACATTTATCCACTGACTAATATGTACATCCATAAAGAAAGTCAGTATGCTAAGAAAAGTAGTGATCACAAGGAAAATAGCCCAAATCGCAGTAACAAAATATTCTACATACATTGGCCATAGACGGCGATTCCTCATTCGCCATACAACTGGAAAATATTTCATTATTACTTCAGCACCACCTTGTGTCCAACGTAAACGCTGTTTCCATAATCCTCTAAGTGTTTCTGGCATCAATACCCAGCATAACGCACGAGATTCATAATAAATATCATAACTAGCCGTTTGTAATTTCCAGCTGATATCAATATCCTCAGTAATCATATTGGTACTCCAGCCATCAACTTGACGCATAAGATCAGCACGAAATAAACAACATACGCCAGATACAGTAAAAATTGTCCCCATTAAACTTTGTGCACGTTTGATTAAACCGATAATTGAACTAAATTCAGAAACCTATAGCCGTACCAAAATCGTGCTACGATTGCGTACACACGGATTCCCAGTTACAGCACCATATTTAGGGTTATTTTCTAAGACTTGCACCATATAATCGATTGAGGAATAATCCAAAATTGCCTCACCATCAATACAAGGTGTAAATCTGAGATTCATAATAGAATAAAAAGGCGAGATAAATTTTGCTAATTCTGTATTTTTTTTGAAAAGTGGTTTCAATAAAAATAATAATGTTTTTAGGTATAAGGCTTGTGATATGGATAAAAAAAGCCGATCTGACGATCGGCTTAAGTGAAATTTTCTGTTAAATAAATTTATTAACCAATCACTTGTGGTAAATAACCTGCTTGGATTAAGAATGGCACATTCATAATTAATAAACCTAATAACAGTGCAAGAATTAAGCCTAAGCCACCGCCCATTACGCGATATGGTAAATCTGGATAACGCTTTCTTGCGCGCCACGCCAAGCCCACAGGCAATACTAAGCCGTAGAAGGTGAACATTTGTCCTGCATAGCCAAGGGCGGCGATAAAGCCGTCTGGATAGAATAGCGCAAATGCTAGCGGCGGGATAAAGGTTAATAAACCTAGCTGAATACGGTGCGCCTTAATGTTTACACGTTTTAATAAATCGTCTAAGCAGTCAAACAGTGATAACGCCACGCCAAGGAATGAGGTTACTAATGCAAGGGTTGAGAATGTTCTCACCGCACCACTGATTAATGAGCTATCTGTAGCTTGGAATGTCGCATTGATTAAGCCATTCAAGGTTGGATCATTATTTACAATTCGCACGAATTCCGATTGAGGGAACACGCCGTGGGTTGCCATTTGCCATAAAATATAGGCCACTAATGGAATCGCAGTACCGCCGATAATAGCAATGCGTAAACGTTTAATATCGCCATCTAAGTATTTGTTAATACTAGGAATAATAACGTGGAAGCCAAATGACGTGAAGAACACAGGGCTTGCTGATACAATCAAGAAATCTTTCAATGGCATTGCAAGCAAGTTATCGCTTGTTACCAACGGCAACATCATTGCCAACACCAGTACAAACGCCACCAGTTTAATCACGAATAATAAACGAGTGAGTGCGTCCACCGCACCTGTACTAATGACGATAAACACGCCTAGCACCACCGTGAATAGCACGATGGAAACGGAGGTCGCATTATCCCCTAAAAACGGCAATAATCCCGCTAATAACGAACCGCCACCTGTTACATAGGCGGAAAGAATGGCGTACATAAAAATCACTAGCGAAAGGGTCGCTAACACTCGCCCTGTCATACCGAAATATTGTTCAGCGAGTGTCGCAATTCCTGCGTCTTTGCGTTCTGCTTTTTGATACACTTCAACAAAGAGTAACGCACTGTAAGAAAGCAAAATCCACAGGATAAAGAGTAACGCAAGGGTATAGCCAAAGCCCATTTCTGCCGAAGTGAGCGGCATCGCCAACATCCCCGCCCCAATTGTCGTCCCCGCAACAAGCAAGGCACTTCCAAATGTCTTGTTTTTCATAATATTTTCCTAGTTAAACTAAAAGTGCGGTAGATTTTACCGCACTTTTTTGAAAATGTAATCATTTTTTTACAGGGTGTTTTTATTTGTTTACAATGTTTTTTCTTTGTTGTTAAGAACGAATTTTGCTCCTTGAGCGATCTTCTTTCTTTTGCTTGTTAGAAGGTCGGCAAAGAAAAAAGTCTTCGACTAAATTACTGATCTTTATTTGTTTCAAATTTTTTGACGAAGAGTAAGCCTATACTAGCTATGCTGCGTTGAGCCGTTACTTTTCCAAAAATTTTATCTACATTTAGATGATGTTAGCTGGGATATGATCAGTATTAATAAAAATAAGCAATTGGTTTAGGTTTTTAATCTGTTTAAGTGAAATAGTACGGGGAATCAAAAGCTAAGATTGTTTTGATCGATTTTGTAATATAGGCAATCAAATAGGATGGATAAATAACGTAAGTTGAGTGAAAAAGATATTTGGTAATACTAAAAGGGGTATTGTTATTTATAAAATGTAGAAGTCCTAACGATCTTCTACATCTAACTAAAATTACATGATAAATTCTACGGCTGTTTACCAATATACGCCAAGATACCGCCATCAACGTATAGAATATGACCGTTGATGAAGTTTGAGGCGTCAGAAGATAAGAACACTGCAGCGCCTGCGAGATCTTCTGGGATTCCCCAGCGAGCGGCAGGGGTTTTGGCGATGATGAATTGATCGAATGGGTGGCGTGAGCCGTCTGGTTGTCTTTCGCGTAATGGTGCGGTTTGTGGGGTAGCGATGTAACCTGGGCCGATACCATTACATTGAATGTTTGCTTCACCAAATTCTGAACAGATGTTTTTGGTTAGCATTTTTAATCCACCTTTTGCAGAAGCGTAGCCAACCACGGTTTCGCGACCTAATTCACTCATCATTGAGCAGATGTTGATGATTTTACCGTGTCCTTTTTTGATCATTGAAGGTAATACGGCTTTTGACATAATGAACGGGCCAGTTAAATCGATGTCGATAATTTTACGATAGTCCGCTGCGGTGGTTTCTAGCATTGGGATACGTTGAATGATACCTGCGTTGTTTACCAAAATGTCAATCACGCCTACTTCGTTTTCGATTTTCGCAACGTGTTCTTTTACTGCGTTTTCATCTGTTACATCAAATAAATAGCCGTGCGCATCAATGCCTGCTTCTTTATAAGCGGCAAGGCCTTTTTTCAAGTTTTCTTCGTTTACATCGTTGAATACGATTTTTGCGCCCGCTTGGCTTAATGCGGAAGCGATGGCAAAGCCGATACCGTATGATGCGCCTGTTACTAAGGCGATTTTACCTTTTAATGAGAATTGATCTAAAATGTTTGACATAGTTGCTCCTTAAACTCGTTAAATTAGGTTGTCATTGAAATTTATCATTCAGGTAAACTAATTTTAAAATTATTAAACCGTGATTTCAATTTCATTATAGCGAATTATGAGAAATAGAATGTGATGTAGCTCACATTTTTGTGAATTGCATAGAATTTTTTACGCCTTATGGAGTTTTTGCAAAAATAAGTGAACAAATAATCAACAGTTTCACGTTTTCTCTTTGTGCTAGGCTTAATCTGTTCTCACTCTTTTTAGTCATTCAATAAAATATTGTTCAATAAAGTGCGGTGATTTTTTGAAAAATTTTTAAGAATTTGTGCTTTCTTGATTTTTTATTTTCTTTTTTATCCTAATTGTTCTATCTTTATATAAAATCCATTAGAATGCAGCCTTTCATTATGAGGAGAAGTTTATGATTGAGCAAATTATCAGCAATGTGGAGCAAGCCTTAACGTGGTTTGTGGAAACATTTGATGGCCCACTTTGGGATATTACTGTCATCACCTTATTAGGCGTGGGTATTTTCTTCACGCTCACCACAGGATTAGTGCAGTTGCGTTTATTTCCACAAAGTTTGCGTGAGATGTGGTTTGGGCGTGCCTCTACGGGGGATTCTTTAACGCCATTCCAAGCCTTTGCGACAGGCTTAGCCAGCCGTGTGGGCGTGGGCAATATTGGTGGGGTTGCCACAGCGATTGCCATTGGTGGTGAAGGTGCGGTGTTCTGGATGTGGGTTACGGCGTTGATCGGAATGTCCAGTGCGGTAGCGGAATCTTCTCTTGCTCAATTATATAAATTAAAAGATAAAGATGGCGTGAGCCGTGGTGGCCCTGCTTATTATATTGTGCAAGGCTTAAAATCTCGCTGGTTGGCGGCCTGCTTTGCCATTGCGTTAATCTTTACCTTTGGTTTTGCTTTCAATGCGGTGCAATCCAATGCGATTGTTGAGGCAACAGGTAATGCGTGGAAATGGAATCCAAGTTATGTGGGAATGGGTTTGGTGATTTTAACCGCCTTGATTATTTTCGGTGGCGTGAAGCGTATTGGTAAAGTGTCCGCTAAAGTTGTGCCAACAATGGCGCTGTTTTATTTAATTATGGCAGCGATCATTATGGGAATGAATATTGAGATGATCCCAACCGTCATCAGCAATATTATCCATAGTGCGTTCTCTTTTGACGCAATGGCTGGCGGTATGTTCGGGGCGATTTTCTCTAAAGCAATGCTAATGGGGATTAAGCGAGGTTTATTCTCCAATGAAGCAGGTATGGGTTCTGCGCCAAATGCTGCGGCTTCAGCAGATGTTAAGCACCCAGTAAGCCAAGGTTTAATCCAAATGCTTGGCGTGTTTGTGGATACCATTATTGTGTGTTCTTGTACGGCCATCATCATTTTGCTCTCAGACAACTACGGCGGCGAAACGCTGAAAAGCATTTCTCTGACGCAAAATGCGCTACAATATCACGTTGGTGAGTTTGGCTTGCATTTCCTTGCGTTCATCTTATTGCTATTTGCGTTTTCTTCCATCATTGGTAACTATGCCTACGCAGAAAGCAATATCCGCTTCCTGAAAAATCGCCCTGTGGTGGTGTTTATTTTCCGCTTAGTGGTGCTATTTTTCGTGTACTTCGGCGCGGTGAATTCAGGCAATGTGGTGTGGAACTTTGCCGATACCGTAATGGCGGTGATGGCGCTAATTAACTTGGTGTCTATCGTGCTACTTTCACCGATTGTTTGGACGTTATTAAAAGATTATCAACGCCAAATTAAAGCAGGTATTCGTGAGCCAGAATTTAAGATCGAACAACATCCAGAGCTACTTAAACGTGGCGTGAATCCTGATGTTTGGAAATAATGATTAAATAGAAATGAGGTTGTTTGATGTCGGCACAAAATAGTGAATTTCAAGAAAAGGTACAAGCCTTGCTTAAACAGCATAAAGGCGAGCGAATTGTGAGCTTTGATTATGACAATCAGCGCTATTGGCTCAAACAACCTGAACAACTCAAAGGCGTGTGGCGTTTACTCAAACCGCAACCGCAAAAGGCCTTTCAAAATGAATTGAAAACCTTACAATTTTTAGCTGAAAAAAATGCCCCTGTGCCACAATTAATGGCATTTGGCGAAGATTTTTTAGTGCTAAAAGATGCAGGTAAAACCATCAGTTATTGGGTGGATAAGCCTGATCTCAGTTCTGATGAAAAATTGGCAATTTTAGCGGACGGCGCAAAGGCCTTAACGAATTTGCATAAAAAAGGCTTAGTTCACGGGCGTCCAGCGCTGCGTGATATGGCGTGGCACGATGGCAAGGTGCAATTTATTGATTTTGAATCCCGTTCTAATCACGCCAAGCTAAATTGGCAAAAGGTACGAGATAGCCTGATTTTTATCCATAGCCTTGGGCGTTCGGATTGTATTTCTGATGAGCAAATGCGTTTAACGGTAGAAAAATATCAGCAATATTGTGAGCCAGAAATTTGGCAACAAACACAATCTTTTATTAAGAAAAACCGCTGGTTATATTATTTATTATTGCCTTTCAAACCTATTGCAAGAATGGATTTAATCGCCATTTATCGCTTGTTTGAAAACACGCCAAACAAATAAGTGCGGTGCTTTTTTTGTAAGTTTTTTTGATAAAGCCTTGCTATTTGTTTTTCTATGCGTATAATACGCCACATATTTCGGACGCGGGGTGGAGCAGCTTGGTAGCTCGTCGGGCTCATAACCCGAAGGTCGTTGGTTCAAATCCAGCCCCCGCAACCAATTCATAACAAGTTCAGTAGAAAGAACCCCAATTTTGGGGTTTTTTTGTACGAGCAATTTAGATGTAGAACTGGGCTGATTAGCCCTTTTTTTACGTCCTGAGTTTGATTAAGGAGGTTGTTTTGGCAACTTTAGAAGAGAAATTATCAGATTTATTAAAAGGTTCTATCGAAGATTTAGGCTGTGAACTTTGGGGCATTGAATGTCAGCGCGCAGGCCGTTTTTTAACCGTGCGTATTTATATCGATAAAGAAGGTGGTGTGAGTGTTGATGACTGTGCAGATGTAAGCCGTCAAGTCAGCGCCATTTTAGATGTGGAAGATCCGATTGCGGATAAATATAACCTTGAAGTGTCTTCACCGGGCGTAGATCGTCCATTATTTACCCTTGAACAATATCAACGCTATATTGGCGAAGAAATTATGGTGCATTTGCGTATTCCTGTGTTAGAACGCCGTAAATGGCAAGGTAAATTAGAGAAAGTAGAAAACGATATGATCACCTTGCTCGTAGATGGGCAACCGCAAGTATTGGTATTTGGCAACATTCAAAAAGCCAATGTGGTAGCAAAATTTTAATTTTAGATAGGAAGAATAAAAATGAGTAAAGAGATTTTATTGGCGGCAGAAGCCGTATCAAATGAAAAATTATTACCACGCGAAAAGATTTTTGAAGCATTAGAAAGTGCCATTGCCCTTTCTACCAAAAAGAAATACGAGCAAGAAATTGATGTGCGTGTGGTGATCGATCCAAAAACAGGTGAATTTGACACCTTCCGCCGTTGGTTAGTGGTGGACGAAGTGACTAACCCAACAAAAGAAATCACCCTTGAAGCGGCACAATTTGAAGATCCAAATGTGCAAGTGGGTGATTATGTCGAAGATCAAATCGAATCGGTGGCATTTGACCGTATTACAATGCAAACTGCACGCCAAGTGATCAGCAGCAAAATCCGTGAAGCGGAGCGTAATAAAATCGTTGAGCAATTCCGCTCTAATGAAGGCGAAATTGTTACGGGAACGGTGAAAAAAGTAAACCGTGAAAATATTATTTTAGATTTAGGTCAGCAAGCAGAAGCGGTGATTTTGCGTGAAGATATGTTACCGCGCGAGAATTTCCGCCCAGGTGATCGTGTGCGTGGCGTGTTATATCGCGTTAGCCCAGAAAGCAAAGGCGCACAGCTTTTTGTTACCCGTGCAAAACCTGAAATGATCATTGAGCTTTTCCGCATTGAAGTACCAGAAATTGGCGAAGAGCTAATTGAAATTAAAGGCGCAGCGCGTGACCCAGGTTCGCGTGCCAAAATTGCCGTGAAAAGCAATGATAAGCGTATTGATCCAGTGGGTGCTTGCGTGGGTATGCGTGGCGCGCGTGTGCAAGCCATCACCAATGAATTAGGTGGTGAGCGTGTGGACATCGTATTGTGGGACGACAATCCAGCACAATTTGTGATTAACGCAATGGCGCCAGCCGATGTAACGTCTATCGTGGTTGATGAAGATAACCATTCTATGGACATTGCTGTTGAAGCGGAAAACTTACCACAAGCCATCGGACGTAATGGTCAAAACGTTCGTTTAGCCAAACAGCTTACAGGTTGGGCGTTAAATGTAATGACCACAGAAGAGCTAAATGAAAAACATCAAGCTGAAGATAACAAAGTGTTGAAACTCTTTATGAACGCTTTAGAAATTGACGAAGAATTCGCGCAAATTCTGGTTGAAGAGGGCTTCACTAATTTAGAAGAGCTAGCTTATGTACCAGTAAGCGAACTTACTGCGATTGATGGCTTAGAAGATGAAGATTTAGTGGAAGAATTGCAAACCCGCGCGAAAGATGCACTAACAGCCGCCGCATTAGCGGAAGAAGAAGCGTTAAAACAAGCGCATATTGAAGATAAGCTACTCAATCTTGAAGGAATGAACCGTCATCTTGCGTTCAAACTTGCAGAAAAACAAATCACCACCTTAGAAGAATTAGCGGAGCAAGGTGTTGATGATTTAGCCGATATTGAAGAATTAAGCGCTGAGCAAGCAGCGGATTTAATTATGGCAGCACGCAACATTTGTTGGTTCAGCGAAGAATAAAAAGGGGTGTAAAATTATGGTAGATGAAGTAAAAAAATCGGATGCACCGAAAAAATTAAGCATACAGCGCCGTACGAAAACCACGGCAAGCACCACAACTAGTACAGGTAAAAACAAAACTGTACAAGTGGAAGTGCGTAAAAAACGTACTGTGCCAACGGAAGCAGCTATTCGTGCGGAAGAAGAAGCACGCTTAAAAGCAAAACAAGAAGCGGAAAAGAAAGCGGCGGAAGAGAAAGCAGCCGCAGAAAAAGCGCAGAAAGAAGCTGAAAAAGCTGAACAGGCAAAACGTCAAGCTGAACAAAAAGCGAAAGAAAAAGCAGAAAAATCAGCAAAAGAAACCGCCAACAAAGCGGTTGATGAAGAAAAAGAACGCTTGAAAGCGGAAGAGGCAGAGTTACGCCGTAAAGCTGATGAATTAGCTCGTCAAAAAGCGGAAGAGCAAGCACGCAAAGCCGCAGAAGAAGCAAAACGTTATGCAGATCTTGCAAGTGCGGATGAAAAAAATGAAAATTCTGAAGATTATTCAGATTATCATCTCACTTCAAGCTATGCGCGTGAAGCGGAAGATGAAGAAGAACGCCGTAATGAAAATCGTGGTCGTGGCAAAAATAAAGTTGCCAAAGCGAAAAAAGGCGGACGTGAAGACGATAGCAACAAAAACGAGCGTGAATCAAATCGCCGTAACCAAAAAGATGCTAAAGGCGGAAAAGGCTTTAAGGGCAAACAAGGCAAAAAAGGCAGCAGCTTACAACAAGGCTTTACAAAACCAGCCGCACCAGTAAACCGTGATGTGGTGATTGGAGAAACCATTACAGTGGCAGAGCTTGCCAATAAAATGGCAGTGAAAGCTACTGAAATCATCAAAACAATGATGAAAATGGGCGAAATGGTAACCATCAACCAAGTGATCGACCAAGAAACCGCACAGCTTGTCGCCGAAGAAATGGGACACAAAGTGATCCTGCGTAAAGAAAATGAGCTAGAAGAATCTGTATTAGGCGATCGTGATGTGAATGCGGAAAAAGTAAATCGTGCACCAGTGGTTACCATTATGGGACACGTTGACCACGGTAAAACCTCTTTACTTGACTACATTCGTAAAGCGAAAGTAGCTGCAGGCGAAGCGGGTGGGATTACCCAGCACATTGGTGCATATCACGTTGAAACCGATGACGGCAAAATGATCACTTTCTTGGATACCCCAGGACACGCGGCCTTTACCTCAATGCGTGCGCGTGGTGCAAAAGCGACAGATATCGTAGTGCTAGTGGTGGCGGCTGATGATGGCGTGATGCCACAAACCATCGAAGCGATCCAACACGCGAAAGCAGCAGGCGTGCCAATTGTGGTGGCGGTGAACAAAATTGATAAACCTGAAGCCAACCCAGATCGCGTAGAGCAAGAATTACTACAACACGAAGTAATCGCCGAAAAATTCGGTGGGGATACACAATTCGTTTATGTTTCTGCGAAAAAAGGAACAGGGGTTGATGAACTACTAGAAGCCATCTTATTACAATCTGAAGTGTTAGAACTCAGTGCAGTGAAAGACGGAATGGCAACAGGTGTGGTGATTGAATCTTACCTTGATAAAGGCCGCGGCCCAGTGGCAACAATCCTCGTTCAATCAGGTACATTACGCCGTGGCGATATTGTACTTTGTGGCTTTGAATACGGCCGTGTGCGTGCAATGCGTGATGAAAACGGTAAAGATATTAGCGAAGCAGGCCCGTCAATTCCAGTGGAAGTGCTAGGTTTATCTGGCGTGCCTTCTGCGGGTGATGAAGCCACCGTGGTGCGTGATGAGAAAAAAGCGCGCGAAGTGGCATTGTATCGTCAAGGTAAATTCCGCGAAGTGAAATTAGCCCGTCAGCAAAAAGCGAAACTGGAAAATATGTTCAGCAATATGGCAGAGGGCGATGTAGCAGAATTGAACGTTATTGTTAAAGCGGACGTTCAAGGTTCGGTAGAAGCGATCGTTCAAGCCTTACAAGAGCTTTCAACCCCAGAAGTGAAAGTGAATGTAGTTGGTTCTGGCGTGGGCGGAATTACCGAAACTGATGCAACCCTAGCCGCTGCATCTAACGCGATTATTGTTGGCTTTAACGTTCGTGCCGATGCTTCAGCACGCCGTATTATTGAAAATGAAAACATTGATTTACGTTATTATTCAATCATTTATGAACTACTTAACGAAATCAAAGCGGCGATGAGCGGTATGCTCCAACCTGAATTCAAGCAAGAAATTATCGGTCTTGCGGAAGTGCGTGATGTGTTCCGTCACCCGAAATTTGGTGCAATCGCAGGTTGTATGGTGACAGAGGGCGTGGTGAAACGTAATAACCCAATCCGTGTATTACGCGACAACGTGGTAATCTTTGAAGGGGAATTGGAATCGCTCCGCCGCTTTAAAGATGACGTTGCCGAAGTGCGTAGTGGTATGGAATGTGGTATTGGCGTGAAAAACTACAACGATGTCAAAGTTGGCGACCAAATCGAAGTCTTTGAAGTGGTTGAAATTAAACGTTCAATTTAATGGCAAAAAGTGCGGTGTTTTTTGACCGCACTTTTCCTTATTAATAAAAAATTAATCACACAAATGTAAATAGGATAGGATTTTCGCCGCAGGCTAAGAGCTGCGCGATCACATCATTATCCTGTTTCTATTTATAGGAAAATAAAATGGCAAGAGAATTTAAACGCTCAGATCGCGTTGCGCAAGAATTACAAAAAGAAATTGCGGTGATTTTGCAACGCGAAGTGAAAGATCCGCGTATTGGAATGGTTACCGTGTCTGATGTGGAAGTATCGCGCGATTTGGCTTACGCAAAAGTGTTCGTAACTTTCTTATTTGATCAAGATGACAGCGTTATCGAAAGCGGAATGAAAGGGCTGGAAAAAGCCTCGCCTTATATTCGTTCTTTACTGGCTAAAGCAATGCGCTTGCGTATCGTGCCAGAGTTACGCTTTGTGTATGACAAATCCTTAGTGGAAGGAATGAGAATGTCTAACTTGGTGAGCGAAGTGATTCGTGATGATGAAAAACGATACCAAGGTGATGCAGAAAGCTACGAAAATAATAAAGAAAACAGCAAAGAAAACAATGAGTAAGGCAAAAAATAAAGGCCGCCATATTCACGGCATTTTTTTGTTAGACAAACCGCAAGGGGCGAGTTCTAACCAAATTATGCAACAAGTAAAACGGCTTTTTCAGGCAAATAAAGCAGGGCATACTGGTGCGTTAGATCCCCTTGCTACAGGAATGTTGCCCATTTGTTTAGGTGAAGCCACCAAGTTTTCGCAATATTTGCTCGATTCTGATAAGCGTTATTTGGTTACGGCAAAATTGGGCGAACGCACTGACACTTCTGACGCAGACGGACAAGTGGTTGAGCGCCGAGAAGTGCGGTCAGAAATTTCGCAAATTTTAACCGCACTTGAGCAATTCCGTGGTGAAATTATGCAAGTGCCAACAATGTTTTCAGCCCTAAAACATCAGGGAAAACCGCTTTATGAATATGCCCGCGCAGGGATCACTGTGGAGCGTGAAGCGCGTCCAATTACCATTTTTGAGCTGAAATTTATTGATTATCAAGCGCCTTATTTAACCTTAGAAGTGCATTGCTCAAAAGGCACTTATATTCGAACGTTAATTGATGACTTAGGCGAAGTGCTAGGCTGCGGCGCGCACGTTACGATGTTGCGCCGTCTTGCGGTGGCTGATTATCCACAACACGCAATGATGAGTTTAGAAGAGCTTAAAGCCTTAAGCGAACAGCAGGATTTAAGCCTGTTAGATCAACATTTACTGCCAATGGACAGTGCGGTGAAATCCTTGCCTGCGTTGGCATTAAGTGCCGAACAAAGCCGAGCCGTTGGCTTTGGGCAGCGCGTGAAGTTTGATAATCCACAAGGCATTTATGGTCAAGTGCGGTTGTTTTCTGCCGAAAATCAATTTCTTGGTGTAGCAGAAGTGGATAAAAACAATGTTATCCGACCAAGCCGAATGGTGGCGTTGGGTTTGGTATAAAAACGAAAGGGGCAAACGCCCCTTTTTTTATTATGTCTTGATTGAATTTGGGAAATTATTCCACTTTTACAATCCAACCTTCAGGTGCTTCAATATCACCGAATTGAATGCCTGTAAGCTCGTTATAAAGTTTTTGGGTTATTTCGCCTACTTCAGTTTCAGAATAGAAAACGTGGAAATTATCGCCATACTGAATACCACCGATTGGGGTAATTACGGCAGCTGTTCCGCATGCGCCCGCTTCTTTGAATTGATCTAGCTCATTAATATAAATATCGCCCTCAATGGCTTCTAAACCAAGGCGTTTTTTAGCTAAATAGAGCAAAGAATATTTTGTAATACTTGGCAGAATTGACGGAGAAAGTGGCGTAACAAATTTGTTGTCTTTCGTGATACCAAAGAAGTTTGCCGCACCCACTTCTTCAATTTTTGTGTGTGTGGTTGGATCAAGATAAATACAATCGCTAAAGTTGCGTTGTTTGGCTAGCTTTCCAGGATAAAGGCTAGCTGCATAGTTTCCACCCACTTTAGCTGCTCCCGTGCCGTGCGGTGCGGCACGATCGTATTCGGATACGATAAAGTTAGTTGGTTTCATTCCACCTTTGAAGTAAGCACCTACTGGGCTACAGAAAATAGAGAAAATATATTCTGTGGCAGGGCTTAAGCCTAAGTTATCTCCCACGCCAATCACAAACGGGCGTAAATAAAGTGTTGCTCCTGTGCCATAAGGCGCAAGCCAATCTTGATTTGCTTTAACTAATTGTTTACAAGCATCAATGAACATTTCTGTCGGGACTTCGGGCATTAACAAACGTTGGCAGCTTTTTTGCAAGCGCTCAGCATTTTGCTCAGGACGGAATAAGTTGATTGAGCCATCTTTACAACGGTAGGCTTTTAAGCCTTCAAAACATTGCTGCCCATAATGTAATGAGCTAGAAGCCTCGCTAATGTGTAAAACATTATCTTGGGTAAGCTCACCTTTAGACCATTTGCCATCTTTCCAATATGCAATGTAGCGATAATCAGTTTTGATATAACCAAAACCAAGATTTTGCCAGTCGAGATTTTTGATTGTCATTTTATTTCCTTAATAATGATGTTGTTACAACAGAATGGTTTTAATCTACACCATTATCAAAAACTTGCAACAACAAAAGTGCGGTTATTTTTGAATTTATTTTTTATTAGGAAAAAATGTGATTTATTCTTTGCTAGCCACAAGGAAATCTATTTCGGTGCAAAGTGAAATTGTGGTAGGATCTGGCACATAAAAAAACACCGCTCAAATGAGCGGTGTCTAACCTAAATGGGTTAAAAAATATACAGGAAGTGAAATGAGTAACTAACCAGTTACTCCGTTCGGTTGCCCGAACTATGCAAACACAACATCATACTTAAGTCGAAACTCTTAACCAATAAGGAATTACCAATCATTAAGTATGTGCGTATTGTAGTGAGATGCGTGGGCGAGAACAAAGGATATTTTTTTATCCCTTGCATTAAAAAAACTAATAGATAAATCAGTGAGTTAGTATAACTGATAATTTTTCATTTGAGAAGATTTTATGTATAAACGTTTGCCTCCCTTGAATTCACTGAAAGCTTTTGAATGTGCGGCACGTCATTTAAGTTTCACAAAAGCCGCCGATGAACTCTTTGTTACCCAAGCTGCGGTGAGTCATCAAATTAAATTGTTAGAAGATTTTTTAGGCATTGAGTTATTTAAGCGTCAGCACCGTGCGTTAGTTTTAACTGAGCTAGGGCAGATTTATTTTAAAGAAGTTACCGAGATTTTGCGCCGTTTATCCGAAGTTACGCAAAAATTAATGATGCAAAAAAATGAAAAACATATTGCTATTAGCGTACCACAAACCTTTGGTATTCAATGGCTTGTGCCGCGTTTAAGCAGATTTAATGAGCTTTATCCTGATATTGAAGTGCGTTTAACAGGAGTAGATCAAGATGAAGGTTTGCTAAATCGCGAAATTGATATTGCCATTTACTATGGACGTGGCGCGTGGGAAAATCTGCAAGTGGAAAAATTAGCAGAAGAAAATTTGCTCTTGCTTGCCTCGCCAAAACTCTTGGCTAAACAGCCTGTACATTCCGCAGAAGATCTTAAAAAACATACGCTGATTCATATTCATACCCGTGATAACTGGCAGAATATGGCGAATTATCTGCACCTCAAAGGGCTAGATATTCAGCACGGGCCGATTTTTAGCCATACTTTTATGGCATTACAAGCGGCTGTACACGGACAAGGTATTGTGCTTGCTAATCGACTGCTGGCTCAACAGGAAATTGATAAAGGGAATTTACAAGTGGTACTCCCAACCCAGCTAAAAGATCCAAAATCTTTTTATGTGGTAAATCAATTAGATAAAGCCAATGATGAACAAATTTTGGCATTCCGCCAATGGATAATTAAAGAAATAAGAAATAATAATGAATAAACTTGCCTTATATTGCCGTATTGGCTTTGAAAAAGAATTAGCTGCGGAAATCACCGATAAAGCCAGTGAATGCGGTGTGTTTGGTTTTGCCCGTGTTGAGCCGAATTCAGGCTATGTAATTTTTGAATGTTATCAAGCAGGCGAAGCGGATCGCCTTGCGCAAGAATTGCCTTTCGATCAACTGATTTTTGCTCGCCAAATGATCGTGGTGTCAGATTTACTGCAAGCTCTTTCCCCTGAAGATCGCATCAGCCCTATTTTATCGCAATATCGCCAAAGTGAATTGGTGAAAAAGCTCAAAAATAGCACAGAATTATTTGTGGAAACTGCCGATACCAACGAAGCCAAAGAGCTTTCAGGATTTTGCCGTAAATTTACTGTGCTACTGCGTAATGCGTTGAAAAAAGACGGCTTTTTACAGGGTAAAGATAGCCACAAAAGTGCGGTAACTTTACACGTTTTTTTCTTGCAATCCACCGCGTGCTATGTCGGGTATTCCTATAACCACAATCATTCCCCTTATTTTATGGGCATTCAACGGCTTAAATTCCCAGCAGATGTGCCAAGCCGTTCAACCCTGAAATTAGAAGAAGCCATCTTAACCTTTATTCCGAAACAAAAAGAAAGCCAATATCTGAACGAAAACCAATATGCGGTCGATCTTGGTGCTTGCCCTGGGGGCTGGACATATCAACTGGTTAAACGTGGTTTATTTGTTTATGCCGTGGATCACGGAAAAATGGCAGCCAGCCTGCATGAAACAGGGCGGATCGAACATTGCGCGGAAGACGGCTTTAAATTTCAGCCCCCGAAACGTCGCCGCATTGATTGGCTAGTCTGTGATATGGTGGAACAGCCTGGTCGCATTGCGCAACTCATCACAAAATGGTTGATCAATGGCTGGTGCCACGCCAGTATTTTCAACTTAAAATTGCCAATGAAAAAGCGTTATGCGGAAGTCAAAGAATGTTTAGCAATGATAGAACAAGCCTTGGATAAACAAGGACTTAAATACAAACTCAAAGCAAAACATTTGTATCACGATAGGGAAGAGATCACCGTTTATCTCTATTTATTGCCTTAATTAAAGTGCGGTGAAAAATTCATAAAAATTTCACCGCACTTCTTGCCTTTTAACAAAATCTCCCTATAATTTAACCTGTATAAAAAAACAGTGGTGATGTAATGGATATTTCTGAATTACTTGATGGTTTAAACGATAAACAACGTGAAGCGGTGGCCGCGCCCTTAGGCAATTATTTAGTGTTAGCGGGTGCAGGCAGCGGTAAAACGCGAGTGCTGACTTTTCGCATTGCTTGGCTGATTGCTGTGGAGCAAATTTCTGAAGGAAGCATAATGGCGGTAACTTTTACCAATAAAGCCGCAGCAGAAATGCGCCATCGAATTGAAGAAACTCTAGCAAAATATTCATCACAACGTGTAATGGGAATGTGGATCGGCACATTTCACAGCATTGCTCACCGCTTGTTACGCGCCCATTATGCCGATGCAGGGCTGCCACAGGATTTCCAAATTTTAGACAGTGATGATCAACAACGCTTAGTTAAACGCTTGATTAAACTGCACAATATTGACGAAAAAGCCTATCCACCAAAGCAAGCCTGCTGGTATATCAACCACCAAAAAGAAGAAGGTTTGCGTCCACATCAAATCGATGATCAAGGGGATATGCAAGAACGCACTTGGATCAAAATTTATCAAATTTATCAAGATGCTTGCGATCGCGCAGGCTTGTTGGATTTTTCCGAATTATTGCTTCGTGCCTATGAATTATGGCTGAAAAAACCGTTGATTTTGCAACGTTATCAGCAGCGTTTCTCGCAAATTTTAGTCGATGAGTTTCAGGACACCAACAAAATTCAATATGCGTGGATCAAATTATTGGTGGGGGAAACAGGCAAAATAATGATCGTGGGTGATGACGATCAGTCTATTTACGGCTGGCGTGGCGCACAAGTAGAAAACATTCACCGCTTCTTAGAAGATTTTCACAATGCACAAACCATTCGCCTTGAGCAAAATTATCGCTCTACGGCCAATATTCTTAACAGCGCAAACCATTTGATTGCCAATAACAGCAACCGTCTTGGCAAAGATTTATGGACAGAGGGGGAGCAGGGCGATCCTGTGGGAATTTATGCCGCATTTAATGAAATTGACGAAGCGCAGTTTGTGGCAAACCAAATCAAAATCTGGCTTGATGATGGTGGAAAGCTAGATGATTGCGCCATTTTATACCGTAGTAATAGCCAATCGCGTGTGATAGAAGAAGCCTTGATTCGCGCGCAAATTCCTTATCGCATTTATGGGGGATTACGCTTCTTTGAACGACAAGAAATTAAAGATGCCTTAGCCTATTTACGTTTAATTGCCAATCGTTTTGATGATGCCGCCTTTGAACGTGTTATTAACACGCCTGCGCGTGGTATTGGTGATCGCACCTTAGATGTTCTGCGCCAATTAACGCGTGAGCGACAAATCACCTTATGGCAAGCCATTCAAGTTGCCATTCAGGAAAATATGCTGGCAGGACGTGCCGCCACCGCCTTGTTGCGTTTTACCGAATTAATTAATTCCTTACAGCAAGAAACGGCAGAAATGCCTTTGTTTGCGCAGACGGATTTTGTCATCAAACATTCAGGCTTATATGAAATGTATAAGCAAGAAAAAGGCGAGAAAGGCGAAGTGCGGATCGAAAACTTGGAAGAATTAGTCAGCGCTACCCGAGAGTTTATCAAGCCTGAAGACGCCGAAGAAATGACAGATTTAATGGCATTTCTTACCCACGCGTCTTTAGAAGCAGGGGAAGAGCAGGCATCACCACATCAATCCAGCGTGCAAATGATGACCTTGCATTCTGCCAAAGGGCTAGAGTTTGCCCGTGTTTTTATGGTGGGCGTGGAAGAGGGATTATTCCCGAGTTTCCGTTCCTTTGAAGAGCCGGGACGCTTAGAAGAAGAACGCCGTCTGGCTTATGTCGGGATCACCCGAGCCAAACGAAAACTCACCATTAGCTATGCAGAAAGCCGCCGCTTATATGGTAAAGAAGAGCGCCATTTGCCTTCACGGTTTATTGAGGAACTGCCAGAAGATTGCATTCAAGAAGTGCGTTTACGCGGTACGGTTACCCGTGCCTATAACCGCGCAGCCGTGGGATCGCTAAATACGCATAAATCGGGCAAGGATAGTGAATGGAGAATGGGACAAAAAGTCAAACACGCCAAATTCGGTAATGGCACCATTATTAACGTGGAGGGTGAAGACAACAACACCCGCCTACAAATCGCTTTCCAAGGCGAAGGCATCAAATGGCTCATTGCCGCCTTAGCGAAGTTAGAAAAACTCTCCTAAACCTAAATTAAAAAATTAAGCGAAAAAGCACCGCACTTTGGTTTTATAAGAACCCTGTTTTATGGGGATTCTTATGCGTAAAAACAAAAGTGCGGTGCTTTTTTATGTAATTTTGATCTTAAATATAATTATTAAATGATTGATGGATTGTTATCTTTTTGTTAAAAAATAGATGCAATCAAAAAAATAGAGTGAAATTTTTCTATGTGATGAGAATTTGCTTGGTTTTTGATTGGGATTGTTGAGCAGAAAGTTGTTCAGCAATCTAACTATCTTTATAAATTATAACTATCAGGAAGGTAACACATTATGCATTTTCGTAAATCGCTTATCGCTGCATTGTTAGCGATTCCTTTTTCTTTATCTGTGGTTTCTTTACCAGCATATTCCGCAGAGGCAACGCAACAATCTATCTTAGCGGCTCAACGTTATGATCAGAGCAAGGACATTTTCCACCCTGTATATGCTAAAAATGGAATGGTAGCAACAGAGCAACATTTAGCAACGCAAGTTGGCTTGGATATTTTACGTCAAGGTGGTAATGCCATTGATGCGGCGGTTGCTGTGGGATTTGCTTTGGCCGTAGTTTTGCCAAATGCAGGGAATATCGGTGGTGGTGGTTTTATGGTGCTACACGATGCCAAAACTGGCGAAAATATTACCATTGATTTTAGAGAAATTGCCCCGCAAAAAGCACATCGAGATATGTATTTAGATGAAAAAGGTGAACTAGTAGATGGTAAATCTTTATTTACTCACTCTGCTGTGGGTGTACCGGGAACAGTTGCGGGTTTACTGTTAGCATTAGAAAAATGGGGAACTTTATCTCGTGAGCAAGTGATTGCACCGGCAATTAAATTAGCCGAGCAAGGTTTTGCGATTAGCCCAACACTCGCTGCAACGTTAGAAATTGAAAAAGAGAATTTAGCTAAATGGAAAAGTACCAAAGCGATCTTTTTCAAGCAAGATCAGCCACTTACCTTTGGTGATAACTTAGTTCAGCAAGATTTAGCCAATTCGTTACGCCTTATTGCTAAAGAAGGAAAATCTGCTTTTTATGAGGGTGAAATTGCACAAAAAATTGTGCAAGAAATGGAAAAGCACGGCGGTTTAATTAGCCTTGATGATCTGAAAAATTATAAAGCGGTAATTCGTAAGCCTATTGTGGGAGAATATCGTGGTTATAAAGTGGTAACAATGCCACCGCCAAGTTCTGGTGGGGTACATTTGGTTCAGTTGCTGAATATTTTATCGCATTATCCAATGAAAGAATTTGGTTTTAATAGTGCCAAATCCATTCATCACTATGCCGAAGCGATGAAATTGGCTTATGCAGATCGTGCGACTTATCTCGGAGATCCCGATTTTGTTAAAGTGCCAGTAGCGGGAATTACGTCAAAGGCTTATGCCGATGAGTTAGTGAAAAAAATTAATCCAGAAAAATCAACGCCAGCAACAGAGATTAAAGAAGGCAATCCAATCCCTTATGAAAGTGATCAAACAACCCACTATTCAATTATGGATAAAGATGGAAATGCGGTAGCTGTAACTTATACGCTCAATCTCAATTTTGGCTCAGGTATTGTGGCGGAAGGAACAGGTATTTTATTAAATAATGAAATGGACGATTTTTCTGCAAAACCTGGCGTGCCTAACGCATTTGGTTTGATTGGTGGCGATGCAAACGCGATCGAAGCAGGAAAACGTCCATTATCTTCAATGACGCCAACTATTCTATTAAAAGAGGATAAGCCTTGGTTAGTTACAGGGACGCCGGGCGGGGCGAGAATTATTACAACTGTATTACAAAGTATTACAAATGTGATTGATTATGGAATGAATCCTGCTGAAGCGATTACTGTTCCGCGTGTGCATCACCAATGGCAACCTGATCAGCTACGCATTGAAGAAGGTATTAGCCCAGACACCATCGAGCTGCTTAAACAAAAAGGTTACGATGTCGTGACAAAAGCGACAATGGGACGTGAACAAGTTGTTCAAGTAACCGAAGGCGGATTTTATGGCGCTTCAGATCCGCGTAATCCAGATGGCGCAGCGATGGGATATTAATCCTTTTGCAATTTAACTGATAAAGCTGATTTCAGTATGAAGTCAGCTTTTTTATGCACTATTAGTAGCATTATTCAGTCCAATTAAAACAAAAGTGTGGTGCTTTTTTGTCTATTTTTTGTAAATCAACTGTTGCGATTAGGAAAGAGAGAAAAAATTCCTGATGATTTCGCAATTTCTTATTTACAACCTGGGAAAATTCCTTTATTAATGAAAGCCATTTTATAAAAACAATCTAGGAGGAAAAGATGCACACGTCATTCAAAAAAACACTTTTATCTGCCATTTTAGGGCTATCCCTTTCTGTGGGGGCGGCAATGGCGGCTGAGGTACCCGCTGGGACACAGTTAGCTGAAAAGCAAGAATTAACTTGGAATATTAATTCTAACCCTGCCACCCTTGATCCACAAAAAATGGAAGGCGATGTAGAAGGTTATTATGCGCGTCAGTTGTTTGAAACCTTAGTGACTTCTGATGCGAAAGGTCATATTATTCCGGGGGCGGCGACCTCTTGGGAGCATAGCCCAGATTTTAAAACCTGGACATTCCACCTTCGCCCTGAGGCTAAATGGTCAAATGGTGATCCTGTTGTGGCAGGTGATTTCGTTTATGCGTGGCAGCGTTTAGCCGATCCGAAAACGGCAGCGCCTTATGCAAGCTTCTTAGAATTTGTGAAATTGAAAAATGCGGATCAAGTTACCGCAGGCAAACTTCCTGTTACTGCTCTCGGTGTTGAAGCCAAAGACGATCATACTTTAGTGTTACATTTAACCGAATCTGTGCCTTATGTTGATAAATTGGTTGAGCATTATGTGTTAGCGCCAGTAAATAAAAAAGTGGTAGAGCAATTTGGTGATAACTGGACGAAACCAGGTAATCTCGTAGGTAACGGTGCATTTGTGCTGAAATCTGCAGTGGTAAACGAAAAAGCCGTGTTAGAGCGTAATCCGAATTATTGGGACAACGCGCGCACCGTGTTGGATAAAGTGGTGTTATTGCCGATTGAATCTTCATCAACAGATGTGGCGCGTTATCGTGCAGGCGATGAAGATATTACAGGGAAAGAAATTCCAATTGAATTATATGGCAAAGTGAAAAAAGAATTAGGCGATGAGCTTTATCACGCGCCGCAACTTTGTACTTATCTTTACGAAATCAATACAGCCAAAGCGCCGTTTGATAATCCAAAAGTGCGTAGAGCCTTATCTTTAGCCTTAGAACGTGAAATTTTAACTGATAAAGTGTTACAACAAGGGCAAAAACCAGCTTACATTTTCACCCCGCCATTTATCAATGGAGCTGAGAAAATGACTAACCCTGAGTGGGCAAATTGGACGCAAGATCAGCGTAATCAAGAAGCGCTTAAATTGTTGAAAGAAGCGGGCTTTGATAAATCTCACCCGTTAAATTTCAAATTGTTATATAACACCTCTGATAACCACAAAAAATTGGCAAGTGCTGCGCAGTCCATTTGGAAGAAAAATTTACAAGGCGTGGTAAATATCACTTTGGAAAATCAAGAATGGAAAACCTACTTAGATACACGTCATCAAGGCAACTTTGATGTGGCGCGTGCAGGTTGGTGTGCGGATTATAATGAAGCTAGCACATTCTTGAACTATTATTTATCCAATAGTGCGAACAACACTGCATTCTATAAAAATCCAGCTTATGATGCCTTGATTGATTCTTCATTCAAAGCGCAAAGCGATGATGAGCGCGCAGAAGTGTATGCCAAAGCAGAAGGATTGTTAGATGCGGATACCGCAATGGTGCCAGTTTATCACTATGTTCAACCGCGTTTAATTAAACCTTGGGTGAAAGGCTTTGCTTATGCACACCCAGCACAAAACTATTATTTAAAAGACGTTTATATCATTAAACATTAATCTTTTTTACCCGCACTTTTGGCATTTTAAGGAAAGTGCGGGTGTTTTTTTCTAAATTTTTTTTGTGGGAATAATTTTATGCTTAAATTAATTTTTCGCCGTATTTTAGAGGCGATCCCAACCTTATTTATTTTAATCACCGTTTCTTTTTTTATGATGCGACTTGCCCCGGGGAGTCCATTTTCCAGTGAAAAAAATTACCCACCAGAAGTCATCGCTAATATTGAAGCAAAATATCATTTGAATGAGCCATTAATGGTGCAATATGGCATTTACTTGAAAGATTTGGCACATGGTGATTTCGGGCCTTCGTTCAAATATAAAGATTACAGCGTAAACCAGCTTGTCGCGCAATCTTTCCCTGTATCGTTAAAATTAGGGTTTTCAGCCTTTTTAATTGCTTTAGTATGCGGGATTTCCGCAGGCGTTATCGCCGCGTTGAAACAAAATAAGTGGCTAGATTATTTGATAATGACCTTTGCGATGACGGGAATTGTTGTCCCCAGTTTTGTGGTCGCCCCGTTGTTGGTGCTGATTTTTTCTATTACCTTAAAATGGCTGCCATCAGGCGGTTGGGAAGGCGGGCAGCTAACCAATATGATTTTACCAATGATTGCCCTTTCCCTTTCTTATATTGCTAGCATTGCGCGGATTATGCGTAGCTCAATGATCGAAGTCTTACATTCTAATTTTATTCGCACGGCGAAAGCAAAAGGGCTGCCAATGTCGCGAATTATTTTGAAACACGCGTTACGCCCTGCGCTATTGCCTGTCATTTCTTATATGGGGCCTGCTTTTGTGGGAATTATTACTGGCTCTATGGTGATTGAAAGTATTTTCGTGTTACCAGGAATTGGGCAGCTTTTCGTGAATGGTGCGCTAAATCGTGATTATTCCTTAGTGCTAAGTTTAACTATTTTGGTTGGCACATTAACCATTGTGTTCAATGCCATTGTAGATATTCTTTATGCCGTGATTGACCCGAAAATTCGTTATTAATGGAGTGCAGACAATGATAAAAACAAAAGAAAATCAAGCACTAATGGAAAAATTGGGGGAGCAATTAGACAAAGTCGAAGGGCGTAGTTTATGGCAAGATGCCAGACGCCGTTTTTTCCGCAATAAAGCGGCGGTGGTGAGCCTTTTCGTGTTGTTTCTCATTTTGCTGTTTGTAACCTTTGCACCAATGTTGATGCCCTTTAGCTATGATGATACAGATTGGGCAATGATGTCTTCACCGCCAGATTTTGAATCAATGCACTATTTAGGCACAGACGGCTTAGGGCGAGATCTTCTGGTTCGTCTTGCCATTGGTGGACGTATTTCCTTATTAGTTGGGATCGCAGGGGCGTTTATCGCCGTTTTAGTTGGCACGCTTTATGGCGCAACCGCAGGCTATGTGGGCGGCAAAACCGATGCGATTTTAATGCGTATTTTAGAGATCTTATATTCTTTCCCGTTTATGTTCTTTGTGATCCTATTAGTCACGTTCTTTGGGCAAAACATTTTGCTTATTTTCGTGGCAATCGGAATGGTGTCTTGGCTAGATATGGCGCGTATCGTGCGTGGTCAAACCCTAAGTCTTAAGCGTAAAGAATTTATTGAAGCAGCCATTGTTTGTGGCGTTTCGCCACGTCAAATTGTATGGCGACACATTGTGCCGAACGTGCTAGGTGTTGTGGTGGTTTATGCTTCTTTGCTTGTGCCGGGAATGATCTTGTTTGAGTCTTTTTTAAGTTTCTTAGGATTAGGTACACAAGAGCCACTTAGTAGCTGGGGCGCTTTATTAAATGATGGCGCAAAATCAATGGAAGCCACACCGTGGTTACTTATTTTCCCCGCATTGTTCCTTGTGGTAACCCTATTTTGTTTTAATTTTATTGGTGATGGCTTGCGTGATGCGCTTGATCCGAAAGATCGATAAGGTGAGAAAATGAAAAACGAAAAACACCCTCTCCTTGATGTTCAAGATTTAAGAGTAACCTTTAAAACGCCTGACGGCGAGGTTACTGCGGTGAATAATTTAACTTTTACCCTCAACGCAGGGGAAACCCTAGGCATTGTAGGGGAGTCAGGCTCAGGCAAATCGCAAACCGCGTTTGCCTTAATGGGATTATTGGCGGATAACGGCAGAACTTCAGGATCAGCACGCTTTAATGGCGAAGAGATTTTAGGTTTATCGCCCTCACAATTAAACCGCCTAAGAGCGGAGCAAATTGCGATGATTTTCCAAGATCCAATGACCTCGCTTAATCCTTATATGAAAATTGGTGAACAGCTCACGGAAGTGCTGGTGCTACATAAAGGCTATGATTACAAACAGGCCTTTGAAGAATCCGTGAAAATGTTAGATGCGGTGAAAATGCCCGAAGCACGCAAGCGAATGGCAATGTATCCGCACGAATTTTCTGGCGGTATGCGTCAGCGTGTAATGATTGCAATGGCATTATTATGTCGTCCAAAATTATTGATTGCTGATGAACCAACCACAGCCTTAGACGTAACCGTTCAAGCGCAGATTATGACCCTATTAAATGAGTTAAAACACGAGTTTAATACAGCAATTATTATGATTACGCACGATCTTGGCGTGGTGGCTGGTAGCTGCGATCAGGTGCTGGTGATGTATGCGGGAAGAACGATGGAATATGGCTCAGCGAAAGATATTTTCTATCAGCCAACTCACCCTTATTCCATTGGGTTGATCAACGCCGTGCCACGTTTGGATTCTGAAGAAGATAAACTTTTAACCATTCCCGGCAATCCACCTAATTTATTGCATTTGCCAACAGGCTGTCCGTTTAGCCCACGTTGTCAATTTGCAACGGAACAATGCCAAAACAGCCCGCCATTGGAGGAATTTTCACCAAACCGCTTGCGTGCTTGTTTTATTGAGCCAAGCCAGCTGGTAAGGGGGAATTAAGATGAAAAAATTATTATTAGAAGTTGAAGATCTGAGCGTACATTTCAAAGTGCAAAGCAACGAAGGTTTTTTATTTAAGAAAAAACAAACCTTGCACGCAGTAAACCACGTTTCCTTTAAATTATATGAGGGAGAAACCTTGGGCGTGGTAGGGGAGTCTGGCTGCGGAAAATCCACCCTTGCCCGTTCCATTATTGGCTTAGTGAAATCCGCTAGCGGCAATATTTTATGGTTAGGTAAAGATCTCAGTCAGCAATCAGAAAAGCAGTGGCACGACACACGCAAAGATATTCAAATGATTTTCCAAGATCCCTTGGCATCACTCAATCCGCGAATGACCATTGGAAATATTATTGCTGAACCACTGAAAATTTATTTTCCCCATTTATCGGCACAAGAAGTCAAAGATCGTGTGCAAGCAATGATGCTAAAAGTGGGCTTATTGCCAAATTTGATCAACCGCTATCCGCACGAATTTTCAGGCGGACAATGCCAACGTATCGGCATTGCGCGTGCGTTGATCATTGAACCCAAACTGATCATTTGTGATGAACCTGTTTCAGCTCTTGATGTATCCATTCAAGCGCAGGTGGTAAACTTGCTTAAATCATTGCAGAAAGAAATGGGATTATCGCTAATTTTCATCGCACACGATTTAGCGGTGGTGAAACATATTTCTGATCGCGTTTTGGTGATGTATTTGGGCAATGCGGTAGAGCTTGGCACTTATGATAAGGTATACCACGAAACCAAACACCCTTACACCAAAGCCCTGATGTCGGCCGTGCCAATTCCTGATCCTGATTTGGAACGCGGTAAAAAAATTCAGCTACTAGAAGGGGATCTCCCATCGCCAATCAATCCGCCATCAGGCTGCGTGTTCCGTACTCGTTGTCCCATTGCAGACACAGAATGTACACTCAGCAAACCACGCTTGGAAGGAAATGAACAGCATTTAGTGGCTTGTTTTAAGGTTTGAGCAAAAGTTAAAAATAAAGTGCGGTGCTTTTTTTAGATATTTTTTATTTTAAGAAAATATTACAAAAAAGCACCGCACTTATTATTAGATTAATTCAAGTATTTAAACACTTTCACCACTTTTATCACGCCTGAAACATTACGGGCGACTTCTGCTGCGGCATCGGCTTGTTGTTGGGTGAGGTTGCCCATTAGGAACACTTCACCATTTTCGGTGATCACTTTTACATCTGTTGATTTCACTCCTGAATTAACGAAGAGCTTGGATTTAATTTGTGTTGTGATCCAACTGTCTTTGCTGATTTGCCCAAGGGAGATTGGTGAGCCGACACGTAGTTCGTTATAAACTTCGGAAACGTTATCGACACCTTTCGCAAGCCCTGTGGCAATTTCTTTTAAACTTTCATTTGGTACTTGCCCGATAAGTAAGATTCTTCCGCTATATGAAACCACATTGATTCGAGCTTCGCTATCCAGTTGTTGATCTTTATTAATGGCGTGTAAAACTTTTTCTTCAAGGGTTTCGTCATCAACCTGTGTTCCCACTGTTCTTGGATCGGTGGCGACTTTGGTTGCAACGGCTGTTGCCCCAACAATGCCTGCCACTGTGGCGCTAACACAGCCTTGTAGAACAAATGCAGTGCCGAGGATAAGGGCTAATTTTTTTAAATTCCTTGTTTTCATTAGTTGTACTCCTTTTGATTATCTATAAAGGGTTGAGATCTATGAATGAGAAAAAAGAGAATGATCAATTAACTCACAAATCGTATTAATAATAAATAGGTGATGTTCCAAAATACGGCTTTCTTTTACCGTTGGGGCAGTGATTTCCAAATCCTGTTCGGTGAGAAAGCCTTGAATATGATCATTATTCGCGCCTGTTAATGCTATGACACTAATTTCTTTATTTAGTGCGGAATTAATCGTTTCTAGCACCATTTCTTCATTGCCAAAAGGGGAAAATACCACCAGCAGATCTCCTTGTTGTGCCACTGCGTTGAATTGGCGTTGGTAGAATTGTTGCTTGGGGCGATCGGCAATAATTGCTGATCCAATGGCGTTATCCAAGCTTAATAACACGGAAGGAAAGCTCGGTCTTTCTAGCTCATAGCGATTGAGTAAATTCGCCACCAGAAACTGCGCATTGGCGTAAGATCGTCCTTGCCCACAGACGATAATTTTATTGCCACGCAATAGGCAGGCGACAATGTTTTGTACCGCTTGAAAAATGGCATTAGGCAATAAGCTCGAAGCAGAAATCTGGGTTTGTATGCTTTCGCTGTAAAGATCTTTTATTTTATCTAACATTGTGATTTATCAGGCTTATTCATCAAGAAAATTAGGAATCCACTGTAAGTCTTGTATTGTATTACCAAATGCTACTAAGTCAAAACGGCAATCGGTATCTTCTAGGCTGCAATCTTGTTTTGCCAGCCACATATTGGCGGCATCTAGCCATTTTTGCTGTTTTTGCCAATCTACACTTTCCACGGCAGAACCAAAAAAATCATTTTTTCTTTGCCGCACTTCAACAAAAACAATAGTTTCGCCATCTTGCATAATTAAATCCAGTTCACCACATTTAAAATGCTGGTTGGCGGCAATAAATTTTAGCCCTTTAGATTGCAAAAAAAGGCGAGCTTGTTGCTCAAAGCTCGCCCCTTGCTGACGTTTGGATTTAAACATATTAATTGCTTAATACTTCCACTGACGCATTTTGGTATTGATACCACGTCATATCACGTTCGATATTGCAATTCGGACCAGCGCTTAATTTACCAGTTAAACCGTTAATATTGAAGCCAGGAACTTGGCGTAACTCATTGAATTGATTGATCAATAACCACGCATCTGCGCCCATTGCATATAAACGCATTAAGGAATAATCCCCATTGGTAAAGCCTGCGACTTTTTTGTATTGTGCAGAATCTACATCTTTAAAGAATGGAATATCGCTAAATTCTAAGCCATTCATTAATAAGCGATATTCAGGCGTATTATTTGATGAATTGCTGCGTGAACTTGCAAATAATTTCAAGTTAATATTGCTGTTATCAATCGCCATTTTAATATCACTAAGCTGATTGTTTGTTGCCACAATATATAAGGCTTGAATATTTTGGTTTAAGCCTGATTGTAGCGTGTAAGTGATGTCATCAGCATTATTGTAGAATTTGATATTGGCGTCTGTACCTGAAAGCTGCTGCCAGCGAGTGTTAAATGCAGAAGCGGTGCGGCGACCGAGATCGCTTTGCGGCACAATAATAAATGGATTTTGAATACCTTGATCCCAAATACGATTTGCCGCAGATTCTGCTTCATCTTCAGGGGCTAAGCCGTAATAGCAAAGCTGACCAATAGCACGAGAATTTGCTGTTGAGTTTAAGGTAAGTACATTTAGCCCTTGTAATAAATCAGGGCGGTTAGTCAATTTATCCACATTTTGCTTTAATAATGGACCCACAACGGTACTAATTCCTTCAAGTTTCGCTTTCTCAATGATGCTTTCCACTGGCGTAGCAAGGGTATCAAACACTTTCACTTGAATGTCTGAACCGCCTCTTGCATCATCAAAACCACGCTTAATGGTGCTACCAATGATCTGCGCATCACCACTTAATGGTAGAAGTAGGGCAACTTGGTTTAACTGCGTTTGTTGGAAGTTAAATAGCCCTTGTAATTCCGTTGGGAAAAGATAACTGGCGCTATGTCTTGGATAAGCCGCTTTCCAGCTTTGTAAGGCTTGGCTTAATTGAGCTGGGTGATTTAAGTTATCGTTGTAGGCTTTAGTTAATGCTAACCAGCCACCTAAAGCAGCACTGCCTTCCGCCGATGTGTTGTTGATTAAACCACGGTTTGCATTGCGTAATAATGCCCAAGTGCGGTCATTATTTTCTTGTTTTCTTTGCGTGTCGGTTAATAAGGAATCAATCTGAATACGTGCTTTTACGGCATTCATAATTTGATTACGATTTTTTGCTACGCGCGCAACCACTTCATAGTAACGTGCTTTTTGCGAAGGGCTTAATAAAGCAAGATCGATCGCTTTTAAGCGTGTGTCAGCGGCTTTATTATTGCCTTTCACAGCAGCGATATGCGCCTCAATGATAGCTTTATCAAGCAGCTGTTCTTCATTTAGATCATTTAATTCTGCTAACATTGCTTGCGCTTGCGGAATTTTATTCTCACGCACTAACACACGCGCAGCAAGCAATTTATAGGTTTGTTGATCTTCAAGATTTTGTGTACGTTGAATTTGATTGATGTAATATTCCGAACTGGCATTTGCATCGTTTTTCAGCACATTTGTAAAGCTGTTACCTAATAAATTAGTACAGCCCGCCAAGACCAATGCAAATAAAAAAGGCATTAATCGATTTTTTAAATTAATGCGTTGTAATAGAATAGTCATAATTACTCCGTTGTTGAAAACAATCTCGGGGATCTTACTTATCTCAATAATTAAAATCAAATAAAAGAAGTAAAAATGGACAATTTAACTGGAATTTTATATATCGTGGCAACGCCCATTGGCAATTTGCAAGACATCAGCCAACGCGCATTACAAGTGTTGGAACAAGTGGATTTAGTCGCCGCAGAAGATACGCGCCATAGTGGTTTATTACTGAGTCATTACGGCATTAAAAAGCCTTTTTTTGCCTTGCACGATCATAATGAGCAACAAAAAGCCGATATTCTGTGCGAAAAACTATTGCAAGGAACAACGATCGCCTTAGTTTCCGATGCTGGTACGCCACTGATTAGCGATCCGGGCTTTCATCTGGTGAGAAAATGTCGCCAAGCTGGCATTAAAATTGTGCCAATTCCGGGCGCTTGTGCCGCAATAGCAGGGCTTTGCGCCTCAGGTATTGCATCTGATCGTTTTTGCTTTGAAGGCTTTCTGCCCGCCAAATCCAAAGCCCGTTGCGATAAATTGGAAAATCTCGCAAAAGAAGACCGCACTTTAATTTTCTATGAATCCACCCACCGCATTTCAGATTGCCTTGCGGATATGGAAAAGGTATTCGGCGCTGAGCGTTATGTGGTGCTAGCACGCGAGCTGAGCAAAACTTGGGAAACTATTCACTGTGATGAAGTTGGCGCATTACGCCAATGGGTGAGCGAAGATCCAAACCGCAGCAAAGGCGAAATGGTACTGATTGTAGAAGGCAATGTGAGCAGTGAAGAAGAAAGCTTTTCCCCCGAGGCCGTCAAAGCCCTAACCCTTATCGCCAAAGAACTCCCGCTCAAAAAAGCCGCCGCAATTGTCGCAGAGCTTTATGGCTATAAGAAAAATGCGTTGTATCAGTTTGGGTTGGAGAATTTGTAAGTTTTATCGTAAAAAGAAAACGCTTTATCTTTCGATAAAGCGTTTTTGAGTTAAGCGAGAATTTCAATACCGCGGCGTTGTACTAAATTCAACAATTTAAGTGCCGCACCACTGGGTTTTTTCACCCCTCTTTCCCATTCTGAAATCATATTTTTGCTCACATTGAGATAATGGGCAAAAACAGTTTGAGAAACCTGTTCTTTTTCACGAATGGCTTTGATTTCTTCAGGGGTGAAAGGTGAAACAGGCGTTAAACAGAGTTCATCAAATTTTTTCATTGTTTTTTTATCCATTAATCCTGCCTCGTATAGATCCGAAGCATTTTCGTGGATCATTGCAAGTAGTTCACTCATTTTTTTCTCTCCCATAATATTTCAATGAAGGCGCCATTTTTTATTTGCGCCTCAATTTGTTCTGGCATTAACTCAGCGTATTCTTTTTGCAATGCTTTCAAGGCAACTAATTCTTGTGCTGAAATGTTGTCTTGTGTATTTTTGCTAATCCCTGCAACAAAATAGTGATTTTCATTAATTCGGTAGAAAATAAACGATCGAAAACCACCACTTCTCCCTTGTCCCGCTCTTGCTATGCGTTGTTTGATAATATTACTGCCAAGATCGGCATCAATTAATCCTTGTTCCACCCGCAAGATGGCTTCAACTAACAACGCATCGCTGATGGCGTGCTTTAGAGCAAATTTGTGAAATGCTTTTGTCTTGAATATTCGCATTAAAAACTTCCTGTCATCTTTAGCGTTATAGTAACAAAGGGATAGCATCGGGGCAACAGCGAAAAGTAAATTTATTTTCCCCTAACCCTATAATCAACGGGGAATTTCGGTATAATGCCCAAGTTAATGATGACAGGATAAAGGTTATGAGCCAATTTTTTTATATACATCCAGAAAATCCGCAGCCGCGTTTGATTAATCAAGCGGTGGATATTTTGAAACAAGGTGGGGTGATTGTTTACCCAACGGATTCAGGTTATGCCTTGGGTTGTATGCTCGGCGATAAGCACGCAATGGAGCGCATTGTGCAAATTCGCCAACTACCAGAAAATCATAATTTCACCCTTGTGTGTAGCGATTTATCAGAACTTTCAACCTATGCCACGGTGAATAATATGGCATATCGACTGATTAAAAATAACACACCGGGGCGTTACACCTTTATTCTCACTGCCACCAAAGAAGTGCCACGCCGTTTGATGACATCAAAACGCAAAACGATTGGCTTGCGCGTGCCAGATAATCAAATCGCACTCGCTTTACTAAATGCCTTAGGTGAGCCGATTTTATCTTGCTCTTTGATGTTGCCGGGGGAAGAATTTATTACGCAATCTGATCCAGAAGAAATTCGCGATCGTTTAGAACATCAAGTGGATTTAATTATTAACGGTGGCTATTTAGGGCAAGAACGAACAACTGTGGTGGATTTAACCGACAACACGCCAGTGATTTTACGCGAGGGTAGCGGTTCAACCACGCCATTTATTTAATCTTTTCAAACTGTTAGACGCTTGGGAAAGCGACAAGAGGAAATATGAAAACAACATCTTATTCACAACGCAATGCCGCCAAGGGAATGCGTTTTGCTGAAAAAAATAACACGGAAAGAAAACGTACAGACAAGCCTTTCGCATCAAATGCAGAAAGTAAAGAAAAAAGTGCGGTAAAAAAGACCGCACTTTCTGCCACCCATAAAGTGGAAGGGGAAAAATTACAAAAAGTGTTAGCACGCGCAGGGCAAGGATCTCGCCGTGAAATTGAAGCGATGATCGCCGCCAACCGAGTGAGCGTAAACGGCAAAATGGCAACACTGGGTGATCGTGTTGTGGTGAATGCGAATTTAAAGATCCGCATTGACGGACACGTTGTGAATTTACAACAAGCGCAAAAAGAAGTGTGTCGCGTGTTGATGTATTACAAGCCTGAGGGCGAACTTTGCACTCGCCACGATCCCGAAGGGCGTGCCACCGTGTTTGACCGCTTGCCGCGCTTAACAGGATCGCGTTGGATTGCGGTAGGACGCTTGGATATTAACACCTCTGGCTTATTGCTGTTTACCACAGACGGCGAATTGGCAAACCGCTTAATGCACCCAAGCCGTGAAGTGGAGCGTGAGTATTCCGTGCGCGTTTTTGGTCAGGTGGACGAAGCAATGATCGCCCGTTTACGCAAGGGCGTGCAGTTAGAAGATGGGCCTGCCAATTTCAAAGCCATTAAGCCAATGGGCGGACAAGGAATGAACCAGTGGTTTGATGTTACCCTAATGGAAGGGCGTAACCGTGAAGTTCGCCGCTTATGGGAATCGCAAGGCATTCAAGTGAGCCGTTTGATCCGCATTCGTTACGGCAATATCAAATTAATGAAAACCTTACCGCGCGGTGGTTGGGAAGAAATGGATCTCACCAATGTGAATTATCTGCGTGAATTGGTGGGGCTTGAGCCTGAAACGCAAAGCAAACTAGACGTTACCAAACAACGCAGACGCGCCAAAACTGGGCAAATCCGCCGAGCGGTAAAACGTTATGCGGATATGAATAAACGTTACAAAAAAGCTTAAAAATTCGATAAAAAGCCTAAAAAATTTCATAAAAAAGCACCGCACTTTGATCAAGGAGTGATGATGAAAATTCAGCAATTACGTTATATCGTTGAAATCGTAAATCAAAATTTGAATGTAACCGAAGCGGCAAATACCTTGTTTACCTCGCAGCCAGGGATCAGTAAACAAGTGCGGTTGTTGGAAGATGAATTAGGCTTAGAGATTTTTGAACGCAACGGTAAACATATCAAAGCCCTTACCCCAGCGGGCAAAAAAATTGTTGCGATTGCGCGCGAATTATTGGTGAAAACACAAAGCATTAAAGCCGTGGCAGATGAATATACGCAGCCTAATCACGGCGTGCTACGCATAGCCACCACCAACACGCAGGCACGTTATATGCTGCCTTCTGTGGTAGAGCGTTTTTCCAAAAAATATCCCGATGTGAGCTTGCATATTCATCAAGGTTCGCCAACACAAATTTATGACGCCTTGCTTTCTGGCGAAGTGGATTTGGCGATCACCACGGAAGCACAATATTTATTTGATGACTTGGTGCTATTGCCTTGTTACTTATGGAATCGTTCTGTGATCGTTAAAAACGATCATCCTTTGGCACAATGCCAAAATCTGACGATTGAAGAACTGAGTAAATATCCCCTTGTTACTTATACCTTTGGTTTTACTGGCGTTTCTGATTTGGATTATGCTTTCAACAGCGCAGGGCTATTGCCGAATATTGTGTTTACCGCCACCGATGCTGATGTCATCAAAACCTATGTGCGCTTAGGCTTAGGCGTGGGCATTATGGCTTCAATGGCGCATACGCCAGAAGATAAAGATCTAGTGGCAATCGATGCCAGCCATATTTTCCGTTCCAGTATGACGCAAATTGCTTTCAAACATAGCATTTTTTTACGCAATTATATGTACGATTTTATCAATATGTTTTCACCGCATTTAACCCGCCCAATGGTGGAGCAAGCAGAGCGTTTGCACGATAACAACGCGGTGAAAAAATTATTTGATGATATTGTGTTGGAAGTGCGGTAGTTTTTTGTAACAATTAGTTAACTTATAGGGTAAAATCGCTTATATTTTAATAGACTTATTTAGCATACATCCCTGATGAATTTTTGCGGATAGGGCAGATCCCTAAAATAGATAAGGAGCATTTTATGAAAATTGTTTTTCTTGATAGCACAGCCATTCCAAAACACATTCCTATTCCACGCCCTAACTTTGAACATCAATGGGTGGAATATGAGCATACTTCGCCTGAACAAACCATTGAGCGCGCGAAAGATGCGGATATTGTGATTACGAGCAAAGTCGTGTTTGATCGTGAAACAATGAAACAGCTCCCGAACTTAAAGTTAATTGCGATCACCGCCACAGGCACAAATAATGTAGATTTAGAGGCGGCAAAAGAACTAGGCATCGCAGTGAAAAATGTGACAGGCTATTCTTCTGTTACTGTGCCTGAACACGTTTTAGGGTTAATTTTTGCTTTAAAACATAGTTTAATGAATTGGTATAAAGATCAGCTCAGCGCCAAATGGGCGGATAGCAAACAGTTCTGTTATTTTGATTACCCGATCACCGATGTGAAAGGTTCAACCTTAGGTGTTGTGGGTAAAGGTAATCTTGGTAAAGAAATTGGTCGTTTAGCTGAAGCGCTAGGAATGAAGGTGATTTATGCAGAACGCAAAGGGGCGACAACAGTTCGTGAGGGTTATTTACCTTTTGAGCAAGTGTTGCAAGAAGCGGACATTGTTACCCTACATTGTCCTTTAACGCCTGAAACTACCAATTTGATCAACGCCGAAACATTAAAATTAATGAAGCCAACGGCATATTTAATCAACACAGGACGCGGGCCTTTAGTCGATGAAAAAGCCTTAGCAGAAGCGTTAGAAAATGGCACAATCGCTGCCGCGGCTTTAGATGTGTTAGTGAAAGAGCCGCCTGAGAAAGATAATCCACTTATCCAAGCGGCAACGCGTTTACCAAATTTAATCATCACCCCACACGTTGCTTGGGCATCTGATGGTGCGGTGGAAATTTTGGTGAAAAAAGTAACACAAAATATGGAAGAATTTGTCGCAACGGGCAAATAAATTTATTATCGAACGAAATTTCCCCTGTTATGCAGGGGAAATTTGTTATTTCAACCCTTAAATAATAATGATGAATTTACCGATTTCTTTATTTATTGCCCTGCGTTATTGGCGAGCGAAAAGTGCGGATCGTTTTGGGCGATTAGTTACCAACCTTGCGATGATGGGGATTGTGCTGGGTATTATGGCGTTAATCATCGTGCTTTCGGTAATGAATGGTTTGGAAAATCAACAAAAAAACAAGTGCTTTCCACCATTCCCCACGCCATAATTATGCCAAAGTCAGGCCATTTATCCCGTGAAGCGCCAACACCGACAATCCCAGCTTTCGTGCAACGCGCCATTCCGATTAACACCACTAATGTGATTTTACAAGCACCACAAGGCGTGAGTGCTGGGCAAGTGATAGGTATTCAACATTTTTCTGATGATCCTTTATTAAGCCATTTTCAACCCCAATCTTTTGAGCAATTATTACCCGCAGGCGAATTTAAATTGGTAATGGGATCGCAATTAGCGCAAAAATTACGTTCACAAATTGGCGATAAAGTCCGTTTAATGATCACGGAAAACAGCCAATATACGCCCTTTGGTCGTGTGCCTGTGCAACGCTTATTTACCATTAGCGATATTTATTTTGCTTCGGGGCAAAATGACAGCAACGCCGTGTTTGCCAATCTTTCCGATATTGGCAGATTGATGCGTATTGGCCCACAGCAAATGCAAGGTTATCGCTTATTTTTACGCGATCCTTTTGATATTACTGAACTTCCTAACTATTTCAGTGCCGATGAATGGCAGATAACCGATTGGCGTAGCCAAAAAGGGGAGTTTTTCCAAGCGGTAAAAATGGAAAAAAATATGATGGGCTTGTTGATTAGCCTGATTATTGTGGTCGCCATTTCAAATATTATCACGTCGCTCAGCTTAATGGTGGTGGATAAACAAGGAGAAATTGCCATTTTGCAAACCCAAGGATTGAATAAATCGCAAGTGCGCCGCCTGTTTATTTGGCAAGGGCTATTGGTAGGCATTAGTGGAACTTTGATCGGCACATTGCTTGGCGTGCTAACCACGTTAAATTTAGATTCCATTATGGCGTGGTTTAGTGCAGAAAATATTCGTTTACCGACAGAATTAAATCTTTCGCAGATTGTGATAATTGTTGCGGTATCCTTATTATTTTCTTTATGCTCAACGATTTATCCTGCGCACCGAGCGGCGCAAATTGAGCCAGCAGAAGCCTTGCGCTATGAATAATGCGTAACAAAGTGCGGTGCTTTTTTTTTACGAAATTTTTTACTACAAAGCGAAACAGAAAAACAACGAGAAAAGAATGACAGAGAAGCAAATTTTACTCAGCTGCCAAAATTTAACCAAAGTTTACCAAGAAGGGGAAAACCAAACGCAAGTGCTAAAAGACGTCAGTTTCTCAATGGAAGAGGGCGAATTGGTGGCGATTGTGGGCAGTTCAGGTTCGGGCAAAAGTACCTTATTGCATACCCTAGGCGGCTTAGATCAGCCAACCAGCGGTGAAGTGTTCATTAAAGGGCAATCTTTGCAAAAGGCGAGCGCTGATGAATTAGCGAAATTACGCAATCAATATATGGGGTTTGTCTATCAATTTCATCATTTAATGGCAGATTTTAGCGCACTAGAAAACGTGATGATGCCGATGTTGATTGGTAAGCAAAATCGTAGCGAAGCGCAAGAACGGGCAGAAAAAATGTTGCAAGCGGTGGGCTTAGCGCATCGCATTAAGCATCGTCCTTCTGCGTTGTCTGGCGGTGAGCGTCAGCGTGTTGCCATTGCCCGTGCTTTAGTGAATAACCCTGCTTTAGTGCTAGCTGATGAACCCACAGGGAATTTAGATCGCAAAACCACAGAAAGCATTTTTGAGCTTATTTTGCAATTAAACCAAGAGCAAAAAATTGCCTTTTTATTGGTTACGCACGATTTGCAGTTGGCGGAGAAACTTTCTCGCCGAATGGTGATGCAAGATGGTGTATTGCGTGGAGAAAGCTAGATGAACGCACCCTTTTTTATTAGCTGGCGTTATCAGCGTGGTAAGCAGAAAAATCGTTTGGTTTCGCTGATTTCAATGTTTTCTACCCTTGGCATCGCTCTTGGTGTGATGGTGTTGATCGTGGGGCTAAGTGCGATGAACGGCTTTGAACGTGAGCTGAATAAACGCATTTTAGCGGTTGTGCCGCACGTTGAAATTTCTGCTTATTCTGAACAGGGCGAGAGTACGCCAATAAAAAATTGGCAAAATTTAACCGCACTTTTAAAACAAGATCCTAGCGTGGTGGCGAGTTCCCCTTTTGTCAGTTTTACCGCTTTGGTAGAAAATGGTACGAAGTTAAAAGTGGTGCAGGTGAAAGGCATTGAAGCAGACAAGCAAGATCAAGTGAGTGCCTTAGGGCAATTTGTATTAGGCGATGGCTGGCAAAATTTCTCTCGTGAAGGCGGATTAGTCTTAGGCTCTGGCATTGCGCGCGAATTAGCTGTGCAAGAAGGGGATTGGGTAACATTGTTGATTTCTCAATCTGATGGCACCAATAATTTTACCCAGCCAATGCGTGAGCGTATGCAAATTACAGGAATTTTGCGCCTTGATGGCCAGCTCGATCACAGTTATGCCTTAATTCCCCTTGCAACTGCGCAGCAATTCTTGGATTATTCAGCTGATGAAGCCACAGGTGTTGAACTCAAAGTGCAGCACCCTTTTGCCGTGCAACAACTGGATTATCCAACCTTGCAACAATATCCACAATTTTTGTCCGCGCAAAATTGGATTAGTAAATTTGGCTATATGTACCGCGATATTCAGCTTATTCGCACCGTGATGTATTTAGCAATGGTGCTAGTGATTAGCGTGGCCTGCTTTAATATTATTTCAACTTTGATTATGGCGGTGAAAGACAAGCAAGGCGATATTGCTATTATGCGTACCCTTGGCGCAAATGATGGCTTTATTAAACGAATTTTTATTTGGTATGGCTTACAAGCTGGAATGAAAGGCTGTGTCATCGGGTTGATATTAGGCTGCGTAACGGCATTAAATCTCACCCAATTAATTAAAGGCATTGAATTTTTAATTGGCAGAAAACTGCTTTCTGATGGCGTGTATTTCGTAGACTTTTTGCCCAGTGAACTTCATTGGCAAGATATTGCGGTGGTTTTTGTGGTGGCCTTAGTGCTAAGTTTGATCGCCAGTTTATACCCTGCAAGTCGCGCCGCGAAATTACAACCTGCGCAAGTTTTAAGCAGTCATTAAAAATTTATCAATAATATTTTTAAACTAGTTTACTAGTACAAAAATGCGTGTTACATTGACACACAATGAAGTATTCGCAATGCGGATAAGCAAGTAATTATAAAATACAAACCAAGATGTAAGAGAGTTGATGTATGACAAAAAGCAAAAATGACATTTATATTGCTAATGATGATACCCGAATTGGCAAAGTAGAGCAGGTGCTACCACCCATTGCGTTAATTGAAAAATATCCAGCAAGCGAAGTGGCGATCAACACCGTAAAAAAAGCCCGCCAACAAGCGCATAATATCATTCATCGCAAAGATGATCGTTTACTTGTCGTGATTGGGCCTTGCTCCATTCACGATCCAAAATCGGCTTTGGAATATGCACAACGCATCAAAGCAATGCGTGAGAAATATCAAGACAGCTTAGAAATTGTTATGCGTGTTTATTTTGAAAAACCGCGTACAACCGTAGGTTGGAAAGGGTTAATCAATGATCCTTACCTAAACAATAGCTATGCGCTCAATGATGGTTTACGCATCGCGCGAAAATTATTGTTAGATATTAATAATTTAGAAGTTCCAACCGCAGGCGAATTTCTCGATATGATCACACCACAATATGTGGCAGATTTTATGAGCTGGGGCGCAATTGGGGCAAGAACCACAGAATCGCAAGTTCACCGTGAATTAGCTTCAGGCTTATCTTGTGCCGTAGGTTTTAAAAATGCCACCAATGGTGGTGTGCGCATTGCCTTAGATGCCATTGGCGCAGCAGAAGCACCGCATTATTTCCTTTCTGTAACTAAATTTGGCCATTCTGCGATCGTTTCCACTAAAGGAAATGCAGATTGCCACATTATTTTGCGCGGAGGCGATAACGGGCCAAATTACAGCGCAAAAGATGTCAATGAAGTTTGCGAAAGCATTGAAAAGAGCGGTCGAATTCCGCACGTTATGGTGGATTTCAGCCACGCAAACAGCAATAAGCAATTCAAAAAACAATTAGAAGTTTGCGCAGATGTTTGCCAGCAAATTGCACAGGGTTCAAACCAAATCTTCGGCGTAATGATCGAAAGCCATTTAGTGGAAGGCAGACAAGATCTGGTAGAAGGCAAGGAATTAGTTTACGGACAAAGTATCACCGATGCCTGCATCGGCTGGGAAGATTCCGAATTAGTGCTGGAGCAACTTTCAAATGCGGTGATTGCCCGCCGTCGTGCCAACAGCTAATTTGATTTTTATAGAGAAAAGGCTGAATTGAAAAAATTCAGTCTTTTTTATGCTCAGCAGATGAGGTGATTTTTTGCGAGATAGATCAAATTTCGAGAATTTTCGCATAAAAATGACTGAAAATTTGGTGTTATAATTCACCGTACTTTAAAATTGAAATGGCATATTAAAAGGAGTTAATGTGAAATTAGACGAGCTAGCTAAACTTGCTGGGGTTTCCAGAACAACAGTAAGTTATGTGGTAAATGGCAAAGCAAAACAGTATCGAGTAAGTGATAAAACCATTGAAAAGGTACAATCGTTAATCAAGGAATATGATTTCAAACCTAACGCGATGGCGGCTGGGTTGAGAGCAGGGAAAACCAATACCATTGGGTTGATTATTCCTGATTTTGAAAATATGAGCTATGCAAGAATTGCTCATCAGCTTGAACAAAAGTTTCGCGAAAAAGGCTATCAACTGCTGATTGCCTGTTCTAACGATAATCCAAATAATGAGATGGCTTGTGCCAAGCATCTTTTCCAACGCAAAATTGATGCGCTGATTGTTTCTACTTCCTTGCCAGCAGACAATTTGTTTTATCAGCAAAGTAAAGTGCCAGTGTTTGGTTTTGACCGTAAGATCAGCGGGGATAATGTGATCAATGTGCTATCTGATGATAGAAATGATGCTTATCGCTTGGCGCAAGATTTGTTTAAACAGCAATCTTTTAACAATGTACTCTTTTTTGGTGCATTACCTGAATTACCAACGAGCAAGGAGCGTGAATTGGGATTTCGTCAGGCGTTAAAAGAGCGGTCAGAAAATTCGGTAGAATTTCTTTATAGTGGGCAATTCCACCGTGATTCTGCAGCGCAAACCTTTGAACAATGGCTTGTAACAAATTCGTTGCCAGATGCTTTATTTGTTACTTCTTTGACGTTGTTACAGGGTATATTCCAAGTGCTATTAAGACAGAATAAAGGGATTCCACAGCAATTAGTGATTGCCACTTTTGGGGATCACGAAATGTTAGAATTGTTGGGCAATAAAACCCTATGTGCGGTGCAAGATCACAAGAAAATTGCCGATAAATTGCTTGATTTAGTGTTAGAACGACTTAACCATAAATCTGATTTAGAAGGCTTAAATCTGCCAAATAAAGTATTGCGTGATTTAGTTTATCATTGTTAGTCAGACAAAGGCGGTGGTGGTAGCGGTTCTGGTTTGCCTAAAAAGTGCGGTTCTTTTTCGATTAAAAGATCAAGCACCGCCTGTACTCTTGCGAAAAATTCGCGGAAACGTACAAAGGTATAGCCACTTGGGTATTCCGCCGCAAAGCAGATTGCATCAATATTATGATATTTGGCAATGAATAAAGCCCGTTCACAATGAAAACGCTGTGTAATAATGGTGATGGAATGGGCTTTAAACACTTGATCGGCGCGGATCACAGAATCTAAGGTACGAAATCCTGCATAGTCGCGATACATATACTCTTCTGGCACACCCATTTTTTTCAAATCTTTGAACATTGTGCGCGGTTCGTTATATTCCACAGTGCGGTTATCTCCGCTAAGCAGTAAATAATCTACTTTGCGTTCTTTAAATAGTTCACTTGCTGCATTCAAACGGTAAGAATAAAACAGATTTGGCGTATTTTTAGCGAAATATTTTGATGTGCCTAGCACCAACCCATAAGGGCGATAGGGTAGTTTATTGATGTCCGTATAAATACCTTGGCGAACGTAAAAGCCGATTGCCTGATCGATCAGCACCAAAACGAAAACACACAAAAAAAGACAAAACAGACTGTATTGCAAAAATTTGCGTGGTAGATAGCTCAGCCACCGAAAAGAAAAAAGGTAACGGAAAAAGGATTTCAGCATAAAATTCGTGTTTTTTTATTTCTTGCTCATCAAAATAATAAAAAACACTAGTAAATTCAAGTAAATTTATTCTAAAATACGTCTAGAAGTTTAGACGTCTAAAATTTCTTGACAAGGTACAGGGCTAAGGGTAGTTTATGTATCCTACCTTGGCAAGATCGCATCAATGAAGTAATGGATAGGCAATGGCAGTACAAACAGCAACACTCTTTACACAAACACCGCTCAACCTCACCTTAGGTGGGGAGCTTGGACATATTGATGTTGCCTACCAAACCTATGGCAAATTGAATGCGGATAAAAGCAATGCAGTGCTGATTTGCCACGCTTTAACTGGCGATGCTGAACCCTATAATGATGACCCTAATCAAGCAGGTTGGTGGCAAAATTTTATGGGAGAGGGCTTGGCGTTGGATACGTCAAAATATTTTTTCATTTGCTCTAACGTGCTAGGTGGCTGCAAAGGCACAACAGGGCCTGCGTCAATTAATCCACAAACGCAAAAGCCCTATGGCAGCCAGTTTCCGCATATCCTTGTGCAGGATATCGTCAAGGTGCAAAAAGCCCTGATCGATTATCTTGAAATTCCCCATTTAAAAGGCATTGTTGGCGGTTCGTTCGGCGGAATGCAAGCCACTCAATGGGCTATTGATTATCCTGATTTTATGGATAATATCGTCAATCTTTGCTCTTCTCTTTATTTTAGTGCGGAAGCCATTGGGTTTAATCACGTTATGCGCCAAGCTATTATCACCGATCCTAATTTTAATCATGGCGATTATTATGACGGTGAACCGCCCTCGCAAGGGCTGTCTATTGCACGAATGTTAGGAATGCTCACTTATCGCACCGACATTCAGCTGACCAAAGCTTTTGGACGCGCCACGAAAGTGGAAGGGCAGTATTGGGGGGATTATTTCCAAGTGGAATCCTATCTCAGTTATCAAGGGCAAAAATTTCTCGATCGTTTTGATGCCAACAGTTATTTGCATTTGTTGCGCGCATTGGATTTGTACGATCCTGCGTTAGGTTATGAAAGTGCAGAGCAGGCATTGTCGCGTATTAAAGCGCGTTACACTTTGATTGGCGTGACTAATGATCAGCTTTTCAAAGCGGTGGACGTAAGAAAAAGTAAAACTATGCTTGAACAAGCTGGCGTTGATTTGAGCTATCACGAATTCTCTTCCGATTACGGTCACGATGCCTTTTTGGTGGCTTATGATGCGTTTGAAACACTAATTCGCAATGGATTAGAAAACCATTAATTTAGCACATAGTGAAAAAATAAGGGGCTGAAAAAAATCAGCCCCTTATTTTTATAGGAAAACAGGTTAAATTAAATTACTCACAAAAATCACCAAAATAATAAATGGCACGACATATTTCACATAATTAAACCAAATTTTTGTGAAAGTAGAGTCGGGAGTGTCGGAAAGCTCTTTTTTCGCTTCATCTTTTAGCACAAAGCCGACGAAAATAGCGCAGCCAAGTGCGGTGAGTAAAAAGAGAATATTTCCGCTTACATAATCAAAGGCATCGAAAATGCTTTTGCCGAAGAAAGTGTAATCTTTCAGTAAATTATCGCTTAAAATAGAAGGAATATTACCGAGCAAGAAAATCCCGCCAAGGGTTAAGGCAATGGCTTTTCCACGGCGCATTCTGAGCTTTTCTTGAAGTGCGGTGATAATGACTTCATAAATCGTGATAGAAGTAGTGAGCGCTGCAATCAGCAATAAACTAAAGAAGATTATGGCGAAAATTCGTCCTGCCCACATATGTGAGAACACAATTGGTAAACTTTGGAACACCAGCGTTGGGCCTGCGTTCGGCTCAATGCCGAAGCTGAATAAAGACGGAAAAATCATAAAGCCTGCTAAAACCGCAATAACGGTGTTGGTAAACCCTGTGATTACGGCGGTTTGCACTAAGTTTTCTTCCTTGCTCAGATAGCTTGAAAGGGTGATCAGCACGCCAAAGCCTAAACTCAATGCAAAGAAAACTTGGCCTAGCACCATAATAAATAACTGCGGTGTAATTTTAGAAAAATCAGGTTTGAGGTAATAAATAATCCCTTCCGCCGCACCGGGTAAAGTGATGTTGCGGATCACCATTCCAATTAAAAACACAAACAGCAATGGCATTAAATATTTCACTGAACGCTCAATACCACCGATAATCCCTTTAGCTAAAATTACATAGTTGATGGCCACAAAAATAAAGGTGTAAAGGGCGATTTGGAGCGGGCTATTACTAATGCTTTGTTCATAGAAGGTTTTGGCATAGTCTTTGCTGATGGTGCTAGAAATATCTAGGCTGCCAGAAATCAGGCTGATAATATAATTCATCACCCAGCCGCCAAGCACCATATAGTAAGCCATAATGCCGAAGGCACCGAGCAAGCCCATATAACCAATGATTTTCCAATATTTTGAATGGGGTTTGGCGGTGAGTTTATCTTCAAAGGCATCAATCGAATTCACACGCAAGCGGCGACCAATCACGTTTTCCACTAAGATCATTGGAATACCGATGACGATCATCGCGATGCAGAATAATAAAACGTATGCGCCGCCACCGTTTTCACCCACTAAATAAGGGAAACGCCAAGTTGCACCAAACCCTACGGTTGCGCCAGCGACAGTCATAATATAGGTTAATCGGCTTGACCAAGTTTGTCGTTCAGATTTTTTTGTTGTCATAAACTACCTTAATTTTCAGTTTTGTCTTTGTATTCACAAAGATCTTCAATAATACAAGAACCGCAACGTGGCTTGCGCGCAATGCAGGTGTAACGTCCGTGCAAAATCAGCCAATGATGCACGTCCACTTTAAATTCTGCCGGCACAACCTTGAGTAATTTTTCTTCGACTTGCAACACGGTTTTACCGGGGGCAAAGTTGGTGCGATTGCAGACGCGGAAAATATGCGTATCCACCGCAATAGTCGGCTGACCAAAGGCGGTATTTAACACCACATTCGCGGTTTTGCGCCCAACGCCAGCTAGGGCTTCAAGTTCTTCACGGGTTTGGGGAATTTCGCCATTGTGTTTTTCGATCAGATCTCGGCAGGTTTTAATAATATTTTCCGCTTTGCTATTAAATAGTCCAATGGTTTTGATATAGCTCTTTAACCCGTCTAACCCAAGCTCTAAAATCGCTTGTGGGGTGTTTGCCACAGGGAACAGTTTCGCCGTGGCTTTATTTACCCCTTTATCTGTGGCTTGCGCAGACAAAATCACCGCAATCAATAATTCAAAGGGCGAATTATAATTTAATTCTGTTGTGGGGTGGGGATTTTGATCCCGCAGTCGAGTTAAGATTTCAATGCGTTTTTGTTTATTCATTGTGTTTATTGTTTTTTATTATCGATTAAGTTTTTCATCGCCAAAATCAGCCCTAAACCAAGGAATGCCCCTGGGGGAAGAATAGCGAGCAAAAAGCTACTGTTTAGCTCAAAAAGGTTTAAATGTAATGCCGTTGCCCAGTTGCCGAGCAGGTTTTCCATTCCCATAAACAGTTTGCCCGTGCCTAACACTTCACGAATTGCGCCTAGCACAAACAAGCTGAATGCCATTCCCACGCCCATTGCAAAGCCATCAAAGAGCGAAAGCAACACGCCATTTTTTGATGCAAAGGCTTCTGCACGACCAATGACGATACAGTTTGTCACAATCAAAGGAATGAAGATCCCTAAGGATTGATAAAGCGTATAAGTGTAGGCATTCATAATCAGTTGCACAATGGTTACCGTGGTGGCGATAATCATCACATAAATAGGAATACGAATGGCGTGCGGAATATGCTTGCGGAACAACGAAACTACTACATTGGTACAGATTAATACCGCAATGGTGGCAATGCCTAAACCAAGGGCGTTGGTTGCCGAGCTAGACACCGCAAGTAGCGGGCAAAGCCCCAACAGTTGCACAAGAGCGGGGTTATTATGCCAAAAACCTTGCTTAAATAATTCGCTCCATTGGCTTTTTAGCCCAGTCGGCACGCTTTGTTGTGGTTCAATGGAAGCCAAATCCATTTCGGTTTCTGATGTATGGTCTAAAGTGCGGTGGTTTTTTTCGTGATTTTCTTGCATTAGTTTTGCTCCTGTTTCACCGCATTATTATTCATTTGTTGCAATAATGGCAAGGCTGAACGCTTAGTTTGATTGACGATGGCGCGCGGTGTAATGGTTGCGCCAGTAAATTGATCGAATTTACCGCCATCTTTTTTTACCGCCCAATCATTGAGATTATCGGCACTGATTTTTTGTTGATTAAAGCTCAGCACCCAATCAGAAATACGCAGTTCAATTTTATCACCTAAGCCCGGAGTTTCTTTGTGTTCAAGCACACGCAAACCTAGCACTTCACCCTGTGGTGTAATCCCCACCAGAAAGCGAATATTGCCTGAATAGCCATCTGGCGCAATGGTTTCATAAGCATAAGCCACGGGCTGATGATTTTTCTCTGCGATACAGATTTTCTCAATGCGTAAGGTTTTGGCTTCAGCGAAATCAGGCTGAGAACAACTGGCGAGCAAATCGTTATCGTAACTTTGCGGTGGAATAATTTGTGCAAGCAATTCAGCTTGTTGTTTGGCGATGGCTTGCTCAATAGGGGCTTTCGTTAAGAAATACACAGCGGTAGAAAGTGCGGTGCAAATTAACGCAATAATGCCCAAGATCACGCCATAACGGGTGCTAATTTTTACCGTTTGCATTGCTTATTTCCTTTTGTATCCAGCCACGCGTGGTCGCGTGTAATGATCTATCAATGGCACACAAATATTTGCCAGTAACACAGCAAATGCCACGCCATCAGGGTAGTTGCCATTAAAGCGAATTAGGCACACAAGCAAGCCCACAATCGCACCGAAAATCAGTTTTCCTTTTGGCGTGATTGAAGATGTGACAGGGTCAGTGGCAATAAAAAATGCGCCGAACATTGTTGCCCCGCTAAACCAATGCCATAAGGGGCTTGGCGCATAAGAAGAAGTAAGCCAGTGAATACCGCTTACCAGTAACATTGTGGCTAAAAAGGCAGTAGGAATTTGCCAATGAATAATTTTCTTCCAAATTAGGAAAACACCGCCAAGTAAAAAGAAAAGATTGATTTGTGCCCAGCCTAAACCAAGATTGAGTTCACTCTCAAAAGGCATCACTTCCACAAAAATAGGAGATTGATTAATTTCTCTTATCGCCATATTAATTTTGCTTGCGGTTTTGACGGAATCCAATGGCGTGGCTTGGGTAATCCCATCAATGGAATTGGCTAATTGATGCAGGCTGAAGCCGTCCGTAGTAATGCCGTGGAAAATCAGCTGATAAGCATCTTGCAGGCTAGGTGGCTCATTTAATAACGCCACGGGCGGCAGCCAAGCCGTCATTTGCACAGGGAAAGAAATGAGCAACACCACATAACCCACCATTGCAGGGTTAAACAGATTTTGCCCCAAGCCACCGTAAACGTGCTTGCCTAAAATGACCGCACAGAATGTCCCGATTAAAATCACCCAATAAGGTGCATAAGGTGGGATTGCCATCGCGAGCATTAATGCTGTTAGCACCACGCTGAAATCACTGATATAAAACAGGTTGGGCTTTTTGCGTAAGCGCGTAACCATAAATTCCAACACTAACGCAAGGGTAATGGCGAGCAGGCTTTGAATTAACACACCAAAACCAAAATAATAAATTTGTGCGCCCAATGCAGGCAACATTGCCAACGCCACCCACAGCATAATACGAGCAGTCAATTTGCCCGAGTGGGTGTGTGGCGAACTCATCATTTTAAACATTGCTAAACCTTATTCTTGTTCTTCAGATCGATTTTCTTTTGCTTGTTTCTTCGCTTTTGCCCGTGCAATGGCGGCAGCGATCGCGGCTTTTTTCGGATCAAGTGCGGTGGAATTTTCTAGCGTTTTTTCTTTTGTTTTTTCGACCGCACTTTGGGTTTCCGATTGTTCGGCTAAACCTTGATTTTCCACATTTTTCTCTGCGGAATTTGCAGATTGAGCTGTTCCGTTCTGAGCTTGTTTCTTCGCTTTTGCTGGTGCAATGGCTGCGGCAATAGCCGCTTTTTTAGGATCAAGCGCGGAGGCATTTTCTTGCGTTTTTTCTTTTGTTTTTTCAGCCGCATTTTGGGTTTCTGCTTGTTCGGTTAAACCTTGATTTTCCACACTGTTCTCCACTGAGCTTACAGGTTGTTCTGTACTGTTCTGAGCTTGTTTCTTCGCTTTTGCTCGTGCAATGGCGGCAGCAATAGCCGCTTTTTTCGGATCAAGAGCGGTGGTATTTTCTGGAGTTTTTTCTTTTGTTTTTTCAGCCGCACTTTGGCTTTGAATTTGTTCGGCTATACCTTGATTTTCCACACTATTCTCAGCTGAACCTGAAGATTGAACTGTATCGTTCTGAGCTTGTTTCTTCGCTTTTGCCCGTGCAATGGCCGCAGCGATAGCGGCTTTTTTCGGATCAAGTGCGGTGGAATTTTCTTGCGTTTTTTCTTTTGTTTTTTCGACCGCACTTTGTGTTTCTGCTTGTTCGGCTAAACCTTGATTTTCTACACTTTTCTCTGCAGAACTTGCAGATTGAACCATGTCGTTTTGAGCTTGTTTCTTCGCTTTTGCTCGAGCAATCGCCGCAGCGATAGCAGCTTTTTTCGGATCAAGTGCGGTGGAATTTTCTTGCGTTTTTTCTTTTGTTTTTTCGACCGTACTTTGGGTTTTCGATTGTTCGGCTACACCTTGATTTTCCACACTGTTCTCTGCTGAGTCTGCAAATTGAACCGTGCTGTTCTGCGCTTGTTTCTTCGATTTCGCTCGTGCAAGTGCGGCTGCGATCGCAGCTTTCTTAGGATCGGAATTTGCATCAAGTGCGGTGCGATTTTCCTCAGTATTTTGCGCTGAGTTTTCTTGTGATTGTGAAGACGTTGCATTTTCTTGTTCAGCTTGTTGGCGTGCTAAGCGGCGTGCTTTGCGTTGTGCCATAATATCGGAATTATCTGGTTGCAGCTGGCCTTTTTCGTCCACAAAAGTTTTCACATTTGGGCGTTCGCTGTCGCTTTGTTTTTTCGCTTTTAAACGTTCTAATGCGGCTTGAACAGGATCAACGCCTTTCTGTTTAGCAATTTCTTCACGGCGCGCTTCAGCGGCACGTTGGGTGCGCGCTTTGCGGGCTTGTTCTTCTTTTTCTAAACGCGCTTGGCGTGCCTCGAAACGTAATTTCGCTTCGTGGGATTTTTGCGCTTGTTCTTTGATTTCCCAAATTTTCGCTTTTTCTTGACGGAAATATTGAATAAGCGGAATGTGGCTCGGGCAAACATAAGCGCACAAGCCACATTCAATGCAATCTTGCAGGGCATATTGTTCTGATTTTTGGTGATCTTCACTGCGCGCGAACCAATATAGTTGCTGCGGCATTAAATGCACAGGACAAGCGTCTGAGCAAGCAGAGCAGCGGATACAGGCTTGCTCTGGCTCGGGTTCGGCATATTCAAAATGATCAGGCGCGAGCAAGCAGTTAGTAACTTTGGTTACAGGCGCGTTGAGATTGGGCAAAATAAAGCCCATCATTGGCCCGCCCATAAACACTGGGAAACGCACGTCATATTGATAGCCCACTTGTTGCAATAGGGCGGAAATCGGCGTGCCTAAGCGAACTAAAAGATTGCCTTTGTGTGGGATTTTATCGCCTGTTAGCGTAACCACGCGTTCAATTAACGGTTCGTCATTGATCACCGCTCGTTTGATCGCAAACGCCGTGCCGACATTGTGCATTAGCACGCCAATGCTGGAAGAACGCTGACCGCTCGGCACTTCAATGCCTGTTAGCACTTGGATAAGCTGTTTTGCCGCACCTGAAGGATATTTGGTGGGAATCACACGAATTTCAATATCATTTGCCCCTTTTAAAGCGTGTTTAAGGGCTTTCACTGCCTTGGGTTTGTTGTCCTCAATGGCAATAACCACTTTTTCAGGGCGTAAAATATAGCGTAAGATGCGTATTCCTTCGATGATCTCTTTCGGACGATCTTGCATTAAGCGATCATCACAGGTGATGTAAGGTTCACATTCTGCGCCATTGATAATGAGCAGTTTTACTTTATTTTCTGCCGATTGAATTTTAGCCGCTGTTGGGAATACCGCGCCGCCTAAGCCTGCAATTCCAGCGTGATAAATTTTTTCAATAAGCTGTTCTGGCGTTTGGCTCAGGAAATCTTCAATTGGGTGCTGTTTACGCCATTCATCTTTACCGTCTGCCTGAATTTGAATGGTTAGTTCAGGTAAACCAGAAGGGTGGGCGGCAATATAAGGCGCAATTGCCGTGATAACGCCTGAACTTGGGGCGTGGACAGGCAGATTGCGTAATCCTTCCCCCTGCGTTAATGGCTGACCTTTTAGCACTTTATCCCCAACGTTCACTAGCAGATTTCCAGCATTACCAGCGTGCTGTTTAACCGGAACATAGTAGGTTTTCACCAGATCTGCAGGGCGAATAGGTGTGTGATTTGATTGAGATTTCATTTCAGGCGGATGAATGCCACCAGAGAAATCCCATAATTTACCGGAATTAAAATTGGTTAATACATCAGCCATTATTTTTCCGCTCCCTGATTATTCGTGCTGCTTGCAGTAATCTCTACCACGGGAATGGTTAAGCTGGGATCGAATTTCCAATCCCAATGATCAATGTCTTGTTCTATTTTTATCATTGAAATGCAATCTGTCGGGCAAGGAGCAACGCAGAGTTCGCAGCCTGTGCAAAGATCAGGAATCACTGTGTGCATTGCTTTATTTGTACCAATAATGGCATCAACAGGGCAGGCCTGAATACATTTGGTGCAACCAATACACATATCTTCGTGGATAAATGCCACTTTTGGCGCATTATCTTCTTCATCAAAATCCGTTGCAGGCACGTCCACGCCTAATAAATCGGCAATTTTCACCACTAATGGCTGACCACCGGGAACGCATTTGGTAATCACATCGCCTTGTGCAATGGCTTCGGCATAAGGCTTACAACCGGGGTAACCGCATTGTCCGCATTGGCTTTGCGGCAGTAGGGCATCAATTTTTTCTACGATAGGATCGGCTTGCACTTTTAGTTTGATGGAAGCTAAGCCTAAAATCGCCCCAAAAATCAAAGCAAGTACGCTAATAGCGAGAAGAACATAATATAAGGTTGTCATTTTACACTCTCACTATGCCAGCAAAACCCATAAATGCAAGGGACATTAATCCTGCGGTGATTAAGGCGATAGACGCACCACGGAAAGGCATTGGCACATCGGCAGCGGCAAGGCGTTCACGCAGGGCAGCAAATAGCACTAAAACAAGGGAAAAACCAAGGGAAGCACCGAAACCGTAAACCACAGACTGGGTTAAATTATGGGCTAAGTTCACATTTAATAACGCCACGCCTAACACTGCGCAGTTTGTGGTAATCAGTGGCAAAAATACCCCCAGTAAACGATAAAGGGTTGGGCTGGTTTTATGAATCACCATTTCGGTAAATTGCACCACCACGGCGATCACTAAAATAAACACTAAGGTGCGTAAAAAATTGCCATTAAATGGCGTGAGCAAGTAGCGATCAATCAAATAGGAACAAAGGGAAGCAACGGTTAGCACAAACATTGTGGCAAGTCCCATTCCAATGGCAGTTTCGATTTTTTTCGATACCCCCATAAAAGGACAAAGCCCTAGGAATTTCACTAGGACAAAGTTATTGATAAGTGCGGTGCTAATAATTAATAAAATATAGTCAGTCATCAGTTTGTTATCCTTGCTTTCATTACCTTGTTATGATTTTTATATGCATGAAAGCCAAGTTGTCAGAAAAAATCTAGCTTGCTATTATCCTAGTTTCTGGCAGGGATAACAATAGAAAATTTTAGGTAGATGTTGAATTTACAATGATTATGGCGTAGGCTTGCATTGTATTTTATCTATTCAATAGAGGAAAAGAAAATGTTAAAAGAAGCAGGTTATGATGAGTTTTTGGCAGAGCGTATTGCCGAGGGCGAGGCTGCTTTGGCGCGCGGTGAATATATGAGCCTTGAAGAATGGAAAAAACATACTGATGAATTGCTAAAACGCAAAGCGTTAGAATTAGAAATGTTAGAACGCGAGGAGCTTTTGGAGTATGCCAGTTAAGCCTATGCGGATTTCTCCTTCTGCAATGTTAGTTATCCATTCTCGCCGAAAATATCCTCTTTTATCTTCTTAAATTTTTTCTAAAAACGCCGAAAAACTTTCCACTTGAAATTCAAATCCTGCTTCAATTAGGTGCGCTGGCTTAATGCGTTGGCTGTCTAATAATAATTGTGAGCGATCACCTAAAATCCAACGTAATAAGAATGCGGGCACATTGGCGAAATGGGGGCGCTTAAGGAAATTGCCTAACTGCTGGTTGAAATCTTGATTGGTGATGGGCTGTGGGGCAGTGAAATTGAACGCGCCTTTACATTGTGGGTTTTCCAATAAAAATAAAATCCCTGCGATCATATCTTGTAAGCTGATCCAAGCCCAATATTGTTTACCACTGCCGAGTTTTCCACCTAATCCTAAACGATATAACGGCAACATTTTACTTAATGCACCGCCATTTGGACTCATCACCATTGCGGTGCGTAATAAGCAAACGCGGGTGTTAGCTTGCATTGCCGCGGCTTCCCATTGTTGGCAAAGTTGTGCAGGAAATGCTGTGCCAGCGGGAGTGCTTTCATCAATCCAATGATCTTGATGATCGCCATAGAAACCTGTGGCTGATCCTGAGATAAAGGTGTGCGGTGGGGTCTCACTTTGATTAATAAGTGCGGTCAAATTTTGCGTTAAATTTACTCGGCTAGCAAAAAGTTTAGCTTTTTGTTTGGCTGTCCAGCGATGCGCGAAAATCGGTTCACCAGCTAAATTAATCACCGCATCAAAGGCATTGAGATTTTGCAATGAGGCAAGATTATCAATTTGTTGTACTTCTTGTTGTGCTTCGCTTATTTCAGTTGGAAAACGCTCAGGCTGAATATTACGCGTTAAAAGACAAATGCGATGTTGTTTGGCGAGAAGTTGTGGGATTAAGGCTGAACCAATCAGCCCTGTGCCACCGGTGAGTAGAATATTCATTATAGGCTAGTTTCAAATAATTCTTGCACACGTTGCATTAAGTCTAAAATCGCTGTGTCTGATGTTGGCGTGATAAAAATGGTGTCGTCCCCTGCGATTGTGCCGAGAATACCATCTGCTTTGCCTACAGAATCTAATAAGCGCGCGATAAGTTGTGCGGCTCCAGGGCTGGTTTTTACCACGATTAAAAAATCGTTGTGATCGATGTCTAACACTAAGTTTTTTAATGGGCTGCTAGAGGTAGGCACACTTAATTCCGCGGGTAAACAATAGACCATTTCCATTCGGCTATTGCGCGTGCGAACCGCGCCAAATTTAGTCAGCATTCGGGAAACTTTAGATTGATTAATATTGCTAAAACCGAGCTGTTGCAAGGCATTTACAATTTCCCCTTGCGAGCCAAAACGCTCTTGTTCTAGCAAGGTTTTAAACGCAGAGATTAAATTATCGTGTTTGTCTGTACTCATAATGTTTGGCTATGTTGCGAATATCTGCAAAGATTTTGCATAAAAATTCAATTTTTAGCAAGTTTTAAAAGCCATAATAGAAAGGAAATGCAACAATTTTAAAATAAATTTTTTAAAAATTTGAATTAGATCTCACTATTGAATTTCTCTGTTTGAATTTGCTATGGGATAAGTCTAAAATCCAATTAACTTGATTTATAACCAAAAAGAGGAGTATTAAATGAAAGTTGCAGTTTTAGGTGCCGCAGGCGGAATTGGTCAAGCATTAGCATTATTGTTAAAGTTACAGCTACCCGCTGGTTCAGAATTATCTCTTTATGATATTGCCCCTGTTACCCCAGGTGTTGCGGTGGACGTTAGCCATATCCCAACCGCGGTTAAAGTGCGGGGATTTTCTGGTGAAGATCCAACGCCAGCGTTACAAGGCGCAGATGTAGTGTTGATTTCAGCAGGTGTGGCGCGTAAGCCAGGTATGGATCGTTCTGATTTATTTAATATTAATGCGGGTATTGTGCGTAATCTTGTTGAAAAAGTAGCACAAGTTTGCCCGAAAGCCTGTATTGGTATTATCACCAATCCTGTTAATACCACTGTTGCCATTGCCGCAGAAGTGCTGAAAAAAGCGGGTGTGTATGACAAACGCAAACTATTTGGCGTAACAACATTAGATGTGATCCGTTCAGAAACCTTTGTTGCTGAATTAAAAGATCTTGATGTTTCACGCACCGCTGTGCCAGTGATTGGTGGACATTCAGGTGTAACCATTTTACCTTTACTCTCTCAAGTGCAATATGCACAATGGAAAGAGGAAGAAATTGCACCGCTTACCAAACGTATCCAAAACGCAGGTACCGAAGTGGTGGAAGCCAAAGCAGGTGGTGGTTCAGCAACCCTTTCTATGGCACAAGCCGCAGCACGTTTTGCCCGCTCTTTAGTGAAAGGCTTGAGTGGTCAAACTGTAGTGGAATGTAGCTATGTAGAAGGTGATGGCAAATACGCACGTTTCTTCGCACAGCCTGTTCGTTTAGGTAAAGATGGGGTAGAGGAAATTCTGCCAATTGGCGAATTAAGTGCTTTCGAGCAAAAAGCCTTAGAAGATATGTTACCAACCTTGCGTGCAGATATTGAACTTGGCGAAAAATTTGTGAATGGCTGATTTTAGTTAGCGATTAAAAAGAAAGGGCATCTTGAGATGCCTTTTTTAATGGCGTGGAATAACGATTAAGAATAGTGATTAAGGCTTAACACTTTGCCCCAAATGAATTTCATAACCTAAGTTGATAATGTGGCTTTTCATTGGGATACCTTGTAAGCGATTGAGCAATTCTTGCGCTGCAATTTTGCCAATCTCTAATCTTGGCGTGATCACGGTGGCAAGTTGTGGTGTCATTGATTGCCCCACATCGTGACCGTGGAAACCTGCAATGGCTATATCTTGCGGAATCTTGATCCCCAAACGCTGACACTCAAACAACGCACCAATAGCTAAGTCATCATTGGTACAAAAAATGCCGTTGGTTTCGGGGTATTCGCTCAGGGCTTGGCGTAGTAAATTTGCTCCTAGAGTGAAAGAAGAAGGTTCAGAGGTAATCAGGCTATGTGGTGTTAAGCCGTGTTTTTTCATTGCATTTTCATAGCCTTGCATTTTCAGCTTGGTGCGTTTATCCATTCGCGCAGTGAAATAAAGGATATTTTTATGCCCGTAATGAATCATTGTTTCCACCATAGATTGCGCCGCCGCCACATTATCAAAGCCCACCACTTGCTGAATGCCCATTTCGCTGCTGTCCATAATTTCAATCACAGGAATATTGGCGACTTCAAGCATTTTTAAGGTACGTGGGCTATGGTGATTTTCCGATAAAATTAATCCGTCCACATTATAAGAAAGCAGGCTTTCAATGCGTTGTTCTTCTTTTTCTACGCTATATCCATAGTGCGCCACCATCGTTTGATAGCCAGCTTTATCCGTAATTAATTCAATACCTTTCAACACTTCCGCGAACACTTGGTTGGTGAGAGAGGGCAATAACACACCAATGGCCAAACTTTTGGCGTTAGATAAAATATCAGGCGCTCGATTAGGAATATAGCCAAATTGTTCAATCGCGGCAGCGATTTTGTGCTGCGTTTCTGGCGCAACGGAATCAGGATTGCGTAAATAACGGCTAATAGTCATTTTGGTTAAACCAAGATGATCGGCGATTATTTGTAGGGTGGGGCGTTTTCGTTTATTCATTTTCGTCTATTTAGCGACATAAAAGGGAAAAATAATAATCCGTTATTCTAGTAAAAATTTCACAAAAAATCACCGCACTTAGGGGTTGTTGATCATTCATTTTATATTCGCTTTATTCTCATAAAAAATAGGCTCTAGCTCAAATGTAAAATGAATGATCAACAGCCCCTAAAATCAGAGTATAATGAAAATATTCACTCATCAGTTGATGGTAAAGCGAGGAAGCTATGTCAAAAGAAACTAAATCAAAACAAACCAATCTCACCGATGTTCAAAATGCCCTAGATCAAACCGTGGCAGAAACTATTCGTTTAACGCAATATAGCCACGGCGCAGGGTGCGGTTGTAAAATTTCGCCGAAAGTGCTAGAAACTATTTTACATTCTGAAATGGAAAAATTTGTCGATCCTAATTTATTGGTGGGCAATGAAACCAAAGATGACGCAGCGGTTTATGATATTGGCAATGGGATAGGCATTATCAGTACCACAGATTTCTTTATGCCGATCGTAGATGATCCCTTTGATTTTGGACGCATTGCTGCCACCAATGCCATTAGTGATATTTTCGCAATGGGTGGTAAACCCATTATGGCCATTGCGATTTTAGGCTTCCCAATCAAATTACTTCCACCTAGTGTGGCGCAACGTATTGTGGACGGCGGGCGCTTTGCGTGCCAACAAGCAGGCATCGCCTTAGCAGGCGGTCACTCCATTGATGCCCCAGAGCCGATTTTTGGTCTAGCCGTAACAGGCGTGATTTCTACCGACAAAGTGAAAAAGAACGCTTCCGCACAAGCTGGCTGCAAACTTTATCTCACCAAACCGCTTGGCATTGGCGTTTTAACCACGGCGGAGAAAAAAGGCAAACTTAAACCTGAACACAAAGGCCTTGCTACCGCAACAATGTGCCAAATGAACAAAATTGGCACAAAATTTGCGGAGTTAGACGGCATCACCGCAATGACGGATGTAACTGGCTTTGGCTTGCTTGGCCATTTAAGTGAGATTTGCGAGGGTTCTCAGCTCAAGGCAAAAGTGTATTTTGATAAAATCAAAACCCTAGATGGCGTGATCCGCTATATTGAAAAAGGTTGCGTACCTGGTGGCACAGGACGAAATTTTGAGAGCTACGGATACAAAATTTCCCCAATGAATGATCTACAAAAAGCTGTGTTGTGCGATCCACAAACCTCAGGCGGTTTGCTTATTGCAGTAAAACCTGAAGCGGTGGAGCAAGTAACAGCGCTAGCACAGCAAGAAGGTGTGGAATTGTTTGAGATCGGAGAACTTAGGGATCAAGATCAAGCATTTTTGATTGAAGTGGAGTAGTGTTCAAAAGAAAAATCCCTCAAATAATTAAGGGATTTTTTATGCTTATTTTACCTGATCGATCAAAAACTGCGTGAGTAAATTCACAGGGCGTCCGGTTGCGCCTTTGTTGGCGCCTTGTAGCCAGGCGGTGCCGGCGATGTCTAAGTGAGCCCAAGTGTAGTTTTTGGTGAAGTTAGATAAAAACTCACCTGCGGTGATTGCACCACCCCAGCGGCCGCCGATGTTGGCAAGATCGGCAAATGGGGATTTAAGCTGTTCTTGGTATTCTTCGCTTAGTGGTAAACGCCAAGCTTTATCCGCGCTTTGTTGTGCGGCATTGAGTAACTGTTCCGCGAGGCGATCATTTGGCGACATTAAACCGCTGTTGTGCTGTCCTAGTGCCACTACGCAAGCCCCTGTTAGGGTGGCAACATCGATCACTAGCTCAGGTTCAAAGCGTTCTACATAAGTGAGCGTATCGCACAGCACTAAACGCCCTTCCGCATCGGTATTCAGCACTTCTACGGTTAAGCCGCTCATTGTGGTTAAAATATCTCCTGGGCGATAGGCATTGCCGTCTGGCAAGTTTTCACAACCCGCTAGCACGCCAATCACATTTAGCGGCAGTTGTAATTCTGCCAAGGCATTCATTACACCATAAACCGAAGCCGCGCCGCCCATATCGTATTTCATTTCGTCCATACTATCCGCTGGTTTTAAGGAAATACCACCTGCGTCAAAGGTTAAGCCTTTGCCCACTAACACGATAGGTTTTGCCCGCGGATTTGGGTGATTGCGATATTCAATAATAGAAAGTTGCGCTTCGTTTTGGCTGCCTTGTGAAACCGCAAGGTAGGCATTCATTCCAAGCTCAGCCATTTCTTTTTCACCAAGCACGCTCACTTTAAAGTGCGGTGATTTTTCAGCAAGTTTTTTCGCTTGTTCTGCTAAATACACAGGATTACACACATTTGGCGGGCAATTTGCCACGTCTTTCGCGCAGCGCACGCCAAGTGCAATAGCTTGCCCTTGTTGAACCGCTTTTTCTGCTTCTGTTTGCTGTGCTGAATCAACGACAAGCACCATTTCTTGCAAAGCGGTATTCTGATCTGATTTTTTGCTTTTGAATTGATTGAATTGATAAAAACTTTCTGCGATGCTTTCAACGGCAAATCTCACATTCCAATAAAGATCACGTTCGTTGATTTGCACTTCCGTTAAAAAGTTATGCACTTGTGTCGCATTGGTAGCTTTTACTGCTTGAATCGTGTTCTTGATTAATTGTTTATATTGGCGAACATTGAGTTCCCCTTGTTTGCCGCAGCCCACCACGAAAACGCGTTCTAAATTTGCATTAGGTAAACGCAAGGTAACCACTTCGCCTTGCTTGCCTTTCACATCGCCTGCGCTGATAAGTTGGCTAATTGCCCCTTGGCTTAATTGATCAAGCGACTGTGCGGCGGTGGAAAGTTTTCCTTCTTCAAATACGCCAACGATCACATTACCGGTTAGCGCAGAAAGTGCGGTGTTTTTTACAGTATATTTCATTTGTTCCTCACTAATTTACTGCCTTCTGTTAAAAAATACGTTATTATACGCCATTCAATTTGAAACGACTTCCATAAAAATTGCAAGCAAAATAACATAGGCAATACGGTGATTTTAACAAGATATTTAACCAAAGAAGTATTAAAAAGCCAAACGGCTATTCTGTTCATTTTACTTCTCATTTTTTTCTGCCAACAACTTGTGCGTGTACTCGGTTCTGCGGCCAATGGTAAAGTGCCAGCCGATTTGGTGTTTTCATTATTAGGCTTAGGAATGCCCACAATGGCGCAATTAATGTTGCCTTTGTGTTTATTTATTGCGTTGTTGCTCACCTTTGGGCGCCTTTATGCGGAAAGTGAAATTACGGTAATGCGCGCCTGCGGTGTGGGACAAAGTTTATTGGTAAAAGTGGCGTTAATCTTATCATTAGCCACGGCGGGGCTGGCCGCTTACAATGCGTTGGTTTTATCCCCTTGGGCGTTGCAAAAGCAAAGCCAAATCGTTAAAGATGCCAAAGCAAACCCGACAATGGGGGCGCTAGCCGCTGGGCAATTTATTTCTGCCAACAGCAGTGATTTAGTGTTGTTTATCGACAAAATTCAAAATAACACTATTCAAGGGGTGTACGTTTTTCAAATGCAAAATAAGAAAAATGAAAAACCTTCTGTAATTGTGGCGGATTCAGGTGAACTCACCGCTTTGCCAAATGGCGATCAGGTGTTAAATCTTACCCATAGCCAACGGATTGAAGGCAGTGCAATGTTGCCCGATTTTCGGATTACGGATTTTGAGCAATATCAAGCCTATTTAGGTTATAAAGCCACAGAAAATGATAGCGATGATGCAGAAACCCTGCCGTTAAGCCAACTGCTAGCTAGTACCACGCCTGCGGGAAAAACGGAACTTCATTGGCGTATTACCTTAATTCTTGCTGTGCCAATTATGGCATTAATCGCCGTACCATTGAGCCGAGTGAATCCGCGTCAAGGAAGATTTGCCAAAATTTTACCCGCACTTTTGTTGTATTTAATTTACTTTTTACTGCAAAGCTCGTTCAAATCTGCCGGTGTGGCAGGTAAATTAGATGCCTGCGTTTTAATGCCACTAGTGAATGTTGCCTTTTTAGCCTTAGGGATTGGGCTAAATAGCTGGAACAGCGCCTTTATGTACAAAATTCGCTATCAACTCTTCAAGAAACGCGCCTAAGGAATAAAAATAATGATGAATACATTAGACCGTTATATTGGAAAATCCATTTTAGGGGCGATTTTCGCCACTCTGCTCACCTTGGTGGGGCTTTCTGCCATCATTAAATTTGTGGAACAATTTCGCAATGTAGGGAGAGGCACTTATGATGTGTTGCAAGCAGGGCTTTTCACTGTTTTAACCATTCCTAAAGATGTTGAAACCTTCTTCCCAATGGCGGCTTTATTAGGTGCGCTGATCGCCCTTGGTAACTTAGCGAGCCGTAGTGAATTAGTGGTAATGCAAGCGTCTGGATTTTCACGTTTAAAAATTGGTTTTGCGGTAATGAAAACCGCCATTCCTTTGGTAATTATGACGATGATCATTGGCGAATGGGGCATTCCGCAAACGGAACAATTTGCCCGTGATATGCGTGCCAAAGCCATTTCAGGCGGTGAAATGCTTTCGGTTAAAAATGGCGTGTGGGCAAAAGACGGCAATAATTTTATTTATGTCAGACGCATCACCGATAACGTCAAACTCAATGATATTTATATTTATCATTTCAATGACAAACGTCAACTAGAGCAAGTCAGCCACGCCAATCAAGCAGAATTTAAAGATGGCAACTGGCAATTAATGCAAGTGAATAAATCACACATTTCAGCGGACAAAATCACCACAGCCAATTATCTCAACGAAGCGTGGCAAACTACCTTAACGCCCGATAAATTAGGCATTGTGTCTTTACGTCCGACTTCGCTTTCTATTTCAGGGCTAGCAGATTACATTGCCTTTATGAAAGAAACAGGGCAAGACGCCAAGCGTTTTGAACTCACTTACTGGCGGAAAATCTTTCAACCGATTTCCGTAGGCGTAATGATGTTGCTGGCGCTCTCTTTCATCTTTGGGCCATTGCGTAGCGTAACGATGGGCGCAAGAATGATCACAGGCATTTGCTTTGGCTTTTTATTTTATGTAGTCAATGAGATTTTCGGCCCGCTTAGTTTAGTTTATAATGTGCCGCCAATCGCAGGGGCATTAATGCCGAGCGGATTATTTATTCTCATCACTTGGTGGCTACTGGCGCGCAAACGCTAGCAACTCAAGTGCGGTGTAAAAAAGAGCCATTTTTTATAAATGGCTTTTATTTTGGTTATTTATGACAGGAAATTTTATGACAGAAAACAATTCATTAACCTTAGTAACGCACACCATTACACAATGGAAAGACTGGCTAATTGGCTTTATTCCCAATATCCTCTCTGCCATTATTTTGCTTACCCTGTTCTATTTTTTAGCAAAAATCTTAAGTAAAACAGCATTACGCATTTATCGTCGCCTTTTCCCTGCAAATCCGCGAGCGGCAAAAGGAATAGAAATTGGCGTAAAAATTCTTATTTGGTTCTTTGGAATCATTCTTGCCTTAGAAGTGTTACACCTTGCTTCATTCCTTACCCATTTATTAGCCGGTGCTGGAATTGTAGGGATTATCGCTGGCTTTGCCTTTAAAGATATTGCGTCTAATGCCTTTTCTGGCTTATTAATTAAATCAGAACAGCCATTTGAAATTGGTGATTGGGTCAATATTAATAATTCTATTGGTAAAGTGGTTAATATCGGCTTGGTAACAGTAGAATTAATGACCATTGAAGGCGAAACCGCGCTGATCCCAAATCAAATGATTTATAGCGATGAGTTTTTTAACTACTCCAAGCTGAAAAAACGCCGCGTTATTTTATCAACAGGCGTGTCTTATGGTGATGATTTAGACAAAGTTCGCCAAGTTACCTTAGATTTAATGCAAGAATGGGATTTCGTGATCGATAAAAATGACATCAACTTCTACTTCACTGATATTGGCAGCTCAACCTTTGATTTTATTATTCGTTTCTGGGTTGATTTTGTTACTTATGAAGATTATTTAGAATCCAAAAGTAAAGCCATTATGGCATTGAAAAAACGCTTTGAACAAGAAAATATCAGCATTGCTTACAATGTAACCACGCTCGATTTTGGCGTAAAAGGCGGCGTGAACTTGTTCGATAAAGCCATTCAAATCAATGACAATGGCTCAGCAACAAAAACACAATAAGACAAAATAACGCATTAGCCTATCTGTAACGATAGGCTTTTTTATGTCGAATAAACGTGTTTTTCTTTGTTTTCACTTATCAAGTGCGGTGAAAAATCACAAAATTTTTACCGCACTTTAAAATTGACTAAAATTACTTCACTCATCATCAAATTCGTAAATTTTACTTGCAAGCAAAAATCAACTCCGTATAATTCACCACATCGACAACACATTAGGTTGTTTTCTCAAACTCCTTAGCCAGTGTGACGAAATTGGTAGACGTAGCGGATTCAAAATCCGCCGCCCTTAAAAGCGTGCCGGTTCGAGTCCGGCCACTGGCACCATTTCACAAATCATATAAATTTCCTGTTTTTTCTTAAATCATTTAAAACCCTAATAATTTTTATATTTTTCAATAGGTTACTTACTTTTCTATTTTTACTTACTGTATTCATTTACAGTGTTTTTATGTATAATCATCAGGTATTTACAAATAAAAATTGATCGGAAAAGATCACGAACCAGAAATTTTTGCACAAAATTGCACAGTGAATTGCACAGAAATCTAGGGTGAAATTTATGGCTACGGTAACGAAATCTACAACAGGTTGGCGTGTACAAATTAGAAAAAAAGGGATCTACAAATCAGGGACTTTTCGCACAAAGGCCGAGGCGCAAGCCTGGGCGAATAAAATAGAAAGTGAGATTAATGCAGGGACATATTCCAACATCCCCGACATCACGTTTGCCGATCTCATCGACAAATACATCAAAGAAATTACTGTGCATAAAAAAAGCAAAAGGGAAGAAACCTTGCGCCTTACTCGCTTGGCTGCAATGGACATCGGAAAAATCAAGCTAGCAGAACTGACTGAACAAGATTTTATCGCTTGGCGAGATGAACGGCTATCGATGCTGATACATGTCATTTCATTGCCTAATGTGTTCAACTCTTCATCAGTAAGTTTCACGTGCACATTAGATTTGCGTAACTTTTCGTTACTTCTTTGAATTTGATCACTTTTTCCATATAGACAGTTCTACTCATTTAGTTGTAAACTAAGTCAAAAGTTAATTAGTTTAATGATTGATTAATCAAATTAATGATGGATTTTGTCAAAAAAATTGATTTCTAGTATTTATTTTTGATTTTTTTGAGACTGTTAGGTGAGCTCTTAATCAAAATCGGTTGTTGAATGAAATTAGCAAAAAATCTTTCTAAAGATAAAGAGTTAGCTGAATATCTAGCGATACAGTTTTTAAAGTTGAGTTTCGTGATGGTAGTTCAGTGAGAAATGACTATGCTGAATATGCAAGCCAAGTATTATATGAACAAAGCTTTAAAGGAAAATAAATTTTAGTGAGAGTAGTTAATATTGATAAACTCGTTAAAAATGGTGAATGGATTAATATTGGTACAGCTTTTTGTAATTAATCAGATGGACAAAGATGAAAAAACTCACTCTAATTCTCACCGCACTTTGCTTTAGCTTGCCTGCCTTATCCGCAGGCAAATATAGCTGTGATGACTCAATCCCCTACTGCAAGCAAATGAGATCTTGCAAACAGGCAAGGTTTTATTTAAACCAATGTGGCGCAGGGCGATTAGACAGCGACAATGACGGCGTGCCTTGTGGGAAGGGGAAGAATGTAACTAATATTTATAAATTATTTTTTAATTAAAATGAAGATGAGTTTATGAAAAAGAGAAAAAATATTTTCAGATGCCCTAGAATATTTACTATATATAATAATGAGTATAGAAATCAATCTCTCGCCTTTATAAGGTCTTTAGATTCTATTACAAAAAATAATATCGATGAGGTAACTATTAGTTTCTTTGATTGTATTGATATAAAAGCAGCAGCTATGGTGCTATTCTATTCAAAACTAGAAACCATATTTAAGCATAGTAATGTGAAAATTCACTTCTTTTTTTCTCCATTTTATAATGAGCCGCGTGTTCTATTAAAGAAATCTGGATTTGATTACTTATTAAAGCATAAAATTTCTAAAAATAGCTTTGACCGTGAACAAGAGGGAATGCCGATTATTAGTAGTGTTGGAGGCAAGTTCAGAGATGATATAATTGATTTTATCCAGTACCAAATTTATAAAAACAAATTAACTCCTGAACAAGAACATATTTTAAGTGATGCAATTTATGAAGCCATAAATAATGTTACTTTGCATGCATATCCTGATCATGATTCTTTGCATCGCCCATGGTGGTTAATGTGTGACTTATTTGACAATGAATTATATTTAGTGCTTTACGATCAAGGTTCTGGAATACCGAAGACTTTTTGTAAAGGGAATAAACTTTTTGATAGTATAGATTGGGAAAGTGATGAGGCTAAAGAGGTATTAAATGGCTTAATTGACAAATTTAGATTGCCTCAAAATATATCTCCTTCTATTGATAAAATATCAGAATCCGAATCTACGGCTATTCATCTTGCAATGACGGATGATTTTACTCGAATGAATGGTAAAGATGAAGAAAAACACGGACAGGGCAGTAAAAGCATAAAAAAACTTGTTTCATCTCATGAAAATGGTACTCTATGGGTCTTTAGTTGTGGTGGGTTAATGAAATATTCTAATGATGATACTCTCCCAGAGTTAGTTGATTTACCTATACCTATAAATGGTACTCTTATACAGTGGAATATAAAGGTTTAAAAATGGAAATAAGAGAAATAAATGTTATCGAAGAGTTTTCTAAAAAACCTTATGGTAGATCGCCAGAAAAAGTAATGAAAGGAGAAGAGAATGATACTGGATTAGTTTTTAGAAACACCCTACTTACTCCCAAATTAAAAAATTGTATATCAAAAGGGGAGAAACTAAAAGTTATATTAACAGGGTATAATCGTTACGGTCGTTCTTTTTTAGATGAAGCTTTTGGTGGTTTAATTCGCGATGATAATTTTACTTATGCGGAATTAGAAAAGCATTTGGAAATTGAACATAAAGATGTTCAATCAATTGTGAAATTATCTTGGGATCGTATAAAGGATGCCGCCTTAAAGAAAGGTGAAGTTAATGAAGCTTAAACCATTTTTGTGTATTTCTTTTGTAATTTTAGCTGTATTTTACTTTATCCGCATTTATGCTCAAAATGCTTGTATAAGTGAGAATTTTGCGATTTTGGCATCATCTGTTATAACGGCTCTAGGCTGGTCTATATCTTCATATTTGAACACTCGTAGCTTCAAACGTAGTGAGATTATAAAGAATAAAGATTATATTACAAATCGTATTGATATTTTTTTGATGAACTATTGAAATTAGTAGAAAAACGTTCAACAACGATAGACGATATAGAGGAATTTATAACAACAAGAATAACCACAATTGAGTTTAAAGCTAATCAATTAGAAAAGATTTTCAAAGAAGAGTGCCAGTTTATTTCTACCGAATCATTAGCAAAACTACGTTCCGAACCAATGGATATTTTTGAGAATAGCCATTCTGATTATAAGAAATTAAATCAACAGTTAAACGAGTTAAGAAAATCAATACATGAAAATATTGAAAGTAATTATAGCAGTTGGCTAGAAAAGAATAATTCTATTTAACTATTTTCTGTTTCGTTAACCCTCAACTCCAACTCCACGCTACTGGTAAACCCATTCCCCCCAATACTATGCGTTACCTTAGTGATAATCCATTCCGAGTTATCAATCATTGATTTAAACCCTTGCACGGTAACAGGTAGCTCTGGCATTAGTTTGGGGTTACCTAGGGCAAGGTTTAAGCTAAAGGTGGCGACACCTCGTTGGATTTTCTCAAAGGTGGCTTTTGCCGCATTTAAGGCAGCCGCTTCGCTTTTGTAAGTGCTGCGCAGGGTTTTCATTTGGTTGGCGTCCGTTTCCACAGGTTCCGTCTGTACCAAATGATTATATTTGCGTTTGCTTTGCCGTTGGCCTGTTACCGTGCCATCTTTACGTTTTCTGCCTTTGGTTAGGCGGGTTTTACGTTCGATTTTGCTGTTTTTATCAAACACCACTTCGCCTTTTTTACCCGTGTCTAAATTATGCCAATAGGCACGCACAGCGGTGTAATTATCACTTTCGACCAGGGAAAAATTGAAACTATCGCCCGATTGTCTGGTGATGTGAATGGGTGGTAAGGGTTTATCTGTGGCGGTTTTGCTTTGCCTGCTGGCATAAATAACAGCTTGCCATTTTTCACTGTGGCAATGGCATCATTTTCTTCCGCAAGGCGTGAAAGCAAGTTGATTGTGCTTTCGTTGGTTTGGTCAAGGTGAGCAATAGCTTTATCTTTAAACGCCTTGTGGCATAAGGGTTCTAAGCCGTTTTCTTGCGCAATCTGCTCAATCAGTTTGCCAAAAGTCGTCTGATGAAATGACCGCTCTTTTTTGCTATGCAACGTGCCACGCATATCCGCACTTTTTGCCCGAATCGTCAGGCTATCAGGCGTGCCGCTATATTGGATCTCGTCCACGATATAGCTGCCTTTTGGGATTAGTTGCTGCCCTTTCCACCCCATCGCCACATCAATTTTTGCGCCACGGTTTGGCAACATTAACGCCCCATCGTGATCGCTAAGTTGCAAATCCAACTCGTCCGCCTCAAAGCCACGGTTATCAATCAAGGTGAGCTGCATTAAGCGCTGGCTGACTTGTTGGGTGATGTCCTGCTCGCCATTTTTACTGCTCACACTGATGCAAAATTGCGGGATTTTGTGATTGGTTTCCAACATTCGTTGGTAAAATTCGTCATAGTGCATTAGGCAATCAATCCTTTCACGGCATCACCAAGATCTGCCAAAAGGCTGTCATCAGTGCGTTTTAATTTCATCGAGAAATCAATACGGCGTGCTTTACCATCGGCAAAAAACACCGATTGCGTTTCGCTAATTTCTTCGATCACATACCAACCCAGCGCCATAAAATTTGAGCCGTCAATTAAGGGATAAGGCTCGCCTTGCTCGGCAAGGGCTTGTAAGGTGGCAATGCTCATTTCGCCCCCTGTGATACTCGGCATTAGCACACCTTGAATGGTGATGCTTTCGCTTTCCTTGCCCACAAACTGGGCTTTGGGCATTCGCCCAATCACCGAATTTGTCGGGTGTCGCCACTGTGCAGAGCGCTGCGTTTCTTGGTAGGGAATGGTTGAGCGCATAAACACAAAAAAGCCATAAGCCATCATTGCAAAGTTTTGTAGCATTGTTTATTCCTGTTTAACGGAAATTTTGACATTGAGTAATAACACTAAAATAAAAATCAGCCAGCCCCACCCGTCTAGCTTTTGATACATCAAAAAGGTGGCCATTCCAGAAATGGCGAAAATAGTCAGAAAGTATAATAAAAAAATAATGATTTCTTTCATTCTGTTTCCCTTAGTAAAAGTGCGGTGAAATTTTCGCAAATTTTGCACCGCACTTTATTATTCTTGATACTCTGCCCGTTCGCGGGCTTTTTCCCGCCATTGCATTAATTCTTCTAACTCCATTTCATCAAACACGTTGGGCGACCAATGGAACACGGTGGCAATGTCCGCAATGGCATCTTCCACCCTGGCGGGGATAAGCAAAGGAGCTAGGCTTCCATTACTGCTTCGGCTGGTTCGGTTTTCACGAAAAAACCGACAATTTCCGAGCAAAGAGCGGTGAAATCAATCGGATCAAGATTTAGCACTTCCGCTTTGGTTAAAGCCGGTGATGTAACGCGTGGCAATAATTGGCAGTAGGTATCAACATCCATTTGCATTACATCAAACATTTTTAACCCTTTTAACGCCGCAATGTTGGGTTTCAACACGCTGATTTCAGTGATTTCTTTTTCGTCACGCACAAGGGCTTGGATTAAGGTAACTTGTTTGGTATTTTTGTTTGCTTTTTTCATTTTCTATTCCTTTTCGCTTTCAAAAAATGCCCCTTGCGGGGCGGTGGTGTGTCCGTTATAAACCAATGGCTTTGCGGTGTTCCGCTAGGCGGTCTTTGCCGTTTACTACATAAAGATCATTGATTAAATCAATTTAGATTAAGTCTTTTCCATTAACGTCCAATTTCGCTTGTGCCACAAGCAAGGCTTTCAAGCCTGTATATTGTCCGCTGCCTGTTACTGTAACAATCACATTCGCCGTGGTTGCCGCGCCCTCATCGCTTTCATCATCGCCTTGTTCCACTCGAACCACCACCGTGAGCGTGTTGACTTGGTTGCTAATGGCTTTTAAGGTTTTCGCCAGCGTGCCTTGCGTGCCTGCTCTGCTTTGGCAATGCCAGCCATTGTGTTGGTGAGCAAAACAGGGGGGGTAAGTGGATAAGCCTCGGCGTCAGCATCATTTGCGGTGCAAACAATCCCAATCACAGCCGTGGATGGTGTTTTGATTGTGCGCGTGCCTTCGTTAATTTCGATGACCCGCACGCGGTGTAAATAGTCCATAAATAGCCCTTTTGGTTAGGTTGATTAAATTTAGGGCTATTTTGCAACGAGAAAAAATGACCCGCTATTGATTGCGAATGTGAATGGAAATATGACAGAAAAACAAGATAACATCATAAGATTGCGTTCTGGTAATTGAAGTTATACAATGTATAAACATTTATGAGGAGGAACTAATGCAACTAACAATAAAAAAATGGGGCAATAGTGTGGGCATTCGCATTCCTACACCAGTGCTTTCAGAATTGCAATTGAACGTGGATCACCTAGTTGATATGCAAGTGGAAAATGGCAAAATTATTATTGCACCACTGCCACAGCAACCCTCTCTAAACCAATTGCTCGCCAATATTCACCCTGACAATTTGCACCAAGAAGTGGATTTTGGTGAGGCAGAAGGAGGGGAGTGGTGATGAAGGAATATATTCCGGATGTGGGCGATATTATTTGGTTGAATTTCACCCCACAAGCAGGACACGAGCAAGCCGGTCATCGCCCAGCGGTGGTGCTTAGCCCTAAAGCCTATAATCATCTAACCAGTTTGTTAATTTGCTGTCCGCTTACCACAAAGATTAAAGACTATCCTTTTGAGGTATCCATTGATGATACGCCAAGAAATGTGGTGTTATCGGATCAAATTAAAAGTCTTGACTGGCGTGTACGAAAAGCGGAGTTTAAAGGAAAAATTGCTCTTGATGAATTAGCAGAAATCCGGCAAAAAATCACACTTCTATTAAATCTTTAAATAAAAAACGGAATATTCCGCTTTTTTACTTAACTTAATTGGATATTGCCTGCGCTTTAATTCGCTTTTATACGCCGTTTGGCAATGTTTCGGATCACGAAACAAGGTATTGACAAACTTGAATAAAAATCGCCAACAGGCTTTTGGCTTGTCGGCAAGTATAGCACGGCGATAGCAATGGCTTGAAAAGGTTTTCGTCCGCTCTGCCATCAGTAATAAGTATTAAACCATTGGTCGGTAGTTCCAAGGGGGCGGCACTGTTATCCGCATAAATTAGCGTAAAAATGCGTGGCTCTCCGTTATCCTCTTTACCATTTCAATCGAAATCAGCTTTGATTTCGACTAGTGTCGCACGGCTTTTTTGTCCGTATCCCCCTTTTGGGGATCGCTGACACATAACTCCCGCCGTTTACGCATCTATCATCATGTTTGGTATTGATAGCGTTAGCATTGCGAATTTGTTGGCGTTGTTGGGGGGAGTTCCGTTTGTTTTTATCAAGTATCCATTTCTCACCGTCCCACTTGCACGTTTTATCCAATGGTTTAAGTGCGGTGAGATTTTTCGGAGTTTTGCTTAGCTCGTTGATGGTAATTGGTTCACCTGTAACAGTGTTATAATAAATTTGTCCGCGATAATCTGGTATATACATCCAACACAAATCATCTTGGCAATGTACAATATCAAAGTCATCTTTAGGCTCAGGTTTGTGCATCTGAATCCTAAAACCATAGTCAACCAGATAAAATGGGGTAAAGAGAGTGTCTTTAATGACAGGTTTTTAGCTATGATGAACTATTTCCTGATTGAGCTGTTACCTGTACACCTGTTACAGGGGAAAAAGTGCAAGTCAAGCGACAAGTCCAAACCTTATGCAAACATCTTTAAAGGAGGAACCGCTATAATCTTTTTTACTATCTCGTGGTCTTAAAAAAGCCTGGTGTATTACAATCTAGTGAGCCTTTTCAAGGTTGGGCACTTTCTTTAGCGATTAAAACCCTTCAAGCCCCTTACTATATACATATAATTTATTAAATAATGAATTTAAGAGATAAACTCAAGGAGTATGTGATATTCACATGTCCTTTTAAAGGACATGTGGAGCTTGGAATTTATTTGGTAATACAACTGATGTTTTATTAGCTGTCTTTATAAGCCTCCTCAGTTTATTGCACTAACAAATAAAAATTCGTTTTACCACGCAAAATATTTAATGCGATAGTAGAAGGTTTATCTTTGAGTGATTTACGCAATTGGTCTAGGTTCTCAACTGGTGCGCGGTTTATGCCGATAATCACATCACCGTCTTTTAAGCCTAAGCGTTGGGCTAAGGATTTATCCTTAATTTTGCTAATTTCAACGCCTTTTTGCCCTTTTGCATTATAGTTGCTTAACTCTGCGCCTTCTAAGGCTGGGAGAAGGTTTGTTGCGCTGGCTTTGGCTTCTTCATCTGGTTGCAAGGTAACGGAAGTGGTGTTGGATTTACCATCGCGTAAATAGGTTAATTCCACATTTTTACCTGCACCAGTGGTGGCGATTTTAGCTCGCAATTCGGCGAAGCTGGATAGTTTTTGTCCGTTAATTGCCGTGATCACATCACCGGCTTGTAAGCCCGCTTTTTCTGCGGCAGAATCTGGCAATACTTCACTTATGAATGCGCCTTGTTGTGCATCAATTTTGAGGGCTTTGGCTAAATCAGCATTGAGTTCAGCCCCTTTAATGCCTAATAATCCACGGCGAACTTCGCCAAATTCAAGGATTTGTTTCACAAGGCTGTTTGCCATATTGCTTGGAATAGCGAAAGCGATCCCAGCATTTCCCCCACTCGGTGAGATAATGGCAGTATTGATGCCGATTAATTCGCCATTAAGGTTAAGTAATGGACCACCAGAATTGCCTTGGTTTACTGCGGCGTCAGTTTGAATGTAATTTTCATAGCTACCGCGCTCTGAGCCAGTTGAGCGTCCAAGAGCAGAAACAATCCCTGAGGTTACTGTTTGTCCTAGACCAAATGGGTTGCCGACTGCCACGGTGTAATCACCAACGCGTAGTTTGTCGGAGTCAGCCATTTTGATTTCAGTAAGATTTTTCGGATCTTCTAGCTGAATTAAGGCAATATCAGAAAGCTCATCTGCGCCCACTAATTTCGCTTTAAATTCGCGTCCGTCTTGTAATTTCACGGTGATTTTATCTGCTTGATCAATAACGTGATTATTGGTTAGCACATAACCTTTTGCGGCATTGATAATCACACCAGAGCCGAGTCCTTTGAAGCTACGCGGAGCGTTGTTCTTAAAAATATCCGGCCCGAAGAAAAATTTGAATTCTTCAGGAATATCGTCATTTTGGAAGCGTGCTTTTTGTTTTCCTTCCACCGCAATGGAAACGACGCTAGGTAGAACTTGTTCTAGCATTGGCGCTAAAGTAGGCGTGCCAGAAAGCGTGCTTGGTGGGGGCAATGTTGCCGTTGCGTTCACCGAAGTGCCAAGCACAGTTAAGCCAAGAGCGATACTCGTTAATAAAAAATGTTTTCTTTTCACTTCATTTCTCCATTTCGTTACTAAGTGTCATTTTAAAATAAGAACAGATCTCAATTTTTAAAGGGATCTATCGCTATTTTCTTTCATTGCTGAAAGCGTGTTTGTTGTTTTGCCTAAGACAAAGAAAATAAAAAATTGTTCGTAAAAATTGTATGGTTTTTGAGAAATTACAAAAAAAGAGGTAAATGACTGGATTTTTTTAACTTAGTTCTCATTTTTATTAAATTTTAATTTTTCGTGAAAAACAAAGTGCGGTGGAAATTTTCTGTGATTTTTCTCACATTTTTAAAAATTTGGTATTTTAGATTTTGGTTAGATCGGTTATTTTTTATTTATCGAAACGTTTCGATAAAGTTTTTATAAGGTTTTGATATGGTTTTTAGGGAGGCAATATGAAGAAAACAGGAATTTTGAATGCGCCGCTGTCATTACAAATAGCGCAGCTAGGGCATACGGATTTTTTAACAATTTGTGATGCAGGCTTACCCATTCCAATGGGAATGGAAACCGTAGATCTTGCCTTGAGTGCAGGGATTCCAAGTTTTTTATCGGTTTTTGATGCTGTAGTGGGTGAATGTTTTGTGGAGCGAGTGATTTTAGCCAAAGAAATTGAACGCCAAAACCCGAGCATTCATCAAGCGTTATTGCAGAAACTTGAACAATTAGCGCGGCAACAAAACAACGAAATTACAGTGGATTATGTATCCCACGAAGAATTTAAAGCCTTGAGCCAAGAGAGCAAAGCCATAGTGCGTTCGGGCGAATGTACGCCTTATGCCAATATCATTCTTGTTTCAGGTGTACCATTTTAAGGGGGCGTGATGAAACCCATTTTAAGATTAGATAACATTTGTAAATCCTTCCCTGGCGTGCGTGCATTGCATAATGCAAGCCTGTCCGTTTATGCGGGGCGAGTAATGGCATTAATGGGCGAAAATGGCGCTGGCAAATCAACCTTGATGAAAATTCTCACAGGGATTTATCAGCAAGATAGCGGAGAGATTTATTTTCACGGAGAGAAAGTGCGGTATAAAAATCCGAAATTTTCTCAGTTAGCGGGAATCAGTATTATTCATCAAGAACTCAATATTATTCCTAATTTAACCATTGCTGAAAATATTTTCTTAGGACGAGAATTTACTCATAAATTTGGTGGTATTGATTGGGCTAAAATGACGGAAGAATCCGCAAAATTGCTACAACGTTTGAAAGTCAAACATCACCCTTCAACACCTGTCGCAAAACTTTCCTTAGGTGAGTTGCAAATGATTGAAATCGCTAAAGCATTAAGTTTTGATGCCAAGGTGATTATTATGGACGAGCCAACCGATGCCTTAACCGATTCTGAAACTCAAGCCCTGTTTGACGTCATTCGAGAACTGAAAACGGAAGGTTGTGGGATCGTATTTATCTCTCATCGAATGCAAGATATTTTTACTATTTGTGATGATGTCACCATTTTACGCGATGGCGAGTTTATTGCAGAAAGTAAGCTTTCCGCCATTAATGAAGAACAGCTTATTGAACTAATGGTGGGTAGAAAGCTGGAAGAACAATATCCCCATCTTGATAGCCCTATTGGTGAGCCAGTATTACGCGTGCAAAATTTGACGGGGCAGGGCGTTAATAACGTGTCTTTTCAGTTAAATCGCGGTGAAATTCTTGGCGTGTCAGGTTTAATGGGGGCAGGCAGAACGGAACTGATGAAACTCATTTATGGCGCGTTACCGAAAAAGAGCGGTGAGATTTTTCTACATAATCGTGCTTTGACGATTCGTTCCCCGCAAGATGGCTTAAATAATGGCATTGTATATATTTCTGAAGATCGTAAAGGTGATGGCTTGGTATTGGGAATGTCAATTAAAGAAAATATGACACTCACCGCATTAAAGCAGCTCACTAAGAATGGGACGATCGATCACAGAGCTGAAAAAATGACCGTCAATGATTTTATTCTACTGTTTAATGTGAAAACCCCTTCAATGGATCAAACGATCGGCTTGTTATCAGGCGGTAATCAGCAAAAAGTTGCGATTGCCAAAGGGTTGATGACACGGCCTGATGTCTTAATTTTAGATGAGCCAACCCGTGGTATTGATGTGGGAGCAAAAAAGGAAATTTATCAGTTAATCAATAAGTTTAAAGAAGAAGGAATGAGCATTATCGTGGTTTCTTCCGATATGCCAGAAATTATTGGTATGAGTGATCGCGTTTTGGTGATGAATAATGGCGAAATTCGCGGTGAATTCTTGCGTGAAGATGTGAGCCAAGAAAAGCTCTTAACCGCCGCTATCACGCAACAGCATTAAAAGGATAGATTATGACAACAACAAAATTAAAAAATTTCCTGATTGAGCAACGTTCAATTTTGGCTTTAATTGTCTTGATTGTAATTGTTTCTAGCATTAATCCGAATTTTTTCACAATGGATAATTTGCTGAATATTTTGCGTCAAACCTCAGTCAATGCCATTATCGCAGTGGGAATGACCTTTGTGATTTTAACTGCAGGGATCGATCTTTCAGTAGGATCGGTATTGGCATTAACTGGCGCGATTGCCGCCTCACTGGTGAACCTTGATTTATCTATTTTTATTGTGATTCCCCTTGTTTTACTCTGTGGCACATTATTAGGTGGCATCAGCGGAGTGATTATCGCGAAAGGTAAAGTTCAGGCTTTCATCGCCACCTTGGTAACAATGACCTTATTGCGTGGTGTAACAATGGTTTATACCGATGGGCGACCAATCAGCCTTGGCTTTTCTGATGTAGCAGATCAATTTTCTTTCCTTGGAACAGGGTATTTATTCAATATTCCTTTCCCAATTTGGTTAATGGCAATTATTTTTCTTGTTGCTTGGTATATCTTAAAACATACCCCAATGGGACGTTATATTTATGCCCTAGGTGGCAATGAATCGGCAACCCGTTTATCAGGCATTAATGTGGATAAAGTAAAAATATTCGTGTACGCAGTAAGCGGATTTTTAGCCACCGTTGCAGGATTGATTGTGACTTCAAGATTATCTTCCGCACAGCCAACTGCGGGTGTGTCCTATGAGCTTGATGCGATTGCCGCAGTTGTTGTCGGTGGCACAAGTTTAATGGGCGGAAAAGGGCGTATATTTGGCACATTAATTGGTGCGCTGATTATTGGATTCTTAAATAATGCGTTGAATTTATTAGATATTTCTTCTTACTATCAAATGATTGCAAAATCAATCGTTATTTTGGCAGCTGTACTTACCGATCATTTTTTCAGTCGAAAAAATGCTTAACTTAAACTCACCTAATGAAAGGAGATGTGTATGAAAAAATTAACGTTACTGGCGTCCGCAGTGATTCTTGGTTCGGCTGTTAGCCAAGCGGTGGTGGCAAAAGAGACCATTGCATTAGCCGTTTCAACTTTAGATAATCCGTTTTTCGTTACCCTAAAAGAAGGGGCGGAAAAAGAAGCGGATAAATTGGGCTATAACCTTGTGGTTTTAGATTCACAAAATGATCCAGCAAAAGAGCTGGCGAATGTTGAAGATGTTACCGTACGCGGTGCAAAAGTATTACTGATTAACCCAACGGATTCTACCTCAGTAGCAAGTGCCGTGCGAATGGCAAATCAAAAAAATATTCCTGTGATTACCTTAGACCGTGGCGCGGCACAAGGCAAAGTGGTGAACCATATTGCTTCTGATAATGTGGCTGGCGGAAAAATGGCAGGTGATTTCATCGCAGAAAAATTAGGAAATAATGCGAAAGTCATTCAATTAGAAGGTATTGCTGGAACGTCTGCTGCGCGTGAGCGTGGTGAAGGTTTTAAACAAGCGGTAGAAGCGCATAAATTTGACGTATTAGCCAGTCAGCCAGCAGATTTTGATCGCACCAAAGGCTTAAATGTAATGGAAAACTTGCTCACTGCGCAACCAAATGTGCAAGCGGTATTTGCTCAAAATGATGAAATGGCACTCGGTGCAATTCGAGCTGTTCAAGCAGCGAATAAATCCGTGTTAATTGTTGGATTTGATGGTACAGATGATGGCGTAAAAGCAGTAAAAAGTGGCAAATTAGCCGCAACTATCGCACAACAACCAGAGTTAATCGGTGCATTAGGCGTGCAGACTGCTGACAAAGTGATTAAAGGCGAAGCTGTTGAAGCACAAATCCCTGTGCCATTAAAAGTGGTCAGTCAATAATCCTTTAATGATTCAAGGCGGATTTAGTATTCGCCTTGAATTTCACTTTCGTATATTGGGTATATTGCGAAATATTTTTTGCGTTTCATCACGTTTTAATCAATGTATTTCGCAATATGCACAAAATATAAGTGCGGTGCTTTTTTTCGTGATTTTTATTAAGGAATAACTATGCACAATTCAACCCTAACCATTCTCGGCAGTATTAACGCAGATCATCTTATCCAAGTGTCGCATTTCCCGCAGCCGGGGGAAACTTTGTCGGGACGTAATTATCAAGTGGTATATGGTGGAAAGGGCGCAAATCAAGCGGTGGCAGCAGCACGCTTGGGGGCGAAGGTGAATTTTATCGCTTGTGTAGGAAATGACGATATTGGGCGGGAGATGAAAAAATCTTTCGCGCAAGAGGGAATGAATACGGCAGCCATTTCTGAAGTTACACAGGCTCGCACAGGGATCGCAATGATTCAAGTGGCAGACAGCGGAGAAAATAGCATTGTGATTTCCGCAGGGGCGAATGCTTATCTGAATGCTGATAGGGTGCAGTCTTTCGCTCATATGATTGAGCAGAGCGATGCCTTGCTGATGCAATTAGAAACCCCCTTAGACGGTGTGCTGTGTGCCGCGAAATTAGCGAAACAAGCAGGTAAGCAAGTGGTGCTAAATCCTGCCCCTGCACAGCCACTGCCTGATGAATTGTTGGCTCAGCTAACAATGATTACACCAAATGAAACAGAAGCAGAAATTCTTACAGGTGTGAAAGTGGTTGATTACCAAAGTGCGGTGCAATCTGCGCAAGTTTTTCATCAAAAAGGGGTGGAAACTGTCTTGATTACCTTAGGTGCGAAAGGGGTTTTTGTTAGCCATCAAAACCAACAAGAAATCGTGCAAGGTTTTGTGGTGCAGGCAACGGATACCACCGCCGCTGGGGATACCTTTAATGGGGCGTTGATGACGGCATTATTAGAGGGCAAATCGTTAAATCAAGCCATTCATTTTGCCCAAGCTGCTGCCGCAATAAGTGTTACCCGTTTAGGCGCACAAACCTCCATTCCTACTCGGCAAGAAACGCTCGATTTTTTGGCTCAGGCTCATTAGAATGACAACTATTTAGTAAATAACCACTTGAGAAGTCATTATGGCAACAATGAAAGACATTGCACGCATTGCGCAGGTTTCCACCTCCACCGTATCGCACGTGATTAATAACACGGGCTATGTGAGCGAAGCAATGCGAGAACGCATAATGAAGGTTGTCAAAGAGCTTAATTATCGCCCTTCCGCCTTGGCAAGAAGTTTGAAAATCAAGCAAACCAAAACCTTGGGAATGTTGGTTACCGCAACCAACAACCCTTTTTTCGCGGAAGTGGTGAGTGGCGTTGAGCAATATTGTAATCAGCACGATTATAATCTGATTATTTCAAACCTAGATGGTAATGAAGAACGCTTAGAGCAAAATATTCAAACGCTGATTCAAAAACAGGTGGACGGCTTGTTGTTAATGTATTCTGATAGCCGTCATTCCTTTCTTAAACAACTTGATGTAGCCTTGCCAATGGTGATAATGGACTGGTGGCCAACGGCATTAAGTGCAGATAAAATTTATGAAAATTCTGAACTTGGTGCATATCTTGCGACAAAATGCTTAATTGAGCAAGGGCATAAAGCGATTGCGATTATCACCGGAAATCTGAATAAATCCCTCGCACAAAATCGTTTGCAAGGCTATAAAAAAGCCTTAAACGAACATCAGTTAGCCATTCGTGATGAATGGATTATCGAAAGCCATTTTGATTTTGAAGGTGGCGTGGAAGGAATGAAAAAACTATTACAAGCTGGCAAACGGCCTACGGCTGTGTTTGCGTGTAGCGACACGATTGCAGTAGGCGTTTATCAAGTGGCGTGGCAAAATGGTTTGCGTATTCCGCAAGATCTTTCTGTGATTGGCTATGATGATATTACCCTGGCGCAATATCTCGCCCCACCGCTCACCACCATTCATCAACCTAAAGCCGAATTAGGCAAACTTGCGGTGGAAACGCTGTTAGAACGTATTAAAAACCCCCATAAAAGCGAACAATCTATTTTGCTAGAACCTAAATTAATTTGGCGGGATTCTGTGTGTAGTTTGCTCTGACAATTTGTATGTCTATGAAAGACATCACAATGTCAAATTATTTCACCAGCGCACATAACTTTCATTCCCGCTTTGAATTTCTGCCTGTTACTTCTTTCGTGAAATCTTGTGAATTGACATTGAGGTTGATTGAGTTGGCAGCGGAGTAAACGAAAAAGAGCAGGGGAGACCTGCTCTTTTTTCTCATATACATTAAATCAATGTATCCACTTTCGCTCTCGCTTGTTCTTGCGATTTTGCCGCGACTTCTGCGCCAGAACCTACGCCTTCTACATAAACAAAATCAACATCATCAATGCCGATAAAGCCAAGGAACGTTTTTAAATAAGGGGTGATAACATCGGTGGCTTGTCCTTGGTGAACACCACCGAAAGAGGCTAAAACGATCGCTTTTTTGCCTTTCACTAAGCCTTCAGGGCCGTTTTCTGTGTATTGGAACGTAACACGCGGACGGGCAATGAAATCAATGTAGCTTTTTAATTGAGTTGGAATATTAAAGTTGTACATTGGCGCATTGATGACAATGGTATCCGCATCTTTTAATTCTGCTACTAACTCATCGGAAAGGGCTAGCAATGTTTTATCTTGTTCTGTTTTTGGCTCACCACGCAAGGCATTGGCAGCAACGCCATCAAAGTGTGGCAATGGATTAGCGCCTAAATCACGCACAACCACATCTGTTCCTGCGGGTAATTTTGATACAAGATAGTCTGCAAGTTGATTGGTTTGTGAATAATCGCCGAGAATACTCGATTTTAAAACAAGAACTTTTGACATAATAAATCCTTAAACTGTGCTTATCATAAAGTGCGGTCATTATAGAGCGAATTTTTTCTAGAACAATCGTAAAAAAGGAAAAAGATTTTTTCTTAATGGTAAATAATAAGCGGAAAATTGCACTTTGCCAGAAATGCTTTATGATCGCATTTTGATTTTTATTTAACAAAAAGGACAGCTTATGTGGTCAGAATTAGCAATGGGCTATGGCTTATTTATTCTAGAAATTCTTACGGTGTTATTGGTTATCGCAGGGATTGTCGCGATGATTATGGCGTTTAAACAGAAAAAATCTCACCAAGCAGGGGAGTTAGTGATTACCGATTTATCGCAAGAATATGAAGAAAACACCAAGCGTTTGGCGGAGTTTCATCTTTCTGAAGATGCGTTAAAACAAGCGGAGAAAGCGCGTAAAAAAGAAGAAAAACAAAAAGCCAAAGCAGAAAAAGAAAAGCGTAAAAAAGGCGATAATCCAGAAAACGAACGCAAGCCTCATTTATTTGTGTTGAGTTTTAAAGGGGATATTTCTGCCTCAGAAACCACCGCACTTCGTGAAGAAGTGAGTGCCATTATCGCCGTTGCTAAACCAGAAGATGAAGTGTTGCTGCGTTTGGAAAGCCCTGGTGGTGTGGTACACGGCTATGGACTTGCGGCTTCTCAGTTAGCACGCTTGAAACAGCATCAAATAAAATTAACCGTAGCCGTGGATAAAGTAGCGGCCAGCGGTGGCTATATGATGGCGTGTGTGGCGGATAAAATTATTGCCGCGCCTTTTGCCATTATTGGCTCAGTTGGCGTGGTGGCGCAAGTGCCGAATATTCATCGTTTACTGAAAAAGCACGATGTTGATGTGGACGTGATGACAGCAGGCGAATATAAACGCACCGTAACCTTACTCGGCGAAAACACTGAAAAAGGCAAAGAAAAATTCCAGCAAGAGTTAAATGAAACCCATCAATTATTTAAACAATTTGTCGCTCAACACCGCCCACAAATTGATGTGGAACAAATCGCCACAGGGGAACATTGGTTTGGTCAGCAGGCACTAGGATTAAACTTAGTCGATGAAATTGCCACCAGCGATGATTTGATCTTACAAGCCATTAAAGACAGACTCGTGCTTTCAGTGAAATACACAATGAAAAAATCTCTTGTGCAGAAATTAGGAAAACAAGCTGAAGAAAGCGCAGATAATCTGTTGTTGAGCTGGTTGAAGCGTAATGAGCGGACTTTGTACTAAGGGTAAAATATAAAAAACGTTATCTTTACATTATTTGACAAAAAACTTGTGGGATTTCGTGTAGTAAAGGGTTTTTGTTAATTTACTTTATTGATAATTAGCTTTACTATATAGTGCCGAACAAAAATGCCATTTGGGCATTCTGTTCATTTCCAAGTAATGATTTATTTATAGTGTTAAGGTAAAAATATGAAATTATCACATCTTTTATTCTCAGCTGTTGCTGCAACGACATTAGCAGCATGCGGAAACTTAAGTAAGGTTACTGATGAAGGTACATCAGAAGATCTAGTTTGGCCGAAAATTGAGGATTCTAAATTTAACCACGATGGTAGTCAATATGGCTCTTGGCCAAATTGGGATAATGTGCGAATGATTGAACGTGGTATGAATAAAGATCAAATTTATAACTTGATCGATCGTCCACATTTCGCAGAAGGCTTATTTGGTGTTCGTGAATGGGATTATGTTTTCAATTATCGTGAAAATGGTGAGCACAAAATCTGTCAGTACAAGATTTTATTTGACAAAGATATGAATGCCCAAAGTTTCTTTTGGTATCCGAATGGCTGTAATGGTAGCTTATCTTTCAGCTTAAAAGGTGATTTCTTATTTGACTTTAATAAAGATACTCTTTCACCAAAAGGAATTGAGGTTGTTGATAACGTAGCTAAACAGTTGAAAGAAGCACAAGCTAAAGATGTTAAGGTGTCTGGTCATACTGACCGTTTGGGTTCTGTAGCGTATAACTTGAAACTTTCACAACGTCGAGCTGATAGAGTTAAGGCTAGATTAATTCAACAGGGAGTAACAGCACATATTGAAGCAATTGGTTATGGAAAGGCATATCAAGTTAAAGCTTGTGATGATGTTGCTGGAGGCCAAGCATTAAAAGACTGTTTACGTGATAACCGTCGTGTAGAAATTTCTTCATCAGGTAAATTATTAAAGCAACAAGAGGCAACAACGAAAGGTGGTCCTATTGGTCCAGCTCCGCTTTATGCAAAATAATCTGGCGTTTTAGATGTTGAAATGAAAAAGCTGATTTCAAATGTGAAATCAGCTTTTTTGTATTATATTTTTGCCTTATTTGTCATTCGGCTTAATCGCTAATAAATTGCAATTTAATTTACTGATAACGTGTTCAGCGGTGTTTCCTAGGAAAGCGGCGGAAAGTCCTGTTCTGCCGATTGTGCCTAGTACTACCATTTCTGCCCCTAATTCTTTTGCTACTTCAGGGATAACATCTTCAGGGAACCCCTCTCTAACGTGAGTGTGATCTTCATCAATATTAAATTTTTGGCGTAAAGCTTTCATATTGATCAAATATTGTCCGCGGATACTATTGCTATAATCTGCGGTGCTAAATTCCGGTAAATCTATTGCCATATTGATCGGTGTTGGCGGATAGGCTGTAACAAGGTGTACATTTCCACGTTCCAAACTATCTGCTAAATCAATGCCGAGTGTAACTAATTCATTATTGAGTAAGCTATGATGATCTTCATCATCTGACACATTAACGGCAACTAAAATACGGCGTTGATGTTTCCAATCTCCGTCTTTCACGATCATTATTGGCGCAGGGCATTTGCGTAATAGCTGCCAATCCATTGGGGTGAAAATGAGCGAAGTAATGCTTTCTTCTTCCTGTGTATATTTCACCACAAGATCATAGCTATTTTTTTCAACTTCTTCGGCGATGGCTTCGGCTTCATTGCTATTCCAAACCACCGCTGAATGAAATTCAATATTTGGATCGGCGTATTTGTCCAAATAAGGTTGGATTGCTTTTTGGCGTTGCTCAATAACACCTTGATGCATATTTTCACGTTCTTCTGAAGAAAGTAGCGCAGACATTTCATAAGATAAATCATAAACCGTCATAAAGGTGGTGATTTTTACCTTGCTTTCACTTTTTTGTTCTTTGACTAAACGCACTGCACGAGCAAGGGCATATTGCTTTTCATTTTCGGGATTTAACACAACCAAAATATTTTTAAATTTCATAACAACCTCCAAATGATGGTTAAGTGTCTTATAGCATAGAAAAGATTGGCAAGAATAACAAGTTAGAGTAGGGAAAAACGTGATCTAGTGCAACATATTGTTGCACTAGAAAGAGCGGAAAAGTAAATTAACTTACCATTTGAATGCGCGTTTTGGTTACACCTGCTAATTGTGATAATTCTGCCATATTATTTATGGTGATGTATTTGCCCTGCACGGATAACATACCTGATTTTTGGAAACGCCCTAGCAAACGACTAATGGTTTCAACGGTTAAGCCTAAATAATTGCCAATATCACCACGGGTCATTGTTAAACGAAACTCCCGTGCTGAAAAACCGCGAGCGGAGTAACGGCGAGAAAGATTATGAATAAATGCGGCTAAGCGTTCTTCTGCATTCATTTTAGATAATAAGAGGATCATTTCTTGATCGCTTTTAATCTCACTACTCATTAAGCGCATAATTTGTTGGCGCAGTTTTGGCATTTTGCCTGATAAATCATCTAAAATATCAAAAGGGATTTCACACACCATTGCGGTTTCTAGGGCTTGTGCAAAACTTGGGTGCTGCATATTAGTAATTGCGTCAAAGCCAACGAGATCACCGGGTAAATGGAAGGACGTAATTTGTTCTTCACCTGTTTCACTAATGGTGTAAGATTTGATCGTGCCGGAACGGATAGCATACAGAGAAGTAAGAGGATCGCCAGCTTGGAATAAGACTTGAGATTTTTGAATAGGTTTTTTGCGTTCAATAATGTTATCAAGCTGATCTAGTTCGTGTTCATTTAATGTGAAAGGAATACAGAGTTGGCTGATACTACAATCTTGGCAGTGAATGGCACAGCCGCCGGATTGAACACGACGCCCAATTTTACTGTCATTAGCTAAAATCTTCATTTAATCCTCAAATAACTCGGTAAAGCAGAAAAAATCATATAAAATTGATCTAACGCAAGAAATGATACCACTAAATGGTAAAATTAAGAAGTTTTAAATAGTTAAATAATTGTTAAGGAAATAATAATGGCAACAGAAAAACTCACCAAAAAACGTTTAATCCAAATTATTTTAATGCTCTGCGTACTACTTTCCGCATTTTTCTACCGCACTTGCCATTATGAAAAAATCCAAAGTGCGGTGGAAAATCAGCAAATTTCAGACAAAGAAAAAGCCAGCGAGTAGCTGGCTTTCTAGTAATAACCAATGACAACTAACCGTGATTCACAGCAAGTTTTGCAAGGTCTTTATCCACTAAGAATAACCCTTTGCCGTCATCGCCAAGAAGATTCAGTTTATCTAAAATACCGCTGAATAATTTTTCTTCTTCGTGCTGTTCTGCTACATACCATTGTAAGAAATTGAAGGCTGAGAAGTCTTTTTCTTCAAAGGTTTTGCCGACTAATTCATTGATTTTGCTGGTGATCAGCTTTTCGTGTTGGTAAGTGGTTTCAATCACTTGTTTTAATGAGCTAAATTCGTGCGGCGGTGCTTCAATTTCGCTAATGATTGGCAATGCGCCTGTTTCAGTTAAATAGGTAAACAATTTACGCATATGTTGCATTTCTTCTGCGGCGTGGGCAGATAAAAATTGTGCCGCTCCTTCAAAGCCTTGCTGTTCGCACCAAGCGCTCATTTGTAAATATAAGTTTGAGGAATAAAATTCCAAATTCATTTGATCGTTTAATAATTTAATCACGTTGTTTGATAACATTTTTCTCTCCTTTATTCTGATTATTCTAATGTGGCTAAATCGCGGTCAATGTAGTAAAGGGAACGTCCGTCCTCGCCCACTAAATTGAATTTATCAATAATGCTGCTGAACAATTTTTCTTCTTCGTGCTGTTCTGCCACATACCATTGTAAGAAATTGAAAGTAGAGTAGTCTTTGTGTTCAAAGGTAACTTCTACTAATTCATTGATTTTTGCGGTAACGAATTTTTCGTGTTCAAGGGTGATTTCAAACACTTCTTTTAAGGATTTGTAATCATTTTTTGGTGCTTCAATTTTGCCTAATAATGGCATACCTGTGGTTTCATTTACATAGGTGAATAATTTTTGCATATGCATCATTTCTTCATCGGCGTGGCGGAGCAAAAAGGCTGAGGCACCTTCATAGCCGTTTGCTGAGCACCAAGCACTCATTTGTAAATACACATTGGAAGAGTAAAATTCCAAATTAATTTGTTCGTTTAGTTTTTTAATAATCGCGTCTTGTAACATAGCCACTCCTTTCCTTAATGGTCAATAAAATATAGTGGGCATAGTTTAACCAGTTTTTTCTTTTTTGCAACTAAAAATATCTGTAAGTTATTAATTTTTAAAGGGAATTTTAATAATAATTATTCTATTTGAGAGAATCGTTCTTATTGCCAAATGGTAATAAATAAAGTGCGGTGGAAATTTGATGAATTTTTTCAGCCTGTATCACGATATACAGGCTGTAAGTGAACATTTAAGCAAGGGGAATGCTAGAGAAAAATACCAGTAAAATAGGCGGTACGATATTGGTTACAAAGCCAAAACTAATTGCCAGCGGCACAACTTCAATGCCACCAGAACGTTGAATAATCGGCAAGGTGCAATCTAATGCGGTTGCGCCTGCCATTCCAACGGCGGTAGAGCGATAATTAAACATAAAAAAGGGAATAATGAATAAGCTGACAATTTCCCGTGAAAGATCATTAAAAAAGGCAATGCTGCCAAAAACAGGCCCCCAAGCATCATTAATCACCACGCTAGAAAGGGAATACCAACCAAAGCCTGACGCAATGGCCAAGCCTTGTGTAACGGGTAAATCTAGTACATAAGCGGAAATAATCCCACCTAACAATGATGTGAGAATAAAAACCAGACCTGTGTAAAGCCCACGCTTATTGAAGATGACTTCACGCAACGCAATGCCGTTATTACGCAGCTGAATGCCGACAAAAAAGATCAGCAGAACCAAAGCATAAGTGCTTGTACTAAAAGGAAAAGCAAGCCATTCTTTGGTCAATATTCCCACCACAAAACCGATCAATACCATTGAGCAAAGTTTGGCGCTGTCTAATAATAATCGCCCGCGCGAGGGTAAATCTTTGCCTAAATGGTTAAGTGGCTGTGGGCGTAGTTTGTCATACAGTATTAAGCCGAGAATATTGCAACCCTGAATGATTAAAGCAAACGTGAAAGCAGAAATACCAATTAACGGTAAGGTGTTGGCAAGATCGTCCAAATGCCCTAAAGATACGCCCATAATGAATAAAATCACATAGAGCAACAGCATCACAATTTGATTTATACGCTGCAAAAGTGCGGTGTTTTTTGTCTTAAAAAAATACCCCAAACACATTGGGCCAAGGACGATAAGTAACCCTTCAAACACTGTTTTTTCCTTAAAATGATGAAATTATTGTGCTATTTTACGCAAGTGAACTGAAAATACCAAGTAAACCAAGGATAGAAGGAGCGGTGATGTATTTGCGTCAATTAGATATTGTAGGATTTCGTGGCATAAACCGCCTTTCATTTACCTTGCAACCGAATATGGTGTTGATTGGTGAAAATGCGTGGGGGAAATCCAGTTTATTGGCGGCGTTGAGTTTAATTTTTAATGATGAGAAGCGCCTTTATCACTTCCAAGCAGCAGATTTTTATCAGGACGAAAATAATGCGTTTACGGCGAAAGAAATTACCCTTTTCTTTACCTTTAGCGTTCACCGTGAAGCCAAATCCTTAACGCATTTTCCTTATAACCAATTGGCTATTTTTGATGATGAACCCTATGCTAAAATTTATTTTCAGATTACAGGGGAAATGCAAGGGGCAGAGATTATCACCACCTATCATTTTTTAGATGGCGAAGGGAATGTGCTTAAGCTGGAAAATCCTGAGCAAATGGCAATGGCGTTAATTGCACAGCACCCTGTTTACCGTTTTCGTGATGCAAGGTTGAATTCATCGGGCAAGCATCAACATTTTTCAGCGTTGCCCTTGTTAGATGATCCGAAAGTCAATCGTGAAATTCAATCCACACTGCACTTGCTGCAACATTATTTTCTCAATCGTGCGATGGCAGCAGAATTAATGCAAGATACCACCGCACTTTGGAACGATGTGAAATCCCTTTGCCTAAAATTGCGAGAAAAACAGCATCATTCATTACGTCATATTTTGTTCCAACAATTAACCCAATTATTTGTTTCTGCTGATGAATTACGTGATTTTCACAGCTTGCGGCCAATTATTTTATTTGAAGATCCCGATGCCCGCTTGCACCCCAGAATGGTGGCGATTATTTGGGAGTTGGTCAGTTATTTGCCGATCCAACGTATCACCACCACGAATTCCGTAGAATTGCTTTCACAAATTCCTTTACAGTCCATTTGTCGTTTAGTCAGAAATGCAGAGCGCACCCAAGCCTTTCAGCTTGCACATCAATTAAATAAAGAAGAATTACGCTGTTTGAGCTTTCATATTCGACATAACCGTAGCCTTGCATTATTTTCTCGAATGTGGCTGTTGGTGGAGGGCGAAACGGAAGTTTGGATTTTAACTGAATTGGCAGAATTGCTTGGCATTGATCTTGCGATGGAAGGCATCAGGATCGTGGAATTTGCCCAGTGTGGGTTGCGTCCTTTAATTCATTATGCCAAAGCGATGGGGATTGAGTGGTATGTGCTGACTGATGGCGATGAAGCTGGCAAAAAATATTCTGCTACGGCGAAAAGTTTGCTCAATGATAAGGAACAGCCAGCAATGCGGCTCACTTATTTGCCGAAAAAAGACATTGAGCATTTTTTCTATTATGCTGGTTTTGAACAAACTTTTATTCGATTAGCACGCTGGCAAGATCATTCACAGAAATATTTGGCTCATCGCATCATTCAACGTGCTATACAACGCACATCAAAGCCCGATCTTGCGGTGGCATTATCCAATGAGATAAAACAGCGTGGGGTTGCGTCTATTCCGCGTTTGTTTAAACAGCTTTTCACGCGCGTGTTAATTTTAGCGCGTTCATCTTAAGAAATCGTCTAAGCTAGAACAAACGAAGCGATAGAGAAAAATGACAGAAAAAAGAAAAAATAAGCGGCAATTAATGCCGCTTTGTTTCGCTGATTTAGGCTAAACGGGGATTTTAATTTCCCGAATCTTCATTGTGAAGCCATCAATGAGCAATAATCGCCCACATAAATTCTCACCAATTTTCAACCGCACTTTGATCGCTTCAAGGGCTTGCATTGAGCCGACAATGCCTACCATTGGGGCAAGCACGCCTGTTTCCACACAGCTTAATGGCGCATTGCCGAAAAGCTGGCTAAGCTGGCGGTAAGTGGGGGTATTTTCTTCATAAGTGAACACAGAAATTTGCCCTTCCATACGGATTGCCGCACCAGAAACCAGTGGCGTTTTGCTTTGCTCACAACAACGATCTAGCTGATTGCGCGTTTCCACATTATCGGTACAATCTAGCACCACATCAACGCTTTGCAATAATGCGAGTAGAGCATCATCATCTAATTGTTGGTTGATGGCTTCAAGCGCAACGTGCGGATTTAAACGCTGTAAACTGAGATTGGCGGATTCCACTTTGGGCATTGCCAGACGGCTGTCATCGTGCAACACTTGGCGCTGTAAGTTAGACAAAGAAACGGTATCAAAATCCACTAAAATCAATTTGCCAATGCCTGCCACAGCTAAATATTGGCTCGCCGCACAGCCTAAACCGCCCAAGCCCATTATCAGCATCGTGCTGTCTTTCAGCGTTTCTTGTCCGTCAAAATCAATGGCTTTCAGCACAATTTGGCGATTGTAACGCAGTTCTTCTTCAGCAGTGAGTTCGATCATAATCAGCCTAATAATTCATTAACCCAATAATTCATTGAAAGGTTCAATGGTAACCATTTCACCCGCTTGCACGTTGCCACGTTCTGCTTCTAATACAATAAAGCAGTTGCTTTCAATGAAAGCACTAAAGAGATGAGAACCTTGGAAACCCACGGCTTTCACTTCAAGTTGTCCTTGCGCATTGACCCAATAAAAACCGCGTTGGAAATCTTTGCGACCCACGCCTTTTTTCAGATTTTCACTTGCGATTGCTTTAAGCTGTTGTGGCGCTTGCCATTGGCTGTAACCACTGAGCTTGGCAATGGCAGGCTGCACTAATTGATAAAAGGTAACCAAGGCGGACACAGGATTGCCCGGCAAGCCGCAGAACCACGCCTTTTCTAATTGACCAAACGCGAAAGGTTTCCCCGGTTTCATTGCAATTTTCCAGAAATTAACCGTCCCCAGTTTTTCTAAAATAGTCTTGGTGAAATCCGCTTCACCCACCGACACACCACCACTGGTGATCACTAAATCCGCCTGTTCTTGCGCTTGCAAAAAGGCTTTTTCAAATAGCGCTTCATCATCAGGCAGAATGCCGAAGTCTAAAATTTCGCAAGGCAATTTTTCTAGTAATAATTTCACGGTAAAGCGATTGGTATCGTAAATTTTACCGCTGCTCAATGGCTCGCCAACAGGAACTAATTCATCGCCAGTGGATAAAATCGCCACTTTCAAACGCGGAAACACCGGCACTTCAGCAATGCCTAAGGAAGCAAGCAACGGCAAGGAAAGTGCGGTGAGTTTTTCACCCGTTTTTAGCACCACGTCCCCTTGTTTTACATCTTCACCCGCGCGGCGAATATTTTGCCCTAATTTTGGCATTTCATTGAAAGTAACCGTGCCGTCTTCGTTAAGTTGCACATTTTCTTGCATCACCACCGCGTCTGCACCAGCAGGGATCATCGCACCAGTCATAATTCGCACCGCACTTTGTGGCAACCATTCACCATTAAAAGGATTGCCGGCAAAAGCTTTGCCTGCCACGCTGAGTGTGCTGGATTGGGCAAGATCTGCAAGACGCACCGCATAACCGTCCATCGCAGAATTATCAAAAGAGGGAACGTTAATTGGAGAGATAATATCCGCCGCACAAATACGCTGGCTCGCTTGCGAAAGCGGCAAAGTTTCCGTTTGCTGCGGCACAGGAAGCTGCGCCAACATTTCACTTAAAGCTTGTTCAATGCTTAACATAAATTGTCCTTTTTCAATCAAGAATTGCATTCTATTCTACAAGAAAGTGCGGTGATTTTTATAGAAATTTTCATACTGAACCGCTATCTTTCTCATTTTATTATTGTTTTATTGTCTGATAGAATAGCCCAATTTGAAATTTGGAGAGTAGTGAATGAACAAGATTTCCCCAGAGGCGGAGAAAGTCCGTCAGGCATTGGTGAGTAAAGGGATTGAAACCCCAATGGTGGATACGCAACTGACAAAATCACAGCGCCGTGAAGGCATTGAGCAGCATATGCGTGAGGTTATGAAGTTGATCGGTCTGGATTTGCGAGATGATAGCCTTGAGGAAACGCCAGTTCGTTTGGCGAAAATGTTCGTTGATGAAGTTTTTAGTGGGCTAGATTATGCCAACTTCCCGAAAATCACTAATATTGAAAATCGAATGAAAGTGAGCGAAATGGTGTTAGTGAATGATGTGACTTTAACCAGCACTTGCGAGCATCATTTTGTGACTATCGATGGCATGGTGTCGGTAGCTTATTATCCGAAAAAATGGGTGATTGGGTTATCAAAAATCAATCGTGTGGTAGCGTTTTTTGCCCAACGTCCACAGGTGCAAGAGCGCTTAACTGAACAGATTTTATTGGCTTTCCAAACGATTTTAGAAACGGAAGATGTGGCGGTTTATGTAAAAGCCACCCATTTTTGTGTGAAATGCCGCGGAATTAAAGACACAAATAGTTACACGGTAACCTCTGCGTTTGGTGGAGTGTTCCTTGATGATCGTGAAACTAGGAAAGAATTTTTAACACTTATAAATAAATAATCTAATCAATAGGTTATATGAAAAAATAGGGCTAATTTTAGCCCTATTTTTATTTACTTATCCAGCTCTTCAATCAAATCATCAATCGCTTTGCACAATAAGGTGCGATCGTGGCGATAGCTGATGTCATCAGCACGCAAGCGTCTGGCGATAATTTTTAATTGCGGATCGCTATTTTCTGGCATTAAACCGTTTTGTACGATCGCGCCATCAATAATCTTTTGCCCGACGGTTTCGTTAATCCAATTTATTCGATCTTGTAAAGAAAGCGCTGCGGACGGGCTATGTTCAACTCCAAGATTGTCGATGAAAATCTTCTTCGCTTGGCTATTTTTTAATGCTTCGATAATTTCGGGGAGCAAAATCGGTGGCATTATGCTGGTGAGAAAACTGCCTGGGCCAAATAAAATCACTTCAGCTTGTTGAATAGCGCAAATGGCTTCAGGCGTAGCACTGACAAGGGGAACAAGGAAAATAGAGTTAGGTAGTTCGCTCAGCTCATCAATTTCCACTTCACCTACCACGCTAGAGCCAGAAGGCAAGGAAGCGGCAAGATGCACCGCACTTTCTGACATCGGTACAATAAAAGATTTTACGCGCAATAAATCACGGATTAAGTTCACCCCTTCGGTGGGGCGAATTTGCATATTTTCTAAGGCTTTTAGCATTAAATTGCCAAGATTATGCCCTGCAAGTTCTCCACTATTGGCAGAAAAACGGTATTCAAACAGTGCAGAAGCGGTGCTAGGTTCAGTGATAATTTGGTTAAGACAATTGCGTAAATCGCCCCACGCAATGCCACCTTGTTGTTTCCGAATTCTGCCTGTGGAACTACCATTGTCAGTGGTGGTAACAATGCCCGTTAAGCGTTCTTTCATAAAACTGAGCGCAGACATCACGCGCCCAAGTCCGTGTCCGCCGCCAATAGCTACAATGTGATTTATCTTATCTAAATTTTCGTGCCGACTGTGCGGTGTTAAATCACTCATTATTTTTCCTTTAAAATGTGAGCGTTATAAGAGAATTAGGGTTAAGTATAAACAAATTTGCTTAAAAGTGCGGTAGAAATTTTGTGAATTTTCGTTATATAGCATTTTACATAATTGATTTATAAGTAAAATATGGCATTTTTTTGATATAGATCCCATTCTAGGTATAGCTAAATTGTTGTTAAGCCCTTAGAATAGAGAAAATTTTCGCATAACTCCGAGCTTGTTCACCTACGTTTTGTTGATTGCAAAATAGGGTGGCAATGCCAGCAATGCATTTTGTATTGCTCAGGGATACGTTGGAAACGGCTTATCCTCTCCATTTTAGAAAGGTGTCTAATGCAAAGCATTCCTATACAAATTCCTGTGAAACAGGTGGGGGAAACACGTCTTATTGATGGGTTTGCCCGCCAATATTATTATTTGCGACTGTCCATTACGGATATGTGCAATTTCCGTTGTAACTATTGTTTACCCAATGGTTATCAGCCAGAAGCCAATAAACCGAGCTTTCTTACCCAAAGTGAAATAGTCCGCTTAGTGCGAGCTTTTGCTCATCTTGGTACGGAAAAAATTCGTATCACGGGTGGCGAGCCAACCTTGCGCAAGGATTTTCTTTCTATTGTCGAAAATATTCAGCAAATTGAAGGCATCAAGCAAATAGCCTTGACCACTAATGGCTATCGTATGGCGAAAGACATTGCCGCATGGAAACAAGCGGGAATTACGTCCGTTAATGTGAGCGTGGATAGCCTTGATGCGAAAATGTTCCAGCGTATTACGGGGGTGGATAAATTTGCTGAAATTATGCAGGGTATTGATCGTGCCTTTGAAGTAGGGTATCAGAAAGTGAAAGTCAATGCAGTGCTGATGAAAAATCTCAATGATCAGGAATTTGCGGGCTTTTTAAATTGGATAAAACATCGCCCGATTCAAATGCGTTTTATCGAGCTAATGCAGACAGGCGAAATGGATCAGTTTTTCCAACGTTATCATCTATCAGGGCAAATTTTAGCAGAAAAATTACTGGCTTCAGGCTGGCAATTGCAACAGCGCAATTATTTAGATGGCCCAGCCAAAGTGTTTAAACACCTGGATTATCAAGGTGAAATTGGTTTAATTATGCCTTATGAAAAAAACTTCTGCGCCAGTTGTAATCGTCTGCGAGTTTCAGCCAAGGGCAAACTTCATCTTTGTTTATTTGGTGAAGAAGGTATCGAATTGCGCGATTTGTTACAAGCGGATAATCAAAAATCTCTTTTAGAATCACGCATTTTCTCTGCGTTACAGGGTAAGCGAGAACATCACTTTTTACATAATGGTGATAGCGGCGTGCGTAATCATCTTGCCAGCATTGGCGGTTAATCAAGGAATCATAATGACCACATTTACTCATATTAATAATAATGGCGAAGCCAATATGGTGGACGTTTCGGGTAAACAAGAAACCGTGCGTGAAGCAAGAGCAGAAGCGCTGGTTACAATGTCACAATCCACCTTGCAAATGATTTTATCAGGGCAGCACCACAAGGGCGATGTGTTTGCCACAGCGCGTATTGCAGGTATTCAGGCGGCAAAACGCACTTGGGATTTAATTCCCTTATGCCACCCATTATTACTTTCAAAAGTGGAAGTATCCTTAACGGCCCTGCCTGAAAGCAATCAAGTGCGGATTGAGAGCCTATGCAAATTAACAGGTAAAACGGGCGTGGAAATGGAAGCACTTACTGCCGCAAGCGTGGCTGCCTTAACGATTTATGATATGTGCAAGGCGGTGCAGAAAGATATTGTGATTGAACATATTCGTCTTTTAGAAAAGTGCGGTGGAAAATCTGGCCATTTTTTAGCAGGAAAACAAAATGATTAAAGTATTATTTTTTGCCCAAACACGAGAGCTGATTGGTGTTGATGAAATTGAAATCTCGGGCCAATTTGCCAATGCAGAAGTACTACGCCAACATTTGAGCGCCAAAGGGGATAAGTGGGCATTGGCGTTAGATAAAGAAAAGCTTTTGGTTGCCATTAATCAAACCTTGGCTAGTCTTGAAAGTGCGGTGCAAAATGGCGATGAAATTGCCTTTTTCCCACCTGTTACAGGGGGCTAAATGGCAGAAATTCAAATTGCGGTACAAACTGACAATTTCGATCAAAATGCGGTTTATCGTTGGGTTTCAGCACCAAATAGTGTCGGCGCAGCCGTAGTTTTCGTGGGAAAAGTGCGCGAAATGAATTTGGGCAATAGTGTATCCAGTTTATTTTTAGAACATTATCCTGCAATGACAGAAAAAGCCTTGCGTGAAATTGTTGATGAGGCTTGCACCCGTTGGAATTTATTACGCGTTGCGGTAATTCACCGCGTGGGCTTACTACATATGGGCGATGAAATTGTGCTAGTCGCAGTGAGTTCTCCCCATCGTGGCGAGGCTTATCAAGCCAATGAATTTATTATGGATTTTCTCAAAAGCAAAGCGCCCTTTTGGAAAAAAGAACAAACAGAAAAGGGCGAACGTTGGATCGAACATCGAGAAAGTGATCAACAGGCTTTGGAACGGTGGTGAAAGTTGAGTTTTTTATAAGTATTCTCATTTTATTTAAGGTGTACAGCCTAAAATTTAGGCTTTTTGAAATTTTTTGTAAAAAATTGTCAAAAAACACTTGCAAAGATTTTTCAGAAGCCTATAATACGCCGCACACAACGACGCGACGTTGTAGAAATTGAAAAATACACATCGCGTCGTTGTTTTTTGCTCTTTAACAATCAATCAGACAATCTGTGTGGGCACTTGTTGATTCTGGAAAAACTTAAAAGATTTAGAACAATTAGTGCTTAACTGAAATTCATCGTGATTTTAAATGAAATCACAGAGCTTTGTTAGTGTACGAATTGAGAAAGATTAAACTGAAGAGTTTGATCATGGCTCAGATTGAACGCTGGCGGCAGGCTTAACACATGCAAGTCGAACGGTAACGGGTTGAAAGCTTGCTTTCGACGCTGACGAGTGGCGGACGGGTGAGTAATGCTTGGGAATCTGGCTTATGGAGGGGGATAACCATTGGAAACGATGGCTAATACCGCATAGTATCGAG